>JBLWWM010000001.1:0-936582 GCA_048267905.1 Balneola sp.
AGGAGGAAACAGTAGAAGCCGGAACCTTCATGGCTTATACCATCAAATATACCGGTAAAACTACAAACTCCAGAGGCTATAATGCGGATGAAGAGGAAATTTGGTTATATGCTCCGGCAGTAAAAACCTTTATTAAACTGACTCAGTCTCAGGGTGATTTTTTGTATGTAGAGGAGTTGATTGAATATTCTAAGCCGAATGAATAAGTAAAAGATTCGTTTTATTTGACCTCACCCATGTTCCCTCTCCTACAATAGGAGAGAGAGACTTTGTGAAGTAATTAATAGCCAGCACCAGAATAGGAGCAAAACTCCCGAAAATGTCCCGTAGCGGAGCTACGGAACTAGGTCAAATCGAGTAGCTATTTCGAGATATTATCAAACTTCAGATTCCCGCCTTCGCGGGAATGACGATTCTTAGGTATTTATTTCCGTGTCATCTCTGCAGAGGCAGGGGTCTGGAGCAGAATTCCCGAAAATAGCCCGAAGCGGAGCTACGGAACCAGGTCAATAGAGATATGCGTCAGTTTTATACCAATTTCAGAAATTATTTTATCAGCGTCATTTTTTTGGTGAACACGATGTTTCCTGCCTGCAAGCGATAAATATACATTCCGGAAGCTAAATTTGATGCATCAAAATCTACGGAATAACGGCCGGCCGGCATTTTCTGATTATTTACCAGAACAGACACTTTCTGCCCCAGCATATTGAACACTTCCAATCGCACATCAGCGACTTCCGGTAACCCAAATTGTATGGTTGATGAGGGGTTAAATGGATTTGGGTAATTCTGTTCCAACTCGAATACTTCCGGTGTATCCGGTTTTTTTTCGGTAAATACGGCCTTTCCTGTAAGTATGGTTAGTTCAAATCTTGGGGTTGCAGCATTATTCAATGTAGCGCTTGTTAATGCTTTTAGTGCTGACTCGGCATTCTTACTATCACCACTTTCTTTATTGGTTGTAGCGAAAGCAGGCAACATAATTGAATGTGAACCATCCAGGAAATATTCCTCGTCTGTAAATGTATCACGAAGTTTTATCAGCACTTCACCTTCGAAATTTTCGAATCCTGATACATTTAACTTTATCTCTTCTTCCATATTGGAATTAAAGTGCATTGCCCGCTGAATCTCGCCGTCAGTAATTATTGGTGTTTTCTCATAGGCTAACAATTCACCATGTGTACCATTCAAACCAAATTCAAATGGATCGGCTGATAAGTTCATTGGATGTGCAGTTGTTATGGGTTCTCCATTAGCAAGTTGCAACATACTTGAGCTACTTTTGCCACCCTGTTCAACCGTAAATAAGAGATATTTCTGGGTGTTATCAGCGAGTTCCTGCGGATTTAATTTTCCATAAAGAATCCCATCCTCCCCGGAAATATCAGCAGCATTGAAGCTTATGCTGCCACTTGACTCGTTACCACTGGTACGCACCCAGAACGCTTGAAATGGTTCGATTACACCATTATGAGCAATGATTCCCGGTAAGTTTGGAATATCAAAACCATAGTTTACGCGATACCCTCCATCACCGGAATTGTTAGATGGATCATAAATGAAAATCACCGGTGATATATCTGTTAATCCTGATCGAGCAACTAAGTCGGTCCAGTTAATACTAAATGGATATGGATTACCAATTACGTGCCACCCTTGTTGGATATCGTTTTCGATGGGAGTTTCTGTCAAACTCATTGGCATATTCTCTATGTTATAATTTCCAGGAATGGTAAGTTTTTTTGGCCAACCGCCTATATCGTACACATACACTAAAATACCTCTTCCAAAACTCGAGCCTTCGTTTGATCCGGTACCAACTATGTTGGAGCTGTCGGTTGGGGCATTCCACGTTCTTGTTGGTTCGTCGTACCAATAAACATTGGAGGAGCCCGAAGTTGTGGAAGCACCAGAGTAACCTTGTGTCCATATATCCTTCAAAAACTGTCCGTACGTCAAGCTATCGTGGGGAGCGGTAAGTAAACGCCAACCGCTATTCCCGGTTAAAAATGTACCTTGAGGACGAATTGTGCCATTGGAAGTTTGAGCGGATCCCACCAAAGTTCCTGTATTAGCATTTGAACTATGATCAGTCACAGATTTTGATACTAAACCGTCTTTGATAGGCCAATAAGCGATCAATCCGGCTTCGGTTCCTTTTAATTGCTTGAACATATCTCTCCGAATCAGACTATCAGGGCGTATATGATCCCAAATGGTGACATCATCCACTAAGCCTTCGAAATATTGTTCTCGGAATCGGCCAATTTCAATTTCACCTGAACCTTGAAAAGCATTTCCGGCGATGTCGCTCGCAACTTCCACTCCATCTTGAAAGATCACTCGCTCATTATTAGAATGATTGAATGTTACTGCCCAATGTATCCAGCCGGCTGTTGAAGTTAGATTTGCGGCGGTAAGTTCATCCCCGAAAAAGCCAAATTGAAAATCGTTGCCGCCGTTTGGAAAACCAAGGTATATCGATTGATAATTTTCGAGGGTAGCATCTGCACTAAGCACAAATCCACCGGTGGGATTAGCGGCTCTGCGGCTCCAAAATGAAATTGTAAACGACGTATTCGAAAGCGATAATGGAGAACTCGTACTCATATAGGAATCCACACCATCTAACGAAAGTGCGCGTTCATCGAACGAAGACGGTGCGATAACCGGCCCCATAAAAGCACTTTGTACGGTATCGCCGTAAAGTTCTCCATCGTAAGGAATTGCTTCGAAGGAAACATATTTACCAAGGTCTACGGGACTTGGAGAATAGGTTGAAGAAGTTGCTCCTGCAATTACTACGCTATTGGTTCCCGTAACGTCATCGGCGATAAACCATTTATATTTAGCTTCAGAAGCAGAATCGCCATCTGCATCAACAAATGAAAAGCTTGCTTTCAGTTCTTCTGAAACGGCAAAATCATAGCCAATAATTTGAAGATTGCTGATTATAGGAAGTGCATTATCGGAGGTTGTGAATTCAAGCTTAACAGGTTCTGCCTGCAAGTTCGGCGAATCAGCATCATCTTCGGCAATAATCCAAGCGTGATAGGCTTGGTTAGGCTGGAGTCCTTCTATCACAAACGTAGAACCGTTATCCCAACTTTCGATATCAAAACTTGAATGCACGTCAACCGAGTGCTTTGAAGTAACGCCCGATTTAACTTCCTGTGCAGTTGGTTCTGCGGTATTTGCTTCCCACACCAATGCATGCACTGTTCCCGATTCCGACAATTGGGTATTTACGGTAAATCGAGAAGAAACAATATTGGTTATATAAGGTGCGACCTCAAATACGGGAGCAAAATAATCGATCATTGCACCGGATGGCTGTAATCGTTCTGGTAACGTTGCATTTACAACTTCACCATTATAGCCATTACCCGATAAATCGGTCACAAACTGCCCATTGTACGACTCAAAATCATAATACAGAACTAGATTTTCTTCAGTGCCGCTAAGTGGTCGCGACATATACATTTGAATCTCGGAAACGCTCCGTATATCGTCCCAAATTCTAAACTCGTCGATTTGCCCTTCGAAACTGACGTTACCGAATAATTCCAAATTTAAAATATACTGTTCACCCATGTCTATCGTGGTCCGTACAGTTTCTAAACCATTAAAGTAGCTCACAAATTCGTTGGTGGTAATATCCCAGCTTAACGCAATGTGATACCATGAATTTGCTGAATTGTCATTACCAAGTGATTGAACTCCACTTACATTTTTAAAGTCTATATTCAGGCCAGCATTTTCATTTGAAATGATTCGAAATCCATATGAGGAATTGCTACGATCTGAATCAAGAACTTCACCATTATTTGTTCCGGTTGTATTTAACCAAAACTCTATAGTAGCTTTTGGGAAATTGCGGTTCAAAGTTCCAACTAACATATCTTCAGAGGCCACAGAATATAGTGCTGTACCCACACTTTCTATGGTTTGAATCTCAAAGGCAACTGGATCTAATGTCTCTGCCTCTTCTGCATTTGGGTAGCTCACGTTAACAGCATATACATCGTATTCCATTTCTGGCGATAACCCTTGAATATCGATTTCTGTTGTGAGATTGCTATTATTTAATAAGAAACTACTTGACGCTACCGGAGATCCCGCTGAAGAAGTCAATGCCAACACTTCTTCTTTTGTGGGTGGAGTTTCGCCATCGTTTTGAACTACGTAATACACTCTGGATGGAATATTTACCGAAAACCTAACCTTAGCAGTTGATTGTGTACTACTCAGGAGCTCAGGAGATTGTTTAGTAAATGCACTCTTTAGTTGCCCCGAATTGAAAGTGACTTTCGTGGGTTCTAACTGTTTATATCCATTAGATACTGTTTGTGCATAGGTATAGAAATCGTAGGCAGTCTCGGGGGCAAGATTTGATAACACTATACTACCAGAAATTAAGGTGTCGATGGTACCTGCATTAATAATGGTTCCTCCCGGATAATTAACTCCATTATCAATTTGATATGGATTTGGTGGGGTAGAACCAACCGGTACTGTTACGTATCGTATGGTGGGTAATTCGGAAACATCTATGTTAATTGTGGCAAGGTTGCCTAAGGTTTCAGTAATCGCAGGTGTAGCGTTCTGAAAATCCGGTCCTCCAATGGGTGCATCGAAGGCTTCCGAATAAATCCAGCCACCTCCAACTTCAGGGCTTCCGGTATTAATATTGCTGGTATTGGCATCATATTTAATTTCACCAGAACTGTTGTCTCTAACTCTGTTCCCTTCGAAATCATCAAACTTATAATAGAGTCTTAATTCATTTTCATCGCCCACCAGTTGAGACTGCATCGCTGATCTAATGTCAGCCTTTGATTTTGCAACACCCCATATTCTTACTTCATCAATGCTTCCAGCAAATAATCGATCTTCTGATTGAGTTTCAAAGTATTGACTCCAGCCAATGCCTAATGGTCCCGCCGGATTATTCTCATCGCCCACAAGTACCGTTCCTGAATGTGCTACCGCACCTTCAAGCACACCATTTATATAAACATATAATGAATCACCATCATATACCCCGGCTAAATGATTCCAGGTATTTAGCTCCATGACCGATTTGGTAATTACATGCTCTTTATTGGGATCAATTCCATCATGTGTAGTTACAGAGAACTCTGCTTTACCATTATCCCCAACTGATAGTTTATAACCATAAAGTGCATTAGTGGATTTATCCACAATAGAGCCGTTATAACTATTCTCTTTCCATTCACTAGCATTAATCCATGCTTCAATAGTTAATTCATCTGAAAGCGTATCTATTGGATCTGTAGAAAAAAGATATACTTTCGAATTTTCACCATCAAAAGTTAGCGCGGTTCCATCACCTATCACTGATGTGTTAAACGAACGGGTAGTAACTTGGTTAGCTATAATCGCAGTTTCTTGTTCATTATCAATAGCAAAGTATAAATAATAGGGAAACCCGCTCGTAAGACCATCGATAGTGAATTCTGTTGGTGTATTTGCATTAGGAATTTCAACACTGCCTAATAGTTGGGCGCTGGATGCATTTCCTGTGCCATTTTTTATATCCGTGGCCGTTAATGATACCTCATCCAGAGAGAATAGAGCGTAGTAAACAGTACCGGGAGTATCTGTCTCAACTTGAACAGCAACGCTATCACTACCAACAGACAAAGTAGGTGAATCATTTACAAATAATGGAATAACTGTTAGGTTATACGCTTCAGAAGGCTCCCATGATGTATTTGCATATTCATAAACTATTGCTCGACCATCAAACCCATAAATCCCGGCTGTATTATATAATTCCTGGCCATCTGTTTGGTCGTAATTAAAATTCAAAACAAGACCTTCGTGGAACCCAGATATTTGTTGTGTCATAGTAGATTGAATTTCTGATTGAGTTCGGGCAACCTTCCAAATTCTACTTCCATCCAAAGCCCCATCCATACTTTGTCCAATCTGTATACTACCCGAACTTTCTAATATTTCCCCATTTGCAGCCTTAGTTGTTACCAATTCTCCGTCAACATATAAGCGTATAAAACTACCATCGTAGGTCGCTGCTAAGTGATACCACGTATTTGGATAGAATGTAGTTGAATTTACAGAGGTAAGAACTTTGGAAAATTGATTATCTGTATTGAAAAAATGGAATCCAAATTCTCCTGCATACATATACATATCAAAGCCAGCGCCGGAAGACCCGTAGCTAATCAACTGTTGCAGCCCCTGATTGCTTCCACCATAGGCTGGCTCAGAAATTTTGGCCCATGTTTCAACCGTTATTTCAGAACTCGGTCTCAGGGAATCAGGGAAATTCTCGTACAATTCTATTAAATCATACTCATCATCTAAGCCAATGGCATTTCCGGGTTCATCCGTTGTTGTGCTAAATAATTGAGTTGAAATTTGATGATTTAATAACGCAGGTACACCGTTGGTTTCCAGCGCGAAGTAAATTCTATACGACGAAAACTTATCCAGGCCACTAATACTAAAATAGCTTTCTTCATCCGCTGTTGGGATGCTTACCGATCCTGAGGTTATTGCACCGGATGCATTTCCTGTTCCGTTTTTAATATCGGAGGCAGTGAGCGATACGGTCTCGGTGGTTGTAACTATATAATAGAGATTAGCCGGGTTATCGAGCGTAGCAAATACTTCCGCTCCACCTATATCCTGTCGAATCAATGGAGTTTCTACAAAATTGGGTAATTCCGTAACGGTATAAGCTTCTGAGGAAACCCAGGCAGTATTCGGGTCCGAAATATTTACAACTCTAGCTCTTCCATCGTAGTCTGCTATACCAACCGGATTATAAAAATCGGCAGCGGTTGAAAGATCAAATTTATAATTAAAAACCAAGCCTGTTTCATATCCTGTGAGTGGACTCGATAAAGAAGATTCGATCTCGTTGGCAGTACGTGCCACATTCCATAACCTTGTTCCATCAAGCGCGCCGTTAAAGCCATCACCTAGTTTTATGGGCGTACTGTTTTGCCCGATACTTCCCGAGAATGCAATTGAATTCGAAAGTTCACCATCAACATAAATACGGATATAACTCCCATCATAAGTCATTGCCAGGTGATGCCAAACATCAGTAAACAGTACGTTTACAATTGATAAATCTCCCTGTACTGCGCTCGAATTAAACACTTCTGCTTTAATAATCCCATCTTCCAAATATAGCCTGTATCCTGTAGAGCCATTCGTTTTATCAAAAAGGGTATGTACTTCAGAATTTGAAGGGAATTCATCGAATTTGACCCAAGTTTCTACCGTTAGCCCAGAAGAAGGCTCTAAGACCGATGGAAAATCTGCATAAGCTTCTACATAATCATTGGCTGCACTTAGTTGAATTGCATTTCCTTGATCATTAGAATGTGTAGTAAAATCGTATACATGAAGAGTATTCATTTCGTTTTGTTCCGGCACATCCCTTAAAATAGAAAACAACGTATACCCTGTACCTTCTGCCAATCCATCAAAAGATATTGTTTTGGATAAATCCCCGTTTGGGAATTGTAATGTCCCGGAATTTAAAGCGCTAACGCCTCCCGCCCCGGTACCATTAAAGATTTCTGCTTTGGTTGGGGTTGATGCACCGGCAGCCATCAATACATAAAACATTTCAGATCGTTCATTTACTTCGAAAGAAACGACCACAGAATCCACACTATTAAATGCAAGAGACGGATCAGAAACGAATTCAGGACTCGTATAATCCGGTGGTATTGTAAAACCGTTTTTACGAGGATTGGTATTGTTGTATAGTGTAGCGGTTACATTATTTCCAGTGACATCAAAAACAGAGCTACCACTAGGGTTATTCATCGGATAATAGGCACCCAGCCCCCAGTCGCTTGCGGTGTAAGAGCTTGGATTTGTGGCCACCGATAGCTGACTTTCAAATCTAGCGTAGGTCCAGAATCTAAATTCATCCACTTTACCGGAATAAGGCCAATAGGCACCTGAATAGCTCGATCCAATTTCTGCAGTCGCGTTTATATTGTTGAATGTATAAGTGAATGAAAATTCTTGTACTCCGTTAATCCAAAGCTCAGAGCCATTCACTTGCCCTTCGCGTAATACCAACGATATATGATGCCAATTCCCATCATTCAAATATTTACCAGAAGCGTGATCAACATTGCCATTAGCCACATTCACAATCAACTCATTATTAAGAAGATAAATCCCGAATTCACCATTTTTAACGTATAATGTTTGGTAACCGCTGTTATTTTCTCTCGTACTCATCCAGAATTCAATCGTTCTTTGAACTCCCGTTCCGATTGAAAAAGTACTATTGGAGTGTGGTAAAGAGATATAATCATCGATCTCATTTAAATCGATGCTATGATCTGCATCTTGAGCTTGAAGTTGTACCCCTGCTGTTAATAATGTGCAAAGTGATGCCATAAAAAGTGTATGCAACGTATTCATAATGCTTTACTTTAATAAATTGATACCCACACCTTTTTGTACAAAAGAATGCAGTTAGTATTAATAATTTGTACCCCGAAAAAGGTCTAAACCCCTGATAAAAAGGTAGCTCCTCGCCAACAAAACAGCCGGTGCCAATTCTTAAAATTTTCCGTATTTGATTAGTCTAATCATACTGATACTAATCGAATTTTCACTTATACTATTCTCTCAATTATTTACCATATCATATCAAATAATGCTATGCAGCTATTTAGAATTGGGCTTCTGTTCTTTTTTCTTGTTTTGCCTTCAGCAAGCTTAGCATTTCAATTGGATACCATTCCATTTGACTGGCAAGAGGTTTCACAGCAATATCAGATTAAGAACTACACAACTTCGGATGGGCTCCCTGTTAATTCAGCGAACTATATTGTTCATCATAATGATGGCTTTATATACCTAGCAACAAATGATGGTTTGTTGCGATTCGACGGAGATCGATTTGTAGTTTTTGAGACGAGTACCCATCCGATGATGCAAAGCAATAGAATAAAATGGATATCGGAAGGACCCGCCAAAGAGCTCTGTTTTGTAGACGTTCTTGGCAATTTATACTTTCTAAATGGAGATCATTTAACCCGACTCCAAGATGATCCTAAATTATCCGATCTATATATACATAAGGTAAATAGCACTGAAAATGGTGCATTAATCCTCCAAACCAATAAAGGGTTAATGGAAAAAAGGACTGAGCAACCCATTAACACATTGATAGCTGTTAACAATAACATTGAACTCCTGAATAGCTTTGTTTTAAACGGCGAACAGGTGGATTATCTCACAAGCGATGGTTGGTTTGTTTTGGAAGATGGAGAGCTTATTTCGCAAGTACTTAACGCAGACTTGTTGTTACCCTCAGATCAAATTTACAATATGATTAAGTCTCGCGATGGCTCTACTTGGTTACTTGGTTACAACAGCCAACTGCTTAAAGTTGATCCACAAAATGTACAGCATTTGTATTCAATTCCCGGAAGCGGATCGATTAATATCTGGGATGCCAAGGAAATAAGCGACGATGAACTTTTATTAACTACGCAGATTGGTTACTTAAGGTTTAACCGCGCTACCGGTGAATTTAGTAAAACTCGTTTTAGCAAAGAGTTGGTATCTTATTTTGAAGACAACGCATGGACTCAAATGGGGGCATCTAATACGTATCTTTTTAATAATAAATTATATATAAATAATACTGAGGTACTTGCTCCGCAACGCGCTATTACTTTTTTAACCATCGATCGTGAAGGATCAATTTGGGTAGCCACCAGCGGAGATGGTGTATATCGAATCACCAAGAAAAAATTCATCACCATCGGACCCGAAACTGTTCCCGGATTAGCCAATGTGTATGGATTAGATACCATTGGAGATAATCTTTGGGTCAGTAGTTTTCAAGGGAGTATCTACAAATTTACGCCAACTCAAATTGAGCGTTGGAGTGCAAGCAATACTGACTTTGATTCGAGATATTTCAGATCTGTGCTAGTGGATGACAGCTCCAATATCTATGCTGGTAATTTTAGTCTCTGGAAATTCAATAATAAAAGCTGGAATAAAATTAAACTTTCACTCGACCAAAATGAATTAATAGATGTTCTTTATCAGGACTCCCAAAAACGGTTTTGGCTAGGAAATAATCAAAACCTATATCTTTATGATGGAAGTGCGTTTAATAGATATTCCGATTCAAACGGTTTAGAAACCGGTGGGGTATCTGAGATTACAGAATTAGAAAATGGTGATTTAGCTATTTCAACTTTTGGGATGGGAGTTGGTATTCTCTCTACCAACAACCACTTTACATTCATCGATGCTAACCATGGATTAAGTAGTAATATGATTCGGGATGTATATCAATCAGCTTCAGATACTCTTTGGGTTGCAACAGAAGACAAAGGCCTGAATCGAATCATTCTTTCGGGTGATAGAAAGCCCGAACAAATACTTAGTTTAGGTAAAGCTGACGGACTTATAGACCATTCGTTACATAAAATTATAGAAGATGAGTTTAGCTTTTTCTGGATTAATTCGAATAGCGGAATAATGAGAATCAAAGAGTCTGATCTGAATAATTACCTCGATGGAAGACAGTCTAAACTAGCTGTTCAGCATTTTTCGGAAAAAGATGGATTATTAAATATTGAAGGTAACGGTGGTACTCAAAATGCAGGTTTATTAACCGATGACGGTAAACTTTTTTTCCCAAACCAGTCCGGAATTATATACACCCGCCCAGATTGGTTTATCCAAGAAAAAAATACCAACCTTGCATCTCCTGTGTTTGAATCTATCTCATTTCTCGATTCCGTTAAAAACATAATGCGACTCTCGGAGATTGAACTTTCCCGCAAACAGCGAAATGTTAGAGTAAAATTCACCTTACCAACATTTGCGGAAACTCACCAGTTACAACTGGAATACAAACTGGAAGGTGTAAACGAGCATTGGCAGCTGGCTAACGCAGATAGAATGGCGATATTTACTAACCTGCCATCCGGCACTAATAATTTACGTGTTCGCGGCTATCAAAAAGGGATGGATTACTCCGCTGAAGCTTCATTATTAATTAAAATAGAACCGTATCATTATGAAACGTTATGGTTCGCACTACTATCGGTAGCATTCTTAATCGGGCTTTTTTTCTCGGGTTTTAAAATCCTACTCATTCAGGCTAAATACCGCGAAAAAAAGCTGGAGCAACAAGTTGCAAGCCGAACCAACGAACTTTTACTTGAAAAAGAAAAAACGGAAGAAGCACTTCAGTTGATTAAAAAACTGGACCAATCGAAATCTGAATTCTTTACCAATTTTACTCACGAGCTTCGTACTCCTCTATCGTTAATTTTAAGTCCACTAGAAGAAATGCTTGAAAGTAATGCTGCCCGTGTTAATGGGAATCAGGCGCCACTTTCGTTAATGATGAGAAATGCGAACCGCTTGAAAGACCTTGTAAATCAACTTTTAGATGTTTCGAAGCTAAACTCAGGTCATCTTTCGCTCAATTTCGAAGAAGTAAATATAGCTGAACTTACCACACGTATTATATCCCAATTTGATCACTCTATCCAGCAGAAAAACCTCGCATTCAACATTGAAGTATCAGAAAATATACCTTTGGTTTATGTTGATGCACATGCTTGGTACCATATTTGTACAAATATTCTGAGCAATGCTATTAAATTCACTCCAAAAACCGGTACAATCAGAATTAAAATTCAAGAATCGGATACTCATATCCAGATATTGTTTTCAGATACCGGTAGTGGAATCGCGAAAAACGATCTACCATTTATATTCGATCCATACTATCAGAGTGAATCTCCTAATTCTAAAGGTGGTACCGGCATAGGATTGGCTATTGTGAAAGGAATGGTGGAAAAGTTATTTGGTAAAATCAGTGTTTTATCGGAAGTTGATTCAGGTACAGAATTCATTATTTCCCTTAAAAAGGGAGGGGATCATATTCCTGAAGATCAGATTATAAGTTCTGAATCTAAACCTGAAGCAACTCTTAGACTTTCCCGGCCTCAGATTGCTGAAGATCAATATATTGAACTAAAACAATCACTAATATCAGAATCAGTACCAAAAGTATTGATAGTTGAAGATAATCCTGATTTCAGAGTATACTTGCATTCGCTTATAAGTCGCGATTATTTTGTTCAAACTGCTGAAAATGGACGAGAGGGGTTAGAAATGTTTCATCAATTTAACCCGGATATTATAGTTTCTGACATCATGATGCCTTACATGAATGGTTACGAAATGATGGAAGAAATTCGAAAAATAGAATCGTTTAAACACATTCCATTTATTTTCTTATCAGCTAAAGACAGTGACTATGATATCCAGAAAGGGTTAAATATTGGGGCTGATATTTATCTCACAAAACCAGTTCAAAACAAATTGTTACTCACTCAAATTAAAGTGCTACTTCGACGTGAGAAAATTCTGAACTCTCAATTAACAAATAAGGAAGTAATTGAGAATCCCCTTGTCACAAAAACAATTGAGATTATCAAAAGACATTTGGGAAATCCTGAGTTAAATGTTGAGTTAATAGCAGAGTCTCTCGCTATGAGTTCAGCAACACTTTACCGTAATTGGAAAAGAGAGAATATTTCAACTATTAACACGGTGATTACAAAACTTAGACTAGAGGAAGCCTTAAAATTAATTACTGAAGAAAAATTAAGTATCTCTGAAGCCGCTTATGCAGTTGGCTATAAACATTTATCTCACTTTTCCAGAGCTTTTAAAAAAGATTACGGCAGCTCACCTAAAAAGTACTTAGAAAACAAGAAAATTAAAGCTTCAAAATAACTTTTCCATCAAAGGTTATTATCAGCTTCCCCAAACTTCGAACAGTCGAAATTAGAGAGCTTGCTTTATCAGATAGCTGAAATAGATACTATAATTGAAGAAAACAAGAGGAGTTAACCTACTGGAGAATGCAAAGCAACTAACAGGTGACCTATACCAACAAATCCTTGATGAGAAGCCTCAATGTATCAAACAGGATTAGGAGAACACTAATTCGAAATGTAGAGTCCAAGGTATCGAAGGCTAATACTGGAATTAATGGAAGTGGTGAACTTCGAATCAACTATATCTACAAGGAGGAAACAGTAGAAGCCGGAACCTTCATGGCTTATACCATCAAATATACCGGTAAAACTACGAATTCCAGAGGATATAATGCAGATGAAGAAGAAGTTTGGTTGTATGCTCCGGCAGTAAAAACCTTTATTAAACTGACTCAGTCTCAGGGTGATTTTTTGTATGTAGAGGAGCTAATCGAATATTCGAAATCAGAATAAGGAACAAATGCCAATACCCATGTAAGCGACTATACCCACTATGTTTCACACAGCGCATAAATAGTCATTAACAGTAAAGAGGGGAGTTCTTGCCATTGTGATCATGTACGCCTGTCAGCTCCTAGCCGGAATTGCCATCTCTTATGGGTTTAAGCTCTTTTCGCCAATTAATAAAGTTCCTCTCGAGATTTTGGGGCTCACTTCTGCTTTGCTCAGTGGCATTATGATAATTACTTTCTTCTGGTGGGATATTCGTAGATCAGGTCAACCATTCTATCCTGAGATAGGACTACAATCAAGTAAGATTAAAAAAGGTAAAGGCCTTTTATTAGTAATAGCCGCCTTATCATCGACACACTTTTTAGCATGGATATATAGATCGGTGTTGTTACCTGCCTTAGGTCACGAAGGAATCATTGGGGGTGGCTCCAAGATGTTTAACTTCATCTAAACAAATGGAGGAGTACTTGAAATATCTGGTTTTTTACTGCTAGCAATCCTTGTTGGACCTATTATGGAAGAGATTGTATTTAGAGGATATTTGCAGTCTTCACTAGCAAAAAAAGTACCTATTTTGGGCGGCTATATTGATAACTTCTATTATTTTTACCATTGGTCATAGTCCTATGATATTGTGGACCATGTATTTTCTGTACAGTGCTACCTGGGTTGGATTTTGTTACGTACTGGCTATTTAAAAATGGCAATCCTAATTCATATTCTAAGCAACTTATTTTATGCAGTTGTATGCTTTGCATGATGGGAAATTCTTGCTTAGGTTGAGTGCTTATTGTGAAGTAATGTCTTCTTTAATCTTAATAATGAAAGGCTAACAATATGTATAACACATTAAACGTGCCACATATAAATAGTTAAATAATGGATGGAAAAGTATATACTGATAAGATGGTTTGGGTAGGAACATTTTTAGGTGGCCCTTTGGTGGCTGGTTATTTGTTCGCTAGCAATTTTTAACTTTTAAAAGAGCCTGAGAGGGCTAGAAAATCATGGTTATGGGCATAGTATTTTCGTTTATTCTGACGATAGGCTTGTTTCTTATTCCAGAAGATTAGATTATTCCAAATCAAATCATTCCATTGTTTTATAATCTATTGCTTACTACTTGTTTAATCAACATCAGAATGATAAAATACAGGAGCATATTAACAACGAAGGTGAAAAATACAGTTGTTGGCGGCTAATTTTGGTGTCTTTGCTGGGATTGCTAGCCTTCGTGTCCATCGGGGTGTTGGCCTTTATAATCACTAATCTATTTATGGTTCAATAATGCATTACCTAACTGCCAAGGTTTTAGTCTCAGTGATTTAAGAAACCCAATCTCATTGTCTTATTTTAGTCGCGAGGAAACCGCAACCGTTAAAAATAATAAATCATCAGTCCATACATTTAACCTAACATTGTCAAATTAACGTGAAAATAACTCCAAAAGCGAAAAGAAACATTTCAAGGATTATTCCCTTCGCGATAATCTGGGTATTGAGTGGATGGATAGTTGATGTAACAGAGTTCGGAGTATCACGTAACCAAAACCTCAATCCAGATACTGGTATTGCCTTAACCGTCCCTGTGCTCATTTTTGCTAGCATAGCGAATGCCGTGGTTGGACTTATGTTAGGGGCTTTAGAAGTAGTATATTTAGAAAAGAGATTCTCAAATCAATCACTATGGGTCAAGCTTTTTTACAAATTCTCCACTTACCTCACCTTATTTATTATAATTATCGTCATCCTTTATCCTCTAGCTTTAGCTTTAGAATCAGGTGTCAGTTTACTAGCAGTTGATACTTGGCAACAATTAGGCAGATTCTTAGTAAGTATTACTTTCTTTGTTACCCTATTTCATTTGTCTGTAAGGGTAATAGTCAGTTTGATCTATTCAACAATAAGTGAAAACTTAGGACATCATCTGTTTATAAATTTTTTTTCTGGGAAATACCATCAACCCAAAATTGAAAAGCGGATTTTCATGTTCCTGGACATGAAATCTTCGACTACAATAGCCGAAAGTCTAGGCCACATAAAATACTTCAAATTACTAGACACCTATTACAATATTATGTCAGACCCCATCATCAATTCATACGGTGAAGTCTACCAATATATAGGAGATGAAATCGTAATTTCATGGAAACCTGACAAGGGGATTAACCAGGCAAACTGCATCAAATGCTTCTTTGACATACGTAATCGCCTCTATGAACAAAAAGAAGTCTTATTTCTTGAATTTGGTTTTGAAATTGGATTCAAAGCAGGGATTCATTTCGGTGAAGTCACTATTGGAGAAATTGGAGCCTTAAAAAAGGAAATCGTATTTACGGGGGATGTCTTAAATACGACCTCTAGAATCCAAAGTCTTTGTAAGGAATTAAAATCTGACTTACTGATCTCAGGTGCACTTAAAGAATTATTACCCGATTCTAACTATCAATATAGCTCTAAAGGAGAGATAGAACTGAAAGGAAGAAATAAGAAAGAAGAACTGTTTAGTGTAACTTTAGAAAAGAAACCGACAATCGCTAACACTATATAAAACTGCATTAAAACGCAGTTTACATTAAACGTAGGGCATCATTTTAAAACCTTCCCGAAACATTTAAATATTTCCAAAAGAACTTTCCAATAGACAATCAAAAAAAAAGAACAAAACATTTGCGTAACCCCAAAGTTACATATATATTTACGTAACCTTAAAGTTACCTAAAATGAAAACAGAAATTACACACAAGTGGTTTTATAACCAATCCGCAGAGGAAATATGGAAATACCTCACAAAAGCGGAGTTACTAGAAAAATGGCTTATGCCTAACGACTTTGAACCAATAGTCGGACACGAATTTAAGTTTACAACAAATCCGATCCCAAGTTTAGGACTTGATGGAAATTTCTATTGTAAAGTATTGGAAATTATTCCACTTAAAAAACTTGTTTATAGTTGGAAAGGAGGAACAAGCAAAAAGAATTTAACACTTGAAACTATTGTTGAATGGACTTTAGAAGCTAAAGAAAATGGAACTGAATTAAGTCTTATTCACAGCGGATTTAAAGAAGATAATGCTTCAATACTTACAGCGATGTTTGACGGTTGGAATAAAAACATTAAAAAAATGCTCAACCAATTAAAATCTGACTAAAATGCCCACACCAACTCTTGATGCCTTTCAAGTAATTGCAGACCCAAGCCGTAGGCAAATATTGGGTATGCTTACGAAAGACACTTATAATATTAATTCGTTGGCTGAAAATTTCGAAATGAGCAGACCAGCGGTTTCAAAACATATCAAAATATTACAAATGGCAGGTTTTATTTCAATTCAAGAAATAGGCCGAGAACGACATTGTATTTTAAAACAAGAAGGTTTTAACGAACTCAAAAGTTGGATTAACCATTTTGATAAATTTTGGATATCAAAACTCAAAAATTTAGAAACCGAACTAAACAAAAAGCATAAATAATGGGAAATAGAGATTTCTCAACAACAATAGTAGTTGACAAAACATCAGAAAAAGCATTTAAGGCTATTAAAAATTTTAGAGCTTGGTGGTCAGAGGACATAGAAGGCGAAACAGACAAAATCAATGAAGTATTTTTTTACCATTATAAAGACGTTCACTTGTGTAAAATTAAACTCATAGAAATCACTCCAAATGAGAGACTAATTTATCAAATAATAGATAATCAATTTAATTTCACAAAAGACAAAACCGAATGGATTAACACTCAATTAATTTTTGAAATTTCATCAAAAAATAGTGAAACACATATTGAATTTACACACAAAGGACTCGTACCTGAATATGAGTGTTATGAAATATGCGAAGATGCTTGGAGCAACTATATTAAGAAAAGTCTATTTGACTTAATATCATCAGGAAAAGGAGAGCCTAACCCAAAGGAGAAAGATGGTTTTAATGCAGAAATAGTCAAAAGATGGAAACTCGGATAAAAAAACGCACAACAAAATATAAAATTAATAAATGGTTCTTCCCTACTTACGAAAGTCCTCGCGGACTTTCTATTCGGTTTGTATTTGCTAAATTCAATGGGTAAAACCAACTGAACCTAGCCTAGGATGTTGGGAGTCATACAACGCTTAGCAAAAACGAATGAAAGAACTAATTGAATTCATAAAAACAGGTGATAATAATCAGTTAGCGAGTAAATTGAATCAAGACCCTTCACTTGTAGATACTAAGACAGAACAAGGAATTTCAATATTGCAATTTGCTACTTATTGTCGGAATTCTGAAGCGATACGAATTCTTAGAGAACACAAAGCTCACCTTGATATTTTCGAAGCAGCAGCTTTAGGTGAAGTTAAAATAGTGAAACAACTATTGGATGAAAAACCAAGGTTGTTGGATAACTATTCGACTGACGGTTTTACCTTACTAGGACTTGCTGCATTTTTCGGGCATTTAGATTTGGCCCAAGAACTTCTTGAAAAAGGGGCAGATCCAAATATTGCAGCAAATAATCAGTTCAAAGTTGCCCCAATACATTCTGCTTGTGCGACTTCAAATTTGAAAATGGCTGCACTTCTTATCCAAAACGGTGCTGACGTGAATGCGAAGCAAATGCAAGATGTGACCTCAATTCACTCGGCCGCCCACAATGGACAAACAGAACTTGTACAAATACTTTTTGATAATAGAGCAGACATTAACGCAAAAATGGAAAATGGACTGACACCTCTATCAATGGCTGTAGAAGGAAAATTTAAAGAAACTGAAGACTTGATTAGAAATTTGGGTGGAAAATAAAAGTACGAACACCTAACAGGTATGTGATTAAAAATAATTAAAATAAATATTTAGGCGCGATTTAAACTGCTTCTTAACCGAAAGTTTAGTGCTTCGAAATCGACAACTTTTTATATTAAATGTTGATCCTAATTTGAATGAATCAAACTCTTCTCCTCGTTCCGTAGCTCCAATATGGAATGCCTACGGAAGCTCTGCTTCCAGACTGCAATACGAACGAAGACGTTCGTAACGCGATTAAATCAAAAGCCTTTCTTAAGATTCCGATAAATTCGGGATTGTATTAGTTAGATAATTGGTCTAGAACCAACAATCAATCATTTAACATCTATGTCCTTGCCTGAACCTTCGTCTAGTTTTAATGGAATAGGTCTTTAAATGAATTCTTATTGAGAGGCTTAACTCAAAGGCTAGCAAGTGGTAAGAAGAGCGAAAAAAGCAATTACACTTGTTTACCGAATTATCGCCCAAAATAGTTAGCGAATCACTATATTTAGAATTCGTAAAAATGTAGTAACAAATTAATCACTCGGTACACCTTTGAAGCCTTGGAAATACATTGTTGCAGTTTGGATGACAGCGGTTGTTATAGGTGGTATTCTCATCACAATACCAATGATTCCAATCTTGGAGCAAACCGCCAGAAA
This sequence comes from Balneola sp., assembly GCA_048267905.1. Lineage (GTDB taxonomy): Bacteria > Bacteroidota > Rhodothermia > Balneolales > Balneolaceae > Balneola. The sequence goes on from JBLWWM010000001.1 coordinate 18,742, forward strand.
CATCTTTTTTCATGTACCAATGTGGATGGCGATGTTCGCTATGTTCACCGTTAGTTTTGTGTACAGTATTCGTTATTTGAATACGCCCAACCTCAGTTTTGATATCAAAGCAGAATCGGCCGCAAAAGTTGGTGTGGTTTTTGGAATTTGTGGGCTGCTAACGGGTTCGCTTTGGGCTCGTTTTACTTGGGGAACTTGGTGGACGTTCGCCGAACCAAAGATGAATTTAGCGGCTCTCGCTGTAATGATTTATGTAGCATATTTTGTGCTCCGCTCCGCTTTTGATGATGAAGAGAAAAGAGCCAAGCTCTCGGCAGTATATAATATTTTTGCAGTGACCACTATACCGTTTCTATTATATATAGTGCCCAGGCAATTAGAAAGTTTGCATCCCGGTGCCGAAGGTAACCCTGCGTTTAGCGAAATCACGGCTCCAGAATTAAGATACATTCTATATCCTGCGTTTATCGGATTTATAGCTCTCTCTTTTTGGATTTATGACATCGTGCATCGCTACCAAGCGGTTCAACATAAAGCCGATAATTTGTAATTTTAAAAAAACGATGCAAGAAGATTCACTTAGAACCGTTGCTGATACGCTCTCTCAAGTTTACTCCGACAAATGGAGTGGGGCAGAGGTTGAGCAAAGCAACTCATTTATTCATTTTATGTATTCAAACGACCTGATTTTTGTAGTTCTTGGAGTTACCCTCATTATTTGGTTAGTACTTCTTTTCTTTATCACAAAAGTAGATAAGAAAGTAACTAAACTCGAAAATCAATTAAATTCATCTACTACTCATGAAGCCTAAATTAATTATCGCCATTGTTGCCATTATCGGATTTACCTCTCTTTTGATGTATAATTTTGGTGAAAGCATCAGCACTTATACCGACTTTGAAGCAGCTAAATCTATGAGCAATGCTCATGTTGCTGGCACATTAGATAACACCCAAGACTATGGCTTCTCTATGGAAACCAAGCTGTTCACTTTTTATATGAAAGATGAAGCTGGCGAAGTGCGTCGCGTTGTTTTCCCTAAACCGAAACCAAATAATTTTGAACAAGCGGATCGACTTGTTGTTATTGGAGAGATGAAAGGGGATACCTTTTATGCTAAAGACATGTTGATGAAATGTCCTTCCAAGTACAATAATGCCGATCCTTCTCAATTCACCTCTGCCGAAAATAGCTAATCATGATTGGAATTATTGGTAAAGTTCTTTTATCACTCGCATTTGTATCCGGGTTAGCTTCTGCTGTACTCTACTTTATAAGTGCCAAGAACGACGACAACAAAACACTAAGAATTGGTAATTGGATAGCTGGTGTACAAGGCTTATTCATTATTGCAGCTTCAGCCATTTTGGTGTATTTATTATTTACACATCAGTTTCAGTACTACTATGTATTTAATTACACTAGTTTAGATTTAGCAACGAAATATATTTTATCCGCTTTTTATGGCGGGCAAGAAGGTAGTTTCCTGCTATGGATATTCTTTTCGTGGATTTTTGGTTTAGGTCTGATGAAATGGACACGTGAGCCATACAAAGCTCCTGTTTTGTTCTTTTTGATGTTCACACAGGTTTTCCTTTTATCCATGATTTTAGGTTGGCACTTTGGTGACATCACCATTGGTGCTTCTCCATTTAGAACTATTGCTGAAGAAATGCCAAATGCGCCTTTTATTCAGTCGAATCCAAATTTTATTCCAGCTGATGGAACTGGGTTAAACGATTTACTAAAAAGCCCATATATGATGATTCATCCGCCCATTTTATTTGTTGGGTTCTCGATGATGACGATTCCATATTGTTTTGCAATGGCGGCTCTTTGGAAAGAAAAGTATAATGAATGGGTTGGACCCGCTTTACCGTGGACTTTGGGCGCAAATGTAGCATTATTATCTGCCATTTTCTTAGGTGGATATTGGGCGTATGTAACGCTTTCATTTGGTGGTTTCTGGGCTTGGGATCCTGTAGAGAATGCAGCATTGGTTCCGTGGCTTTTTGGAACGGCTGGTATTCATACTATGATTATCCAGCGGAAAAGTGCTATAGCTCAAAAATCGTCGATACTATTTGCGATTTTAGCATATGTAGCCATTGTGTACGAAACATTCCTTACCCGTTCGGGCATTTTAGCAGACTCTTCGGTTCATAGTTTTGTAGACCTTGGTTTATACAATCAGTTGCTCATTTTTATGGTAGCAATTACTGGTGTAGGCTTTGGAATGTTTGCTTGGCGTTATAAAAAGCTACCAACGCAGCAAAAAGAGTCTTCGATATTAAGCCGCGAGTTTATGTCGTTTACCGGTGCAATGTTACTCATGATTCTTGGGCTAATTATCATTTTAGGAACTAGTTCACCAATCATTGGTTTGCTGTTCAACGAAAATCCAACTCCTCCAGAGATTAGCTTCTATAACAACTGGAGTATGCCACTAGCCATATTGATGGCCATATTTACGGTACTTGGCCAGTATTTATTTTGGAAGAAATATTCAGCTGAGAAATTGCTATCCGATCTGATGTATCCCATTATTGTTACCTCAATTTGTACGGTAGCTTCTATAATATTAGGAGAAGTTCGAAGTGTATATTATATGCTGTATTTGCTTTCGGGATGGTTTGCTGTAGTTGGCAACACTTGGGTGATGGTCCGATTGATGGCTAAAAAACCTAAGCTAATTGGAGGAGCTGTATCGCATATCGGCTTTGGAGCTTTAATGATCGGGATACTTGCTTCATCAGCGTTCAATACACCAATGCTAGACAAACGCACAGCAGATTATAATGAGCAAGTGAAGGCAGGTTTTGTTAAAGATGAGCAAGGCTTCAAAATTACTGATCCTGTAAGTATGCTCAATCTAGAACTAAATAAGCCAACTATCATAAATGAAAAATATATTGCTACTTATGAAGGCTATAGCATAGACAATCAGAATAGACCAGGACAGCAAACTTATAGAGTATTGTTTGAGCCAATTGATGGAGGAAAAGCTTTCTATCTATATCCAGAAGTATATCCAATGTTAGCAACATCATCGGCGGAAAATGTGCAGTGGTCGGTTGATCCTGATGTGCATTCTGGTTGGTTTCGCGATATTTATTTATACGTAGCGGGAAGCTCATACGTAACTCAACGTAATAGCAGTATCGAAAGGAAGGCGGGTATTCAAAAACCAGCCGATGGTGAAGAAAGTGTTCCTGAAAAACAAACTATTAAGTTTAGTAAAGGCGAAGTGGTTTCTGTAGGCGGTTTCGAAATGAATTTCCTTAACTATGCAATGGAAGATACAACAAAGCTTCCTGCTAGAACGAGTATTGGTGTACGCGCTCAAATTGAGCTTACTCAACTAGGAAGTGGCGAACAATTTCTATTGGAACCGCTCTTCGCGCTTTATAACGATGATGAAGGGAAAACTTTTGTATTTGCGCCACCTGTCGAATTACCAGATTTCGGATTGAGTTTCAGCTTTACGAAAGTTTATCCAGAAACTAATGAAATTGATTTAGAGATATCAGGTTTAACCGAAGAATATCAAGATGAATGGGTGCTTATTGTAGCTGAACATAAACCATTTATCTCAGTTGTTTGGCTAGGAACTTTTTTAATAATGATTGGATTTGGGATTTCAATTTTCCGACATTGGTCTAGAGAGAAAGAAAAAATTTAATAAAAACAAAAGGTATGATGCGTAGTAAAACACAATCGGCAAATGCAATGTTAGCACCAATAAGAATGGTTTGTTTTTTGTTGGTAGCACTAATGTTGATGCCTATGGTTTCGAATGCGCAAATACTAAATTCCCAACCAGAACTAGAAAATGAATTACCGTCACCTAAAGGTGCTTTTCTAAGATCGTTAGTGTTGCCAGGTTGGGGACATCAATATGTGGATGCTAATAATTGGACACGTGGTAAAGTTCACCTTGCGGCCGATATCACGATGATGTTAAGCTATATTGGCTTAAACACTAGAGTAAATACCCTAGAAGGAAACTTGATAACTCAGGCGAATTCTAAAGCTGGTATTTCTCTAAAGGGACAAGGGCGAGAGATTGAACTAGCCGTAGCAAATTTCAATAGTATTGATGAATATAACGACTATCAGCTGCGAGTTAGAAATTGGGATAAAGTGATTACACCGAATGCTCAAAACTCCTGGAAATGGGAAAACAGCGACGATCGTTTCGCTTTTCAAGATACGCGAGAAAAAATTTCCAAGGCCGACAATCAACTTCCTACTTTACTTACTTTAATGGTAGCCAATAGAGTATTAAGTGGTATAAATGCGTTTACTCGAGCTCGGAATATGCAAGTAACTCCACAAGCTAGTTTTAGCTATTTGAATGAATTTGGTGAGCCAGGGATAACTGCTCGAGTAGTTGTTGGTTTTTAGGAATGCCCCGTTATAAACTGACGATAGAATATGACGGAACCGATTTTTCGGGTTGGCAAATCCAACCAACTGCCAGAACGGTAGAAGAAGAGCTTGAACAAGCTTTCTCACACATCTTACAGCAACCCATCGACTTAATTGGACAAGGCCGCACAGACGCCGGTGTACACGCTAGAGCACAAGTAGCACACTTTGATGTGCCCGAAGCGTTAAAGAACCCGCAGAAACTTATTTTTGGAGTAAATGGGTTGATAGGAACCGAGGTTCAAGTTCATTCCATAGAGCAAGTCTCTGACGATTTCCATTGTCGATTTGCAGCTGTGTACCGAGAGTATAGTTATACCATGTATAAGCACCGTTCTCCATTGAATCATCGCTTTGCCTGGGAGTTACCAAATGCTTGCAACGTGGACGTTTTTAAACAATGTGCACAGCTACTAAATGGTGAGTTCGACTTTGCAGGTTTCTCAAAGTACAATGTGGAAAATTACACAACGCTATGTACCATTTTGAAATCTGAATTAGAAGAGTACGACGATAGGTTAGTTTTCAGAGTTCGCGCAAATAGGTTTTTACGGAATATGGTTCGGAGACTGGTTGGCACCATGTATAGAGTGGCAGAAGGGAAGCTAACAAAAGAAGATTTTGAGCTTTTACTCAAAAATGCGAACACAAAAATAAGCACTTATACAGCACCAGCAAAAGGATTAGTTTTAGAAGAAATTTATTTTGAAAAAAATCAAAATTAGTCTTGACTATCGAGCTACATCCTTACTATATTTGTCGCCCCTCAAGGGAACAAAATTATTCCTCGGTAGCTCAGTGGCAGAGCAATCGGCTGTTAACCGATCGGTCGTTGGTTCAAATCCAACCCGGGGAGCACAAAAGCCTCACTAGTTTCTAGTGAGGCTTTTTTTATGGCTACCAATCCCGAAATAAATGCGCTTTTTGTTGAAAGTTGATTCTACAAGTTTTTAAACAAAACTGAAATAACATGCCTCAATCACCTAAAGCTTCACTATTGTTTAGGCGAGGGAAATACAAGAGTTGCTGTCCAAAATTATAAACCTAAAATTAATCATCAAAACTCAGAAGAACTTTTATTGATGGTAGATAATTTTCGGTTAGTTAATAAGTAATAGGTTCTTAAATAGATTATTGATCTAGCGTATTGGCACAAATTTCAAGGTATTTGGCATGTCTGTGCAGCTTAGAATAGATAATTTTACGTCCAAAGATCAAAAAAATCTAAGGATTATAGTGGCTAGAATTACGAATGCATTTATTCGATTATTAACATTATTGAAAGGTAATAATCGAGCTAAATCGGTTTATTTTAGAATCGGTTTTCTTTCGGTTCTGTTGATTAGCATGAGCACTTCTCTTGCTGCTCAGTTTTCAGGTGGAGATGGGTCGGTGTCATCACCCTATCAAATTGCCAGTGCTTCCGACTTGAATAATATTCGAGACTATTTGGATAAGCATTTTATCTTGGTAAACAATATTAATATGGATGTAGCTCCATACAACTCAAGTTGGGGTTGGGACCCCATAGGTTCAATTGCTGCAAATGAACGTTTTACTGGCACTATTGATGGAGCTGGATATACTATCGATGATTTGTACATTGGCCGCCCTAATGAAGATCAGGTAGGTTTAATTGCGGCAACAAATTCTGGAGAGATTAAAAACTTAGGACTCAGATTTATTGATATATCTGGTTACAGTAGTACGGGCGGGCTAATTGGTTTTAACGGAGGAACAGCAATAACAAATTGTTTTGTTACTGGTACGATTAATTCTACTGGTAGTGCAGTTGGAGGGCTTACTGGGAATGATTGGTCTGGTCATATTAAGGATTCGTATTCAGAGGTTACATTGAGTGCGGGTTCTACCGGGGGTGGACTTGTAGGAACTCTTTATCGAGGAACAATTGAATATAGTTTTGCAGAAGGGCCGGTTACTGTTGACGACGCTCGTGGAGGAGGAATAGCTGGATCTTTAAGTGAATCAGAAATTGAGTACAGTTACGCACTGGGAGCTATTAGTGGAACCAGAGAGCTTGGTGGTTTAGTCGGGAATTCAAGTGGAAGTACAATTTCTAATACCTATGCTAGTGGATCAGTATCAGGAGACTATAACCTAGCTGGTTTAGTAGGGAATATTGGCTATAACACTTATAATCCTATACTTACTACTATTGAAAAGAGTTATTCTACTGGTTTAGTTACTGGTAATCATAGTTTGGGCGGGATTGGAGGTCTTGTAGGTAAGGCCGAGTATGAACATTATCTGCAAGGAGATAATAATTATTGGGATACACAGGCAAGTGGGCAAACTGTGAATGAAGATGGAATAGGAACCGCTTTGGGTAAAACGACTTCTGAGATGAAAACTCTCAGCACTTTTACAGGGGATAACTGGGATTTTAGTGTAATCTGGGGAATGGATAGTGGAACAAACAACGGGTATCCTTATTTGCGTCCTTCTCCTCCTTTCGGGAGTGGGTTAGGAACCGAAGAAGAACCATTTGAAATTGCAACATTAGAACAGCTGAACGAAGTTCGTAATTATCTTACTAATCATTTTATTGTAATAAATGATATAGATATGGGCTCAGGAACCAATAATTCAGGAGGAGACTTCTGGAATAATGGAGAAGGCTGGGTACCTATTGGAAATAGTGCGGAAAAGTTTACTGGAGTATTCAATGGAGACGGCCATATCCTGGAAGGATTGATGATTAATCGCCCGTCGGCGAGTAACCAAGGGTTGTTTGGATATTCGAATGGCGGAACTATTAAAAATGTAGGCCTTGTTGACGTTGAGATCACTTTTGGAGGAACTTCAGGGGGCGTTGTTGCAATATTAGATAATTTATCAACAATAGATCAAGTGTACATTACTGGTTCCATTGATGGAGCCTCGATTGCTGGTGGAGTTGTTGGTTATGCTATCGAAAATAGTGTGATTTCAAATAGTTATTCCATTGCTGAGTTAAGTGGTGGAGACGGTTCAGGTGGATTAGTAGGTTATTTACGATATGGAGCAAAAATACAACAATCATTTGCAGCTGGATTGATTACCCAAGAAGGTAGTGAATCACGAGTAGGAGGATTAGCAGGTCTGGTTCGGGATGATGCATCAATATCGGAAAGTTATTTTGATACAGAAACAACTGGACAAAGTGGAGGTGAAGGTGGAGTAGTGGGTTTAACGCATCCTCAAATGGTATTAGCATCAAATTTTGCCAATTGGGATTTTGCCGAAATCTGGGATATTGGAGAGCGGAATTATGATGGTTACTTGAGCTATCCATATTTGCGAAACATAGATGTCGATGAGACCCCTGGAAAAACCTTAAATTCAACACCTTTTGCTACAAATGTAACTATCAATGGTGTGTTTGAGTTAAATGAGACATTGCAAGGAATCTATACTTATGGTGATTTAGATGATGATGAGGAAATAGGTACAACGTTTAAATGGTACCGTTCTGATGATGCCTCAGGAACCAATAAAGTAGGAATTCCTGGGGTAAGTCAGCAGGAGTACACGGTACAAGCCACCGATGAAGGTAAATATCTAAGTTTCGAGGTTACGATTGGAGATGTTTATGGACCCGCGGATTCTTTTGAAAGTAGTCTCTTGAGCGAAGAGCCTCCAACTCCTGCAATAGGAGTGTTTAACACAGGAACGGGAACTATCGGTAATCCTTACCAAGTCTCTACGGCTGAACAATTAAACGAGGTAAGAAATTATTTATCAAGCTACTTTGTACTTACTGCGGACATTGATTTAGATGTTGAGCCTTATAATTTAGATTCTGGTTGGTTACCTATTGGTAATGAGGAAAATCCATTTACTGGTACATTCGATGGTAATGGTTTTGTAGTTGAGGGGCTATATATTGATCGATTAATCCATGTGGGATTATTTGGGTTTACGGTGAATTCAGAAATAAAAAATCTGGGGCTAACCAACGCTAATGTAAAAGGTAAAGACTTTGTAGGAGTATTGGCAGGATGGCAAGGTGCGGATTTCGGAAGCAATCTGATTAGCAAGAGCTATGCAAAAGGAGTAGTACAAAGTACAACTTCTGAGGGTGGTGGGCTTGTCGGGCGCCAGCAAGCAACAGGTGGTACCAACACCATAGAAAACAGTTTTGCTATGGTGAATATTGCAGGTGCTTATTATGCAGGAGGCTTAGTGGGTGCAATGAGTACAAGTGGTTCGAGTGCCTACAATACTATAAAGAATAGTTATTCTACAGGTACTACTTCAGGTTATTCGGGATATGGAGGACTAGTTGGAGTGCTTTTTGGATCTTCTGGCACCAACATAGAACAAAACAGTTTTTGGGATATAAACACAAGCGGAAGGTATAGCAGTGCCATTGGCTCAGGAGTACCAACCACATCAATGAAGAATGAGAGTACATTTTCTACATGGGATTTTTCGGAAATATGGATGATTAATAGTTCTGAAAATGACGGATATCCATACTTACAAGAATCTGAGCCGGCTGTGATATTCGGAGGAAAAGGAACATTGGCTGAGCCCTATCAAATATCAAACCCAGAAGAATTGAAGGCAATTCGAAGCGATCTTACAGGTCATTATATAATTATTAATGATATCCAATTGGATGTAGAGAGCGACAATGCCAGTAGAGGATGGGATCCGGTTGGAGATTCGGAAAATCCTTTTATGGGTTCTTTAGATGGCGGTGGCCACACTATATCTGGTTTATATTCAAACTGGGGAGAACATAGAGATGCTGCGGGATTATTCGGTGTGATTAAGAATGCTAACATCTCTAATCTACATCTAACTGATGTTTTTGTAAGTGTTGGTACAAATAGTGGTGGGCTAGTTGGGGTTCAATTCACGAATAATGGGAGTAGCAGTATCACTAAATGTTCTGTTTCAGGTAAAGTAAACGGTCAGTTTTCAATTGGAGGTATTGTTGGAAAGCAATATGCAATTGATGGGCAAAATTACCTGCAATACAGCTACTCTTCTGTAGAACTAAGTTCCTACAACACCATTGAGGATACCAATCGGGATTATGCAGCGGGTTTAGTTGGCAATCAAGAGGCTGGTGAAGATGGTAGCAACTACATTCAGGCAAGCTATTCACGATCTTACGATTATTTAGAAGCCGGACTAGTAGGTAAGATTACTTCGGCTAGTTCAGGGTATAATTATGTGATATATAGTTTTTTTGATAATGAAGTGGCATCTGTAGCTACATCAACTTTAGGAGGGATTGGTAAAACCACATCCGAAATGAAAACACAAAGTACGTTTACTGATGCTGGTTGGAATTTTACCAACATTTGGGAAATGAATGAGAGTACCAATGATGGCTATCCATATTTCAAAGAAGATCCAGTTTTTGAGCTAGGTGACGGTTCTTCAGGAAATCCATATCAAATTGAAACAGCAAGCCAATTAAATGAAATCAGGAATTATACATCCAGCCATTTCTTGTTAATGTATAATATTGATTTGGGAAGTTTTGCCTACAATTTTATGGAAGGATGGGATCCAATCGATAATTTTACTGGTGTTTTGGATGGAAATGGATATACAATCAATAATCTTGTAATTAACCGATCATCTGAGAATAATGTTGGTCTCTTCGGGTATAGCGATGGTACCATCAAGCAAGTAGGGCTCTACGATGTGAAAATTACATCGGGATCAAACTCTGGAGGATTGGTAGGCTTTTTTAATAGTGGTACTATTTCAGAAACTTATGTTACCGGAGAGATAAATGGAGACACAAACACCGGCGGTCTCGTTGGAGAGCACCATGGCAGAATTGTTCATTCGTACTCGTTAGCTTCGGTTAATGGAGAGGAAAATGTAGGTGGATTGGTGGGTTTCAATAGTTTCGGAGAAGTTGATAGTTCGTACTCGTCTGGAACCGTAACGGGAACAGGTGCAAGGGTTCTAGGTTTTATCGGATACAGCTCCGGGGGAACTTCAACTGCAAGCTATTGGGATGAAGAAACCTCGGGAGTAAACGTTAGTTATGGTGGTACAAATAAAACTTCCCTTGAAATGAAAATTTCTGACAGTTTTGGTGATTGGGATTTTTCCGAAATCTGGGATATCAAAACGGGCGCCTCTCTTAGTTACCCATATTTGAGAGGAGTAAGCCCAGAGGAGAAACCCGGTGATGAAGTGCTATACGAATTTGGAAATGGTTCTGAGGGAAATCCTTATCAAATTACTACAGCCAAACAGCTTTACACTATCCGACTTTCTCTAGATTCTCATTACAAAATAAACAACAGTATTGATCTCGCCTATGGTACACAGAACTCTTCTGGTACTTATTGGAATGATGGAGAAGGCTGGGAACCAATAGGAACTAGCAGTAGAAGCTTCACAGGCTCATTAGATGGGGGAGGTTACTCGATTCAAAATTTAACCATTAACCGACCCGAAACTGGATACCAAGGTTTATTTGGTGTGGCTAGTGGGGCATCTATTTCGGAATTAGCACTAGAAAATATCAATATAGTGGGCTCTGGGAATACAGGTGGGCTTATTGGTTCTTTAGTGAATAATGGAACTATTGAAGAAGTTTATGTTACCGGATCTTTAGACGGAGGCAATATTACGGGTGGGCTAGTAGGATATTTCCTAGGATTAAGCAGTATTTCAAACAGCTATGCAATTGTAAATGTACTTGGTGGCGATGCTACTGGAGGTTTGGTTGGTTATGCTAGAGAGAGTTCTATAGAAAATTCCTTTTCGGCCGGCGCGATTCAGATCAAAGAAGAAGGCCAGAGAGTAGGTAGTGTAGTTGCTCTATTGCGTGATGGATCTTCGGTAACCAACACCTATTGGAATGCACAAATCAGCGATCAATCAGGAGAAGGAGGTTCACCTCTTACATATATTCAAATGATGGATTCTACCGATTTTCCGGGATTCAACTTTGGAGAAGTCTGGGATATATATCATAATTTTGGATATCCGTTTCTCAAGAATGTAGGAACCAATCGTACCAGCGGGATTCAAATTTCTACTAATGAAGGATGGAGGTTAATGAGCGCTCCTCATGAGAATATCACGTATGGGGAATTGCTAGAACCATTATGGACTCAAGGTTTTGAAGGAGCTGATTCCGAAGAAGGGAACCCAAGCGTGCTTAAATGGAATGGCAATAGTGGTTCTTTCGAGCCTATTGATAATGCTGATGAAATCCCTAACAGATTTCATGGATTCCTAGTTTATATATACGCCGATCAGGATTACGATGGCTTTGATGAAAGTTTGCCAAGAATACTAACAACAGAAGGCAAAGAAGATTCAGCTGATGTAAAAATGCAGTTTTCATATAATTCCGAACTCCATTCTAACCAAAGAGGATGGAGCATAGCTGGTAATCCGTGGGGATTTCCGCTTGATCGGAGCGCTACTAGTGGCTGGACTTTATCTAATTTTGATGCTTCTGTATATGTTTGGAACGCTGAAACTGGGGAGTATCAAAGTCATAATGGAGTAATCGGAACGATGGAAAATTCGGTAATTGCACCGTGGCAGGCATTTTGGGTTAAGGCTACAAACGGTAATGCTTCAATAACACTTTCAAAAGAAGTGAGAGGTTTTGATGCAGTTTTTCGAAAGAAGAATCCTGTACCACAATTAGAATTGATCGTTAAGAATGATGAAGTTTCCTCAAAAACCATGATCATGTTTGCAGAGGAAGCGCTGGAAGGTAAAGATGCTTTGGACGCTTATAAGTTGGCTTCACTAAATACAAATTTTGTATCTATTGGAACTTCGACGAAAGATAGCCAAGTGATGGATATTCAGGCCCTCCCTCTTAGATTTGATGAGCCGATTGATCTGGAAGTTTACATTGATAGACAATCGAGTAATCCTAATTTCGAACTTAGTTGGAATAGCAGTGCGTTGCAGGATGGTTTACGTTTTTATCTTATTAATCAAAATAACGGTGAAATCACTAAGTTGAATGCGGACGGCAGTATATTCTTAGAAATTGAGTCTTCAACCCCCAAAAACATATCTGTTTCTGAAAACAAGGAAAAATCAGGCGAATTAGAGGTAATGAGTTTTGATTATTTAGTTCCGAATACTATCGGCACAAATGCAGGTGAGCAAGCGAAAGTTAGTGGAAGTCAATCACGGTTCATTTTGAGAGTAATACCTCCCAATTATGAAGATGAATTTGAACTACCAACCGAGTTTGATTTATCTCAGAATTACCCAAATCCATTTAACCCAGAAACCGCAATCAACTTCGACTTACCTGAATCTAGCAACGTGAAATTGGAGATTTTCGATATCATGGGACGAAAAGTGGTAACGCTTATAAATGAACATAAGAAAGCGGGGTATCACCAAATCAGATTCAATGCTCAAAATTTGGCTTCGGGAACATATCTGTACCGTCTTGTTGCTGGAAAAAATATATTCGTAAAAAAATTAACTCTAATTAAATAGAATCATAATTCTAATGCTGCAATTTTTGCGGAGCATTCAAAGCCTCACTAGTTTCTAGCGAGGCTTTTTTTATGTCTATGAAATTCTATCATGCTTATTAAGTTGATAATTAAGCTGTGGTTTAGATTCACCTTGGAATCTTTTTTTGAATTCTTTTAAGTACATTAAGCACGAAATAATATAAATGTATTTTTGAGCTACATGGGTAGATAAGTTTTATAGAATTAGGTCTTTTACTATGGATAATATAATAGTCGAGTTCTTCAAGCATTATAGCTTTCTTCAATTGAAGGATTTAATGGATATTTATAAGGTATCAAGCTTAAAAACTTATAAATCGGGAGAAATAATTGCTAGAAGAGGCGATTATTTTCCTTATACCCTTGCGATTCGAAAAGGAATTATCAGAACGTATTTCTTGAATCCTGAGGGTGAAGAAAAAACGGTGCGAATTGCCAAAGAAGGTGACTTTGCCGCATGTGCAGAGTCGTTTATTAGAGATAAACCTTCCAAAGAATTTATACAAGCAGTAGAAGAATGTAAGGTCATATTAGTGGATACTAAAAGAATAAAGTCTCTTACAAAAGAAAACATTCGACTGCTCAGACTTTGGAATGATGCATTAATGGATGCGTTTTTAGAAGCGATTAATAGAATAGAATTTTTTGTAATCTTATCTCCTCAAGAGAGATACAACTATCTCTTGAAAGAATCTCCCGATTTACTTAACAGAGTTCCCCAAAAATATCTCGCCTCTTATATAGGGGTTTCTCCAGTTTCACTATCAAGAATTAGAAGCAGAGTATCAAAAAAATAGATTACTGAGCATTAATTAACATTTGTTAATTGCTAAGTCTATAAAGATTCAGACATTCATCTAAATAATTAACTGAATCAAAGTGCTTTTGAATCAATCCTTTTGATTGTTTAGAATAATTTGCCTCCTCTTATGTAATTCCCAGTATCTATTTACTTGGAAGATTAGCTATCGAGTTGTAATTCACATTCTGTGATGGAGTCAATGTTTCAATAACAACTTATTTCGAGTTTTAAAAAAGGTTAACGAATAAGTCTTTCAATAGCCCATTTACCCTTTTGCAAACTAAACTTAAGATTTTACCCTAACTATTACATCTTCTCCATGAAACATATACTTACCCTTGTTTCGCTTATAATTTTAATAAGCAGTATTGACACAATATCAACTATATATGCATCTGAGAATGTGATAGATTCTCCCAACTTATCAGAAAATGATAGTGGGGTTGGAGGAGTTCATTCTACTAGTAGTACAAAGATAACAAACGCAAATCGGTTATTTTTAAAAGCGTTTTTTAGCACACCTTCGGTAGTTTCTGTAAGTCATCAAAATGTGTCGAATGTCGCTGTATCATCAAATATTACAGTAACTTTTTCAGAATCTATGGATGCTACAAGCTTTATTGATTCCACAGTTATTGTTTCTGGTTCATTAACAGGAGTTATTGCAGGTTCTATTTCCTATGATGATCCTTCTAAAACGATGACTTTTAATCCAACGGCAGATTTTTTACCGGGTGAAACCATTACCATTGTGCTAACAGAAAATATTAAAAGTGCATTGGATAATAATTTAGATTCAGCTTTTGTGTTCTCTTTTAGAACCGCAGTATCGGGAACTGGACATCTTCAATTTGCTGATAGCCTCAATATTGGAGATATCGATTTATCTGACTTGATAAACATTGATATTGACAATGATGGCGACGAAGATATTATCGCACATTTACCACGAGATAATAACATGGTGGTTTATAAGAATTCAGGGGGTACCTACTCAGAATTTTTTAAAACAACGAATAATCAGATTTATCAGATGTTTCATGGTGATATTGATGGAGATGGAGATGTAGATTTTCTTTTTAAGGAAAATTCAGGAAATATAATTACAGGGGCAGAAAATGACGGTTCAGGTAACTTTACTTTCCATGATTCAACAGATATAGTAAGTAGCTTCTTTAATGGTTTTGAATTGGCTGATTTTGATGGTGACGGAAACCTTGATTTCTACTACCTATATAATAATCTAGAAAATATAGTTAATTGGGGAAATGGAGATTTCACGTTCACTGCTCCTGATAGTGTTACTTCAAGTTTTACTTTTAATAAATTGGTTTCTGGAGATATCGATAATGATGGCGATATCGATATTATAGGTTTTAGTAAAAGTAATTCACAAATGGAAACCATTATTAACAATGGAAATAGAAATTTTTCAACGGGCAGTACTTACTCAAGCATAAAGATTCTCACAGACGGTAATCCTAAGATTGAGGATTTTAATGGTGATGGATTCAAAGATATAATTGTAATAGGATCTAGGAACGAGTTTCAGATTATACTTAATAACGGAGACGGTACTTTTGGTTCACCTATATCCTACTTTGTAAATAATGTGGAAATGCTTGAAAATGCCACACCCTTTGATTATGACGGAGATGGAGATTTGGATATTAGCTTTCTTATTATCCAAAGTGATAATGAATCTTATGGAGGAATTTTATTATTCTATAATGATGGTAATGGCGGTTTTACAAATGAGGATTATTTTGCATCTAATTCTGGGGCACTAGTAAATTTTATTCCTGAAGGTAATAGTAATTTAATTACTGATTATGATGGTGATGGAGATTTAGATTTTATTTGGATCCATTCGAATTTCATAGACCAATATATTATGGTTTTAGAAAACGAAGCGCCTAGTTTAACGAGCCCAATAACAGCCGCAAGTAATATTAGCACATCGCCTTCATCATATTCAGCAACCATTAGCTGGACAAATGGAGATGGGGCACGCCGTTTAGTTATGGTAAAAGAAGGCTCTTCTGTTGATGCTGTTCCCTCTGATAATTCTGGATTCAATCCCAATAAAGCATTTGGGGAGGGTACCGAAATAGGAACTGGTAATTTTGTAGTATATGCGGGGGGGTTTAACAGTATAACCCTATCTGAATTAAGTGCTGATACTGAATACTATGTACAGGTATTTGAAATGAATGGCGTTCCTGGATCTGAAACAATTCTTACCACTGGAGCTCCAAGTACTTCATTTACTACTTTAAGTCCACCAACATTTTGGACGTTGGAAAATGGAACATTCACGTTTACTAAAACAGATTATGCCGATCAATCATTAGAGGCTAATCAAGATCGAATAGCGGATTCAGTTTGGTTTACACGAGCAGGAAATGGAGGCATATTTAACGCGGCTTTAGAAACTGTTTACGACAAAAGTGAATACTCTTCACCAAGAGGAACCTTGTGGGCTTTAGGTACTACCGAAAGGTTAATGGGAGGGCCAGATAGTTTGGATAACCTTGTATTTGATACTTTTTATGGAACCTTAGATAGAAGTATAGGTGATAATATAGTTGGTACAGATATGGTAGTTTATTTAGAAGAAGACAATACATATTTCGACATAAAATTTTCTTCATGGAGAGATGGTGATAATGGAGGTGGGTTCAGTTATACACGTACTACAGCGCCCCCAGATTTAATCCAACATGCAGATACTTCTCTAATCACTTATAATGATAGTACGTTTACACTAGTGCAAGAATTATTTGATTTTAGCGGTAATTACGCTGATACAGCCCTAGCTATTAGCTTAATTTCCGCTTCCAAAGGTAACCTGTATTTAGATTCAAACAACAATTTCGAGTATAATGTTGGACCAGACTCTTTAGTTACAATAAGTTCAACCTTTAGTTTTACACCAAGCGGAAGTACATCGTTAAGATACTCAGCTCTACAGTTAGGAGTAGATACTCTTAAAATAAAAGTGGCCTCAACAAGTTTTTCCGATTCTGTAGAGTTTACTATGATTAATGTAGAATCTATGCCTTCTATTGCCGGAAATAATGGAGAAGGTGGCTGGTATCTATTGTCAAATCCATTTTCAACTACAGTTAGTGAGCTTACCTCCAATATTTGGACCCAAGGTGCAATTAACTCAAATGCACCCGATGCTGATGCAACACTTTTTACCTTCGATGAAGATAGTTCGGTATATGTTGCAATAACTACCGATTTAGAAACTACTACATTAGCATCTGGACAGGGGTTATTAGCATACTTGTTTGAAGATGATGATTTAGGTGATGGGGAAAGTGATATTGATGGAGGTTGGCCGAAAAATCTTAGTAATTATGGAAATCCGTTTGGAACAGACCTTAGCATTTCTGCACGAAATGTAAATCATGATGGAGTATCAGGTACATCGGGCAGTGAAGGATTTAAATTATTTGGCAATCCATTTGCCTGGCCTTTATCTGCTGACTCTGTAATAGCTTCCCTAAAAAGACAGGATCCCTTAGCCAATAGTTATGTGTATCGATGGAATCCAATAGCAAAAACATATCAAATCCTTTCAACTGGAGCAATCAACCCTTATGAATCTGTATTTGTACGTGTGCTTAGCTCTGGGACAACAGCCATGCTTAATCTCGATTATGAAGATGCCGATGTATCCATTAACGAAAAAGAAGTTTCTGAACCTGATTTTGAACTAAAGCTGACGCATGAGGAAAGTGGGCTTGAATCTTCCTCTTTCTTAAGATTCGATGAGAAAGGAAGTACAGAAATCGATTCATATGATGGCTATTATTTGGGTTCTTATGCTTCTAATTTTGCACATCTCTACACTATGATTGGAGATCAGGCACTTACAATCAATAATCTTCCAGAAAATATAGTTGGCGAGATGGAGTTCCCTATATATTTACATTCATCACTCAATGGAAAATTTAATTTAAACTGGAGTAGAAAAGGTTTACCGGAAGAACTCTCGTTTAAGTTACGGAATGTTTATACGGGTGAAGTTATTGACTTACGAGAAGCCACTGAGCATAGCTTTGAGATTATTTCAAAAGATAAGTATGCAATGAACTATTCTCCTTTTTCTTCAGGACACGATGCTAAATCTAAAGAAGCAGTACAACCAATCTTCGTTTTAATTGCAACTGGTACATTGGTAAGTAATGAAACAGCTCTTGGAATTCCTACAGAAGTTGAGCTGTATCAAAATTTTCCAAATCCGTTTAATCCGACATCAGTGATTCGATTTGGAGTCCCAAACTCCGCAAAAGTTCAATTGGAGGTATATGACGTACTTGGACGAAAAGTAATGACACTAATAAATAATGAGACTAAAAACCCAGGTAGATACAACATAACATTTAATGCCATTAATCTTGCGTCTGGTATGTATATCTACCGTTTGGTGATTGGAGACGAAGTTCTAACCAAAAAGATGACTCTAATAAAATAAATATCTCTGAAATGAAACTACTCCTTACCACTTTACTTACTGTCACATTTCTATTAATCATCACAACTCTTGTGATTGCACAAGGACCACCGGGTTTGCCAGGTTTTCCTGAATCTCCAGACCCAGCCCCCATTGATGGTGGACTTTCCATACTTGCAGCTGCTGGTGGAGCGTATGCTTGGAAGAAACTAAAATCAAAAAAGGGTGAGGACATCAAAGAATGAAATCATTCATGTCTCATATGTCATGAGGTAATATTAAGATTTGATATTATTTTTCTTAGTTGTTTTTATGAAAAAGAATTATGGTGAAATTATAAGGTTAGGCAATAGAAATCGAGACTATAAACATAGATTCATTTTTAACACCACCGATAAAAGCCTAGCTAGTGGACTTTTAACAATGCAAATAGCTAAGTTTGTAATGAGTATTTCGGAGCTATAAGTTGGAGTGTTTAAGCCAACCACTTAATTTATTTGAGTAAAATCATCCTTTTACTGAGTACGGTGTTGTCGGTTACCAGTTGGTAGAAATATATTCCACTAGTTAGAGTGGCTGCATCAAAAACAACAGAATAATTACCTGCTGGTTTTACACCATTTACCAGAGTAGCAATGTTTTGCCCGAGAATGTTATAAACCTTCAAACTTACATTTGTTGATTCCCGTATACTATATTGAATTATAGTGGTAGGGTTGAAAGGATTGGGAAAGTTTTGCTTTAAGGTGAGTTCTGATGGCGTTGTTTCTTCTTCAATAGGTAAACCTCCCATTACACTAAAAGTGAAAGTATCTGACCATTTAGAAAATCCGGTGTCGTTTGAGGCTTGAACTTTCCAGAAATAACTTCCATATACTGCAAGGTCAGTTGTAATCAAATAAGATGTATCTGGTGCAATAAATATTGAATCAAGAATGACCGATTTAAAACTTGGGTCATCAGAAAATTGCAGTTTGAATTTGGTTGTACCATATGAGTTTGCCCAAACCAACTTGTTTTCAATACTTCCATCCACTATTGCATTGTTTGATGGACTGATTAGCTGTGCTCTTTCAGGTATCCCAATATTTGTCGAAAAATACCAATACCCATTCCAATCGCCTCTGTCTTCTTCCACTACTCTTCGTACTCGCCAAGAATAGTTTTTGTTAAACGTAAGAGGATTTTTAGTTGAAAAGGTGGTATCAGTTACCAAAGTGTCTAATACGATAGTTTTGTCCTCTTCAAGAATCTGAAGTTGATATTCTGTTGCAGAACTATCACTAAACCATAGAAACTTAGGATATATTGATTCCTCAGGATTATTGTAGGAAGGAGCAATGTTTGTTATCAAGCCAGGTTTGCCTGCACAAGTACCCCAACGTGGTAAATTTTCTCTTTCAAAAGATGAGAAATCAGTAAAGCCTCGTGGAAAGTAAGTAACTAATGGCACACACCAATTAGTTAAATTCTGGTTAAAAGATGTTGCGCCAGAAAACATTGTGAACATACCTGTAACCTTAGAAACATCCCAATTTCCGATGTCTTGGTTAAATGATGTTGAATTAAAAAACATATGGTTCATTTCTGTTACGTTTGAAACGTCCCAATTTCCAATATCTTGATTGAAGTTCTGTTTATTCTGAAATAGGCTTTGCATGTCATCTACATGAGAAGTACATACATAAAGAGGATCGGAATCAGCAGCAATTAAAGAATCCAACATCACTCTGTCTACGGCTATATAAACATTCCCATATACAGTGGCAGTATCGCCTACCGCTGTGCTTTCACATGTCAGAATTCCTTGTTCATCAAGAACGAAATCTTGTGCAAATGCTTGGCTCGTAACTAATGATATGAGAAGGAGTGCAGAAGTTAGTAGCGTATTTTTCATTTTCTTAGCTTAATAATTAAGATGTCTTCTAAAAAAAATCAAGAGCAATTAATCGATATATAGTAGCTTTTGAAGCTCTTTTTTTATCGAATCTTCGTCGTTACAGTTAGCTTTTCAGTATGAGAAACATTTTAATAAATATTTTTCTCTAACCTGAATCTTAAATCAAACTAACACGAAATTTTACAAAAATAGCGAGTTATGCCGTTCTTTTTGCAATGTGTAACTATTACTTTTAAAAAAAAGCAAAATAATAGCCGAATTATGAAGAGACAGATATTACTTACACTGGCATTTTTTCTATGCCTAACGTCACTGAGTTTAGCTCAGCAAAAAATCACTGATAATGATTTTGAAGTAGAAAAACAGAGCCAAGATGTAAACAATGCTTTTTTTAAGAACTTGAGTTCTGGATATACACTAACGCCAGAATTTAAAGTTGGAGGAACGTTTAACCCTGACCCAAAAAGAAATTTCACTCCTACTAGTCATTTGCGTTATGCAGGTGATATAAATGGAGATGGTCGATCTGATTTTTATTACCAAGTGGTGACCGCTGATGAAAACACCCCTGACTTAACGGATCGGGTCTCAAAGATGGTGTTTTATTACGGTAGCGAATCAGGAATTATTGAAGGGGATCCAATAAGGGTTGAAAATTTATTTCATTATAGAGCTGATTTAACGGGAGATGGGATTCCAGAAGGAATAAGGACTGTCGGGGGTAGAATTATTATAGTTTCTGATCAGTCTAGTGGAGAGCTTTCCAACTTAATAGAAAAAGAGGTGCTTGTGACCACCCCCGGTGGGCTCGAAAGTTATGGCGACTTTAATAGTGATGGTTATGATGATATTATTGTATATGAAAGTCGAATAAACTCGACTAAAATTTATCCAGATGGAGCTAGAGAGCTATTTATTATAAATGGAGGCGAAAGCCTTGATGATATTACTATTGATACTTTAATTTACCCCCTTGGACTGGATGAAGGATTTGGACAATTTCTTTATAGTGATGTGGACTCTGATGGAGAAATGGACATTATTGAAGTGGCAAGTTTAAAAGGGAATAACCCTTTGTTGGTAATTTCAGTATACCAAAAAGAGGGTAAAGAACTCATTGAAATGGATAGAGATACGGTTTCAACTGGTACATCATTTAAGTATAACAGTATGTATAGTGGTGAAATTGGAGTATTGGATTTGAATAACGATGGTAAAGAGGAACTTGTAATATTAACTGGTGGCCAGCTCCGAGTTTTTTCTTTAGATGAAACTGAGGGAGAATATTATGGCGAAAATACCGCAATTGGCCAAGTGTATAATTCAGCGAGCACAGCAATACAAAAATTTGCAATTATTGACGACTTTGATAATAATGGCGCACAAGAGATTCTTTTAACAGGCGAAACACTTCAGTTAATTAGCAGTGATCCATTGCTTGAACTATCTTCTGAAACATTACCTAAAAATGACGGTGAGTATTTTGTGTTACCAGTCAATCTAACAAAGAATTGGAATAGTGGGGGAGATGTTAATGGGGATGGTATAAATGATATTGTGGTAGGATTCTTCAATATTGAAGACAATGGTTATGGTTATAGAACTTATTTTGGGAATAGTTCAGGAAGCTTCGATAATAGTAATGACTTAAACATAGAAAGTATAAACCCGCCTGATACGCCAAGATATGTTTTATCATTAGGAGATATAAATGTAGATGGAATAGATGATTTTGGGATTGTGTATTCCGAAAATTCAAGAGTAGAAATCTTTTTTGGGAAAGCTTTTTCTGATAATATAACGGCAGATATTGTGATATCTGATCCCGAAAAACCCTTGTATCATTCACCTAGTATTGGCGATTTTAATGGCGATGGCGTTCCCGATTTACTAGTACCAACCCGTTTTTCTACTTGGGAGACTCCGGATTCACGGCTCAATATTTACTATGGTGGTGTAAATTTCGACAACATAGAAGACCATACTATTTATGCTAAAGATTCCTACCCAGGGATGCAAGCATCGATTGGGAATGCGCAGAGCATTGGAGATATAAATGGCGATGGATTTGATGACATAATGTATACTTCAGAAGACTCCGAAGTTAATACATTCATCATTCTTGGAGGGACTTCAATGTCAACAGGTCCTGATATTACATTTCCATTTCTTGCTTCAAATTTTTCCAAAATTGGCGACTTCAATGATGATGGTCTTGAAGATTTTGCTGTGGCCGTTAATAACAGCGTTCGGATATACAGTGGATTTGATGAAGCCAATGGTGAGGCCTTTAATACAGAACCTTTAACAATACTAGCGAATCCTTCAAGTGATGTTAATCCCATTACTATAATTCTATATTTTGGACATAGTATTGCTCCAGGTGATTATAATGGAGATGGAATAGTAGATTTGGCAGTTACTTCTATTAATCATTATAAATATAATCGTAATAATACGTTAGGCCAGGGCGCCGAAGCTGTAAGGATTTATCAAGGTGGGAGTAATTTAGACTCATTGGTAGTTGGTAAAATATTTTTATTAGCCAAAGACTTTGCATCAACATCGTATAATCAAGGTTTGGATAC
Source organism: Balneola sp. (assembly GCA_048267905.1). Classification (GTDB taxonomy): domain Bacteria; phylum Bacteroidota; class Rhodothermia; order Balneolales; family Balneolaceae; genus Balneola. Next base: position 41,418 of record JBLWWM010000001.1, read on the forward strand.
GCTAAATCAAAATATAAGTACTATTAGTAGGGTTCCTGACCAAAATAATGATGGAGCGGATGAGCTTATACTTAGTACGGGTGGATTTAATACTACAAATGCTGCCGTCTATTATGGAGGTGATTTAGACACCATGGGTACAAATATTGGAATTCTATTGGAAGCACCAAATCCATCGTTGGCACTAGGGCCAACAGCAACATATCTTTATGCAGGGAGGGGATTGCCGGCAGTTGGTGACTTCAACGGTGATAATAAAAATGATTATTTATTACCTCAAATGGGAGATTTCAATTTCGTAATAGATCCCGTTTATATTTTTACATCTGAACAATTCTTAGTTAATACAGAAGAAGAACAGATTACTCAAATTTCGGATTTCAGTTTAAATCAAAATTATCCAAACCCCTTCAATCCAACTTCAATTATTAGCTATAGTTTACCTAAAGCTAATACTGTTTCGTTGAAAGTATATGATGTTACGGGAAGATTGGTTTCTACATTAATCAACAACCAGAAAGAAACAGCAGGCACACATAGCGTTACTATAAATGCAAGTGAATGGGCAAGCGGTGTTTATTTTTATCGTTTAGAAGCCGATGGATTTGTGGCAACGAAAAAGCTCACTTTGATAAAATAGAAGCGAAATAACGGTATTTGTAATTTAGAAAGACGAGCAACTATGACTAGTCTTTTTTTTGGAAAGTGATTAATGGTTAAGTGACTCATTATTTCCATAAGGAAAATTGTACGTCATTTAACCAACATTAATTTCTTGGTACTTACAAATTCCCCAGCTTGGATTCGGTAAATATAAAAACCACTAGAAAGTCCAGAAGCGTCAAAAGTCACATCATGCCAACCAGCCGATTGTTTGCCGTTTACTAGTGTAGCTACATTTTGCCCAAGCATGTTAAAAACCTTCAAGCTCACATCGCTTGCTTCTTGTAACCCATAACGGATAGTAGTAGCAGGGTTGAAGGGATTCGGGAAGTTTTGCTGGAGGGTGAATGCTGTAGGCGTTGCTTCCAATTCATTAGAAACAAGTGGATCTGGACAAGTACCCCAAACCGGAAAGTGTTCTGTTTCTAAAGGTGAATCAGTAGAAAAATCTTCAGGCAGACTTGTGATTAAGGTTACGCACCAATTCGATAAATCCTGATTAAAAGAGGTAGCCGTATTGAACATATTATTCATATTAGTAACGTTCGAAACATCCCAATCGCTAATATCTTGATTAAATGATGTTGCTCCAGAAAACAAACCTCCCAAACTAGTAGCATTAGAAACGTCCCAATTGCTAATATCTTGATTAAATGATATTGCTTCAGAAAACATAGCCCTCATATCTGTAACCTCAGAGACGTTCCAGTCTCCAATGTCTTGATTAAAGGAGGTATTCTCAACAAACATAGCCCACATATTAGTAACGTTCGAAACATCCCAATTTCCAATGTCTTGATTAAATGAAGTTCTAAGGAAAAATGCACTCATATCTGTAACTTTAGCCACATTCCAGTTACCAATATCTTGGTTAAATGTGGTGCTATTAGCAAATATGGCTTTCATATTTGTAACGTTGGATACATCCCAGTTGCCAATGTCTTGATCAAAGGATTCGGTTGCATAAAACATGTAACTCATATTTGTAACGTTGGACACATCCCAGTTGCCAATGTCTTGATTAAAGGATTTGGCTGAAGAAAACATGTAACTCATATTTGTAACGTTCGAAACATCCCAGTTACTAATATTCTGATTAAAGTCAGGCTGTTGGGAGAATAACTGGTTCATATCATCTACATGAGAGGTACATACGTAAAGAGTTGTATGGCTAGAAGCAGCAATCAAAGAATCTAACATCTTTCTATTTACAGCGGTATAGGTCCTTCCCAAGAGGACACCAGTATCACCTACCGATGCTTTTTCACACTTCAAAATGCCTTGTTCATCGAAGGCGAAATCCTGAATAACAATAGGTGCCCCAGGGCAAGTACCCCAACTTGGTAAATTTTCTTCTTCTAATGCTGATAATAGAGAAAACTCATATGGCGGATCAGGGTGTAATGATACACACCAATTCGTTAAATCCTGATTAAATACCGTTGCACCAGAAAACATTCTGCCCATATCGTTAACCTTAGAAACGTCCCAATCTCCAATGGCTTGATTAAATGATTCTGCACCAGAAAACATACCATCCATTTTTGTAACGTTCGAAACGTCCCACGCACTAATATCTTGATTAAATGAAGATGCCTCGGCAAACATAGATCTCATTCCGATAACCTTAGAAACGTCCCAATTTCCAATATCATGATTAAAGGAAGTGGCTTTTAAAAACATGCTACTCATTCCGGTGGCGCTAGAAACGTCCCAATTCCCGATATCTTGGTTAAAGGATGACGCCTTAAAAAAAACACTAGTCATATTGGCAACATTAGAGACATTCCAATCGCCAATATCTTGATTGAATGATCCAGCATAAGAAAACATACTACTCATATCCTTAACGCTAGAAACGTCCCAATTCCCAATGTTTTGATTAAATGGCCCCCCCATAAACATGGCTTTCATATTGGTAACGTTTGAAACGTCCCAATTCCCAATACCTTGATTAAATGGTGAGGAATAAAACATCAAATTCATATCAGTAACCTTAGAGACATCCCAATTACCGATGTCTTGATTAAATGATGAGGAACGAAACATACTACTCATGTCTGTAACCTTAGAGACATCCCAACTCCCAATATCCTGATTAAAATGTGTATTATAAAACATCCAAGACATATCAGTAACCTTAGAGACATCCCAATTCCCAATGTCTTGATTGAAATCAGACTTTCCAAAAAATAGCTTTTGCATGTCATCCACATGAGAAGTACATACGTAAAGAGGATCGGTATCAGCAGCAATTAAAGAATCCAACATCGTTCTATCTACGGCGGTATAGAGATTCCCAGATACAGTGGCAGTATCGCCAACCGCAGCGGATTCACATGTCAGAATTCCTTGTTCATCAAGAACGAAATCTTGTGCAAATGCTTGGCTAGTTACAAATGATATGAGAAGGAGTGTAGAAGTTAGCAGTGTTTTTCTCATTTTCTTAGCTTATTAAAGAGGCTATTTCCTCGAAAACTCAAGGACACATTTTCATAAAGAGTCGTCTAACAATTAAGTTCTATAAGAAATTTCCAAGCTCAATAAAAAGCCAACTACCTTTAAAATATTTTCTTATAAGGTATATAATATATTAGGTATGAGAGTAATTTAGCTGAACCTCAAGAGGAAACAAATTATTATATAGCCAATTAGTCTATTTTAAGTAAAATTATATCAAATGAGAGATTAATAAGATCGATTCGATTTACAAGACGAAGTAAAGTATACCACCAATCGACTATCAAATAGATTTGATAATTGTTTTATCCGTAGCCACATTTTTGGATGTTCATCTTCAATAGTGTAGATTTTGGCGGGAACTTCAGACACGAAATATTAATCCATAAGAAATAACATTATGAAAAAGGGAACGGGTATAGCACTTGGAATTGCTTTTGGCACAGCTATTGGAGTTGTAACGGGCAATTTAGGACTTTGGTTGAGTCTCGGTATTGTTTTTGGAGCAGTTGCGGAACAACAACAACGAAGAAAAGCTTCTAAAGAAAATGACAATGAAGGGGGAGCGTAGTTTGTTTTAGGAACTTCACCAAAAAGCTTCGTGAATTGAATACAATTTTTACTAGAGTTTGAAAAAGTTCTTGCAAGGATTTACTCAAATTCCTGCAAGAATTCGATTGAATTATAGTAAGAACTTGAATGAGTTCTTGAATGGGTTTCAAAGACTCTACAAATGGTTCCAGATTTGAGATTAAGAAGTAATGGAATTACGTTTTTTAGAAATCTAGAAAAGCAATAATGACAGAAAATGAAAATATATTAGAAAAGCTATCTCAGCTTAATGGAGCAGATTTTAAAGATGCCATCGGTGAGTCAGTAGAAGCTTTATCAATAGTTTTTGATACTGTATTAGGAACACCATTATCATCGGTAGCAAAGAGTTTTATTAAATCGGCTAATTCTTTTTCAAATTATTTATTTGCAAGGAGGTTGGTCATTTTTTTACATAATGTAAATGCTTTGAAAATATCTGAGAGAAGAGTTTTGTCTCAAATGCTGAATAAGGATAAAGGTTTAAAAGCAGGGGAAACATTACTAGAGCTAATTGAAAAAATGGATGACGATAGAAAAGCAATTTTACTTTCAGAGCTGGCGAAAGGCATTGTTAGGGATAAAGAAATGACACTAGATAATTTTTATCGTTTTGGGCATATAATTAAAAACTCGTATTACCCTGATTTAGAAAAATTGAAAAACTTCTTTACTCAAGGTTATGAAAGGGGTACATCAGAGAGTTTAAATAATATGGGGCTCCTTTATATTAAAGATGTAGAGGCTCATAATATGGAGAATATGGATCGTTATGATATAACTGAATTAGGAATTTTGTTAAACAAATACATATCAAAAGTTGGGAACCAATGCCCCCCACAATGTCAATGTGATGCATACTTAGATTACTTTTATCATAGAGAGCTTCCGAACGACAGAATAACTACAAACCCCACTCAATCAAATATGTGGTCTTTGTAGCTGGCCCACCATTGCTCGATGTCCACTTTTGGCTTTCTGCAAATATAGAGCGGTATTCCGTTCTCTTCTCCAATGGCATATTTATGGGTGATTATCTTCACCAGCTCAACTTCTTCAAATACGGATTCAACCGACTCTTTTTCGTTGCCTAAGCTAATCCAAGTTTGCGCGTTTTTATTTCCAAATCCCCAAGTCCAAAAACTCCCATGGCGACTTATTGGATCTGGCAATCCATATTTTTTGCCAAGTATTTTCAGAGCTCCAGCTTCGCCGTAATTTTCGGCCCAAAGCACCGTGTTTTTCTGCTCTTCTTCACTTAAAGATTGATAGACACTATCTACCAACTCAACTTGTTCTTCCCAGCCAAACATGTCGGCATAGTCGCCAGTAAGTTTCACCCGTCCGTCTTTTTCCTCTAAGCCTTTATAGGCTACAAACTGTTCGATGGGAAGAATTGGAGTTCCTTCAGGGATGAAGTAAACGGAGGGCAGAACTACGATGGCACAAACGATGTAGATTAAAGCAGGCTTTTTGGAAAGCAATGATTCAATCTTAACGGCACCACTTGCAAATAAAACGGGGTAGATGGCATATACATAGTAGGCTTTGGAGTTGAGTGCCCACATGGTTCCAAAAATAACTAAGACGGATATTCCAATCGCGCGATAGTTTTTGAAGTTTCTACTCATCAACAAAGCACCTAAACCGAAAAGGCTAATCAATAATGTGAAAGGGGAACCCAGTTGATCGTTCACAAACTCAAACGGATTCTGCTTATCAAGTTGATGACTGTTTAAGGCGGCTAAATGTTTTAGTAAAGGGAAATCATGACCAACCTGCCAAAGTATGTTAGGCAGGATAATAAGCACGGATAACAAAGCTGAAAGGTAAAGCCACTTGTTCTTAAAGAGTGTTCCTCTTTGATAGAAGAATAAGCCGATAAAAAGTCCGAATGCCCAAACTAGAATGGTGTATTTATTTAATAATCCCAAACCAAGGGTAAGACCAAGTAACAGCAAAAATTTTAAATGCTCAGTATTGAAATATTTTATGAGGAAGTAGAAGCCTAAAGTCCAGAATAGCTGGTCGAATGCAACGGGTTGAAATAAAGTGTGGTTTCGATAGAAAGGGATAAAAGCTAGAACCGTTAAGCCCGCTAATAAAATTGCTTTCGATTTTCCGCCAAGTTCTTTGGCTATTAAACAACACAGGACCAAAATGGCTACCCCTGCTAAGGTTGGAAAGAGTCGAACTCCGAGTAAGGAGTAATCAAAAAACCAGTAAGACACTTTGCCAATAAAGCCAATTAGAGGAGGGAATTCCATAAAACCCCAATCTAAATGCTCACTCACAGAAAGGTGGAGAAGTTCATCTCGATGAAAACCATAATTCCGATTCCCAAACCATTGTATTAAGAATTTAACAATGGCGAGAATCAGAATAATAGGTAGATACTTTTTTGTTGAGTTATTCAAATGGCACCCGAAACGGTGATGTTTGTTGGAATTAAAATCATTTCGGGTGTTTTAAATATAAGTTCCATTTGAAAAAATCAGCACTGCGATACTTTTAGCTTTGGCGAATCCACTTTAGTAAATCGCCCCAGCTAGCTTTTTTACCGTACATCAAAATACCAACGCGGTAAATCTTAGCGCTCATCCACATAATCCCAAAGAAGCTGACGATTAGTGCAGCTAAACTTGCAGCAATTTCCCAAAAAGGGACATCCGTTACTGCAATTCTCGTAATCATATTGATGGGAGAAGTAAGAGGGAAGATAGAAGCAAACACAGCCAAAGGTGTATCTGGATCAACCATTACCTTGGTGTTGAGGAAGTAACCAGCCATGATGGGAATCATCAGAATTGGCATAAACTGTTGTGTGTCTTGTTCTGAATCTACCGCAGAACCTACCGCAGCAAACAGCGATGCATACATGAAAAAGCCCAACACAAAAAAGATGAAGAAGTACACAAATATCATTGGGTCAATTTGGAAAGCTGCTAGTGAAGCAGGATCGAAGCCTGAGTCGGTCATAGCTGTAGTAACTTCTGGATTGCTTGTTACATCAGCTAGTTGGTCTTGCATAAGTAAACCGGCAACGGGCACTGCAGCAATCGAAATACCAACGTACATAACAATCCATACTGCAAATTGAGTGAAACCGAGCAAGCAAACCCCCACAACTTTACCTACCAACAATTCCATAGGTTTGATGGAAGAGGTGATGATTTCCACAATACGACTCGTTTTTTCTTCAATAACGCTTCGCATTAGGATAGCGCCATAACCGAATAAACCAATAAAGATGAGCAAGCCGAGTATAAAACCAACAGCCGACATAAAGCCTGCTTTGTCGTCTTCAGACTCACCTTCAGCAGTAAGTTTGCGTGTATTTAACTGTGGACGAAGTTCAAATAAAGCTTTTATTTCGTCGGTTACATTTGCACGAGAGAGGCGTTCTTCTTGAATGATTTCACGCAAATCACTTCTTACACTTCCAGAGAAAGCTAAACCGCCACTTCCACCGTAAATCAATTCTAGATTCTCATTAGTGTCAACGTGTTTGTTATCTAGGATAATGTAAGCGTCCAATTCTTCGAGCAATACGCTACTTTTAACAGAATCGAGTGAGAGATCAGAAACATCGGTATAACGCTCTGGGTTGATTTCAATAAGCTTTTCAACCAAAACATTAGTGTTATCCATTACACCAACCAATTTCTTGGTGTCGGTGTCGCTAGTCATAATCCAAACCATCAATGCACCAAAAGCCATTAGCACCAAAGGAGTTAGGATAGTGGAAAGGATGAAAGATTTAGATCGTGCACGGGTAATATATTCGCGTTTTAGTACAAGAAATACTTTGCCAAAATTCATAATTAGGCCTCCTGGGTTTTAAGGTTATCTTCGCCAACAGTGGAGATGAAAATCTCGTGGAGTGAAGGCTCAACACATTCGAATTTATGAATTTGGGCATGTTCCATTGCCAGTCTTAAAATGTCTTGCATGCTTTGTCCGTTTAATACTCGTATTTCTGCAAAATTAGTAGATCTGTTGTTGATACGAACATCGGAGAGTTTATCTAAAAAGGAGCCATCGCCTTCAAATTCTAGGTTGATGGTATTCTCACCAAATGAAGCTTTTATCTCTCTCAATTTACCTTGAAGTACCGCCTTCCCATTATTGAAGAGGCAGATGTCATCACACATTTGTTCTACTTGTTCCATTCTGTGTGTTGAAAACAAAATAGTTTTGCCATTTCCTTTCAGTTCAATAATAATCTCTTTTAGCGTTTCGCTATTGATAGGATCGAGTCCGCTAAAAGGCTCATCAAAAATATAAATGTCTGGGTCGTGGGCAATAGTGGCGATAAACTGGATTTTCTGAGACATCCCTTTAGAGAGCTCACCTACTTCTTTTTTGTACCAATCGGTTGCTTCGAAACGCTCAAGCCAGTAATGAATAGCTTCTTTTGCAGCTTTTGGTTTCATCCCTTTTAACTGGGTGAGGTACAATAATTGCTCGCCCACTTTCATTTTTTTGTAAAGCCCGCGTTCTTCTGGCATATAGCCAATCATTTTTTGCGTAGCTGGGCTAACATGCTCACCATTGATAGTAATAGTGCCTTCATCAGCCATTAGAATGTTATTTATCATTCTGATAGTGGTAGTTTTGCCTGCACCATTCGGACCCAGTAGTCCAAAAATACGGCCTTTCTCAACGTCAAAACTGACATTATTAACAGCCTTATTTTTTCCGAACGTTTTCTTAATATTTTCTACATGTATAACTGCCATATTCCCCTTGTGGTTAGTTAATAATAAATGATAAATCTTGCATAATTAGACAATGCCCTTTGCAACAAGCTAAAAGATTTCTTATTTCTTAGCCAACCAAAGTACGGTGTTATTATAAATCAGTTTCATTAGAGATGCATATTATTCATTTAAGTGCCGAGTGTTATCCAGTTGCTAAAGTTGGTGGCTTAGCAGACGTTGTGGGCTCATTGCCAAAGTATTTAAACCAACAGGGAGAGGACTGTGAAGTTGTGATGCCTATGTATGGCAATAACTGGGTAGAGAATCATGAGTTTGAAACCGTTGAAACAGGAGAGTTTCCATTTGGGGGGGCAAGCACAAGCTACTCTATTAAGAAATTAATTGGAATGGAGCTTGGTTATACGCTCTTTATGGTAGATATCCCAGAGCGGTTTAATCGTCCTGGAGTATACATCGATCCTTGGTCTAGTCATCCATATTGGGATGAGTTTGAGCGTGCGCTAAGTTTCCAGATAGCGGCTTTAGAGTGGATTAAAAATCGAGAGATTCTTCCGGATGTAGTTCACTGCCATGATCATCATACAGGCTTAGTTCCGTTTATGCTTTCAAAGTGTAATAGATACCGCAGTTTGTCACATATCCCAAGTGTAATTACGGTTCATAATGCCGAATATCATGGGCAATATCCCAAAGAGAAATATCAAATGTTACCAGCTTTTAAGCTAGAAGATTTGGGACTGTTAGATTGGGATGGTAATTTGAATTCTTTAGCATCAGCGCTAAAATGCGCATGGCAAATAACTACTGTTTCAGAAAACTACATGCAGGAATTGAGCACCAGTAGTAATGGTCTTGAGCTTTTATTTGGGCAAGAGCGAGCAAAATCTAAGGGAATTATAAACGGGATAGATAGCGATGTTTGGAATCCTGCTACAGATCCATTGCTTGCCCATAATTTCTCACTTAGAAATAGAAAAAAAGGAAAAAAAGAAAATAAAAAAGTGCTTTGTGGGGAGTTTGGTTTAGATCCTCAGTTACCAACTATTGCTTTTATTGGTAGGCTTGTAAGAGAAAAAGGTGCAGATTTACTACCTGATTTGTATCGCAATTTTATGAAAGCTGAACAAGAAGTTAACTTTGTATTATTGGGAACTGGAGACCCTGCGTTGCACGACATTTTTACGCAAATGTCGAACGACCATATTGGCTTTTTTGATGCGACTTTAGAGTATAATGAGAAGTTAGCGCATCAAATTTACGCCGGCTCAGATTTTATTATGATGCCGTCGAGAGTTGAGCCGTGTGGGCTTAACCAAATGTTTGCCATGCGTTATGGAACTATACCCATTGTGCGGGCAGTTGGTGGCCTTAAAGACACGGTAAAAGATATTAGAGAAGAGGAAGGATATGGTATTTGTTTCGACGATTTTAATTTACTCGAAGCGGAACATGCTGTTTATAGAGCCATAGAACTATTTGAAGACCAAACAAAATACAATGAAGTTCTCGCTCGTATTATGAAGCTTGATTTTTCTTGGAGTAGTTCGGCAAAAGAATATATTAATCTATATAAATCACTTATTAAAAGAGCATCGAAATGAAGGATTCTGTAATAGCCGTAATATTAGGAGGAGGAAGAGGCAGCCGCTTATTCCCATTAACTGATCACCGTTCTAAACCAGCTGTACCGATTGGTGGTAAATATCGATTAGTTGATATACCAATTTCGAACTGTTTAAATTCAGATATCCGAAGGATTTATGTACTTACGCAGTTTAATTCTGCATCGCTAAACAGACATATCAAAAACACCTATAATTTTGATGTATTTAGTAGTGGGTTTGTCGATATCCTTGCGGCGGAACAAACCGCAACAAATACGAATTGGTTTCAAGGAACGGCGGATGCGGTACGTCAATCTATCCATCATATGGAAAATCATAAGTATGAATACGTGCTCATTCTCTCTGGTGATCAACTATATCAGATGGATTATGAGTTGATGTTAGACCGACATATAGAAAATGGATCTGACTTAACAGTGGCTACCATTCCCGTAAACGCAGAGGATGCAACTGGTTTTGGTATTATGAAAACCAATGCTGAAGGAATGATTGATAGCTTTGTTGAAAAACCGGACATGACTGAATTGGACCAATGGCGGTCGGATGTTCCAGATCCTTACAAGAGCCAAGACAAACATTATTTGGCATCAATGGGGATTTACATTTTCAGCCGAAAAGCTCTTAAAAAGCTATTTGATGACAATCCAGATGCTACAGATTTTGGTAAGGAAATTATCCCAAAAACCTTAACTGAAGGGCTTAGAGTTAGTAGTTATGAGTTTGGTGGATATTGGACTGATATAGGAACTATCCGTTCATTCTTTGACGCAAATTTAGCTCTTGCTGATACCGTTCCAGAATTTAACTTGTATGATAACGAGCGCTTTATTTACACTCGAGCTCGTTTACTTCCAGCATCTAAAATTATGGGAACAACCCTCGAATATGCGCTAATGGCGGAAGGGTGTATTATTGAGGCAAGTAGAATTGTGCGTTCTGTAATTGGGATTAGGTCTCGTATTGGTAAAGGAACCACTATCGAGAATTCCATTATTATGGGTAACGATCACTTCCAAAGCCGAGAGTTTATTGACCATGCAAGCTCAGAAAAGCCTGCTATGGGAATTGGTCAACGCTCTTACATAAGTAACGCAATTATTGATAAAAATTCGTGCATTGGAAATGACGTGCGAATTGTTGGTGGTGTTCACTTACAGGATGGAGATTATCAATACCACCATGTTCGTGATGGTATTGTGATAGTGAGTAAAGGTACTGTAATTCCAGATGGAACCATTATTTAATTGGTTCTTACTATTTATTTCTCGTGGTTTAAATAAGCTTCTACGTTCTTTATAAATTCACCATTTTCGAAATATTTGTATAGGTCTTTGCCAGGGCATACTGTTTGATCTGAATGGTCTTTGTGCGAAGCAATATGATCTACAGGTACGTTATACTCTTGAGCCAACCAAGCGGTAAGATGTGCTAAAGCTTCGAGCTGCACAGGTTTAATAATTTGTTCTTCATAGTTTCCCATAACTTCAATAAGTGCGTGGCCAGTAGGGTCGTATTCAGTGTTAGTATCGCCAGCATATTCAAGTGGTCGTTCTTCATAAATATTGCCGTCTAAATCTAAGGCGAAATGGTAAGGTATGTCAATCCAACCTTTATCCTCTTGGCTAAAACGTTGTAAACCTTTTATTTTCTGAATTGGGTCTGCGCCTTCTTCAAAAATTACTCCGCTATGGTGTATAGTTATATACTCAATTTTTTGGATTTCCTTAGTTCCGGTTGGTGCTTTTCCTCCCCATTCTTCAACAGAAATCATTTTTGGTTTGGAAACATGTTTATTGGAGAAGCTTAGAAAGCCTACACCAGCTACAGCGAGAACTAGTAAAATGGAAAATAATTTATACATGAGCTTGAGAACTATTAGTGAGTGTAATTTTGTGGAAGATAAACTTTCTATTTACAATTTAGAATTTTGTATGGGTTTTAAAAAAATCAAAAGAAATAAAAAAACTATTAGGTTTATTTAAGAAATAAATTTATCTCACCTCAATATCTTCAAGCTTAGGATTAAGCTGCATTTAAAAGGAAAGTAATTGAAAATATCTGTGTACATAATGGTTTTACTCGGTGCATTATTAATGTTGAGTTGTAAGAGTCATAAATCGGTATCAAAAAATGTTGGCAAAGTGGACCAAGTTGAAGTGCCAAAAGACCTAAAAATCGTATTGGGTTCTGGTGGCGGATTTACGGGTAGGTGGCAAGGTCATACTGTTTATGCCGACGGAACTGTCGAAAGCTGGGAGGGACGCTGGGCAGAACAGAACCCTGTAATTCTTGCAAATAAATTAAGCGAAGATGAAGTCCGTGAAATTTGGTTAAAATTACAGGCAATTAATTTTTTTGATATCAAAACTAAAGAAACAGGTAATAAAACAACAATTTTTGAAGTGAGTACTGCAAAGCTAAAAAACCGGGTAACGTGGGTGTCTGGTGTTGAAGGTAGAACTGAGCCAAAACATAAAATTGAAAGTCTTTATTGGAACATAAATCATATAATTAATAGAGTTATAAAATAATGGGTACAAAACGAAACAGAATTATTAGTACTGCTTTATCACTTTGTGTTAGCTTATTAATAGTGAATACAACGTGGGCACAGCAGAAAAAACACGATATAAGACCCTTAAAGAGTTTAGACAACTCTCATATCCCAAAGTATTCATCTTATAGCGACTATCTATTATCGACGTCAGCTAAGAACTTAATGGAAGCAAAAAAGGTACTAAAGGGGACAAGAATTCGGAAAAACCAACTTAGTTCGGCTAAACTTCAACTTGTTAAGAGTTCTTCACAAAAGAAATCTGTTTTTGGGGCAAGAGAGATAGACTATAAAGTGATTAAGGCAGAAAACGGAAGTGTAAAATGGTTGGAAGGAAATCTTGGATCTATCCCCAAAAGTAAAATCTCCAGCTTGGATGATTATGCTGTAAATGCGTTAGAAATTTTAGACAATTATTCGAGTACTTTAGGATTAATTGATCCTGAAAATGAATTGGTAACAACATCAGTTCAGAAAGATGATTTAGGCTACATTCACATCAAATATCAGCAGGTACGAAATTCAATTCCAGTGTGGGGTTCTGAGCTATATGCCCACTTGGACACTTCAGGAATGTTATATACCGTAAATGGGAATTATGGAAAAACCGCCCAAGTAAATGCCGATGTTCCTTTGCTTTCTAATGTTGAAGCTTTGGTGCTTGTTCAAAATGATTTAGAGACCCGCAAAAGATGGAAGCCTGTAACAGGAAACACCGCCAAACTATTAGGCTTAGATAAAAAGACTTCCGAACTAATTTACTACCCATTAACTGATGGAACTTTGGCAATCGCTTATGAAGTTGCACTACACCCGAATTTGTTAGAACACTTCACCTATTTGATTGATGCTAAATCAGGAGAGGTATTAAATCGAATTAAAGAATCATGTAGTTTTAGATATGATAAGAGTGCTGCTACAAAAGAGGTTCATTATTCGGAACCTCTAAGCAATAGGCTTGATATGTCTGCAAGAGCAGGTTCTTTTACGGATGCTTCTGGAGTAGACTTAAACGGTTTGAACCAAGATTTTAGAGTGTTTCAAGATGAATCTGGTACTTATTATAATCTATGGGATTTGCCAAATATAGATGAAGAAAATTCCACTTTCCCAAATGATTTAGCTGGTGGTGGTATGACTTTAAACGCAATAAATGGTGATGAAGATAATATCGATCATATCACCTCAACCGATAATTCATGGCTTGATGCAAGTGGTATTTCTGCTCATGTAAACATGAATGTAGCCTACAATTATTTCAATACAAATTTCTCTCGAAAAGCTATTGATGATAATGATAAAACTATCATTTCGGTTGTGAACATAAAAGAAGATGGTGAGGAAATGGATAATGCGTTCTGGAGTGGGGGAGTTATTTATTACGGTAATGGAAAAGACTACTTTACGCCACTTGCAGGAGCGTTAGATGTTGCAGGCCACGAAATGAGCCATGGCGTAGTTGAGTTTACAGCAAATTTAATTTATCAATTCCAGCCTGGTGCGCTTAATGAGTCTTTTGCAGATGTGTTTGGAGTACTCATTGAAGATGAAGATTACCTGATTGGCGAAGATATTATTAAAGAAGGGAATGGTGTCGCACTACGTGATTTGTTGAATCCAGATAATAGCCAACTTTTCGATCCTCAACCGGCGCATATGGATGATTATGTGAATTTAACTATTGATGAAGACGAGGGTGGGGTTCATATTAATAGTGGAATTCCAAATAGAGCAGCTGCACTCATTATTGAAGCTGTTGGAAATGAAAAAGCTGGCAAGATATATTACAGAGCTCTTGCCTCATATTTAACACGAAATAGTAATTTTGGAGATGCACGTATAGCTGTACAAAAAGCGACTATCGATTTATATGGTGAAGCCGAAGAGTTGGTTGCGGTGAAAGCGTCGTTTGATGCGGTTGGTATTACAGAAGAAATGGCTGATGACGGTACTGGAAATGATGTAGATCCAATTGAAGGGGGCGCTTCACTAATAACTTTTATGGATGAGTTTGGAACTGTTGGCTTAACCGACATTACTGATCCTGAAAATATAGAAACCGTCTTTTTTGAAGCCTATGCACGTGCAGACTTTGAATTCGGTAGTTATTCTCAATTAACCACACCACTTGACGGTGAAACCATTTGGTATGTGGGATACGATGGATACCTTGAAATGATTGAGATTGAAACAGGTGAGGTATATTACTTCCCAGATGTTTATGTAGAAGAAGAAGGTGATCTGTGGAATGCTTCTATTTCAGCAGATGGTGAAACGGTTGCTTTAGTTTCGGCATATGAGGGAGATCCGAATCTGTATCTTTACGATGGAGAGGAGATAGGTTATATAGAGCTCATTCCAGAAGTGTCACAAAGCGGTGTTGAAGGTTCACCTATTGAGTATCCTGAAATTGTCTCTTGGTCTACTAACATTGAGGAACCCAAAATAGCATTTGATGCACTGCATTTAGATGTGATTTTAGGAGATACCGTTGGGTATTGGGGTATTTACGAAATTGACTTGTCTACGGAAAAGATATTCAATCTAATTCCTAACCAAACAAGCGATGTGAATGTAGGGAATATCAATTATAGTCGAACAAACCCAGATGTAATTGCTTACAATGTATTCGATTTCGATAATGGTGAAATGGATATTACCCTCGTGGATTTTGAAGCGAATGAGATATACGATCTAAATATTCAGTCAATCGATTTTGCTGGTTCTTTCATTACAGATGCTGAGCGTCCAGCTTTTTCACCAAATGATGATTACCTAGTATTTAATAGTGCAGAATTTATGGGACTGTTCTTTTTAGATTTAGAAAATGGAGATTTAGAGTTCTTAGATATGGAAGAACCTGTTTATGCACAGAACTGGTTTGTATATGGTGGTGAGCAAACAACTGGAACCGAAGAAGAAATCGAAACAGCTCCTAAACAATTTGTTCTAAACAATAATTACCCAAATCCATTTAATCCAAGCACTCAAATTAGCTTTGAAATTCCGAATAGTAATCATGTCCGCCTAGAAGTATTTGACGCTCTTGGCCGGAAGATTTCTACGCTTATAAACGCGCCAATGGCTACAGGGAAGCATAGCGTTACGTTCAATGCTGAAGGCTTGCCATCAGGGCTTTACATTGCTCGCTTAACGGCTGGTTCTTCTACATCAATCAAAAAAATGATGCTGATTAAATAGCACATCTAACCTTTTATATAAAGCTCTCTCGTCTTTAAAAGGCGGGAGAGTTTTTACGCTTCTATTTGTGGATTTATATCTCTTTCCCCTGTTAATAGTCTTTATTTATAAAGCTTATTTGATCGCGTAATACGATTTAGATAGTCTTATCTTACCGAGGTATCTATAGGAATATTCATTAAGAGAATGCCACATTTAAAGCCAGAAATGGCGGAATCAGAAGTCCAATCAAAATTTAGAACATATTTATTAGTAATTGGGATATTATTCATTGCTATAAATCTACGACCGGCGCTAGCTGGGGTCGGTCCGTTAGTAGGAACCATCAGGGAATATACCGGACTTTCAAACTTCGCTCTAGGTTTACTAACAACACTGCCTTTAATCGCTTTTGGGATTGTCTCAACATTTACGCCTTTGTTTACTCGACGTTTTGGCATTGCGGGTACATTAGCTGGCGCATTATTACTCATAACTATTGGAACGGCATTAAGAGCGCTTGAATTCATACCAACATTGTTTATAGGAACTCTTTTACTTGGGATAGGAGTTGCTTTTGGCAATGTGCTACTACCTAGTTTAGTAAAGCGAAACTTCGCTACCAATTCAGGATTTATGACTAGTTTATATTCAGGCGTATTGGGAATTGGAGCAGCTTTAGCCGCAGGGATAAGTATTCCGCTAGCAACAGATTTGGGTTTAGGTTGGAGGGGTTCATTAGGAATTTGGGCTGTTCTTTCATTAATAGCATTCTTTGTTTGGTTACCTCAGCTCTGGCACATAAAGAAAGTGAGTAGAAAACGAAGCTATTTAGAAGCGATGAAGAAGTTAACTAACTCGGCTTTAGCTTGGAAAGTGGCACTGTTTATGGGGCTTCAATCGTTTGCCTATTATGTGATTTTAGCTTGGCTACCAGAAATCTTACAATCACGTGGATTAGATTCAGAACATGCCGGTTGGATGCTCTCTTTATCACAAGCCACGGGTGTTCTTGGGTCGCTTTTTATCCCTTTTTGGGCAGGAAGAAATAAAGATCAACGTGGAATAGTCGTGTTTCTAATTTTGCTAGAAGCCGTAAGTTTAATTGGCTTAATGACCCCTCAAATCGGCTTAATACCAATTTGGGTTTCTCTAATTGGTTTTGCGCTCGGAGGTAGTTTTGGGCTGTCACTAATGTTTATTATTCTCCGATCTGATGATACTGAAACTGCTACTGAACTTTCAGGAATGTCTCAATCTATCGGATATCTTCTAGCAGCTTTAGGGCCAATTTTATTAGGTGCTTTGTTTGATGTAACGGGTAATTGGGTGTACTCTCTACTAGCTCTTTTTATACTTGTGTTCGCTAAATTGTATATGGGTTGGGGTGCTGCAAAACCTCAAAAATTGGTTATTAAATAACTATAACAGAATCTGTTAAACTTTATACAAGAATGTATAAGGGGATTGAGTTATTTTTTGTGTACTTTTATTTTTAACAAACGAATCTATGTTTATCAAAAGAATACAATCTAATTTAAATTTTGCCACACTCGTTGTACTCCTGAGTATAATTTGGCATGCGTTTAGTATTCATGGCTTTGCTGAGGCTTTGGTGTATTGTGTTGAAGATGATGGGCAAATTAATATTGAGTCTAAAGCCGAGTTTTCGGCAGGGTTTGAAACCGAAATGGATTTGCATTTCGATGACACAAATCTGGAGCATAAACCAGGAATAAATCGACCATTCGAAACTCATCAAGATTACTTAGTGTCTGAATCTTGTGTTAAAGACAATAGAGTAAATCGTTTCGAGCAAGTTGTATCTATTCAGCTACTTAAAAATGGGGTTTTCAATCTCAAATCTCAACTTCCAGATGTAGCTTTTGCTCAATCAATTTCTTTTATCCCACCCATCAAAGAGCAAAGTTCTATACAAGTTCTTCAAAGTATTATTCTAATAATTTAAGCTAATCTCCTACCTGCTGAATTTTCATTAACAAGTAGCAAAATGCTATCTGGAAGCTATACACGCATTTTATCGAAAATTCAGCCTACCAATTCTTAACCAGATTTACGGTCTAATTCTTTTCGACATAATCTGAGAGTTTTAAAATAACTCCTAGCTAGGAGTACAGCTTATTCTTATATGATTAACAAAATTATTTCATTTTCAATCAAGAACAAGTTCATTGTTGGCTTGTTCATATTAACCTTAGTGGGAGTTGGTATTTATTCCATGCTCACCATTAATCTGGGTTCGGTTCCAGATATAACAAACAATCAGGTGCAGGTAATAACATCTTCTGATAATCTGGCAACCGAAGATATAGAGCAATTTGTTACTTACCCCGTTGAACTTGCAATGGGGAATCTTCCTGGAGTAACCGAAATCAGATCGGTATCTAGGTTCGGTCTTTCGGTAGTTACCATCGTCTTTGACGATGACATGGGTACTTATCTGCCCCGGCAATTAGTTCAAGAAAAACTCAATGAAGTTAAAGAAGACATCCCCGAGAAATTCGGATCCCCAAATATGGGACCTATTACAACCGGATTAGGAGAGATATATCAATATACCATTGTTCCACAAGCAGGATTTGAGGATGAATATTCTCCAACAGAATTGAGAACTATTCAGGACTGGATTGTTAAACGTCAAATGACCTTAGTTGATGGCGTGGTAGAAGTAAATTCATTTGGAGGAAGTATCAAACAATACGAAGTGGCGATTGATCCTGACAAATTGAATGCTATGGGAGTTACAATTTCTGAAGTGTATGATGCTCTTGCTATGAACAATGTAAATACCGGAGGTGCTTACATTGAAAAAAATAAAATGGCGAATTTCATCCGCGGTGAGGGGCTTATCCGTTCTTTAGAAGATATTGGCAGTATTGTAATAAAAAGCGAAGATGGAATTCCTGTTCTTATTAATGACGTAGCCGAAAATGTACAATTTGGTACACAAACGCGATACGGTGCTTTTACACAAGACGGTCACGAAGCAGTGGGTGGAATGGTGCTCATGCTTAAAGGAGCAAACCCTAATGATGTCATTCAAAATGTTAAAGAACGAATCAAAAGTGTACAAAATTCACTCCCTGAAGGGCTGAAAATTGAACCATTTCTAGATAGAAGTAATCTTATTGCACGAACAACAAGCACGGTTTCCAAAAACTTAATTGAAGGGGCGTTAATCGTAGTATTTGTTTTAGTGATTTTACTCGGGAGTTTGCGAGGAGGTTTAGTCACCGCATCACTCATTCCCCTGTCATTACTTTTTGCCTTTATTCTGATGAGAGCAACCGGAGTGTGGGCAAACCTGATGAGTCTTGGAGCCATTGATTTCGGAATTATTGTAGATGGAGCCGTCATTATTGTAGAAGGCACCGTCCATGAAATCGAAAAAAGGGTTAAAGCCAAAAAGAGTAATTTCTCCAGCGGCGAAATGGACGAGATTACCTATCAAGCCAGCAGTACCATGATGAATTCTGCTTTTTTTGGTCAGCTAATTATACTCATTGTATTTGCCCCTATTCTTTTTCTTGAAGGTGTAGAAGGAAAAATGTTCCGCCCAATGGCCTTTACTTTTGGCTATGCAGTAATAGGTGCCATTATTCTTTGCCTTACCTACGTACCGATGATTTCTGCATTAGTAATGAAGCCTTCTGCCAACAAAAATGGATGGTTTGCACGATTTGAACAATCTCTTGAAAAAGTCAGTAATAAGCTTATTGGAGGGCTTCAACGTATTTATAACCCTCTTTTAGAAATAGCATTAAAGAGAAAGTTAATTGTGATAAGTACAGCTGTGATTCTGTTTTTAGGATCATTATTTACATTTTCTCGTATGGGTGGTGAATTTATTCCACAACTGGATGAGGGAGATATTGCCATGCAGGCATTAATTAGACCCGGTAGCGGACTAAGTGAATCCATCGATATTTCTACAAAAACTCAGGATATTCTATTAAACAATTTTCCTGAGATTAAAACTGTAGTGTCCCGAATTGGTGTAGCCGATATCCCAACTGATCCTATGCCCATGGATATTGCAGATATGGCGATCATTTTAGAAAAGGATAAAACTAAATGGACGACCGTATCCTCGAAAGATGAGCTAATTGCTAAAATTAAAGAGAAGCTGAACCAAGAACTTGTAGGCGTTAATTTGGTATTCAGCCAGCCGGTAGAACTTAGATTCAATGAACTAATTACAGGTGTTCGGGAGGATGTAGCTGTTAAACTATATGGTGATGATCTCGAAATTCTTGCACAGAAGGCTGAAGAAATATCCTCACTTATTCAAACTGTACCAGGTGTTGGTGATGTAAACCCCGAAAAAACGGCGGGTCTTCCACAAATGACAGTTAGATATAATCGACAGAAAATAGCTCAATATGGTCTTACTATTTCTAAGCTCAATGATTACATAAGTACGGCTTTTGCCGGCGGTGTAGCAGGAGTGGTATTTGAGGGAGAAAAACGGTTTGATTTAGTCGTTCGTTTTGATGAAGCCAATCGTCAAAGTATTGAAGATTTACGGTCATTATATATTGATCTGCCGAGCGGTTCACAAGTGCCTATCGAGGAAATTGCCGATATAAGCTATCAACCTGGCCCCATGCAGATTTCTCGTGATAACACGTTCCGTCGAACATCTGTTGGTATAAATACACGGGGTCGTGATGTGGAGTCTGTGGTTACGGATATTCAGCAAAAACTGGATGCTGAACTGGATCTTCCCGTAGGATATTATATAACCTATGGAGGAGAATTTGAAAATCTACAACGTGCAAAAAGCAGATTATCAATTGTTGTGCCTATTGCACTCTTCCTCATATTTCTGCTGCTTTATTTTGCCCTGAATTCACTTTCACAGTCTGTAATGATTTATCTGGCCATTCCATTGGCCGCAATCGGTGGGATTTTCTTTCTGGCACTCAGAGATATGTCGTTTAGTATTTCAGCAGGAGTAGGATTCATTGTGCTTTTTGGAGTAGCTGTACTCAATGGGCTCGTACTCATAAGCCGATTCAATTCATTAAAAGAAGAAGGAGTAACTGATTTGAAAGAACGAATTTTAATTGGAACTAAAGAGCGACTGCGCCCAATTTTGCTGACGGCAATAGCCGCTATTATGGGCTTCACACCTATGGCATTCTCAGCTTCAGCCGGAGCAGAAGTGCAACGACCTTTAGCAACCGTTGTAATAGGTGGATTGATTAGCGCAACTTTGCTTACGCTAATTGTACTGCCTGTTTTATACGCCTATGTAGAGCGCAGAGCAGAGAAAAAAACTCGTAAAAAAGGACTAAAAGCTTCGCTATTGTTAGCTTTTCTAATAGGTACGGGAAATATGATTGCTCCATCCGTTGTAAGTGCACAATCTATACAAACGGATAGCTTACAAAGCATTTCATTAGAACAAGCAGTCCAAAAAGCAATGGATAATTACCCCGCTATTAAAGCAGCACAGCTTGAAGTTGAAAGTCAACAGGCACTCAGGAAATCCGCTTGGGAAATTGGTGATACTGAGGTGTTCACAGGAAAAGAAGAAGTGGGCAACGGTTCAGACGGAGTTACCACAAAATTTGGTGTGGCGCAAAACCTGGATCTTTTTGGTATTGCTTCCCGGGTAAACCTCCAAAAGGAAAAGGCAAGCCTTGCTGAGATTAATGTTGAGTTAACGAACATAGAGATTGAACTAATGGTGAAGCAAAGCTGGACAACAGTATATGCTGCTAAACAAAAGTACGAGCTGTTAGAACAACTAAATGCCCAGTTTAAGGACATCGCAAGAGCTGCTGAATTACGACTGGAAACGGAAGCCAGTTCTAAATTGGAATATCTTGCAACGCTCAATCAAGCCACTAAAATCAAAATTCAAACTGAGCAGGCCTTCAGAGATTATCTAAGTGCTGTTCAAAGTTTGAATAAATGGTTCAACGATGATCAAACATATACCACTGATTTGATTTCTTCTGAAAAGTTAGATACGCCCATTAATTTTGAAAATGTTTCATTTAATAATCATCCTTATTTGAATATGGCTGAGCAGAGAGTTGAAGTAGCGGGTGCCGTTGCAAGAAATAACCGGAGTGAGTTCTTGCCAAAGCTTAGAGCACAGTACGGTTTTCAGGAAATTGCCGGGCAATCAGGATTCTATAAGTATGAACTTGGCATTAGCTTTCCGCTATTGTTTTGGTCAAATCTGGGTAAAACTCAATCCGCAAAGATAAAAACAGATATTGCCCGACAAAATCTTGAGGAGGTGCAAAGAGAGTTGAACAGCCGGTACAACAGTATGCAGGAAAACTACCTGAAGTGGCTTAGTTCATGGCAATATTATAAAAACGAAGCATTACCACTGGCAGAAGAACAACGAAAAGGTGCATTAACCGCTTACAAAGAAGGAGCTATTGATTACGTAATGTTCCTGCAAAATATCCGCGATGCCATCACCATTGAAATTGATTCCTGGGATGCTTTTGGCGAATACCTGAACAGTCGCTACCAACTGGAATACTATCTGAATACTTCTAAATAACACATTTTAAAAACAATCCTATTATGAATAACCAACAAATAAATCTCACACTATTTATAGTGCTAATTTCACTTTTTACGGCGTGCAATACCTCTAAAGTTGAAGAACAAGAATCCATGAATACCGAGGCTGCTACACTGGTTCAGCCTGCAGAGGATGGCGAGGGAAATGCTGCTCACCTGTCTGAACTCAAGTTTAACAGCCTTGGAATACAAGTAGATACGTTACCAAAAAGAGCTCTTTCTGGCTTAATCAAAGCTAATGGACAACTGGAAGTTCCCCCTCAGCATGAAGCGACCGTGACCGCTATTTTGGGAGCAAATGTGACTGCTATAGAAGTTATTGAAGGTGATAAAGTATCAAAAAATCAAGTACTCGCTTATTTATCTCATCCTAATCTAACCAATATACAAACGCAGTATGTACGCACCTATGAACAGATGTTGTACTTAGAAAAAGAGTATGCTCGCCAAAAAAGGTTGTATGAAGGGGAAGTAGGTTCGGGTAAAAGCTTTCAGGAAACCGAAGCCAATTACAAAGCTACCGTTGCAGAAGTAAAAGGCTTTGAAGCACACCTTAAGCAATTAAATTTATCTGTAGATAAAATCAGAAGTGGGAGCATTTTTGAGCAGGTTCCTGTGGTAAGTCCTATTGAAGGATTTATCGAAGGAGTAGAAATACAGATCGGGCAGTTTGTTGATCCTCAAACCGAATTATTTATGATCGTGAATAACGAACATATACATGCCGATTTAATGGTGTTTGAAAAAGATGTGTATCAGGTTAAAAAAGGACAGAAAGTTTCTTTTACTGTGCAATCTATCCCTGATGGAAGATTAACAGGAAAAATATACTCTGTTGGAAAACAGTTTGAGCAAAATCCCAAAGCGGTACATGTTCATGCTGAAATTGATCAGAAAGAAGGGTTTTTAATCCAGGGAATGTATATCAACGGAAATATATATACTTCTGAAAAAGAAGTATTAGTTCTTCCTGAAACAGCGATTGTAGAGGATGAAGGGTTAACGTATATGTTCTCTGCTGTAAAACATCAGGAAAATGGTGAAACTGAATGGGAATTTACACCCATTGAAATAAAAACCGGCCTGGAAACAGAAGGATGGGTAGAAGTAAAATTACTTGAACCTTTACCAAACGGAACAAAAGTAGCCTGGAACAACGCCTATTCATTAATTGCGGAAATGAAAAAAAGCCAAACAGAACATGGCCATTAAATTATAAATTAAATGCATAGGCAGATATAATTATTTGCCTATGCAATACTAAAAAGAAGCATTATGAAAGAAATAAAAGCATTTATAAAACCAAATAGAGTGCAGTCTGTTGTAAAATCTTTACAAGAGGCCGGAATAGAAAGCGTTACCCTTTCTAAAGGAGAAGGAACAGGGGCTTACAAGCGTAAAGATGCCTCTCCGTCGTTAGATTTTCATTTTACAGACAGTCCTGTTATCAAGCTTGAACTCGTTTGCCATAACGAAGAGGTTGTTAAGATTATTGATTTAATCTGTGAAAAAGCTCGAAGTACTGATCCCGGAGATGGAATTATTTATGTAACGGATATAAAAGAAGCGTATCGGGTAAAAACCGGAGAGCACTTGCACTTAGTACAATCTTAGTATCTAATCAGATGCATTTAAAAAAATGGATAAGACCCGAAGCCTTTAATCATACTAAACTTGAGATTCCGTTTTGGATCTTGGAAAAAGTGTGAATTCTATTTTAATAAAATTTTAGATAAGTAATTATATGAGCCAGCCTCACAATCACGAACATAGCAACGGTAATGTTAAAATCGCCTTTTTTCTCAATATTGGCTTCACCATATTGGAGTTTTTCGGTGGACTTTATGTTAATAGTGTAGCCATTATTTCTGATGCTATACATGACCTTGGGGATAGTCTTTCACTTGGACTGTCATGGTATTTGGATCATAAGTCGAAACAAGGCTCAAACAAGTCATTCACATTTGGCTATACGAGGTTTTCTCTCTTGGGAGCTTTGGTGAATAGTTTAGTTCTGATCGGGGGTTCAATATTCGTCATTAACGAAGCAGTTGGACGCATAATAAGCCCTGAACATACAGATGCTAAAGGTATGCTTATCTTTGCGATCATTGGTGTTAGCGTAAATGGCTATGCAGCGTGGAAAGTAAGCAAAGGTAAAACACTCAATGAAAAAGTCATTTCATGGCATTTGCTAGAAGATGTACTTGGATGGGCAGCGGTCTTGATTGTTTCCGTTGTATTGATGTTTAAGGACATTCATTATTTAGATCCTGCTCTTTCTCTTTTTATTACCGCTTATGTACTATGGAATGTTCTCAAGCGGTTGAAAGAGACCTTATATTTGTTTTTACAAGGCAGCCCTGATGAGATTAGCGTTGAAGAACTGGAAGAGAAGTTCTTGGATAAAGACTTTATTTCTGAGACAAGACATCTGCACGTATGGTCACTGGACGGAGAACAACATGTATTGACAGTTCATCTGGTTTTAAAAAATGTTACCACCTATTCCGAAATTAAAGAAGCAAAAAAAGAGGTTAGAAGTCTACTAAAACCCTACAAGTTTAGCCATAGTACCATAGAGGTTGAACTGGACGAAGAAACATCATCTCTAACATCAGAAGGTTAAAGAGTATGGCACAACCATATTTTCGTATAAAAATATGGTTTGCAGTCATTATGCCGATACTTTAATTTCTGAAATGAAGAAAAGTCAAACTAAACATGGTCATTAATTAGTTATTTAATAATAAGTTATCAGTGGTAGGAAAAGAAAGAGTACTCGCTGATAACTTATATAGCATTTATTTTAGATAGGTTATGTAGATTGTCCTAATATTAAACGGGCGAATAATTCCTTTAAAGGAGTCTTAAAGAAATTATTAAGCTGTAAGTAAATCTAGAAGATAAACTGTGTGTAAGTTTCTAAATTTATTGTTTAACCCCGGTTTGGGATTCAATTATGATGAATTTTTTTGAAAAACCTGAAGTCAAAGGACTTCTAGTTGGTTTGGTTATTATTTTTTTAGGCTTCCTAATTTCTTTATTTAGGTATCAGGGTCTACGCCAATTGGAAAGAAATGACCTTATTCAAGTTTTAGCTGCCGTTGAACAAAATATTGAGAGAACCATACTTGAATGCCATAATGCTGGGCTTACGCTTGCGTTAACAGTTAACGCATCTGGAGAAGTTGAAAATTTCAATACTGTCGCAGCGCGAATATTAAAAAACAATGAGAATATTGATATTTTGGAACTACTTCCAGAAGGAGTGATAGAGTATGTGTATCCTTTGGAAGGGAATGAATCGGTAGTTGGGTATGATGTACTAAACGATCCTAGAGTAAGTCAGGAACTTGTTAAAGCCTCAGATGTTGACCAAATGTTTTTTGCTGGACCATTTGAGTTAAAACAAGGCGGTTTTGCAGTGGCTGGAAGAATGCCCATCTTCATAAAAGAAAAGCTATGGGGGTATTCTGCGGTATTAATTTACTTAGAAACGCTTATAAAACAATCGGGAATTAACAATTTTTATCAAGATGAATATTACTTTCAGCTAGCAAAAACGAATCCTAATACAGGAGAAGAAGAGTATTTTCTTCCACTTAGAAATGATATAACACTAAATTCTTATGATACAGTAAGTTTTCCAGACGGAGATTGGAAGTTATACAGCGCTAAAATTGGAAAAAGTGAGGCCAAAATATCGTTTATATTAATTATGACTCTAACCCTTATTGTGGGCGTTATAAGTACCTATTTATCAACTTTGCTTTTCAGAAAACCCGACGAATTAAAAGTATTACTAGAAGAAAAGTCTCGTGAGTTGTTAAAAAGCCGTGAGATGTATAAAAACAAATCAGGCTTATTACAATCTATTTTAGAGAGCCCAAAGGATATGGAGATATTCTCTTTAGATAGAAATTTTTGCTATTTAGCATTTACCACCTCTCATAGAAAATCAGTTAAAAAATTCTTCAATAGAGAAATAGCAGTTGGTGATTGTATTCTAGATGGATTACCAGATAAACAACTTATTGCAAAAGTTAAAGCTATCTATGAGAAGGTTCTTATAGGTGAACATATAGAGTTCTCGTACAAAGAAGATGATGGTCCTTTTCAAGGACATTATTATGAGAACAAGTTGGCTCCAATTATCGATGATAATGATGAAATTATAGGGATTACCTCTTTTGTGATAGATATCACTGCTCGCGAGAAAGCAGAAAGGGAATCTAAAAAGCATGAGCAAAGGTTTAAAGCACTCATCGAAAACGGAAGTGATGGAGTAGCTATTCTAAACCTAGATGGAACAGCTTCATACATTGGGCCGTCTGTGCAAAGAATTCTAGGGTATACTGAAGAAGAAGTTATAGAGCTTGGACTAACAGGTTTAATTCAAGAAGACGATTTAGTCGAAGCTTTAAAAGTAATACAGCAATCTATATTGCAACCTGGTGTAACTATTAAAGGTCATACATCTAGGATGAAGCATAAGGATGGAAGCTGGAGATGGATTGAAGCTGTTGTTACGAACTTACTTGATGACCCAGCTGTACGCGGGGTAGTAGATAATTTTAGAGATGTAACTGAAAAAGTTGAAGCCGAAAATGAATTAAAAAGAGTTTTAGAACAGCTTAGAAATCATCTTGAAAATTCGCCATTAGGAGTTATTGAGTATACAAAAGATTTGTATATAACTAAGTGGTCAAAAAAGTGTGAGGATATTTTCGGATGGTCTGAAGAGGAAATGATAGGTAAACATGCCCTTGATTTTATTTATGAGGATAATAAGAAAGAGGTAGCAGTAGTAGGTACAGAACTTTCAACGGGAGATGTAAACGGAAATATCTCATACAATAGTAACTATACCAAAAGTGGAAAAGTAGTAGACTGTATTTGGTATAATTCTATCATTAAAAATGAAGAAGGCGAAGTTATAAATGTAATGTCTTTGGTTGAAGACATTACATTCAAAAACCGAGCTGAAGAGCAATTAAGAGAAAGTGAATATCGATTTAGAACACTTGTGAACAATTCGCCCTACTGTATTCACGAGATTGACATGAATGGCGTGTTGATGTCTATAAATAAGGCAGGGCTTGGTATTGTAGGTTTATCGGATGTGAATGAAATAGTTGGGTTACCTTATTTGCAGAATATTGGTGAAAAAGACTTACCAAGAATTACAGATCTTCAAGAAAGAGCATTTAAGGGAGAGAACTCTGAGTTTGAGTATGATTCGATTTATGGAAAACGATTTTTATCTTCATTTGTACCAATTAAAGATAAAGAAGGCAATGTTCAGCGTTTAATGGGCATGACTCAAGATGTGACTGAAAGAAAGAAGAATGAGGAGACGATTGCTAAATCATTAAAGGAAAAGACAACTCTCTTGTCTGAAATCCACCATCGAGTTAAGAATAACTTAGCTATAGTTTCTGGGCTCCTACAACTTCAAAGTAACGAAACTAACGACGAAAGATTGACCTCCGCTTTTGATCAAAGTATCAATCGGATTATCTCTATTGCAATGGTTCACGAATTGATGTATAAATCTCAGGATTTATCGTCTATAAACATTCATTCATATTTAGAGCTATTACTACCAGCTATCATGAGAACTCTTAAGGATGATAGAAAAGACATTGACGTCGATATTCAAATCGAAGATTATAAAATGAATATAAATGAGGCAATACCTTTAGGTCTTTTGTTCAATGAACTTTTTACGAATTCATTTAAATATGCTTTTGAAGAGGACAAAAAAGGGAAGATAACCGTTAGGCTAAGGGTTGAAGATAATTGCGTGATTGTATTATATGAGGATAATGGAAAGGGATTTGAAGAGGATAATGACTTTGAGGAGCCCAAAAATCTAGGACTTACTCTAATTCATACCCAAATGAGCCAACTTAGTGCTACATATGAAGTAGATACAAGTTCGAGGTTTAAGCTAGAATTTAAATTTTCTGCTAAGGAAAAAGGTTCTCATTCAAATATCAAAAATTAATTTTAGCACAGTTAATTTAGTTGCTAAAAGATGTATTGAGTTTTATTACGGAATAAATTACCATATATAGTTGGTCTTTGATGAAAAGACTTTAAATCTATAGGTTCAATATGCTTAAACCGTTAGGACTTCTTTTATTACTGATTGTGTTGGTAGCTAAAGCTTCGTTAGCTCAAGAAAGTCAATCGCCATCAAGATTTGCTAAATGGCTTGTAAATGATCCCATTACAGCGGTAAAAGAATTTAGGACAAACCAATTAGTAACTTTAGGTATTGCTGGTTTTGGGGTAGGTTCACTTACTAATGTTGATGTTCCAAATAGTATGTATTTTCAAAGTACATATAAAGACTCAGAATACTTGAATGTAGTTAATGAGTTTGGAACTTTTAAAATAGTAGCACCAGCTTCGGCAGCGTTATTTAGTCTTTCTCTATTAAGTCCTAATCAGAAATTCCAAGATGTTGCGTTCACATCTTTCCAGGCAGTGCTTAATACTGCTGTTACTGTAAACGCGGCAAAGTTTATGTTTGCCCGTTCTCGTCCTTATCAAAAAGATGGAGCATTCGACTTCGACTATTTTGAACAAGGGGAAACTTCATTTCCCTCAGGGCATGCTTCCACAGCTTTTGCCCTGATAACTCCATGGGTAGCATATTATCCAAAGCCAATCACATATAGTTTATTCTTAATACCGATAAGTACTTCTGTAGCTCGAATTGCTAAAGGAAAGCATTGGCTTTCTGATGTAACAGCCGGCGCCCTTATTGGAACATACTGGGGTTACTATTTGTCAAAAAAACACATGAACTTAAATAAACCCAATTTCGAGATTACACCGATGTTCCAAGGCGGTGGTGGTGGGGTAAATATTAAAGTGAAGTTATAAATAGTTAGTCACTACTTTTCAGTGAGCCAATCTGTTTAGCTAGTTGTTGATTCCTAAATTCTTCCACAAAAATGGTTTTCAAAAAATTCACATATCGTTCACAATTGGAATCTATATTAAGATAAAGTAGTCTTAAAACTTAAATAAAATGAACGTGCTATGAAAACAATAAACCTAACAGCATTATTTACGGTATTGATATTAGTTGTTGGATGTGGTGGTGGGGAGCCTCAATCAGCAAAAAAAAATGCTCCCAAAGTTGAAAAAGATGTATTAAGTGCCTTTCAGCTAGAACACGGCATAGGCCCTATAACAGAAGTATTTACAATTTCTGAGGTAGATGCAGCTACGGTTGAAAAAGGAGAAAATATTTTTGTAATGAATTGCTCTGCTTGCCACAAAGTGGATGAGCGTTATATCGGGCCTGCCATGGTGGATGTTATTGAACGCCGTTCGCCTACATATATGATGAATATGATACTTAACCCAGATGAAATGGTTAAGAAACATCCTGAAGGTAGAAAAATGCTGGTTGAATTTTTATCTCCAATGCCTAATCAAAACCTATCGCAAGAAGATGCACAGGCTGTAGTAGAATATCTGGTATCGCTAAAAAAATAGTTTCTAACTAACTACGTCATCCTTAACAAACACATACAACTATGAAAACAAAAACATTAAGAATCACAATAAATTGTTTTATTGTACTTTTTCTTGGCGTTTCACTGTTTGCTTGTAATTCAAATTCTGAATTAGCATCAAACAACGAGGCCGCGCAGAAAGTATATGTAGCACCTGGCGAATACGATGAATTCTACGGATTTTTGTCAGGCGGATATAACGGCCAGCTTGGTGTTTATGGCATTCCATCTGGTCGTCACATTTATACTATTCCCGTTTTTTCACAAGCACCAGTGAACGGTTATGGGTACAACGAAGAAACCAAAGCCATGCTTGAAACTTCATATGGTTTCGTGCCTTGGGGTGATGCTCACCATCCTGAACTTTCTCAAACAGAGGGTGTTGCTGATGGCCGTTTTATTTTCATCAATGAAAATAACACACCTCGAGTTGCCAAAATTGATTTAAAGCTTTTTCAGACTACTGAAATCATAGAGATTCCTAACTCTGGTGGCAACCATGCATCTCCATTTGTAACTCAAAACACCGAATATATTTCTGCAGCCACACGTTTTAGTATTCCAATGAATGACCAAGACGTGGCCATAAATTCTTATGCAGAAAATTTTAAGGGAACACTTTCCTTTATAAAATTAGAAGACAATGGATCTATGAAGCTAGATTTTCAGATTCTTGTACCAGGTTTTGATTACGATTTATCGCATTCAGGGAAAGGACCATCTCATGGCTGGTCATTCTTTACGAGCTATAATAGTGAACAAGCACATACCTTGTTAGAAATCAATGCATCCAAAAATGATAAAGATTTTATAGCTGCGGTAAACTGGAAAAAAGCTGCCGAATATGCAGCTGCTGGAAAGGGTAAAGTCATCAAAACTAAATACAATCAT
Organism: Balneola sp.; assembly: GCA_048267905.1. Taxonomy (GTDB): domain Bacteria; phylum Bacteroidota; class Rhodothermia; order Balneolales; family Balneolaceae; genus Balneola. The sequence goes on from JBLWWM010000001.1 coordinate 72,223, forward strand.
AATTATTTTGATGAAGAAACGCATATGGCAAAAAGTGAAGTACTTACCGAAGTTCGTGTATTGGATCCAACAGAATTGGAAGGTATTATTTATTACTTGCCTACTCCAAAGTCACCACATGGTGTAGATGTTACTCCCGATGGTAAGCTCATTGTTGCTGGTGGTAAACTTTCTACTGTAATACCTGTTCATTCATTCGATAAGATGATTAAAGCGATTGATAATAAAGAATTTGAAGGTGAAGTGTCTGGTATTCCTGTTTTAAAATATGAATCCATTTTAGCTGGTGAAGTTGAGAATCCAGGACTTGGTCCATTGCATACCGAATTTGATGGACGTGGAAATGCATATACCACGGCTTTTATAACTTCAGAAATTGTAAAATGGAGCTTAGAAACGTTTGAAGTACTCGACAGAATAGATACCTATTATTCTCCAGGTCACCTTATGATTCCAGGTGGCGATACTCGTAAGCCAGATGGTAAATACCTAGTAGCATTAAACAAAATCACAAAAGATCGCTATTTACCTACAGGTCCTGAGATGTTCCATTCCGCGCAGTTAATAGATATTTCGGGAGATAAAATGAAGCTACTGCTTGACTTCCCTACAGAGGGAGAACCGCATTATGCACAAGCTATTAAAGCCGATATTTTGATGAAAGACCAAGTAAGGTTCTTTAAGCTGGATGAAAACAAACATCCTTATGCTGCTAAGAATGAATCGGAAACAAAAGTTATACGTGATGGCAAAGAAGTTCATATTTATATGACATCCATTCGTAGCCACTTTACTCCAGATAATATTGAAGGCATAGAAGTGGGAGATAAGGTGTTCTTCCACGTTACAAATTTAGAGCAAGATTGGGATGTTCCTCACGGATTTACAGTGAGAGGCGCCAACACAGCTGAGTTATTAATTATGCCTGGTGAAACCAGAACTTTAGTATGGGAGCCTAAAAAAGCTGGCGTTTCTCCATTCTATTGTACCGACTTCTGTTCTGCGCTTCACCAAGAAATGCAAGGCTATGTTCGAGTATCTGAACCAGGTTCTAAAACACCGATTAAATACTCAACCGGTAAATAAATTGTTCATTCATTCTGGCGAGATTTGAACGTTTCGTCAGTTTTTTAATCACCCATAAAAACAAAACTATGAAAAAGCAGAATATGATTCTAATGGCAGTAGCCTCACTTATGCTAGGCTTAGTTTACGTTTTTCCGATTTGGAGTATTAGCCTTAATGCCCCTCAATACCCAGAAGGAATTGGGCTTAATATTCGGATTAATACTATTGAGGGCAAAAAACCTCAGGATTTACAAAATATAAATGGATTAAATCATTATATCGGGATGCAGCAGATTGAGCCTGAATCCATTCCCGAGTTAAAAATAATGCCGTTCTTATTTGCATTTTTAATCATCTATGGGTTACTAATTGCCATGTTTGGCAATAGAAAGTGGGTTATGGCTTGGCTGGTATTCTTTGGTATACTCGCTGCAGTTGGACTCATAGATTTCTATTTATGGGAATATGATTATGGGCACAACCTCCATCCTGACGCACCGATTAAAGTGCCAGGCATGAGTTACCAACCACCACTTATTGGTACCAAACAACTTTTAAATATGCGAACTACTTCAATGCCTCACATTGGCTTTATAGTTGCTATTATTTCGATTGGCCTTAGTGGTTTTGTTTGGTGGCGAGAACGGTCTGTGAAAACGATAGAAATCTAAAAGGAGTAAGTGATGTATTACATGAATCGAATCATAAAATTCAGTATTGCAATAGTAGCCTTTATAGTTTTTGGCACCGCTTGTTCTAACGATCCACAAGAGATTCATTATGGCAATGATGAATGTGTACATTGTAAAATGGTTATTATGGACTCGAAATTTGCATCAGAGTTAATAACTGAGAAAGGAAAAGCGTATAAATTTGATTCTGTAGAGTGTCTTTCTTCTTATTTAAAAGTGAAAGGTACAAACGATGGCGAAACTCTGTGGGTAAGCGATTTCAGTTCTTCATCTTGGATGAATGCAAAAGAAGCAGTTTTTGTGAAAAGTGAGGTCATAAAATCGCCAATGGGAATGGGTTTGCTAGCTTTTAATTCACAAGAGAAAGCAAAAGCTCATTTGAGTATCTATAACGGTACAATAGTTAGCTGGGATGAACTTTCCTCATTTGAGATGAAAGGGCACTCTTCCACGATGCCCATGATAAAGCATTGAAAACTTAAGGAGAAAAGGTGTTCCAAAACATTCGCAAAATATCAGTCCATGTAGTGCTATTCCTTTCTTGGATGGTTCTTGGGGGCACTACAAATGCTCAACAATGGAAAGTATCTTCGAATGGAGATCTTATATCCATTAAGAAAACTATCAATAAAGCTAATGCTGGCGATACACTGATTATCTCAGAAGGAGTTTATTTCGAGTCGGACATTGTCATCAATAAACCACTAACAATTTTAGGGGAAGGAAAGGCTGTTATTGATGGGCAGCAAAAAGGCTTTGTGATGATTGTTAGGTCAGATGATGTAACTCTTAAAGGATTTGAGATTCATAATGCAGGAACAAGTTTTATTGAAGATTATGCAGGATTGCTAGTTGAAAAATCCAACAACGTCCGACTTGAAAATCTTAAGCTAGTAGATAACTTCTTTGGTATTTATGTCGCACAATCCTCAAGTGTACTCATCAAAAATAATGAACTAGTAGCAACTGGTTTGAAAGAAACTTCTTCAGGAAATGGAATTCATCTTTGGTATAGCAAAAATGTGTACATCGAGAATAATACTGTAATAGGACATAGAGATGGTTTTTACTTTGAGTTTGTTGAAGAAGTGAAGGTAGTTAATAATTTGAGCCACAAGAATTTAAGATATGGTTTGCACTTTATGTTCTCGAATAATTGTGCCTATACACGAAATACAATCAGTAACAATGGGGCAGGAGTTGCTGTGATGTATACTTCTAAGGTGGAAATAGCCAATAATATTTTCACAGATAATTGGGGCTCGGCGGCTTACGGATTGTTACTTAAAGAGATTAATGAAAGTGAAATTATTGGAAACACATTTACAAATAATTCGGTGGGGTTGTATATGGAATCATCAAATCGAAATAAGATTCTCAATAATGCATTTCAGCAGAACGGGTGGGCTATTAAGCTGATGTCTAATTCTATGGATAATATCTTTTCTGATAACAATTTTTTCGAGAATACTTTTGAAGTTGCAACCAATTCTAAACAGAATTTCAATCACTTTGAAGGAAACTACTGGAGCCATTACGAAGGCTATGATTTAGATAGAGACGGTTTTGGGGATGTTCCACATCGGCCAGTGCGTCTGTTTTCAGTAATCGTGCAAAAACATCCACAATCATTGATTCTACTAAGAAGTACTCTTATTGATTTGCTCGATATGTCCGAAAAATTTCTACCAATTATTACACCAGATAAACTAATTGATGCCAAACCAAGAATGAGGGAAACGTTATGATTCGCATCCAGAATTTGAACAAAACTTTTGGTGCTTTAGAGGTACTTAAAGATCTAAACTTGGATATAATATCGGGTACAACAACTGGCATTGTAGGTCCAAACGGGTCCGGAAAAACCACGCTGATTAAATGTTTACTTGGTTTAGTTCGTCCTAATTCAGGCTCAATTTTTATTGATGAAACTCCTGTTTTAATCGACGATGAGTATAGAAAGGAAATTGGCTATATGCCGCAAGTAGGAAGATATCCCGAAAATATGAAAGTGTATGAACTGATTCGGCTTATTGAAGAGATACGAGATAATGTTGAGAATAAGTCGAAAGAGTTGATTAAGTATTTTGGTTTAGAGCCCCACCTTCAGGCTAAGCTTCGGAATCTTTCAGGCGGAACAAGACAAAAAGTAAGTGCGGTACTTACGTTAATGTATAATCCCAAACTTTTGATATTTGATGAACCGACGGCAGGGCTCGATCCGCAAGCGAGTATTCGATTCAAAAATCTTGTTAAAGACGAAAAAATCGCTGGAAAAACCATCCTTCTAACTACTCACATTACAAGTGAAATAGAAGAGTTGGCAGATAACATCATTTTTATTGTAGAAGGCAAAGTGCATTATCACGGACCGCTTAAAAATCTTTTGATATCAAAGAATACGGAACGGCTAGAAGGTGCCGTAGCACGTCTAATGGAAGAGGCCGCCGCATGAAAACGCTAACAATTCTTAAATACCAGTGGAAAGACTTAATACGAGCAAAATGGTTAATAGGTTATATGTTGGTCTATTTCTTAATTGCAGATGCACTTATCCGTTTTGGAGGAACGGGGCCTAAAGCATTGCTAAGCATTTCAAATGTGATGCTTCTTTTTGTTCCGCTAGTTAGTATGGTTTATGGAGCTTTACACTTATACCAATCAAGAGAATTCACAGAGCTTCTACTTTCTCAGCCCATCAAACGGAGTAACTTGTTCTGGGGACTTTATGGCGGAATTGTAGGTCCACTTAGTACAGCTTATTTAATTGGAGTCGGAGTTCCATTACTTATCAACGGACAATTTCAGGATATTGGAAACTTAGAAGCGGTTCTTATTCTGGTACTTGGTGTTATTCTCACCATTCTTTTTACAGCTTTGGGGTTTGCTCTAGGCTTAAAATTCTTTGAAGATCGCCTTAAAGGCTTAGGATTCGCTCTTATATCATGGTTCTTTCTAGCCATTTTATTTGATGGATTGGTACTTCTATTTGTGGTAATGCTAGGCGATTACCCCATAGAGAAACCAATGCTTTTACTGGCCCTTTCTAATCCCATAGATTTAGCTCGTATTATTGTTCTACTCAAATTTGATGTTTCTGCATTGATGGGGTATACAGGATCTATTTTTAATAGATTCTTTGGCAATTATTTAGGGTTTATTACTGCAACAAGCTTTTTATTTCTTTGGATAATAGTACCACTATGGAGAGGAGTTAAGCTGTTTTCAAAAAAGGATTTCTAATATTATTAAAGTCTATAAGGGGTCTTCATTTTTTCTTCATGATGTGTTGCTACTCTAATATGCATTAAAAGTTTTATAAGATATATCTATGTATTTATCACCACATTTATTTTCAATTCCCGTAATGGGAACAGGACATTCTATTGACACACCTATAAGAGTGGCCCCATTTGGTATCAATTCTGTAATTTCAGTAGTAGATGATTTGCTAATTGAGCGAATCCGTAAGTATTACTGTTCACAGTATAATTTCGAGTTTGTAAGCATTCCCAAAAAAGAAGAAGATGGGAGAGCAAAACGTATAACAGCGTACTTAGAAGTAGTTAAAAGAATTATAGAATTAAAATTCCAAGATGTAAAAGACGAGTTGTTTTTTCAGGCAAATAACAAAACTAAATATTTTGAAATGTTGCCTGAAAGTAGCTCACTTAAAAAAGCATATCTACAATTGATAGCAATGAGCGAAGGCAAAAAAAGAGATGAGTTTGCTCAGAAGCTCACAGAGCAAATGATACCTGGCTCTATTGACGTTAATATAATGGCGAAAGTTGATTTACTATCTAAAACAAAAGATGGTAATGAACAACCCTCGATATTTAGTGATGCTTGTGCAGCGTTAAGAGGGTATGCATCGAGTTCACTTTCATCGTCATTAATTCTATCTGCTGGATTCAACCCGCGCTTGTATAATTATATACCAGAATTCAAGGATTTTTACAGAGATAAAACGGGCGTCGTCAAAAAGAAAATCATACTCAAAGTAAGCGATTTTAGATCGGCACTTATTCAGGGTAAATATTTGGCGAAAAAAGGTCTCGAAGTTTTTGAATATAGAATAGAGTCGGGCTTAAACTGCGGTGGACACGCTTTTGCATCAGATGGATTTTTACTTCCTAGCCTATTAAAAGAGTTTAAAGAGAAGAAAGAACAGTTAGTGGAATCTATCCGCCCAATTATTGAAAAGTATTACGATTCTCACGGGCTTGAATTTGAGCCAGAATGGTTTACAGAGCCTCGTGTAACTGTGCAGGGAGGAATTGGTACTTCTGGAGAAGCTGACCGTTTACAACAAGATTTTGGTATGGATGGAACGGGTTGGGGAACTCCATTCCTCATGGTTCCAGAAGCAACCACTGTAGATGACGAAACTCGTAGGGTTCTTGCAGATGCAAAAGAAGAAGATGTCTACCTTAGTGGGGTTTCACCGTTAGGCGTTCCGTTTAACAACGTAAGAAACACAGGCTCGGAACGCTGGCATAAAAAACGTATAGCTAATGGGAAACCTGGTTCACCTTGTCCCAAAGGTTTCTTGAAATCGAACACCGAATTTACTGAAGACCCTATTTGTGTAGCCTCTACGGAATATCAGTTACTAAAAATTGATGCAATCAAAGGCGATTCAGATTTAGATGAAAAAGCCAAAGGTAAAATGATTGATAGAGTGCTAGAGAAAGCATGTTTATGTGACCATTTAGGGAATGGAATTTTGATAGAATTGGGCGTGGTTAAAGAAACACGAGGCCAACAAGCAATTTGCCCAGGGCCAAATATAGCTTGGTTCAATCGTGATTATTCGCTTCAGGAGATGGTTGAACACATTTATGGCAAAAGAGACTCTTTAGTAGGTGTAAAAAGGCCACATATGTTTGCAAAAGAAATGTTGATGTATGTGGATTACCTAGAAGACATGATTTCCAATAGCCCAAATATTGAATCTGACTTAAGAAAACTAAAGTCATATATCAATCATTTAGAAGAGGGTATGGAGCTTTGTAATGAAATTAGTGCAGGTAAAGCTTACAAAGATGAGAATATGGAGTCACTTAAAACAACTACTACGGAACAATTAATTCGTTTAGAGAATATTAGGATAGGCTTAGGTATACAATCTGTAGTTAGAGTTTGAAGTAATGCAAATCTTGCAAAATTAGGTGTTGGATACTCAATTTATTGAAAAAGAAATTAATTCTTTTGAAGTAACAACTTAAATGCTAACCTTTTAAAGGAAATTTGAATGTTCTAACTATATTTTTTCTTATTGTTGTTTTATAATATCGAAAGAGAAGATTAGGATATTTTATGAAGCAGAATTCAGATCTTTATCAAAAAATGCTAAACGGATTGCCTGTCGGGATTATTGGGCAAAACGAGGAGGGTGTGATTGTATTTGCAAATACAATAGCGGAACAATTTTTTAGTATTCCTCAAGAACTACTTTTAAAAACTACATTATTTGCTAGCGTTAATAAATGGTTAGATTCTCAAGGGAATTCTCTTTTTGAACAAGAAACCCCATTTTATAAAGCTAGTTCTTCTGGATTAGCAGTAACAGATGCTATTGTAGGAGTAAATTTAAACGAGAGTGATGATATCATCTGGTTGAAATTAAGTTCAATCCCCCATTTTAGCGAAGATGGTACTTTAGAAGTTGTTGTAAATTCATTTAGAGAGGTAGAGCTTAGTGAAGTTGAAAAAATTCAGACTCTCAATTATGAACTAAGCTCAATAGTTCAACTACTCCCTGATATTATTTTAAAAGTAGATGAGGAAAATAGATTTACATACGGACATAGTAATACGCCAAACGAATTAATCTTACCTCTAGATAGTTTTTTAGGTAAGAGATTTAGTGAAGTATTACCGGATAATCTTCATGCATTATTTGCTAAAAAGGTTCAGGAAGTAAGAGATAATCGTAAGCTGTTGATATTTGAGTACGAGCTTGAACTAGATAATAAGGTAGAGTATTGGTTTGAAGCTCGGGTCATGATTAGTATTAGTAATGAAATAATATTCATTATTAGAAATATAACTGAGCAGAAGTTAGTTGAACAGGAGTTTCATTTAGAAAAACAGCTCCTAGAGACTACCATAAAAAGCCTTCCAGGAATTTTCTACTTATATAATAAAGAGGGTAAATTTATAAAATGGAATGAAAATTTTGAAAGAGTTTCAGGATATTCCAGCGAAGAAATAATAGACATGCACCCCTTAGATTTTTTTGAAAATGCTGAAAAGGAGCTCTTAGCTCAAAAAATTGGAAGGGTTTTTGAGACAGGAGAGGATAGTGTTGAAGCTAGCTTTGTTTTAAAAGATGGTAGTACAATACCCTATTACTTTACGGGAGCAGCTCTAGAATATAATGGTGAAATTTGCTTGCTAGGTGTTGGAATAGACATGAGTGAGCAGAAAAGGGCAGAGGAAAATCAAATTCATGCGGAAAGTCGATTTAGGGCGCTCGTAGAAAACTCAAGTGTAGGTGTTGCAATATTTACGGAAGAAATTGAGCTAACATACATTTCCCCTGCGTTAAAAGATATACTTGGTTATCCAGAGAAAAAATTTGAAGAGTATGACTTAGAGAACCCCATACTGCATCCCGATGACAACTTACTGTTTCATACAAATTTTCAAAAAGTAATAAAGTCTAATGGAACTACTTCATTTATAATAAGACTAAAAGACAAAAATGGAAATTGGCGGTGGATTGAAGCGGTAGTTACAAATATGCTCAACAACCCAGCAGTACAAGGCATCGTTTCCAATTATAGAGATGTAACAGAAAAGTTTAATGCTGAAAAAAAGCTAAAAAAAGCGTTACAAGAGTTGCAAACTCACCTTACAAACACACCACTTGGAATTGTTGAGTATAATCAAGACTTGATTATTACAAGTTGGTCAAAAAAATGTGAAGATATTTTTGGATGGACTTCAAGTGAAGTAATTGGAAAGGACATTTCTGGATTTGACTTTATTTACGAAGAAGATATTGAAAAAGCTAAAAGCACATCAATTTCACTACTAAGCGCTACTGTTGACGGGAATATTTCCACCAATAGGAATTACACAAAAGATGGCCGTGTAATAGATTGTATCTGGTACAATTCTGTAATGAAGAATGACGAAGGGAAAGTAATAAGTATAATGTCTTTGGTGGAAGACGTTACCGCAACAAAAAAGGCTGAACTAGAAATCTTAAAAAACGAGAGAAGATTGTCTCACTTGATAAGTAATTTATCAGGTATTGTTTATCGCTGCAGAAATGATGAGCATTGGACTATGCATTATGTTAGCGACGCTTGTAACGAATTGTTAGGGTATACAGCAGATGAATTGATACATAACAAACTACTTAGCTTCGAAAGCCTTATTCATGAGGATGACAGAGAACGGGTGAGGAATGAAGCACGTGATGCTATATTCAAAAAAGAGCGTTATGAGTTGAACTACAGAGTAGTAACCAAAAATGGAGATGTAAAACGAGTTTGGGAAAAGGGTGGCGCTGTTCAAAGCGTAAATAACGAAGAAGTTATGCTAGAAGGGTTTATTCAAGATGTAACTAAAGAGTATAAAGCACAAAGTGAGTTAGAAAAGAAGGATAAAGAGAAATCATTTCTATTATCTGAAATTCATCATAGAGTAAAAAATAATCTAGCTGTTGTTTCCGGAATAATGCAGTTACAAGCTCTTGGAAGTAAAGATAAGAAAATTGAATCGGTGTTATTAGATAGTGTAGGTAGAATAAAGTCTATTGCGCTTATTCATGAGCATCTCTATACCTCAGACGATTTTAGTAGAATTCGATTTGATGAAAACATTAAAAAATTAGTGCAAAATATTAAGTCTGTAATGAGCTCAGATAAGAATATTGCAACTATTTTTATTTTGGAGCCAGTTGAGCTAGACATCAATCAAGCCGTTCCATGTGCGTTATTAATAAATGAGATTGTAACAAATGCTTACAAACATGCTTTTGTTTCAAAAGATAATGGTGAAATTCAAATATCAAGTTCTGAAGATAACGGGTTTGTTACTTTTATAATTGAAGATAACGGCGTGGGAATAAATATGGAGAAACTGGAACATGAAGAAACTACTTCGCTGGGTATGAAATTGATTGAGGTGGTAACTTTACAACTACACGGAAAACTATCTATCGACGGTAGTAACGGGGCAACCATAAAAATTGAATTTCCTAAACAAGAAATTAACAATTAAGATTAGTTTTGATAAGCAAAAAAACCTCTTAAATTAACTTTATGGAAAATAATTCAAATATCGAAATACTACTTGTTGAAGATAGCGATCAAGACGCTGAATTGGCAATTAGAGCTTTTAAAAAGAATAATATAGCTAACTCCATTGTAAGGCTTAGAGACGGGGAAGCTGCACTAAACTTTATTTTTGCCAGAAATGAATTTTCTGAAAGAGTTATTACCAACCAGCCTAAGGTAGTTTTACTAGACCTGAAAATGCCCAAGGTTAATGGGATAGAAGTTCTTCGAGAAATTAGAAACAATGAAAGCACAAAAAATTTGCCCGTTGTTATGCTTACATCCTCAAACACGGAAAAAGATATTGTAGAGAGTTACAAACTTGGAGTTAACAGTTACATTGTAAAACCTGTTAACTTTGAAGGATTTTCTAACGCAATAAGAGATATTGGTTTATACTGGGTAGTTCTGAACCGTAAACCATAACTTTATTAAGCTCTAAATAAAAACTGTTAGAGAAATTACTATTTATTCTTAATTAAAACCTGTGTTTGGGCCGCAAATAGATCAAACATCGGTAAAGTTGCTGCACCTAATGCAGCAGCATCGGCGCCAGCTGTAGCACCTTGAAATTTTGGAAAATATTCTTTTTCAATGATTCGCTTTTCAAACATCATAGCGCTTAACTCTACACACAAATGATCAACAATATTTTTGGGAAGTCGACCACCAATAATAAACATTTCAGGGTCCATAATGTACTCGATGGCTAAAAAAGCAGGAACCAACATTTCCTTTGCCTTGTCTAGCCATGACATAAAATGAGGTTCTTTGGTATCAAAAAGCCTTGCCAAATCTTCTGGTCTATAAACGTCTATTCCAAATTCTTTTAACCAAGCATAAAGTCTACTTAAATTAAAATGTTCTCCTATGTGCGGAGCGTTGGAAGTGCATAAAGGGCTAGTTCCTGAAAAAGGGATATAACCTATTTCTCCAGCATTACGTTTATAGCCTTCATATAAATCTCCATTTATAACTAGCCCACCGCCTAAACCAGCTCCAAAAAAAGCATAGTAGAAATTGGAGATGTTTTTACCGATTCCATACCAACGTTCGCCAATAGTTGCTGCCGAAGCATTATTCTCTAGATAGATGGGAACGTCAATATGGTTCTTAAGCATTTTGACTACGGGCACATGTTCCCAATTAGGAAAAGTTTTAGGGTTTACAGTACTTACGAGGGCATTGTCTGGGCTTATTTCTAGCGGTCCAGGAAAACCAATTCCAATTCCACAAAACTGGGAGCTACCTAATTCTTTTGATTCTAAAAGTTGATTAACTGTAGAGGCCATTAACTCTATAGCTTTGTTGGGAGAGGGAGAGTCTACTTCATAATAGATTTTAGTTTTCACATTACCGGATAAGTCTACTAGAATACCTGTTAAGTGATCCCGGTTTAAATCAAGTCCAATTGAATAAGCCCCCCCTGGGTTCACTTCTAATGTTACCGACGGCGCTCCACGGCCATTTTGCAATTTGTGACCTTCAATTACAATATTTCGTTCAAGTAATCGGCTTACAATATTTGAAACCGTTTGGGCAGTAAGGTTTGTAAGACGTGCTATTTCGGCTCTAGATATAGTACCATGTAGCCGAATGGTCTCAAACACAATCCTGTAGTTAAAAGCTTTTGTATAGGTTAGGTTTGTTCCAAAAAGCATATATAAGGAAAACTAATTACGTGGTAAATCTTAATTTAATCAATTAACTAAAATAATTTGAGTAAGTCATCTTTTATATAAAAAAAGTGGAAACCCATCTGATAAATGTAATTTTTTATTATAAAGTAAAACGAATTGACAAAATAATTTTGAATTAAGTTTTCATTTTCTTAATGTTGGATTAATAAATAAAATGAATTGATTAATTAATTCAGATATTAAAAAAGGTGCTTTTAAAAAGCTCCAAAACCATTTGTATAAACGCCTAAAATCTAGTTATGCACAAAGGAACGACTCTTGTAAGGGCATTTTTGCTCGCATTTTCATTTCTGCTTTTCATTCAATCTACTAATGTAGTTGCTTCAACTTCTTTTTTGGATAATATGGAAGCGCTTTTAAAGAATAAAGAAAATGCTGTTCGGTATGCTAATACGAATGTTAAAGGGAAGGTCTTAGAGGCTGGTACAAAAGAGCCTTTAATAGGTGCTAGTGTAATGATTAAAGGAACTATTAAGGGAGATGCTACTGATGCTGATGGAGAGTTCACTATTAACAATGTTGATGCTGGAACTCAAACTTTAGTAGTGTCATATATAGGTTATAACAGTAAAGAAATTCTGGTTGAATTAACAGATAATGAAGACTTTTACTTAGAGATTGAGTTAGAATGGCAAGGTATTGAAGGAGAGGAAGTTATTGTTTCTGCTCAAGTAAAAGGTCAAGTAGCCGCTATAAACCAACAACGTTCATCAAATACTATTTCTAATATTGTTTCTAAGGATAGAATAAATGAACTGCCAGATGTGAATGCAGCAGAATCTATTGGGCGATTGCCAGGAGTGTCTTTACAACGTTCAGGAGGGGAAGCTAATAAAATTGTAATTCGAGGGCTTTCTCCTAAATATAACACGGTTACCGTTAACGGAATGCGTGTTCCTTCTACAGATACACAAAATCGTAGTGTTGATTTGTCACTTATTTCTAGCAATATGTTAGATGGTATTGAGGTAACAAAAGCGCTTACACCTGATAAGGATGGCGATGCTTTTGGAGGAACGGTTGACCTTAAAATCCGAAATGCTTCAGAGGGACTTTCTGGTGATTTTCAAATGCAGGGTGGCTATACTGCTCTTCAGAATACCTACAATAACTATAAGTTTGTTGGGTCTTTAGGGAATAGGTTTTTTGATAATAAATTGGGTGTTATTGTTAATTTTAACACTGATCGGTATGACCGTAGCGGTGACTTTCTAAGTGGTACTTATGATGAAAAGTTTAAGGATGATGAATATGTAATCTTTCCTGCAAAAATGACCTTTACTGAACAAGCCTTAACTAGAAGCCGTTTGGGTGGAAGCGCTATTATAGATTATAAAATTCCTGAAGGTAAAGTTGTTTTTAATACTATCTATAACAAGCTAACTAACGAAGGCTTTACAAGAGTAAACGATCTCGATTACTTAAGTAGACTCCATAGATATAGAATGACCGAAGGTTATAACGATACTTATATCACCGCGAATAGCATAAATATAGAACAAGACTTTGACTGGATTCAATATGATATGGGTGTTTCATTCACGACATCATCAAGTAAAAGTCCTGAGGATTACGAATCAGAGTTTATGGAAGATAATGCAGCAGAAGCTTCGTTTTCAGAGGATACTCTAAAGCCAAAAGACTTAACCTCATTGTTTTATAACGATATCGATAATACAGGGCTTTTTGGGCTTTCTAAGAGTTGGAGAGAGACTAAAGAAGAGGAGAAAGGAGCTTTTGCCAATGTTAAAATACCATTTCAAATAACTGAACAAGTAGTTGGGTATGTGAAATTTGGCGGAAAATATAGAAGCTTAACTCGATCTAATGATCAGAATGAATTAGCTTCAGGTAGTGGCCCATATTATGGTGGTGGTTCAGGAATAAGGAATGCCATAGCAGAAGCTTATCCAGATAAAAATTTAGTTGGGTTGACTCATATTCCTCTTTCTGCCTTCCAAGGACTCTACTCTAATGATGATTTTTTAAACGGAGACTATCCTTTAGGTTATTCAATAGATCCTAGTTACATGCGTGAGCTTACTCAAATTGCTATTGATGGTGGCTTCATGAAGTATTTTAGGAATGGGTCGCTAGGCCAAGATTATGAAGGCGAAGAAGAGTTCCATGCGTTATATGGGATGACAGAGTTCAATTTTGGGGAATACATTACATTGATGCCAGGTGTGCGTTGGGAAGGTGAAAAAACGGACTATACCGCCAAATTTTCAACAGCGTTAGAACCTGCATTAGGGGATCCATTAGAAAGCGTGTCTTATCGTGATACCTCAACTTCACGATCTAATGATTTTTTCCTGCCAATGGTTCACTTACAAATTAAACCTGTAAACTGGGTGAATCTTCGTTTAGCGTATACACATAGTATTTCTAGACCTGATTTCCGACAGTTTGCACCGATTACATACTTTAGTTTTATTGGTAACTATGCCAACGCACCAAACAAAGAATTGGAGACTTCAAAGTCTATTAATTATGATGCATCTCTTTCTGTATATAGAAACAAGCTAGGCTTTTTTACGGCCTCTGTTTTCTATAAAGAAATTCAAGATTTGATTTGGGGTATTAGTTTCTATGATGTACCTGGACAGCAGATATTACCTAGTTTAGAAATTGCCGAAGCAGGTGGAAAGCCAATTAAAATAAATACGTCTATTAACAATCCCAATTTGGCAACTCTAAAAGGGTATGAGTTAGACTGGCAAACCAATTTCTGGTATTTACCAAGTATATTTAAAGGTTTAGTGCTTAATGTGAACTATACTCACATTAAATCAGAAACGGAAATTCCTTATTTCACGCTAGAAGAAGTACCAATTGTTCCAGCACCACGTAGACCACCGTTTTCTACTTTTGCAATTAACGATACCACTTATTCAAGAACTCTTGCAGATCAGCCTAGCGATATTCTAAACCTTACCGTAGGCTATGATATAAAAGGATTCTCTGCACGTGTATCGTTGTTTTATCAGGTAGGTACAACTCTTGGAACTGGAAGTATATTAGGAACTTATGACGATACATTTAAAGAAGATTATTACCGAATAGATGTATCTCTAAAGCAACAATTGCCAAATAATTTTCAAGTGTATGCCAACTTGAATAATCTAAATGGCGCAGGAGAAGAGTCTTATCAATCACCAACATACAGATATCCTACTAACCAACAATTTTATGGATTTACCATGGATCTTGGCGTTCGATATAAGTTTTAATCAAACAACCTAACAACTCAAATCTCAATTAAAGGAGACAATAATGAAGCAATTCTACAAAATAGTGAGCTTATCGCTGTTTGCTTGTATGATGCTTGTTCTGAAAAGTTCAACTGTTGTAGCACAGGATCAGGATACACTGCTCGTAGAGTGGTATGATACTGGTAAACCAGGACCATTCAGTAACAACCTGTTCAATGTAATTCAAGCGGATACCAACGATCAAGGTGAACGATACCCAAATCGTGTGTATCAATTACGTAAAGGTGGTTTTTACTACTTAAGTGAAACTATACAAAATGATGGATGGCACCTAAATATTGTAGGTAATGGTCCAAAAGATGTACCTGAGGATGGAGATAATCCACCGATGTTACAAATTGGAACACGTGAAGATGCCAGTAGCCCAACCAAAATGTTTAGAATACGTGGCGATTGGACTATTAAAGATGTAATTGTTAACGGAAAAACTACATTAGGTTCGTTGCCTTATGAAGTAATAGATGTTCGTTACGATGATGGTAGATTTGTTATTGATAATGTGATATTTGAGTACGCTCAATGGGGCATTATGGGTATTTATTCTAAAAATGCGGATATCTTTTACACCAATAACATTTCAAGAAACTTAGTTTCTGAAAATGAACCTTGGGGTGGCCGTGGCCTTTCTATATGGAGTGATGTTGATACCGTTTGGGTAGAAAATAACTCTTTCCATAACATTGGCTTTACAACTCTTCAAATTGAAGGCGCTTCGGCAAATTATGTTTGGTTTAACCAAAACACTATTGTGAATAACGGACGACAAGTTGTTCTATGGAGATGGGTTAAAGAAGCTTATTTCACGAATAACGTGATCCTTAACGGATTCTGGCAAGGTGAAGATAGAGCTCAAATAGATGATGAGCGTATTAATGGAACTGATCAGCAATATTCTGGAATGTTCGATATAATGACTATACCTTCCGAATATGGTTTAGATGCCCAACGTAGAATTGCTATCGCAAATAACGCTTTTTACATCGAGCAGGACTACCTAGATTACTTTACTGCCGATAATGACACTTTCGCGATTAGAAAGCAGCCGCTTTTGAATACTCGTATGACGAACTTATTCAATGCAAATGAGAACATGGTTGTTAAGGATAACTATTTTGATACCGAAGACCCTGGTTTCGCAACATATGCTGATAACCACCAAGAACGAATTAACTTCATTACAGACATTCGTCAAGCGAACTCTCCAATTCGGTTATACTATTGGGATCCAGATAGATTAACGGATAATACCTCGGTACAATGGCCGCTACCAGAAGATTTATCGTACTCAAATACTACGTTAAACTCTGCTGCATTAGGTGGGCATCCACTTGGCGATTTGAACTGGAATCCTTCAGCAAAAGCTACTTGGGAAGCTAACAAAAGCACTCAAGAAAGCATGGTTAAAGACTTGCTTGGTGGTGTGATAGAAGTTACCTATGCTGGAACTATTGAAGGCGAGAAAGCTACATTTACTGGTAGTACAGTAGTTGAAGCTGCTCCATCTAGACAACTTGTTCGTGTTGAAGCAGCCGGTACAATTGAATGGGCGGATGTGAACATCGCAACTGCAGGAGACTACGACGTTCAGGTAAGCAAGCGAACTTGGTATGCAGATACAAATCCTAATCGTGCAACAAGCTTATCTATAAATGATGGCTCTTCTGTTGTTATCACTCTTGGAGAAGATCAAGACGGAACAACATGGTCAACACCAATTGCTAGTGGCGTAACTTTCCTAGAAGGCTCTAACAAAGTTGCCTTAAAGAAAAATTGGGGCTACATGGAATATCAGTGGGTCAAAATTCTAGAAGCTGGTACTGAAAATGTAGTTGCAACACTATGGCCTGGTGAAGCAGAATTAATCGATGGTGGTTCATACATCTGTCCTACTGGAGCAATCTGTGCAAGTAAAGATAATTTAGCTGATACAAAAGATGGTGGTTCTCTTACTATGAATTTTGATTCTGATGGTACAGGAAGCTACACGCTTAAGCTTAATTACATGCTTACTGCTGGCGATAAAGATGTAACCGTTAGTTTGAATGGATCTGAAGTAATTAACCAAACGCTTACTGCAACTGGTGATTCAGTTTATACTGAACTTAACTTAAATGGATTCGACTTCGCTTCTGGAAGTAATGAAATAGTTATCAATGCTGCTTCTGGTGGCGTACAAGTTGATAAAGTGGATTTCTTTATAATTGGTGAGTTAACACCTGTTTCTAATGAAGATGAAATCGATTTGGCAAACAGCTTTAGCTTAAGTCAAAACTACCCAAATCCATTTAACCCTACCACAAACATCAACTTTAACTTACCTGTTTCTGCAAACGTAAGCTTAAAAGTGTACAACTTGTTAGGTCAAGAAGTACAGTCGTTGTTGAATGAAGTAAGATCAGCTGGTTCATATTCAGTAAGTTTCGATGCTAGAAACCTTGCCTCTGGTGTGTATTTCTACCGCTTAGAAGCAGGTAGTTTTGTAACTCAACGCAAAATGACATTGATTAAATAAATCATCTTTTCATAAATGTTTATTTATTGGATGGTGGATGAAACCACCATCCTTTTTTTAACCTCACTTACATTAGACCTATGAAACTTAGCCTCATCGATATCCTTATTGTGTTAGCATATTTGCTAGTTACAATTGTGATTGGGTTAGCACTTAAAAAGAAAGCACAAAAATCAAAAAGCTCATATTTACTCGGAGGAAATGAAATTCCTTGGTATATGTTAGGGCTCTCAAACGCTTCGGGCATGTTCGATATTTCAGGAACTGTTTGGCTCGTTACTATTCTTTTTGTTTATGGTGTTAAAAGCATTTGGCTGCCTTGGCTATGGCCCGTTTTCAACCAGATATTTTTGATGATGTTCCTTTCCGTTTGGTTACGTCGCTCTAATGTAACAACAGGCGCAGAATGGATTAGAACACGATTTGGTAGCAAAGCAGGTGCTGAAAAATCTCACATTATTGTTGTTATTTTCGCCCTAATTATGGGGCTTGGTTATCTAACCTACGGTTTTATAGGGCTAGGTAAATTCGTTGAAATATTCATCCCCTGGGAATTTTTGAGCCAATACATTCCCTTTAACATTCCTTTAGAATATGTACCTCATTTCTATGGAATAATATTTACCTGTTTTGCCATCTTTTATTCATTGATGGGAGGGATGTTAAGTATTGTTTGGGCCGATGTAGTACAATATCTCATCATGGCTGTATCTGGTATTGTAATCGGAATTATAGCTATGAATGCACTTGCTGCAAACACATTAGTTATTCCTGACGGTTGGTTAAATCCGTTTTTTGGCTGGGAACTAACCCTAGATTGGAATGGAATTATAAGTGAAGCTAATCAAAAAATTGCAGAAGACGGCTATACGCTCTTTGGCGCACTTTTCATGATGATGATTTTTAAAGGTGTGTTGGTAAGCTTGGCAGGTCCTGCTCCAAATTACGATATGCAGAAAATCCTTTCTACAAAATCGGAAAGAGAAGCTGCGTTAATGAGTGGTTCGGTTTCTCTTATCCTAATGCCTATCCGATACTTTATGATTGCTGGTTTTGCGGTTCTAGGCTTAATATTTTACGATCAATTAGATTTGATTGTACCAGGTAGAGGATTAGATTTTGAACAAATTCTACCTTCGGCTATTAATCAGTTTGTTCCTGTAGGTTTTCTTGGATTGTTACTAGCAGGACTTCTCGCTGCTTTTATGTCTACTTTTGCAGGTACACTTAATGCCACTCAAGCTTATATCGTAAATGATATATATCTCAAATACATCAATCCTAAAGCTGATAACCTTAAAATAAAGAGCATTAACTATGTTGCTGGTTTATTGATGGTTGCTATTAGTGTTGTATTCGGCTTTTTCGCAAAAGACGTTAACGATGTACTTCAGTGGATTGTTGGTGGACTTTACGGTAGCTATGTAGCTGCAAATATCCTTAAGTGGTACTGGTGGCGATTTAATGGCAACGGCTTTTTCTGGGGCATGATTGGTGGGTTAATTCCTGCTCTTACTTTCCGTTTCATTTTTGATGGTATTTTGGATACATACACTTTCCCTTTAATGCTTCTAATTTCTGTAATTGCATGTTTAATTGGTACATACTCAGCACCTCCTGTGGATGAAGAAGTCCTAAAGAAATTCTATAAAAATGTACGCCCTTGGGGTTTTTGGAAACCTATCCACAATCTAGTTGTGGCTGAAGATCCTACATTCGATAAAAACACATCTTTCAAAAAAGATATGTTTAATGTAGCTATTGGTATCATTTGGCAAACAGCTCTAGTTGCATTTCCTATTTATTTGATACTCATGAAGGTGGTGCCTATGTCGATTACAATTATTGTAATTCTGATTACTACCTACATCCTTAAAAGAACTTGGTACGACAAACTACCACAAGATCATTGATCAACTGTATCTCATTGTAATAATTATATAAAATGTCTGAACTATTTAATCAAAGAAAAAAGCTATTACTTGAGCAATATCAAACGCTATTGTCCCAAAAGAATAAACCTGAAGAACTTGGAAATGGAATATTTGATAAATATAACAATCCTGTATTAACTGCCGCTCATGCACCATTAAATTGGCGGTACGATTTCAACTCTAAAACCAACCCATTTTTAATGGAGCGTATTGGTATAAACGCCACGTTCAACTCAGGTGCTATTAGGTTTGATGATAAATATATATTAGCAGTTCGTGTAGAAGGAAACGACAGAAAATCATTTTTTGCCATAGCAGAAAGTGATATGCCAACCGAAGGCTTTGTTTTTAGAGATGCTCCCATCCTAATTCCAGAAACTGACATCCCAGATACCAATATCTACGATATGCGTTTAACAAAGCATGAAGATGGTTGGATTTACGGCATATTTTGCACAGAGCGTAAAGATACTCGAGTTGCCTTAAGCGATACGAGTAGTGCAATTGCTCAAGCTGGTATCGTTCGTACCAAAGATTTAGTAAACTGGGAACGTTTACCTGATTTAAAAACCAATTCGGAACAGCAACGTAATGTTGTGTTGCATCCAGAGTTTGTTAACGGCAAATATGCACTTTATACACGACCACAAGATGGATTTATAGATGCAGGCTCAGGTGGCGGCATTGGTTGGGCACTTGCCGATTCTATGGAAAATGCTGTAGTAGATGAAGAATTGGTAATAGATCAGCGAATTTACCACACCATTAAAGAAGTTAAAAACGGGCAGGGACCCGCACCCATTAAAACAGAAAAAGGTTGGCTTCACTTAGCTCATGGTGTTAGAAATACTGCTGCTGGACTTCGTTATGTGTTATACCTTTTTATGACTGATTTAGAAGAGCCGTGGAAACTAACTTATAGTCCAGGAGGGCACTTAATTGCACCAATAGGTGAAGAAAGAGTGGGTGATGTTTCTAATGTTGTTTTTAGCAATGGTTGGATAGAAGATTCCGATGGATCAATTTATATTTATTACGCCTCGTCTGATACACGCTTGCATGTGGCAAAAACTTCGGTTGATCAATTATTAGATTACGCTATGAATACACCTGAGGATGGGTTGAGGGCTTACACCAGCGTTCAAAGTATTTTAAAAATTGTTGATAATAATAAGGGTTTAATTTAAAAGAGGTTGATGAAACAAACTGAAATTCTTACAAGGCTAAAGGAAGAGTTTAATAACGAACTCAAACAAAACATTCTTCATTATTGGTTAAAATATACCATGGATGAGAAAAATGGTGGCTATGTAGGGACTATTAACTGCGACAACATTCCACAATATGATGACCCTAAAGGTGGAATTCTGCATTCCAGAATTTTATGGACCTTTTCTGCAGCCTATAAGGTATTTGGGAATGAGGAATATAAAATAGCTGCCGATAGGGCTTATGAATACCTAAAAAATCATTTTATTGATAAGGTATACGGTGGAACTTTTTGGCTTGTTGATGCAAGCGGTAATCCTTTTGACGATCGTAAACATGTGTATGCCCAAGCTTTTTCAATATATAGTTTAGCAGAATACTATTTAGCAGTTAAAGATGAAGAAGCGCTAAACCAGGCTATCAACCTATATAATCTCATCGAAAAGCATGCATCAGAACCTAAGAATGGTGGTTACTTCGAAGCTTTTAGCAGAGAATGGAATCTCATTGAAGATGTTAGGCTAAGCGACAAAGATAAGAATGAACCCAAAAGCATGAATACCCATCTACATATTTTGGAAGGTTATACTAATCTCTATCGGGCTTGGCCAAATTCACAGTTAAAAGAACAACTAACTACGCTTGTTCAAATATTTATCGACAAAATTGTGAATGAGTCTACCACATCTATGATAAATTTTATGGATTTAGACTGGACCCCAAAGTCGGATATTATTTCATTTGGCCATGATATAGAAACAACGTGGCTATTGTGTGAAGCTGTAAACCTGCTAGATAATGATGACCTTATCCATACAGTTAATAATATTGCTATTTCTGTAACAGAATCTGTAATTCGCAATGGTGTTGATAAAGATGGAGGGCTACTAAACGAAGCCAATCTTTCTGGCATTATAGATTCCGATAAAGATTGGTGGCCACAAGCAGAAGCAGTTATTGGGTTTCTAAATGCATATGAAATATCAGGAAAAAAAGAATACTTGCAAGCCTCTTTCGATAGTTGGGCTTTCATTAAAAGTTGTCTTATTGATTATACCTACGGTGAATGGTATGAAAAAGTAAATCAACAAGGCGAGCCTTACAAAGAAATGGATAAAGTTAGATCTTGGAAAGGTCCATACCACAATGGAAGAGCAGCATTGGAAGTAATAGAACGTGTAGATAGATTAATTAAAACAAATAAGATGCTAAGTACAAAAGAAATAGCTTAATAAATAGATCTATGAAACAAAGCTTTCTCTTCATACTAATCTGTATTAGCCTTTCTGCTAACTCATACAGCCAAGTTGATAATAGAATAAACTATAACAGCCAAGATTTGTGGGTTAATGGAGGCAACATTGCTTGGGTTAATTTTGGTAGAGATATCGGGCCTGGCAATACTTCTCTAAACGATTTTGAAAGTATGTTTACGCAAGTTAGAGAGAACGGTGGTAACACTATGCGCTTTTGGACTCACATAGATGGGAGAAGTACTCCAAGTTGGAACGGGAATGAAGTTACAGGTCCTGGCGTAGGAACCATCGATGATATGCGAACCATTCTTGATATGGCTTGGGAAAATAACGTTAGTCTAATTCTCTGTTTATGGTCGTTCGATATGTTAAGAACTTCCTCTGGTACCACAATAACGAATAGAGCTAAAGCGCTATTAGAAGACTCAACACTGACAGAAACTTATATTCAGAACTCTTTAATACCTATGGTTGAAGCATTGGGCGATCACCCCGCGCTGCAAGCTTGGGAAATATTTAACGAGCCAGAAGGGATGAGTAATGAGTTCGGTTGGGGAGATATTCGCCATACAGCAATGTCAAATATTCAACGCTTTGTGAACCAAACTGCGGGAGCCATACATCGAACAAATCCTAATGCGTTGGTTTCGAATGGCGCTTGGAGTTTTAGTGCTCTTGCTTCTACCTCTAGAAGTAAATCCAAAAACTATTACTCCGACGCTGAGCTTATTGCGGCCGGTGGGGATTCTTTAGGTACTTTAGATTTTTATATGGTGCACTATTATGAATCTTTTGGCACAGACTTATCTCCGTTTCACCATGATAAGGCAACATGGAATTTAAATAAACCATTAGTAATTGGAGAGTTTGGTATTCCTTCTTCTTCACTTTATGGTATCCCGAAAGAGGATCTTTACGAAACTCTTTACGACAGAGGTTACGCTGGTGCATTGGTTTGGCAATGGGTTGACTGGGCTCAGGATAGAGGAACTTATGGTCCAAGCTGGTTACGCGGTTTAGATCAAATGAGCTACATGCGAGATACCTATTTCGAAGAGGTTAGCATTATAAACTATTCACCCTTAGTTCGTGAATTTAGCGCCTCCATTCCAGAAGTTGAAGCAGGTGGCCAAACTGAGCTTCATTGGTTAGTGTTTAATGCAGAGACGGTAACTTTGAATGGAATACCTGTAGCTGCTGAAGAAGGCTCACAAATTGAAACTCTTTCCGAGACTACTACATTTAAATTGATTGCGATAGGTGCTGAAGGAGCTAGAGATTCCAGTAGTATAACTATCAATGTTGTTCCTGCAGGGCTAATAAATAGAGCTTTAGGGAAACCATCTAGAGCTTCAACTTTTGAAACTTGTTGCGGGGAAGACCGTGTTTCTGCGCTCGCTTTTGATGGCGATACAACCACAAGATGGAGCAGTGCTTGGAGCGACGGTAGTGGACTTACAGAAGAAGATCCGAATACCGATGATAATCCAGATGATGAATGGATTGAAGTTGATTTGGAGAAAGCTCATAAGGTAGGCTCAGTACTTCTTAACTGGGAAGATGCCCATTCAACAGAATACAGTTTACAAACTTCATTAGATGGACAAAGCTGGACAACGGTTTATTCAGATAATAATGCTGATGGTGGAATTGACTCTATAGCTTTTTCTGAACCTGAACTTGCACGTTTTATTCGCATGCATGGAACAGCTAAAACACCAACTTTTGGTCACTCTTTGTGGGAATTTGAAGTTCGTGGTTCAATTGCGGTAGAACAGCCACCAAGTGTTTCAATCATTTCACCTACAAATAATAAAGGCGTTCCCGTTGGCGGAGATGTAGAAGTAAAAGTAGAAGCAACCGACATCAACGGAACGATAGAATACGTATCATTTTTTATTGATGATGATTCTGTTGGGGTAGATGCTACCGCTCCGTATGCATTTACAATCACTGATATTAGCGAAGGTGAGCACACCATCTACGCAAAAGCAAAAGATGACGAAGGCTTTATCGTGCAATCTTATCCTATAATTGTTGAGGGTAGAACGGATATTGTTGTAGTTAGACTAGAAGCTGAAGATGCAACTCTTTCGGGTGGAACCTCTGTGATTTTAGGCGAAAGCGATGCAAGTAGAGGCGCTGGAGTAAGTATGGAGGGAAGTGGAAGGATTACGTGGAACGGTTTATCAATCCCTGAAGCAGATGAGTATGATGTAACCATACGATACTTTTTGCCTTTCGACTATAAAGAGCAAGAATTGATGGTTAATGGAAATATCGTTGATACTCTAAAATTCAATCTACCCACAGGAGAATGGCAAAGTCTAAAAATTACTATTTCGTCTGAAGGCCCGCTTGCCTCTATAGCAATTGATCATTACTGGGGTTACATGCGCTTTGATTATATCGAAATAACTGCTCAAGATATTCCAATAGCTAATGAAGAAGATAGCTTCTTGCCAAGTGAGTTAGTACTTCAACAGAACTATCCCAATCCTTTCAATCCGACAACAAATATTGCTTACACCTTACCTCAAACTGCAAACGTACGTTTAAGCGTGTACAATCTTTTAGGGCAAGAAGTAGGACAGTTAGTGAACGGTAGACAAACTGCTGGTTCTTATACCGCAACGTGGGATGCTTCTGCAATGGCAAGTGGCATTTACTTGTACAAACTAAGTGTTGGTGGAAAGGATATCTCCAAGAAAATGGTTCTTATAAAGTAGAAAAACAGGCTTAGGTTTATGAAACAACAGGTTTTAAAAATAATGATCATAGTTGGTGTTGCACTTTCTATGGCTTGTTCAAGTCCAGAAGAACAAAAAAAGACAGGCTTTGTCAAAGTTGATAAAACTCAATTCTTGATTGATGGAGAAGCCTATAATTATGTTGGAACCAATTTTTGGTATGGCGCCTATTTAGGAATGTCTGGTGAGAATGGAGATCGAGAACGATTAGAAGCTGAGCTTGATATCCTAGCTGAGAATGGTGTTACAAACCTTCGAATTTTAGGTGCATCTGAAGAGTCTGATTTTGAAAATTCATTGAAGCCGACCATTCTTAAACCAGATGGTAGCTATAACGAAGAGTTACTTGTTGGGCTTGATTATCTACTTGCAGAAATGGCGAAAAGAGATATGAAAGCAGTAATCTTTCTGAATAACTATTGGGAATGGTCTGGCGGAATGATGGTGTACAACTCTTGGTATGGTGATGGCCCAATAGTGGACCCAGCCGATGGAGATTGGGAAGCTTATATGTACCAAGTAGCACAATTCTACAAAAATGAAAAGGCTCAAGAAGCTTTTAGAAAGTATATCAAATTTCTTGTGAGCCGAACAAATACAGTTACAAATACAATTTATGCTAACGACCCAGCAATAATGTCTTGGCAGTTGGCAAACGAACCGCGTCCTGGCCGTGGAGCACGCAGTATACCTGATATTCCTGTGTATATAGATTGGGTTCATAAAACTGCGGGCTATATAAAATCTCTAGATTCTAATCACCTCGTTTCTACTGGTAGTGAAGGGAAAACTGGAAGTTTAGATTCTATGGAAGTTTTCGTGGAAACGCATAAAAGTCCAAATATCGATTATCTAACATTCCACATGTGGGCTAAGAATTGGGGATGGTTTAAAGCAGACGATATGGAAGGAACCTTCCCGAATACCATCAAAAATGCAACAGAGTATATTACATCTCACCTAAGTGTAGCAAAAGAATTACAAAAACCCATTGTGATGGAAGAATTTGGTCTAGGTCGTGATTATGAAAGCACAGAGCCTGGTTCATCGGTAGAATACCGAAATAAATATTACGCAATGGTTTTTGAAATGGTTGAAGCTAACGATGCTTTTGCGGGCTCAAACTTTTGGAGCTGGGGCGGCTTAGGAGCTAAACAACACGAAGATGCAAAATGGAGAGTTGGTGATCCTTTTACGGGCGATCCACCCCAAGAGCCACAAGGTCTTAACTCAGTCTTTGCAGATGATTCTTCAACTTTAGCTATTATTAAAAAACACGCGCAAAAGTTAAATAAGCATTGAGGTGTGTCATGCTATCGCACCTTCAAATTCGGTTTTCAAAGCCAGTAAACATATTCGTTTTGAGTGTGTTTATATTATTCATGACGAGCTCTTTTTTTGTAATTGAGGCAAAAGCTCAAGAAATTTGGTATGAGCTCGAACAAGCTGAATTACATAATATCATTGTAGGGAATGATGCCCCTGGATATTCGGGTACTGGATATTTAACCGATATTACCAGTGAAGACAGCAGAGCTACATTTACGGTTTCAATAGAAGAGGAGTCACTTTACGCACTTTATTTAGGTTATAGAACTCCAAATGGGCAAAAAGGATTTGAGCTCAAAGTAAACGAGGAGATTTTCACTGGTACTTTACCCCAGAGCGATACATTTAAAAATCTTCCAATTGGTAAAGTGTTGCTAAAATCTGGAGAAAATACGTTCGAAATTCATAAGGGTTGGGGCTGGTATGAACTTGATTATATTCGACTGTCAAAGACAGAAGTTCCTATTCTAGAATATCCCGAAGATGATTTAATCGATACTTTAGCTTCACAAAAAACAGAAAACCTTTTTAATTACTTAAAGAGCATTTACGGAAAGAAAACACTTTCTGGCCAACAAACACTAGAAGATGTAGACTACATCGAAAGAATGACTAGGTTTGAACCTGCCATCGCTAATATTGATTTGATTGATTATTCCCCATCTAGAGTTGAACATGGTTCTAATCCAAAATCGGTAGTTGAAAGAAGTATTTCTTGGGCTCAAAAAGAGGATGGGAATGGCATTATTGGTTCAAGTTGGCATTGGAATGCACCTACTGATTTGATAAACACATCAGGTAAAGAATGGTGGAGTGGTTTTTATACCTATGCTACCACTTTCAACTTTGCAGAAGCATTAGCAGACACAAATTCGGAGCGATATAAACTCATTCTTAGAGATATTGACGCTATCGCAATTCAGCTTCAGAAATTTGAAGATGCAGACATTCCCATTTTGTGGAGACCTTTGCATGAAGCCTCTGGCGGATGGTTTTGGTGGGGAGCTCAAGATGGCGACTCTTTTATAGAGCTTTGGAGATTATTAGTTGTTCGTTTAAGAGATTATCATCAGCTGCATAACTTAATTTGGGTATACACTACGGGCGATAGCGATTGGTATCCTGGTGATGAATGGGTGGATATCATAGGACATGATATTTACACGGAAAAAGGAGCGTCTATGAGTACGCAATGGGAGCAGACATTCGATCAGTTTAATGGACATAAAATGATTGCTCTTACCGAATCGGGAACATTACCACTTCCCAAATTCAACGAAACTCATGGTACTACATGGCTTTGGTTTTCTCTATGGAGTGGCGATTTTATTCGCTCCATTCCTAATAATGAATTGTCTGAAGTTGTTAGCCATTCGCTAGTTCTAAACAGGGGAGATGTTCCAAACTGGGCAGTGGTGTCTTCAACAGAAACTGAATACATCGATACACCCAGTACGCTAGTTAGTAATTATCCAAATCCCTTCAATCCTGAAACAACCATTCTTTTAGAATTGCGCCATGCTTCAACCGTTAAAATGAAAATTATGGACAGCATTGGTCGGCAAATCGGAACAACTCGCACCATGAACTTAAGCAGAGGTGAACATAAGCTTCCGTTCAGTGGAGAGAACTTGTCATCAGGCGTGTATATCGTGCAGCTTTTTGATGGAGAGAAATGGATTAATCATCGAATTTCACTCATAAAATAAGGCAAAATAAAAGCTCAATTTCTATTCTAAAATGAAAAATCGAACTACATATTTTAAGCTTATTCCCATTCTCATATGGGGATTTATTGCTTGTAATAAAGTTCAGGATACTACAAAATATCCAAATATTATTATCGTAATGACAGATGATCAGGGCTGGGGAGATATTAAAAGTCATGGAAATCCGCAGATTGATACTCCCATTATGGATAGGTTGGCAGACGAAGGAGCTCGGTTCGATCGCTTTTTTGTGAGCCCCGTTTGCGCACCAACCAGAGCAAGTTTACTCACAGGTAGAGATCATCTAAGAACAGGAACTCAATGGGTTACTTATGGACTTGAAAACATGAGAGCCGATGAAGAGACTTTTGCCGAAGTATTTAAAAAAGTAGGCTACAAAACCGGTTTATTCGGTAAATGGCATAACGGTTCTCATTATCCAATGGATCCAATTGGACAAGGTTTCGATACTTTCTTTGGATTTAAAATGGGGCACTTCAATAATTATTTTGATAGCGAACTAGAATACAATGGTGAAAGTGTAAAAACGGAAGGCTTTATAACAGATGTGTTAACCGACTCAGCTTTGGCTTTTATTGAGCGAAACAAAGCGCAACCTTTTCTAGCATATGTTCCTTACAATGCACCTCACAGTCCGTTTCAAGTTCCTGATAAATACTTTGAGAAGTATAAAGAGAAAGGGCTCAGTGATAAAAATGCCACTGTTTATGGCATGGTTGAAAATGTAGATCAGAATCTTGGTCGAATTTTGGATAAGCTTGATGAGCTAGATATTGCTGAAGAAACCATCGTGATCTTTCTCACCGACAACGGCCCTAATGGTGGAGATCGGTTTAATGGAAATATGAAAGGCTGGAAAGCTAAAGTTGATGAAGGAGGCGTTCGTGTACCTCTCTTTATACGATGGCCAGGGAAAATTAAACCAGCAACTTCCATCAAAGAATTAACCGCCCATATTGATATTCTTCCCAGCATAGCTGAATTGGCAGGTATAGAGTATGAAGAAGTAAATCCGATAGATGGAAAAAGCTTTGCACCACTTCTTTTTAACGAGAACAAAGATTGGGCGAATCGATATTTTTTCACGCATCAATCACGTTGGGATTCGCTTGAGCAGTACCCATCATCCATAAGAGATAATACCTATCGTTTAGTGAATTATAATGGCACTTGGGAGCTCTACGATATGGAAAATGATTCCTCGCAGCTAACGAATATAGCGGAACAGAATACTGAGATTGTGAAAGAAATGAGCCAAGCTTACGACGAATGGTTTGTTGAAATCACTAAAGAGTTTAAAGGAAGAATGCCAGTTCCAGTTGGTTATAATGCGGCTCCCTCAACAAGTCTACCAGCTACAGAAAGCTATTTTTCAGGAAATATAGCTTTCAAAGGAAAGTCTGGATGGTCTAACGATTGGCTCACAAACTGGACTTCTACATCAGATAAAATCTGGTGGGATTTAGATGTAATTGAAGAAGGAAATTATATAGTTGAAGCTCTGTACTCTTTGAAGAAAGAAAATGTAGGCACTACGATTACAGTTTCAAGTGATGCAGATGAAACTAGTTATACATTTAGTAGCTCATATATAGCTGTTCAAGTTCCTAGCCCAGACAGAGTTGAAAGAGGAGAGGTTTATGAACAGAAATGGGGACGGGTACCTCTCGGTTTACTTCATTTAGAGAAGGGAAATCAACAGCTAAAATTAAGAGCTAATCTCATTCCAGGAAATTCAAGTATCGATCTAAAAAGAATAATCTTAACAAAAATTAAATAGTCCAATCTATCATGGTTAAAACAACAATTTTATCACTGCTCATTATTATTGGTGTGGGGCTGGCTTGCGCCCAGAAAAACGTTATTGAGGATAAGGACTTACCCATCGATAAAAATGCAACAGCCGAAACTAAAGCCCTCTACTATAACCTTAAGCAATTGGCAAAAACGAATGTTCTTTATGGACATCAAGATGATTTGGCGTATGGACACGATTGGTGGGCAGAACCAGGTCGCTCGGACGTAAAAGAAGTTACAGGATCATATCCCGCGGTGTATGGTTGGGAGTTAGGAGATCTTCGTCAAGGTGTTGATGCTAGCCTAGATAGTGTAAACTTTGAAAGCATAAAGGGGTGGATTAAAGAAGCGTACTCAAGAGGTGGGATAAATACCATAAGTTGGCACATGAATCATCCAGTTACTGATGGTAACACTTGGGATATGACGCCCGCAGTATCTGAAATCATTCCTGGCGGAAGCCAACATGAGAAGTTTGTTTCTTGGTTAGATATTTTCGCTGATTTCATAAATGATTTAAAGGATGAAAATGGCGAGGCCATTCCAATTATTTTCAGACCATATCACGAGCATACTGCAGATTGGTTTTGGTGGGGCGAAAAACAAACTACAGTTGAAGAATACGTAACTCTTTGGCGTTTTACTGTTGATTATCTGAAGGATGAAAAACAACTTCATAATCTTCTGTATGCCTATTCTCCTGATGGTGGTTCCAAAGAAAGAGGAGATAAATACATGGAAAAATACCCGGGCGATGACTATGTGGATATTCTAGGTTACGATGATTATGGTAGCTTTATGGATGGTAAAAATGATGTAGAAGCTTTAAGTAATGCCCTCGCAAATATTGTAGAAGAAGCAGATAAAAGAAATAAAATTGCAGCTCTTACTGAAACTGGACAAGAAAAGATAGTATATGAGAATTGGTTTACTGAATCACTATTAGAAGCACTTACTTTAAACCCTAAAGCTTCTGAAATTGCCTATGCTCTTACTTGGCGAAACGCGAATCAGCAAAGAGAAAACAGAGAACATTTCTATAGTTCTTATCCTGGGCATAGCAGTGCTCCCGATATGAAAAAGTTTAAAGATGTCGAGATTATGTTTTTTGAAGACGATTTGCCGAATATGTACACATTGAACAACTAAAGTCTCTGATATGAAATCTATTAGCTCTCTATTTTTAATCCCAGTTCTATTTTTTATTAGCTGTAGCTCAGGAGAGGAGAAATTTACTTCAACCTTGATAAACAAAAATGCTACTTCTGAAACAATTGCCCTTTATGAAAATCTTAAAAATACATCTAAAGATTATGTGCTGTACGGTCATCAAGATGATCTAGCCTATGGACACTCTTGGTGGGCTGAAGAAGGACGTTCTGATGTTAAAGAGAGCACAGGTTCTTATCCCGCCGTTTATGGATGGGATATTGGAGATCTTGAGAAAGACAGTGCTGAAGCAAACCTTGATGGTGTAAACTTTGAGCAAATGAAGGGCTGGATTAAAGACGGTTATAGCAGAGGTGGCGTAATAACTATTAGTTGGCATATGAATCATCCCGAAACAGGCAAAGGATCATGGGAAGATCTAGGTGAACCAACCAATATTTTACTTGGCCAGCAGAATCATGAGCTTTTTAGAGAATGGTTAGATTCTTTCGCTGCATTTGCTCAAGAGTTAAAAGGTGATAATGGCGAAGCAATTCCAATAATATTCAGACCTTTTCATGAGCATAATGGCGATTGGTTTTGGTGGGGAAAAGGAAATATTACAGAGGAAGATTATATTGCGCTATGGCAATTCACTGTAGAGTATTTGAGAGATGAAAAAGGAGTTCATAATTTAATTTGGGCTTTTTCACCAGATCGTAGCCGAATGGATATAAATAATTTTAAACAAGATTATTTTTACGGTTATCCAGGCGACGATTACGTAGATATTATAGGGTTAGATAATTATTGGGATTTAGGACATCCTGCCAATCAAACACCAAAGGAAGAGCAAAAAGAAGCGTTTATAAAAAGCTTAACTGAACTAGTTCAAGTCGCAGATTCGTTAAATAAAATCGCTGCGCTAACAGAATCAGGGTATGAAGGTATCCCAAATGAGAAATGGTGGACAGAAGTGTTGGGAGCTAACATAAATGCGAATAATTATACCAAAAGAATTGTGTGGGTTCTTACTTGGCGAAATGCGAATCAAGATAGATCTGGTAAAGGTGATCACTTTTATGCATCCCCACCTAGTCACAAAAGCGCTCCTGATATGAAAGCGTTTCGAGATATGGAGCTATTTATGTTTGAAGATGAATTACCAGATATGTACACACTTCCAAAGCGATGAGGATAATAATGTTGAATCAAAATAGATTATTTATAGTCGGCTTTCTTGTTTTACTTTCTTGCTCCAAATTACCTTCTCAAGAAATTAGAATGGTTGATGCTAACGCAACTCAACAAACCAAGGCGCTCTATCAAAACTTAAAAAACTTAGAAGGCAAGCATTCCATGTTTGGCCACCAAGCAACGTTGGCGTATGGCTATACTTGGAGAAATGAGCCCAACCGTTCTGACGTCAAAGATGTGACGGGTTCTTTCCCCGCAGTTTATGGTTGGGATGTGGCTGATTTTTTATGGAATTGGAAAAACCCAGAACAAGGAGTAAAAGCTAGAGAATCAACGTTAAGATACGCTAAAGAAGGTTTAGAGCGTGGGGGCGTGCTCACTTATGCTTGGCATATGGCTAATCCTGTTACCAATAAATCATTTTACGATACCACACGTGCAGTGTACGCTATTATTCCAGGTGGCGACCAGCATGAAGCCTACAAACAAACCTTAGATAAAGTTGCCGATTATTTTAAGGAACTCGCTCCAATGCCTGTTATTTTCAGACCATTTCATGAGCATAATGGTGATTGGTTTTGGTGGGGAAAAGGTCTTTCTACCGAAGAGGAATACATCAAATTATGGCAGTTTACGGTTGAATATCTAAGAGATGAGAAACAAGTTCATAATTTGATTTGGGCTTTTTCTCCCGATAGAAGTAGAACCAATATCGAAACCTTCAAGGAAGACTATTTGTATGGATATCCTGGAGATGATTACGTGGATATTATCGGCTTAGATAATTATTGGGATGTGGGACATAAAGCGAACTTAACTCCGGATTCTCTAAAAAAAGTTCACTTTGTTCAAAGTCTAACCATGACTGCCGAAATCGCTCAAGAAAAAGGGAAAATAGCTGCACTAACTGAAACAGGATTAGAAGCTTTACCTGATAGTGTTTGGTGGACAGAAACCTTGCTTAAAAGTTTAAAGGCCAATGCAGCAACAAGGCGGATCACTTATGTGCAAGTATGGCGTAATGCCACCAAAAGCAAAGGCAATCAAAATCATTTTTATGCTCCATATCCAGGGCAGAAAAGCGCAGAAGATTTTGTGAAGTTCAAGCAGGATAGCTTTATTATATTTGAAGACGAACTTCCAAATATGTACTCTTTAAAAAATTAATTCTATGGCTACTTCTAGATATGATAATATTCCTTACAAGAGAACGGGATTAAGTGGACTTTTCCTTTCGCGCTTATCGCTTGGCTTATGGCATAATTTTGGAGGGAAAGCAGATCTTAATAACGCAAAAGAAATTCTACATGCAGCTTTTGATAACGGAATAACACATTTCGATTTGGCTAATAATTACGGGCCACCTCCAGGTTCAGCGGAAGAGAATTTCGGTAAGATTTTAAAAAGCGATTTTCAATCCCACAGAGATGAACTAATTATCTCAACAAAAGCAGGATATAAAATGTGGGACGGACCTTACAACGACGGTGGTTCTCGCAAATATCTGATTTCTAGCCTCGATCAAAGCTTGAAAAGAATGCAACTAGAATATGTTGATATTTTCTATCATCATCGACCTGATTCCAACACTCCAATTGAGGAATCGATGTTGGCTTTAGATCAAATCGTTCGTTCAGGAAAAGCTTTATATGTGGGTGTTTCCAACTATTCTGGTGAGCAAACTAAACATGCAGCTGAAATTCTGCGTGAGTTAAATACACCGTTCATTATCCATCAGCCAAAGTACAATATGTTTGTTCGTGGCGTGGAAAAAGATTTGTTTCCTGTGCTTGAAGAAGAAGGGTTAGGCTGTATTCCATTTTCGCCATTAGCTCAAGGTTTATTGACAAATAAATATCTTGGTGGCATTCCTAAAAATTCTAGAATTGCTGACCCCGATGGTTTCTTAAAAGAGACCGATTTGAACGAAAGTGTACGTTCTAAAATACTAGCGTTAAATGAAGTAGCTGTTAATCGTGGACAAAGTTTAGCTCAACTTGCATTGGCGTGGGTACTTCGCAAAGAAGTAGTTACTTCAGCGTTAATTGGTGTAAGTAGCGTTTCTCAACTTCTAGATAATATTTCAACTCTTGACAATGTGGAGCTTCATATGGATGAGCAACTCAAAATAGAGCACATCTTAGATGCAAAAGTCCAACATTAATCAATCGCAGTTGTTAGCTAAATGAACACTTATAGAATAGCTTCTTTATTTCTAATAATCTGTTTGTTAATAAATACAAATGGATGGGGACAGAGCAAGGAAGTTGTTCCTGTTTCTAACAAACCAATTAACAATTCAGAGCAAACATTTCGCATTGCAATTGTTTCTGACAGAACGGGAGGAATGAGAGGGGGAGTCTTTAAAGAAGCAATTGACAAACTAAACCTACTTCAACCAGAGTTTGTGCTTTCTGTTGGCGATTTGATAGATGGCTATACCGAAGAGCCCGCCGTTTGGAATGCACAATGGGATGAATTCGATGGCATGATTAAAAATCTCGAAATGCCATTTTATTATGTGCCGGGTAATCACGATACAAGTAATGAGCTACTTACAGATGTTTGGAAAGCTCGCCATGGGAGAGATTATTATCACTTCAAATATAAAGACGTTCTATTTTTAGCTCTTAATACGGATGAGATTAAAAACGGTGGAATCAGTCAAAATCAAATTCAATACTTCCAAAAGGTATTAGCAGAAAATAACGATGTAAGCTGGACGCTTATATTCATGCATCGGCCACTTTGGTCTTATGGTGATACTCAAGGTTATAGCGAAGTTGAAAAAGCCTTAGGAACAAGAAATTATACGGTGTTTTCAGGTCACCATCATTTCTACCGTTTTAAATTGCATAATGGAATGGAGCACTACACGCTTGCTACAACGGGTGGTGGAAGTGATATGAGAAATCCTAATGTGGGTGAATTTGACCATATTACTTGGGTTACGATGAAAGAGAAAGGTCCAATTACCGCGCATTTAGAACTTTCTGGGATTTACGAAAAAGATATTGTACCCGAAGAAGATTACGCTGACATCCAAAAACTCCGACAAGGTAATTGGTTAGAAATTGAACCTGTAGTCACTGAATCAGAATTAGTGTCGGATTTTCCACTCATCCTTACATTGAAGAATACTTCAGATAAGGAGTTTGTTATCCAAGGTAATCTTGTAAGCCAAGAGGGAGTTCAGTTCAAACCAGCTACAATAAGTGAACTCATAGCACCTCAAACCGAAAAAAAGATTACTCTTCAGGTTTCTAGCGAAGATGGTATGCTATCAATTCCAGCACTCAATAATCAGTCTCTTTCTATTACTCTGGATGCGGGCTTTGCTCGTAACACAAGAAGTGATATAGCACTACCAACTTCCAAAAAGGTTATGGTTGATTGGAAACACTCTTTTTCAAAAACAGATTCCCCAATAACTATTGACGGCGACTTTTCTGATTGGGAAAACACTGACTGGATAGAAGTTGAGCTACCCCAATACTTTTATGAGGGTTGGGACTGGAAAGGCAAAGATGATGGTGCATTCAAGTTTGCTTTAACTAGCGACGATAATGACATCTTTATTGGCGTTCAGTTTGAAGATCAAAAGACCATTGCTTCTCCAAGCGATGTGAAGGCTTTACAGGACAAATTCTATGTGCACCTTACTTCGGATGTTGCAGATTCTAGTTTTATACAGCTAGAGATTGCCAAAGCAGGTATTCTAGCAAATACGTCCACATCTGATATTAAATATGTGATGAAAGAGCATAAAAACGGACAATCATTAGAATTAGCATTTCCAATTTCTCAACTTTTAGCTGCCGGTTCTAACTTGGAAAAACTCAGAGCTAATATTGGTATAATGGATCATGATAGGCCTGAGAATACTAAACCTTCAGTACTTTGGTGGCGTCCCGTTTGGGAGAGTAATTTAGATTACCCAAACAGTGGAATGTTCTACATCACAAAGTAGAGAGTTTCGGTTTAATTTGTATTTACGAATTTATTCACGTTATTCTGAAAAAGTGAATAAATTTACCACAATGAAAAGCTCATCAATCCTTTCGATAATTTGTGTATTAACACTATTAGTATCCCCATCATTTAGCGCTGCTCAAACTCCCGACGAAACAGCCATAAAAAACCAAATTCATACCTTATTTGAAGGAATGAGAGCGGGAGATAGTTCAAAAGTTAGTAGCGTTTTCTATCCAGAAGCTATTATGCAGTCTATTGCAAAAGGCAAAGATGGGGAGGAGCAAGTAATAAATGGTTCCCTCCAAAACTTTCTAAAAGCTGTTGGAACTCCCCACGATATAATGTGGGATGAAAGAGTTTCAACTATTGATGTAAGAATGGATGGAGCTTTAGCACATGCTTGGGTTCCATACTCTTTCTATCGAGGAGATGATTTTTCACATTGCGGGGTAAATTCACTCCAACTAAAAAAAAGGGATGACGGCTGGAAAATAATCTATATCGTTGACACTCGACGTCCAACAAACTGTATTGAAAAACTTTAAATACCATTTCTATGAAAAAGATTATTGTAACCATATTGTTTAGTGCCTTCATAAGCTCAGCACTTTTTGCACAATACGAGGAAGAAGTAGAATCTGTAGACTCTATAATAAAGGCGCTTTATTCTACAATATCTGGCGAAAAAGGGGAACCTAGAAATTGGGATCTTTTCAGGTATATAGTAATTCCAGAGGCACAGCTAATTCCTACGTCCAAAAATTCAGATGGCAAACTTGTATATACCGTTATTACGCCAGAACAGTTTATTAAACAAGCGGACAAGAATTTTGTGGAAAATGGATTTTACGAATACGAAACCAATCGTGATACTCAAGATTATGGCCACGTTGTACATGTGTTTAGTACTTACGCTTCAAAAAGAAGTAAACACGACGCGGAACCATTTAACCAAGGAATTAATAGCATTCAATTGTTTAATGATGGATCACGGTGGTGGGTTGTCTCCATCTATTGGGCACACGAAACGGATTACAACCCCATTCCAAAAAAGTATAAAGCTAAATCATAGCTATATATTATGATAACGAGCTTAGAAGATGCTTCAGAGGTTTCTTCAGTAGCTTATTCTACAATTTTAAACCGCATTTTGGTTTCGCTTCTAGAAAAAGCATCAAAATGCCACCATTCACTGTCTATTGTTAGAAAACCGGCTTTTGTCATTACTGAACGCAATAGAAGTCGGTTTTTTATTTGTTCAGAAGTCAGTAAGCCTTGGGCAATCAATGCATCCTCTTTATCTGTATGCGCCAAAGTTGAAAAATTATCGTAACCCGTGCCCATATCTAATGGGGTTCCGTCTGCCTTGGAAATGGTAAGATCTACGGCACAGCCATAGTTGTGTATAGAACCTGATGTAGGATTAGCTATATACTGAGAACGCTCGTCTAAGGGCAAATCCGAGCTATCCCAGAGAACTTGCTGTATTCTTCTAGGACGAGCTACATCATAAATCAATAAGCGAAGTTCCGGCGCTTCTTCTTTAAGAAAAATTTGAGCATCCAGTAGCTTGGCTAATGCCCCAGGTTGTAAATAACCAGTTCTTAAATTGCCATATACATTTTTACCCATAAAATTATCAGTAGTAGCATACTTTAGCTCAACAAGAATCTGAGTAGAATCGGTATCTATTTTATGTAAGCCTTGGGTTCGGAATTCTTTATCCCAATCAATCGATGTGTTTTCCATCTGTTTTTGCTTTGAACTGCATGAGCTTAAAAAGCCAATGCTACCTAAAAGAGTTATAATGTAAAGTAAGTGTTTCATTTATTACGAATTTCAAAGTCATAAATGAGTTTTGCTATATCTGCGGAAGCTTCTAAAACAGCTGCTCTATCCGGTGCGTTTTTGGAGAGAAAAATCAATACAAATCGACCACCATTGGGGGTATATACAATTCCAGAATCGTGATGAACGCCTGTTATCCAACCCGTTTTATGAGCAACTACCGTTCCTACTGGAAGCTTTAAAGGAATCATGTCGTTGTATTGTTGTTCCATCAGTATTTCCAACATCTCTTTATTCGCCTGAGGACTGATAAGAGTATCTGTACCCAATTGTTCATAAATGGTAAGTAAGTCTCTTGCAGTGGTAGTATTACTTAACCCTTGCTCATACGCCTTTAAATCTTCAACACCGCGTAATACTTCAATACTATCTGCTCCGAGAGCTCTCATGGTGGCCGTTACTTTTTTTGCATCAACGAGATCAATGAGCAAGTTAGTGGCAAAATTACTACTCCGAGTAATCATCTCATAAGCCAAATGGGAGATGCTAGTAGTTTTATTCACATTGGTAAAAAGATCTTTTTCACCTTCTTCGCTTAACTCCATTGTATAGTTTGAGCCATCTACAATGCTTTTAAATTCGTTTTTGATAAGAATAGAATCGTTAACTGAAAATAGCCCTTCGTTAGCTTGCTTATATACTTCAATTAAAACGGGCGTCTTCATGGTACTTGCAGCATGAAAACGCTCATCTGGGTTTATCAAAAGCTCATTCCTTGAGTTGGATAAACTTTTATACGCAATGGCAAAGTCTCCTTCGAGTGGCTCAAGGCGATTGTCAATAGCGATATACAATTCCTCGATAGTTATAGAGCTAGACTGGCATGCAAATACAGATACAGTAAAGGGTAGAAGAAATATAAGTAAGTGTCTCATTTGGGGTAAAAGGCTAGTTGAAATCAAAAAAAAAGCTCCAACTAGAAAGTGGAGCTTTTAAAAAAAATAAAAAAAGCGAAGTTATTATTCTTCGTTTTTTTTGTTTTGAATTTCAAGACGAATGTCTTGAGCAAGTTTTTTGAGATCTTGAAGCCCTTTACGTGCACGAGTACCCGCAGCTTTGTTTCCCTTATCGTAAAATTTTT
Organism: Balneola sp.; assembly: GCA_048267905.1. Lineage (GTDB taxonomy): Bacteria > Bacteroidota > Rhodothermia > Balneolales > Balneolaceae > Balneola. Next base: position 111,022 of record JBLWWM010000001.1, read on the forward strand.
CCATTTCTTCAGAAACTTGGTTAACTAAGCCTTGTAGTTCTGTTACTCTACTCATTATACAACTCCGTTTATTTTTGTTAAATGTATCTTCCTATTTGGAATCTGCGTTGAAGCTATTCAATCAACGCTATCAAATCAAATTAAAAAGTGCTTTTTTTCACATTATTTGAATAAAAAAGCACTTTTTTGAAGTTTTACATATGTTTTTTACAAAAAAACGAGTTTTCTAATAATTTCTTCGAGTAAAAACGACCATTTTTAAACAAAATGGTTTTAAAAAATGGTCAAAAATGAGCAATTACTTTGTGCTCAAGGAGCTAGAACTAAAGCTAAATGGGAGTAAGTCTGGAACTTGATGGCGAGAAAGAGTTCCATCAGCGTGGTACATGTCTATTGGTTGTTGAGGTAAATGTTGAACCAACACTTGTCGGCATGCACCACAAGGGCTACTCACTTCTCCTTTGAGTGTATGAACCGACATCATTGAGAATGATGTGTAACCCATTGCCAGCGCTTTGCATATTGCAACACGTTCTCCACATAATCCTTTGGTCCAATCACTCACTTCAATATTTACTCCAGTGATAGCCTTGTCATCCATAAATAATAACGCTGAGACTGGGAAATCAGAATTAGGGGTAATAGCACTTGCAAGTAGCTGTTTTAGTATAGGGAGTGTTTCTCTCTCAGAGACTTCTAAAATTTTTGCATTACAAGTTATCGCAGAGATATCATCTGTAACAATCAACTCCAAATCAAATTCTTTAAGCCAAAAGTCGAGCTGTTCAAGATTCTGATCCTTAGCAATTAGTTTAAGAGGGATGTCTCCCTCAGATAAACAATGACATACGGCAGCTTGAGTTGCAGGTATTGTTATGGGGAACGAAACATTTTCTACACGAACCCCAGCATAGTAGAGTCCGCTTTTACCTAATACAATACAGGCTTTCGGTTGTTTTGAGTAAGGAGTATAAGCTCGTTTATAAAGGGCTTCCCATTTCATAAAATATTATTTAATTGCTGAAAAAGCTGCATCTGCTACAGCGGCTCTAATTTGGCTAATTTTTTTACCAAATGTTCGCTTGGGATAAACTCTATTGGTAAGTAATATAACAGCCATATTTTGCTCTCTGTCAATCCAGATACTAGTGCCCGTAAAGCCAAGATGACCAAAAGTATTGTTACTCGAAAGTTGTCCTGCTGTTGTGAAACCTGTAGGGCTTTTTCGATCAAAACCAAATCCTCTTCCGCTGATATCTGATTGTTGGCTCGTAAACTGTTGTACTATTTCTGGAGTAATATATTGTGTGCCACCATAACGGCCGTCATTTAGCAACATCGTAGCAAATTTCCCCATATCTGAGGTTGTTGAAAATAAACCTGCATGTCCTGCAACACCATCCATAAAATAAGCGCGTTCATCATGCACATTCCCTTGAACGAGTCCGCGTTCAAAAATATCATCATATTCTGTTGGGTGAACACGATCTGAATACCAACGGCTTACTTTTTTGGGGTTGAAATATGTGGAACTCATTTCCATAGGGTAATAAAATTCACGCCTCATAAAAGCATCAATTTGTTGGTTGGTAATGATTTCCACAATTTCTGCCATCAGAATCATTCCTAAGTCGCTGTATACATACTCGGTGCCCGTTTCATAGGTAAGAGGTTCGTTTCTTACAGCATTAATGATTTCGGGTCTAGTTTTAAGCGAATCCACATATACTCGGAAGGGGGGAAGGCCTGACTGGTGGAGTAATAAGTCTTTTATTAGAATATGTTCTTTCTCTGGAGTTTTATATTCAGGTATATATCGCCAAACTTCGTCTTCCAAACTTAGTTTACCGTCAGTAATTAATTTCATGGCCGCAGTTGTGGTAGACATAACCTTGGTTATAGACGCTAAATCGAACACATCCGTATTTCTAGTTCTTTTAAGCTTATCATAAGTCCAATAACCAACCGCTTTATTAAAAACCATCTTTCCGTCTTTAATGACGGCAGCTACTGCACCTGGGAAAACAGAATCTCGAATAGCTTCTTGTAGAATATCTTCAATCTTATACAACTCCGTAGAACTAAGTCCCACTTCCTCAGGATCGCCAAATCCCATTATTTCCTGTTTATAAGCAAGGCCTTCTCCAATCGTGTACATTCCAGGAATAGTAATTGTTAATTTACCTGCAATATCTTGAGCTCCAAATAGTGCATGAGCTACGGCATGAGTTTGGTCTTCGGTGTTGTACCAACCTATAGCATGAATATCAGTCTCAGGGAGCTCGCTAAGAAGATAAGGATTTCCAAAAGCAATGAGAGCAGATGGCTTTTTACTCTTTAATAACTTCTGGAGGAAAGAATGTTGTGTTCTATTGAATTGAATCGATCTACTTGAATTGAATCCGATAAATGCACCGATAATTACTAAATCTGCTGACTGCGAATTTTTAATAATTTTTTGAATGTCAGCTGCGCTAGTTCTTTTGTCATAAGCGTAAAAAGAAACATGAGGGTGAAAATCTCTCAAAGCCGAAGCAAATGATGCTCCTGTTTCTCCAGAAGAGCTTTCAGATATAGAAACCATCAAAATGCGTTTATAATCGTTAGGGTTTATAGGAACTATTCCCTTTTTATCTTTAAGGATAGTAACCGACTCGTGAGCAATTTTTGTGGCAACAGCTTGGTTCGACTTCTTGTTAACGATGCTATCTAGCGCGTTTATGTCAGCTTGATTATCGTTATTAAATAACCCAAATTCTTGTTTCCATAATAGAACTTTCCGAAAAGATTCATTAATACGTTCTTTAGTAATTTCACCTTCATTTACAGCAGCCTCAACTTCATTAATGGCAGTATACGTATCGGGGCTCATTAGCATGATATCTGCACCCGCTAACAATGCTTTTACTACAGCCTTTCCAGGAGAATACTTTGAAGTTATCCCCCTCATATCCATTCCATCAGTAATAACTAAGCCATCAAAATGGAGTGAATCGGTTAGAATGCTGCTTAATATAATTGGATCTAGAGTGCTAGGTAACTCTGGGTCTTTCCCAATATTCGGGAAGGCAATATGAGCACTCATAATGCTTGTTACACCACTCTCAATAGCGTAACGAAAGGGGACAAGTTCAACAGAGTCGAGACGGGCATAATCGTGATCTAAGACAGGAAGTCCTAGATGCGAATCTACTTTGGTATCGCCATGCCCAGGAAAATGCTTTGCGGTTGCAACTACACCTTCGCTTTGTACACCTTCAATAAAAGCGGCTCCATACTCGCCTACTATAACCGGATCATCTGAGAAAGAACGAATATTAATTACCGGATTGGCGATATTGTTGTTGATATCTAAGACAGGCGCAAAAACTTGATGAACACCTAATGCTTTGGCTTCACGAGCGGTAACTTGGCCCATTAAAAAAGCATTTCGTTTATCACCAGTCGAAGCAACTCCCATTGCTGGTGTAAATCTCGTACTACCATCAACACGCATCGCGGCACCGTACTCCATATCCTGTGTAATCCAAAGCGGGATAGAGCTTAATTTCTGAAGTTTGTTTGTAAGAATGGCCTGCCCGTACACATCGCCACGCATAAAAATAATGCCACCAATATGTTGCTTTTCCACCATATCAACCAACTCCTTATATCGTCGGTCGTCTTGATTATAAAACTCGCCATAAGCAGAAACGATAAAAAGTTGCCCGATTTTATCTCGTAGAGAAGTGTTTTGTACCAAAGAATCTATAAGCTGGTAATTAGTAGGGGATACATTTTTATACAAGTAAGTAGAAGAAAAGTCTTCTGCTGGATGTTGAGTAAGTCCTGTAAAAAGTATAATAGTGATAATGGCTTGAAATGCCTTAAAGCCCAATCGCATAAACGCCTAAATTTGTATATGATGATATTTGAAACAAGCAGATAGAATTTGAATCTCTGCTAACGCTCAATTAATATATTAAAAACTAGAACAGTAAATAATAGAGCTTAGTGCCTTTAATTAGTTTGACATTCTTGTAGGTGCTAGATAATTCGACTACGGTTTTATTAAATCAAACATCTGCAATCCCGAATTTAATTCAGGACCTTACGAAATGGCTATAAACTCAGTCGTTAAATTGGCTTCTTTTTAGGCAATGAATACCCGAATCTCGTCTAAGCGTATGCTTACGCTCGCTTTTTCGTCTGCTTCATACAATGGAAGCTAAAGCTTCCAGACTGCTTTACAATCGTAGACGTTCGTGACGAGACAAATCATGAATGGCGATTTGATTTCCAAACTAACAGCTATCAGCTAATCATTTAAAGTATGCCGAGTTCAATTGGGGAGCTACAATAGTTTGAATGATGTACTAGTTAAAAACGTTAGCGTTCGATACAGTAGACGTTTCATAATCAGTACTTAAATGTGTATATTTATTATGTTAAATCCTATAATCTCAATCAGAAAAGAAATTTATGGCAACTGGATTTTTTAATGTCCCACCAGCGCTAAACGAACCTATTTTAAGTTATGCGCCAGGTTCTCCAGAAAGAAAAGAATTGCAAGAAGCTCTTAAAGAAGCTCGAGCAAAAGAAGTTGATGTGCCTATGTATATAGGCAGCGAATTGGTTACTACTAACAACAAAAAACCGATGTCACCTCCACACGACCATCAGCATATTTTGGGCTATTTTTCTGAAGGCGATGCTTCTCATGTAACGCAAGCAATTGATGCTGCGATGGCTGCCAAAGCAGCTTGGGCGAATATGGGTTGGGAACATAGGGCGAGCATTTTTTTGAAAGCTGCGGAATTATTAGCAGGACCTTATCGAGCCAAAATAAACGCTGCTACAATGTTGGGACAATCAAAAAATGCATTTCAAGCTGAGATTGATGCCGCTTGTGAGTTTATTGACTTTCTACGTTTTAACGTAGAGTACATGACACAAATTTACGCTCAACAACCAGAATCGTCTGAAGGCATTTGGAATAGATTAGAGCAGCGTCCACTTGAAGGATTTGTATTTGCGCTAACTCCATTCAATTTTACGGCTATTGCGGGTAACTTGCCTACATCAGCGGCTATGATGGGAAATACCATCGTTTGGAAGCCAGCGTATACACAAATCTATTCAGCAAATGTCTTGATGGAAGTGTTTCGTGAAGCGGGAGTTCCTGATGGGGTTATTAACTTAATTTATGTGGATGGCCCTACAACTGGCGATATCGTTTTTTCACATAAAGATTTTGGTGGTATTCACTTTACAGGAAGTACAGGCGTTTTTCAACACATCTGGAAAACCATTGGTGAGAACATCTACAAATACCGCTCTTACCCAAGAATTGTGGGTGAAACAGGGGGGAAAGATTTCATCATGGTTCACAAGTCTTCGAAAGCAAAACAAGTAGCTACGGCTATTTCGAGAGGTGCGTTTGAGTTTCAAGGACAGAAATGTTCGGCGGCATCCAGAGCTTATATTCCTTCTAATTTATGGGAAGATGTGAAGAACTATTTGGTAGAAGATCTCAAGACCTTCAAAATGGGTGGCACTGAAGACTTCACCAACTTCATTAATGCAGTGATTGATGAAAAATCGTTCGACAAAATTGCTAAATATATTGATGACGCGAAAGCTAGCAAAGAAGTTGAAGTAATAGCTGGTGGTAACTACGATAAGTCGAAAGGATATTTTATCGAGCCTACTGTTCTTCTTGCGAAAGACCCTAAGTACACAACGATGTGCGAAGAGATTTTTGGCCCCGTAATTACTATTTATGTGTATGATGATAACGAGTTTGAAGCTACACTCGATTTAGTGGACGAAACTTCTCCTTATGCGCTTACAGGTTCAATCTTTAGCCAAGATAGATACGCTATTGAAGTAGCTACTAAACGTTTAGAGCAGTCTGCTGGTAATTTCTACATCAACGACAAACCAACCGGCGCCGTAGTTGGGCAACAGCCTTTTGGCGGAGCTAGAGGTTCTGGTACAAACGATAAAGCAGGTTCTATGATTAACTTGCTACGGTGGGTTTCTCCAAGGACTATTAAAGAAACCTTTGTCACTCCAATCGATTACAGATATCCATTTTTGGGAGAAGACTAGTAACAGATTCTAAATCCAATTATAAAAAAAGCCTCTTTTGAGGCTTTTTTTATGCTTTGAAAATCTATTAATATCCATAAGCGGTCAGCCTAAATTAAGAATTAATCTTACAGATTAGACTAGCTTTAAGCCAGAGAGTTTCTCTCGATATTACTGGAAAATAGTTAGTTCAAACTTAGTCTGGACGATATTTATACATTTCAAGGAATCCGGTACTTATGGATTCAAAATTTGTACACATAAGTTCGATTTCAACGTATCTCCAGTTAGATAAATTAGCTATTTCAGACTTATCTACGGTATGTGAGAATACTGTTTCTTCACCAGGTAAAATGGTAACAGTTGACTCCATTGTGTCGTCAATTAGAGAAGACTCGTAGCTTATTGAGTTCTTATGCTCATTTCCGTATAAAGTAACCCCTATTTTTTGAGAAGATGGAAAGTTAAGCTTAACCGGTTCTTCACTCCAATTTTTAACTAATAGATTAAAAGTATAAGTAGGGTTGGAACTATTATCATTATTCCTTGAAGAAACTTGCGCAAAAACAGGAATAGATGGATCGACAATATCAACATTTCCTCCTCCTTGACGTAAACCTCCAGCGGACATGTGTATATTTATGCGATACCGTCCGATATCAAGAGGTATATCTCCATCCTTTGTTTCCATAATTTGATTCCACTCTGTCTCTATTATTTTAGTTTCGCCAGGAGCAAATAGAATTTCAGAAGGTTCCCCCATATCACTAACTTTATAATCTGGGTATCGATAATAGAAGTTTGGAACATTTTCCCTATATATTGTAAAATAAGTTTGTTCTTTTCCTCGAAAATAAAGGCCTCGTTCTTTTGTAGTTGGATTGTGGATTTTATATATCATTTTAATCGATTCACCTAGAGCGTAGGTGTCTGATTCAATTGAGAATTCACTCGTCAATCCCTTCCATGGAATTTGAGTCTCATAAACATTTCCATAGATAGTATCCAAAATATCTATGAAACTTCTCACGGCTATGGTACTGCTATCCACACTATTATAATTATAGAGTAAACATCCAATAGTTCTAAATTTATTAGACTCATTCTTGTACTTCCATTCAATTTCTACTAAAACATCATCAGAACAAGTAGAAACTGCCGAGTCTGGAATTGATTGGCTATTATCTACGAAATCTTCAAAATTCTTAGCTAGCTTTTCGTAGGCATCTTGGGTGAGTTGTTGTCTCAATTCAGGATATCTATCAGGCAATATGACAACCCCTGTACTATCTAGAACCATTTTTTTTATTAATCCACCTATTGCTCCCCCACTTCTTGTATATGTAAGTGAAAGGCCATTTATTGCTATAGTCTCGTTCTCATCAAGTTCTAAGCCACTTGAGTTCGTAGTATCACAGGAGTTGAATAGTACTACTGCAATTAAAAGAAAAGCTATCGTTTTTAAGGAATAGATATACGTCATAATATTTTATATAAATAAAGGATAACGGACTTGCAACCATTATCCCAATACAAATATAGGTATACGATTGCTTCTAAAATGTTTTAACTAGCCTTTGCTTCGCCTTAGGTAAAACTGATATTCTAGTACTGCATAATAATCGCAATAACAACATTAGTAAAACAATCAGGAAGGTATTTCTGCTAAACTAACTAATTGACGCTCATTTATATACTTCTCAAACTCCCAGTAATTGTGACTTACATGCAAAATACTATTATTATATTTGCTTATTGGTATATAATCAAATACTATAAATGAAAATAATGTTTTGGGGTGTGAATCTGAATGAGGGTTCGAGTTTTCATAGTTATTATACTGATATTGCTGTACCCTTGCTTTGAGGCCTTTTTGGTACAAACTTCATCTAAGAACCGCGAAGAGTTCCGTGTAGCCAAAACATATACCGTTTTGCCTGATATAGCAATGGAGTTACATGATGTAACTAGAAATGTTTTGGCTACAACTCTTAAATATTCTTCTGCACAAGACAGTGTACGAGATGATTCATATATAGAATTAGCCGATGATGATTACGACTATATACTAGCCCACGATGCATCCTTAGATAGGGAAAGAGAAGCATTTCATGGTTTGACAATTGCGGGTGATTGGTTAGTTCAAGCTCCTCAAGATCATGCCAATATTGTCTGTTACAATAAAGTGACTGGGGAAACAAAATTAATTGATGTTAGCTTCTATACAAGAGCACAATCAAACCCAGGGAACGGTGGGGATAAGTTTAACGGGGCAGGTACATCACATGGCGGAAAATATGTTTGGATAGCACCTTCTTGGACTACTCACGCTTTAAAGGTTAATATGGAAACCTTGAGCATTGAACAAACCTACAATGTAAATACAGTTGATGATGGCTATAATGGTATAATAATTACAAGTAAATATGCATGGCTCGTTACACATAGTCAAGAGAACCTCATACGGATTGATATATCAGATACAAGTAAAACTAATTATGAACTTTCAGATAACGCCGTCCAAACATTTACATTTGGATTAAAGGGAGATCCTAAATACAATTTTGACGAAGTCAATCAAGCAAATAATAGGTCATTTTTTGGTGGGCATGACAATGGTGATGGTTACATTTGGCTGCATCCAAGAAGTTCTAAGTATCTTGTTAAGATAAGGGAATCTGATGGAACTATAGTTTCAGAATACCAACATGAATTACACTCAAAAGCTCATGGTGTAGGATATTTTTATGGAGCTACCCGTGTAGGGAATAAGATTTATTTTGCTCCATTTATTGAGAAAGTTGTTCATGTATTTGATATTTCCAAAGAAGAATGGTCTCAGATTAGCTTATCAGGATTAGTAACAGAAATTATACCATCAAGTAATAACTATTCCTTTGGCTCTGCAACAGATGGCAGATATGTATTTTTCCCGCCATTTAAACTCAATGAGATAGTAGTAATCGACACCTACTTTGATAAGGCATATGCTTTATATGCTAAAAAAGCGTTACTAGATTATCAAGCGGGGTCGAATGGGGAAACACTTGGGTTTGCAGGAAGCACTATCGTAGATAGAGAATATGTATGGTTTAGTAGTAGTTTTCAAGGGTCATATATCAAGATGCGTATAAATGATTACGGAAATATTGATGCACCTCCAATTACAAATCTAATTTCCCCAACCAATAATTCCACTAACATCGACTCTGTAGTTTCTCTTAAATGGAGTAGAGTAAAGTACGCAGATCAATATCAAATTCAGGTTTCTAATGAGGCATTTTTTCCTCTCATTTATAATTTAAATATATTTACAGCTGATACATCCTTAAACTTTTCACAGATTAAGCAAGGAATGAAATATTTTTGGAGAGTTAAGGTCATTAATGAAAATGGCTATAGCGATTGGTCTGAGGTAAGGTCATTTACAACCAGATTAGAAACTGGAGTTGAAGATTTAACTCGCCTGAGTAAATATTCTTTTCAGCAGAATTATCCTAATCCTTTCAATCCTAGTACAGAAATTAGTTACTCTATTCCTGAACCTGGTCATGTTAGTATACATGTAATTAATAGTGCAGGTCAGATAGTTTCTACACTTGTGGATAAAGTTCAAAATGCAGGGAGCTATACTGTTATATTTGATGCAAATGGGCTAGCTAGCGGTGTATACTTATATCGCATCAAGAGTGGGTCCTTTGATATGACAAAAAAGATGCTCTTAGTGAAGTAACGTAAGTGTTTGTGTGGCCAAAGAGTTGTAGAGCTATACTCTATAAAACAATAGGCATCCAAGAGTTCTTAACACATATTGTTTCTTCCTAAAACACATATACTTTGAAATTCTATTCCTTCGGCACTAACTTCATGCTTTTCATTTTTGTGTTATTGAAAAAAGCACTGTCTTGATAAAAAGTACGATACTGTCCGTTTAGCCAAAGTTCGGTTTGATCTCCGAAGTGATCGGAGAGAGGACTCGCAGATTGCCCTGTTGGGATAACAGATTGCGTACTACTTAAATCTGAGAGGTCTACAATTCTACGAATGGAAGCTCCTAACACCATTTTATAAGGCTTCTCCCAGCTATATTGTCCATTATTTACCGACATACCATGCCCAACAACAGGAAAGGTACCCGTACTCATTAAGTTGTCTACAATTAGTTTTAAGCTAGCAGATGCGTTAGAATCTTGTGCAGCTTGCGCAAAAAGTGGTGGTTCAAAAGTGATTGTATGTAGTTGTTCCCAACGCCATTCAAGTGGTTCTTGACCTAAGGAGTCACTTAAAAATAACAATGCATCTTGCATACTTTTTAGAACGATGTCGGCTTTGGTTTCAACTTCAGAAGTAGCCACATTGTCGAAAAAAGCACTGCTATCTTGAAGTAGTTCAGTAATTGTACGGATTGGGATGTTCTCGTGATGAATAAAATTTTGATAGACCTCGTCACCGAATTCATCGAGTAATGTGTTCTCAGTAAGCTTCAGAATAAAAACGTCGAAAATTGAAGCTGCGGTGGCATTTTTTTGATATTTAAAATCCCAGTTAGCCAAGTAAGAAACAGCATCATCAAAGTTATAAATTTGTTGAGAGGCAATAACATCTAGTACAATAGGAACCACTTCTTCGGCAAACTTGGAGTAGGAATCGTTTTGAAGCTCCGCAAAAAGTTCGGGAGTTAATTTATCGTGTTGAATTAAAAACTCACTAATTCTCTCAATTCTAGATGGCGGTTCCCAGAACGAAGCGATATAATATTTATAGTTATCCGTGGTGAGTTTATTATTCGCGTTAGCAATCCACCCTTTATCTGGATTTATCACATGGGGCATTTCCTCATTCGGAATATAGCCTTGCCAATCTTGTGATGGATCCCATCCTTTACGGACCAATATTTTATTGCCAGAACGGATAGGAAGATGTCCTGTCGAAAACATAGCTATGTTTCCTTCAATATCAGCATACATGAAATTTTGTCCCGGTACGCCAAAATGAGGAAGTGCGTCCTTAAAGTCTTGGAAATTTTCTGCCCAATTTATCTGATACAAAGCTCTAAATTCGTTAGTAACATCCTGCCCAGTCCAACGCATAGCAATTACTTGTTCATCAGATAGTTTTACATTGGGATAAATATCTGAGATTACCGGCCCATGTTTGGTGTATCGAATTTCTAACACCTCATCGTCTTTGCCTTTAACCTTTATGATTTCCCTACTTTTCATAAATGGCTGGTATGCAATAGTACCCATTTGGAGCGAATCGGTTACATATCTTCCTCGATCTTCAGGATCCGTTTTTTCAAGAAAGAAATCAGTATCGTCAGCCATTATATTAGTGAAAGACCAAGCCATTTCGTCATTTTGGCCTAAAACCACACCCGGAACTCCTGCAATGGTTGCGCCTGAAACATTTTTACCGCTTATATTTAAATGAACTTCGTACCATTTTCCGGGCATATCTAAACCGAGATGAGGATCACCAGCTAGAAGTGGATATCCTGTAGTGGTTTTGGAAGCATCAACGACCCAAGCGTTACTTCCTACATGGGTGCCTTCACTTTGCATTAACTTTCTACGGCTCATTTCTTGTTCCAACATTGGAAACATTGCCGCAGTTAATTTTATCGACTCGTTATCGTCTAAAGTAGTGGGTGAATCTTCTGGAACTCTGAGTGCTAACTCTTCAAACTTATCGGCAGGCAGATTGGCTTTTAAATAACTGTATGTAAGTTCTGTCCACCAGCTTAAATTCAAATCCCAAGCCATTAAGCGCACAATAGCGAGCGAGCGAGTAGGGTTCCAGCGTATAGGTTCAATACCCGTAAGGGCAAACTCGATCGGTAGTTTATTAGAATTTTCATCAATAAAAGAGTTTACACCATCTGAATAGGACTGCAAAATATCACGTTCTTCATTGTTCAACGCTTCCTTTTCTAAACGTTGTGCAATCTTCCAAAAACCAAGTGTGCGTTGGTATTTATCAAGTTCAATCAAATCTTCTCCAAAAAATTCAGCAAAACGGCCTTCTGCAGCAATTTGAGAGAGCGTCATTTGCCAAAGTCGATCTTGAGCGTGTACATATCCCAGTGCAAAGTAGAGATCAGCTTGGTTTTTAGAATATATATGTGGAACACCAAATTCATCCCAATGTATAGTAACGGGCTGCTGTAATTGATTTAAAGCAATATTAGATTCATAATTTGGTAAGGGTTTGTAGAATGTCCAATAGAAAGCGAGGCCTACAAAACCGATAAAAAGAATTAGAAAAAAGAGAAGTAGCTTGGAAAATGTTTTCATGTATTGTGAACCTTAATGGTGGCTAAAGCTAAAGGAATAAAGTAGAAACTGAAAGACAAATTGATGGCTTATCGAATGATAAAAGTTTTTTAAGTTTGGGAAATGAATTACAAGTATTTTTAATTTAAAATAACAATCTTAAAATTCATCTGATAGTGTTATTTAACCTTGAAAAGCGCTTCCAAAACTTATTACCTTAACGTAGAAATTTTAACTTTTATAAATACAGTGTAATGTCTATAAAAAAAGTAGCGGTTATTGGCGGAGGAACTATGGGGAACGGTATTGCCCATGTTTTTGCCATGAATGATTTTAAAGTAAACCTTATTGAAACAAAGCAAGAGTTTGGCGACCGCGCACTGACAACTATAGCAAAGAATTTGGATCGGATGGTGGCCAAGGAGAAAATTGATGAGGCGAGGAAAACGGCTACATTATCAAATATTACCCTGCATTTAGATATTGCTACTGGAGTTAAAGACGTAGACCTAGTAGTTGAGGCTGTTCCAGAGAACATTGATATAAAGAAAGCCGTTTGGACCGCTGTGGATGAAAACGCTCCTGCAAATGCTATTTTAGGCTCGAACACATCTTCAATTTCTATAACTAAGTTGGCCTCGCTCACTAAACGTCCGGAGAGTTTTATTGGAATGCACTTTTTCAATCCAGTGCCATTGATGAAATTGGTTGAAATTGTACGTGGTTTAGAAACGAGTGATAGTACTTACCAAATTGTAGAAGAGACCTCCAAACAGCTAAACAAAGTTCCAGTTCCTGTGAACGACTTCCCTGGATTTGTGAGCAATAGGGTTCTTATGCCAATGATTAACGAAGCTATTTTCTGTGTATCGGAAGGCGTTGCAACTCCTGAAAATGTAGATGAAGTGATGATGCTAGGAATGGCGCATCCAATGGGGCCACTTCGCTTAGCTGATTTTATTGGATTAGATGTTTGCTTGGATATTCTAAGTGTGCTTTACGAAGGGTTTAAAGATCCTAAATATCGCCCATCTCCATTACTTGTAAAAATGGTTGATGCCGGTAAGCTTGGCAACAAAACGGGTGAAGGATTTTACTCTTATAAGTAATTCGTTAACACCCCAATTATTTTGGGCTTTATCGATTTCTACTAAATAGCATCGTTTCCCAAATCTCCTACAAAAAGAGGTTAATAATTTCTATATACTTGAGTGCCGTTTCTTGCATGGTTTTAGGAAATAAAATCAAAAGAATGGCTTCTACTTTTTCGAGTTTCAACCTCATTTAATCACACTATGGAATACATTTTTATCCTCATTTCTTTAATTATTGGCGCCGTTGCAGGTTTCTTTATTGCGCACTTTAAATCCAAATCTGAACTTTCTAGATTGGAAGAACGGAACACAAATTTGGACGCTCAGGTCAATGAAACAGAAAATAAATTTCAACAGCTAGCTAAAGAAAGTGAAGCAAAGTTAGAAGTTGCACAAAGGGAGAAAGAGTTAGAATTAAAAGAAGAGCGAGAGAAGTCTGCCGATTTGGATAGAAATCTCGCAGGCTTAAAAGCTGAGTATTCCTCACTCCAACAGAAACTGGCTGAGCAAAAAGATGAGCTCGCCGGAATGCAGGAACAGCTAAAAATTCAATTTGAGAATTTGGCGAATAAGATTTTGGATGAGAAATCAGCAAAGTTCACCAAACAAAACAGAGAAAGTTTAGATCAGCTTTTGAATCCACTTGGGTTGAAGTTGGAAGAGTTTAAGAAGAAAGTAGAAGAGACTTACAACGAAGAAAATCGTCAACGTGCTACGTTAAAAGAGCAAATCCGCCAGATGGGTGAGCTGAACCAAAAGATGAGTGAAGATGCGAAGAACCTGACACGAGCTTTGAAAGGAGATAGCAAAGCCCAAGGGAATTGGGGCGAAGTTATTCTTGAACGGATTCTGGAGAAATCTGGGCTCACAAAAGGCAGAGAGTATGAGGTTCAAGTATCTGCAACCAATGAAGAGGGAAGACGCCTACAGCCTGATGTGGTAGTTCATCTCCCTGGTGAAAAGTTCCTGATTGTTGATTCTAAAGTGACATTAACGGCTTACGAACGTTATGCATCTTCCGAAGATGACTTAGAAAAAGCAACTGCGCTGAAACAGCACATTAGCTCGGTTAGAGCCCATGTAAAAGGTTTGAGTGAAAAGAAATACCATCAAATTCATGGTGATAGAAGTCCTGACTTTGTGCTTCTCTTTATTCCGATAGAATCTGCTTTTGGTGTGGCTCTTCAAAATGATGCTAATTTGTATTACGAAGCCTTTGATCGCAACATCGTAATCGTAAGTCCTTCTACATTACTGGCAACTTTAGCGACTATCGATAGCGTCTGGAAGCAAGAGTACCAAAGCAAAAATGCGCTAGAAATTGCACAACGAGGCGGCGCTCTGTACGATAAGTTTGTTCTATTTGTTGAAAGCTTGGATAAAATTGGGGATCGAATTAAGCAAACTCAGCAAAGCTATGACGAAGCCCGAACTCGCCTTACCGAAGGTTCTGGAAATCTAGTTCGTCAAGCAGAGATGCTCAAAGAACTGGGTGCAAAAGCCACAAAAAAATTGCCAAGTAGCACCCAAGAGTAGCTTGGTAGCAATAAAGCCAGATATACCCTATAATCTCTCGTAAGAAAGTATAGGGTCGTCATTGTAGAAATCATTATGGTTTCAATAAATTAAACAACGCTCACCGCCATCCTGAAGATACCTCTGAAGGATCTTCACAGCTATTAAAAAGCAATGGTTTTGTTCGCAGGTGATAGCTGATCTTACCTTCACATTATTTACGTGTTTGCTAATGCATTCATCTCATTGATGGGTGTACTTTTGTGCCGCCCCCGAATGCTCGGGGCAGGCGAGTACCAAAAGCTCTCGACAAGAATAATTGGCGCGAACTTCATTGCATCGACTCAATCATTCCAATGGTCTTCGTCCTTCTATTGCCACAGTCAAACCCGAGCCGGTGTGGAATGATTGCTCCTATCGGAGACGTCTATTCCATTGCGTTCTTTCTTCGCCAATAATTCTAAACGTCGATGTGGTTTGGTGGGCGTATTGACATTCTGAAGGAAATCAAAAAGCTATTTCTGTCAACGAATTACTTAGCATCTACAATTATAATGATACTTCCGAAGAACCTTCAAAACTAACTTTCCATTTAATTGCTTATTTCCGTGATCGTTATTTCACTAATCTATCTGATATTGGCACGAACTTCATTATAGATCAGAACTTTTTAACTTGTATATAGTTCAAACGCCAAACTTAGGTAATGAGAACTATGAGTAATTATCGCCAAAAATTACGAGGTCGTTTAGCTTCCATAAAAAGGATTAGGTGGAAAAAAGTATTTAAAATTTTCAGCCTATCAATAGTCCTTGCACTTAGTTTATTGTTAGGAACTGTTTTCTCTTTGCGATGGATAAATCCGCCCTTCACTGCTTTTACATTGCAAGAAGATTGGGACAAACTCGGAGTAAAGCGCTACAGTTTGAGGCAATACTGGGTCGATTACGAATCTTTTCCTGATAATATAAAATGGGCTGTTGTAGCATCAGAAGACCAACTATTTTGGGAACATTCTGGATTGGATACTGAAGCCATCGGAAAAGCATTAGATGAAAAAGAGAAAGGAGAGCGCGTGCGTGGCGCTAGTACTATTACTCAGCAAGTAGCTAAAAATTTATTTCTAAATAGTAGTAAATCGTATGTAAGAAAAGGAGTAGAAGCAGGCCTCGCATTGACAATTGAAGTAATGTGGACGAAAGAACGAATTTTAGAAGTATATCTTAATATCGCCGAGTTTGGTCCAGGAGTTTACGGAGTTGGTAAAGCAACAAACCATTTCTTTAATAAAGATGCTCGGTATCTAAAAGCGGATGAAGCAGCTCGAATGGCCGCTGTACTTCCCAATCCAAAAAGAATGCGAGTGGAGCCAGCTTCACCCTATGTGAACAAAAGGAAATCGTGGATTCTACGAAATATGATGAATTTAAGTGGCGTAGCATATTATAAGAAACCAGTACCCGTGCAAACTCCAGACAGCTCAAATGTGGATACAAATTCAATTTCAAACCAATTCTATATTCCAAAAGCAGATGTTTCAGTATTGGATCTAAACTTAGAAGTATCAACCTCAAATAGTTCTGATAGCTCTGAAGCGGATTCCATTGAGCAAAAAGCGGATACAGTCATCCATGTAGATAATAGATAATTCGTTGACGGTTATAGTAAATTAAACACCACCACTGTCATCCTGAAGATACCTCTGAAGGATCTTCACAGTCATCTCGATCAAAGTACCAAAATCTCTCGCCAATAATTCTAAACGTCGATGTGGTTTGGTGGGTGTATTGACACTCTGGATTTTAAATAATCTAGGTGCTTTGTAAGGAATAGTGTTTTAGTCCATCCTCTTGATTATGAACAAGTGCTATGTTTACGATCTTTCTTAACAGAAGCCTTAATAACATAAAAACCTTTCAAAACGGGCAACTCCAAACCCGAAGACTCCACTAAATCACTTTTCATCTCTTGATAGCTGAGCACTTTTTCAGTTTTATATTCAAAGTCATCTAACAAACTCAAAAAACTTTTTTTGTTGAGTGATAGCTTTACCGATTCACCCACCAAGCGAACCCCACTTTTAAAACTAAAACGATGGAATACATTCAATTCATCTAAAGAAAAAAATGTAGTTATTAATGTATTAGAAGGGCAGAGGGTAGCAATTTCACTACAGACGTTTCGGGCATCGGTTTCAGTTAAATAATCGAAAAAACCTTCTGCAACAAAAGCGGTTTGTTTGGAGGAATCAAACTTGGGATGTTCTGCTAAAACTTGGCTCATTCGCTTCTTGGTTACATCAAGAGGGCAGAAGTGTAAGTTGTTGGAAGACAGATTATTAACCTTCAAGAATTGATTCTTTGTTTGAGCCATAAAAAAAGTTTCAATCTCAAAAGCTTCGAGGCCTTTAGAAGCTGAATATACTCCCAAATGGTCAAGTCCGGCACCAATTATGACAATCTGTTCACAGCCGTTCTTAATGGCTTCGTCAACACATTGAGTTACATAATACTTCCTACAAATAATGTGCATCAAATCGCCAGGAAGGAGTAATTCTTCTGAAGCGATAAAAAACTTCCGCCAAAAAGCAAAGCGTAATGTGTTATGGTACCAGCTTAAATGTTTGGGAAGAAACTGGACTACCTTCTCGTAAAAGTCGGTAATGCTCGAATCAAAGTTCTTCCCAATCTGTGGATTAAGTGTTAATCCATAAAACTTTACAGCTATAAAGGCAGCCGTTTGCGATAATTTATCGTGTGCCATAAGCTAGTGAGCGGTAAACTTAGCTAAATAATTAGAGTGTGAGGTTTTTGGTATAGGTCCTCTTTTAATAATCGAAAAAGCTCCAAGGCTGAAGTTTTGGAGGATTTGCTGTAAACTCCATTTTCTCTTTGGTAACAGGGTGAATAAACGAAAGCTTAACCGAGCGGAGTCCGAGGCTTTTGCCTGGCTTATTTCCAACTTCACCATATTTATAATCACCCCAAAGTGGGAAACCAATTTTGGCCATTTGTACTCGAATTTGATGAGCACGACCTGTAATCAAATCAACTTCAACAAGGCTATGATGCGCACTTTGTTTGATTGTTTTGAACTTCAATTTTGCAACTTTAGTAAACGATTTCTTAGAATTATAAGCCTTAACAAAATTTGTTCTTTTGTCTTTAGATAAATGATGCTCAAGTGTTTGTTCCATTGGCGTCATGCCTTCCACAAGCGCCCAATAGGTTTTGTCTATAGAGTGTTCTCTGATTTGCTCCGAAAGTCGAGATGCAGCTTTTGAAGTCCGTGCTAAAACCATTAAACCACTTACAGGTTGATCTAATCTATGAACTAAACCGAGATATACATTACCTGGTTTATTGTATTTTTTCTTCAGATATATCTTACAAAGGTTAAGAACATCAGGATTTTTTGAATTGTCTTCTTGAGAAAGTACACCAGCAGGTTTATCAATTACTAAGAGGTGATTATCCTCGTAGATAATGGGAATACTGGGTGTTGTTTTGGTGTGTTTTTGCATAGCTCAAAATTATGCAAAATATCGCTTAACTATTTCACTTTTAATTGAAGTTAAAAAAAGTTGTTTTTAATTAGCTTTTATCCAATTTGGAATGATTCGAGGGGGTCAGTGAAAGTATTTCAATCTATTAAAGGCTAGAACTTCTGGACTGCATAACGAACAGGGAAGTTAGTAACAGTGGTGATTCCGAATCAAACTACCAACCAATAACAAATCACCATTACTATCTGACAACTCAAAACTCAGGTCTCATTCCTCAAAGCTAGTTCAAAAAGGCGTATACCTCTTAACTCGATCCTCACTCTCTGGCTTTGTAGTTAAACTAACGCCGATTAGCAGAGTGATATTCACAATCAGTCCGTAAGCTCCTTCGTGAACTGGAATGGGCTTTAATTCTGGATAGTAGAGAAACAAAAGTGTAATGAGAATCCCGCCAATTAAACCAGAAATGGCACCTTTTCCTGTAGCTCTGGGCCAGTAGAACATGGCAAACACAAGCGGGAACATTTGTGCAATTCCTCCATAAGCGCCAAGCAATAGCGAAACAATATCCGTTTTTGAGAAAACGGCGAAATAGTAGGCAATCAAACTAATAACTACTACAAAAATTCGAATGAGTTTACGTTCATTATTTCCAGTATGAAGCCATCCTTTTACGGCTGAAATTTTTGAAACGCCATCTCTAACACCAACCGATGCTGCAGCGTGCACAATGGCATCTCCAGAAGACATAGACGCGGCTAGCGTACCCGCACAAACTAATCCTATAAGTACAACGGATAAATCCATTTGGAGCAATGTATAAGGAAGGATTGAGTCGGCAGGGGTGACGCCAGGAAAAGCTAACACTGCCGCAAAACCAATTAGAAGTATCGGCACTAGAAATAGTTGGAACGTTGGATACAGAACAACGGTAAGTTTGATAGTTCTGTCACTTTTCGCAGCAAAAGCTTTCATGAAGAAGTGAGGCCACATCGAAAAACCAATTGCCGATACCAAAACGGCAGAGCTAAATCCCCACCAATCCCACGGTGTTCCGCTAGAAGTTAAACCAGGAGCGTTTAAAGCCTCACGGAAATCAGAAACCATCAACTGCTCGAACATTGGACCAATGCCACCATACATTTTGTACGGTAAATAAATCCCCAAGAACCAAGCAATAACTAGCATAAAAATACCTTGGAAAGTGTTGGTCCAGCCAACACCCATCACACCACTATAAAACACATAAATCAATACGACGAGATACGCAATTCCAGCTCCTAACCAATTTGGTATTACTCCTTCACTGATGGTGTTCAAAACAAGTCCTGCACCTTTCATTTGCAATGTCAGGTACGGAATAAGAGCAACAATGGTGAGAATGGCTAACATCCCCGATAGGAATTTGCTGTTGAAGCGGTCTTCCAATAATTCGGCTTGTGTTACAAAACCATGTTTTTTACCTAGTCTACGAGCTTTAGGACCAAAGAAGTAAAAAGGAACCATTCCTATCGCACCGTAAGCGATGATGTAAAAGGCAGCTGCGCCTTTGGAATAAGCCCATCCTGGTCCTCCAAGAAAGGCAAAAGATGAGAAAATAGATGCGCCCAACACAAAATAAAGAATAAAAACATTCATCGACCGATCGCCAGCAACGTACCCTTCGGTGCTTCCACTTACTTTAAGACCAGGGATAATTCCCATTGCGAGCGTGATGAGTAAATAGATTCCACAAATTCCTAAAATGATTACCCAATCTTCCAATGTAATTAACCCTCGTTATCGGTTTCAGTTCTGTAGAATATGAGCAATGTGGTGAAAGAAAGTACCAAAATAAGAACAACCCAAACTAACGACATCGGGAACCCTAGAATAAGCGGTACTGCATTCGCGAAAATGGGGTAAATCGGCCAAATCAGACACAACTGAAAGAAGGCCAATACACCAACTAAAATAAGCCCTCTTCTTCGTCGATTGGAATCTTTAGCCGAAAAAATAAGGGTTTTGGGGATTTTATTGGACATGTTTGGTTTATACTGTTTATTCTATTACACATTCAAAGATACCTAAGACATCAAATGATGATAGGTCATCGTCTTTTAGAACTATATTTTCGTATCTAACATCTGTTGATTTAGGTTTTAGAATAATAGATTGATGCCTCCACACGCCATCTTGTTCATATTTTTTGCTTTCATATTCTTTGATTGTGTAGGAAGAGCCAAAGTCCGAATCATTTATATGTGTACTTTTTACTAATACAATTTTACCATTTCTAGAACCGCCATTATCTTTTTTGAATAAACACCAAGAGCCATTTTTAATTTTTTTATTCATTGATTCACCAATAACTTGGCAAACGAAGTAACCTTCTCTTGCTGATATAGCCATGGGTAATTCGACCCACTCATAATTCTCGTATTCAGCTTGATTTTGTAAATCGCTAAACTTTCCAGCGGCAGTGTATATGTCGAGTAAGGGAACTGCATTGACATATGGTTTAACATCTGTAAATGGCAAAGGCCTAAGTGTACTCTTAGCTTTGTAAGGATTAATATGCTCTTTAAAGTATTCACTCAAGTTTTTGTCGCAAGCATAGATATATGTACCTCTTATTCCTCTGTACATAATAGTTTTGTAAATATTAATTATATAGGCTTTTAAATCTTCATCCGTTGCTTGTTGTTTTCCATATTTATCAAAATAGTTGTCACTTATTATTTCAATTTCCTTGGTTTGTTTATTATATACAATTTCTTCACCGAAAATAATTCCAGTATAGTTTAAATCATAACCTTGCGTAGTATGAATACTTCCAACTTCGTTAAAAGCATTTGGTGAATTAATCCAATCATCAGGTGTTCTATTCCATTGAAACTTAAGTCCTTCAATTTCAATATCCATTGCATCAGGTGTCTCACCCCGTACATCTGAAATCCAGGGCCATGAATAGCCTGCAATTAGTCTACATAAGCCATGCTTTTCTTCTTTGATAGTTAATTGTTCATACATGTCTACTAAAGAGTCAAAGATCACCAAATCATAATTTTCATCCAGGTACTTTTCTTTTTCGTTACGTTTGATATTTAAAAGAAGGTCTACAAATGTTATGTAATCATTACCGCCTTTAGAACGCATTTGCGATTGTAACTCTATTTCAATTGTGTTTTTTTCATTTAGAAGTTTCTCAAAATGAGAAGATGGAATATCAGATGGTTTAACTGATTGTGCAGAATCGTAGAAGAATATTTGATTCTTACTATTTGCAATTATCCAGTCTAATTCTGTACCAGTATCATCCAAACCTAGGCTTCGATTATTTTTTTTGAAAGCACCCATCCAGCTGATGTTTTTATATTGCCTTAAGCGATGAGCCTCATCAATAATTAGCAAATCATATTTCTTTTTGAAAGTGTTTGAAGGACCAATTATCATTGATGATTTTAAATCTGGTATTTTACGAAATACATTTTGCAACGTTTTTCGTAATGAACTCATAGCAATAACAATTCCAATTTTTGCTTCTGGATAATTCTTTTTAAACGCTCGTATTAAATTAATTTCTTGGATTTCATTATCACTGAAATCATCCATATTCGTATCTGAAACATCAGAGCTAAGTAGTTTTATTAAATAGGTGGCAAGAATTGTTTTTCCCGTACCAGCACTTCCTTTAACGAAGATTTTACTTGAGTCATTCTGCGTTAAAGTTCCAATAATTTCTAAAACAGAATTGTACTGACTTTCATTAAGAGATTTGTAAGGAGAATATTTAAATAGTTCTGAATTTTCAATTTCTTCGAGTGACTTACTAACTATATTATTCTCAATTAACTTACCCCAAATTTCTTTGAAAAGGTTTTTATATAAGTCTTGTTGATAATAGTTGTGGTTAATTAAACCATGATTCCCGTTCTGTAATTCATAAGTACCTTCTGATGATATGTATTGAATTAATTTTGATTCTATATCAAGCGTAGCAGATTTATTAAACTTGTCAGAACCAATTATGGATAGTTGATTAAAAGCATTAGCTTTTTTTGGATTAGCTAAATGATCTTTAATCCGACTTGAGAAATTAGTGGATTCTCCCACATAAGCAACTTTCTTAGATTCGTTTTGAATAAAATATACCAAAGGCCACTGGTTCTTTACCCAAGGATTTTCATAGATGCTATCTAAAGATTTTTTATCAAAACCATAACGCTCTGAAATTTCTATTGATAAATGAAAGGATAAACTCATAAATCAGTATACTTTGTAGCAGTTCCTTTTGCCTTATCTACAGGGTATTTCTTTCCGTTCAGTTGGATTTTTTCCAACAAGATTTCTTTAATATTGAATCCATACTTTTCTGCTAATAGAAAAGCATAAGCAAGAACATCGGCCAACTCTTCTTTAACTTTTTCTTTAACAGCTTCTTCATGAGATTTCCATAAGAAGTTTTCTAAAAGTTCCCCTGCTTCGATATTTAGAGCTAAAGCGAGATCTTTTGGATTGTGAAATTGCTCCCAGTCTCTATCATTCCTGAACTTTATCAGGGCGTTAGTTATTTCTTTAATATCACTCATATCTTATTCTCTTAATGAAACATAATTTTTATATAAAATACATTACATAAAAAGTTTGGGAGCCAAGGGCATGCTAAGAAACCATTAGCTTAAACTATTTATAGTAACAGCAGTCAATAAAAGCAAAACAAACGCAAGTCACTTTTAATCGTTTTACACATAGACTAAAATGATTAAAAGTGAATTACTTTCAAAATACAAAAGTAAGCGTATCCTCAAAATTTATAGTAGAAGAGAGTACAAGTTTTTAGATAGAAATTTAGCTTCATCAAAGTCTCTAAATCTCTGATTATCGAATTCCACAATTCATCAAAATTTAAACCAAATCCAAAATCGGGGAACACTTGGAATTAAAATTGCATTATCTTCGGTAACATGAGCGATGAAATACAAAAACCGAATCTCCAAGAAAAAGTAGCAAACTTGCCACTATCACCAGGGGTTTATATCTACAAAGACGCTTCTGGAAGTATATTGTATGTAGGTAAAGCCAAGAAATTGCGAAATAGAGTTCGGTCGTACTTTCAGGAATCACGCCCAGTGGATGGTCGTATCAAGACCATGGTTTCCAAAATTGCCGACCTCGAAGTAATGGTTACCGATTCGGAGGCCGAAGCTCTTATTCTTGAGAACAACTTCATTAAACAGTACGAGCCTCGGTATAACATCATGTACCGAGATGATAAATCGTATCCATACATTTGTGTAACCGCCGACTCCAAGCCAAGAGTGTTTCCTACTCGAACGGTTCTTAAAGATGGTAGCAAGTACTACGGTCCATACGATAGCGTATTGAATATGAAACGTATGCTTGAAACCATCCGTAAAGCGTTTGATCTATGTACTTGTGCTGTTTCCATTAAGAATATTGATCGAACAAGAGGAATTCCCAAATGGCACTCTTGTTTTGACGATTACTTACAAAACTGTTCCGGCGATTTAGACACCGAAAAGTATCAGGATATTATCAAAAAAGTGGAGCGCTTGCTTCATGGCAAAACCGATGTACTTCTCAGGGAACTTAAAGAGGAAATGCAGCTAGCCTCAGACGCATTAGCTTTTGAAGAAGCTGCTAAATTAAGAGATAGCTACGTGGCTGTAGAACGATACAGCCATAAAATGAAAATTGTAGCAGACAAAAAAGTAGATAGAGATATTTTCGCTATAGGTGTGGATGAAGAATTAGGCGAAGCTTGTGGGGTGTTATTCAAAGTTAGAGAAGGGAAGTTGATGAGTAAATTCCATCGCTTCCTTAAAAACATCGAAGATCTTTCCGAGGGCGAAATGCTACAGTCTTTTGTGGAAGATTATTACACTGGCCAGTATACCGCTGCCATTCCCGATGAGGTTTATCTAAGTAGCGAGCTTGAAGATGACGAGCCTTTGACGGAATATTTAGCTCAAGAAAAAGGGAAAAAAGTTCCTATCAATATCCCTCAGATTGGTGAAAAAGCGCAATTAATTAAGATGGCGCTTACCAATACCAAACTATACCTGAACGAGCGAAGCTTAGAGAAAGATAAATATGAGAAGAACAGAATTCCGCATGCTGTTAAGGAATTGAAGGAACATTTAAAACTAAGAACGCTTCCTCGTCGTATTGAGTGCTTTGATAACTCCAATTTACAAGGAACCGATCCTGTAGCGTCGATGGTGTGTTTTGTCGATGCGAAACCCCGTAAGAGTGAATACAAAAAATTCCATATTAAGACCGTAATTGGGCCCGACGATTTTGCTTCGATGAAAGAAATACTCGAACGGCGATACTCAAAGGTGATGAAAGACAAACTCCAAATTCCAGATTTGATAGTTGTTGATGGTGGGAAAGGTCAATTAAGCGCTGCCGTAGCTACGCTGAAAGAAATCGGATTCTATGGTCAATGCGATGTGATTGGATTAGCAAAACGTCTAGAAGAAGTCTTTTTGCCAGGAAGCTCAGAGCCTATCATGATTCCTAAAAAATCGAGCGCATTAAAACTATTACAGCAAGCAAGAGATGAAGCTCACCGGTTTGCGATTACCTTCCATCGCCAAAAAAGAGCTAAAAGAACCTTTGTAACAGAGTTAACCGAGATAGAAGGTGTGGGCGCCAAGAAAGCACAATTACTATTAAAGGAACTTGGTTCAGTAGCTGAGATAAAAAAGGCTTCATTAGAAAGCTTACAGAAATTGGTAGGTAAAAAATTAGGTAAAAAAGTACACAATTTCTTTAATTCATAAGCGTTAGTGCCGAGGCTTTTAATTTGGGTAGCATTAACATGTTATGTTTAGCCTAGAAGATGTGAGTTAAAATAGAGCAAGCTAATTACACAGGTACATTGTACCCATTGTTGTGATTATGGAAATCGTTCTTTGTAAAAGGATGTCATAATCTGAATCAATCGGAGGATATTCAGGTTTAATTCAGACATCTTATAAAGAGCCAAACCCAAAACTTTAGGGTGAACAAAATGGATTTAATCAAAAGAAGTACTAAAAAGTCATACAAAGATCTTAGAGATCAAGACTTAGTAAAATTATTTAGACGCAAAGCTGACAATGCAGCTTTTAATGAGCTTTTAAACCGTCACCAAACAAAAGTGTACTCCTACATCTATAGTATGGTTAACAATCCTGAGACGGCTAACGATATTTTTCAAGAAACGTTTACCAAAGTTGTTACTAAAATGGACGACACATACAACGAACAGGGTAAATGGATTGCTTGGGTGATGAGAATTGCACATAATGCAACAATTGATTATTTAAGAAAACAAAAGCGTTACATAGACGTTAACTCGTGGTACGACGACGAAAGTTCAACGGATTACTTTCAAAGACTATCTGACGAAAGTTGGGTAAACGCAGACGATAAGATGATTAATACAGAGACAAACTCCAGCTTAATGTCGCACATTGCAAAGTTACCAGAAGAACAAAGAAGCGTTGTGCTTTTAAGGCATTATTACGAAATGCCCTTTAAAGAAATAGCTGAATTAACAAATGTTTCAATAAATACGGCTTTGGGCCGCATGAGATATGCTCTAATTAATTTGCGGAAACACTTTGAAGAAGAAAGACAACATGAGACAAAGCATGCAAATAAATAATGATGATAATAGCATTCGATATCTGATGAGGGAAATGGATCCCTCTGAAGAAATCGAATTCGAACGAGAAATGATGAGTGATGAGAATCTTCTCATCGAAGTAGAAAGCCTACGAAGTACCTATCAAAAAATGGGCAAATTGCCCACCATGTCGGCACCAAGCCACTTGTTAGATAAGGTTGTTTCAGACGCAGTCGAAGCTCAAAAGAAAAATATACGGCGCTCTTACCAAATGGTGGGTTGGCTGGGCAAAAGTGTAGCCGCCGCCGCTGTAATAGTACTTACCGTTTCAACAGGATACTACTTTATTCCTTCCGATTCTACCAATTTAACTAAAACAACGAAGGTTCAAACGGCAAAGGGTATTAGCAACATTCAGCCTTGGGTAGACAGAAATGAGGTTATTTCCGTCACCGACCGTACAAATGCCATCCGTTCACAACAATTAGACAAAGCCTATAACGAAAGCTACAATAAACTGATCTTAGTAAAAGACTCGCAAGGAACCTCTAATTCTAGTAGAGAAATTCTTTACACAAACTCACCAATAAAGTAGAATCTGCAAAAGTTGTGGATAACTTTGTGCTTTGTTGTGAATAAGTATTTTTGTATTGGAAGATACCTCGCTTTATATTGAAATTTATGCCAACAATCAAAGTATAAAGTAGGAATTTCATGGGTAAAGTGATCTCCATAGCCAATCAAAAGGGTGGAGTTGGTAAAACGACGACAGCAATTAACTTGGCGGCAAGTTTAGCAGCAATAGAACATCCTACGCTGGTGATCGATATTGATCCCCAAAGTAACACTACAAGTGGATTAGGGATTGATGTCAAAACCGTTACTAACTCAATTTATGAGGTAATGATTGGTAGTTCGGATATTAACGACACCATTCGAAAGACAGAGCTAGAGTTTCTAGATTTAGTTCCATCTCATATAAATTTGGTTGGTGCGGAAATAGAAATGATTGATCGTGATGAACGTGAGCGTATTCTTACTAAAGCTGTTTCCGAGTTACGAGAAAAATATGATTTCGTTATTATTGATTGTCCCCCTTCTTTAGGTTTGCTGACAATCAATGCTCTTACCGCTTCTGACTCTATCGTTATTCCTGTTCAATGTGAATATTTTGCATTAGAAGGATTAGGTCAGCTACTTAACACCATTAAGATTGTGAGGCAACATTTAAACCCAATGCTTGACATTGAAGGTGTGTTATTAACTATGTATGATGTGCGTACTCGCCTCTCAAATCAGGTTGCAGACGAAGTAAAACGATATTTTGATGATAGAGTGTTTAAATCGGTAATTTCTAGAAATATTAGGCTAGCAGAAGCTCCAAGTTTTGGTAAACCAGCTCTGTTGTACGACTCTACAAGTACGGGTTCAAAAAATTACTTATCACTAGCTCGTGAGATTATTAAGAAGAACAGGAAACTATTTAAAGATAGCCCAGTTCTATCGAAGTAGGAGAAATAATGGCTAGTAAGAAAGTATTAGGTAGGGGTTTGGGAGTTTATTTTCCAGAATACGACACTGATTCGAGCGAAGAAAAGAAGGTAAAAGCTGAAGGAGATATTGGTTCTGAGAAAGAATCTAAGCCTGTTATAACTCCTGCTGATAGAGTTAATATTGTACTTCATGTACCAGTAGATCATATTCGAGCAAATCCTCATCAACCTAGACGAGAATTTGATGAAGAGCGGCTAGAAGAACTTGCTGACTCGATAAAAACTCATGGGCTTATCCAACCACTTACAGTTCGATATATTGGAGAGAAGAGATTCGAACTGATTAGTGGTGAGCGTAGACTGAGAGCGTCTAAGTTGGCTGGAATGGAAGAAGTTCCGGCTTATATTAGAGAAGCGGACGACGAGCAAAGCATGGCTTTTGCGTTGATAGAGAATATCCAACGTGAAGACCTCAGTGTTTTAGAAGTTGCAATGGCTTATAAGCGTCTTCTTGAAGAATTTGATTATACTCAGGCACAAGTAGCAGATAGAGTAGGAAAGAATAGAACAACAGTTACTAATATGTTGCGTCTATTAACTCTGCCTGACTTTATTCAAAGTGCTCTAAAATCAAATTTAATCTCGATGGGGCATGCTCGAACGCTCATTAATATCGAGAATGTCGCCGATCAGCAGAGTTTGCTTAAAAAAGCTATTCAAAACCAGTGGTCAGTACGGCAAATGGAAGATGCTGTACGTAATGTTGGTACACCTGCTATTAAAAAGAAAGTAGCGAAAGAACCTTCAAATCCTTTTTATGATGATATTTCATCTAGATTAAGAAGAACTTTCAGCACTAAGGTTGAAGTTAAACCCAAAAAAGATGGTGGCGAAATTAAGATCGAATATTATTCCGAAGATGACTTGGAGCGGATACTTGGTATCATCGACTCGCTATAGTATTGCAATATGTGCCATCTTTTTAATGATGGCACAGCCAGGATTCTCACAAACCTTATTCTCGGAACGGTTTGTACCTTCAAATTACCATTTCTCAACTTTGAAACTGGAGCCTTCAACTCCTCCTATAGTTAACTATCCAGAGCCTAAAACAGTACTAAGGCAATCTTTAATAATTCCCGGTTGGGGCCAAATCACGAATCGTCAAGTGTGGAAGGTTCCTATAATTTATGGACTATTGGGTGGATTGGGCTACTACAGTGTGTATCTTACTAAAGAATACCACAATTATAGAGCAGCTTATTACAACTCGTTTGATACTAATACTGATTTTAAGTTTGGTGAGACACCAGAATATCTAGAGGGTTCTTTAGCTTCATCTTTAAAATCTAATAGAGATTTTCTAAGAAACCGCCGAGATTTTATTTATATAACGATTGCACTGTCTCATTTACTAAATGTTGTTGATGCTTATGTGTTTGCTCACCTTAGAACGTTTGATGTTTCAGATGATTTGTCTTTAAATGGTAGTTTAACGCCCACAACAATAAGTACAGGGTTATATGGACAAGTTCCTGCGGTAACATTATCCATAAATTTAAATAGATAATTAATGAAAAAAATTAAAGACGTGAAAGGGCAGCAAGTTCCTGGCAGTTATAAAGAAGATAACCACAGAGATGTTTGGAGTGTGTTTAAGATTATGGGAGAATTTGTTGAAGGTTTCGACAAACTTCATAAAATAGGACCGTGTATTTCAATTTTTGGATCTGCACGAACTAAACCGAATAATGAGTATTACCAGTTAGCAGTCGAAACTGCCGATTTAATAACTCAAAAAGGCTTTGGCGTAATAACTGGAGGTGGACCTGGTATAATGGAAGCCGCTAATAAAGGGGCAACTGAAGGCGAAGGTAAATCGGTAGGTTTAGGTATTGAACTACCATTTGAGCAAGGTACTAATCAGTATGTTTCTCGAGAGTACGAAATCAATTTCAATTATTTCTTTGTAAGAAAAGTGATGTTTGTAAAGTATGCTCAAGGCTTTATCGTTTTCCCAGGAGGCTTTGGAACTCTAGATGAACTGTTCGAGAGTTTAACGCTAATTCAAACGCATAAAATTTCAAAAATACCAATTGTACTCTTTGGCTCTCAGTATTGGGGTGGTTTGGTAGAATGGATTAAAGGAACTATGACCGAGTGGGGGACTATTTCCGAAGCTGATCATGATTTATTTTTTGTAACTGATAGTCCTCAGGAAGCCGTAGATATAATCTGTGATTTTTATAAAAATGAAGAACCAAGCCCTAACTTTTCGCTCTAAATGGGAACTTAGATTACAGTAATGAATAAAAAAACAATAAAATTTAGAAGAAACTAGTTTATAACTTTAGATTGTGAAGCATTTTTAGTTAAATTCAACGCTTTCTCAGTATGAACAAAAAATAATTATAGTAATATGAAGGTTTTCTACAAAAGTTTTTTAGTGCTCGCATTGGGCTTAATAAGTCTAAATGTATCGGCACAGGAATATGCTGATGCTGTAAAGTTATATAATGAGGGCTTGGTTCAAGCTCAGAGCAAGAATTATGAGGCTGCGATAAACTCATTCACCCAGGCAATTAGTATTGGCGATCAGTTGGGGTCTGACCAAGGGGCAAGTATCAAGGATCAAGCCGAGAGACAAATTCCAAAAATGTACTATCAAAAAGCAGTGGTGTCTTTTAATGCATTCAAGAAATCTAAAAAAGTTGATGACTTAGATGGTGCGATTGAAAGTTTTGCTGAAACTGCGCAAGTGGCTAAAGAATTTGGCGACACTGACATCTCAAAAAGATCTGTAAATGTAATACCACAGCTTTACTATCAAAAAGCTACTATGTTGTATAACAGAGAAGACTTTGATGGAGCAAATGCAGCGCTTGATAAAGCGATTAATGCAAATGCTAACTATGCAGTGGCTTTTTATCAAAAAGGCTTAGTACTAAAAAAAGCTTCTCCTGATGATTTAGATGGTATCCTAAATTGGTTTAACCAAGCAATAACTGTTGCTGAAAGAGTAAACGACTCTCGTGTAGCTCGCTCTGCAAAAAGCTCTGCACATGATGAATTATTATTTAGAGGTGCTAAGTCTATTGAAGCAAAAAAATATAGCCAGGCTGTAGAACTGCTTGAGCTTGCTACCACCTACAATGAATCTGCTGATGTTTATTACAGATTAACAGAAGTTTTGAATAAGCAAGGTAAATCTGATGCAGCGCTTAGTAACGCCGAAAAAGCATTGGCATTAGAGCAAGGTGGAAAAACTGATAAAGCTAAGATTTACTTTGAAATTGGTTTAGCTCACCAAAGAAAAGGTGCAACTGGCCAAGCTTGCCAAGCATTTGGTAATGCATTATTTGGTTCTTTCAAAGCTCCATCGCAACACATAATGGAATTTGAGTTGAAGTGCAAATCAAGCTAAGAACACTTTAAACACTTTAAGCCCTGATATTGTCAGGGCTTTTTTTTTGCCATAACTTTTTCGTGATTCTCGTTTAATCTGAAAGTCACTTTCCCTATATTTTAAGCTATCCAAATCGAGATTTAAACTAACTCATTTCTATATGTCTCTCACCCCGCTCGACCAACTTTGCGCCAATACAATTCGAACTCTATCAATTGATGCAGTACAAAAAGCTAATTCAGGCCATCCTGGTATGCCTATGGGTATGGCTGATGTTGCTTACGTTCTTTGGACTAAGTATTTGAAACATAATCCAAAAAACCCAGATTGGGCAAACCGAGATAGATTCATTCTCTCAGCGGGGCACGGTTCAATGCTAATTTATAGCTTGCTTCACCTTACAGGCTACGATGTGAGTTTAGACGACATCAAAAATTTCCGCCAGATGGGTAGTAAAACTCCTGGCCACCCAGAGTTTGGAATGACTCCTGGTGTTGAAACAACAACTGGTCCTCTTGGGCAAGGTTTTGCGACTGGTATTGGTATGGCGATGGCTGAGAAATTTCTAGCTAGTCATTTTAACTATGAAGCTCATAAGGTAGTAAATCATTACACTTACGCCATTGTTAGTGATGGTGATTTGATGGAAGGGATTTCCCACGAATCAGCATCTTTAGCGGGACATTTAGGTTTAGGAAAGCTTATTTATTTATATGACTCTAACCGAATTTCCATTGAAGGCTCTACTGATTTAGCGTTCACTGAAGACGCAACGAAACGATTTGAAGCTTATGGTTGGCATGTTGTAGAAGTTGATGGGCATAATCATGAGCAAATTAGTGCTGCAATTGAAGAATCTCAGAAGGTAAGTGATAAACCATCACTCGTAATTTGTAAAACTCATATTGGGTATGGCTCTCCAAATAAGCAGGATAGTGCTTCATCTCATGGCTCCCCTTTGGGTAATGATGAGATTAAATTAACGAAAGAGTTTTACGGCTGGCCATCGGAAGAACCATTTTTTATCCCAGAGGAAGCTTTAGAAGTTTTTAGAAAAGAAATTGAAAAAGGTGCTGAGGCCGAAGCGGAATGGAAAGCTGGTTTTGAATATTATGAAACAACCGATCCTGAATTAGCTGAAGAGTATACAAACTGGATGAAAAGAGCACTTCCAGACTTAACTAAACTTCTTCCAAAATTTCCAGAATCAGAGAAAGGTGAAGCTAGTAGAAATGCATCTGGAAAAGTAATTCAAGCAATAAAAGGTGCTATACCTAATCTGTTCGCTGGTTCAGCCGATCTTTCTGGTAGTAATAAAACGGATATCGATAATGGGAAATCTTTTATCGTAGAAAGTCCAACTGGTAGAATAGTTCACTATGGTGTAAGAGAACATGCAATGGGTGCTGCTATCAACGGTATTAACCTCCACGGTGGTTTAATACCTTATGGTGGTACCTTCTTCGTATTTACGGATTATATGCGCCCTGCTATTCGTTTAGCAGCTCTGATGAAGACACCTTCTATTTTTATTATGACACATGATAGTATCGGTTTAGGTGAAGATGGCCCAACACATCAGCCGATCGAACATTTAGCTAGTTTAAGAGCGATGCCAAATGTACTTGTATTACGTCCTGGTGATGCAAATGAAGTTTCTTACTCATGGAAAGCGGCTTTAGAAAATACTACAGGACCTACTTTGCTTGTGTTAACGCGTCAAAATATGCCTACTTATGCTAGAGATTCTAAAAATCCTGCTTCCCTAGTTGAAAAAGGAGCTTATGTTTTCTCTGATTCAGAAAAAGAAACTCCGGACGCCATTTTAATTGGAACTGGCTCGGAACTTCACCTTGCAGTAAATGCCAAAGAAGTTTTAAAAGCTATTGGCATTGACGCGCGAGTAGTTAGTATGCCAAGTTGGGAGCTTTTCGCAGCTCAAAGTGAAGAGTATAAGGAAAGTGTTTTCCCTAAAGTTGTAACCAACCGTGTTTCTATAGAAGCCGGTTCTACTTTCGGATGGGAACGCTGGGTTGGCGACAAGGGAACAGCAATTGGTATTGATTCATTTGGAGAGTCTGCACCATTCGAAGAGCTATACGAACACTTTGGAGTTACCACAAAACATGTTGTAGAAGCTGCATCAAAATAAATGCAATTATTGAGTTTACTCCGGTCGATGCACACAAGTAAATGTGATGTCATCGAGCGGAGACTCTTGACCAATAAAAGCCTCTAGAGAGCTTTGAACTTTATTAACAATAGTTTTGGCATGTAAAGATCCATAAATCTCCATCAGAGACTCAATGCGTTCCTCACCGTACTCATCACCACGCACGTTTCTTGCTTCACTTAAGCCGTCGGTATAAAAGAGCACCGAGTCACCAGGTTTAAAGTGAAATCTCTTTACTTCAAGATGTTTTTCAAGCATTTTACTATTGGTCATACCCAAAGCAAAACCATCTGCTTTTAGATTGAAGGTAGTATCTTGCTCTTTGCTGTAATAAACAGGGATGTTATGCCCAGCACGGACATATTCAAACTCTTCTTTGTCGATCGGAAAGAATGCTACGCAACCGGTAACGAAAGTCTTATCACGGCTATTACTTTTAACGTAATCGTTAAGTTGAATGAACAAATCTTTTGGAGTAGGATGCTCTTTAGCTACAAGCATTTTTACAAGAGCCTGCATTCTTACCATATAAAGTGCAGCAGAAAGACCTTTTCCTGAAACATCAGCAATAATTACATAGGTTCCTTTCTTTGTCTCAATAATATCTAAATAATCACCGCCAACTTCTTTTGCAGTATGTGCGAAAGAATAAATTTCAAGATTTTCTTTGTTAAGAGATGTTCCTGGTAACAAACTGAGCTGAATATCCCGAGCTAAATCAATTTCCTTCTGAACGTCAGATTTTTCTAACAACTCTACAAGAAGAAGCAAAAACATAGATGCAAAGCCGAGAGGTAATAGTAACCCTGAAAAGAATAAAAAATCTGTGATTCCCAAAAAATTCAAAACATAGTAACCGACGAAGCTAGCACCTCCTACTCCAAACGCTAATCTACGAGTTGGATTTAATCGTTGAGTTAAATCAGAAAACAACCGCAAAAATTTTACATGTCCAGGAAGATGTTGCCCTTGTTGACGCTCTATATCTTCAACGGCTTCTTTATATAGCAATTTCAAACGATCGGTATCAGCCGTTAGCTCTTTTGAAATTCTATCCCTGTTCATACCAGAGACATATTCTTTATAAAATTTCTTAGTTCCGTAACCAGATTGTGCTTCGTTTTTTAAACTCAAAGGAAATTGATTTATTTAGTTCGCTGTGATGTCTTCGTAATTAGTCACAAAAAGTTTAGTTTCCAATTCATATTGTTCGGAAAATAACGGAATTCATGTCAAAGAAACTTCTTTTTTTACTCGATGGAATGGCGCTAGCCTATCGAGCACATTTTGCATTTGTAAACTCTCGTCTTAAAAACTCGGAAGGGATTGCCACAGGGCCTGTTTTGGGCTTTGCAAATACCTTATCGCGAATGTTAGATGTAGAAAAACCAACGCACATTGCGGTAGCTTGGGATACTCATGTTCCAACTTTTAGACATGTTTTGGACGAAACTTATAAGGCTCAACGTCCACCTCAGCCCGATGAGTTGCGCACAGGAATTCCTCTTATCAAGGAAATGGTAGATAAATGGGGTATAAAAAATATCGAGAAAGATGGTTTCGAAGCTGATGATTTAATCGGAACTATTGCTAACGGAGCCAATGCTGATGATGTAGATGTGTTCTTAGTAACACCAGATAAAGATTTCATGCAGCTCGTTCACGATCATGTGAAAATGTTGAAACCTGATAATAAAAATGGTGGTTTTGATATTATAGACCGAGAAGGGGTGATGGATTATTTCGGCGTATATCCTGAGCAGGTGATTGATGTGCTCGCTATAATAGGTGATGCATCAGATAATATACCTGGAGTACCTGGAATTGGGAAAAAAGGAGCTCCTAAATTAATCAATGAATTTGGATCTCTTGAGAATTTATTAGAAAAAGCAGGCACCATAAAAGCAAAGCGCCAACGAGAAACTCTTCTTGAAAACGCTGAGATGGCTATGCATGCCAAAACTATGGTTACCATTAAAGTTGATATTCCTGAGGTATTAGAATGGGAAGAACTAGAGTGGAATGGTCCTGATAGAAAAGACCTAGGCGTGTTTTTCAAAAGAATGGAGTTCAAAACATTAGCTAGAAAATTTCTTGGTGAAGAACAACAGCCTGCTCACGTTCCTGAAAACAAACCTGGTGGACAAGGTGATTTATTTGGCACTTTTGTAGAAGAAGTTCCAAAAGAAAAATTAAATAAAGAGACATCTGCATATAAATTAATTAAAACGCTAGAGGGTGTTACTGATTTAGTAAAAGAACTAAGTGCTGCTCATGTACTTTGTTTTGATACCGAGACCGATTCACCAGATCCAGTTTCAGCTAAATTAGTTGGGATTTCATTTTCTACTAAACCAGAAACAGGTTGTTATATACCGGTTAATGTTGAAAGTGGGTTAGATGAGAAAGAAGTAATAAAACACATCAAGCCTTTATTTGAAAATCCAGAAACTACTATTGTTGCACACAATTTTAAGTTCGATTACATGATGCTTAATCGGGCAGGCATTAAAGTTACTGGAAAGCCCTTCGATACTATGATAGCAGCTTATCTTGTGGATTCTTCCCAGAAGCTGAAGATGGATGAACTTTCTAAAAACTATCTGAATTATGCACCAGTGCCAATTGAAGAGTTAATTGGGAAAGGTAGAAAGCAGATTTCGATGGCGGATTTAACTCCAGAAGATGTGTATTTATATGCCGCTGAAGATTCGGACATCACTTTACGATTGTATGAAATCCTAAAAGAACTTCTCAAAAAAGATGAGCTTGAAGAAGTAGCCAATACTGTTGAATTTCCACTTATGGAAGTTCTTGCTGATATGGAATACAAAGGCATCAAGTTAGATACGGAAATGCTTGCTGGATTTTCAAAAGATTTGACTGAAGATTTATTAAAGCTCCAAACAGAGATTTACGAGAAAGCGGGAGAAGAATTTAATATCAATTCTCCACAGCAATTGGGCACTATTCTATTTGAAAAATTGGGACTTCCTTCGGGCAAGAAAACAAAAACTGGGCAGTATTCTACAAACGAGTCAGTTTTAACAAAGCTTGCTGTTAAGTATGAAATCCCAAGTTTGATTCTCGAATATCGTCAATTGGCTAAACTTAAATCTACTTATGTAGATGCAATGCCGCTGCTTATTGATGAACAATCAGGACGAGTTCATACCGATTTCAACCAAAGTGTTGCCGCAACAGGAAGGTTATCTTCCTCCAATCCGAACCTTCAGAATATTCCTATTCGAACCACAAGAGGGCGCGAAATTAGAAAAGCATTTATTGCAGATGAAGGTTTCCAGATTTATTCTGCAGATTATTCTCAAGTTGAGCTTCGTGTAATTGCACATATTGCTAAAGACGAAGCAATGATAGAAGCGTTCAGGAATGGAGAGGACATCCATGCAAGAACAGCAAAAGAGATATTTGGCTTAGAATCATTAGATGATGTGACCCAAGATCACCGTAGAAAAGCCAAAGAAGTTAATTTTGGGATTCCCTACGGCTTAAGTGCTTTTGGCTTGGCCCAAAACCTAGGCATCGATAATAACGAAGGGAAGGTGATGATTGATGAATACTTCAATCGTTTCCCAAATATTTTAAACTATATCAACGAAACGAAAGAGTTTGCCAAAGAACATAGTTACGTACAAACGCTGCTAGGACGTCGCCGCTACCTTCCTGATATAAACTCTGGCAACTGGAACGTACGAGGTTTTGCGGAGCGTGTAGCGATTAACATGCCTATTCAAGGTACTGCAGCAGATGTGATTAAGCTTGCAATGATTAACATCCATAATTGGCTGAATGAGAACAAGAAGCAAAGCAGAATGTTACTTCAAGTACATGATGAATTAGTGTTTGAAATTCATGACAGCGAGCAGGAAGAGGTTCCTGCTAAAATTATTGAGTTGATGGAGGGAGCTTTTACTATGAATGTACCACTAAAAGTGGAAGCTGGAATTGGCAAGAATTGGCTTGAAGCTCATTAATACTATCGTAGATATAAAACCGCTGTTCTTCATTTCTTAGTACTTAAGGAATAAAGAACAGCGGTAACTAGTTTCAGATTCAATTAGCTAATAGAATTAAAACGTTTCGTCAGCACTTGGGCCATAGCTTCCTGGAATTGGAATATCCAATAAGCGAAGATTTACACCCAGCTGTGCTCTATGATGTGCAGTTTGACCAAAAGAATGTCGGATTACTTCGTATTTCGTAAACACTTGAAGAACAACACCATCGTTTTTCATTGTCCAGCTAGGTAACAAATCTTCTTCTTTTGCTTCTTCGAGTGCTTTTTTACCAGCTTCATACGATTTTTCGAATAACTCGAGTAAATCTTCTTGTGAACTAATTGGTGTTGGCTCATAAGGTGTAGTAGCAAAATCAATTCCATCGGAATTAAAAGTCATTGCTACCCAGCTAGGCAATTCTGCAATGTGTACAGCTAATCTTTTCATGGTCA
The DNA here is from genome assembly GCA_048267905.1 of Balneola sp. GTDB lineage: Bacteria > Bacteroidota > Rhodothermia > Balneolales > Balneolaceae > Balneola. The sequence continues at coordinate 148,647 of JBLWWM010000001.1, forward strand.
TGCTTTTTGGATGAGGCTGCCAATCAAAATGTTCTTCAGTAACGAGTTTAAAAAACTTTCGTGTTGTCTGTGCTTCTTGATCTAATTCTTTGAGTAATAAAGGGAGGATTTCCATAATTGAATGCCTGATTTAATGAGTTAGAAATTTGATGATAATTGAAGATAGTTGAGGGGACTGACAACCCTATGTCAATGTAAAATGAGATATTTTCAAGAATGCTTAAATGGGCATTTCGGTACAGTCGAATCCTTCACTTTGGATAAGTTCAATTACATCCGTTGTCTTCAATCCAGTGCAATTCACGCATAGCACATGTTCCCAATCCTCTAAGTCTACACTCCACGAATTGATGGAAGAAGTGGCATTCAGTTTGGGAGTTATTTTCAGGACATCATCCGAAGAAGTCAAAGAAGTGCTAAATACAAAGCAGTTAGGTTCTGTTTGATGATGCGGGCATCTCGAGAATAATTGAAGAGCTTTAAATAAAGATTTTATCTTAGGCTTTGCGTTGATTTGAGTCATGAGTAAGTGGTGTTTCTATCAATTTTAGGGAGGATACATAATGTTACTGACAGCCTTATGTCAGTAATGAGTAGATTTTTTTTACTAAACACAATGATGATTATATAACTCCTGAACTAATTCTTTCAATCGATTTTTTAAAGATGTTGGTTCAATAATCTGTACGCTATTACCCCAGCCTAATAACCAGCGAGCCATATATTCTAAGGAGTAGGAGAGAAAGGTCAATTCTTTTCCTCCGTCAACTTTCATTTCAGAAACCCAGCCATGATAATATTTTTGATCTCCTAAGTAGCGATACATATCATCCGAAAACCGCACCACAACCTTATGGATATCTCTTTCTTCTTCTTTCAAGTTTAATTCATAGAATTCTTCAAGCGAATGAGCTTTAGATACCTGAATAGTACTTTTGGAATAAGAATAACTTTCCATTCTATCAATCCTAAACAACCTGTAATCGGCCCGAACTAAACACCAAGCTGCCAAATACCAATAATTACCTCGGAGCAACAAGCCAAGGGGCTCCACATTCCTTTCAGTTACTTCATCCTTATAAGGAGAACGATATTTTATTTCGACCATCTTTTTTTGGAAGATGGAGTTTTGAAGAAAATCGAAAACTTTAGAATCGGTATTAGATGGTGGTCTATCGGGATAAGGAAATGCTTTTATGTGCTGATCTAAAGTATCTAAATAGTTCTTTTCTTTAGAAGGTAAAACAGCACGGATTTTATCCAGAGCAGATACGTAAGAGTCGCTTAACGAACTCCCATTCCAGCGTTGCATCATACGTTCGCCAGCAAGCATTGAAGCTGCTTCTTCCTTACTAAACATAACAGGAGGGAGTCGGTATCCACTTACAATGTAGTAGCCTTTACCGTTCTCAAAACCGATGGGAACACCAGCTTCCTGTAAAGATTTTAAATCTCTATAAATAGTTCGTTCGCTGATGTCATAACGATTGACCATTTCGGAGATAGGAATGTACTGCCTTCCCTGAAGGAAGATAATCATTGCAGTAAGTCGGTCAATTCTGTTCATAGAAATGTATTTCGTAACAAACTAGGGGTTAAACAGGAACCTAGCAACCGTACAATATTAAATTATGGCTACTATTTGTCGCTTTTGGTACATCCTTCTAAAACCCGTGCAAGTTAATTTCCTCGGCATTAACTCTAGTTATTGGTTTACCAACTTTTTTCTCGATAACTGCAAAATGTTGTTCTTCATTAGGTGTAATTAAAGAAATGGCAACTCCTGTAGACTCACTTCTTCCCGTTCTACCAATTCTGTGAATATAATCTTTTGGGGAACGAGGAAGTTCATAATTGATAACATGAGGAAGGTATTGGACATCGATACCACGAGAGAGTAGATCCGTAGTTACAAGAACGCGAAGATGTCCAATTTTGAATGAATTTAATGCACCTGTTCGGTACTGCATGCTTTTCTTACCATGTATAGCTTTTGCTTCAATTCCATTTTTTGAAAGCTTATTAGCTACTGAATCAGCTTTTTTACCGGAAGAAGTAAATACGAGCACTTGCTTCATTTTTTGCTCGGTAATAAGATAACGCAATAAGGGACCTTTTTTTTCTTCTGAAATGAAATAAGCCAGCTGTTCAATCAAGTCTATCTCATCGGCGCCTTCTTTTGGGGCTACATTAATAACTTCTGGCTGGTGCAATAGAAACTGATGGATTGCTTTAACATCATCGTTTAAAGTAGCAGAGAACAATAGATTTTGGCGCTTATTAGGCAACAAAGCGAACACTTTATTCATCTCTTCAGTGAAACCCAAATTCAGCATTTTATCAGCTTCATCTAGCACTAAAGTACGTACATCTGAAAGATGAACCGCTTTTGATTCAATCAAATCAAGTAAACGTCCTGGTGTGGCAACAAGAACATCTACGCCTTGTAAAGCCATCATTTGAGGATTGATGGAAACTCCACCAAAAACAGCCAGTGTTTTAACGCGTTGAGGTAAACCTGTAAGAAAAGCACGAAAAGTTTCATTTACCTGAACGGCAAGTTCGCGCGTAGGAACCAACACCAACACACTAATATGTCGGTTTTTTTCAGAGCGTTTAAACTGCAATTGCGTTAGAATGGGCAATACAAAACTAGCTGTTTTACCAGAGCCAGTTTTTGCGATTCCTAACACATCTTTATTAGCCAACACTGCAGGAATAGCCTGTTCTTGAATAGGAGTTGGTTCTTTATAGTTTTGTGAAGCTAAAGAACGTAATAACGGTTCAGATAAACCTAAGGAAGAAAAGGACATAAATGTGTGCAAAGAAAGTTAGAGTAATTACTTAGATGAATATACTTAGTTTTGATGGTTACTTTGGTATGTAAATTTTTTGGGGAGGGAATTATGAATTGAAGGGGAGAATTGAGAATTAATAATTCAAAATTAAGAATTGGGGGGAAGGGAATTATGGATTATGAATTTTAGATTATGAATTGTAGGGGCAGGATGTAAATGTTTATAACTAAAATTTCACCCTGAATACTAATTACTCAATTCGAATCTCTTATATTGGATGGGCTTCTTTATTTAAACCATCATCTAACTTATTACCGCTTATGAAATTCTTTGTACTGATTTCCGCCATATTATGTTCTTTATCTGCTTCACTTCTTGCACAAGAAGCTCAGTTCCCCATTATAAAGGGCTTTGGTGGAATTTATGAAATTCAGAATGCGGTGTTACCAAGTCCTGATATGGAATATAAAATCGTGATAGATCTTAAAACGCTTCAGAGAGATAAGGAAAGCTTAAATCCTGGCTTAAATAATGTAGCGCGCATGATAAACTTACACGGACTGGGTGGAGTTAAGGCCGAGAATCTAAAAGTAGCGGTAGTTATTCATGGCGGCGCAACTGATGTAATTCTTAACAACGAAGCGTATAAGAAACGGTATGAACTGGATAATCCAAATATCGAGCTAATAGCTACTTTGAAGAAAGCAGGTGTTGAAGTATTTGTATGTGGACAATCTCTACTGGGGCGAAAATATGCTCATAGTGAAGTGAATAGCGATGTAAAAATCGGACTTTCTATGCTTACCGTTTTTACAACTTATATGCACAAAGGATATCAACCCTTAGTTTTTAATTAATCTTTTAGAGAAATAGTAAAGGTTGTGCCTTTATTGAGTTCGCTATCAACACTTATTTTACCACCCAAGCTTGTTACATGGCTGTGAACTAAGTAAAGCCCAATGCCTTTGCTATCGCTATGATTCCCAAATTTCTGATGGAGCCCAAAGAGTTTATCAGCAACTTTCTCCATATCAAAACCAATTCCGTTGTCGGTATAGATTAATTGCTTTTTGTCACCTTCTACACGAGTGGCAATAGTAATCAGTGGCGAATGGTTGGGGTTCGCATATTTAATTGAGTTGGTGATCAAATTCAAAAAGATGCTATCGAGATATGCTTTATTGAAATGAATGGTTTCAAAAACCGAAAAGTCGGTATTAATTGTGGTGTTGGAATGATGTATTAGTGCTCGAATTGAATATTTAATACGAGTTACTGTTTCTTCTAAGCTTAAATATTCAATAGGGATGGTAAGTTCATCGGTACTACTCAAAACATCCACATAGTTATTAAGGGATAATTTAAGCCCCTCTGCCGCCGACCTAAGAATTTCTAACAGTTCGAGCGTTTCTTTGTTTTCTATAGTGCTCGTATCAATTAAGCTAAAAGCAGAAATCAAACTACTAACTGGCGACCTTAAATCATGAGAGGTAGTATAAGTAAGCTGCTTTAAATGCTGGTTCATCCTAGAAAGATTAGAGAGAAGTATATTTCGTTCTTCCTCAAGTTTCTTTTTGTAGGTGATATTTTTTGCAATCGCATAAATAAGTTGCTCATTTTCAAGCGGCATCGATGTCCATGCCAACCAAACTATATCTCCACTTTTAGTAACATACCTATTTTCATAATTGAGTAAAGGAGTTCCTTTAATAAGGTTTTCTCGATGCTTCCCTGTCAATTCTATATCGTCCTTATACATAAAATAGTCTATAGGTCGAGATAATAACTCTTTCATAGAGTAACCTAAAAGATTAGAAACCGCTGGATTAACCCTTTTGAAATACCCATCATAACCAGCAATACATAATAAATCTGGTGATAATTTGAAAAAATACTCTGAATCTAAAACTTGTTCATTACCCATTCTATTCTTGCCCTTCTCCCGGATCCATTTTTTTATACTCCCAATATAATGTAAAAGATAGGTGTATTTGTTGTTCTCAGCAAAAAAAAATAGTGTTAATGCACTTTAGACTTTTACAAGTCTTACAATTGTATAAGGACGCTGAATATCTGCTCCTTCGTGGCTGGTTACAATCTCTGTGTTATTAATTGGTTCTAAGATGTCAAAATCAGTATCAGTTGAAATATTCTTAATTCGATCTATATCAAAAAATTCAAAATTGAATGAAGTAAAAGGTAAATCAGCCATAAACTCTTTATGAATAAATGTGATGCAACACAAACCGTTTGGTTTAAGAATACGGTAAAATTCTTGAAGCATAAGTTTAGGGTTTTCCCAGAAATAGATGGTGTTCACTGTAAATATTTTATTGAAATATTCATCAGCAAAAGGGATAGGAAGCTTATCATATAGTTTAAATGATGCCTTGCCTGAATTTATTAAATTTGAGTTAATTCTGAGGGCTTCTGCGTTCATTAGTGGTGAAATATCCAACCCCGTATAGATGAGTTCATCCTCTATCTGAAAGAGGGTTGACAAATGCATCGCATTACCATGACCAAGTTCAAGAATGGAATCCTTTTTTTGGATATTTAGTGAATGGATAGTTTTTGAAGTCATACCAGAATTGGTTTCGTTCATAGCATGAGCAATTTCAATTCCTTTTCCACCTGACGGACATCGTAACTGTTTCGCAATTTCTTTGAAATTTTCTGAAAGGGTATGTTTAGACATTGTTATACAAATAGATTTATAGCTTATTGTACATTTTCAAGAACATACTTTCTATCCATATCCTTCAATAAACGCCCAGCTTTAGTATGGATAGAGTGGTAGAATAGTAACACAGCATTTTCTTCATACGCTTGCCTAAGAAGTAATGTTTTTGCCTTTTTAGCTTCTAAAGGATGTGTATGGTTTTGCTTGGCATCATAATGATTTAGATGAAGTTCTGATGGGACTAAATCACCTAAAAAGTACGCGGTTTCTCCTGCATCTTGGATTTTCACTATTTGATGCCCTGGCGTGTGACCTCCTGTTCTAATTAGAAATACTCCGGGAATAATTTCGAAAATGGCGTCAGTAATAAATACTATTTTTTCATTGGCAGCGAGTCTATAAAGTTCATCGAGATTATAAAAATCGCCCATTAACTGGTTTTCATCCTCAACTCTACTTAAGGCAAATACCCACTCTAGCTTTTGCACAAAGTAATTGGCATAACTCATTGTTGGCTCGGTCTTTATAGATTGATTTACAAAAGTAGACCCAGCAGAGTGATCAAAATGTAAGTGTGTAAGTACTACATGAGTAATATCATGAGGAACGAGCCCAAAAATATCAAGATTCGTTTTTAAGTTGGAAGTATTAGAATAGGAGCTGTTAGTATCTAGGCCCCAACCCAATCCTGTATCAATCAAGATATTATGTTTTCCATCTCTTATGAGAATGGGGTCTATGCCAATAGCAGTTGTAAGATGTGCTAATTCTGGAGCAAGAGTTTCCGGTTTTGTAATTGAATTACTTTCTACTTTGTGAAAAGTATTATCATCAAAAACCTTGAAAATTCCTTCACTTAAATGTTCTATCTCAAAGCGACCAATCTTCATAGAGTTAGATTTATTGTTAATCGTCAAAGACGATAGGCTTAAGATTATGTAATTCCGTATAAATTAGTAATTATATCCTAAGACGCAATTATTAAGTATTCTAGAAATTTATATTTCGAATAGGTTACAAAACCAAGCTTTAGATGAGTTGGTTACGTATTTTTAAAGCTTATAATGTGTAAGTAAGACTAAGGATATTACTAAAATGCGATCTGAGATTATCGTTCATAAGTCATCTATTGATGCAAATTTTGAAGCCATTAAACGTAGACTAAAGCCTGGTGTTAAGGTTATGGCTGTTGTAAAAGACAACGCCTATGGACATGGATTGGTAGAGTTTGCTACTCACATTCAAAGGGAAACGGATTGGTTTTGTGTTGTTAGGGTAGAGGAGGGTATAATACTTAGAGAAGCGGGAATAACGAACCCCATATTGGTTTTTGAAGTGCCTAACGCAGAAAGAGCACCTCTATATCCAAAATATGATTTAACAGCCACAGTGGCTGATATTACTGGTTTTGAGCTTCTTGAAGAAGGAACTTCTTACCACATAAATTTTGATACAGGAATGAAGCGCCTTGGTATGTATTCCAGTCAAATTCCTGCGGTGTTAGAGCAAGTTAAATTGAATCCCAAAATACATTGTACAGGCATTTACACTCATTATGCAAACTCTGATGTAGAAGAGGGTAACACGGTAGCCGAGCAATTAAATTTATTTACAAATATTCGGAGTAATTTCCCCTCAGAATTAATGACTCATACCGCTAATTCTGGAGCTATTTTCTATCATACCGAGAAAAATGTACACTTTGATGCAGTAAGGCCAGGTATTAGTCTTTATGGATATGCTCCTGGTGACGAGGCTATACCTGATCTTAACTCTGTAATAGATTGGAAGTCGTATTTTATGCAGGCCAAAAAAATAAAGAAAGGAGAGGCCGTAAGTTATGGTTGTATTTGGAAAGCGCCGAAAGATGGATGGATTGGGACGGTACCTGTTGGATATAGTGATGGTATTCCAAGAATATTAGGAAGTCAGATTCAGCTTATGAAAGGAAACGAGCTTTTGCAGCAAGTCGGAAGAGTGACCATGGATTATATCATGGCGTTTTCTGAGAAAGAAATTCAACTTGGTGAGGAAGTATTTCTTTTCAATCGAAAAGAATTGACCCCGAACGAATGGGCGACAAAATCTGGCACAATTTCTTATGAAATTACTACCAGATTAAATCAGAGGACAAAGCGATTTTACGTTTAAAAAATTACTTTACAATTAATTCGAGTTGAATGTCGAAAATTAAAGTATCGTTTTGTAATGTACTTCCTGAGCTATTGCCATAACCAAGGCTCGGAGGGATAATAAGTATCTTTTTTTCGCCTTCTTTCATGCCCAAAAGACCTTCTTTGAATCCCTCAATAACACTAGTAACCGTTAATTGAGAAGAAGAAGTACTGCTATTTTTGAACGAACTATCAAAAACATCGCCATTGGTTTTTCGCCCTGTATAGAACACCAAAACATCATCAACAATATTTACAGTAAAGGGACCGCTTCCGTTTTCTAGCGTGTATGTAATTAAGCCTGAGTCGCTAGTATCTGGGGTGATTCCCACAGTTGAATAAGGGTCTGGAACTGTTGAAAAATCATCTTCATAATAATAGGAACTTGTCCCATCACCACAACTAATTGTAACAAAGAAAAACGTAGTAATAAGGGTAAAGGCTTTAATTCTATTTAATCTCATCAATTCTTGAAAAAGTTCGTATTTATTTAAAATCGGTATAATTCAGATTAGGTAACTTCTCTAGAGGTTTTTTATTTCATAACCTGAGTTTTAAATATAACGCTTGCTATGGTTAAAAACCTCTATCTAGTAGAGCTTCCATTTAATCTTCTTTTTCTTCCTCACCAAAGGCTATTCTAAGTTTTTTTTCACGTCGTTTAACTGAAATTTTACTCACCCAGATAGAAAATTCGTACAGAAAAGTAAGAGGCAAAGCTATTAAAACTTGAGAAATTGGATCCGGAGGGGTTAATAGTGCTGCTAAAACCAAACAGAATACAATAGAGTGGCGTCTATATTTTCTCAAAAAAGCAGGTGTTACTAACCCAATACTTGAAAGTGAGTAACTTATAACTGGAATTTGAAAAATAAGCCCACAAGAAAGAACCCAAGTTGCTAGAGAACTGAAGTATGCGTTGATATCAAAATCATTTCTAATTACATCTGAAATCTGAAATTGAGAGAAAAATTGCAACGCAAATGGAACTAAAACTAGGTAGCCAAACGAGACGCCAACTAAGAAGAAAAAAGTAATGAAAAATGCAGAAAAGAAAGTTTTCCTCTTGGTGGTTGTCTCAAAGGCAGGCTCAACGAAAGACCAAATTTGATATATAAATATCGGTGACGCGATTATAAAACCAATAATAAAGAGCATTCCCCACATAGTAAAAAACTGTCCCGGAAGCTTTCTACTTTGCAGAGTAATGTCGATAGCGTCTAATCGAAGAAAATCATAAACAAAAAATGATGCGTGAGTTGGTCCTAGCAATACTTTGTCTAAAAAGAAATCCTTATAGAAATAAGCCACAACAACCCCAACCCCAATGGCAATAAGACCTTTAACAAGGCGCCATCGTAACTCTTCAAGATGGTCCAAAAATGACATGTCTGTGACAGGATCTTTGGGCTTGCTTGCCTTTGGCGGAATTTTGGGCATTACTTGGCGTTCTTGCAAAATAGCTTATCCTAAGCGGTTACAAAGTCATAAAGGGGAAACTTTTCGCAAAGTTCTTTAACCTGCGAAGTTACCTTTTGATGAATACTCTCATCGGTAGGATTTTGTAAAACCGTATCTACAAGCACAGCAATTTGTTCAAAATCAGCTTCTTTTAATCCTCGAGTAGTCATTGCTGGCGAACCAATTCTTATACCAGAAGTTACAAATGGGCTTTCGGTGTCGAATGGAACCATGTTTTTGTTAACAGTAATTGCAGCTTTACCTAGAGCTTCTTCTGCAATTTTTCCGTTTAAACCTTTGTTTCGCAGATCAATCAAGATTAAGTGATTATCAGTACCACCACTCACAATATTATATCCGAGTTCTGTGAATTTGTTTGCTAGCGCTTTTGCATTAGCAAGTACTTGAGTTTGGTAGGTTGTGAAATCACTTTGAAGAGCTTCGCCATAAGCAACGGCTTTAGCGGCAATAATGTGCATGAGCGGTCCACCTTGCGTGCCTGGGAAAACTGCAGAGTCTAAAAGTTCACTCCAGTTTTTTGTACGTCCAGATTTTGGAGCAATTACACCAAGTGTGTTTTCGCCATCTTTCCCGAGAAGAATCATACCGCCTCTAGGGCCACGTAAGGTTTTGTGAGTGGTAGTTGTTACTACATGTGCATGAGGGAGTGGATTTTTTAAGTGCTTGGTAGCAATTAATCCTGCTGTGTGCGCCATATCCATCCATAGGAAAGCACCAACTTCGTCGGCAATACTTCTAAAAGCTTCATAATCGTAATCTCTAGAATAAGCAGAAGCACCAATTGAAATCATTTTTGGTTTTACAGCTTTAGCCTTTTCTCGGATTTTGTTCATATCCAATCGCCCCGTCTCTTTTTCAACGCCATAAAATTCTGGTTTAAAGTAAATCCCAGAAAAATTAACAGGGGAACCGTGAGTAAGGTGCCCACCATGAGAAAGGTCAAAACCCAATAGAGTCTCACCGGGTTTCATAAAAGCGAGGTAAACTGCGGCATTAGCAGAAGCACCTGAGTGTGGTTGAACGTTTACCCAATCAGCATTAAACAACTTTTTTGCTCGATCTCTTGCAATGTCCTCTACTATATCTACAACTTCACAGCCACCATAATATCGTTTACCAGGATAACCTTCGGCGTATTTGTTGGTAAGAACACTTCCAGAGGCTTCCATCACAGCACGTGAAGTGAAATTCTCTGAAGCAATGAGTTCTAGATTTAGGTTTTGGCGGTCAGTTTCCTTTTCGAGAAGTTCAAAAATGGCTGGGTCTAATTCTTTGATGGGCTTCATTAATGAGAGTTACTTTTGTGTTAATGATTCGATTTTATTTACTCGGCGTTCGTGGCGACCGCCCTCAAACTGCGTGCTAAACCACGATTCTAGAATTTCTTGTAGTTGGTTTTCATTCAACTCTCGTCCTGGCAAGCACATAATATTAGCATTATTATGTAAGCGAGTCATCTGGGCAACTTCAGGATTATATACTAGAGCTGCGCGTACTTTTGAGTACTTATTAGCTGTCATGCACACGCCTTGGCCACTTCCACAAACCAAAATGCCTTGTTCAAATTCTGAATTATTAATACGTTCTGCTACTTGAATTGCAAAATCAGGATAATCAACAGAATCTTCGGAGTGAGTTCCAAAATCAACGGGTGTGTGTCCCATTTTTTCCAGTAATTTAACTGTTATTTCTTTTGCTGGAAAACCTGCGTGATCGCTTGCGATAGGAATAATCATCAAGAATGATTTTGGTGAGTAGTTGAGTCCTAAATATCTCTAAATTTTACCTTAGATTAAAGCACAGAAACCAATTCCAATCTAAAATCTGCCAAATACCTTGAGTTACCTTAAAGAACTAGATGTTGCCAAGTCTGCTGCCAATAAAGCAGCCACTATAATTCGTGAATTTGCAAACAACGAAGAGTTTAAGATTAACCTGAAAGGGAAGAATGATTTAGTGACAGATGCTGATTTGGCTTCAGAGAAAACAATTATTGAAGTTATTAAGACGGCTTTTCCTGACGACCTCATCCTTGCGGAAGAATCATCCCATTATAAGTCCCTTCCTTCAGAGCGAATTTGGATTATCGATCCTATTGATGGTACCACGAATTTTGCGCATGGTTTCCCTGTTTATTGCGTTTCTATTGCTCTTTGGGAAAATGGAGAACCAAAAGTTGGCTTAGTTCATGAGGTTGCCCATGACGAATTATTTTGGGCTGTTGAAGGGCAAGGAGCTTGGTTTAATGGCAAACAGATTAAAATATCGGGTATTACAGATCCATCCGAATCGCTAATTGGAACGGGATTTCCTTATAACAATTTAGATTTGGTTGAGAATTATCTAGAGCTTTTTAAAGTGATGATGGATAAAACGCATGGAGTAAGACGCCCTGGTTCCGCCGCTTGGGATTTATGTAATGTAGCCTGTGGTCGCATTGAAGGATTCTACGAATATGGGTTAAGTCCTTGGGATGTTGCAGCTGGTACTCTCATCATAAAAGAAGCGGGTGGCGTAATTTTTGATTGGAAAGGTGAGCAAAACTGGCTTTTTGGTCAACGTATTGTTGCTGGCAATAAACCAATATGTGACTTTCTACTCACTGAAATTGGAGAATGCTTTACTGAAGAGATGTTGAGTTTGGATTGATTGGTGTATGATTTACAAATATTACTTCGGAATTCTAGTTCACTTGGTAAATGTAGCAGGGTAATGCCTGTAGATGTCAGTTAATTTGTTGACAGATTTAATAAACAAAACAACGCTCGCAGTCATCCTGAATTTATTTCAGGGTCTTTGTGGGGACTCGATGCTAAATGCCAAATCATTCCAATCATCAGAGCCCCCAACTTGAATTCTCTGTGATAATAGACAGTAACTTTATAAATCACTATTATTCAAAGGCTAGGGTTATTTGTATGTTGAACAGTCTTACCCTATATAGGAGCTACTATGAAACCATCTATTCCTTTTATATTTCTGTCGTTCGGATTTATAATTCTGTTCATGAATTGTAAAGATCAGGGAACTACTCCACCCGAAGTAACGACTCCAGTAATTAGTGGCATTGAACTCAGTTCGGGTCAAATTATCGTAAGTGATTCGTTGTTGATTACAGCAACCCTAAGCGAAGAATTGGGAAAAGAATATCTACTTAAATGGAAATTAAGTGGTTACCAAACCGACATTGATTCCTTAACATCCGATGTTGTTTTTTCATGGAAAGCCCCCAAAGTGCATGGAAACTACGAACATTCCATACAAATAGTATCTGTTACTGGAGAGCCAATTTCAGAAGCTCATCCATTTTCTACGGAAATATCTTCCGTTCCTGTTAATCCTGTAGAAGGGAATAAATTGGTGTTTTCGATGCCAGAAGGAGAAGATGGATTCAATCAAATATTCAGTATGAATATTGATGGTACAGAATTAACCCAACTTACTTTTCTTGAAAGAAATGATGCTTATTCCCCTTCTTGGAGCCCAAATGGAAAACACATTGTATTTACAAGTTCTTATTTAGGCACTTCAGCTGGGCCTGCGGTTTATCTAATGAATGCGGATGGAACAAACTTTCGACCAATGAAACCGTCGCTCGATTCCACAGCAGCTTATTTTGGTAAATACCCAAAGTGGAGCCCGGATGGTACAATGATAACTTTTTCGTCCGGAGGACTTTCTAATGACATCATGGTGTATAATTTTGAATCGGATTCAGTAATACAATTGACTAGCCACCCCACATATAATAGTCAACCGTATTGGAGTCCTGACAGCAAACAGATTGTATTTCAATCCAGAAGAGATGTTAATCCCGAGGATTCAACTAGATTAGGTAGTGATATCTATTTGATGAATATAGATGGAGGGAGTGTTCAACGGTTGACTGAAACTGGTTCCTCTTATACCCCAGTTTGGCATCCAGAAGAAAATACCATTGTATATAAAGGATATAGTGCAGAATCCACTTTGATGACTGTTGATGTGGAAACCAAGGAAGCAATGAGGCTACAAGAGCCTTTTGAAGAAGGAGTATTACTTTGGCCAATGGCTTGGTCATCAGATGGAAGCCAGCTCTTAGTGCAAGTGTCAGATGGTTCCACATATTCGTTTCACATTTTAGATATACGGTCAGGTGTTACAACAACAATACCTCTAGAACTAGAAAGCTACACCAGTATTGACTGGTATAACTATAAAGAATAAACGAATGTCTTTAAGGCTAACCATAACCTAAGAGGTGGGGGAAATGAAAAAATTAATGTTTTTAATATTCGTACTAGGTACGATAGACGTAGTGTACGCTCAGAAATCAATTCAGACACAACAACAGTCTTGGTCAGAGTTCAAGGACAATGAGGGGGATAATTGGAAGGCTCGTTGGAGCGAAGGAACAGGCGTACCAAAGATCATTTATAATGGAGTATCTAAATCGTATATGGGAACTCCAGTAACAATAGCACGTCAATTTCTTTTAGACAATAGAAATTTATTTTCGATGAAAGAAAGTCTGAGTGATTTAAAGCATAAATACACTAAAACAAATCGTGGTATCCAACACGTAACCTTTTATCAAGATTATCAGAACGTGATAATTAATGAGGCTGAGTATAAAGTACACATATCGCCAAATGGACAAGTAATTATGGCGAACGGTAATTATTACCCCAATATAGAAATATCAGTAATACCAACGTTATCAAAACAAGAAATAGTCACACATGCATTGAATAGAGTTGAAAATACTCAAGAACTAAGTTCAAGTTTCACCGAACCTGCTTTAATTATTTATCCAACTAATAAAGCAGAATTTAAACTTGCTTATAAAACGAGTAATACGAAGAGCAATGAACGTTATATAATTGATGCGCATTCAGGCAAGGTTGAAAGAAAACGGCGACGTTGACGATCGTCCAGAAAACCAAGCTGAACAAAGTGCAATGACTCAAGAATTTAGTCTGCAAAACTACTCAAACCCCTTCAACCCAACAACGAATATCAATTTCACTTTGCCACAAAAAAGTGTGGTTTCGCTGATAGTGTATGATGTTTTGGGTAGAGAAGTAGCAACGCTTGTGAATGGAAATCTTCCAGCGGGTAAACAAACCATTCGTTTCGATGCCTCAACCCTAGCCAACGGCATGTACTTGTACAAACTTCGAGTTGGTAATCAAGAAATTGTACGGAAGATGACGTTGATAAAATAAAACCTAATAGAACGGCATTTTGAACCTCCAATGTTACCAATTACCATAATGTTGGAGGTTTTTTATTTAGGAGTGGAAAAGTATTTTGTTAATACTTCTTTTACCGAACTGGCGAACTATCCAACAAAAAATCAAAACTCTTGAGAGGAGTGGGGCCATTGTAATATTTAAAAGGCTCTCCAAACTCGAAGCCAGCTAAATGCCCAAAGTACCGAGCACGAGCTTCTAATTGCTTAAAGTAATTTTTAGAGGAAATGTAAGTTTCAGGTTCATCACCCGGATTTGAAACATTAAATTGGGTAGAAAATGCTAAAATGGCTTCTTTCTTTGTTTCCCAATGTTCGGAAATGTCATAAACAAAATCTGGTTCAAACGGTCGGTCTTGCATGTAATGTAGAATATGCTTCGGACGCCATGGCTCTTGAGGCTCACCGGTTTCGTCTAAAGTCACAATCTTCTTCAAACCAGAATAAAAAAGAGCATCCAGAATTAACTGAGTAGATTTTCCATGATCTGGATGGCGATCGTGTGGGGCACCCGTTATGCAAATTTCAGGTTTACACTTTCTAACCTGCTCAATAATTTTTAATTGATTCTCTCTGTGATTGGCAACAATAGAATCTTTCATTCCTAAATTCGCACGGTACGAAACACCCAATATGTTAGAGGCATTTTCAGCTTCTTGTTTTCTAATTTCAACAGAGCCTCGAGTTCCCATTTCACCTTGGGTTAAATCAATAATCCCAGCTTTTTTCCCGCTAGCAATTACAGCGGCTACGGTTCCACCGCAATTCAACTCGATATCGTCGGGGTGGGCTCCAAGAAAAAGAAAATCTACAGTCATTTTGTAATTATTTGATAGTTATAAATAATAACTTTGATAGGGCTGAGTAAACTATAAGGATAAATTTTTTGTAAGCCCTTTTAATTAGAATTAAATGAAACTAAGAAATAAATCTGCCGTACGGAAACAGGTTCCACTAAAAAATAATAACGCATGAGACTATTTAACAGTTTGTACGAGGGTATGAAAGTCGCTCTTAAAGCCCTTAGTATAAATAAATTGAGATCTTTTCTAACAGCGCTTTGTATAATTATTGGTATCACCATGGTGACGGTTGTAGATGCTGTTACTACGGGCATGGACGAGACTTTCGATCAAAGTATGGCAATGCTCGGCAAAAATGTTGTTTACGTTGAAAAATGGCCTTGGGATGGTGGCGATAAAGAATGGTGGGAAATTGCCAACCGTAAAGAGATGAAAATGGAATATGTTTCTTTTCTAAGTGATCGGATGACGCTTGCAAGTGATGTTACAGCCTCAGCAGGTAGAAGGGCAACTATTCGTTATGTTGATCAGATCGCAGAAGGAGTGCAAGTAAATGGTGCAACAGCAAATTTTTTGTCTATTCAAGGTCTCAATATCGAAAGTGGAAGAATGTTCACTGAGGAAGAAGCAAGGAGCGCTAGTAATGTAGTTATTATTGGAAAATCGCTTGAGGAAGCACTTTTTGAAAATCAATCAGCTCTTGGGAAACAGCTGCGGATAGCAGGTAAGAAATTTACAGTGATAGGTATAATTGAGAAGCAGGGAAGTTTTATGGGAATTGGCGACTCTGACAATAGAGCCATCATCCCGCTGAAGTCGTATGGAATAATATATGGTTTACGCTACGGCATTCAGATTGGCATTAAATTTCCTAGTGAAGCAGCCGCTTTAGATGGTGAATACGAACTAGAAGGTCTAATGCGGCGCGTTAGGCAATTAGATGCAACAGAAGAGAATGACTTTGCTCTAAACAAACCTCAAGCCTTTGAAGAGCAACTTTCTAATTTTAAAAATGGACTCTACATGGGTGGATTTGTTCTAGTTGGACTTTCATTATTGATTGGAGGTATTGGAATTATGAATATTATGTTTGTATCGGTTAGAGAGCGCACAAAAGAAATTGGAATTCGAAAAGCAGTTGGAGCTCAATCGTGGGAAATATTAAGCCAATTTTTAATTGAAGCCATCGTAATTTGCTTGATTGGTGGAATTGTTGGAGTGGCGCTAGCGGGTGGCATAACACTGATGATTGACCAAGTGTTTACCGCAACTATGAATTTAAGTGTTGTCCTATTTGCTTTTTCTCTATGTACTTTTATCGGAGCATTATTTGGCTTTATTCCAGCCTATAGAGCCGCTAAATCTGATCCTATAGAATCATTGAGGTTTGACTAATGCATATTTCTGAAACTTTTCGCCAAGCTTCTGAGTCGCTAAAAGCGAATAAAGTAAGATCCGCGTTAACACTTCTTGCTTTGGTAATTGGTGTGTTCTCTGTTATTGTATCTACCACTGCAGTAGCTGTTTTGGATAATTATTTTACTGAAACTATGAGCATCCTTGGAAGTGATGTTATCACTGTTCAAAAGAACCCAGCTGTTAATCTTGGTCCTAGAGATGCAAGTGTAAGAAATAGAAAACATCTTACCTTTGATGATGCGGAAGACTTAGATGATAGAATGGAAATTGGGGAAGGTATGAGCCCCGTTACTTCATTTAGCTTTACTAGAATTAAGTACAATGAAAAAGAAACAGATCCTGATGTTATGGTTAGGGGTGGGAATGGTGAGTATTTCGCTAATAATGCTTATGTAATTGAGGATGGTAGAAATTTCAATAATGAGGATTTGCAATATAGACGACCTGTAGTAATTATAGGCAAGGATGTACAAACGGAATTGTTTGATAGTGAATATCCTTTAGATAAGACGGTAAGAATAGATGGGCGCCCATATTTAGTAATAGGAATTCTAGAGAAAAAAGGGCAAATATTTGGGCAATCTTTTGACAATATAGTTGTGATACCTTACACAACGGGTATTAATGTATATGGTGGAAATCGAGGAATTGGCATTCAATTAAGAGCCCCAGAAATTTCAAAAATTGAAGAGACACTAGACGAAGTTATTGGGATAATGCGTGTTATTCGAGGAGTTTCTCCTGTAGAAGACAATAATTTCGAAGTAATCACTAACGATTCGTTATCTGGTACATTTGATGCATTTACTGGAATCTTATACATCGCAGGGTTTATGGTAGGTGGAATTACATTGCTTGGTGCTGGCATCGGTGTAATGAATATAATGCTTGTTTCGGTTACTGAACGAACTCGTGAGATTGGTATTAGAAAAGCAGTTGGAGCCACAAGAAAAGCAATTGTAAATCAGTTTTTGATGGAAACTATATTTATCTGCCAAATCGGAGGCTTGATGGGGCTCGTTTTTGGTATAGGAGTGGGTAATATTGCCGCATATTTTCTAGAATCGAATGTAGTAATTCCTATTTGGTCTGTAATTTTGAGCTTTTTTGGGATGACCTTTATCGGTCTAATATTTGGTGTTTATCCAGCTTACAAAGCTTCAAAATTAGATCCTATCGAAAGCCTACGTTATGAATAACTAATTGCTTATTTTAGATAGGTAATTAGTTAAAAAAAGGGCAGTATTATGAACGATGAAATAATTAAGAACCTCAATGAGAAGATTGATAGCGCTATCGGAAAAGGAAAACAGTTGATTGCCGACGAAAACCTCAAAGCTAGAGCAGAAGATTTAAAGGAAAAGGCAGAGACGGTTGTTAAAAGCCATCCAGTAAAAAGTATTGTTGCAGGTTTAGTGATTGGTTTTTTAATCGGAAAAATTCTCAGTTCAGAAGATTAAGATGGATTTATTAGGGCAACGTATAAAAAATGTTAGCAAAGATCTCAAAAGCTATATAGAAGCTCGTATTGAGTTATTAGTATTAAATGGTAGTGAGAAGGCAACTCAAATTATTGGGCAGGCTGTACAGCAACTTTTTGTAGTTTTAATTGTATTAATTGGACTTCTATTGTCACTTATAGGCTTAGGTTTTTATTTAGGTGAAGTACTAAAAAGCAATGCCTACGGATTCTTCCTTATTGGGGCACTATTTTTAATTATTGGTCTACTTCTTTTACTCATTAAACCAAAAGGAATTGCCAAAAAGGTTCAAGCTCAATTTATGGAAGAAGTACTAGCAGGTTTAGAAGACCAAAATACCGAGGGAGAATCTCCAAAATTCTTACCAACTAAAAAACAAGAAGAGGTGAGTTAAATTGGCAAATCAAAATATTTCAAAATTAGAGAAAAAAAAACAAGAGTTAGAGAATGAATTAGTTCGACTTCAGCATGGATTAGATGATTCCATAGAGTCTGTTAAAGAAGGCGTTGTTGAAAATTTAGATCCAAAATCAACTATTAGGAAGTATCCACTTCCAGCCTTAGGAATATCTTTAGTAATAGGTTACATGCTAGGTCATTCTCGTAAAAGAAGATTTGATAGCCAAGATAGTGTAGGTACGCTTTTAGGTACAGAGTTAAAAAGAATGATTACTAAAAAAGGAATATCACTCTTTACAGATTATGTGGAGAGCAAGATTACTAATGAGAGAAAACCTCAAGACTAGTTAATCACGTAAAATTTCTGTAAAAGGTTTATAAAGTCAGGTATACTACAACAAATTTGCAACTAAATTTGTCGTCTAACGTGGAAGCGAACCATCAACATAAAAAGAATCCAAAAGATGAAAAAATCATTATTAATGACGGTACTTGTAGCCGTACTAAGCACTGGCATTATTTATGCCCAGGAAGCAAAGAAAACCATCACTCTACAAGACGCCATTGAACTTGCTTTAAAGAATAACTACCAGTTGAAGACTGCTAAGAATAATTTAGACTTAGCCGAATATAGAATTACTAGTGAGAAAGCTGACTTTTTACCTAGTATTAGTTCTAGTATTGGTTTTTCAACACAAACAGGCCAGCAATTTGTACAAGAGCAACTCGCTTTTACAGATGTTACATCTTCAAGTGGAAGTGGGCGATTAAGTGCCAGTATTCCAATTTTTAATGGGTTTAGTAACATTTTAACCCTTAGATCTAGTAAAGCTAGCAAACTTTCAAGTGAAGAAAGCTTAAATAGAATTCAAGAGAATGTAATT
This sequence comes from Balneola sp., assembly GCA_048267905.1. Taxonomy (GTDB): domain Bacteria; phylum Bacteroidota; class Rhodothermia; order Balneolales; family Balneolaceae; genus Balneola. The sequence continues at coordinate 168,003 of JBLWWM010000001.1, forward strand.
TTTGAAGCTGCATCACGATACCTACAGGTTTTACTAAACACCCAATTGCTAGAAGACGCAATTGATAATTTAGAGACCTCTCAAAAAGTATTGGAGCAAACTAAAGCCCAAGTTGAAGTTGGGTCTCGACCAAGTGTAGACTTATACAACCAAGAAGCTACAGTTGCAAATAATGAGTATACCGTTACGCAAAGAGAGAATACGTTGAAGCTCAGTAAGCTATTATTAGTGAGATCTTTGCAAATTGATCCATTACAAGATTATGAATTTGTAGTTCCAAATTTTGATCCCACTTCTGCTCAAGCTTCTGCTATGGCTGGTTATAACATAAAAGATTTAATAGATGAAGCTTTATTATCTCGATCTGACTTGAAAAGTACAGAATTTAATATTCAATCATTAAAGTATTCTCTCGATATAGCTAAAGGTAGCTTATTACCAACTATCAGTGGAAGTGCTAGCTTGTCCTCTAGTTATAGTGATCAAGCAAAAGATCCTTTAACAGGTGGAGACGCTTCTTTTAATGACCAATTTTTCGATCAACGTGTTAACAAATCGATTGGACTTTCTTTAAGTCTTCCAATTTTTAGTAATTGGAACAGAATGACTCAAATTCAATCAGCAAAGGTTAGTTTAAAAAACGCTGAATTAGGGCTTGAAAACACAACCCTTCAAGTTATCCAAGAAGTAACCCAAGCTTTTAATGATTATTCATCTTATTCATCTCAGTTAACTGCAGCTCAAAAGTCTTTAGTAGCCGCTGAGAAAGCATTTGAGACTCAACAAGAAAGATATAATGTAGGTGCAAGTACTCTAATTGAGTTAAGCCAATCACAAACACAATTTTTCAATGCGCAGTCTTCAAAAACGAGCGCCATGTACAATCTAATATTTCAAGAAAAATTATTAGACTATTACTTGGGTAAGCTCAATAAAACAGACGTTAGTTTTAACTAAACCCTTCTAGAAACAAAAGAACATTATGGCGAATAAAAAAACATCAACTGGAAAAATTATACTTTGGTTTGTAGGTGTAATTGCGGCAATTGCTTTAGTAGGTCTAGGGCTTAGATATAGTGGAGTGATTGGAAATAACGCTTCAGAAGTTAAAGTAGATGCCGAAATTGCAAAACTTAAAACCATTACCCAGATTGTTTCGTCTTCAGGGAAAATACAACCTGAAATCGAAGTTATTATTCGCCCAGATGTTTCTGGTGAAATTATTGAGTTAGCTGTTAAAGAAGGTGACTTTATTCGTAAAGGCGACTTGCTTGTTCGTATTAAGCCTGATATATATCAAGCTCGTATTGATGAACTAAATGCGGCTTTATTAACACAAAAAGCTCGTATGGAGCAAACACGTGCTACTCTAATTCAGGCTGAAGCTGTTCATAATAAGAATATTGAACTATATGAAAGAAATGTAATTTCAGAGTTAGACTTTATTCAAACTAAAGCTAATTTTGAATCGCAAAAAGCAAGTTTACAAGCTTCTAAATATCAAATTCAAAGTGCAGAAGCTCAATTAAGAAAAGCAAAAGAAGAACTTCAGCAAACAGTTATCAGAGCTCCTCAAGACGGAACAATAACAGGTCTTACTATAGAATTAGGTGAGCGTGTTTTAGGTAACTCACAAATGGCTGGAACCGATATGATGCGAGTTTCTTTACTAGATAAAATGGAAGTGCTTGTAGAAGTAAACGAGAATGATATTGTCAATATCACGTCTTTGGATACTGCTCGTATTGAAGTGGATGCGTATCCTGAAAGAAGATTTAATGGAATAGTTACTGAAATTGCCAACTCAGCAAGAATAACTGGATCAGGTTCAAGTGAGCAGGTAACAAACTATCAGGTTAAAGTTAGAATTGTTACCCCACATAATTTAAGCATGCATGGAGATAAGCTAGTAAAAAGTGAAGCGTCTGAAAATCCAGATAAAAACTTTGTACCAAATTTTAAGCCAGGTATGTCAGCAACTGTAGATATTGAAACTGAGTCTGTAGTTAATGTGGTTTCTATTCCAATCCAAGCTGTAACTGTACGTGATTTTTCTAAAGACAAGAATAAAAGAGGTTCAACTTCTGCGGATAGCACAGACCAAGTAACTGACAACCTAGTAGTAAAGAAAGAAGATTTACGTAAAGTTGTGTTTTTAGTTAAAGATGGAAAAGCTGTTAGAACGGAAGTTGAAACTGGAATTAGTGATAACACTCATATACAAATATTGTCAGGCATAGAAGCTGGCGATGAAATTGTAATTGGTAGCTATAGAATTCTTTCTAGAACATTAGCAGATGGTGATGATGTAGATACCCAGAATACCAAAACGGAAATAGCGTCAATTAAAAATTAAGGGCATTATGTCAGCGAGACCAATAATAGAGATATCGAATCTTACTCGTTTTTATCAGATGGGAGAGACCATTGTAAAAGCGTTAAATGGTGTAAGTTTTAATATTCTTGAAAACGAATATATTGCAATTATGGGGCCTTCTGGTTCTGGTAAGTCTACTTTAATGAATATGATAGGTTGTTTAGATACTCCCTCAGCGGGCGAGTATATCTTAAACAATAACCGAGTGAGCGAAATGGATGATGCAGAGCTTGCTGAAGTTAGAAACAGGGAAATAGGTTTTGTTTTTCAAACGTTTAACCTCTTGCCTAGAACTTCGTGCTTGGCTAATGTTGAATTACCTCTAATTTATGCGGGTATAAAATCCCAAGAAAGAAAAGAAAGAGCTACCGATGTACTTACAAAAGTTGGGCTTGGAACTAGGCTAGATCACAAGCCAAATGAACTTTCTGGTGGTCAACGTCAACGTGTAGCGATTGCTCGTGCACTTGTTAATAGACCTTCTATTCTGTTGGCTGATGAGCCTACTGGAAACTTAGATTCTAAAACAGGGGAGGAAATAATGATGCTTTTTGAAGAGCTATATCGCCAAGGAAATACCATAATCTTAGTAACTCATGAGAATGAGATTGCAGAGCATTCTAGGCGCATTGTACGCCTTAGAGATGGGGTTATAGAAACGGATGATAAGGTTGAACATCCAACTCTTGCTAATCTCGAATTAACAGTATAAAAAAAGGCGCTCATTTGAGCGCCTTTTTTATATAAAATAAATGGTAATCAGACTATTTATCTGAAGCTAATCCCAATACCTGCGTTTGCGGTAAAGTAATTAGCCATTGTTGCTTCTCCATAAATTGCAAGAAGCCCTAATCTAATTCTAAAGCCTGCAAGGGCATGGATACTACTTTCACTATCAATGGTTAATGAGAAAGGATCTGTTAATACCGCGTAATCATTACCTGGGGTAATTGGGTTATAAGAACTTACAGGGAAGTCACCCTTCATTTTTAATTCGAATGATGCTTTTTGAAAACCTAAACCAGCATATCCAGAAATAAAAGGAAGGCTTTTACCAACTAAGATATTAGCTACAAAAGTGTTAGTCGTTGTAGTAGTACTTTGGTCGTCAAAGTTTGGTGTTGGGTTTTGAGTCAATGAAGGATCATTAGGGTCTCTAGTTCCTTCTGGTTGTAAATCAAGATTAGCATTCAAGTCTATTTTATTAAAACCGAGCATAATGGAAATATCAACGGGTAAAAGTTTTCCACCGGGTACATACTGTGTTAAACTGTGCTTAACAGCGCCACCAATGATAGAAATATCACCATAATCACCTAGACCAACTTCAGGAAGGTATCTTAGCGTAAGGTCAGTTTTCTTGATTAAACCAACACCAACCTGAACGATAGGAGCTGGAACATAAGCGAATCCAGTACCACTTGGCATAGTAAATTCGCCAATTTTGGTGTTTCCTTCCATGATTTCAAGAAGTGGACCGTTATCTTTGCTACCAGCAATGGTTGGGCTAATTGGATTTTCGCCAGCTGCCACTCTAATTTTACTTAAACCTAATGAAGATATATCAAAAGTTTTATCACTAGATGGAACCACTGCAAGAGAAGGTCGAATCTGTAAACTAAACCCTAGTAGTTTTTTGGGTGCTGCAGTTTCAGTAAAACCAGCATTTAGACCTGTACCAAATCCTGTTGGGTACGGCTTAAGATATTCTCTAGTAAGTATAGCAGCGTCATCAGCACCTGCTTTTAGAAAAGCACCGATGTCTCCGAATTGAGCTTGTGCAGGTGTTATCAGCACAATCCCTAAAATCAAACTAGCAAGAAAAGGCTTTATAGCCGTTTTGTAGCATTTTATCATTATGTCTCCTTTTTTTATTTGTTGACTAATATTAGTATTAATTTGAATATTTTGTATACCCTTTTTGAGGTATTAAAATTTTTTTGATTCGATAGAATCGAGCATGTTTATGTATGAATTATAACGGTTTACGTCAATTACACCTTCTTCATACGCCTTAATAACCCCGCAGCCTGGTTCATGGATGTGGGTACAAGTGTTGAATCGGCATCGTTGCCTCGGTTCAAGCATCTCTGGAAAAAAAAGTGATAGTTCCCAAGGTTCTATATTTACAAGGCCAAATTCTCTAATGCCAGGGGTATCTACTAAATATCCGCCACTGTTAAGTGGGATGAGTTGGGCAAATGTAGTGGTATGCTTTCCTTTGTTGGAAGACTCTGATACTACACCCACTTTTAGATTATACTCTGGGTCAATGGTATTTAATAGACTTGTTTTACCTACTCCAGAAGGGCCAATAAAAGCGGAGGTATTACCAGACAGAGTTTCTTTGAGTTCTTCTAGAGAATCCAAATCTTCGATGCTAGTTAAAAAAACAGGGTACTCTAGTTTTTCGTACACAGCCAATAAATTGCTCAGAAAGTCGATATCTGATTCTGAGGCCAAATCCATTTTGTTGATAATTATAGCTGGTTTTACATCATAAGCTTCACAAGTAACGAGGAACCGGTCAATAAATCCTTCCTTTAACTTGGGCTTTTGAATTGATTGAACAACAAATGCATAATCTAAATTTGATACAAGTATGTGTTCGCCTCTTTTTCCATGTGTTGCTTGGCGAGTAATGTAATTCACTCGGGCGTGAATTTTTTCGATACCGCCAGTACCGTCGTTATTTCTCTTGATATCAACCAAATCACCTACAGCAACTGGATTTGTAAGCTTTTTATCATTTAGTCTAAATCGACCAGGTAGTCGACAATGAACGAGTTCGCTACCCGTATCTACGATGTACCAACTCCCAGTAGACTGAATTACTCTTGCTTGTATCATGCTTCTAAAATAAGAAACCTAGTGATTAAAACGATAAAAAAAGCCTGTTCATGATTTACACAAACAGGCTTTAAAAAATCTAGAATTATAAAGTATTAGTGGCTTGTAACAGTCTCTTGAGCTGGGGTACTTTTTCCCGCAATGGTTGATTTATGCTGGTCGCTTACTTTAAAAAACTCAACAGGGTCAGTAATTGCGTCTTTTTCTAGAATAATTTCTAATAAGGAATCCATACGTTCAAGGTAGTCTACTTTAAGACTTCCAATAACGTCTTTTTCAATTTCAGAAACATCTTTCTCATTCTTTTTAGGAAGTAGAACATGTTTTATTCCAGCTCTTTTAGCTGCTAGAACTTTTTCCTTAATTCCGCCTACTGGTAGAACTAAACCTCTTAATGTAATTTCGCCTGTAAGCGCGATAGAACCTTTAACTTTGCGCTGGGTAAAGATAGAAGCTATAGCTGTCATAAGAGAAACACCAGCAGAGGGACCATCCTTTGGAACAGCTCCGGCAGGAACGTGAATGTGTAGGTCCCAGTATTTGAAAGCGTCTTCTGGAATCCCAGCTTCTTCGGCGTGAGCTTTTAAATAAGATATTGCTAGCATAGCAGACTCTTTCATCACATCACCCAATTGGCCTGTAATATTTAATTTGCCAGAACCTTTTGAAACACTTGCTTCAATAAAAAGGATGTCGCCCCCAAAAGGAGTCCAAGCTAGGCCTGTAGCCACACCAGGAACGATTGTGCGTTCTGCAACATCGCTATAGTACTTTTGTTTGCCTAAGAAATCTTCAACATCATTTTTCTCTACAGAGAATGAGTTAAGCTCACCACCAGCAACTTTAGCAGCTACACCACGGCAAACGCTACCAATTTCTCTGTCTAAATTTCTAACGCCGGATTCGCGAGTAAATTCGTCTATAATTTTTTCTATAGACTTGTCAGAAAAAGTAATTTGGTCATCATTAAGGCCATTTTCTTTGATTTGTTTAGGAATCAAATACTTCTTGGCGATTTCAGTTTTTTCTTCAAGAGTGTACCCACTGATATTGATAATTTCCATACGGTCACGAAGAGGTGCTGGTATAGTATCTAACGAGTTTGCAGTAGCAATAAAAAGAACTTTAGACAAGTCGTACTCAAGTTCTAGATAATTATCACTGAACGTATCGTTCTGCTCTGGGTCTAGCACTTCAAGAAGTGCAGAAGTAGGATCACCTCTGAAATCTGAACCTACTTTATCAATCTCATCGAGCATAATAACAGGGTTTCCTTTACCTGCTTTTTTCATAGAGCGGAGGATTCTTCCAGGAAGAGCTCCAATGTAAGTTCTTCTGTGGCCTCTGATCTCGGCTTCATCTCTAATTCCACCTAAACTGAACCGTTCAAACTCCCTTCCTAGAGCGCGAGAAATAGATTTTCCAAGAGATGTTTTACCAACCCCTGGAGGGCCATAAAAACATAGGATAGGAGCTTTCATATCTTGCTTAAGCTTAAGAACAGCTAAGTATTCAATAATACGCTTCTTCACTTTTTCAAGTCCGTAATGATCTTCTTCCAAAACTTGTTTGGCATAAGCCAAATCTAAACGATCTTCAGAATATTCATCCCAAGGCAGATCTAAAATCCATTCCAAATAGCTATGAATGATTCCATAATTTGGGGATGCATTAGGAGTCATTTCTAAACGCCTTAGTTCCTTATCTGCTTCCTTTTGAGCATATTCGGGAAGCTTTTTGTTAGCTAAGCGCTCTTTAATTTTTTCTACTTCTTGATGTTCCGCATCTTCGCCCAATTCTTCCTGAATGGCTTTCATTTGTTGGCGAAGGTAGAACTCTCTTTGTTGATCATCGATATCAGACTTTACTTTAGTGCGAATTTTTTCGCTCATGTCTAATACTTGAACTTCTTTTTCAAGGTGTTCCATTACTGAATCAAGATTTTTAGAGAAGGTCTTAATTTCAAGCAATCCTTGTTTTTCATTTGAACCAACATTCAAGTTTGAAGAAATGAAATTCAGTAAAAAAGAGGGGCTGTTAATATTATTTACAGCAATAGTTGCTTCAGTAGGAATATTTGGAGACATATTAATAATACGGGTAGCAGTCTCTTTAATATTTCTGATGGAAGCATCAAGTTCTAAGCCTTGAATATCCATCTCTTTGGGGTAAGCCTTTACATCAGCTTTGAAATAAGGGTTTTCTTGTTTGAACTCTGAAACTTCAAAAGAGGTTTTTCCTTGAATAACAATAGTTTTAGAGCCGTCCGGCATTTTAATCAACTTAATGATTTTTGCCATTGTGCCTATGGTGTATAGATCGGATGCATTAGGTTCCTCAATATCTTCATCTTTCTGCGTTACTACACCAATTATCTTGTCGGTAGCGTACGCTTCTTTAACCAAAGCTAGAGATCGATCTCTGCCAACGGTAATAGGAACTACCACTCCAGGAAAAAGAACAGTATTTTTTAAGGGTAAAATTGGGAGTGAGTTTGGAACTACTGAGTCATATAACTCTTGTTCTTCTTCTTCAGACATTAATGGAATTGCCTGCTCAAAATCTTCAAATTCATCTTCTGAATCACTTAGCTCATTGAATATGTTAAAGCGGTCTTTCATAAATATTATTAAAATCGAATTTTATACTTTTGCTTAGTTACGCAAATACGAAGCCAAACTTGAAGCTGAAACAAAGCGTCATATATTTTAGTTCTATGACAGCAAAGTAAGGCAAACTGACAGTGTTACAAATGAAATTGCAATGCAGCTACGGTTACACCTGCAAAGACAGTGTTTGAGCCTAATGAGCTTGTAGATAGCTGTGTAGCAAGCGATAGATCCCAAAACCGTGTTTCAATTGCAGTTCCAAAACTGATGAAACCAGGGAGTTCTGAGGCTAGTTGCATTCCTGTTCTAAGTGGCAGAAATTTTAGAATCCTTAATTCAGCACCCATAGAAGCAATTATTTTTTTTGAATTAAATGCGTTATTGGTGAGCCCCATGCTGACGTCGCCAGATAATTTTATACGATTTAATTCAAGCATAACACCGCCATGAATGGCAGTAGGAAGAAGCACTGAAAATGTATTAGAGGTAGCATTAAAACTCTGAAAAGGATTACCTTCTCCATACTGATCTACATATTGGAGGAATTGCCCGGGAGCGCCAACAAAAGCATCATTTGCACTGCTTGGGAAGGAACTAGCAATTGTTGTGTCTTTACCAGATGTGTACTCAATTCCTTTGTCTTTATATGACACAAACCCGATATCGGTTATTGAGAAAGCAATACGTAGTGACTTTCGGGTTTGTTGAACTCTTGGTTGTAAAGTCGAAAGATCACTACCAATAGTAAGCAAGTAAGTAAAACCAATATCTAGTCCAGCTCCAACTCCATAAATATCGAAAGCTTGATTACTGATGGGATTGATATTATTTCGAATAGCTTGGTCGGCTGAGGTACCTGAAAGAAACTCAGAGGTGGCGTCACTGAAATTACCAGCCGCAGAATACTCAAAATTCTGGAGCCGGTTAATTTCATTTGAATTAGAATCTTGTTTGTAGACATTTTGCCAGCTTGCGTTTTGATAAGAACCACCCAATACTAGCTTGGGTGCAATACCAACAATAAAATTATCAATTCTAGAACTCATTCCATTAAAGAAACTCATTGATTCGGCATAGCCAAAGGAAACCTCATGAAGCGTTTGATACCGATGCTTTAAAGTCTGGTTGCTAATAACGGTTCCCTCTGTAGTTACAGGAATATCGGTGTACCAATTTCTTCCAACTTCAAAACTAGATGAAGTACGAGTTCTAAATGCTAATGAGAAAGCCTTTTGATCTTTTTTCCAGTGAATACCAAAAAGCGTGGATTCTAGTCTGGATTGATGAGGGGAGGTGAGCTTATCTTTATCATAATTATTCTCAATAATCTCTGCTTTATCAAGCCCAGTAATAGTATAATTTCCAGGTTTATATCGAGTTAGATAATCTTCGAAATTTTTACGTTGATTATCAAGATTGCTGAAGCTTTGTACGGGGATGAAATAAGAACCCGTAATAAGGAACCCGAAATCAACTTCACCTTTTCTGTCTTTAATTAGAAGGTTTGCGGGATTGTAGAAATTGGCGTTATAGTCTGTAATGTACGTACTTCCACCTCCACCAAGCGCTATATTTCTTGGTGTTAAAACTGGTTGTGCATAACCAGTACATAGTGTTACCAGCCCAATAAAAATGGTAAATAAAACTGACCGCATAATAAATGTGGAATTTCCCGTCCTTCTAATCAATAACCTGTATGGGTGCTGCTTTAAGCATTAACTTTTTTTGTCCTCGTTCCTTGAAAAATACGACAACTTTACTATCCAATCCTAATCCGCTCCGGCTAATGATTTTCCCAACTCCGAATTTTGCGTGAACTACGCGAACTCCAACTTGGAAAGGATCACCACCATCAGAGTAATCATAATGTATGGTTGTGGACGAGGGAGATTTACTACTAACGGGTTTATCCCAATCATATTCTATATTAGTTGTAGAGGAAGTAGATTTTGACTTGGGCTCATCTAAAGAATATCTATCGGACCGTTGAGAAATGGTTGCTCCTGTCTCTGTCCGAACTACACCTGGGTTAACTTCATCCAGAAAACGAGATCTAAGTTGGCGTTGTTCTTCACCAAATTTGTAGCGTGATCTGCAGTGACTGAAGTACAGTCTTTCTTCGGCACGAGTTATAGCAACGTAAAATAAGCGGCGTTCTTCCTCAATATCTGCAGAAAAACCCTCACGCCCTCCAACAGGAAAAAGATTCTCTTCTAAACCAACCACAAACACCACTGGAAACTCAAGTCCTTTTGAAGCATGAACGGTCATTAGTGTAATAGCTGGTTTATTTTCGTCAAACTTATCGCTATCAGTAATGAGACTAATTTCTTGCAAAAATGCACTTAAAGAAGGTTTTTTACTTCCTTTCTCGTAATAGGATATTGCATTCTGAAGTTCCAAAATGTTATCACGGCGCATCATTGATTCTTGCGAATTTTCTTCAACTAACGCTTTCATATATCCAGATTGTTCTAGAACATTTCGGGTAATTTCTTTTAAAGTACGATGGCCATGTTCAAGATCATTTCGTAAACGAGTAATCATATCTACAAATTCACGAATACGAACTTTGGCAGGTTTGTACACATCTGAGCTTTCTACATGCTCCAGAATAGACCAAACGGAACGACCTTCACTTCGAGCTTTTTTCCGAAGATCTTGAATCGATTTATTGCCAATTCCACGAGAGGGCTCGTTTATAATTCTAACAAGGTTAGTTTCATCATGAGGATTAACTAAAAGCGTAAGGTAGGCAAGGACATCTTTTATCTCTTTACGTTGATAGAATGACAAACCACCTACAAGTTGATAGGTAAGATCTCTACGACGAAGAGCTTCTTCAAAAACGCGCGACTGATAATTGGTACGGTATAAAATTGCGAACTTGTTGTTTTTGTAACCATGTCTAAGCTTCAAGTCATAAATATAGCTAGCAACACGATTGGCTTCATCGCGTTCGTCAAAATTATCGAGAACTACTACAGGGTCACCAGCACTTTTATCTGTCCAAAGTGTTTTATCTAGCTGATTTGTGTTCCTTTTGATGATAGAATCGGCACACATCAAAATAGATTTAGTAGAGCGATAGTTTTGCTCTAGAGGAACTTGGGTAGCTTTATCGTAATCTTGCTGAAAGTTGAGAATATTAGCAATATCAGCTCCACGAAACGAGTAAATACTTTGGGCATCATCACCAACCACACAGATGTTTTTGTATTTCTCGCCCAACATTTTCGTCACTTTATATTGGGCGTGGTTTGTATCCTGATACTCATCAATAAGAATATATTTGAAGCGATCTTGATAAGCTTCAAGCACCTCTGGAAATTTCTCGAAAAGTTCGATTGGTTTGATGAGCAAATCATCAAAATCCATTGCATTACTTTGTTTTAAACGCTTTAGATAAATAGTATAAACACGTGCAGTGATATCATCTAGGGTACTTCCAATAAATTTCTCTTGGTAATACTCAGGTGTGATAAGTTGATTCTTAGCATCACTAATCTTATTCCGAATAGTTTTGGGTTTAATTTCTTTCGGATCGAAATTGAGTTCTTGTAGAATCTGTTTAACAACCGTTTCAGAGTCGCTTGTATCATAGATAGTGAAATCTTTTCCGTAACCAAGTTTATCCGCTTCAAAACGTAAGATTTTGGAAAAAATGGAGTGAAATGTACCCATCCAAAGCTTTTGAGCTTTATCGCCAATAAGGTTGCGAATGCGATCTTTCATTTCACGCGCTGCTTTATTGGTAAAAGTAAGCGAAAGAATTTCGTTAGGAGCAGCTTTAAACTGTTGCAGTAAATAAGCAATACGATAGGTAAGCACACGGGTTTTACCTGATCCTGCGCCTGCAATGATCAAAAGAGGACCGTCAGTGTGGGAAACAGCTTTGCGTTGCTGTTCGTTTAAGCCTTTTAAGAGGTCTTGATTGTTTTGAGGCTCTTCAGCTTGTAATGAAAATGTCTTCATAGGAAAAATTTCTCGAGAGTACCTAAAAATATGGCACTCTTTTAGTCTGGAATAATTAGATAAGATACATCCAATTATTCCAGTTCAAAAAGTATAGATAACGAAAGTGTTATTCGAAATCTCGAAGTTGTTGTATGAGCTTTTCTAAATTGGCTTCGCCATCACGTTTTTTGTTGCGCTCATTTTGAACAACTTGCTCGGGAGCACTTCCAACAAAACGTTCGTTATTTAGCTTGCCATTCACTTGCTTCAAAAAACCTTCAATTCTGGTAATTTCCTTTTGAAGGCGTTCTTTTTCTTTGTCTACATCAATAAGGCCAACAAGGGGAACAAACACTTCCAAGTTACCAACAATAGCTGATGAACTAGCTTTTGGTTTTTCTAGATTGGCTTCAATGGTTAAACTTTCAAGCGATTGAAGTTTGCTTAGAATCCAGCTGTTTTGAGTGATTGAATTTTGCAACTCCTCGTTAGACGGCTTAATAAGAACTTCTAACTCGGTTTTTGGAGAAACGCCCATTTCGGCACGGATATTTCTTAATGCTGAAACCGTTAGTTGAAGAGTTTCGAATAGCTTTACGTCGTCGGCATTATCGAAACTTGTATCATATGTAGGCCAGTTGGCAACGCATAAAGCATCTTCTGGTTTACGTTCTGAAATGTACTGCCAAATCTCTTCGCTTATAAATGGCATAAAAGGGTGGAGGAGTTTCATCAACTGCTCAAAAATACCCAAAGCAACATTCATTTTGTTGGTATCAAACTTATCGCCGTAAGTGTCGGGTTTTGCAAGTTCGATGTACCAGTCACAGAAATCATCCCAAATTAAAGAATACACTTTTTTGAGAGCATCGTTTAAACGATAGTTCTGAAAGTCTTCTTCAACATCTTTTATGGTTTGATGAACACGAGCCATCATCCAACGATCTACAAGATTCTCAGAATCGATATTTGTAGTTGGAGTATATTCGGTGCCTTCTTCCATGTTCATGGTTAGAAAACGGAAAGCATTCCAGATTTTGTTCGAAAACTTACTTCCTTGCTCGCAAAGTTTATCCTCGAAGGGAAGATCGTTCCCAGCTGGTGTGGCAAAAAGCATTCCCATACGAACGCCATCGGCACCGTATTGAGTAATTAAATCCAATGGGTCAGGAGAGTTACCTAAACTCTTGCTCATTTTTCGACCAAGTTGATCACGAACAATTCCAGTGTAATACACGTTTTTGAACGGCAACTCGCCTCTATATTCGTAACCTGCAATAATCATACGTGCTACCCAAAAGAACATGATTTCTGGAGCGGTAACTAAGTCATTGGTTGGATAGTAATAATCAACTTCTTTTTTACTATAAAAACCGTCGAACACAGAAATTGGCCACAACCAAGAGGAAAACCATGTATCGAGTACGTCTTCTTCTTGCTTCAAGTCAGCAGAAGTTAAGCTTGTATTGCCAGATTTATCCTTGGCAAACTGAAGAGCTTGTTCAATTGTTTTAGCTACTACAAAATCATTTTCGCCTTCACCATAATAAAAAGCAGGAATTCGATGTCCCCACCAAAGCTGACGGCTAATGCACCAATCGCGTACATTTTCCATCCAATGACGGTAGGTGTTTTTAAATTTAGGAGGATGGAAGTGGATGTTATCATTCATCACGTTTTCCAAAGCAGGCTCACTCAATTCTTTCATAGAAACCCACCACTGAAGTGATAAGCGAGGTTCTATGACAACATCGGTACGTTCTGAATATCCAACTTTGTTAGTGTAGTCTTCAGTTTTTACAAGATGACCAGCAGTTTCAAGGTCTTTTGAGATTTGCTTACGAACTTCAAAGCGATCTAAACCAACGTAGAGAATTCCTTCTGGGCTAATAGTTCCATCAGCATTCATAATGTTGATGGTTTCAAGCTGGTGCTTTTGACCTAAGTTGTAATCGTTTTCATCGTGAGCTGGAGTTACTTTTAAACAGCCCGTACCAAATTCCATTTCTACATATTCATCTAGAATAATAGGAACTTCACGATTTATAAGTGGAACAATCGCTTTTTTACCATGCAGATGAGTATATCGTTCGTCATCTGGATGAATACAAATTGCGGTATCACCTAAAATTGTTTCAGGTCGGGTAGTGGCGATGGTAACAAACTCGTTGTCACTTCCAGCGATATTGTAGCGAACGTGATAAAGCTTGGAATTTACTTCCTTGTGGATTACTTCCTCGTCGCTCAAAGCTGTTAAGGCAGATGGATCCCAATTTACCATTCGTGCACCGCGATAAATCTTTCCTTTATTATACAAATCAATAAAGGTATCGATAACGCTTTCAGAGTATTTTTCATCCATGGTGAAAGTAGTACGGTCCCAATCGCAACTTGCACCTAATTTCTTAAGCTGTTCTAGGATGATTCCACCATGTTTGTGGGTCCAATCCCAAGCGTGTTCTAGAAACTCGTCTCTAGTTAAATCTCTTTTTTTGATGCCTTCTTCACGAAGTTTACGAACAACTTTTGCTTCGGTAGCAATAGAAGCATGATCTGTTCCTGGAACCCAACAAGCATTAAAACCTTGCATACGTGCCTTACGAACCAATACATCTTGAATGGTGTTATTAAGCATGTGTCCCATGTGGAGCACGCCAGTTACGTTGGGTGGGGGAATGACAACAGTATAAGGCTCACGCTCGTCTGGCGTTGAATGGAAATACTTATGTTCCATCCAGTAGCTGTACCATTTATCCTCAACTTGTGTAGGATCGTATTGTGCAGGAATTTCTTTTTTCAAATCTTGTTTATTTGCCACAGAAATACAAAATGTCTAAAATTTTGGTCTCTGAATAGTTAAATATATGAAGCCTCAAATATATGGAATGATTTGTGTAAGTATCGAGAAGTATTTAAGGCAAAAATTTTAATTTGCGGGAATACTTTTTTTCTTTATATGTGTAAATGACTTTAAAGATTAAAAGTTTGAATAAATATGAAAATGTCTAAATACATACTCACAATAATATTTATTTTGATTTTGTTCTCGCCGATTAATTTGATAGCCCAAGAGAGTCAAGAGGATTATAGGAATTTAGTTTTAGGTTCTAACTTCGAAACCATCCAATTAGAAAAAGATTTGTCTTACTATTACTTTACTGCTTCTAATAATTATTTAGCTTGGTATGAGGGGTATACAAATCAAGTTTATTATCAGAACTTAGAAAACGGGAAGGTAACTAAACTTGTTTTTTCTGATGGGAGAGGTCCTTATGAAATCAAATCATTAAGAGGAATCTCTGTAATTAAAAGTGATGTATTCATTCTAGATTCTCAAAATCAAAAAATCCTAAAGTATAATCTTGATAAGAAACAGTTTGTAAATGAATTTTTATTAGGGAAAAATAGAATTCAGTTTATAACCAGTTCTTCAGAAAAACTCTATGGAAAAGCGATAAATAGAAATGGTGTTTATTTTGAAATTGATTCTACAAATGGAGATATAGAGCCAATTGAAAATTCTTTTAGAGAAGATTTTGTCAGAGAAATGAGTAAAAATATTTTTCGCTTTGAAGGTCCATTTTTAGCTAATTCTGAATATATAATTTCAGTCAGGACTTACGAGCCGTCAATGTTTGTCTTTAATTTGGACGCTGAACTCATAGACTTTGAATATGATCAGACAAAATCTAAGCCAGAATATGAATTTAATGATTTTGGAATAGCTGCAAGACCGCCTTCAAAAAGTTATATGGTTTTAAAAGATGCAGCGCTAAAACCGAACTCTAGCATCGTTTATTTGACAAGAGATGGATTTACAAAAAAATATCCCAAAAATAATAGGAGTGTTCTTTATCAATACGATTATGTTAAAAGAGAATACGTAGGCACTTTCGAAACAGATATTCAAAGTATTGATAAAATTACAACCAATGATAAGTATTTATTTGTCTACGATGATAAGAACTTTACGATAACAAAAATTGAACAATGATTGTCAGAAATAAAAAAGTGGCAAAGCGTTTTATCACTTTGCCACTTAAAATATAGAATTGGGTTACTTAATTCTTTTTAGAAGAACGCCAAAGTGACCATCACAACCATGGATGTGAGGGAATGTTTGGTAAGCTTTACCATCTTCGGTGAGCACTTCTTCAGGTACGAAATCTTCAAGAGGTTCTAGCACGAAGTTATCATCCATCTTAGCAAGTAGTTTATGAATTTGCTCCATATTTTCTTCAGGCTCTAAAGAACAAGTACTATAAACTAAACGTCCACCTAGTTTCACCATGTTGGCAGCTTCTTCAAGAAGTTGCTCTTGTAGTTCAACTGCTTTTTTGAGGCCTTCTTCGTCACGTCTCCAGCGTAAATCAGCTCGTTTGCTCAATACGCCAGTACCAGTACAAGGAGCGTCTAAAAGAACAGCATCAGCTAGTGGAAGTGAAAGTTCGAGAACATCACCACGTCTAATACGGATATTTTCAGCACCATGACTTAAAGCACTTTCAGCAAGTTTTTCTAGACGTTCTGCAGAAATATCAACAGAAAGAATAGAGCTTTCACCGCCAGTTAAATCAGCAAGCATAATTGATTTTGTACCAGGAGCAGCACATAAATCATAAATAGTTTCGCCTGGCTGAGGGTCTAATACAAAAGGAGCAAAACCAGCTGCAATATCCTGAACTTGGCACAAACCTTTTGCAAGTAATCCTTTTTCTATGAAAGGTTGAACTGAATCAACTTTGTAGAAATTTGGTAACCAATCGCTCGCCTCATATTCGATACCCATTTTATCCATTCGCATTACAAAATTTTCAGGTTTTGTACGTAGCGTGTTTACACGGATAAAAAATGAAGGACGAGTGTTGTTAGCTTGCATTAATTGGAAAGCTTCACGTTCGCCAAAGCGCTTTCTCCAACGTTCTACTAACCACTCAGGGTGAGAGAAAGTAGTAGCAACTAATTTGTTACGGTCTTCATAAGCGGGTTTAGGAAGGTTTTCACCTTCGCGCTGTAAATTTCTAAGAATAGCGTTTACTAAATCGCCTGTTTTAGAACCAAGCATAAATTTAGCAATTTCTACTGCTTCGTTGATAGCCGCATAATCTGGAGTGCTATCCATAAATAGTAAGTCGTAGATTGCTAGACGAAGAATATTCTTAAGCTGAGGCTTCATCTCATCGATACCAACCGATGAAAAATGATCGATAATAAAATCGAGATAGCTTCTTCTACGTAAGATATTTTGCACATACTCCCGAACCTGAGCACGTTCGCGTGGCTCTAGGTCGTTAGCCAATGAATAGTCTAATACTTGTTCTTTGTCAAAACCGATTAAGATTTCGACGCTTACCGATCGTTCTGATAATTCAGGTTCCAAGGAATTCAGGATTTAAAAATTTGGGTTTGTGCTAATAAAAAAGGTGAACGAGCCACCTTTTGAATTTATAGTCTGCTTCAACAAAACCAGCCGATACCACTACCGGCTAGGATAACAAACAAAGATAAAAGTTTAAGAGGGGAGTTGCTAATGGAACTCACAACTTCGCATCATTATTTATTTGGTACCAATCAATTTTTCTGGAAAAGTACATAACAAGCCCTAAAATGATGAATAGACCAATACTTCCCATCAATAATGCATAATCTTGAAGCTGAATAATTATGAAAATAAAGAGATATAGGATAATTAAAATTCCACCCATTAAGCCCGTAAGAGCATTACTCTTAAGCACTGTTTTGGTATAAGTTGAGATTAGCCCAATGGTAAGAAAGGTTGAAATACCATAGGCAATATTGAACGAAGTATGTTCTGAAATGGATAATAAAAGTGTATAGAACAGACACAATGCAAGCCCTACAAGAATATACTGGATAGGATGCACTCGTTTTTTGTTTATAATCTCGATAAAGAAGAAAACAAGAAAAGTAAGGCCAATAAAAAGGATAGCATATTTGATGCTACGCTCAGACTTTTGATAACTGTCTACGGGAATGAGAAGATTCACTCCAAATGCTGAACCCTTGACGTTATGTTGAGAGCCAATCCAAGCTTGAGGGTAGTTTCTATTTAGATGTAACACATTCCATTGGGCGGTAAACCCGTCTTCATCAATCTCTCGAGAATCGGGGAGAAAGGGGCCATCAAAACTAGGGTTATTCCAATCAGAGATAAGCTCTACATCAGTCACTTTCCCCACCGGGACAAAGTTGATGTACTCGCTTCCTTTTAGCTTTACATTGAAATTGAAAGGTCTCGTTATCAACTCATTATTGGAGTTGAGCGATAGTGAGAGTGGTACATTGATACCAGAAGAAAGCAAATCAGAAGTTACTGTTCCTGGATTGAAGATTTTATTCTCATTTCCCCATTCTAAAGATATTTGGTCTTCAATTCCTTTGAGGTCGCTTATCCCAAAACTCAAATAAGCTTTATCGAGTTGAAGGTCTTTGGGGTTGATGTTGAAAGTTTCAGGGGCTAGTAGGGCAAAGTCGCCACTAAGTGTGATATCGCTATTATAGACGATGACCTCGTAAATTCCGCGGTATCGTTTTTCGGGAGCTATACTTCCTGAGATAGCTAGACTTTCAGGCAACATATTTAAATACTCTGTTCTATCCACCCAAACATTGGTAGAATCTCGAGGGGAGTATCGTTTTTCAGTGATGGTGTAAGGAACCGTCACAAACGGGCCTGTAAGTGTTTGTCCCAGGCCCCATTTTTTACCAACCTCATTAATAGCTTGGTTTTTAGTAGATTCACGGTCGTGTACTAAACCGTTAATCATTGCGGTTGGGATTAAAAGCAGCAAAGTTATTACTGCGATTAATCCCGCTTTTAAAAGCACAGCATTTCTTTCAGAAAAGCGCTGGTTTGGTGTATTAGGTACTTCGTTCATAAAGTGTAGACCATTAGTAAATTATTTTTTTTGATTTCGGGTATTCTACCTCAAAGTCAATACGAAGCTTTTTTGTTTCATTAGATTTTAGTTCTAAATCCCACGTGATGATTCCTGTTTCCTTATCTAGCTTTCCTCCACTTATGTCTTTTGGTGTCACTTTGATGCTTTCGTCCGTTGAGACAGGGATTTGATCTTCTACACTAATGGTTATTGTTTCTGGCTTAGTGTTACGAATGGTGATTTCATAAGAGAGACTTTCGCGTGTTTTACTTCCAAAGAAGCGGCGCTCTTCAAAGTCTTTTAGTTTTTTTCGTTCTATGTTAATACGCTCATCTTTACCTAAAAGAATTCCGAGAGTATCTTGAAGGGCAACAGGGTTTAGATAGTTAGTTCCTACAAAGCTGTTATCGAAATAAACGTTGGCATCACCTTCAATCAGATTTAAATCATCCCAATTAGTTATTTCGCCAACGAGATACGCAAAAGAGGATAGTTTTGGAGTAGAGCTGTATTTGTAAACTGTGTTGGGTGTTTCTCGTTTTAGTTCAAGTGTATATTCTTTTCCATCTGAAGGAACACTGTAAGGGCGTTCAATGGCGTAGCTAAAGCTCGTTTGATTCGATATTTGTTGAGTAAATACTGGGGCTGATGCTCTTGGCTTTTCTGTTCTTGCTTTAAATTGATCAGAGTTGCCAGGATAAGGTGCAGCTGAAATCACAAGTTCTTCCATAGATACAAGTTCTTCTGCCAGTGAGACTCTCATGTCTAAACCTGAGTTGGAGATAACCACGGTGCCTGAGTAGGTGGCAAACCCGATATATTGAACAGAAACGTTATATGAGCCATTCGGAACACCAGAAATAGTGAACTGTCCGTTTCTATCAGCAGTTGTACCCAAATTGATTTCCTTCAATATAATAGTAGCGCCAGCTAATGATTCTCCATCCCGCAAACTAACTACAGTACCTGTAACAACACCTCTTTGCCCAGTTCTATTTATACTAGCTTGAGATTTTTGAGGTGTCTGTTTTGTCCTGCCATAATTATAGTTGAAAAAGCTGGCATAGAGTGGGTTTAGAATTGGACGTTCAATGTTTTGAGAAGGATCGCCAGAGTTTACAATAAACTGTACATTTTCCCAGTCGTAGCCTGTGTTTTGATATATTTTAGCTTTATAATTGATAGAAAGTGGTTCTTCAATATTTTCGGAACGGATATCGTAAGTTGGTTGCCAGCCTGCATTGCGTACGAGGTATTGTAGATGGAATTCTATTTTCTGAGCGGTTTCCGATTCAATTTCGGCCACAACTTCTCTAAAGCTTTCTCTTTTAATACCACCAGCTTCTCTAATTTGATTATTTATGGTCTGAATTTGAGTCTCGATTTCCCTGAGTGATCGACGAGCGTTTAACTTTTCCTTTTCTAAGCGAGAAAGATTTGAACGGTAAGTTGCCATCAAATCGTTGAGTTCGGCACCTGTCAATTTGTTGTTGTTCAATATGTTTTGTGAGGCTATTAGGAATCCAATTTCACCTTCATTAACCGTAAGTGTAGTTCGTTTTTCATCAGCTTGAGCCTCAAGAGCGGCTTTTTCCTTTTCAAGTGCAGCGATGTTGGTGTTGCTAGTTTTGGTCTCAGTAAAATTGAACGTTGTGGCTAAAGAGAGCAGGGTAAAGGTTCCTTTGGCTTTAATCTGAATACTATTCTCTTCAAGGCTTTGCGCTAAATCGGTAAACACGATTACATTTTTTCCTGCCTTTAAATTAATTGTGGCAGTTCGCTCAATCTGGGCTTG
The DNA here is from genome assembly GCA_048267905.1 of Balneola sp. Lineage (GTDB taxonomy): Bacteria > Bacteroidota > Rhodothermia > Balneolales > Balneolaceae > Balneola. The sequence continues at coordinate 188,493 of JBLWWM010000001.1, forward strand.
ATTTCTGAAAACGGTCACTTTCTCTATACTTGAAATAACCGTAGTTGTGTCTGAAGGAGGTGTGCTGAAAGTTGCTGTAAATAGGAATAAAGCGAATAGGAAAGACATAATGCTCAATTTAGAGTAACATTTAAGTTGTGTTCAACATAAAACAAAACTAATAAATGAGCATTATGTTTTAAAAATATTAGTTGGGCTTTTCTTCGACCTGATTTTTGTGAATGGAGAGGGATGTATCGTTTCGGATAACTTGGTAGCCAGCAAAAATGAATAAAAGACCGAGTAACTCTGTCACATAAAGTACGTAAGTATAGCCAAATTTAGTGGCTGTCCCACCGATTCCAGGTAAGATTCCACCAATGGCTATGAGTACATTTCCCCAAAAACGACCTTTAAATTCTTTATTAGCAAAGTATTTAAAAGCTGAATAGAAGGCTCCTCCAACTAAGAAAATTACTGCATAAATATTCACAAATGGAGTTATTAAGCGGATAAAGCTCCACTCTAACACATTACCATTAAGCTTCTCGGTTACTTTTGAAGCGTCTAAAGGAGAGAGAATTACAAGAATTGCAGATACAACTAACACAACTATAAGGACCGTTGTAATTCTGTTTGCAGTTTTTCGATTTACAAGTAGATAGATTGTGCCTTGTGCAAGCGGTACTCCTCCTAGAAAAGCTCCTGCAATATACCACGCTTTAAAGATGAAAGGACTCCATCCGTATAAAGTGTGCAAACTTTCTACTAAGGTACCAATTCCGTAAAAAACTACTCCTAATGTCCACCAAAGTAGATAAAGAGCGTCTGGTTTTTGGCGCCAATGTTTATAAATAATGGTAAAGAAGTAAATAGAAAAAAAGGTGGTAATAATTGGGATGTATGCGATTGGACTCATTAATAATAGATAAAGATTAAAAAAATATTGAATGATAATTAGTAGCTATGTTCATCGAGTTCCACTTTTCCTCGGAAAGTCCAAAACACGAAAGCGGAGTAGAACACAGCAAGTGGTGCTCCGATGGAAGCGATGGTAAGCATTATACCTAATGATTTTTGTGATGAAGCTGAGTTATAAATATTCAAAGTATTTTCAGGATTTACAGTAGAAACAATAATATTTGGGAATAAATTTATGGCAGAAAGAATTAAAAGCATTGAAATAGTTATTCCGGAAAAAATGAAAGCGATTAAGAACTTACGATGCGCGATTAGTCGAGTGATATTGGCAATGCAAAGAATAATTACCAATGGAATAAGGAAGAGAGTGGGGTGTTCTTTGAAAACTTCTGTTAGATGTGGGTGATATAATAAAGTGAAGAATGAAAGTATAATAAAAATAATTACAAAGGAAATTACAGAGTTTCGTACAAAAGTTGTTATGTTTTTAAAGAGTTTGCCATCCGTTTTGAGTGTTAGATAGATGGCACCGTGCATCATAAAAAGTGCAAGTGTGGTAAAGGCTACTAAAATGGAATAAGGGTTTAGGAATGAGAGCCAATTTCCGATAAAATTATAATCGCTATTCAAAGGAATTCCTTGAAGAATATTTCCTAATAACACACCTAAAAGAAGTGCCAATAGAATACTTGAAAAGGAGTAAGCAACATCCCAAGTGGCTCGCCACCAAGTCATGGGCTCTTTACTTCTGAATTCTATGGCCACAGCTCTAAAGATAAGAGCTACAAGAAAAAGCATAAATGGAGTGTAAAAAGCTGAGAAAAGGGTAGCATAAACTTCAGGGAAGCCCGCAAAAAGGGTTCCTCCTCCAATTACTAGCCAAACTTCATTACCATCCCATACAGGGCCGATAGCGTTAAAAGCAATTCTACGGTTTTCATCGCCTTTGATAAAAAGATGAAGCGCTCCGGCGCCAAGATCAAACCCATCTAAAATGGCATAGCCTGAGAATGCAGCACCAACTACAAGAAACCACCATGTGTTATAATCTAATCCTAAAAAATACTGTAATTCCATGGTTTAGCTAGTTGCAATTTTATCGTGGTACATATCATTTCCAGAATCTAGATTATCTTCTGGTCCGTGATGAATCTTCTTAGTGAGCATATAAATAAAGAGTACAAAAAGGAGAGCATAAACAAATCCAAACAAGATAATAGAAAAGAGAACTTGTTCAGCTTGAACGTTTTTAGAAAGTGCGTCAGAAGTTCGTAGTAAATTGTAAACTACCCATGGCTGTCGTCCCATTTCAGCAGCAAACCAGCCTACTTGGTTGGCGATTTGAGGCAAAAGTACTGAAGGAACAAAAATCCACAGTAGCCACTTGGTTTGGAATAATTTTCCACGCCACCAAAAAAAACATGCAAGCAAGGTTAATCCAATAAGGGCCATGCCGATAGCTATCATGAGATGATAAAATTGGAATATTGCATTTAGCGCGGTTGGGCGATCTTCAGGAGGGAAGTCGTTGAGTGCCGTAATCGGAACAGAGAAATCTTGATGTATCAGAAAAGAAGTTCCACCAGGAATTGCAAGCCCTGTAACTTTCTGATCTTCCTTATTCACCCATCCGAATAAATACAAATCTGCTGGCTGGCCAGATTCAAAGTGCCCTTCTAAGGCGGCCAGTTTTGCAGGTTGGTTCTTAGCTACTCCATCGGCGCTAGAATGTCCACTTACAAGTTGAAGTAGAGCGAGAGTAGTTGCGACTATTAAGGCTATTTTAAAAGCACTTTTTGAACTTTCGACGTGTCGATCTTTGAGGATATACCAAGAGCTAACACTTAGCACGAAAAAAGCTCCAGCTAATAAAGCTCCATTCCAAACATGAAGAATCCTATCCATGCTAGAGGGGTTAAAAACCATTGCCCAGAAATCTACAATTTCTGCACGTGCTTTCATTCCATCGCCAACAATATGGTAGCCTGCTGGAGTTTGTTGCCATGAATTTGCTACTACAATCCAAACTGCAGAAAACATAGAACCCAACCAAACGCCTATTGTTGCAATAAAATGCACTATAGGTGTTGTTCGGTTCCATCCAAAAAGCAAAAGTCCTAAAAAACCCGATTCTAGAGCAAAAGCAAAAAGCCCTTCTGCAGCTAGTGCACTCCCAAAAACATCCCCAACGTAGCGTGAATAAGTTGCCCAGTTAGTTCCGAATTCGAACTCCATTACGATGCCAGTTGCAACACCTAGGCCAAAAGTGACCGCAAATATTTTAGTCCAAAAGCGGGCGAGAACTTCGTATTTCTTGTCTTTTGTGCGAATGTAGTTCCCTTCAAATAAAACCATCATAAGCCCCAACCCAATACTTAATGGAGGGAAGATATAGTGGAATGCAATAGTGAAAGCAAACTGTATGCGAGATAAGATTTCTACATCCATAACAATTAAATAAACTAGGTAAAAAAAAGAAACACAAATTTAATTGAACGGAATATTTATGAAGGTAATGTGAAGGAATCTTTTAATCTGAAATTTTCTTAGCAAAGTATTTTGCTTTAGTAATTCCCCAAACGGAAAAGAATATGGTAATGACTCCAGAAAATATAGATGAATACTGATCGATTTTAGTTTGGCTACTAAATTGTTGGGCTTCCACTCCAGTAAGGCGTCTAAATTGGAAGATCTGAGAAACACTTCTGAATACATTTTCTAAGTTATCTAGGATGGAGCTTCCTAGAATAAGTATAATACCGAAAACTATTAGATCGTTTTTGGAAGATGAAATATGAATTTCTTCGTCATTTTTGATAAGTAAATTCGCAATGCGTGATTCAAAATAGAGTACAAGAAAAGCAAGGCCAATGATTGCTGTGTTAGAAATTAACTCAATGAGGTAATAATCGGAAAAAGAGAAATAAGGCTTATTTATGGACATCAAAATAGAAGGAATAAGCGTAACAAGAGTAACTGCATTTAAATAAATAGCACCTACACTAATTATGATAAGAATAACTCTTGTGATAGAATTTGTTGTCATTATGTTATTGTGTTTCCTGTCGGTTTCCTTTTAATATAAAAGAATATTTGGAAATCCATTGCCTCTGAGAGCTTATCTCCCTATCTTTGCCAGTCTTTAAAGCCGTTTAATTATTCGGTGAGCTATTTAGCCAAAAATTTTAATAAAAAAACGCAATTTCGCACATGAATAAAGGAACAATTGCACAGGTTATCGGACCTGTAGTTGATGTTGATTTTTTGGACGGTTCTACACCACCGGTTCCAAATGCACTACTAATTAGAAACGAAGATGGTTCAGCTCTTTATCTTGAAGTAGCTCAGCATCTTGGCGAGAATCGTGTGCGTACCATTGCGATGGACTCTACCGACGGTTTAGTTCGTGGAATGGAAGTAGAAGATACTGGTAAACCAATTTCTATGCCTGTTGGCGAAGACATCCGTGGACGTCTTTTCAACGTGGTTGGGGAAGCTATTGATGGTATTACTGCTCCAGAAGGAAAGAATAGCTATCCTATTCACCGACCAGCACCTCGCTACGAAGACCTAGCAACTTCAGCAGAAATGCTTGAGACAGGCATTAAAGTAGTAGATTTACTTTGCCCATATGCAAAAGGTGGTAAAATTGGTCTATTTGGTGGTGCTGGTGTAGGTAAAACAGTATTGATTCAGGAGTTGATTAACAATATTGCTAAGCAGCATGGTGGACTTTCAGTGTTTGCTGGTGTTGGTGAGCGTACTCGTGAAGGAAATGACCTTCTTCGTGAGTTTATTGAATCAGGTGTAATTAATTACGGTGATGAGTTCAAAGAATCGATGGAGAAAGGCGAATGGGATCTTTCAAAAGTTGACGAAACTAAATTAAAAGAATCTCAAGCAACATTAGTGTTTGGTCAGATGAATGAGCCTCCTGGAGCTCGTGCTCGTGTAGCACTTACTGGTCTTACTGTAGCTGAGTACTTCCGTGATGAAGTATCTAGAGATATTCTTCTTTTTATTGATAATATTTTCCGTTTTACTCAAGCGGGTTCAGAAGTATCTGCACTTCTTGGACGTATGCCATCAGCGGTAGGTTACCAGCCTACACTAGCTTCTGAGATGGGTGCGATGCAAGAGCGTATTACTTCAACTAAAAAAGGTTCTATTACATCTGTACAAGCGGTGTATGTACCTGCTGATGATATGACGGATCCAGCTCCTGCAACAACATTCAGTCACTTGGATGCAACTACTGCATTAAGTCGTGCTTTAACTCAAATTGGTATTTACCCAGCGGTAGATCCTTTAGAGTCTTCTTCTAGAATTCTAGACCCCAAAGTAGTTGGCGACGAGCATTATGATGCAGCAAGTAGAACAACTATCCTTCTACAGAACTATAAAGATCTACAGGATATCATTGCAATTCTAGGTATGGATGAACTTTCTGACGAAGATAAGTTGGTAGTGAGCCGTGCAAGACGTCTTCAGAGATTTATGTCTCAACCATTCTTCGTAGCTGAGCAGTTTACAGGAGCACCCGGTAAATACGTTAAAATCGAAGACACTGTTAAAGGCGTTAGAATGATTCTTGATGGTGAGCTTGATGAGCTTCCTGAAAATGCATTCTATATGGTTGGTAATATTGATGAAGCAATTGCGAAAGGTAAAGCGATTCTTGCAGAATCAGCAGCTTAAAAACTGGATGACTAAATGAATACATTTCATGCTCAAATATTAACTCCTGAAGGCACTCTATATGAAGGCAAAGTAGTTGGTGTAAAAATGCCAGGTACTGAAGGTAGTTTTGAAGTTAAAGCTAATCACGCTCCTATCGTTTCAACACTCGAAGAAGGTATTGTTCTTATTCGTAAAGAAAGCGGAGAGATGAATTACTCAATCTCTGGTGGTTTCGTTGAATCTGCGAATAACAAGTTAACTCTTCTTGCGGAATCTGTAGTAGAAGCGTAATTCAATAAGTTGTTTTTAAATTTAAAAAGCCGATTTGTGAAAACAAGTCGGCTTTTTTATTATCTAGATTAATCTCTAAATACAAGATTTAATATTATGAAAAAAATAGTTGGCTTTTTTTTTCTAGCACTTATTTTAGACACATCACTTGTTGCACAACAAGCACCAGATACTACTTTTACTCCAAAGGTAATAGAGCCAACATATGAGATAGGTAAAGGGCCAGTCATCTGTATCGATTCTGCACATAATAATTTTCATACCTTATATGGTGGGTTTGCACCATTTGCTCGCTTAGTTAGAGCGAATGGATTTAGAGTGAAAGACCTTGATAAAGCGATTGTAGATTCAGAAGTACTTTCTGATTGTAATATCTATGCTATAATTAACGCTTTGAATGAAATAAATCTAGGAAATTGGACACTTCCAAATCCATCGGCATTTGAGGATGATGAAATATTGGCAATCAATGATTGGGTTTTTGATGGGGGCTCTTTGTTTATAGTTGCCGATCATATGCCTTTTGCAGGGGCCGCATCGGAGTTAGCTAAATCGTTTGGTTTCAATTTCCGTAATGGTTTTACATATTTAGATAAAGAGGAAAACCAATCAGATATATTTTCTGTTCAGAATGGAAGGTTAAAGAATAGTGAACTTTTAGATGAAGAGATTAACTCGGTAACATCATTTACAGGTTCGGCATTTACATATCCAAAAGACGCCAAAGTTTTGATGTTATTGAATGAAGAGGATTACAGTTTAGAACCCGAAGTTGCCTGGCAGTTCAATGAAGAAACTTCGAGAATTTCACTCGAAAACCATTCACAAGGCGCTGTTCTGGATTATAAAAAAGGAAAGGTAGCTGTATTTAGTGAAGCAGCGATGTTTACAGCACAAATTGTGACAAGGCAGACGAGAACTTTTAATATAGGTTTTACCTCGATAAGAGCTCCAAATAATCAGAGTTTTGCTCTTCGCCTGATGGAGTATTTAGCTCGTTAAAAGTGGTTGTTTACTCCTTAAAATTATTAAGAATGTGATGCACAATTAAGAACGAGTTTTTAGCAATTTCAGGTAGTAGACTATTAAAGTTAACAGAAGCTTCTTCATTAGCTTTATCAGATATAGTTCTTACAATAAGAAACGGAGTCTCATTAATGGTACATACTTGAGCTACAGCTGCACCTTCCATTTCAACAGCATCTCCGTTCAATTCTTTAGTGAGATAGTCGTATTGATTTAGCTCTTTTTTGGTTAAAAATTGGTCGCCTGTTAAAATTCTACCTGTATGTAAACGGTGTTCTATTTGTGAAGAAGTTGCTAATCCAAGTAGGGTAGCGTCGGCTTTGAAGTAATTATAATTTGTATAAGGGATTGTGCCTCTAGCAAAGCCCAATGCTGTAACATCCATATCGTGTTGTATACAATCCTTAGAGATTACAACATCTCCAATTTCGTAATCGGTGTTTAAAGCACCAGCTACTCCAGTAAAAATGATATGCGAGGGGGAGTAGAGATCGATTAGCTTTTGAGCTACCATAGCTGCAAAAACTTTCCCAATTCCAGATTTAACAACTACAACGTTTTTCGAGCCGAGATTCCCTTCATAAAACTCAAAACCATTCCACTTTTTTAAGCGCGGATTGGTGAGGTGTTTACGATATTCTTCAATCTCGATATCCATTGCACCAATAAGAACAAATAAATCAGACTTTACTGACATGATGGTTTTAATTTTGCTAAGTTCATCTACCAGCCAATACGGCCTTTATTTTTGTCTTTAATGAGTTCGTTATTAACGATGTTCGGATCTTCGGGCATCACGAAGCCTGGTGGAGGCTCAAAGGCATCATATCCCCAATAGGCGTCTTTGTCTGCTATTACATAATTAATGAACTCTCCTACAATAGGAAGGGCAGTACGAGCACCTTGACCAATACTGCTATTGCCAATGTCATTAGGGAAACGAATTCTTCTATCTTCGCCACCAACCCAAGCACCCATAACAAGGTGAGGCGTCATTGCTATAAACCAGTTATCTGCTGCGTTCTGAGTGGTCCCTGTTTTCCCTGCAATATCTTGTCTAACACCGTATACATTTCGAAGTCTAACCCCAGTTCCATTATATCCATCGCCACCTCGAATTACGCCACGCATCATATCAACCATGATGTATGCTGTTTCAGGGCTAATTACTTCTTTTCTGTACTCAGGATAATATTCTTCCAATATATTGCCTTCTTTGTCCTCGATTCGAGTAATTGCAATGGGGTCGATGTGAACTCCATTATTTGCAAAAGTTGTGTAAGCAGAAGTTATTTCTAGGAGACTTACTTCTGCCGTCCCAAGAGCAATAGAAGGAAAGGCCTGAGTTTTACTCATATCTATTCCCAAGTTAGAAGCCATTTCTTTTATTTTACGGGCAGCAGGATCTAGCTCCCACAGCTTATTAGTTCCAGGCACGCCTGCAATCTCAGGAAGTAACCGTACAGTTACGTTGTTCATACTACGGGCAAGAGCTTGCCTCAAAGGTACCATTTCAGGGCCGCTAGCAACGGTCTCGTCTTTAGGATTCCAAACAGCTCCATTTCTATCTCTAAAAGTGATTGGATATTTTGAGAACTTGAAGTACGGCTTATATCCATTATCTATGGCAACGGTGTAAACAAAAGGTTTAAATGTAGAACCTGCTTGTCTTCTTGATTGATAAACATGATCGTACTGAACGTTGCTATAATTTGAACCTCCAACCCACGCCATTACATTTCCATTAGTAGGGTCAATAGCTACAAAACCAGCTTCTAATCGCGTTCTCGATCTCATAACAGAATCAACAAATGCTGGGTTTTCTTTTAATTTATCTAAAACTACTTTTCTAACTTTAGTATCATATTTCTGATACCCATTTTTATATTCATCAGTATCTTCCAAAAAGCTGTCTTTAAATGAAGGATGTTGTTCCCAAAGGCGGTTCATGTAAACTTCACTACCTGAAGTTGTCCATTCTCTTTCAAAAATGTGTTGTAATGAGTCTAACTTTGTCCGTAAAGCAACTTCAGCGTGGTGCTGAACTCTTGAGTCGATAGTGGTATAAATTACTAGCCCGTCTTTATAAATATCGTAGTCATTTTCTTCTGCCCAACTTGATACTTTTTGCCGGACAAACTCACCAAAATAGCGACTTACCCTACCTGCTTTTGATGGTGGTTGATAGTCTAAATGAATGGGTTCTGAAGTGAGTTGAATGTAAGTGTTATCGTCGATAAACTCTCTTCGATTCATCATTAGAAGAACAATATTTCTACGCTGAGAAGATCTTTCAGGGTTTAAACGAGGATTGTATGCATAAACAGCGTTAAGTGAACCAATGAGTGTAGCGGCTTCAGAGATGGTTAACTCTTTGGCAGATTTATTAAAGTGAGTTCTAGAGGCCGCTTCAATACCAAAGGCACTATTACTATACTCAACGGTATTGAGATACATCTCAATAATTTCACGTTTAGTATAGTTTTTTTCAATCTGAATAGCAGTAATCATTTCTCTGAATTTTCTAGAAATAGAAAAAGCAGTACCAATTTTTTTATATAAGTTTCTAGCAAGTTGCTGGCTGATGGTTGAACCACCTTCTTTTCTACCTCGCAAAAGATTAACAGGAATTGCCAAGGTCCGGATCATATCAATTCCCCAATGGTCAAAAAAGCGATGATCTTCTACGGAAACGAGGGCATCAATAGCATGTTGGGAAATCTCTGAATAAGGCACCCAAGTTCTATTCTCGGTGAAATACTTGTCTAATACTATACCATCTCTACTTCGGACTTCTGAGGCAATGTTTGTATCAGGGTTTTCTAACTCTTCTATAGTTGGTAAGCCTTGAAATAAGAAAACTAAATAACCCACAATAACTAAGAATAGAAACCCCGAAATTCCACCGGTCCAATAAAGAAATTTCTTAGGAAATTTTGGTTTCTTCTCGTTAGAATTTGTAGACGATGAGCCAGAATCAGACTTTTTAGGGGCTGTTTTTTTGTTCTTTTCAGCTAGTATCTGTTTTCGATATTCTGGATCGTTAAAATAACGATGATGATCTATTGGAGTATGTGAGTCACTCATTCTGCTGCTTTTGGTTCGCTAAAAGGTACAAATTCTTTGGCAGAAGCCATCCATCTAACGAGATTAAAAGTGTCATTGTTATATATGGCTATGCTGCGGTCGTGGAAAAATGTTCCAAGGTTTATATAAGAACCATCCTGAAATGTTTCCTTACGAGGAACATGATCATGGCCAGTAATAACTAGATCGATTTCTGGGTGAATTAATATAGTCTGAGCATGTTTGTTCAAGGGAACTGGATCTTTTATATCTCGTTTTCTTGTAATATTTGAAAAAGTCTTCATCAAGGCTAATCCAAATTTTGGAGGAAAAGCTCTTTGATAAGCTGAAATAAATGAATTATTTCTTAATAATCGATGAAAAAAAGGCCGATTTAATTTTGGCGACCCAGTATAATATCCATCCCCGTGCATAAGTAATATATTCTGAGAGCCAATAGTAATTATTCGAAATTCCTGTTCCATATCAAACCCACGATCTTTAAAATGCCCGAATGTCCAATTATCATGGTTTCCCGTAACAAAAATAGCAGGCTGAACAGTATTGTTGTATTCCTCAAAAGCATCTAATACAGTATTTGCAAATTGAGGTACGAAGTTTTTGTGTGGATATTCCATCCAATAATCTAATAAATCGCCAAGCACGTAAAGGGCTGCTTTATGCTCAATACAATAATGAATCAGGCTTAATAAATCTCGTTCTGTCTTTTTTTCAGATTGAGGAGATGTGCTACCTAAATGAACATCCGATATAAAAATATGAGATTGCTGAACTGAGCTCATTTTTTACGAGTAATCACGTATTGAATGAGGTCAATAAAATCACTTTTCGCTGAACTATCTGGGATTTTCTCGAGTAACGATATAGCCTCGTTCGCATAATCATACATCATGGCTTTAGCCGAATCCATGCCTCCAGAAGAATGTACAAATTGTACAATTTCCTCCACATTTGCAGAGGTCTTTTTTCTTTTCTTCATTAACCCTCGAATACGAGTGGACTCTTTTTTTGTGGAAAGCTCCATCGCTTTAATAAGCGGTAACGTTACTTTACGTTCTTGGATATCATTTCTTTTGGGTTTTCCGATATCATAAACTCCATAATCGAATAAATCATCTCTTATCTGAAAAGCAATACCCACACATAACCCCAATTCCTCCATCAATTTATGCATTGCAGGGTTATCAGTTACAGAAATAGCGCCACATTCGCAGCAAGTGGCAATAAGACTTGCTGTTTTCTCAGAAATTATCTGAAAATACCGTTCCTCAGTCATATTAAAGAGACCTGCAGTTTTAAGCTGCCGCAATTCGCCCTCGCTCATTTTTTGTACTGCTTTAGACTGAACTTGAAGAAGTTGGTATTCTTTATTATCAAGCGAAATAAGTAGCCCTTTGGATAATAAATAGTCACCCAATAGCACACCGGCTTTATTTTTCCAGATTTTATTGATGCTCACAAAACCTCTTCTTGAGTTTGCTTCATCAACAACATCGTCATGAATCAAAGTAGCCGTATGAAGTAACTCAATCATAGTGGCAGCAATGTATGTACGTTTGTTAATGGAGCCAAAAAGGTTTGCTGCCATAAAAACTAATGTTGGGCGCAATTCTTTTCCTTTTTGTCTCAATAAATAGGAGAGAATTTGGTCTAGAAGAAAAACATCGGACTTAATAGTTTTTTTAAAAAAAGATCTAAATTCACTCAAATTCGTTGATACCGGTGCTGTAATCTCACTCAGAGATTTTCTCATTACGGTTTCATTATTAATTTTGGGAAGCTTTGAGCTATGAGTCATCAATTGTGGTGATTTTTTCTTAAACTTGAGCGTCTTCAAATTTAGGTAATATCTATCACAAATATTTGAAGCCATTCACTCACTTTATTATTAGTTAGCAAATTATGTCAGAAGAAATTAAAGAAATCAAAACCATTGGTATTCTAACAAGTGGTGGCGATTCGCCAGGAATGAATGCAGCCATACGCGCTGTAGTTAGGGTAGCCGCAAAAAATAATATTAATGTTTATGGAATTCGTCACGGGTATCATGGGCTCATTAACGACGAGATCGAAGAGATGGAAACACATTCCGTTTCAAATATTATTCAGCGTGGTGGAACTATTCTCAAATCTGCGAGGTCAAAAGAATTCAGAACACCAGAGGGTAGAAAAAAAGCTTATGAAAATATTAAGAAGCATAATATTGATGCTCTTGTTGCAATTGGTGGAGACGGAACCTTTACTGGGGCAAATATTCTTAGCCAAGAGTATGGTATTAATACTGTAGGTATTCCAGGAACTATAGATAACGATATTATTGGAACCGATGAAACTATAGGCTATGACACGGCTCTAAATACAGCTCTTGAAGCCATAGATAAAATACGAGATACCGCAGATGCGCACGAACGCATGTTCTTAGTTGAAGTAATGGGGCGTGATGCAGGTTTTATCGCTTTAGAAACAAGTATTGCGGGTGGTGCAGAATTAGCACTGCTTCCGGAAGAGCTTACCGATATTGACGATATTAAATCTCAGCTTAAGAACATGCTCAAGGAGCAGGTTCGAAGTAGCCTTATTATTGTAGCTGAAGGTGATGAAACAGGTGGTGCTATGAAATTAGCTGAGAAAATTCGTCCTGATTTTGTTCAATATGATATGCGTGTTTGTATTCTTGGGCACATTCAAAGAGGTGGCTCTCCAACAGCAAGAGACCGAGTTTTAGCAAGTAGACTTGGGGCAGCAGCAGTTAAAGTGTTAATGGAAGGACATTCTGCTGTTATGGTGGGTGTTGTTAATAATACGCTCAAAATTACTCCACTTCGAGTAGCAGTTTCTAAAAAGAAAGACTTAGATTATTCACTAGTAGACTTAGCCAAAATTCTTCGATAATGATAAAATGTGATATTAGTAATGCCCGTAGATTTATTACGGAAGAACAGTATATAACAGCTCGCAAAAAAGTAAATACTGCTTTAGATCAATTAGTTAGTAAAACTGGACCAGGTTCTGAGTGGTTAGGCTGGCGTGATATTCTCGCAAATCCTAATGATGCATTGCTTCAACAAGTAGATCACTTGGCTCAAAAGATTCGCAAAGAAGCCGATGTATTTATTGTTTGTGGAATTGGAGGCTCTTATTTAGGCTCAAAGGCTATTATTGATGCGTTAAGCTCTCATTTCGGGAATAATGGAGTTGAGATTGTTTATGCCGGGCATCATATGGGAGGGAAGTATTTAGAAGACTTGAAAAAGCACCTTCTAACTCCTAAAGCAGATGGTACTAATAAAAGCATTTATGTAAATGTTATTTCTAAATCGGGTACAACATTAGAGACGGCATTGTCTTTTAGAATGCTCAGAGATTTGATGTTTGACTTGTATGGGGACGATGTAGCAAACAGAATCATCTGCACAACAAGTGCAGAAGGTGGTGTGCTTAATAAACTCATTGATAAGAACGGATATAAAAAATTTATTATTCCAGATGATGTTGGAGGTAGATTCTCGGTATTAACTCCAGTTGGTTTACTACCTATTGCAGTTGCAGGTATTGATATTAAGACTCTTTTTTATGGAGCAGTAAGTACTTACAAAGAGTTTGAAGAAGATGCAGAGCAAGTACTAGAATACGCTTCTCTCAGAAATGCTCTCCATGAGAATGGAATTACTATCGATGTATTCTCATGCTTTGAGCCAGAGCTGAAATCTCTAGGTGGTTGGATTCAGCAGCTTATGGGTGAAAGTGAAGGAAAAGAAGGTAAAGGGATATTCCCATCAGTAGCTTCTTTTTCTACTGACTTGCATAGTTTAGGGCAATTTATTCAGCAGGGAACTCGTACATTAATGGAAACTTTCATAATTGTGGAGGATCCTATTTCGTCGTTAACTGTAAATAACTTAGAAGGCAACGACGACGGACTTAACTATTTGTCGGGCAAAAGTTTTCATGAGATAAACACTAAAGCAAGAATTGGTACTACAGAAGCGCACAACGAAGGTGGAGTGCCAAGTATCAACATTACTTTAGAATCGTTAAATGCTCAAAATATTGGCGAACTCATTTACTTTTTTGAGATGACAACAGGTGTATTTGTATATAGCTTGGGTGTCAATCCATTCAACCAGCCAGGTGTAGAGGAATATAAAAAAGCGATGTACCGCTTACTGGGAAAAGAATCTTAAAAACTATGTCTAACTTAGAAATTGATAAATCGAAATATATTGCTGTAGCTGGTAATATCGGGGCAGGTAAATCATCTTTAACAGGTTTGCTTTCTAAACATTTTGGCTGGGAAGCCTTTTATGAATCGGTAGATGATAATCCGTATCTCGCCGATTTTTACGAGGACATGCGCCGTTGGAGCTTTAACCTTCAGATTTATTTTCTTTCTAGTAGGTTTAGACATCAAAAAGAGATGCTTAAAAATCCAATAAGTCTTATTCAAGATCGTACTATTTACGAAGATGTAGAGATCTTCGCGAAGAACTTACATGAGATGAGTTTGATGAGTGATAGAGACTTCAAAAACTATGAAGCTCTTTTTCGTGAAATGAGTTACTACTTACGCCCACCAGATTTATTAATCTACCTTCGCGCACAGGTACCTACACTAGTTAGGCAAATTCAACAACGCGGAAGAGATTATGAGAATACTATTAGAATAGACTACTTAGAACGGCTAAACCGATTATATGAAGACTGGATAGACCGTTATCCGCATGATAAGCTTATAATTGAGACTGATGAGCTTGATTTTGTGAGTAATCAAGAAGATTTAGGAAAGATAATTGAGCAAGTTGACGCTCGACTATTTGGGTTGTTTAATTGATTGTACTCCAATTCTATTATCCTTATATTTGCTAGCTATAGTGGAGATGTTCTATGTTGAAATTTAAGATCTTTGAAATTCCTGAAGGCCAGAGCGAACGTTCTGTACAACTTGGTAATGAAGACCTCGATTTAGGTGGGCTTCCTTTTAAAGGAGGAACTATCGAAATTGAGTTTTCCAGAACCATTCAGTTTGTACGAGCAAAGCTGGATATTAATGCATTTGTTGAGGTTATTTGCGACCGTTCATTAGATGCTTTTGACTACGAAGTTGATAAAACTTATGAAGTGTTGTTTAAAGCAGAACAGGTTGAAGAAACGGCAGATGAAAATGGCGCCATTAGGAATTACGATCATAAATCGAAGCAAATAGATCTAGAGCAAGATGTTAGAGATACCTTGTTGCTTGAGCTCCCCGTAAAGAAATTACATCCCCGTTTTTTGGATCAGGATGGTAATCCGATAGAGTATTTTAACCAAAAATTTGGTGATGCTCCTGAGGAAGACGAAGATAAGATTGATCCGAGATGGGAAGTACTTAAAGAACTAAAGAACTAATTTTAAGATAAATAATGGCACATCCAAAGCGAAAAACCTCGAAAGCCCGCAGAGATCAGCGACGTTCACATCATGCTATATCTGATGTAACTTTGGCCAAATGCTCTAATTGTGGAGCACTACACCGCTACCATCATGCTTGTGATGACTGTGGTTTCTACCGTGGCCGTCAGGTAATGAAAGCAGCAGTAGCAAACTAAATTACTGAAAGATGATTGTTGCAGTTGATGCAGCCGGTGGCGACCACTACCCTCAAAGTCCTGTACAAGGAGCTCTTTTAGCGATAGAAGAAGACTTGGATTTGCACATTCTGTTGCTAGGTCCAGAAGAAGCTATCCAAAAAGAGCTTACTGGTAAAGAGTACGACAAATCTCGTATTAGCGTACAACACACCCCACAGATAATTGGGATGGAAGAGTCTCCTGCATCGGCAGTAAAAAACAAACGACAATCATCTATAGTAATGGGCATGGGCCTGCATAAAGCAGGTAAATGCGATGCTTTTGTAAGCGCTGGTAATACTGGCGCATTACTAGCAGCATCAACCTTTATTTTAGGTAAGCTTGAAGGTGTTTCAAGACCCACAATAGCTTCCTACTTTCCCACCATTAAGGGATTTCGCCTCATCGTTGATGCTGGTGCTAATTTAGAAATTAAGCCTGAGATGGCACTCCAATTTGCAAAAATGGGGCAAGTTTTCTGTGAGCAAATGATGGGAATTGAACAGCCAAAAGTTGGTTTACTCAATGTTGGGGAAGAAGACGAAAAAGGTACTGAAGAACTAAAAGAGATTCATAAATTCATCAAAGATTTACCTGGATTTGAAGGTAACGTTGAAGGAAGAGACATTCTTTCTGGTAAAGTTGATGTATACCTTACAGATGGTCTCGTTGGGAATATCGTTCTTAAATTTGGGGAGTCTATACCTCAAGCACTTTCTCAAATGGTTGGGCTTGCTATAGCGAAGATGGAAGTAACTGAGCAAGAAATTGCAACTACTAAAAAGATATTACAGGCTGCTTTTTCTCCGTTTAACTATGAACTCGTTGGTGGTATTCCATTTCTAGGAGTAAACGGCGTTAGTATAGTTGGCCATGGCGGAAGTTCCCCACTTGCAATAAAGAATATGATTAAAAGCGCTGTTCAGTGTATTAAGAACGACGTTAATGGCAAGATTGTAGAAGCTCTAAACTGATTAAAACGTTTTATGGAAGTTAAACGCGCTAAAATTACAGCGGTAGGACATTATTTACCCGAGTATCGAATGACAAACTTCGAACTCGAGAAACTTGTTGACACTAATGATGAATGGATTCGTTCTAGAACAGGTATTTCGGAACGTAGAATTCTTAAAGATCCAGATAAAGCAACCGCTTATATGGGCGCTGAAGCAGCCAAAGAAGCTTTAGCCTCGGCTAACGTAAAAGCTGAAGATGTTGACCTCATTATTTTAGCTACTGTTACTCCAGATTATTTATTCCCAGCTACAGCTTGCTTAGTACAAGATATGATAGGGGCTAAAAAAGCTTTTGCTTTCGATTTGTCGGCAGCGTGTTCTGGGTTTCTATATGCGCTAACAACAGGCTCTATGTATATTGAGTCTGGTAGAGCTAAAAAAGTGTTAGTAATTGGCGCAGATAAAATGAGTTCTATACTTGATTATACTGACCGTTCAACTTGTATTCTATTTGGTGATGGAGCAGGTGCAGTTTTACTAGAAGAATCTAACGACGAAACGGGTATTATTGATCATATTCATCATACTGAAGGTGATACAGAGTGTAGCTTATACCAGCATGCAGGGGGTAGTAGACATCCTGCAACTATTGAAACAGTTCAGAATAGACAACATCATATCACTCAAGATGGCCGAGCAGTTTTCAAAAAAGCGACTATGGGTATGGCGGATGTTTCTTTAGAGATTATGGAGAAGAATAATTTAACAGCTGAAGATGTTGCCTGGCTAGTTCCTCATCAAGCTAATCTGCGTATTATTGACGCTACAGCGAAAAGAATGGGGTTGTCATCAGAAAAAGTGATGATCAATATTGATAAGTATGGAAATACTACAGCGGGAACTATCCCACTTTGTCTATACGATTGGAAAGATAAGTTGAATCACGGTGATAATTTAGTACTAGCTGCGTTTGGTGGAGGTTTCACTTGGGGCGCTATTTACCTAAAATGGGGGATTAAGTAATGAGTACAGCTTATTTATTTCCTGGACAAGGTTCTCAATTTGTAGGAATGGGGAAAGACCATTACGATTCAAATACTCAGTTTGCTGAATATATTGATAGAGCCAACTCTATTTTAGGAATAGATTTAAAATCGATTTTATTTGAAGGCCCAGAAGAAAAATTAAAGCAAACCGAGTTCACTCAGCCTGCTATATTTTTACACTCGGTTGCATTATTTAGCACATTAGGAGTTAAACCAGACATGGTAGCCGGACATAGCTTAGGAGAGTTTTCGGCTTTAGTAGCTTGTGGTGCAGTTAATTTTGAACATGCTTTGAGGATTGTACGCCGTAGGGGAGAGTTAATGCAAATAGCAGGAGCTTCAAACCCAGGTACGATGGCTGCAATTGTTGGTATGGAAGATACAGTTGTTGAACAAGTTTGTGCAGAGGCAAGCTCTTTAACTTCAAAAGAAGTAATAGCTGCAAACTATAATTGCCCTGGTCAATTAGTTATATCTGGCTATATAGAAGCTGTAGAGAAAGCAGTTGAGTTAGCAAAAGAAAATGGAGCTAGAATGGCGATGTTATTGCCAGTTTCTGGTGCTTTTCATTCTTCATTGATGCAACCAGCTTATGATGGACTTAAAGAGTCTCTACAAAGTTTAGAAATTGAAGTGCCAAGTTGCCCTATTTACAGTAACTACACGGCTCAACCAACTATCGATGTGGAAGAGATTAGAGCCAATCTTCTAAATCAATTATTGAATCCAGTACGCTGGACTCAGACATTATTGAATATGTTGGAACATGGGGCCGATTCCTTCGTGGAAGTTGGGCCAGGAAAAGTGTTACAAGGTTTAGTAAAACGTACATATAGAAAAGCAGAAACTTCAGGACATCAATAAAAAAATTATGTCATTATCATTAGTAGGTAAAACAAGTTTAGTAACAGGTGGAAGTCGAGGGATTGGTCGTTCAATCGCTCTAAAGCTTGCTGAGTTAGGCTCAGATGTAGCAATCACATATGCTCGGTCAGCAGATGCTGCAAACGAAGTAGTAGCAGAAATTGAAAAGCTAGGCAGAAAGGCAAAGGCATTTCAAGCAGATGCGGTAAACTATATTCAAGCAGAAGAAGTAATTAATACCATTGTTACAGAGTGGGGTAAAATTGATGTGGTTGTAAACAATGCAGGTATTACCAAAGACAATCTCATTTTAAGAATGAGTGAAGAGCAATGGGATGATGTTATTACAACAAATTTAAAGAGTATATTTAATTACTCTAAAGCTGCTGCTAAACCTATGATGAGAAACCGTGGAGGTTCCATTATTAATATTAGTTCAGTAGTAGGTATTTCTGGAAACGCAGGTCAAAGTAACTACGCTGCATCAAAAGCGGGTATTATTGGTTTTACAAAGTCTTATGCAAAAGAATTAGCATCTAGAAATATTAGAGCAAATGTTATAGCTCCTGGTTATATACTTACAGACATGACCGATACACTAAACGAAAAAGTGTTAGAAGGCATAAAGGCTGAGACTCCACTAGGGAGAGCTGGTAATGCGGATGAAGTTGCAGATGCAGTTGCTTTTCTAGCGTCAGATATGAGTACTTATATAACAGGAGAAACCATCAGAGTAGATGGTGGAATGGCAATGTAACACATAGTTGCAGATGCTAGAATGAATTTTTAAGTTATCTTTAATACAAAGCTTAATCTAACTACCAAAATAACCTTAAGGAAACGATATGTCACAAGATGTAGAATCAAAAGTAAAAGATATTATCATCGACAAACTAGGTGTTGATGAATCTGAAGTAACCGCAGATGCTAACTTCACTAACGATTTGGGTGCAGACTCATTGGATACTGTTGAATTGATCATGGAATTCGAAAAAGAATTCGATTTAAGCATCCCTGATGAAGATGCAGAAAACATTGCAACTGTTGGAGACGCAGTAAGCTATATTTCAGGAAAACTTTCCTAATACATTAAAATTATTCTATGACTACACGCAGAGTCGTTATTACGGGCATAGGTGCTCTTACCCCAATTGGTAAGAGTACACCCGAATTTTGGGATGGATTAGTTTCTGGTAGGAGTGGTGCGCGAACAATTACAGAGTTCGACACTACAAACTTTCCTAGTAACTTTGCAGCCATGATTCCGGACTATGACCCATCCGAACATTTTGACCGAAAAGAAGCACGCCGACTAGATCAAGTTGCTCAGTATGCTTTAATTGCTTCTGATGAAGCTATTAAAGATAGTAATTTGGATCTTGATGCAATCGATAAAGATCGTGTGGCAGTAATTGTTGGAACAGGTATTGGAGGAATGAAAACTTTCTACGACCAGTCAATCGCTTTTCATGAGCGAGGGGCACGTGGAGTATCTCCGTTTTTTATCCCTATGCTTATTCCTGATATAGTTGCTGGCCAAATCTCAATTCGTTACGGATTCAGAGGTCCTAATTTCTGTGTGGTGTCAGCTTGTGCAACAGGCTCTCATAATATTGGTTCTGCCTACGATACTATTCGTTTTGGGCAAGCTGATATGGCCATCACTGGTGGTTCTGAAGCCCCTGTAACTCGCATTGGTATTTCTGGTTTTAACGCTATGAAAGCAATGTCTACTCGTAACGACAGTCCAGAAACAGCTTCACGTCCTTTCGATGTATCTCGAGATGGGTTTGTATTAGGCGAAGGCTCGGGTATTTTTGTACTAGAAGAGCTTGAAGCTGCAAAAAAACGTGGCGCTAAAATTTATGGAGAAATTGTAGGTTACGGTTATTCTGCTGATGCATATCATATTACTGCTCCCGATCCAAAAGGCGGTGGTGTAATGCTTGCAATGAATAATGCATTGAAATCTTCAGGAATTAAACCCGAAGATATCGACCATATTAACATGCATGGCACTTCTACTCCTCTAGGTGATATTGCAGAAACAAATTCTATCAAAAAGGTTTTTGGTGATCACGCCAAAAAAATGAATTTGAATTCTACTAAATCAATGACTGGACATACCTTAGGTGCTGCAGGGGCAATCGAATCTGTAGCAGCTTTATTGGCAATCTATCATGGAATTGTTCCTCCAACTATAAACCTAGTAAATCAAGATCCCGAATGTGATCTTAACTACACTGCAAATGAAGCTGTAGCAAGAGACGTTCGGTATTCTATGAATAACGCTTTTGGGTTTGGTGGACACAATTCATCATTAGTATTTAAAAAATTCGAAGACTAAATATGGCGTTTTGGCTCAAATCCTTATTCAAAGGAAATAAGAGTATAAGCTCCGAAGTCGATGAACGTATTTTGAATTTAGAAAGGATTATCGGTATAACTATCGATAATCCTTCTCTTTTTTTTAAAGCCCTCCGCCATCGGTCTACCGTTTCACAAGATCAATATGCTTCCCACGATTCTTATGAAAGACTCGAATTTCTTGGTGATGCAGTATTAGACCTAATTATTGCTGAAATACTGTTCGAAAAGTACCCCAAAAAAGACGAAGGTTTTTTAACTAAAATACGGGCTAAACTCGTAAGAGGGGAAACGCTCTCTGACTTCACTATTAGTTTGGGTATTGACAAGCTATTAGAAGTTGGTGAAAGTAAAAAAAAACCTGCTGTTTCCAGAAGTATCCTAGCAGATGTATTTGAGTCTATAATTGCAGCTATATATATAACAGAAGGTTATGAGATAGTATACAAGTTTGTAGAGCGTGTTATAGAAAAGCATATCGATTTAAAAGAAACAGTAAATACTGTAGACAACTACAAAAGTGCACTCTTAGAATACACTCAATCTCATAAGTTAGCTTTACCAGAGTATCGAGTTAAGAATGAGTCGGGCCCTGGCCACAATAAAGTATTTGAAATATCAGTACTTATTGATGGAAAAGAATTAGGGACTGGAGTTGGTGCAAGTAAAAAGCGCGCAGAGCAACAAGCAGCATCAATGGCTTTGAAATCTCTTCAAAACTAATAACATTACTTGTTTTTTGAATGATTTAGCGCGATTCTTAGCCCACTGTTAAGATTAGTTTATTACAATTTGAAGAATGCTCCTACAGCTCATTAAACCAGAATTCGAAGAACTTATAGAGGCCAAAGATTGGGTCGCTCTAAAAGATGTTCTCTCGGATGTGCCAGCTGTTGATATTGCCGAGTTGCTGATTGAGTTAGATGGAAAAGTAGCAGTTGTAATTTTTAGACTTCTTAAGAAACCTGTTGCAGCAGATGTTTTTGCTGAGCTTCCTTCTAATAAAGGAGTTGAACTGCTAGAACTTTTCAATAGACAGCAGCTTAGTGACGTAATGGTGAACTTAGAACCTGATGAACAAGTTGCTTTGTTAGAAGAGTTGCCTGGTCACCTTACCCAACGTGTAATGAATTCCATGAATTTGGAAGATCAGAAACAGATAAAAAAGCTGTTGGGTTATCCTGAAGAAAGTATTGGGCGTTTAATGACTCCTCGATACGTGCGCGTTAAAACAGACTGGACTATTGAACGCAGCATGCGCCACATCCGTAAATACGCAGAAGTAGCTGAAACTTTAAATCGTATTTATGTTGTAGATGACAAAGAATATCTTATTGATGATTTAAGGCTTACTGAGCTTATACTAGCAGACCCAGAAGATCACATTGAGACATTAATGGATAGAAGCTACGAAGCTCTTAGTGCTTTTGATGATCAGGAAGAAGCAGTACGTATGTTTGCTAAATACGACAGAGTAGCACTTCCAGTTGTTGATTCAGATGGTATTTTGGTAGGAATTGTTACCGTTGATGATGTGATTGATGTAGCTGAAGAAGAAACTACTGAGGATATGCACAAGATGGCGGGTATGGACGCCTTAGATGACTATTATTCTCAGACTTCGGTAACAGGCATGGTCAAGAAAAGAGTTCGTTGGCTGATTCTTCTTTTTATAGGTCAGATGCTTACGGTAACTGCAATGGGGGCTTTTCAGTCTATAATCGCTAGTGCTGTATTGTTATCATTATTCATCCCAATGATAATTTCAAGTGGTGGAAACTCTGGATCACAAGCTGCAACACTAATTATCAGAGCTCTTGCCACAGATGATATTAAAGCTACTGATTGGAGAAGAATATTTACCCGTGAACTGCTATCGGGCATAATGTTGGGTGGATTAATTGGAATTTTAGGTTTCTTTATGACTTTTAGTTGGGGATATATAAATTTTGACATATCACAGTTGGAATTAATATTAACAAGCTTCTCCATAGGAATAAGCTTGGTTGGTGTAATAATTTTTGGAAATTTAAGTGGAGCAATGCTTCCTTTTATACTTACTAAACTCAAACTCGACCCAGCGGTAACATCGGCTCCTTTTGTCGCAACTTTGGTAGATGTTACTGGGATAATCATTTATTTTAGTATATCAATGCTCCTTTTGAAAGGCGTAACGTTTTAAATTTGTTTGTTAGATGAAGCAATATCACGATCTCGTAAAAAATGTACTCGAAAACGGCGTAAGAAAAGAAAATAGAACTGGTACTGACACTATTTCTAGCTTCGCTGAATTTTATAAAGTTGACCTTTCCAAAGGGTTTCCTTTGTTAACCACTAAGAAAGTGTTTTTTAGATCAGTAGTACTCGAACTTCTTTGGTATTTACGTGGAGAAGATCATATTAGATGGTTGCGTGATGAGAATGATTGCCATATTTGGGATGCCTGGGCTGGTGAAGATGGACATGTTGGGCCTATTTACCCAGTACTTTGGCGTAAATTTCCATATCTCGAAAAAGAAACAATCCTCTTGGAAGGCAATGGATGTGCATTTGAACACGATACTTGGGTTCGAAAAGAATTCGATCAGGTTCAAAATGCTATAGAAATGCTAAAAACTAACCCAAATAGCCGTCGAATTGTGGTGAGTACTTGGCATCCTGGTTTGCTTGGTGAAATGGCGTTACCCCCATGCCATATCATGTACATTTTTAATGTAAGTAATGGGAAGCTTAACTGTCACCTTACACAACGTTCAGGTGATATAGCTTTAGGTATACCGTTCAACCTAGCGTGTTATGCTGCTCTTACAATAGCCATAGCACAAGAAGTTGGTTTAGAACCCGGAACATTTGCACACACCATCGTAGATGCTCATATTTATGTAAATCATATTGATGGCTTGAAAGAGCAACTCACTAGAACCCCTCGAGAATTACCAAAACTTACCATTGCTCCCAAAAACATAGACGATTTAACGTTTGCAGACTTTAGTTTAGAAGGATACGATCCAGATCCATTGATAAAATTCGAGGTTGCGGTATGAAGTTGATTTTAGTTGTTGCCCACGATCCCAACTTGGTGATTGGGAATAATGGAGGGCTACCTTGGCGATATCCTGAAGATTTAAAACACTTCAAAAATACGACAACAGGTGGGACTATTATCATGGGTCGTGGTGTATTCGACGAGCTGAATAATATTCCGCTTCCTGGTCGCAGAAATATTGTTCTATCACGCACTGTACAATATGATAATGTTGATACATACACTTCGCTAGAAGAGGCCTTAGATTCGATTTCTGAAGACCATGCTTATATTATTGGTGGAGGTATTCTTTACAGAGAAACTATTTCTCAAGCCGATAAAATGGTAGTTACTTTAATAAAGAAAGAGTACGAAGGTGATACTTACTTCCCAGAATATAGAAATGAAATAGATAAGAGTTGGGTTGAAACCAGCCGAAGAGAGACCGAAGATTTAGTATTTCTAGAATACGAACGTGCTTAAGCTACTTTTTTCTTACTTAATTGCTGTATTCCATTCATTAAAAGGATATTTAATGAAATTAGAACAAAGGAATACAAAAAGTCCTCAATTGGAATTGTGCCTACTCTAAGGCCAAAATTCTCGGTATTGTTATACCAAACCACGGGCTCTTTTATAAAGGAACCGGTAAGAATTCCATTTACGATTAGAAAAAAAGGAGTAACCAAGAAATAGGTTAGAAAGATGTGAGTGAAGTCAATTTCATGCCAGATACTATAAAGAATCATTATCAAGGCAACTATCCCAATTGTAATTGTGTAGACTTGTTGAAACCCAAAAAGAATAAAAGAAACAGAAATAGCTAGAAATAGATATTTAAAAAATTGTTGGTACTTATGATACTTGATTTCAGGAAGTAGATATTCTAGAGCAAAATAAGTGAAAGTACATGCATAAGGAATGCAGACAAAAAACATCACTTCTTCAAATGGTAGATTTAGTATTTGTGTACCTAAAAAATAATCGCTATTAAATCCCCATACACCCATTTTGGTGAATTGTATATCCCACAAAACAAATGGTATGGCTACCAAAATATTTGCACTAAAAAAGTACTTCCAGCTTTTATAGAAAGCTTTAGGCTTATAAAAACTGGCAATAAAAGGTATAAAAAGAGTACCTAGGTTAAGAGCTAGGTATGTAAAATTAGCCATTATAAAACTGTTTAAAGTACTTTATAGGCACATAGAGCATCCCAAAACATTCACCATCTTCTTTACCCAAGTGTTTGTGATGAACTTTATGCCCAGTCCGAAGACCTTTTAAATAGGGTGAATTGATGTTATCAAACCACTTAAACCTTCGGTGAATGATGACATCATGAATTAAAAAGTAAGAAATTCCATAAAGCAGAATACCTAGACCAATAAAGAACTTAAAGTTAAGTACTGGTTCAACACCATAATAAAATAAAAGTATGCTTGGTATAGCGAAAATTACAAAGAAAAAATCGTTTTTTTCGAAAGGCCCTTGATATTTTGGTTGGTGGTGATCTTCATGTAAATACCACAAAAAGCCGTGCATAACGTATTTATGAGTAAACCAGGTTACAAGCTCCATAAAAAGAAAAACACCAAGAGTAATAGCGAAGTAGGTTAAGTATGTCATTGGTCTAAAGAGTTTAACTGTTGTTTAATTTGGTTTTGGTAAGTGATAGATATTTCAGAATCAGCAATATTTTGTTCAATAAAAAAAAGATCGTCTTCAATATGATTGTGATAACCTAAAAATTTTGGTGAATGTGATTGCACTAGCAAACGAACATAACGTCCTTCAATATTTTCGGGATGGTCTGTTATGAAGCCTTCCAACATCTTTTTCCCTTTTAGAAAGTATTCTAGCTTGTGATGAGGAAGGCGAGTGTGTTCTGCTTTCATCATAATTGCTGATGCAACATAAGGGATGCTAAAAGTACATAACGACGAAGAATAACTGTCAATAAAGTCGGTTATCTGGTGATTGGTTTCTAATGCATGGTACTCGGTTCTTAGCTTTTCTAAAGAACTTTCGCAATCAGATTTAAAAGGAGTAAATAAAAAACTTAAAATTAATAGTTTAAAGAACATTTAAATTGTATCGAATGACTGATTTTTTTAGAATATACATCTTCTGAAAGTTCGAAATTCTCACTCGATGTGTTATAATATTCTGAACTTCAAGTGTGGAAAGTTTCTTAAGTAGTGTTAGATAATATTTATAAGCCACATATACACCCAATCTAGAATTATCAGGTAATTTTGAAATTCCTTCTAAGGCTTCTCGAAAGTCACTTTTTATATTCTGAATGATTTCAGTTTTATTGGTGTCATCGAAATTAAAAGACTCAATTTTAGGAAAATAAGAACGCCCTAACTTCTTTGAGTCGTAATTATAATCTCTCAAAAAATTCACTTTTTGAAATGCAGAACCCAATTTCATTGCAAAAGGCTTAAGATTCTGGAATTCATCTTCATTTCCATTAACAAAAACCTTTAAGCACATTAAACCGACCACACAAGCTGAGCCGTAAATATAGTCTTCAAACTCTTCGTTAGAGTTATAGTCTTTTTTGTTTAAGTCAAGCTCCATGCTTTCTAAGAATGAATCAACATAAGGATGAAGATTGTAGCGGTTAACTACTTCTTGAAATGAATTGATAATAGGGTTTAAACTTATTCCATCACAAATTGCATTAGCATAATCAGTTTTTAGCTGATCAAAAAGTTCTTGCTGGTTATAGTCATAGAAACTATCTACAACTTCATCAGCAAGACGAACAAACCCATATATTGCATATATCGCTGGTCGAATGGATTTGTCGAACAATCCAATACCCAGCGAAAACGATGTGCTATATTGATTTGTGATAAGTTTACTAGCTTTATAGCAGGAGTTAGTATATAAATTTATCATTCGTATTTATTAATTAGTTCAGCAACAATTTTACCAGAAATAATACTTGGTGGTACCCCTGGGCCAGGTACAGTTAATTGACCAGTGAAGTAAAGGTTATCTACTTTTTTGCTTTTAAGCTTCGGACGTAACACATGGGTTTGGAACAATGTGTTTGCTAAACCATAAGCATTGCCTTTAAATGAATTATAATCCTCAATAAAGTTATTTATACCAAAACTTTCCTTAAATAGTATGGAATCTTTAATATTCTGTTTGGTCAAGGACTCCATTCGTGAAATAATAAGATCGAAGTATTTTGATCTGAGAGCCTCGGAGTCTTCAATTCCTGGTGCAATAGGTATCAAAAAAATGCCATTTTCAGTTCCTTCTGGAGCAACGCTAGAATCGGTGATGCTTGGAAAACTCGCATAAAATAAAGGCTCGTTGGGCCATTCTGGTGTGTCGTATATGCTCTTTGCATGTTCTGTAAAATCTGTATCAAAAAACAGAGTATGATGAGATACATTCTCAAGTTTTTTGTTAAATCCAACATAGAATAACAAAGCGGAAGGAGCTAAGGTTTTTTTCTCCCAGTAACTAGATGTGTATTGTTGATTATTGCTATCCAATAAAGATTCGGTGTGTACATAATCTGCTCCACTTAATAAGATATCACACTCTTTAGTGCCTGTAGATGTATCAATGTGTGTAACTTTTTTCTCTGAAGTTGCAATGGCATTAACAGTAGTATTACACTCAAAATTCACTCCGAGCTCTGTAGCAAGCTTAATCATTGCTTCAACTACTTTGTACATTCCGCCTTTGGGATGCCAAGTACCTAGGCAAAAATCAGCATAGTTCATGAAATTATAGAATGCAGGGGTTTTACTTGGTTTAGCGCCTAAGAAAAGTGTTGGAAACTCCATGATTTTAATCAATCTCGGGTCTGAGAAGTGCTCAGCCACCGACTGTTGAATACTTTTGAAAAATAGATTAAGCTTTTTGAATGTCTGAAGGTTTATAATCTCGAAGAGATTTTCGCCTGGTTTATAAACTAAATCTTGAATAGCAATTCTATAATTATCTTCAGCATTTGTTATAAACTCTTGAAGTTTTAGAGAGCTTCCTTTCTCAATAGATTCAAATAAAACTTTTATATCCTTGATATTATCTGGAAGGGAGATACTGTCACCACCTTTATAATAAACTTGATAGGCAGGGTTTAGTTTGTCCAGTTCATAGTAATCATTCGCACTTTTCCCAAAGTTGTTGAAAAAGGCTTCGAAAACATCAGGCATCCAGTAGAAAGTAGGGCCAATATCGAAAGTAAAGCCATCTTTCTTAAGCTGCCTTGCTCTTCCTCCAAGTTGATTATTTTTCTCAAGAACAAGAACATCGTAACCTAGCTTAGCTAAGTAACAGGAAGCTGAAAGAGAGGAAAATCCTCCACCAATAATAATTACTTTTTTCTGATTCGACATTTAGATTTTAACCTGTATATGAAGTTATATGCTATATTATAAATTAGATACATGTTTTATATTGATAATAAGTAATATATAAATGAGCTATTGTTTACACGTCATATTAGGAACTTAATTTTCCTTTAATTTAGTTCCATGAATAGTAATTTTTTGGAATATATTTTTTGAATGATTCGCTAAACTGATACAATACAAGATTTATGTTTCAGAGAAAATTTAGGCTTTTTACATATATTCTAAATAATCGTAGTACATTTGCATCGGTATATAAATACCCTTTTAAGATACTTTGAATATCAAATACGGCATGGAAAACAGAAGATCATTTCTCAAGAAACTATCATTAAGCTTAATAGCACCGAGTGTATTTAGCTCCGTAGTCAAAGCAAATATAAAGTCTGCTTTAGATCACACACTTAAAGGAGATGAGTATTGGGATATGGTGAGAAATTCTTTCCCATTATCAAAGAAAAAGGCATATCTAAATAACGGTACTTTTGGCCCTTCTCCGTATCCAGTTCTAGATGCATTAAAAGAATCGCTTGAGATAATAAACCAGACTGGTGAATATGGACATACCAATGAAGTTAGAGAAGAATTGGCAAAATTTGTTGGTGCTAAAACCTCAGAAATCAGCTTAACACATAATACAACTGAAGGAATAAATATTGTTGCTTGGGGCGTTCCTCTTAAAAGAGGTGATGAAGTTATTATTTCGCTTCACGAACATGTGGGGAATGCTTTGCCTTGGTTGAATAGAGCAAAACTAGATGGAATTGTTTTAAGAACATTTGAGCCAGGTCTTAATCAGCAAGAGAATTATGATAAGGTTAAGTCGCTCATAAATTCGAAAACTAGAGTAATTGCTATTCCACATATAACTTGCACAACAGGACTTGTGTTTCCAATTAAAGAAATTTGTGAACTAGCTAAAAAGAATAACATTTTTACTGCTATTGATGGGGCTCATGGTGCTGGTACGTTCGATTTGGATTTGAAAGAATTAGATTGTGATTTTTATTCAACGTGTGGCCATAAATGGTTGCTCGGGCCTGGTGGGTCTGGGTTTTTATATGTTCGCGAAGAATTATTAGATACTTTGCAAGTGTATCATGTTGGGGCTTATTCAGATACTGGATGGGATTTATATAGTAATCCTCCCTCAATTGCAGAATATGTACCAACAGCACATCGCTACGATTATGGCACACAAGGCACTGCTTTATATGAAGGTGTAGGAGCTGCTGCCATTTTTCATACCTTAATTGGTAAGAAGAAAATTGAAAATCGAATACGTGAACTCAATTCTTATCTTTTTGAAGGTTTGACTGAGCTTACTAGCAAGATTGATATATTAACTCCAAGTGAAGAGGCTTCACGAATTTGCATGGTTACTTTCAAGCCTAAAAATCATGAATATAGAGCCTTTGCCAATACTTTAGGCTCTAAAGGATTTAGAGTACGAGTAGTACCCGAGAGCCATTTAGATGCAATTAGAGTCTCTACGCACATCTATAATTCTAAAAAAGAACTCGATAACTTGCTAACTGCCATTAAAAGTTTAGTTTAAACTTTAGCTTAATGAAGCGGTATTTTTCCGTACTTGAATAAGTATCTTTACTTTTAGTGCAATTACTATTATCACGAAGGAAACTATGGTAAGGAGTAATAAAGCAGTAATTTCAGGTATAACATCTTTTATAAGACCGCCATAAAGGGCGATTTTTTTAAAGGCTTCTAAAAAGTGTGTAAGGGGAATGATTTGTGCAAGTGCTACAATAGGGGCGGGCATTGCAGCTACTGGCCATGTAAAACCACTTAATACAAAAGCTGGTGTTGAAATTACCATTAAAAACTCAGTGGCTTTTAACTGGCTAGGAATTAGAATCGAAAAAAGCATCCCAATGAACATTGCTGCTGTAGAAAGTAAGGTAGCAACCAAAATCATTGCAGGGTTAAATATGTTTAGTTCTACGCCAAACATAGGTAGGAAACTGGCAACTATCAGCCACATAATTGGAGTCAGAATTAAAAAGGGTAAACTCTTTAATGCAATATGATAGAAAGATGATTTGCTAAATGTTACTAATCGAGCAAAGTAACCGTCTTCAAAATCGCGAGCAAAAACTAGAGCCAAAGCGAGAAAGATGATTTGTTGCATGATAACACCAAGTAACCCAGGGAGCATAAAAGTATCGTAATTGCCTGACGGGTTATAGAGTTTGTTAAAAGTAATATTGAACGGTTGGAACACTTTTAAAGCTTCGGAAGGGGAAAATCCCTGTTTTTGTAAACTTTCGATTTCAATACCAGCATTTAAAGTAGCTAGCACTGCTTGGATATTTTTACTAGCAAAATTCGCATTCAGGATATTGCTCATATTCAAATCAATATGAACTTCAGGATTTCTTTTCTGGAGGATGTCTGCCTCAAACCCAGAAGGAATGGTAATAATAGCTTGATAACCCTTCCTAGGCATTTCTTCAGCTATTGTTTCATGGCTGTTTCTGATATCGACAATCTTTAGCGTTTCGTTATCATCAAATGCATCAATGATGGTATTTGATAATGGGCTACTATCTTGATCTATGACAACAATGGGAAGGTCTAAAACTTTGGCTTGTTGGTAGACGTAGCCGAATAGAATGCCATAAAATATTGGTGCAGCAAAGAAAATAGCGACTACTACACTATTCGAAAATATTCGCTTAAACTCAAATCGGAGTAAGTTTAGAAAGGTTTCCATCAGAACTCAGTTATTTTAGTAAAACAGTTGCGTTGATAAACATATTGGCGTCTTCAGACCTTTCTAGAGGTATAAGTTTTAACTCATAAATGGCTTCTGTAAGCTCATATACAGGTGAAGTACTAGTTATGTCAGCATATCTAGCAAGTTGGTTTATCGCAATAAGAGTGACAGGTATTTCTTCTTTGGTATATGGATTAACGACGATATGTTCTTGACCAATCTCGTAGTTATAAATATTAGACTCACTTACCGTAAAGCGAAAGTAAAGGGTATTTAATTTATAGCCATTAAAAATGGTATAACCTGGTGTTGCCAATTCGCCTTTGTGAAGTGTAATAGTTTCAACCGACATATTGGTTGGCGCAATTACATATTGCTCTTTAGCGGCTACTTCAACTTCTGCCTTAGCTCCTAAAGCACGCTCGAGTTGACCTTTCGCTTGTTCTATAAGTTCTTTTCGGGTTCCATTTACAACTTCAGTGCGCTGTGCTTCGGTAGCTTTTACCTGTGCTTTAGCCATCGCGAGCTTCATGGAGGTTTCGTCGTATTGTTGGGAGGTTATGAGAGAGTCTTTATACATATTTGAAACTCTAGAAAACGACTCATTCGCAAATCTAAGCTGAGATTTCACAGCCTCTAGTTTACTATCAATTTGTTCAATTTGATCTGACGTTGCCCCGTTATAAGCCATCTCTAATTGAGCTTTGGCTGCTTTTATAGCACCATCAGCTTGCATATTCCTTGCTTGAATCTCAGGAATATCAATTATAGCTAAAGTATCGCCTTTATGAACTTTCTGGCCTTCGGTTACATTAATTTGAGAAATTCTACCAGCAATTTTTGTGGTGATAGATGTTGTTTCAAATTTAACTTTCCCTCTTAGTTCCATAATAGGTTCTCGGCTATTACAGCCCATCAAAAGTATGAGGCTGAGAGTTGAAAGAATGGATGTATAAGTGTATTTAACTTTAAATTGCTTCATAATGACTGAGTCTAATTGTTTACGAGATTCTGTAGTAATCCTTTAGCTTGGAGTAGGTTTAGTCCTGCTCTACGCTGATTGTAATAAGCCTGCTGTAGGCTGAACTGTGAAGCTTCAAGGTCATTTAAGCTATCTAAGTATTCAGCTATGGTTGCTAGACCATTTTTATACTGATTTGAGACTAAATGGTAAACTTGTTGGGTAAGCTCAACTTCTTGAAAAGTCATATCTACTTTTTTGTACTCAGTTTGGTATTCAAGAAACGCCTTAGTTTCACCGAGTTGTATTAGCTCTTGTGCTTCGTGGAGTTGTTCTTCATACTTACGGGTGTTATTAGACGCTTTCTTAGCTTTTCGAAGTGCTGTTCCTCCATCAAAAATGTTCCATTTAAATCCTACACCAACGTACCATTCGGGATCTAGTAGAGATAAATCATCTTTTATAAGTTCATACTTTCCCTTGGCTGCAATAGTGGGGATGTAGCTGTTTTTCTCATATTTTTCTAGATACTTGCTAGCTTTAATAGCTTCATCTAGAGCTAGCAACTCAGTTCGTTTTGCATCTTCCAAGTTTAAATCAACTAGGAATGGTTTTAAACTTGGTGTTAGTGTTCGTAAATGATTTAAGTCTTCGTCTGTAAGCTTTTGAAGGAGAGCAAATAACAGCTCTTTATTATTTTCAATTTCTATTCGCTTAGAAGCTAATTTGTGTCTAGCTAAAATGATTTTCTGTTTATCGATTGGAGTCGCAAGTCCGTTTTTAATAGCTGCATTTACAAACTTTTCTTGTTCATTCAAGTAAACTTCTGAACTTTGGAGCACTTTTTCGGAAGCTAGAACTAGCCCTAATCTGTCGTAAGTATCTGCTAGGTTTATAATGATATTATTTCCCTCAATATCATTGGCATAGGTCAATGCTTTTTTCTTATGGTTTGTAGCTTTTACAGCATTAGAAACTTTAAATCCGCTAAAAATTACCCATTCCATATCAACAGAGCTTTTTAGCACATCTTTATCTAGTAAAGGCTCTATTTCAGTTGTTGGAATGTTAGCGGGCAAAGGAGTATTGAAAGGAATACCAATAGCTTCTTTGATTAACAGCTTTTCAGTACCGTGGAGTAGAGTTTGGAGATTTTCATCGAACTCGATATCATCATTTAGTCGTGTATAACTCCCATTAACAGATATATTTGGAATAAAGGTAGACTTGGCAATTTTGCTATCTAAACCAGCTTGATTTGCAGTGAGATTATTAATCTTAATGGCACTGCTTTTTACCTTGGCTTTTTCAATTAAATGAATGAGCTGAGGGTCTAATTCTTGAGCTTTTACAATACCTGTTGTTAGCAGGAGAAAAGTGATAATTATGAATACTTTGCTAAGTACGATGTTCTTCATTTCTCTAAATACTTGACTCAATTAATATTGAATCCCAAAGTTAAAGAGAGTGAGAAGAGGAACTTTTGATATATATCAAAAAATGAAGAGCAGAATCAATTTCAGCGACATTTATGAAGTCAGGTCTAAAACTGAGATCGTATTCGACTGAGTGTTTCTTGGGTAATACCAAGATAGGAAGCAATGTGTCCTAAGGGTGCTCTTGAGGTGATTTTAGGATGCTTTTTAAGCATTAAATCATAGCGTTCTTTAGCAGAGTGAAATTGAATTTCATTTAGTTTTTCTACTACATCGCTGAGCAGTTGTAAGGATAGTAGTCTTCCGAATTTCTCCATCGAGTGGAACTTTTCGAAGAGCATATTTAATTCAGAATAAGTTATGGAGTACAAAACAGAGTCTTCTAACAGTTCAATAGCATTTATACTCTGCTTTTGCATAAAAAAACTATCAACCCCTGTTAAAAATCCTTCGTCGTTAAAGAACCAAATCGTTATTTCTTTCCCTTTTTCATTAACATAGAAACTTCGAACTAGTCCTTTTTCCATAAAATAAAGCTTGTTGCAAATCTGACCAGTTCTCAAAAGTTGGTGTCCTTTCAAATGAATTTCTTTTTTGAAATAACTGAGAATAATTACTAGTTCTTTTTCAGTAATAGATGTTATGGAATTAATGTATTCAGCTAATTTCATTGATTGAAAAGAAGTTATCGGAATTAGTTTTGTATAAGTGAGGATAGTATCGAAAATATTTCAGAAACTAATAAAGAAGTTTGCATCGAATGATTCGATTCACAGTTTCAAGCTTTTACAGTAGCCAATATTGAGTAATAATAAAATAAGATTTCAGGCGTGATTTTAAGGTTGAATGTATTTTGTTTTTATTATTTTGATCAAAGAAAGTTAATTTTTTGAGAGATGTATGTTCGACGTTATAATTATCGGTGTTGGTTCAATGGGTGCTTCAGCCGCCTATCATTTGGCAAAGCAAGGAGTTAAGGTTCTAGGTATTGAGCAACTTGAGATAGCCCATGAACAGGGCTCGCATTCAGGCCAAAGTAGAATTGTTAGAAAGGCCTATTTCGAACATCCAGATTATGTTCCGCTGCTTGAAGGGGCTTATAAAGGTTGGCGAAGTCTTGAAGACGAAGTAGGTCAAAAATTCTATTACCCTACAGGAATTGCTTATTTTGGCGAACCAGATCATTTGGTAATGGCTGGCATCAAAGAGTCAGCCGAGATGTATAACATTCCTCTAGATACATTAGCCGAAGATGAAAGCTCATTGTTTAAAACTCCTGATAACTTCGAGAGACTTATTGAACCGGATTCAGGCTTTGCGCTAACTGATCAAACTATTCAAACCTATAGTGACCTTGCCCAAAAAATGGGAGCGGTAATAAAGACTAAAGAAGAAGTTAAAAGCTGGAAGTTGAAAGATGGTGTTGTGGAAGTTGTAACTTCAAAAAACACGTACACTTCTAAAAAAGTAATAGTGTCCTCTGGTGCCTATACTAAATGTCTTATACCAAAATTATCGGGAGAACTAAAAGTAACTAGACAGTTTTTGAGTTGGGTTAAACCTGCTAATGAAGAGTTATTTCAGTTGGGTAATTTTCCTTGCTGGATGATTTCAGATAAAGCTCATCCTGGCATATTCTATGGTTTTCCAAGTCTACCCAAAAAAGAATTTGGTGGAAATGGATTGATGAAAGTCGGTCACCATTTGCCAGGTGATGAAATCGAGGTAAGTAATCTTCATAATTATGATGCTAGAGAGGAGGAAGAAAAATTAACATCTATTCTAGAACAATTTCTACCAGAAGTCCTTGGTGAAATTATATCGTCAAGTGTGTGTATGTATAACAACACTCCCGACGAACACTTTATCGTGGATTTTCTGCCAAACTCAAATCAACAAGTGGTGGTTGCCTCAGGGTTTTGTGGACATGGTTTTAAATTTGTACCTGTAATTGGAGAAATTCTTTCCGATTTAGTAATAAAAGAGCAAACTGACTGGCCTATAGAATTCTTAAAATGGGGGCGTTTTTAGCCATCATATTTAAAAATTTTATCACAATAAATTAGCCTCTTTATTTTCTTATCATTGTTCATGCTTAAAGAAAAAAAACTACTCATAATTGGTAAGGTCTGGCCAGAGCCTAAGTCCTCTGCGGCAGGTAGTAGGATGATGCAACTCATAGATTGTTTTTTGCAATACGGATGGACGATTACTTTTGCTAGTGCTGCTAACCAAAGTGAGTTTTGTGATACACTAGTGAATCGCTCCATCAATACTGTTGCGATTAAAATGAACGACTCAGCTTTCGATGAGTTCGTGCAAACATTGAATCCATCCGTAGTTTTATTCGACCGCTTTATGACTGAAGAGCAGTTTGGTTGGCGAGTAGCCGAACATTGTCCGAATGCTTTGAGAGTGCTAGACATGGAAGATTTACACTGTTTGCGAGAAGCTCGTACGATTGCTCGTAAAGTGAATCGAAACTATATATCGGAAGATTTACAAAACGATATTGCGAAGAGAGAAATAGCTAGTTTGTATCGATGTGATCTCTCTTTAGTAATTTCTGAATATGAAATGGAGTTGTTGTCTACAGTTTTTAAGATGGATGAAAAT
The DNA here is from genome assembly GCA_048267905.1 of Balneola sp. GTDB lineage: Bacteria > Bacteroidota > Rhodothermia > Balneolales > Balneolaceae > Balneola. The sequence goes on from JBLWWM010000001.1 coordinate 224,485, forward strand.
TTATTGCTTTATCTTCCATTCATGCTCAATTATGTAAGTGATAAAGAGCAAAAAGAGCTTCCAATTTTCGAAGAAAGAAATCATTTCGTTTCAATAGGGAATTTTTTGCACGAACCAAATTGGGATGCTGTTCAAACGTTAAAGAAGAATATTTGGCCACTTATTAGGGCAAAAATTCCTTCAGCGGAATTACATATCTACGGAGCCTATCCTAGCCAGAAAGTTGAACAACTCCACAAACCCAGCGAAGGGTTTCTAGTAAAGGGAAGAGCTGAAGACGCCAAAGCGGTGATTTCTAATGCAAAGGTATTGCTGGCTCCATTACGTATTGGTGCCGGACTTAAAGGTAAACTCTCTGATGCTATGGAATGTGGAACCCCATCTGTTACCTCAACTATTGGCGCTGAGGCGATGTCGGGCAACTTTGGTTGGCCTGGTGCTATTTGTGATGAGGATGAAAGCTTTGCAAAGCAAGCAGTTTCTCTCCATACAAATGCTGAGCAATGGGAGAAAGCACATATAAAGGGTTTTGAAGTCCTAAGAAATCGTTTCGATAAAGAGTTTTATCAGAATGTGTTAATTGATCGCATAACTTCGATTATTGAGAATTTGCAAAACCACCGTACTAATAACTTTATTGGAACGATGTTTCAGCACCATACATTGGCGAGCACAAAATTTATGAGCAAATGGATTGAAGAAAAGAATAAATAGAAATTTAAAATGACAATTATAGTTTCAATGCGGGACTTATACTCCTGCATTGTCTTTTAACCTTTTGTAGACTCTATGAAAAATATTATTACAACATGTTTACTAATTCTGCTCTTTGGAGCGAACCTATCTGCACAACTTTTAAAAGAGGGCGAATGGAGAGGTGCGATTGTATATGATACAGAGGAAGTACCATTTATCTTTGAAGTAAGTTATAAAGATGATTTTTCAAACCCTATAATTACCATCGTCAACGGAAAAGATAGAGCCGTGATCACGGATACAAAAGTTGAAGGTGACAGCCTGAGTTTTCGAATTTTTGCTTTTGATATCACAGTAAAGGCTAAGATTGAAGGAGATAAGCTTATCGGTAAAATGATTAAGCATTACCAAAGAGGTGGGACTACTTTTAAAGCTGATTTTGGCAAACCAAGGTTCGCATTAAAAGGAAGTACTATGCTAGAAAAGGTTGAGCCAAAGTGGGAAGTTACTTTTAAGCCTGGGCAAGACGATGCATACCCAGCACTAGGACTTTTTGAGCAAGATGGGAATAAGATTTCTGGTACAATTATTACAGAAACAAGTGATTTACGTTTTTTCGAAGGTGTAATTGAGGAAAATGAAATGATACTTTCTTCTTTTGATGGCGCCCATGCTTTCTTAATAAAAGCAACGTTTAGCAACGATAAATGGGAAGGTGAAATGGTTTTTGGTAATGGTTATTCAGAGAAGTGGGAAGGAAAATATAATCCAGCCGCTAAAATTAAAGACCCATTAAAAATAGTTACTCTTGGAAAGAATGAAATTCGTCCTGATTTCCAGAAACTTAGCGCAGATGGTCAGCCAAGTATTAAAAGAGAAGATTACGAAGGCAAAGTACTTTTAATTCAGATGTTTGGAACATGGTGCCCAAATAGTTGGGATCAAACTAAATATCTAATCGATTGGTATGCAAAGAATAAAGAGAGAGAAGTTGCGGTTCTTGCTGTAAATCATGAAGCCAATTATTCTCAGGAATATGGTGAGCGCCGAATAGCAGAATACAAAGACAAATTAGAGATTGAGTACGATGTCATTCTTGGTGGAAAATTAAGCAAAGCAGAAGCGGCAAAAGCCTTTCCTTTTATGGATAGAATTGCTGCTTTCCCAACCTTAATAGTGGTTGATAAGTCAGGCTATGCACGCTACGTTTATAGCTTTTTCACAGGTCCAGCTACTGGAGAATATTACGTAGATTTTGATGAAAAATTGAACGCTATAGTTGATAACCTGATAGCAGAATAAAGCTAATGAAAGACGAGTCTCCAATTATACTAACGCTTGACGCAGGTGGAACAAATTTTTGTTTTTCGGCATTAAGAAATGGAGAGGAAATTGGGAAGTCTATTATAGTTCCAAGTGAAAGCGAAAATCTTGAGAAATGTTTAGAAACTATAAAGACTGGCTTTGAACACCTTATATCCTCTTTAACGGATTCTCCAAAAGCCATCAGTTTTGCATTTCCTGGTCCTGCTGATTATATAAACGGAATTATTGGAGACCTTCCAAATTTACCAGCTTTTAGAGGTGGTGTTGCCTTAGGTCCATTTTTGGAAGAGCATTTCAAGATTCCAGTGTACATAAATAATGATGGTGATTTATTTGCCCTAGGAGAAAGCGAAGCAGGGTTTTTATCTTTTGTAAATGATCTGTTAGAGAAAGAAGGAATCGAAAGAAAGTATAAAAACTTAATCGGTATCACACTTGGAACAGGTTTTGGAGTAGGCGTCTCAATTAACGGGAGTTTGTTAGTTGGTGATAATAACGCCGCGGCCGAAGGTTGGTTGCTTCGGAATAAGCAATATCCGTATAGTTTTATCGAAGATACAGTAAGTATAAAAGCTGTTAGAAGAATGTATGCTGAACAGATAGCAATGGATCCAGCTCAAGCTCCTCAACCAAACGAAATTTTCGATATTGCTACGGGAAAAAAGGAAGGAATTCAGCCTGCTGCCCTTGAAACCTATTTTAGATATGGAGAGGCTCTTGGTGATGCCATCGCTCACATTCTTACTCTTATTGATGGCGTAGTTGTGATTGGTGGTGGTGTCAGTGGCGCTTACTCACTCTTTTCTAGAACAATGTTGGATGAACTGAATGGATTTTATAATACACTAAATGGAACCAGAATAAAGAGACTGGTTCAAAAGGTGTATAACCTTGAAAATGAATGGGACACAAAACAATTCCTTAATTCAGGTGAGGTTTTGGTTGATGTGCCAAATAGAAGTAAAAAAATTCTTTACAATAAAGTAAAGAAAACGCCTATTGGATTGTCCAAACTTGGAACGAGTAATGCGATATCTAAAGGCGCATATTATTTTGCAATCCAGCAACTGGGTAAAATATAATTATTCACTTATCAATGTCTCGATTTGAGAACCTTTTTTCCCATACCAAAGGATGTATGCATAACAAAGTGCAGGTAGAATAAGAGCAGTTTGCAGTCCAAACATATCGGCTAGTTTTCCATACAAAGGTGGAATAAAAGCTCCTCCCACAATAGCGGTACATAAAATTCCTGAAGCTTGGGCAGTGTGTTCTTTCATATTGCTAATCGCCAAAGTGAAGATGTTGGGAAACATGATGGAGTTGAATAAACCAACCAGCAAAACCGACCACATGGCTGTGTAACCTGTGGTTAGCATACTAATGCTCAATAAAAGAATATTAACCGCAGCATAAACTGCTAATAAGTTACCTGCTGGTACTTTTTGAAGAATTGCAGAACCAATAAAGCGACCAATCATGGCGCCAAACCAATAAAAGAAAACAAAGGTTCCTGCAAGCTGTCCCGCAGTCATATTAGCCAATTCGATACTAGAAAAAATTGAGGACAGAACGGAGGCAATTCCCGACATCGTATCACTATTGCCAACAAGGCTCTGTATATCTAAATTTAGGAAATAGTTAACTAGATAACTCCCAATAGCAACTTCTGCACCTACATAAACAAAGATACCAATGGCACCAAACATCAAATGTTTAGTCCTTGTTGCAACTCGATAGCTACCATGTTTATGATCATCGCCTTCCAAAATGCTAGGAAGTTTAAATGAAGCAAACGCTAGTGCTAAAACAATTAAAACTGAAGCTAAAACCAGAAAAGGTCCTTGTACAGCAGAAGCTTCAGATTCATAATATGCCTGTTTAGCCAAATCAGACATAGCACTAATTTCTACAGATGAAGCCACATTACTACTGAGAATGAAAGCCGCACTAACTAATGGTGCAATTGTGGTTCCTAAGGAGTTAAAAGCCTGAGCGAGGTTAAGTCTACTTGAAGCCGTTTGAGGAGCGCCTAAAGCCGCAACATAAGGGTTGGCGGCAACCTGAAGAATCGTTATACCTCCAGCAAGTACAAACATAGCTAATAAGAACAATCCAAAAACTCTATAAGATGCTGCTGGGAAAAATAGGAGGCAGGCGGCTCCCATTGTTAAAAGTCCAACTACGGCACCTTTTTTGTATCCAATTCGAGAGATTAAAGCACCACCAGGAATTGAAAAAACAGCATAGGCGGTAAAGAAAGCGAATTGTACAATTCCTGCTTCAAAATAAGAAAGCTCAAAAACATCTTTAAGTCTAGGGATTAGAGCGTCAACTAATACCGTGATAAAGCCCCACATGAAGAAAAGGCTAGTTACTACAATAAATGCAGGACGAAAATTCTTGGACTCACTCATCTTTAATCTATTTGTTTTATTAAACACAGATTGGAATGTACAAAAACAGAGTGATGATGCAATTAAATAATTGCGGAGGGTAGAAATAAAAAAGGCTCCGAAGTGGAGCCTTTTAAAAATAAATAATAGGTAGTAAACTATTTAGAAACAGCTAACTGTCCTTGTAAACGTTCGCTTTCAACAAACTCGGGGCTATTAGGATAATCCTGAATAATTCTTGAAGTAATTTCAGCTGTTTTATCAAGGTTGCCTGCTTTTTTGTAAGCTTGTGCGGCTTTAAAAAGATTGAAAGGAGTTGTTGAGTCATTAACATCCCAAGAAGCAGCTTTCTCATAGATTAGAGCTGCTTGATCGAAACTACCGTTTAACTCAAGTAATGCACCTTGGAATGATAGAGAGCCAACACCAAGAATACCATCAACGTGCTTGTAGTTTTGAATGTAAGACAAAGCCTCTTCATTTTTATCCAATTTGTAATTAGATACGGCTGCGTAATAAGTTGCAAGATTACCAGCGTTAGTTCCCGCATAGTTTTCAGAGATTTCCGTAAAACCGGGTGTAAAAGTAGTATTGTCACCAGTTAATGCTGTTTGAAAATCACCTTCACTATAGAATCTTTCTGCTTCAGCAAGCAAAATTTGAGCTTTAGACTCTTGGTTTGAAGAATGATAATTATAGCCGAATAGTACAGCTACAACCACAATTACAGTTACTCCAACAGAAAGGATTGTGGTTTTATTAGCGTTGAAGAAAGTTAGCGACTTATTGATAAAATCAACAAGTGCATCATGTTCCAATTCTTCTTTAGTATTATGTTTAGACATAGTTTCTAGGTAGTTATAAAGAGATTATTTTAGCCCTTGAAAATAGGACAGTTTATACTTTTACCAAAATATAAAAAGTTAACTGATGGTACCTTTTTTTATCTCAAGAATTACATCAGATTTTTTGGCAATATTGTTTTCGTGAGTGATAAGTAAAATAGCTACTCCGAACTCATCACGTAATTCAAAGAGCATGTTTAAGATGATATCTGTGTTAGTTTCGTCTAAATTCCCTGTAGGCTCATCAGCTAAGATAAGTTTTGGATTATTCATGAGTGCTCGGGCCATCGCAACTCGTTGTTGCTCGCCACCAGAAAGTTGAGTAGGGCGATGTTCTTTTCTATTAGCAACGCCAAGCCTGCTCATAATTGGGTACGCTTTTTTTGAAGCTTCTGAGAATGAAACACCAGCAATGAGAGCGGGCATGCATACATTTTCGATGGCAGTAAATTCGGGTAGCAAATGATGGAATTGGAAAACAAAACCTAAATATTTGTTTCTAAAATCGGCAAGTGCATCGGCACTTAATAAGCCAAGATCTTTATCCCCCCATAAAATTTTACCTTTATCAGGTTTATCCAGCCCTCCAAGAATATGCAACAACGTGCTTTTACCACTTCCACTTGAGCCAACTATTGATGTGATGGTTCCTTCTTTCACATCAAGGCTAACATCATGAAGTACTTCGAGCGGGGAACCACCATCTTGATCTTCATAACTCTTAAAAATATTTTCTGCAGTAAGTAAAGAGGTTGTCATTCTGCTTCGGTACTTGAATAAAACTCAGGGTAGGTAACTTGCTCTATGTGAACACATTTACCAGTTTCGGTATCAATCTTAGCGAAGACTCCACAAAGGTGGTTATCACCTTCAGCCGCTTGATATTTCTGGTGTACTCCCGTAGTAAATCTTTTGATGGCTACTTTTTTGTCCATTCCTAGAGAGGAATTGAAGGAACCCGTCATTCCGGCATCGGTTTGGTAACCTAATCCATTTGGGAAAATTCGAGTGTCGCCTGTTGGAATATGTGTGTGTGTACCGACTAAAACAGAAGCTCTTCCATCAACATGCCAGGCTAAAGAAACTTTCTCAGCGGTAGCTTCTGCGTGGAAATCAATAAAAACGATATTTGTTTCTTCTTTGATTTTTGAAAGCGCCCAATCAGCAGCTGAAAACGGATCATCAATGGGTTTCATAAATGTTCTTCCTTGAAGGTTAAGAACACCTATTTTATGAGGGGTTCCAGGGATATTGTAAATACTATATCCATAACCTGCGTTACCTCGTGGGTAATTTAGCGGACGTAAAATGGTGTTGTTATCTCTCATATAAGGGAATACTTTCCATTTGTCGAAAGAATGATCGCCACCAGTAATTACATGTACACCAATACTATGCAAATTCTTAATGATAGTATCATTAATTCCATGTCCTTCATGTGAGTTTTCGCCATTCGCAATAACAAATTGTGCATCATATCTTTTTATAAGACTTGGAAGAACAGTTTGCATAAGTGCAACACCTGGTGAGCCAACAATATCGCCGATAAAGAGAACATTGATAGTTTCAGCCATTAGAATTAACCTTCTTTTATGGATTCTAGCAAGCGCTCTAGGCTCGCATTAACACGAGCCATTAACTGAGCTTCATCATTTTCAGATTCGGAGCTTTTACTTCGAGCTGAAAAGAGCTCTTCAGCAATAGTAAGAGCCGCTAACGACATAATAGTAGACTCTGGTTGCTTTACGAGCTCTTCTTTAAGCTTTCTGAAACGATCGTCTACAAACTTTGCAATTCGAATCATATTCTCTTCATCATGCTCTTCAACTTTGATGGGGTAGGGTCTACCAAGAATTGTAATTTTTATCGATTTCATTACTCAGAACTTAAATGGTGATCTATTTTCTTAACCAATCCCTGTACATGTTGGCGTAGCGCCAACCTTTCGGATTCATTAATTGCAGAAAATATGTCTGTCTGTTTATCTCTAGCTTCTTCTAATTTAGTTCTAAGCTTGCCGTTTTCGCGTTTCAATTCCTTGATTTCCTGGCGCAAGCCAGAAACTTCTTCTCCAATTTCATCCAGTAACTGCTTAAACCGCTCGCTTTGGTCTGCAAGTTGATTCATTAGCTTATTCTCTAAGATCTAAGTTTTGCCGAGAATTGCTTCTCAAGAGTTTTTAATACACGTTGGATAATAGGTTCTACGTCTTTGACATTCAAGGTTTTATTCGAATCAATGAAATTTAGTCTGAAGGCAATACTTTTACTTCCCTCACCGATAGAATCACCTTCATAAACATCAAATATATCTATGTTTTTTAATGTGTTACCAGATTTATTCTTAATCGTTTTCATTAAGCTACCCGCATCCACATCTTGGTTAACTACCACAGCAAAGTCGAATTCAAATACTGGAAATTTAGGAACTGGAGTAAATTTGAATGCGGGGCGTTTTGCCTGAATATTTTGAATCGCATTAATACTAAACTCGGCAACAAAGGCATCTTGGTCAAGATCATATACTTTTTTCAAAGAATTTGATACCTGAGAAATAGAACCAAGAACTATTTTTTTGAATGAATACTGAAGCGTATTATCATCTATTAATTCAACCTGAATAGAGTTTAGTATGCCTAATTTGGTAAAGAAAGTTTCTACAAGAGCTTTTAAATCAAATATAGAATATGGAACTGGTTTACTTGACCAATGTTCGATTTGTTTTAAACCAGCAAGCCCAAAAAGGACATGTGTTTCTTCTTTAATTCCTTCATGAAAACTGAATTGCTCATTAAGTTCAAACACATTACCTACTTCAAAAAAACGAATATTGTCGGCACTTCTATTGAAGTTATAAGAAGCGGCTTTTAAAAAACCATGCGCCAAAGTTGGGCGCATCATGCTCATATCTTTGTTGAGAGGATTTAAAGTCTCAATAATCTGTTCTTTGCTTACGAAATTGAGCGCTTCCTTTTCTGAAATAAGAGAATTAGTATAAATCTCTCGGCAAGCAAGTTGAACACCAATTTCACGTATCTGAGAAACCAAAAGCTCCCAGTCGGTAAGAGGTTCTGTAGAAACGTAAATTCCGTGATTTGGAGATTCAATTTTATTGTAATCGTATAAACGGCCAACTTCTTCAATCAAATCCACTTCACGTTCAAGATCGGGGCGGAAGGTTGGAATTTCGTAAGTAACGGTTTCTGTGGTTTGAGAGATAAGTTTTAACTCCAATCCGTCAAGAATTTGAATAGTTTGGGCTACATCAAAGCTAGTACCCAAAAGTCTGTTCAAATAGCTCATTCTTAGCGTAAGTGTACGCGAATCTGTTTTAATAGGGTGAACATCCAATAAACCATCTTGCGCATTACCACCGCAGATTTCCAAAATAAGGTCGGCTGCTCTTTGAGCTGCAATGGCTTGCATATTTGGGTCAATTCCTCTTTCAAAACGATATGAAGCATCGGTTTGTAGAGTTTGTAATTTGGCCGTTCTTCTGATAGTTCCAGGATCAAAGTAGGCACTTTCTAAAAGAATGTTGGTTGTGTTGTCAGAAACTTCTGAGTGTAGACCGCCCATAATACCAGCAATTGCAACAGGTGTTTCTCCATCACAAATAAACAATGTACCTGGAGCACACTTTCTTTTTAAATGATCCAGCGTTTCGAATTCAACTTCTTTATCGAATTCTTTAACGGTGATGCTAGCTGTTTTTAAATTATCAAAATCGAATGCATGAAGTGGTTGACCCAATTCGTACATCACGTAATTTGTAATATCTACGATGTTATTAACAGGACGAAGACCGATTGCTTTCAATTTATTTTGTAGCCAATCTGGCGATTCAGTTATTTTGATATTCTTAATCAGTTTTCCAACGTACCGGTGGCAGTTTTCGCTTTCTATAGTTATAGAGTATTCTTCAGCTTTATCCGTACTAGAAATTTTTGAAACAGCGGGCTTTTTGAGTGGAAGGTTCAAAGCTGCTGATAAATCGCGTGCAACGCCAAGGTGACAAGTTGCATCAGGACGATTTGGGGTGATAGCAATTTCAATAATGGTATCTTGGTACATATCAAACACTTGAGAGATAGGGGTGCCTACTTCAAGGTTTTCGTCCAAAACTAAAATACCAGAGTGATCTGAACCAAGACCCAACTCATCTGCCGCGCAAATCATCCCATGAGATTCTTCGCCTCGCAATTTTGCTTTACGGAGCGTGAGTAAGCTTCCGTCATCTAGTTTAATAGGAAGGGTAGAGCCAACAGTTGCAACTGGAACTTTTTGCCCAGTAGCTACATTATCTGCTCCGCAAACAATTTGTACTGTTTCAGTTCCTAAATCTACTTGGCAAACCTTTAAACGGTCGGCATTAGGATGTTGTTTGGTTTCCAAAACTTTACCAACGATTACGCCGTCTAGTTTAGAACCGTACTCTTCAACTTCCTCTACCTCAAGACCAATGAGGGTTAGTTTTTCAGTGAGATCCTCGATAGATAAATCAAGGTCGATATATTCTTGTAGCCAATTATGTGATAAATTCATCTAATACGTATTGAAATCAATTAATTAAACTGCTCTAAAAAGCGGATGTCGTTTTCGTAAAAAGTACGGATGTCGTCTATTTCGTGGCGAACAATAGCGATTCTTTCCACACCCATTCCCCAAGCAAAACCTGTGTATTCTTCTGGATCAACACCCGAAGCAATAAGTACGTTAGGATCAACCATTCCAGAGCCTAAAATTTCTAACCAACGTCCTCTACCATTTGCTTCCCACCAGATATCCATTTCTAAACTTGGTTCAGTAAAAGGGAAGAACCCTGGGCGTAAACGATACTTTACATCGTTGCCAAACATTAGTTTAGCAAAAGTGATAAGTGTTTCTTTTAGGTCGGCAACGCTAACATTTTTATCAATATAAAGCGCCTCAACTTGGTGAAACAAGAAGTATGATTTTGCAGAAACTGCCTCATTACGATACACTCTACCAGGCATAATGGCTCTAATAGGTGGTTTTTGTTTTTCCATGAGACGAATTTGTACTGGAGATGTGTGCGTACGAAGCACTAAATCTCCAACAGCGGGGTCGTCACTTTTGCGCACAAAGAAAGTATCCTGCTCATCTCTCGCGGGATGGTTGGGAGGGAAATTCAATGCTGTGAAATTATGAAAATCATCTTCTATCTCTGGTCCATCTGAAATGGTAAACCCCAGTCGATAAAAGATCTTTTTCATCTCTTCGAGCGTTTGTGTGAGCGGATGCAAAGAACCAACAGGAAGAGTAGGAGCTGAGAGCGTAATATCGTCTAACGCAGTTTTATTGTTGGTGGAGCCTGTGTCAAATTGAGCTTTAAGTTCTTCAAAGCGGGATTGAGCAGCGTTTTTCAAATCGTTCATAGATTTGCCGAAAGCAGCTTTTTCTTCTTTGGGAATAGAACCCATTCTTTTAAACATAGACTGAACTTTTCCATTTTTGGAAATAAATTCTAGTCGAAAATTTTCAAGCTCGGATGCATTTGTTACAGAGAAATCAGCGATTTCTTGTAGTAAAGCTTTTATATCGTCAGGCATATAAAAAGGTGGTTATAAAATGGAGTTAACAGGTTCTTAAAATAAAAAAACCGGTAAACCTAAATTAAAAGATTTACCGGTGTATAATAAGCAAGATTGCAATTAAGCTGTAGCTTCCTTTACAATGGCAGCAAACGTGTCAGCATCGTGAATCGCTAAATCTGCAAGAACTTTACGGTTTATTTGCATATCCTTTTCTTTCATGGCGTGCATGAGTTTAGAATAGGATAGCCCGTTAATTCTAGCAGCGGCGTTAATTCTCACGATCCAAAGTCTTCGGAATGTACGTTTACGATTCTTGCGATCACGGTATTGGTACATGAGACCTTTTTCTACCGCATTTTTCGCGATCGTAAATACATTCTTACGCTTGCCCCAGTAACCTTTCGCTTGAGATAATATCTTACGGCGACGGCGACGGGAAGCCACTAAATTACTTGAACGTGGCATTTTGTATGGATCTTAGGGTTAAAATTTATAAGGGATAAGCTTTCTCATTCTTGGAGCATCTGCTTCTGTTACGATAGTAGATTCACCTAGCTGTCTCTTAGTTTTACTGCTTTTCTTAGTAAGAATGTGGCTCTTAAAAGCTTTTTTACGTTTAATTTTACCGCTTCCGGTAACTTTAAACCGCTTCTTAGCGCCACTGTTACTTTTCATTTTTGGCATTGTTTATATACCTGCTTATGTGAAATTATAAAGATTGCAAAGATAAATAGAATAACTATTCTTATCAATCTTTAATCATGGTTTTGTAGGAGTCATGATCATGCTCATTCTTCGGCCTTCCATAATAGGTTTAGACTCGATTTTTGCGATGTCTTCAAGACTCTTAGCTAGTTGTAATAAAAGCAGTTCACCCTTTTCAGTGTATAGCATATCTCGACCTCGAAATTGTACAGTTGCCTTTACTTTGTCTCCACCTTCCAAAAATTCTCTGGCGTGGCGAGTTTTAAATTCAAGGTCATGGTCGTCTGTGCGCGGGCGAAAGCGAAGCTCTTTAACAGTAATTGTATGCTGTTTCTTTTTAGCTTCTTTCTCTTTCTTTTTCTTTTCGTACATGTACTTGCCGTAATCAATAATCTTACAAACCGGAGGGTTTGCGTTGGGGGAAATCTCCACCAAATCTAGATTAAAGGATTCAGCAATTTGAAGCGCACGCTCTGCTGTGGTAATTTCATGCTCGTTATCTGGTTTGATAAGTCGAACCTGAGCAGCAGTTATATCTTCATTAATTCTGGTTTTATCTGCAGGTTCTTCCCTGCGAAAATATCTCTTTGCGATGTTTTCCTCTTTTTTTTAGTTAATCTTCAGGAAGTTGTTTGGTTTCAATTTCATTTTTTACAGTTGAAATAAAATCAGAAAAAATGAAAGTTCCAATATCTCCCTTACGATGCCTTCTTACAGAAACCGTGCCATTTTGTTGTTCTTTGGCTCCAATAATTAGCATGTATGGTGTTTTGTCAGTTTCAGCGTCTCGAATTTTACCGCCAATCTGTTCGCTTCGATCATCAAGTTCGACGCGAGCACCAATTTGTTTTAGTGAATTTACACATTCTTGAGCATATTCGTTCTGATCATCTGAAATTGGTAGAACACGAATTTGTTCCGGAGAAAGCCATAACGGGAAATTTCCAGCAAAATGCTCTATTAAAATACTAGTAAATCGTTCCATAGAACCGAAAGGTGCTCTATGAATGATTACAGGACGATGTTTTTCGTTGTCAGAGCCTACATACGTTAAGTCGAAACGCTCTGGCATTACATAATCTACTTGTACGGTACCAAGTTGCCACTTTCTACCAATAGCATCTCTAATGATAAAATCGATTTTTGGTCCGTAAAAACTTGCTTCACCAGGGGCAATCTTATATTTAAGGCCCATTTCATCCGCAACTTCTTTAATTTCTTTTTGAGCACGTTCCCAGTGTTCCATGTCTCCGCCATACTTCTCGTTGTTATCATCACGAAAAGAAAGTCGGATATCAACAGGCATGCCAAAAGTATCGAATACAAAATTAGTAAGATCGATAGTCTTTTTTATCTCATCTTTAAGTTGGTCGTGCGTACAGTAAATGTGAGCATCATCCTGAGTAAAGCCTCTAACACGAGATAAACCGCTTAATTCCCCCGATTGCTCGTATCTGTACACAGTTCCAAACTCGGCGAGGCGAAGCGGTAGATCACGATAGCTGCGCATCTCATTAGAATAGATTCTATGGTGATGGGGACAGTTCATGGGTTTAAGCATGTACTCTTCGTCATCTACTTTAATAGGGTCAAATTGAGAATCTTTGTAATAAGGATAATGACCAGAAGTGCGATACAGTTCTAGGCTGCCAATATGTGGGGTTATAACTTCTTTATAACCACGTTCAAACTGTTCGTCTCGTAAAAATGATTCTAAGGTTCTCCTTAAGCGAGCACCTTTAGGCAGCCAAATTGGGAGGCCACTGCCAACCATTTTGTCAATCATATATATACCGAGCTCTTTACCTAATTTGCGGTGATCTCTTTTCTTCGCTTCTTCTTGGAGGTGAAGGTGTTCTTCTAGCATTTTCTGCTTTGGGAAAGTAATCCCATAAATACGAGTAAGCTGCTTGCTGTTATTATCTCCACGCCAATACGCACCGGCAATACTTGTTAGCTTGATAGCTTTTACAGCACCTGTATTCGGAATGTGTGGTCCACGGCAAAGATCAGTGAAGTCGCCTTGAGTGTAGAAAGTGATGGTGCCATCGTCTAACCCATCTATTAAATCTACTTTATACTCATTGCCTTTTTGCGAATAAAAATCTAAAGCTTCTTTTTTTGAAATATCTCTACGAGTAAAACTATTTTTATTTCGAGCCTTCTCTAAAAACTTTTTTTCAATGTTAGATAAATCGTCTGGTGTAATAGATTTGTCACCAAAGTCGATGTCGTAATAAAATCCAGACTCGATGGGAGGCCCTATTCCAAACTTAGCTTCTGGGTATAAGTCTTGTACTGCTTCTGCCAATATGTGAGCAGAAGAATGCCAAAATGTATATTTACCATCGTCAGAATCCCATGTGTTAATTGAGATGGTGACGTCGTTTTTAATTGGACTTTCTAAATCCAAAATATCGCCATCTACTGTAATACTGAGCGCAACACGTGCTAACCCCGACGAAATTGATTCTGCAATCTGTAATCCGGTAGTACCTTTATCATATGAACGAGCGGAGCCGTCTGGTAAAGTAATTTTAATTTGTTCTGACATTAATCGAGTCTATAGCTTTTTTTCTAATACTTAAAGATAGGAATAAAATAGACACCCGACACTTGAAAATCTCGTGTAAGAATGCAAAATATTATTGGAAAAAATTAATGTATAGTGCATATTCTTTTTCGAAAAAGAAGGGTAACTAAAAAGAGTTAATGTTAAAAGCAAAAAGTGGGTTTTTTGAAACGCAGTGTTTGTTCGTGTGCGATCAAATTACGTCAATTATCTTGGATGTAAATGATGTAGCTTTAAACAGACTAGGATATGAAAAACAAGATTTAGTTGGCAGTACTTTTACTAAGTTCACCCAAAAAATTAATTATACTGAGAGCATAAACGGTGTACAAAAAGGGTTAGATAGACTAAGTGAATTGTGGAAGTTTAATACTCGAAACGGGGAACAGTTTTACGCTCAGTTTTCCTCTCAGGTTATTAGTTACAAGAATAAGCTTGCCAAATTTATTATAGCCCATGAAGTTTCCCTGGGCGATTCAGTAGAGAGTGAGAAGAGTAAATCAATTTCAAAACCATTTAGTATAGTAAACTCGCCACTTGCTGAAATTGAATGGACACCTGATAGAAGAATCCTACGCTGGTCAAAAAAAGCTCAGGAGATGTTTGGTTGGACTGAGGATGAGTTAAGAGAAAACCCTTCAATATTAGATAATTTTGCACATCCTGCAGATTTTGAGGTTGCTCAGAACACAATGAGTGAAGCCAGTTCAGATAAATTGTCAAATGTATCTATAGTTACCGAAAATGTAACAAAAGATGGACGGGTACTTCACTGTGAATGGCATAACTCTTTGTTATATGATGAAGCTGGTAATCTAGTCTCTTTATATTCTTCGGTTCAAGATATTAGTGCAAGGCTAGAGATGAGCAAGAAGTTAAAGCGGAGTATTCGGAGTTATTTAGAGCTCTTTAATTCAATTAGCGACGCTATTTATTTACTGAATGAAGATGGTGTCATATTAGAAGCTAATGAAGGAATTAACCACGTTTTTGGATATAAGTTTAAAGAAGTTGTTGGGAAGCATTATAAAATACTTGGTGCTCCAGGAAAGCTTAATCATAATAGGTTTGTAAAACTCTTTGAAGAAGCCGAACCAGGTGCATTTATAAAATATGAGGGATGGGGGAGAAAAAAGAACGGAGAACTTTTCCCATCTGAAGTATCGGCAAATGTTGGTTCATATTTTGGAGAGAAAGTACTCATTATTATAGAAAGGGATATTTCTCAAAGAAAAGAATTTGAAGAGAACTCTAAAACTAGAGAGGTTCTATTTAATGAACTTTTCAATACTACACCTATCGGAATAGCACTTCTTAATAATCATAAAGAAGTTGAAATGATTAATAAAGGTTTTGAGCGTATTTTTGGCTATAAGGAAAAAGAAATTGTAGGGCTTGAACTGGATAAAGTAATTGTTTCGAAAGAATTTTACGATGAAGCCAAGATAATGTCTGAGAGCAATAAGGCTAAAGAATACGTAGGGGTGAGGCGAACCAAAGAAGGCGAGTTAGTTGACGTGTTGATTTATGCAGTTCCTGTTATTGTTGATGGTAAAACAATAGCTATTTATGGTATTTACGTTGATATAACTGATAGAAAAAGAGCTGAAGAAAGGCTGATTGATTCTCTAAAAGAGAAAGAAGTAATGTTGGCTGAAATCCATCATCGAGTAAAGAATAACTTGGCTGTCATTACAGGCTTGTTAGAGCTTCAGTCGTATAACACACCAAATGAGAGTGCGCAACGAATTCTTCGTGATAGCCAAATGCGAATTAATTCTATTGCTCTCGTACACGAAAAACTATATCAAAGCGAGAATTTATCAGAAATTAAAATTCATAACTATATTAAAGAGTTAAGTACAGTTATTCAACGCGCTATGGGAACCACATCAACACCCATAGAAGTTAGCTTTGATCTCGATAATGTAAGTGTGGTGATTACTCAAGCGATCCCTTGTGGATTATTGTTGAACGAGATTTTAACTAATTGCTATAAACATGCTTTTAAAGATGCGGAAAGTGGAAAAATTTGGGTTTCTTTTAAAGAAGTAAATAATGAATTGGTGTTTATGCTAAAAGATAATGGGTATGGATTTCCGGAAGAAGATTTAGGAGTACAAACCAAATCTTTAGGAATGACATTAATACGAACACTTGGAAAACAGCTAAATGCTGATACGCTAATCAAGAATGATAATGGTGCTTTTTTTAGCTTCTCTTTTAAAAAAGGTATGCACTAATTATCGCTATTTCATGCGCAATACTAAATGTAAAATTTGGTACAGTTGAATATGTGTGTACATCACAATTTATTTTTCTGAGGCTTTAATTATACTAATTGAAGCGTATTTATTTTCAGTACAAAACAATTTTAAAAGAATGGTTTAGTCTTTAAAAAACATAATATTGATGTGCTGTTATCATGTACTTATTAACTGGTTTCTACAACCAGAAAACTAGAGTTAATAAGGAAGGTAAATAGAAGGTGAAGGGGAGTAAATTATTTCAAAAATTAACAAAATGATATTGCATATATAAAGTATACCTAGCATATTGAGCATACACTTTGGAAGCGCTTCGAATCTTGGCCTTCTATTTTAATAAATGATCAACGTAAAATGTGTATGGCTTTATGACTTTAAAAGGCTTGAAAAGAAAAGCAGTAAAGCGATTTGTGTCGCTAGGACTTTTAATGTTTACTTGGATGTTAATTTCGAGCTCTGTGTTTGCTCAAAATGTAGGAACACTTCAAGGAGAGGTAACTGAGTATGCAAGTGGGGATCCAATTTTTGGAGTCAATATTTTTATTGTGGAGTTATCGAGAGGAGCTGCAACCGATCTTGAGGGGAAGTATATAGTAGAGCGGGTTCCTGCAGGAACGTATAAAGTTAGAGTTTCTTTTTTGGGGATGAAAACGAGGCTAATGGACGTCACTATTACTGCAAATGAAACTGTAACGTTCGATGTAGCTTTAGAAGAAGACCTTGTGGAAGGTGAAGTTATTGAGATTAGAGCGCAAGCTTTAGGGCAAGCTGCAGCTATTAAAGATCAGATGAACTCAAATACCATTGTGAATGTAGTTTCTGCAGAGCGTATAAGCGAGCTACCAGATCAAAACGCGGCGGAGTCTATTGGGCGTTTGCCTGGTGTTTCTGTCCAGCGGAATGCCGGTGAAGCTTCAAAAATTGTAGTACGAGGTTTATCACCCAAATTTAATTCAATCACTGTTAATGGCGTCCGTTTACCTGGGTCTGATCCAAATGATAGATCTGTGGATTTGAGTTTGATTCCATCGGACGTATTAAGTGGAATTGAAGTGTATAAAGCATTAACTCCAGATAAAGATGGAGATGCAATTGGTGGTACTGTAAATTTATTGGTTAGAAAGGCTCCTTCAGGATTTAAAGGCGATTTACGCGTGCAAACAGGTTATAATGATTTAGAAAACGAATACGGCCAGTACAAATTCAGTTTGAATTTAAGTGATAGGTTTTTTGATGATAAGTTAGGAGTTTTGCTTACTGGTAGTGTTCAAAAGGCAAATAGAAGTTCTGATTTATTGGATGCAGATTACTCTTATCGCCAAGAAACGGAGAGTGTGCAGATTGACAATCTAAACCTTGCTGATATTCAAGAAGAAAGAGATCGATATGGCGCAAGTTTAGCATTAGATTATGACTTGGATGCTACCAAGTTTTATTTAAATAGTTTTTGGGGAAGAACAGATAGAGATGAGGTGAGAAGAAGGAAACGCTACCGTGTAAGTAATAGTAGAGTTGAGTACGATTTAAGAGATAGAACTATTAATAGCCAAGTTTACTCTAACTCATTTAGAGCAGAGCATAAGCTAAGTTGGATTGAAATTGACTGGCAACTCACCAATTCATACTCTTTAAGAAAGCAGCCATTTTCTGTATACTCTCGTTTTCAAGAACTTACAGCATATCAAACAGGTCTTATTGATAATCTAGGACCAGAGCCCATTCCAGATTTCGCCAAAAATGATTTAAGTAGGACATATTTTCTATATAGCACATACAATCCGGAAAGAGGTACAGATAGAAATTATACCGCAGAAGCAAATTTTAAAATTCCATTTAACTTTGATAACGGAATTGATGGATTCGTGAAATTTGGTGGCAAAATAAGAGATAAGAAAAAGGTTGAGGATATCAATCAATATCAAACAGATTTTAATGTAATAAGTGATATTGGACAGGCTAATACAGATATCTATGATCTATACAACGATGAGCATATTAAGATTGGTAATTTCATTGACCCAGACTTTGAAGCCAAAGATTTTATGAATGGCAGATACGAGTTTGGACCTGGTTTAAATAACGAACTGTTGAATAATTTCTATGAAAAGTATCAAGATATGTACCTCTTGAATAGAATATTTGAACTTGGTGACTATACAGCTGGTGAGAAAATTAATGCAACCTACCTTATGGCTGAGATTAATTTAGGAAAAAGAATCATGATTCTTCCTGGTGTTCGTTATGAATGGACAGAGAATTACTATAAAGGAGTTACAGGATCAATAAGAGGAAATTTAGGAGTTACTGGTACACTATCTGATACAACTGGAGGCCAAAGTTATGGAGAGTTGCTACCTATGGTTCATGTTAAGATTGATGTTACCGATGGAATTAGCTTACGGCTCGCTGCTACAAAAACACTTTCTCGCCCAGATTACTATAATTTGATTCCATCAGAGCTTGTTAACGATGCTGAGCAAACAGTTGCACGAGGAAATCCGAATATTAAACACACTACCGCATTAAACTATGATGCGTTTTTATCTTTGTATAATAGCCGTATTGGATATTTAACTGTTGGTACCTTCTATAAAAAACTAAAAGACATCGATTATATCACTGAAAGTAGAATATTTGGTGGAGATTATAATGGCTATAGAATTACAGAACCTGTAAATGGTTCTGAGTCTACAGTTTATGGTGTTGAATTTGATATACAGACAGATTTCAGATTCCTTCCGGAGCCATTAGATGGATTAATTTTAAATACTAATTTTTCTATTATTCATTCTGAAACTTTCTTCCCATACCTGAAATTAGTGGGTAACGATCCGAACCCTCCATTCCGTCCAGTTTATGCAGACACCTCAAGATCAGGTAAACTACCAGGGCAGCCGGACTTTGTAGCTAGTTTGAGTATTGGATATGAAAAAGGCGGTTTTTCTGGTAGAGTTTCTTATTCCTACCAGCGTGAGATTCTAGAACGAGTAGGGATTTTAGCACAAGAAGATATTATTTCTGATACCTATGGCTATTGGGATTTATCCATCAACCAAAAATTTAAGAAACTAGACTCCATCACCTTCTTTTTGAATGTGAACAATTTTACGAACCAATCTGAAAGTTCATATACAGGATTGAAAGCGTTCACTGGAGAGGATGAAATCTTTGGAATGACTGCAGACGTTGGCCTGAGATATCGATTCTAGAAATTTAAAACAACACATTAATGCTAAGATAACAACAACATACCAGCCAAAAGGAGGCTTATATGAGCAATTATACAAACCAGAAAAGTTTGAATAACTCAATGTTATACAAACTTTCAACCAAACTGTTAATACTTGGAGTAGTACTTGTGCTTACGGGGTCTAATGCCGTTGCACAACGTGTCGTTAAAGTAGCACCCGGTTTAGGAACTCTAAACGAAGCTATTGATAGTGATACAACAGCTGGTGGAGAGCGAGTAGATTTGAATACCGTCTATGAGCTTACAAGAGGTGGATACTACGCACTTGAAGGAAGCATCGAAAACCGTTTCCCATTAACAATTGTAGCTGAAGATGGTGATGGAGACAGACCTATTCTTCTTCCTGCCGCAGGCGATGGAGGGACATCTAGCCGCCCATTTAGAGCCCGTGGCGATTTAACCCTTAAAGGATTATATATTACGGGTATTGATAATCTGGACGCATACAACGGAGACCAAAGAATTATCCGTATTAGTGAAAATGATGTGCGAATTGTTATTGACGACTGTCACTTAGATGGTGATACTCAAGCTGCATTTAGAGTTGATAATTCTGGAAACAGAATCTTTGTTACTAATTCTATTATAAGCAACATTGGTACAACGGATAGTCCTGATAACGGTAGAGCGATAGATGATCGTGGTAGCCAAATCGATACTTTGGTATTAGAAAATAATACTTTCTACAACCTTACTAGCCAAGTACTTCGTGATGCTGGTGGCGAAATCAATTATGCCAAAGTAAATCATAATACTGTAGTGAATATAGGTAAAAACGGTGCTTTCGAATTTGGTCAGGCTGTAGAAGTTATCTTTACTAACAACCTTATTATTGATGGTGCGTTTTATGGACGACCTGAGTCAGATTCAGAAATTCTTGCTGTTGTAAGCCTGGATTCATTATCTCCAACTCAAGTTGAAACTCTAGGTGAAGCATCAATTACTATTAGTAATAATAATATCTATAGTAGCCAAACCATTATGGATAGCTACCCAGACACCGTTAATGCTCCAATATCATTTAATGCAACTGCAATAGCTTACATTGAAGAAGCCGCTTCAGGAAGTTCTAATATCTCTGAAAATGTTTCTTTCACAGATGGTCCTGCAGTCCCTTTAAGTGTAATGACCACATTTTATGCAGATCCTGGTGGAGCACAGCCTGACTTCCCAACTGATGGCGAGCCATTTGATTTTGGATATGCTAGCTCTTTCAACTCGTATACCGCTGCGATTGCAGGCCAGCAGTTAGGATCTTTAATCTGGCATGGTGGTTTACATGTAGCTAACGAAGAAGAAATAAGTACAGATGTGCCAGGTGCATTTATACTTCATGGCAATTATCCTAATCCATTCAACCCAACAACTCAAATTTCATTTAGCTTAGCGCAAGCTGCTAATGTTCAGGTTGATGTTTATAACGTAATGGGCCAGAAACTATTAACCGTTCCTTCGCAAAGATTAAGCGCTGGTGCTAGCCAAAGTATCCAGATTGACGCTGCTTCTTTAGCATCAGGTTTATATATCTACAGAGTAACTGCAGTTTCCGCAGGTCACTCTTTTGTGAATAGTGGTCGAATGACTCTTATTAAGTAGTATTATCTTTTGGAGGGTTTGTGAAAGGACCCTCCATATTTAACTTATTTACCTTTTTGCTGAATGTGTTAGAAGAAAGCAAAAGCAAACTCTTTACAATGATTTGAAGGAATAGAATCACTCATGTTTAAAGCCCTCATCGTTTTTTTAACTGCTTTATCTATGCCAATCAATTGTGTTGGCACTCCTAAACATCAACCTGAACCAATTAAATTTGAGCAGAGCCCATACTTTTTTGATGCAGGTGCTTCAACATCAGTAATAGCAGATGGCAACCATCCATTAACTCCAAGCTTTTCTTACTCCAAAGAAAAAGGTTATGGCTGGCTAAAGGATGGAGGAGAATCCTTTCAACATACTGAATGGGAAAATTCAAGAAGTGCTTTTTTGATTGATGGTATTCTTGCAAACAATCTATCATTTAAGGCTGATTTGCCTGCTGGCGATTGGCAAATTAGCTTGTGGTATGATGGCGGACTGCAGGACTCAAATGCAGTACATATAACTTTGAACGGAACATCTCAACAAAATACATTACAGACATTTGGAGAAAGTGCGGAGCCTCGAACTGTAATCCAAAAAATGTATAGAGTGGCTCAGTTGGTATCTTCTGTTAGAGATGAAGGTTTAATAATAAACTTAAGTAACCAAGGCGACAAAGTAAGGCTGCTTGGTTTATCTTTTATTCCAGTTCAATTTGAAAGTTCTAGTCTTAAACTAGATCCTATTGTAGCAAAACTGAAAGCCGTTGGCTCATTTGATAGTGAAGTCGATATCAAGTCTGTCATTGATTTTATAACACCATATACAAAGGATAAAGAAACTCAGAATTTTGCTACGTACTATAAGCAACAATTAGAGCTGTTAGCAGAAGGTGAGAAATACTTTTATTATCGCGGATGGAGCCACTTTTCTGAAGAAACAGGGCTAAGTCTATTCGACCACATAAAACAATCTATCATGCTTTATGATGCTGTTTTAAGTTCTCCAAATGCTTCAGAAAGTTTGATTTATGAACGGGCCTTATGGTATAGAACTCGACTACTTTATTGGCTTTGGTTGGAAGGAGCTTCAGGCCAGGAGAAAGTTTCGGCACTCAGAGACATAAAAAGCATGAAAGAGTTACAACCGAATAGTGATTTAGTTCGCATGTACAATGGTGAACAAATCGATACACCTGATCGTTTTGATAACGTGATTAAACCAAAAAATGCCCCAGATTGGTCATTTGCACAATGGGAGTTAATGAACCGCCTGAAAAGCGCAGTTGATTGGTGGGTAAATGTTCAACAATCCGAAAATGGTGAGTTCGGAGGTAAATTTGGGGATGATGTTGAAATACTTAGGTTTTGGTCTCCACTAATTCTCTCTGGGGATACAACAACCTACAAAGGGTGGAAACGTTTAGCTGATGGAGTTTGGAATAGTAGTAAAGTGTATAAAGGCTATGCTAAAAACCCAAGTGATGTTGAGCATTCCTCAGAATTTATATCTGACACAGCCCCATTAATGGTGTTTTATAGCGATGAAGAAGAGTATATCGATCGGTTACGTTATTCTGCAGACTACTTTCAGAATTTATGGACAGGAACAAACGATGAAGGTTATAGGTTTTTTAAGTCAGCTTGGTTTAGTTCGACAGAAATTGAAACCGAGACACCAAAGAACAGAGATGTATCTTATAATGCACGTGCTGCAAAAGCAGTGCGCTATTTTGCATGGAAAAGTAATGATGCGGCAACAATAAAAGCTTTAGAAGAATGGGCAGATGCTTGGTTAGCAGCTTCTCAGAAAACAACTAAAGGTAAACCAAAAGGGGTAATTCCTTCATCGATAGAATTTCCATCGGGTGATATTAACGGGCAAGAATCAACTTGGTATGTAGCTAATATGTATTGGGATTATTTCGATTGGAATGGAAGCGCGGCCATATTAGACGAACTGTTATATACGTGGACAATATCCGGTGATAAAAAATATTTATTGCCTATTACTCAGCATCTCGATTTAGTATCAAAACATAGAAAAGTGTTATCTCATAGTTCAAACAACCTTGAAAAAGGTTCAGAGGAATGGGCAGTAAATGTTTTAGGGGATAATCCAGACTTTTGGAGTGTGATTGGTACTTGGAGACTACTAACGGGTAATGCAAAATATGATAATCTTATTCAAGCTCACGGGTCGGCATTTGTGAAATATCGTCTAAGTGGAAATGAGAAGTTTCTTATAGAAGGTATGCAACCATATTTGAATACAGTTCGCTTTAATACTCCAATGATTACAAGTGAGGTAATTCATACAGATAGAGTTCACGTTGGTCCAAATAGTTCCCGCCAGGTGGATATCTTACAAGCAATGGTAACTGGATATGGTATTACAGAAAGTTCTTCTCCTTACATAGCTACAAGCTGGGAAAATGCAAGTAGAGACATGACCTTTCTCGTTACTGATAGTGACTCTACAAAAGCCTCAATTGAGTTGTACTCTTATGCAGACACTACTGAGAATTTGACAATGAGGTTATGGCAACTTGCACCAGGTACGTACACGCTTACACAATCAGTAGGAAGTAAAGCTGTACGTTCAGAAAAAATTCAAATCAGCAAAGGTGGGGAACGTTTTATTCTTAGTATTCCATCTAAGCAGTTAGTTCAAATAAACATTAAATAACTAATAATATAGGTTAAGATGACAACAGAGGCTAAAAAAGGGCTCTTTGAGCGGTTCAAACTATTCATTATATCCATTGGGCCAGGGCTTTTTGTAATAGGCTACAACATCGGTACAGGAAGTGTAACAACGATGGCAGCCACAGGTGCTGAATATGGAATGACTCTTGCTTGGCCATTACTACTTTCATGTATATTTACTTATATACTTATCCTTGTGTTTGGACGATATACCATTGTTACGGGTGATACCATACTGTATAGCTATAAAAAATACTTTGGTAAATCCTTTGCAATGATTGTTCTTTTAGCGCTCCTTTTTAGCGAGTCGGTTTCAAGTATTGGTGTGATGGCAATTGTAACTCAGGTTGTTCAAGAATGGTCTCGACCACTTACCGAATCTGGAAATGGAATTAATCCGATTTTTTCAGCACTATTTTTTGGGGCTATTCTTTACACACTTTTTTGGAATGGAAAACAGAATTTCTTTGAAAAAGTATTAGCGATTTTTGTGGGAATAATGGGCCTTAGCTTTTTACTAACAATGTTTATGATTGTCCCAGATCCTAAAGAATTGATCATGGGATTAATTCCTAAAATTCCAAATGATTCAAACGCTTCTCTACTTATTGCAGGGATGGTTGGTACCACAATGGGAGCTGTTATTTTTGTGGTACGCTCTATTTTGATAAAAGGAAAAGGGTGGAATCTAGAAAATTTTAAACTTGAAAAAAGAGATGCTATTATTTCGGCAGCTTTGATGTTTGTACTTAGCGTTGCTGTTATGGCTGCTGCTGCTGGAACGCTTTATCCACTTGGCTTAAAAGTTGATAATGCTATGGATATGGTGAGCTTACTAGAGCCTTTAGCTGGACGTTTTGCTGTATCTATCTTTGTAGCTGGAATTGTAGCTGCAGGTCTTTCGTCATTGTTCCCAATCATTATTCTAGCACCATGGTTAATTGGTGATTACAAGAATGAAGAAGTGGATATGAAATCTACTCCAAATCGATTAATCGTTTTAGGTGTGCTTTCTCTTGGACTAATTGTACCAATAATTGGCGGCCGACCAGTGCTTGTGATGATTTCCTCCCAAGCCTTCTTAGCGGTAGTTACACCATTAGTGATTCTTCTCATGCTCATTCTAGCGAACAAGAAAGATGTGATGGGCAAGCATAAACTAACCCTTTTTAAAAATGTTTTAGTGGGTATAACGCTGATTTTTTCTATTGCGATGGCAGTATTAGGTATCCAAGGAATCTTAGGATTATAAATTAAGAATTTTAAAAAATAAGAGTTAATAAGTATGCTATTTCCTCAGCAGAACAAATATAGAACTGTCTTTGATTTAGGTGGATATTGGGAATTTAAAGCCGATCCATCTGATTTAGGAACACAAGAAAAGTGGCAAGAAAATGCTTTAACGGGTGATGTTCACTCAATTGCTATTCCCGGTGCTTGGAATGAACAACTCGCTGAGCAAGGTCTCAAAAATTATGTAGGTAAAGGATGGCATAAAACTCATTTTTCTATCCCAAACGTAGTTCTTACAGGGCACAAAATCTGGCTTCGTGTTGGCGCTGCAGATCATAAAGCTGAAGTTTGGGTAAATGGATATTATGTAGGCGAGCATTTTGGTGGGTATCTCCCTTTTGCATTCGACGTTACAGAATGGATTAACAAAGATGGTTCTGAAAATGAACTTACTATTTGTGTTGATAGCCGTTTAACGATGCACACTTTACCGCAAGGTGTGGATACGGAGTCGGAACAGTATAACACAAAAGCATACGAGCGTCGACACCTTTTCCCAGCAACTCGTTTTGATTTTTTTCCATATGGTGGGCTAACTCGATCAGTAAACATTGTGGCTACTCCAGAAAAGCATCTTTCAACCATCAAAATTGATGCATCAGTTGATGGATCAGCTGAGATTAAGATTAAGTCTTCAAAAGGTTACAAAACCAGTGTAAAAATTATTGACGCTCAAGGAAAAACAGCTGCAACAAGTTCGCCTTCAGAAGAAAACAATCATCAATTAAAAGTTGAAGACCCGATTTTGTGGTGTCCAGCAAATCCATATCTATATACCGCTAGGGTTAGCTTATTAGATGGCGAAACCGAAATTGATAGCTATGACGAGCAATTTGGTTTCCGTGAAGTAGTAGTAGAAGGTGGAAAGATTTTACTGAATGGTGAAGCTCTTTTCATGAGTGGTTTTGGGAAACACGAAGATTTTCCAATTGTTGGCCGCGGACAATTCAGACCTGCTTATATCCGAGATTATGAGCTAATGCGCTGGATTGGAGCAAATTCTTACCGAACAAGCCATTATCCGTACGATGAAGAATGGATTCGTCTTGCGGATAAATTAGGGTTCTTAGTTATTTGCGAGACACCAGCCGTTAGTTTAGGCTTTTGGTCGAATGATTTTGACGAGTTAAACCCACTGCTAACAAATCATAAGCAAGCTTTAAAAGAGCTAATTGAAAGAGATTACAATCACCCAAGTGTAATTTCATGGTCGGTTACCAACGAGCCGAATCTTTGGGCGGAAGAATTTTATCAAAATGATGCAAGTTCGCAGTATTTCAAAGAAATATACGACTTCACCAAAGCACTAGACAGTTCACGTCCGATTATGGCTATTTCAATGGCTGCATTCAAGGAAAAGGATGTTGTTATTGAATGGTGTGATGTAATTGGCATCAACAGATATTATGGATGGTACACTAAACCTGCCGACATTGAATTAGCGGTTAAAAATCTTGGGGAAGAATTGGATCGGACTTTTGAGAAATACGGCAAGCCAATAGTGATTACAGAATTTGGAGCCGATACTGTTGAAGGTTTGCATTCTACAACCGCACAAATGTTCACCGAAGAATTTCAAACAGAGTTTACGCTTCGATATTTAGATGTGATTGAAGAGCGTGAATTTTGTGCAGGAGCTCATGTATGGAATTTTGCAGACTTCTTAACACCTCAGCATTTCCGTCGCTTAATATTGAATAAAAAAGGTGTATTCACTAGAGATCGAAATCCAAAAAGTGTGGCATTCAGATTACGTGAACGGTGGAATGCTTTTGAAGGAATTGTAGATAACCATCGTCCTAAAAAACCTAAACCAGGTTTTTTAATAGCAGACATTAAAAAATAGATAAGGTTTTATTTCACAATGATACACCCAAGAATTACTTGTTGTTATTTGTATCCAATTACAAAATACGGATATCCTCCTGCGGCTGAAGACACCTTTAAGTATATCGATGAGTTTAAGGCACTTGGATTCTCTTCTATTGAATTAGAAGGAATAAGAGAGGAGCATTTATTGAAGGTGTATAACCTCAAAGCAGAAATTACGGAGTATGTGAGAAAGAACGAATTGAAAGTTCCATATTTCTGTGTTGTTTTGCCGGGATTGTCTTCGGCTGAAGGAGCCGAACGCGAGAGAAATCTAGCCCTTTTCGAAAAAGGCTGTGAAATTGCTAAAGATTTGGGTGCCTTGGGTGTGTTGGATAATGCACCATTGCCTCCATATCAATTTCCTGAAAACATTCCCATTGTACGCCATTATCATGAAGATGTGATTCTAGCAGCTCGCTTTCCTGATAATTTGAATTGGAAAAGCTATTGGAACGATATGGTTTCTAATTATCGCCAAGCTTGCGATATCGCAGCCTCGTTTGGATTGACTTATCAAATGCATCCCGCTTTAGGTGTGCTGTCTTCTACTACGGATGGTTTTTTGCATTTCCATGATGCAGTTGGCCGAGATAACCTTCGTTTTAATTTCGATTCGGCAAACCAATACATGTTAAGGGATAATCTGCAGCTTTCGCTAAGACGACTTGCAGACTATATCGACTACATCCACATTTCGGATAATAGAGGAGCTAGGGTAGAACACTTAGCAATCGGAGATGGCATCATTAAATGGGATGATTTCTTCGAGACGCTCAACGTGATTGACTATAAAGGTCATTTTGGAATAGACATTGGTGGAGCTGAATCTGATGTGCAAGATTTAGATAAAAGCTACAAAGACGCTGCACAATTTATTGAAGAGAATCTTAAAACCCATGCCTTATGAGAAATAGAACCAAGTTTACACTCTGTTTAATGATTCTTTGTATGAGCTCCTTTGTTGAGCTTATTGCACAACAAGTTCCCATTGTTCCTGCGCCTCAGCAAGTTCAATTTACGAACGGTTCGTTCGATTTGAAAAGATCGTTTCATCTACAGAGTTTCCTCAAAGACAAACAAGAAGGCGAGTTTCTAGCAAGTCAGTTAACAGGTGAATTTCAACAAAGTATAGATGCTGATTTCCATTTCACATCGAACAAGACTAGCAGAAAAATCATTATTGGAGTAAAAGGTTTTAATAAGTCGTTCTCTAAAATTATAAAAGAACATGGACTTGAAGTTCCAGCTATAATTGGTGATGAAGGTTATCAAATCAAGGTTACGGATTCTGAAATTATTGTTGTTGCCGCTACAACCAAAGGGGTGTTTTACGGTGTTCAAACTTTAAAACAACTTATTAGAACCAATAGAATCTCTGGAAATATTCCAGGATTACTTATAACAGATTGGCCTGACATGGAAATTCGTGGAATGATGGATGACATAAGTCGAGGTCCCGTTCCTACAAAAAAATATATGCATCAGCAGATTGAGCGTATGGCTGAAATGAAAGTGAATATGCTTACTTACTACACTCAGGATGTCGTTAAAACAAAAAGTCATCCAGAATTTGCACCTCCTGGTGGCGCGTTAAGTATTGAAGAGTGGAAGGATCTCGCCGATTACGCACAAAAATATCACATCGACTTAGTAGGTAATTTCCAATCGTTTGGACACTTTGATCAAATCTTAAAGCACCCTGAGTTTGCACATTTAGGAGAGAATGGAACATTACTTTCGCCAGCATTTGAAGAAAGCTATGAACTGCTAGAAGATATTTACAAGGAAATGATTCCAGCGTTTCACTCCAAGTACTTCCATGTGAACTCCGATGAAACCTTCGATCTAGGTTCTGGGGCTTCCAAAGCCATGGTTGACAGTCTTGGCTACGACGTGGTTTATGCAAACCACATAAAAAGAATTTACGATATCATAACTCCTATGGGGAAGACAATTATGGTGTGGGGAGATTTGGTTTTAGAACATCCTGCGCTCCTTGATCTGCTACCAAAAGACATCATTTTGGTCACTTGGGGCTATGATATAATGGATGATTATTCGCATAGAATATTGCCGTTTAAAGAAGCAGGTTATACGCAATTAGTTTCAACTGGTATCCTAAACTCCAGAAGCATTATGCCTGATTTTAATACTGCAATTGGCAATATCGGAGGTTTCATGGAAGAAACAGTGAAGCAAGGTGTTTGGGGAATGTTGAATACTGTTTGGGATGATGGTGGAGCTGCGTTGTTTTCTAGAGATTGGTATGGAGTTGCATTTGCAGCAGACCAAAGTTGGAACAGTAATCCTAGGGATGAAAGCTATGATAGTAGATTTAACCAAGCGGTATATGGAAGTACCAACAACGGACTATCTGAAGCAATCCATGAACTGAATAAGTTAGCAGATATAAAATCTACCGAGAAAATGAACGAAGCCATTTTTTGGGATAGAATCATACCTGAGAAGGGTAAATCGAGACTAATCAACATTAGCGATTGGAAAAAAGTAGACGAAATTGTGCAAAGTGCTGAAATGGCTTTAACTAATTATGATCCACTGATTTATTCCCAAGATGTTGAGTACATCCAGCTCACCATCAATCAATATAAGCACATGGCAGAAAGCAGACCTGCAATTGTATATGCATCGGAAGCGTATCGTGAAGCTGTTTCCATTCAAAATTCAAATCCAACCGAAGCTAGAAAGTTGCTGGTTAGAGCATATCGAGCAATTTCGGAATCTTACAGTTCATTAGAAGAGCTTGAAGAGTATAATAGTTCGTTATGGATGCAAGAAAATAGAGTGTATGCATGGGATAGGATTGCTAAGCAATACAACGATTTAATCAGTGATTTGGGCGAAGTGAAAGACTCTCTCATGAGTGTCACTTATGCTTTTGATAGAGGCGAAACTTTACCTGAGCCTTCAGAAATCCGAATTGACATTCAAAAAGCGCAGGGTTGGTATTTTAGAGGCTGGCTTATGATTGAACCTATTCCAAATCCTTTGGGCTATAAAGATTCAGGGATAGATCATTTAGAAGCTACAGGTGGTATTTCTAAAACCTTTCCTAGTGTAACTGAGGAATTCTACTTCAACGATGCAAAATATAGATGGAGAAGAGTAAACACTCCATATTTCGCAAAAGTTGACCTCGATGAACTTTATGATCAAAGTGAGAACTCTGTAATGTATGCTTTCGCTCATATCGATGTTGCAACAGACCAAAAAGTTCGAGCTTTAGTTGGTAGTAGTGATGGGGTAGAAGTTTATATAAACGGAGTTCAAGTTCACAAAAATATTGTAGAAAGGACATTTAAAGCCGATGAAGATGAACTATTTCTACCTCTTAAAGAAGGGAGAAATCATCTGATGGTTAAAATAACAAATGGGACAGGAGATTGGGGTTTCAGCTTTAGACTTCCAGATTCTGAAATGAGAAGCACCAAAAACCGATATAAAATTATTGATTAACAAGAGGACATTAATGTGAAAGAATTTGAGATAGATACCTTAAAAGTTGCCGTTTTTCCTGATAGAAAAAGTATGGGTAAAGAAGCTGCAGAACATGTTGCGTCAATAATTGTGCAGGTTTTGAAAACCAAAGAGGAGGTACGAATTGTGTTTGCAGCTGCCGCTTCTCAACGTGAGTTTATATCAGCATTACTAAATATTGAAAGCATTGAGTGGAACAAAATTGTTGCTCTCCACATGGATGAATACAACACTTTGCCTGCTACTGCCCCACAACGTTTCGGGAATTTTTTGAAGGAGCATCTATTTAAGCATAAGGATTTCAAACAGGTGCATTACTTTGGCGAAAGTCTAGATGATTATGCTAAAATTGTTGATGAAGCTCCAATTGATTTAGTTTGTTTGGGAATTGGTGAAAATGGTCATCTGGCGTTTAATGACCCTCCAGTTGCAGATTTTTACGATAATAAAACAGTTAAAGAAGTGGAACTAGATCTAGTTTGTCGCCAGCAACAAGTGAACGATGGCGAATTCCCACATGTAGATGATGTCCCAAAAACCGCCGCTACTTTAACAATTCCTGCATTGATGAAAGCAACGTATTTGTCAGTCGTTGTTCCTGGTCCACAGAAGGCAGAAGCCATCCAGAAAACGTTATTCAGTCCGATTTCTACAGAATGTCCAGCAACCATTTTAAGAGTTCATAATAACGCCAAGCTTTTTATTGACTCTGAGGCTGCAACATTTGTTATGGAGAACGAAAATGTATGACATAGATAAAAACCTGAATGAACCTTTTGAGCTAACATCAGAACAAATTAGCTACTATCAAGAGCATGGTTATATAAAGCTAAAACAAGTTTTGGACACCGAAACTCTTGAGTATTTCAATAAAGAAATTACAAGAGAGGTAGTCGAAAAGAATCCGTTGCTTAAAAAGCCAATGGAAGAAAGAACAGCATTCGAAAAGGCATTTATTCAGATTACTAATCTCTGGAAGGATAGCGAAACCGTTAGAAAACTGGTTTTGAGTAAAAAGCTCAGCAAAATTGCAACTGATTTGATGCAAGTAGACGGAGTTCGCCTTTATCACGACCAAGCTTTATACAAAGAACCGGCGGGTTCAATCAATAACATAACACCTTGGCATGCAGATCAATTTTATTGGCCTTTAGCCAGTGATAACACCATAACAGCTTGGATTCCACTTCAAGAAACAACGCAGGATATGGGACCGCTCGCATTTAGCTTAGGAAGCCAAAAATATGATTTTGGTCGAGATTTGGAAATCAGCACAGAAAGTGAAGCCATCATTCAATCTAAACTTGCCGATGCAAATTTGGAACTGGTCGATTCTGGCTTTGATGCTGGTGAAATTAGCTTCCATTCAGGTTGGACATTCCATAGAGCAGGGCCTAATGTTTCGGATAAAACTCGTGCTGTTATGACCATAATTTACATGGAAGATGGAATTAAAGTAAGCGAGTTTACAAGAACACCACATCTAGCTGATCGTGATGCTTTTCTTCCTAATCTAAACCCTGGAGACATCGCTAAAACCGATCTTAATCCATTGATTTACAAAAAATAATCCATCCAATTCTGAAATTAATCAACATGAAATATTTACCTAAAATAGAACTCCTACTACTTGTACTAGCTGTAAGTTTGTATTCATGTTCTTCGACCAAAAAAGAAACATTATCCCCCAAAGAACTTACAAAGCATGTTGCTGACATAATCGTTAATGGTACTACTTTCGAATTTACTCCAAAGGTGGAAGAGTTTGAGCAAGATGGTTCTTATTTAATAGATTTCCCCACAAAAGAAGCTGGTGTTTTCTATGCACAATCAAAGGTTATTGTTTCTGAAGAAATTCAGTCGTTACCCGAAATGGAATTTGGGGTGACTCATGCTGCAGGGGTAATTAGTGTTCAGATTGATGGTAATGAAGTTTTTAGCAATTCTGCTTCTAAACAAGGAAGTTTAAGTCATGATGATTATGGATTGTTCGATTATACTGACAAAGTAAAAGTCTCCCTCACAGAAGGAGAACACACTTTAGTTATCCGTTTTGAGCCAAGAAACAAGGCAGAAAACGGAATAAACTTCGGATTCTTACGCTTTGATAATGGTCTTGCTCACCCGGCAGTTAAATTGCATAATCCATCAGAAATAGAAGGTTTTGAGCATTTTGGTTATTTGTGGTTAGGGCCACTTTCAAAAAAGTTTGATGCTTCCCAAATTGAAAACCCTAATATCTCAGTCACTGAAATGCTGACTGAAGAGTATCCCAGTAATACTGGTAAATCCATTCGTTGGAATCTGCCTAAATTAAATTTAGTAAAAGGTTTACCAGGGAAATTAGCATACCAGGATTGGCGCTACTTTACGGGTACATTTTTGGATGCAATGCGCAATGCTGATCGTCATTTTTCAGACTTGGATTATTCAGAATACATCAACAATCACCTTAATTTCTTCCTAGATAACAGAACTGATATTCAGCAAATGCGAGATGACTACGGCCTTCGAGAAAGTCCTTTTGGACATTATTTTAGATACTCTTTGTTGGATGATATAGGAATGCAAACAGTGCCTTATGTAAATCGACTTCTTGATGAAGGCTTAGAAGGAAATGAAATTGAAGAGCAATTAGTGCATGGTGTATCTGACTTTATCTTAGAAAAAGCTTCTCGTCTACCAGACGGCACATTTGCCCGTTTTACGCCAGATACTATGAGTGTTTGGGCAGATGATTTATTTATGAGTTCCATCGTTCTCTTAAAAATGACCGAACTTACAGGCGACCAGAAATATTTGGATGAAGTAGTAAACCAAGTAATACTTTTTGATAGTCACTTACGTGATGATGCTAGCAATTTATATTGGCATGGCTATTTTTCTAGAAAGGGTGAACATTCTCCAAGTAAATGGGGCAGAGCCAACGGTTGGACAATGATGGCCAAAACAGAGTTGTTACTTGCAATGCCAATAAATCATCCTAAAAGAGCACAAATTATAGAGATATTTAAGAATCATGCCGATGGTTTATTAAAAGTCCAAGCCGAAGATGGTAGATGGCATCAAGTATTGGATAACTCTTCAACCTACCTTGAAACTTCAGCAACAGCGATGTTTGTAAGAGCTTATGCCGTTGGTGTAATGGAAGGTTGGTTACCCAAAGAAGAATACGCTGAAAGCATTGATAAAGGCTGGAATGCTCTTGCTCAGCAAATTGATGAAGATGGCAATGTAATTGGAATCGTTCGTGGTACGCCAATTATGTTCTCAGATCAAGAATATGCAGATTGGGGAGCTCGGTTAAATGACCCACGAGGTTTAGGTGCTGTAATTTACGCAGCTATTGCAATGGACGAATATCAGACTATGGAAAATTAAAATGAGTGCATACTTTTTAGGAATTAGTGTTTTAGACTGGATTATCCTAGGCATTTATATATCAGTAATTACGGCGATTGGTTTGTATTCAAATCGTGCTGTTAAATCTACTGGTGATTATTTTATGGGAGGCCGTAAGTTTGGTAAACTACTTATGGTCGCTCAAGCTTTCGGCGCAGGAACACGAACCGATCAAGTTGTTGCTGTAATTGGAGCATCTTCCCAAATTGGTTTAGCTGGAATTTGGTACCAGTGGCTGTACTTATTTTCAACACCATTTTTCTGGTTAATAGCTCCTATTTATAGACGCCTACGTTATATTACTATTGGCGATTTTTTTGAACAACGCTATGGAACTGGAATGGGAGCTGCGTACGCTTTTGTAGGCTTAACTTGGTTTGCCGCAAACATAGGGGTGGTTTTAAAAGGAACTGGAGTTACTATTGAAGCGGTTACTGGAGGCGCTATTTCAACAGAAGTAGCGGTTATTGGAATGATGCTCTTCTTTGTAATTTATGGAGCATTAGGTGGTTTGGTTGCCGCTGCAGCAACACAGCTTATTCAAGGCTTTTTCATTCTACTACTTTCATTCTTAATCATTCCTTTTGCATTAGAAAGAATTGGAGGGATGGAGGCCGCTCATGCTGCTTTACCAGCTGATTGGTTTAGTTTGGTAGCAAACGAAGAAGTGACACTCTTCTTTATCGCGATGGCGGTATTAAACGGCTTGATTGGTGTGGTAGTTCAGCCTCATCACATGGCAATAAATGGCTCGGGTAAAACTGAAATAAATTGTAGAAGTGGTTGGACTTACGGGACTTTCATAAAGCGTTTCGCAACTCTTGGTTGGGCTTTTTCAGGTATTTTAATTGCCGTTGTATTTCCATCTATCGTAAACGCAGATTCTTCGGAAAGAGAATTGGCTTTTGGTAGAGCTATTGTAGAATTACTCCCGACTGGTTTTATTGGCTTGATGATAGCTGCTATGATTGCGGCTGTAGTTGCTTCCTGTAATAACTTTATGGTGAATGGATCCGCTCTTTTTACTCGAAATTTCTACCAGCGATTCTTTAAACAAGATGCCGAAGAAAAACACTATTTAAGTGTTGCACGAATTAGTTCTTTCTTTGTAGTTGCCGCTGGTGTTGGAATTGCTTTATATATCCCAACAGTAGTAGAAGGATTACTTTTAATCTGGAAAATTATGGCCTTCTTAGGAATAGCTTTTTGGGCTGCTGTTTTTTGGAAAGGTGCGAATCGTTATGGTGCTTGGTCATCCATGATTATCACAGCTATAATTTCATTCACCACAAGTTATTATGGCTGGAGTTTTCCTGAGCAAGTAGCATTATACATTCCGGTTGGTTTTGCTACAATGATAACAGTAAGCTGGTTTACTAAACCTGAAGACGAAGCGGTAGTGAATCGATTCTATTCGCTACTAAATACACCTGTTGGGCAAGAACAACGCCTAGAGAATGTAGGAGTATCAGTTTCTGATTTGGAGAAGCCTAGACAAAGAAATGTTCAATCTAAGGAAAACACCATACCATTATTAGATAACACTGCAGCACTTGAAGCAGGAGAGGGGTTGATACTTGTAGATTTATTCAAGAAAGATAAAAAGTTCAGTTTTAAGAACTATAAAGTTGATATGAAAGGCTTTTTAATTTCTTGGGCAATTGTAGTAGGCTACCTAATTCTAGCATTCTTACTTAGTCAGATTTAAAATCAACTGAGTATAGAGCAATAATTGAAATCATAAAAAGGAAAGATTATTCTTTCCTTTTTTATTTAGAAGAGATTGCAGAGCCGCAAGACTCCCGAACTACCAAATGAGGTTCAAAAAGAGTTCTTACTT
This sequence comes from Balneola sp., assembly GCA_048267905.1. GTDB lineage: Bacteria > Bacteroidota > Rhodothermia > Balneolales > Balneolaceae > Balneola. Next base: position 260,290 of record JBLWWM010000001.1, read on the forward strand.
CCGCTTTCCCACCTTCAATTCTTTTGATAAGTTTATCAATTGCAGCTTCACCAATTTTCTCAACAGGCTGATGAACGGTAGTAAGCGGACTTGATGCATATTTAGCTTGGTCGATGTCATCATAACCTACTAATGCTAAATCTTCAGGGATTCGGTATCCTAGTTCCTGAACACGTTTCATGAAACCCAAAGCAGAAGTGTCATCGTAAGCAAAGTATGCTGTTGGTTTTTCATCCAATTCATGGAATCTATCACCAAGTTCATAACCAGCTTCGTAGCTTATTAGTGTGTCTCTGGTATTCTTGCTTAATCGGAATGTTTCATTGTATTCAATTCCGGCTTCGTCTAGCGTTTTTTTGTAACCTTTAAAGCGAATAGTATCGAGTGGATTAGTTTTGGGACTTAAATATCCAATTTTTGTATGACCTAAATCTATCAGATGTTTAGTTGCCAAATAGGCCCCAAGCTCGTGATCTGTTCCTACATACCAAATGTCTTCATCTGCTATGTAAGAAATCATTACATACGGGAAATTATCGGCATGTAATTTTCTGATGATAGGAGGTGCTTGTAATTCCTTTCGCAAAGTGGCAATGATAAGCCCTTTAACACCAAGTTCTCTAAAATGCTTAATCTGAGCTTCTTCTTTTTCAATTTGACTAGAGCTGTTCGATAGCAGAATATTGAAATTCTTGGTATAAGCTTTTTCTTCAACTATTTGAGCTATTAAAGAGAAAAATGGATCTTTTAAATGCTGAAGTACCATCCCAATTGAAGAGTGGCGAGTGATACTAGCATCGCCATTCTTTTTAGCTACAAATGTTCCTTTTCCTACTCGGCTAAATAAATAACCTTCATCAATAAGAGTAGAGAGAGCACTTTTTATAGTTATTAAACTTACATCGTATTCTTTTGCCAATAATTTGTGGGACTGTAGCTGTTCCCCGATTTTTAACTCATCACCATCTATTTTTTCTTTTATGTCCCTTACAATCTGAACATAAAGCGGGGTTGAATCCTGAAAATCTATTGACATTTTTTACTTTTATTATAAATTATTTCTATACCCAATATACCTAATAATCCTAATTTAAACTAATCAGTATCTAAAAATGAGCTCTAAATACTGATATATAGGCAAAAATTTATATTTTGTTAATAGTTACTCATCAAGTATAGTATGACTTATCGTTCTACACGGCCACTACCACCGTTTTGAAGTAATTTCTCCACCTCTGTAGCACTAACTAAATTGAAATCACCTGGTATAGTTTGCTTTAAGCAGGATGCTGCTACAGCGAACTCTAATGCTTCTTTGGTATTATTTTCTTTTGTAAGTAAGCCGTAAATCAAACCACTTGCAAAAGAATCACCTCCACCTACTCGGTCTACAATTTGTATATCGTAATGAGTGGAACGTTCTGGTGTTGTACAATTCTTATCATCATGTAGAATAGCGCTCCATCCATTTCGGGAAGCAGAATGACTTTCTCTTAGTGTGATAGCCACTGTTTGGAAATTGTATTTTTGTTTCAGTTTTCTGGCAAGTTCGAAATATCCAAACTCATCCAATTCCGCAGATTCAATATTTGTGGTACCAGCTTTTAGGCCAAGGCTTTTGTCTGCATCCTCTTCGTTAGCAATACAAACATCAACGTAATCCATTAATGGATTCATCACTGCTTGAGCTTCTTCTGTAGTCCAAAGTTTACTTCTAAAGTTTAAATCACAACTAATGGTAACACCAGCTTGTTTAGCAGCAATACATGCTAAACGAACATTTTCTTGAGCTTTTTTTCCTAATGCAGGGGTAATTCCAGTCCAATGAAACCAATCTTTTCCTTCAAAAACTGCATTCCAATCAATTTCAGTGGTATCCATTTTTGTGATGGCTGAATCAGCTCGATCATAAATAACTTTGGAAGGACGTTGGCTGGCTCCAGTTTCTAGAAAATAAATACCTAACCGGTCGCCACCACGAACGATAAAGCGTGTATCTACACCAAACTTCCGAACTTGATTGAGTGCACTTTCGCCAATCTCATGCTTTGGGAGCTTCGTTACAAAATAGCTTTCGAGGCCGTAATTACTTAACGCCGCCGAAACATTAGCTTCGCCACCGCCATAGTTTACATCAAAGTTCTGAGATTGAACAAATCTTGAAAATCCTGGTGTGGAGAGTCTTAACATAATCTCTCCGAAGGTTACTACTTTTTTAGACATGGAATTAATTAATAGCCTGACGGATGGTTTCCATCAGAAGTTTTGCGTTGGATGTTAAGATGTGGAAACTGCGTTCTTGAATGGCTTTTTTATCCATTAAAGCACTACCTAAGCCTACTGCAAATGCACCACTTTTGAGCCATTCTCCAGCGTTGGTTAGTGTTACACCACCTGTTGGTATCAAGTTGAGGTGGGGCAGAGGTGCTTTCACTCCTTTGAAAAATGCCATTCCTAAACAATCAGCAGGGAAGACTTTAATTACTTCCGCACCTGCTTCGTAAGCATGTTGTATTTCGGTTGGTGTGAAGCACCCTGGAATGGTTGGGATGTTATGAGATGCCGTATAAGCAATAATTTCTGGTTTAAAAATAGGACAAACTACATACTTTGCACCTGCTTTGATGGCTTTTTCAGCTTGTTCAATATTTGTAACCGAACCAATTCCTACTAAAGCATCACCTGCGAATGTTGAGCTAATTTGCTCAATTACTTCAAAGGTGTTTGGGGTAGAAAGTGTAATTTCAATTGCGGTAACGCCACCTTCTAGTAAAGCTTCGGTAACGGGAATTGCATCCTCAGGATTAGGTAAACGAACCACTGCAAGAGCGGCTCGTTTTCTAACATCCTCAATAATGGGAGATAATTTTTTCATGATAGAATTTGATTCTTTAAACTAAATTGAGTGATTTACCACTCGTTATCAAAACCTGGTTTGTTAAGCACTTCTGCCCAATCACGTCGACCTTCTGTAAAGGAAGCCAAACACCAAGTAAACATAAATTCTATGGCAGGAGGCGCGATAGTATCATGGTAACCATGTGTTACGTTGATGGCTTGCTCGTCAAAAATATGGGTGTAAATACCAACTTCTTCGCCTGGTCGAGAACAGTTCTGAAGCACGTAAGGTTTATCTCCTTCAATAGTTGATTGCACACGAAAGTGATAGATTTCTTCTTTGGCATCTTTACCAAATCCAAAAGGACCATCAGGGCCATGAAAATGTGGTGGATAACTTCCAACGGCGCCAGGCTGCTGCATAAAAGTGTCCCCAAAAAGCAATCTACACGCTTGAACATTGGCGCCATCAACAAGCTTGTATACTGTTCGAACGCTCATTGGGCGTTTTGAACCAACAGTTGCCGCAAGTTCGGTTTTCTCGAGCTCTTTGTGTTTGATGTGCTGAACAGGATATGAAGTATTACAATCCACAGCTCTGAATTCACTTACATCGGTAAAATCGGTTGCTGAGACAACAGCTGTTTCATTAATGCCGATATAAATCACATCACCAGTTAAAAGAGTGTGCTTTTCGCTATTAACTGAAACTTGAGCAGAACCACGATTCACATATAAAACGAGCTCTTCATTACTGGTTGAAATTTCTTGAGGTGAGTAATCATCTTTGCTAGGATCTAAAACAATTCTAGCTAAACGGAGATACTCAAAAGTTGAGTTGTCTCCAGTAATGATTGGTTCTCTTTTATTTAAAACTGATACAGCATCAAACGTCTCTACAACTCTTACATCGTCCGTAAGAGGAATTTGAACTTTCGCGTCTTTTCTACGCTGTTCTGGGGTTTTTGATGCTGTTTGTTTGTTGGGTCCTATTAACTTTGGATTTACCATCTTAAAAGGTCTTTTGTAATTAGAAATTAAATTTATCGAGCCATCCAACCGCCGTCTACGGTAAGGGTATGGCCATTTACATAGTTGCTTGCTTGCGAAGCTAAAAACACGACTGCTCCAGCTAAGTCGGATGGAGTTCCCCACTGACCAGCAGGAATACGTGCAGTAATTTGTTCGTTTCGTTCTTCGTTATCTTGTAACGCTTGAGTGTTGTCAGTTTTAAAATATCCAGGAGCAATGGCGTTAACTTGGATGTTATCTTTCGCCCATTCATTGGCCAATGCTTTTGTAAGCCCTGCAACGGCGTGCTTACTTGCAGTATAAGCAGGAACTGTTATCCCACCTGAAAACGAAAGGAGAGAGGCTATATTTACAATTTTGCCACCTCCGTGTTCAATCATTTTACTGCCAAAAGCTTGGCATAGTTGAAATACTGATGCAAGATTTACTTGAAGAACCATATCCCATTCTTCGAGGGGATATTCTTTTGCAGGATGACGAGTTATCGTTCCTGCATTATTAACGAGCACATCAATTGAAGAAGATATCTCAAAAACTTTGGCAATGAAGCCCTCAATTTGAGTTCTGTTGCTAAGATCTGCAGTTAATTGATGAGCTGTTGCACCTAAGCTTGCTATTTTTGAAACGGTATCATTACATCCACCATCAGATGAACTTGAACAAATAACTTCGGCCCCGGCTTCCGCTAAAGCTATGGCCATAGCTTGGCCTAAACCTCGACTTGCGCCTGTTACTAATGCTGTTTTCCCGGCTAATGAAAAACTCTCTAAAACTGACATATTATTTTACTTTTTGATGGTTACGTTTAGCGGATGTTGCCATTGTTTGGCTACTTGGGTAATATATTCTTCAAACTTGTCAACATTCGGGATTCGTACGGCCTCAGACTCTAATTCCCAGGCAGCTAAAAAGCGATATTTAACTTCAGAATTAAGGCTATTTAAGCTAAATACATAGCTATCTTGAAATTCACCTTGATACTCTGGAGAGTAGTTTCCAGGTAAAATTACAGCCATTCCTAAACTTTCTTCTAAATCTGTTTGATTTCCCCAAGTATATCCAAAAGTGTAGTCGGGTGTTTCTGAAATACTGATTTTTCCCACATTCTCGTGAGTTACCAATCCAGTAGCAAAAACGTCATCTCCAGCGTCTGTTTTCAAACTTAGCTCTGTATAACGATGATGCGCATGAATTTCTAACATCATCACTGTATTCATTGTTTTGTCACCAACCGTCCAATTTGGGTAAGTTATTTTGATGATAGAACGAAGCGGGCCGTCACTTATCGTTTCAAGTGTACTTAGCCCTGTTTGTTCTATAGCATAAAACGCATTGTCTTGAAAAAGAGCAGGAGATCCAATTCCTAAGGATGAATTTACTTTTAGGATGTCGGCGCCCCAATCTCTACGCTCGTGATAAGTTTCTGTGATGGAACCAAGCGATGGCTTATCTGTTTTTTTTCCGAAAATATCGAAGCGATTACGGTTGTCAAAATAGAGTCTATAACCAACTAAATCGGATTCCCAACCAGGACCTTCTAAGAAAATAAGACCATTGTCTTGTTTGAAATCGAAAGGTTGAGTGTAGCTATCAACAAACTCGAAATCAGCACCAATTTGCATGCTTTCAGGATCGGCTTTATCACGTACTTTTATTACAGCAGCAGTCTTAGTAGTGAACTCAGGAGCTTTATCATCTTTTTTGATGCTCAGTGTCTCTGAGAGATTTGCTCCAAGTGTCATCTGTAAAAACAGTGTTTCTTCGGTCCCGTTTTGATCCAAATCATCCAACTGATACGGAATCTCAGCGCCTTTACTATCTACGATGCTGAAAGCGACAGGTAGTTTAAGTTTTGAGCTTTCTAAATTAACGCTTACGGCAGCATTTTGAACTCCAAAAGCATTTGAATTCGTAATTTCAAGCTGTAAATCACTTTGTGAGGAACAAGCAAAAGTAGTGGCTAGAAAAACACCGACTCCTGCAGTTCTAAGTGTATGTTTAAATGTTGTGTTCATGAATCTGTTCATTTCATTTTGAATTAATAACCAAAGAGTCTTGGTAAGAAAAGGCTTAGATCTGGCACAAAAGTGACCAGAATTAAACTGACAATCATTACTAAGAATAAAGGGAGTAAAGGTTTAATAACCTTTGTAATGGGAACATCGGCAACCGAACATCCCACAAATAGAATGGTTCCTACTGGCGGAGTACATAAACCTACTGTGAGGTTGAATACAATTATAATCCCAAAGTGAACAGGGTCTATACCAAGCTGAGTTGCTACCGGTAAAAATATTGGGGTAAAAATGAGAATTGCTGGCGTGATATCCATAAAAGCACCAACAAAAAGTAATATCAAATTGATAACTAGTAAGATGGCAATGTCACTATCAAATAGTGAAATAAGCCCAGCTGAGATTGACTGTGGAATATTTTCGAATGAAAGCACCCACGACATTGCAACCGAAGTAGCAATTAACAACATAACGATGGATGTGGTTTTAGCTGCCTCTAAGAGCACATCGGGTAAATTTTTAATCGAAATCTCTTTGTAGATAAATGAAAGTATAAGTGCATAGAGTACGGCAATGGCTGCGGCTTCAGTAGCTGTAAAAATTCCGCCAATAATCCCACCAATTACTACGAAAATGAGGAACAAACTAGGAATAGCATCGAAAAAACTAAAAATTGCCGTTTTAAGTGAAACACGCTCGGCAACTTTATACTTTTTTCTAAAAGCGATGTAACCCGAAGTCACCATCAAACCAAGTCCTACTAATAAACCAGGAATGTATCCGGCTAGGAATAGGGCTGCGATTGAAACACCACCACTTGCCAGCGAATATACTATTAGAACATTACTAGGAGGAATTAGTAATCCTGTTGTAGAGGAAGTAATATTGATGGCAGCGCCAAATTCAGGATCGTAGCCTTCTTTTTTCATCTGTGGAGCCATAATGCCACCGATTGCAGAAGCTGCGGCAACGGCTGATCCAGAAATCGCTCCAAAAAGCATGGCAGCAATTACATTAACATAAGCCAATCCACCAGGAAGTGTTCCTACTAAAACTTTTGCAAAATCAATCAGCCTCTTTGCGATGCCACCTTTATTCATTAATTGGCCTGCAAGAATGAAGAATGGGATTGCTAAAAGAGTAAAACTATCTAAACCTGTTGCCATCCTTTGTGCTACCGTTGTAACCGCAGGCAAAGGAGCGACACTCACTAAAATGGTTGCCAAGGTCGCTAAACCGATGCTAAACGCAATGGGCACACGTAGAAATAACAAGACTACAAAAACTAGAATGAGAATAAGTATGCTTTCGAATCCCATTTTATTCTCCTGAATTTTGAGCGTTGTTGTTTAAACTACGTGAAGTTGCAAGGTTTTCTAGAATGAAATGGATGCAATAGATACACATAATCAATCCGCTTAATGGAAGCACCATATAAACATATCCCAGCGGAACGCCTAAAGCTGCAGAAGTTTGGTTTAGAAAAAGGGTAACAAATACGAGCCTAGAGCCACCAATAAGCAGTACTGCAATTGCAAATACTAGAATGGTTATTTGAATGAAATTATCATACCTAAGAGCTTTGCGTTTATCGAGTTTGTGAGAAATTAGGTCGATGGCTAGATGCATTTTTTTACCCAACATGTAAGCTCCACCAAAAAGGCTTAGCCAGATGAGTAGAAAACGGGCAAGTTCATCAGTAAAAGAGCTGGGATCTCCCAAAATAAACCGGCTGGCAACTTGCCAAAGAACGTCAATTACTAGCACGGCCATAATACTTATAATCAAGTATTCGAGAAGTTGATCTAAACGAGTTATGAGTTGTTTCATTAGCCTTCTACTTTTTGAATGCGTTTTATCAATTGATCCATTTGAGGATCTTTTTCGTAGCTCTTATAAAGCTCTTGTACTTTTCCTTGAAACGCTGATTTCTCAGGGTAGATAATTTCTATACCCGCTTCTTGTACTTTCGTTAGAGCCTCATCGCTAGCCTCTTTCCATAGTTTTTTCTGATACTCAGCTGACTCTAACGCAGCTTTTTGCAAAATTTGCTGATGTTCAGGGCTTAATGAACTCCAAACATGGGTGCTTATGATCAAAACATCTGGAACAGCAGTGTGTTCATCGATGGTGTAATATTTACTCACTTCATAATGACGAGAAGTATAAAAACTTGGAGGATTGTTTTCGGCTCCATCAACTACGCCTTGTTGTAAAGCGGTGTAGAGTTCCCCAAAAGAAATCGGAGTGGGAGAACCACCTAACGATCGAACCATGTTCATCGCAGTTTGGCTCTCCATCACTCTGATTTTCTGTCCTTCCAGATCCTCAGGTTTGTAAACGGGTTTGTCTTTGGTATAAAAACTCCGACTCCCCGCATCATAAAAGCAAAGTCCGTGAAACCAAAACTCTTCACCATCTTTTAAAATTTCCTGTCCAATTTCACCATCTAAGACATTAAAACGATGTTGTTCATTTTTAAAAATGAAAGGAATGCTGAATACTTTATAGGAAGGGGCAAAGTTTTCAAGCACGCTAGCAGAGACTTTTGTAATTCCCAAGCTTCCTATTTGTAGCAACTCCACCAACTGTCGTTCTGTACCCAATTGTTGGCTGGGATAGATTTCAATCTTAAGAGTTCCGTTAGATTCTTTCTCAACCTGTTGCGCCATATATACCATACTTTTATGTACGGGATGGCTAACATCTAATCCATGGCCAAGTTTAACAACTCTGATGCTAGAGACTTTGCCACAACTAAACATCGTTACTAGTAACAAAGCAAGATAAAATGTCTTTTTAAGAAGCGCTTCCATTGTTTATTCTTTTGAATCACTATTATATATACTTATTATACCTAATATGCTTTTATGGAGCAACCGATTTCACAAAATTGTTCCATAAATTGCTGTAAAAATTTTAACAGAATCAAAAATTAGCTTTATGAATCGGTTTAAGGATAAGATTGTAATTGTTACGGGTGGGGGTGGAACCTTAGGAGGAAGCATTGCTAAGGCTTTCATTAACGAAGGAGCTAAAGCGGTACTTATTGGTAGAACGCTAGATACGCTTCAGAAAAAGGCAGATGAAATTGACCCAAGCTCAAAAGCTACTATATGCATCGCTACCAATGTATTAAGTATAGAAGGGCTCAATTCAGCAAAACAGAAAATTCTTGATGAATTTGGAACCATTGATATACTAATTAACGCAGCTGGTGGAAATAAGAAAGGAGCGACTATTGCTCCTGATCAGACATTTTTTGATATATCAACGGACGATTTTGAAGCTGTATCTCGTCTGAATTTAATGGGAACCGTTTTGCCGAGCCAAGTTTTTGGAAAAGTTTTCGCAGATAAGAAAGAAGGTATTGTGTTGAATATTTCTTCGATGGCAGCCGACCGAGTTATTACTCGTGTAATTGGGTATTCTGCATCAAAGGCAGCGATGGAAAACTTCACGAAGTCACTTTCCGTAGAAATGGCGTTGAAATTTGGGGAAGGCATCAGAGTAAATGCCATTGCTCCAGGGTTCGTTATCGGTGAACAGAATCGTTTTTTATTGCTGAATGAAGATGGCTCATATACCGAACGGGGCAATACCATCATCCAAAATACCCCAATGAAACGTTTTGGAAAAGAGGAAGAAATTAACGGCGCAGTATTATTCTTATGTAGTCCTGAATCGAAATTTATAACGGGTGCAGTTCTTCCTATCGACGGTGGGTTCAGTGCTTTTAGTGGAGTTTAAAATATGGCGTTAATGCAATCTTGGCGTTGGTACGGACCAAACGATATTGTTTCTCTTTCTGATATTGAACAAGCAGGAGCGTACGGAATCGTTCATGCACTTCATCATGTACCAGTGGGTGAGGTTTGGACAGTGAAAGAAATTCAAAAGCGCCAACGAATTATTGAATGGAACGAAGAAGCCAAAAAGCCGCGAAATCTTAAATGGGCTGTAGTTGAAAGTTTGAATGTTCACGAAGCCATTAAAAAAGGACTGTCTGAAAGAGATCGACTGATTGGAGATTACAAAACTTCGCTCCAGAATTTGGCTAAATGTGGAATAAAGGTAGTGTGCTACAATTTTATGCCCGTTTTAGATTGGACTCGCACAGATCTAACATTCACATATAAAGATGGATCAAAAGCTTTACGCTATGATGCTATTGCTCTAGCCGCTTTCGATATTCATATTTTAGAAAGAGAAGGTGCAAAAGCTGATTACACAGAAGATCGGCAAATAGAAGCCACTTCATATTTTAGCTGCCTAACAGACGAAGAAAAAGCCCAGCTTACAAAGAATATCCTTCAAGGCGTTCCCGGTTCAGGGGATGTGTTTACCATTGAGGACTATAAAAAGCAATTAGCCGAATACGATCATATTTCCGAAGAGATACTTCGTGAGAACTTGAGTTACTTTTTACGAAATGTAGTACCAACAGCTGAAGAGTTGGGAATGAAATTATGTTGTCATCCTGATGATCCACCCACAGCAATTTTTGGATTACCAAGAATTGTATCTACGGAGGCTGATTTGCTTGCTTTAACGCAAACGATTGACAGCCCAGCAAACGGAATTACTTATTGCACTGGTTCTTTAGGACCTCTTCCTGAAAATGATTTGCTGGGAATTATTGAGCGATTAGGTTATAAAATCCATTTTGTTCATTTGAGAAATGTACAACGCGAAGGTAATGGAAGTTTTCATGAGGCAGACCATTTAGATGGCAGTGTAGATATGTATGCGGTTATGAAAGCGTTCGTTATAGAGTCTCAAAGACGTAAATCGGAGGGAAGAGATGATTTCGAAATTCCATTTCGACCAGATCACGGGCACCAAATGCTCGACGACCTAAATAAAAAAGTTACCTTCCATGGATATTCTGCTATAGGTCGGCTTAGGGGTTTAGCTGAGTTGCGCGGTCTTGAACTTGGTATTACTCATAATATCAAACCATAGTAGATTAAAATTGGAATAATCTCCGTTGTTCTAATAATTGTTAAATATAAAAAAGAGAGGTTGATAGCCTCTTTTTTTGTATACGGTTAGCTCTTATTTGGTAGCCTAGCTAATGCCTGCTTGTATAAAATTTGGAACAATGAAGAGGAGGGGCTTGTGTAAAGGTGTGAATCTTAAATAGAAAAAAACAGATTATGTTTAGATCACAAAAAAAGATAATACCTACACTAGTTCTTGGATTAGCCCTTGTTGGCTTAAGCTGCTCAGACTCTGGTACCAACTCATCTAACGATGATGTAATGGTAACTGGTAAAGTAGAGGGAAATGACAGCAAACAGAAAGTTGCTAATGTTGAAGGTGCCATTGTATCTGCGGCTACAGTAACTTCAAACGGTAGCATTTCCACGTTCGAACAAACGGAAGTTGAAGCTGATGCAAGTGGTAACTTTGAACTAAGTTTTGATGCAGATGCTGCTCAGAACTATGTAATCATGGCGGAAGATGGCGAAAACTCTTGGATGGCTTTTCTTAATGCTGAAGTTGAGAACGGATCAAACCTTACAATTAAACCGATTAATGACGAGTCGACAGCCGAGACTAAAGTTTTTGCTGAATTGATAGCCAATGGCGAGTTCGTTAACACAACCAAAGCTGATATTGAGGCGATGGTAACAAGTGAAGCCGCTGCAGCGATTAACGCTTCAGAAACTGCGAAAAACGAATTTAGTGCAGCAATCTCTAACTCCGCCGATGCAAGAGCTGCATTTTATAATGGCGAAGTAGAAGGAGATTCCGACGCAAAGTTTCAAGCTACGCTTGAGAACCTTCGCGAAGCACAAGTTGACCTTGAAGTAGCATTAAACTCTTCAACAACTGTAGAAGGTGATAACGCAGCAATTGCAGCATTTTTAAATGCTCGTGTGGATGCTTATACCGATGCTGATGTAAGCGCCAATAACGCAGCGAGATCTATTGAAATGGAAACTCGTATGTTTTTGAATAATATGAACACCATTTCTACTGATGTTCAAAATTCAGTAAGAGCACAAACATCGCTTATGCTAGCTATCGCTACGGATAACGCTGTAAGAGTGGAAGCCGAAGCGGCTGGTATGTCTGAAGCAACGATGAACAACATTGAACAAGCTGGTACCGACTTGCGTGTGAGTATTGAAGCCGCTTTGGGTGTAGAAAGTAGTATAAATACTGCCTTCGAAAACTTTAGAGACGAGGTAAATACTGCCATGCAAGAAGATGGCTCTTTTGAAGCAAGCGTATTTGTGAATATTGATAATGAAATCAATGCTGAAAATGGTTCTAAATCTACATTTGAATCTGCTATAGAGGCGATTGCGAATGCAACCTTAGCTGTTGATATCTACGAAGACTTTTACTTAAGTGTAGAAACAGCTGTAGAGAATAACGTAGATGCATCTACCGATGATAATACCATTGAAGCACTAGTAAATACGATGATTCTGATTAATCTCGAATCGTAACTCTTAGAGACTTACTAGCTATTACCAAAGCCCTGACTTAGTCGGGGCTTTTTTTGTGGGGATGGGTTATGGGAAGTGTTCAATTCTTAATCTTATTGTAGCCCTCTCAGTTTATGCATTATTGCAAAAATGGAAGCGCTTTTTTTTAATTTGTTTAATAGTTCTATTTAATATATGTTTGAAACTAATCAAACATATCAAAAGATTTATTTTCGCCGAATGGAAAAAGAAAAGCTGGTACATGAACTCATACAAGCATACTCGGAAGCGTATGTAAAGCTTGGTTATAGTTCGTTAATGGGCAAAATAGTTGCTTTGCTAATTGCTTCGCCCAAACCACTCAGCTTAGATGATATTGCCGAACAGTTACAGATGAGTAAAGGTCCAATTTCACAAATTTCAAGAAAATTGAAAGATCATTTGGTAATTGAAAGAGTTTGGGTACCTGGCGAGCGTAAAGATTTTTACAAGGCCGCACCAGATATCTTTGGACAAGCATTTGAGAATTATGCCTCTTCTATGAAAAAGAATGCAGAGTTAGGAGCCAGAATAGGTGATCTCGCTGCAGAATCGAATTTGGAAGATGAGCAAGTGAAACATATAAAAAATAGAATGGACGAAATGAAGCTGTTTTATAACAAGATGGAGAAGTATAACAAAGATTTTATCAAATCTTGGAAATCTGAAGTAAAACCATCACTTAAAAAGACGTCTAAAGCATAAGACTTCATCAATACTTAATGATTAAATACGATATTTGTTTACCATTAACATTTGAAATTTTTCAAACATACAAAACACTATGAATTTTAAAGATCAAATTATACTAATCACAGGCGGAGCAGCCGGAATTGGAAAAGCAACAGCAGAAGCCTTTAATAAGTTGGAAGGTACTGTTGTTATTTGGGATTTGAACGAAGAAGCTGGTTTCAAGTTAGTTGAACAACTTGGGAATGCGTTGTTTCAAAAAGTGGATGTAACCAATTTTGATGAAGTTGGAAGCGCTATCACAACCATCATACAAAAGTATGGAAAGTTGGATGTGCTCATCAACAATGCAGGTATAACTATGGATAAAACGCTTAAGAACATGGACCCTAAAACATGGCAAAGCGTGATAGATGTAAACTTGACGGGAGTGTTTAATTGTACCCGTCAAGCTGTGCCACACATGTTAGAAGCTCAAAAAGGTGTGATTTTAAATGCAAGCTCAGTAGTTGGTTTGTACGGTAATTTCGGCCAGACAAATTACGTAGCTACAAAAGCGGGTGTAATTGGCATGACTAAAACTTGGGCACGTGAATTAGGGAGAAAAGGAATTCGAGTGAATGCCGTAGCTCCTGGTTTTATTGCAACGGAAATGGTTCAGCAAATGCCAGAAAATGTAATTGAACAAATGGTTTCAAAAACGCCATTGGCTCGTATGGGTAAGCCAGAAGATATTGCGAATGCGTATACATTTTTAGCCTCAAAGCAGGCCGATTTTATCACAGGAACTGTTCTTAGTGTTGATGGAGGAGTGATTTCATGAGAAATGCACGAATCATTGGAACTGGAATGGCAGTGCCAGACAAGATTATGCCAAATAGCTGGTTCAATGAACGCTTAGGTGAAGATGTAGACACGTGGCTACAAGAAAACCTGACTATCAAAGAACGTCGCTGGATGAGTGAAGGCGAGAAGATGAGCGACTTCATTGTTGAAGCCATTCAGAAAGCATTAGATATGGCAAAGCTAAAGCCAGAAGAAATTGACCTGTTAATAGTATCTACCGATACGCCAGAGTTTATCTCACCATCTACAGCTTCTGTAGTTTGTTACCGGATGGGATTGACAAATGCTGCAAGTTTTGATTTGAATACTGCTTGCGCAGGATTTGTGACTGCAACTGAATCGGCAGTGAATTTTATAAAAGCAGACTCCCGATATACCAATGCTGTTGTGGTTGGCGCTTACGGAATGAGCCGTTTTCTAAATCTAGGTGACAAGAAAACAGTTACTCTTTTTGCTGATGGTGCTTCCGCAGCGGTTTACCAAGCTACAGAAGATGAAGTTTCTCATCACTTAGCTTCCGATATCCAAACCAAAGGTGAGTACAACGAATATATGGGGATTTATCACGGTGGCTCTGCTCACCCTGTTGATGAACAAAGCATCGAGCAAAACATGCACAAACTTGTGTTTGCCAAGAAATTTCCGAAAGAATTGAATCCACTTATGTGGACACAAATGATTAAGAATGTAGCCGTGCGGGGTGGGTTTGATGTTAGTGAAATCAAGCGTGCTTACATGACCCAAATTAACATCAATCAAATTTTTGAAACGATGGATAATTTGGGTTTACCCCGCAATACTGCCACCACCATTATGAGTAAGTATGGATATACCGGTTCTGCTGCAATTGGAATGGCGATGGATATTTCAGTGCGGAATAATGAGCTCGAGAAAGGAGATGTCATTGTAATGATGGGCTCGGGTGGCGGACTCACCTTTGCCTGCAATGCGTTTAGATGGTAAAACAGAAACACTAGATAGAATAAAATGGAATTAGCTTCACAAGAATTAGTTATCGCAGGTTGGGTACTCATAAGCGTTTATGCTTTGGTAATCCTCTATTTTGTGATTAAAGGTGCGCGAAGTGTTAAAAACATTGACGATTACGCATTGGGCAGTGTTTTGTTTTCTCCTTATGCGGTAGGGCTTTCTCTTGCCGCATCTATCACTAGTGCAGCTACATTCATTATTAACCCTGGTTTTGTGGCACTTTATGGTATTAGTGGCATTTTAGCAATGGCAATAGCTTTACCTATAGCTGCTTTACTGTCTCTTATTCTTTTAACAAAAGGGTTTCGTAAGCACGGTAAATTAGTAAAAGCACTTACGATGGCGCAGTGGATGGAAACCCGTTACGAGAGTAAGAAATTCGGTCTCTTCTTCGCCTTTTTATCGATGCTTATGATCACTTTCATAGTGCTCATTTGTGTAGGCTTAACAAAAGTGTTGGCTAGTACATTAAACATCCCTGAGTTTTACGCTTTAGTTGGAATCGTGGTGTTTGTTTTTGGTTACATGATGTACGGTGGCGCAAACTCTATGGTTTATACCAACACAATTCAAGCGCTTCTAATGCTGGTTGTAGCTTTTATTCTACTTGGATCTGGGTACGAACATTTTAGTAACGGAGTTCATGGCTTTTTAGATAAACTAGCAGCAATCGACCCAAAGCTAATTTCAACTACCAACGATTCTAGTTTCTTATTTCGGGATTACTTTGAGATTTTCATCGCCCAATTTGTAGTAGGGGTTGCCATTATTTGTCAACCTCACATTCTTACAAAATCTCTTCTACTGAAAAGTGACGAGGATGTAAATAAATATCTTGCCACTGGTATTACCACACAGTTCTTATTCTTTTTAGTAGTAATTGTAGGTCTATATATCAGGCTAACATTCCCTGATTTAACAGTGAGTGGCGAAGCTGTACCGATGGACGGACTAGTTTCCACTTATGTGGTAAGTGAGTTCCCTGTTTTTGTAGGCTTAATTTTAGTTATGGGTTTAATATCAGCAGGGCTTTCAACTCTGGAAGGTTTAGTACAAACCCTATCAACTACCATCACTAAAGACATTTTACAGCCCTTAGTTGGCAATAAGTTGGGAATGAATGCTGAGAAAAGTAATTCAGTGCTTATCAACAAAATTGTAATAGTTGTGATGGCAATTGCTACAATAATTATTTCATGGGATCAGATTGTAAATCCAAAATTAAGCGTTGGGATTTTCGCACAAAATGGAGTGTATGCTTATTTCTCCGCAGCTTTTGTTCCCATTTTCTTTGGAATGTTTTTTAAAGGAGTTTCATTACGAGCAGTTTTTTCAGCTTCTATAGTTGCCGTAATTACACATTTCTCGATGTACTATGGAATGTTACCTGTTCCATTTACAAAAGCCACTGGAGAGAATCCAGGAGTAGCAGCCGCTATTGCAATCATAGTTTCATTGGTCATTGTATTTACAATTTCAAAGTTGGAAGGCTCAAAACTTAGAGCGGTACAAGAATTAGAAATAGAGGAGGCTTAATGTGTTGGTAATTAGTTCTAAATATTATTCAACTCCACGCATAAACATTTATGCTTTACAAAATACCTTTAAGGCGGATAAGCAAACCATTCTTTTCTTACACGGAAATGCTTCTTCATCCATATTCTGGAAGGAAATCATGGAGTTTTTGATAGAAGATTTCAACGTAGTTGCACCAGACTTACGTGGGTATGGTAAAACAGAAGATAAACTTATAGATGCAACCAAAGGTTATTCAGACCAATCAGAAGATGTAATTGGTTTATTGGATGAAATTGATGTCGACAAATTTCATGTGGTGGGTCATAGTATGGGCGGTGGTGTAGTTTACGACCTGTTGATTAACCATTCACCAAGAATTCGAACCGCGACTTTAGTAAATCCCGTATCGCCTTATGGCTTTGGCGGAACGAAGGGAAAAGAAGGAATTCCTTGTAATGATGATTTTGCTGGGACGGGTGCTGGAAGTGTAAATCCAGAGTTTGCAGAAAGAATTGCAGCTAATGATCGTTCAGAGGAAAATCCAAATGCGAGCCCGAGAGTGGTAATGAATGCATTTTACTGGAAGCCTCCATTTAGAGCCGCCAACGAAGACGAATTACTGGAAGGTTTATTGGAAGAGAAAATTGGTAACCAAAAATACCCTGGAGACTCAATTGAGTCTAAAAATTGGCCATTATTTGCACCAGGTAAATACGGACCGGTAAACGCAGCCTCTCCTAAATACAATCAAAATCTTGCACAAAAGCTCATTCAAACTTCAAACAAACCACCAGTTCTATGGGTAAGAGGTTCGGATGATTTAATTGTATCTAACAACTCTCTATTTGACATCGCAGTTTTGGGTAAGATGGGATTAATTCCTGGATATCCCGGAGAAGAAGAATATCCACCTCAACAAATGGTAGAGCAAACACGCTTTGTATTGAAAGAGTATGCAAAAAACGGTGGTTTTTCAAAGGAAGTAGAAATTAACGATACGGGACATACACCGTTCATTGAAAAGCCAGATGTATTTCTAACCATTTTTAACGCATTTGTAAAGGAGACATCATGAAAGATGTAAACATGCACATTGAGACAGATTGGATTAAGAAATGGGCTCAGTATTCTCCAGACAATATTGCCATTAAAAGTGTTGAAGACGACAATGAATTAAGCTATAAAGATTTTTACAAGCGAATTAACCGTACTGCAAAGATACTGCGTGACAAGTACATGGTTAAAAAAGGTGAGCGAGTAGCAGTTCTATCTACAAACAGAGTAGAATATGTAGTTCTCTTTTTTGCTATTCAGAAATTGGGAGCCATCATGTTGCCTTTAAATTATAGGCTTGCTGTTCCTGAATTATCCTATCAGTTAGAAGATGCCGATGCACTTGTGCTCGTGTATGAGTCAAATTTTGAAGAAGCAGTTAGTAAATTGGAATTTACTCCGAAATCACTCATTCAGTTTGATGGTGAAGATGGGCTTAAAGCCGTAATGGAATCTACCGCAGAGGTTGAGGAGATTGAACACCTCAGTGGTTTTGAGGATGCTTGCATGATTTTGTACACCTCAGGAACTACAGGAAGACCAAAAGGTGCGGTAATTACCAATAAGATGCTTTTTTGGAATTCCATCAATACAGGTTTGAGATTGAACCTCACTCAAAATGATGTATCAATCACTTTTGCACCATTTTTTCATACGGGAGGCTGGAATGTTCTCACCACGCCTTTACTCCATCGTGGCGCAAAAATCCTGCTCATGAATAAATTTGATGCAGATACCATTCTGAAATTATGCGATGAAGAAAAAGTAAGTATCCTTTTTGGTGTG
Source organism: Balneola sp. (assembly GCA_048267905.1). Classification (GTDB taxonomy): domain Bacteria; phylum Bacteroidota; class Rhodothermia; order Balneolales; family Balneolaceae; genus Balneola. The sequence goes on from JBLWWM010000001.1 coordinate 278,540, forward strand.
CCTACCATGATGGATATGATGTATCGCTCTGAGGTATTTAAAAGCAGTTCACTTAAAACAGTTCGCTATGCAATTGTAGGTGGCGAGCCAATGCCACTAAACTTAATTGATGCTTGGCAAGAAAAAGGAATTCCTGTTCGCCAAGGTTACGGACTAACAGAATTCGGCCCAAATGTGTTCTCCCTAAATCAAGAGGATTCAAAACGTAAAATTGGTTCTATTGGCTTCCCAAATTTCTATATATCTACCCGTGTAGTTGATGATAATGGTAAAGATGTAGCACAAGGTGAACTTGGCGAGTTAATTCTGAAAGGGCCTGTTTGTATGGATGGATATTGGAATAACCCAAAAGCCACTACCGAAACCATAGTAGATGGTTGGATGCATACTGGAGATATCGTTAGAGTAGATGAAGAAGGCTATTTCTATGTAGTAGATCGCAAAAAAGAGATGTTCATCAGTGGTGCTGAAAATGTGTATCCAGCTGAGGTTGAACATGTGTTCCGTACACATTCAGCCATCCGTGATATAGCTGTAATTGGCGTTCCTGATGATAAATGGGGTGAAAGTGGAAAAGCTTTTATCGTATTGGAGTCTGGTGAAAATGTATCGAGTGCAGATTTAGTTGAATGGGCGAAAGGACATCTCGCAAAGTTCAAAATACCAAAGCACTACGTTTTTATTGATGAGTTGCCAAAAAGTGATAGCGGTAAAATCCTCAAAAAGTTACTAAAAGAGAAAGAGTAACCATGAAGGCTTTCAACATTCACGAATTAGAGATTGGACAAGTAGCGGAATTCACCAAAGAAATTTCTGAACAAGATGTGTACGCCTTTGCAGAACTAACGGGAGATAAAAACCCAATCCACATGGATAAAAGTTATGCTGAGCAGACCTTCTTTAAAAAACAGATTGTACACGGGGCATTACTTGGAGGTCTTATTTCTGCGGTGTTAGGAATGAAGATGCCGGGGCCAGGTGCTATTTATGAATCTCAAGGGCTGAATTTTTTCAAGCCCGTCTATTTTGGTGATAAAATCACTGCCTCTGCAGAGGTTGAAGAGTTACTGAAAGACAAAAACAGAGCCATTTTTAAAACAAAATGTATCAATCAAAACGGAGAAGTAGTTGCCGAAGGTAGATCCATTTTATTACCCAGAAAATCTAAATAAACCAACAATAATTAATTATTAAAAAGGAATAAGCCATGAAAAAGTTAGTATATAGTTTATTAGTAGTAGCATTTGCCGTAACTGGATTTGCATGTAGCTCGAGTGCATCGGGAGGTGGCGAGGGTGATGTCGAGGCCATTGTTAGCGATTGGGTTTCTGAAGGAGCAACCAATGTGGCTCTTGGATTGCAAATGTTGGCTAAAACAGCTCGTATTAATGCAACGTTCGCAGAAAACAATACCTACAATGTTGTTTCAATTGACAGTTCTGGAGCAGAAGTTACTTTTACCGGAACCTTTACGTTAGGTGAAGAAACTGCATCAGGGTTGCGTTCTATATCGCTTCAGCAAACAGAACCGACTACGGTAGTATCGGAAGGCATTTTCCAAATTGATGGGACTACAATGTCTTATGAGGTTATTCAAACTGAGCCAAATATTGGAGCTGAAGCACCAACAGTTGAAGGTGGTTTTGGTAGTACTATGGTAAATAGTACTGCAACTGGTACATTCTGGGTGCAAAAATACGAAAAGCAATAAACACTATTGAGTAAAGTAGTGAATCGTACTTGATTCACTGCTGTATTTTAGACATTTGGTTAGGCCATCAATGCCTAACCAAATGTCTTAGATTTATTTAAGCCTTACACAGTGAGGCTTTTTATATCAAAGTTCACCACAGTAAACACATGCTACCATGAGAAAAACTATTTTAGTTGTCTTTTTGATGTTATTGATAGGAGAGATGGCATTTGCTCAGCTCCGCGATAAAGATGATGCTACCCTGACCAAAACTGAGCAAAAACAGAAAGAGAAAGAACGTCTCGAAGATCCGCTCCCCAAAGAACTTACTTATATCGGGTATTCTTTTTTTAGAACTACGATTTCAAATATCACTCCAACCAATGATGTGCTTCAAGGGCAAGTAATTGGAAGAATGTTTGGTCGAAATTCAACAGAAACGGTTGATAGAGCTGCAATCTATACTGAACAGAGATTTGTGCCAATGTTTATCTATCAGCCTAGAATTTTAGATGGTTTTGCAACATTTCGAGGGCTCTTTAAAATTGACTATACATGGGGTGACCAATCCTATGGAGTAGGAAATAACCGTGGTGGTGGTTTAAGCGGTGGACAAGTTAACCTACAAACCTTAATGGCTAATGTGGATTTGAGACCTAAAGACAATTCTTGGAACTTAGTTCTAGGAATGCAACGTATTTTTGATGGAGCAAATGATCCGAATACTGAAGGCTTAGATTTATTTCAAACTACAGGTTATAAACTATCGTTTTGGGGAACTCAAGCCGTAGGTGCTAGTTGGTTTGCACGTCCGCACCAAGCTATTAAAGCTCGTTTAGGATTTTTCCAGTTATGGGAAAACCAAGTGAGTAGAGATCAAGATGTGTACATAACTATGGCGGATGTTTTAACACTGCCACACCCAAAACTAGAATTGGGGTTTAGTGCTTGGTATTTACGAGATACGGCGAAAGGTGCTGGTGGCATATCCATTCTAGGACAAGGGCTTACAAGTGCTTTAGCTGATTATAATGGAGCAACTAGAATTGATCTTGGAGGGACAAATCAACGTTACAAAGCAGATATATTTTGGCTGGGTACGAACCTAAATTGGAACAGAAATTTTGTGCATGGCCCATTCCAATTTGATGCGTATGTAATTTCAAACTTAGGAAAAGTAAATCCTGATGATCCTGCGGTCGGGAATGTTAGTGTGTTTGGAACTAGTGTAGATGCATCGTTCTCTTATCGCTACGGTATGACGAATAAAGACAAAATCTGGTTTGAAGTACTATCTACTACTGGCGATAGCGATGGAGCCGATGATGGAACACTCAATAGCGTATTAACTGGAAACGTTTGGGGTTCTCCTGTTGGAATCTATAGCGCCCATAAGTCATTACTGCTATTTCCAGATCCTCAAGTAGTAAGCCGTTATTATTCAATGGTACACGATATTTCTAATATGGGATTAGGTGTTACAGGTGGTTCTGTAAACTTCATGAAGGCACTTATTCCTCATAAATTCAGCGCAAAAATTGGTGGAGCAATTGCGTACAGTAATTATAGAATAGACAATGGAGGAAATCATATTGGTACAGAGGTTAATGCCGAATTGAAATATGATCTCAAAGTATTTTTAACACTTGGCTTAAGTGGCGGTTATGCAATTACAGGCGATTTCTATGATGCTCCCGGCGCAACAGAACAAGGGGTGAAGCCTCTCAATCCTTGGACTATGTTTGTAACGCTAAGCTGGTTAATGTTTTAATAAGGTGAATGAAATGAAAAAATGGATATTAAATAGTATCAAGTTTTTAGTACTTGCAGGATTTATAACTAGCTGCGCAGGAATCAAATATGCAGATAAAGAACCTTTAGCATTTAAAGATATTGACTACGGTTATCAGGTTGAATATCTCGCTGGAGATCCTACCATTGCTTATATAGATGAAGGAACGGGAGATAAAACTCTACTATTAGTTCATGGTTTGGCAAGTAATGCGGGTTTCTGGAGATACAACATCGCAGAACTGGCAAAAACGAACAGAGTAATTGCTATAGATTTACCTGGATATGGTAAATCAGATAAAGGAGATTATCCTTATGGAATGAGTTACTACGCTTCACAAATCAATGATTTCATACAAAAAATGAATCTAAAGAATGTAACTTATATAGGGCATTCTATGGGTGGGCAGATTGGCATTACACTTTCAATAAATCATCCCGAAGCAATTGACGATTTAATACTTGTAGCTCCCGCTGGAATTGAAAAGTTTGATAGAGGAGAAGGGACTTGGTTAGCAAATGTATTAACAAAGAAAGGAATTGCAAATGCTACCGAACCTCAAGTAAGAGCAAATCTTTCTATCAACTTTTATAAGTGGAATTCTAAATGGGAATGGATGGTAGAAGAACGTGTTAGGATGGCAAAAACTGACGAAATGAAAGAGTTTGCCTACACCGTAGAGCAATCAATCAAAGCAATGATTGCAGAACCTACCACCGATTATTTAGAGAATATTTCACATCCAACCACCATCATTTATGGAAAATATGATGGCTTAATACCAAATAGATATCTAAACCCTGGTTTCCCAGCCGATATATTTGAAATGGGTGATCGCCTAATCCCGAATAGTAAATTGGTGGAAATAAATAATGGTGGCCATATGATTATGATTGAACAAGCGAATGAGTTTAATAAAGCTATACTAAATTCGCTGAACTGATATTCTTAATCTAAATGATTTATCTGAAAGCTAGTTTCGGTGTTAACTTGAACTAGCTTTGTTTTATTGGTGAAGGCACTCAATTCAAAATTCACCATACACCATCTAAAATCCCTTCTTCTACTTAATCAACATCATTTTACGAGTAATACTACCTTCTGGGGTTGTTAGCTTGTAGAAGTACATTCCACTGGATAAAGCCTGAGCATTCCATGTTACGGAATGTTTCCCCATCGATTTAAATGAATCCTCGAGCGTAGCAACATTCTGCCCAACAGAATTATATACAGAAAGTGATACATGATTCGGATTAGAAAGGGTATAATCTATTTGGGTAGTTGGATTAAATGGATTCGGATAGTTCTGTTTTAGATCGATTCTTTTAGCCAATAACTCTTCATTTTCTGAGGTAGAAGTAACTTCAGATTCCATAAAATCCATGATGTAATTCATTACTTCAGTACGTGACAATTCTGGATAAATGGTCTCAAAAGGAAAACCTAGATAAACCATTTTTCCTGGGGTATTTCCATCAGGAAAAACGCCTTTAAACTGTACACCAGCAACTTGTTGAGTGGAAACTCCTGAATAAATCAATGCATTTTCACCACCGTTTGTTGCAGTTAGTACATCAGGATATTGCACATCATAGTTGCCTTTGCTTCCATTATCGAAGGTAATAGGAGATATTCCCTCAAAGAGAGAGCCTGAAACAGCTTGGGTAGAATAATATGTTGAAGTTTTATTGTCTGGCGAATCCAATTGATAGGATGCTTTTAGATAATCATTTATGAAAGCTTTATCGGTAGAACTTCCTTTGTTATCAAGGTCCCAAGCAATTTCAGCACCAGAAACCATTAATGCGCCACCATTTTGGAGATACTCTTTTACAATCTCTTGCTCTGCAGAACTAAAAGTTTCATCGGCAGTGCTTTCAGTTCCCAAAATCCAATGAACAACCTCATAATCACCTAGAGAAATCAAATTGCTGGTAATCGCTTCATTGCTAGCTGAGTCAAATCCATATCCACTGTTAAAAAGAGCCTGGCCGTGTTCTTTAATAAAATCAAAGGTATTCCCACTTGTAACTCTATCAAAGCCATTAACAATTAAGGTGTTATTTGGAGCTTTATTTGGTGCAACAGCTAATACTTCTGAATAAATACTTTCTCTGTTTTCCGAAATGGACTGAAGCTTTATGTAGCTGATTAATGAAGGTGCTAATCCTGAAAGCTCGAAAGTATTAGTTGTATAGATTTCAGTCTCAGAAAAGGAATTTCCATCTATACTGATGAAAACTTTATATGATTCTACGTCAGTATCTTCCTTAATAATGATTTGGGCTGTTGTTGAATCTTTTGAAATGACGCCAATATTCTTTGGCGGTTCTAATTCAGGGTTTTCCTCTAATGGATAATAGGGTCTTTGGATAATGCCTTCGTCACTAAATAACGAAGCTGTTACTGAGTTGCCCAGAATTTGTGTTATACGGAACGTTTGATCGTTGATTAACACACTATCTCTTACCAACCTAATGCCGTGGCTATAATCTGCATAGCTTTCGCCATGGCCAGCATAAACGGGCTGGATGGGTGTTCCATTTTGGTAATGCCATCCGTAAATAACAACTCGGTTAGAAGAGTTACCATAAATTCTGTTCGAAATAATAACATCTTTTTTATGTCCTGCTACTAAAGCTCCAAGCGGTTCATTACCTAGTTTTTCTGCTCGTTGGGCTTTAACGGTAACGTTGTGATCCCACATAACGGGAATGGTGGTCATCTGTGGACTTGCGGTAATAGGAGAAGGCGAAAGTTTTACGGATGCATTACTCCAAATTTGGTCAACCATTTGTTTCGTCGGAAGCGTATAATCCAAGCTATCTGAAAGCCTTTGTGCTAAAATGGGAGTCATAGGCATTAGGAAATAATCGCTATCTGAGCCAAGAGCTAAATAATCAGGTAACACGTAATAAGTTACGTTATAAACGGAATCGGCAATAGTTTTAGAAAAAGAAATTGGGACTAGATTACGCAAGAAATCAGGTACGTTGCCGGCTGTAATCTGTCTAAATATCTCAGCTTCTCTGTCTTCAATAGATAGATTTTCGATTTGGGATTTTATCTCACTTCCGGAAAGTGCATCATTAGCTCGGGATGGTAGAGGTAGTGTTTGGGCATAAATAAGTTCCGAGGTTACAAATAAGGGTACCATAAAAACAGTAACTCTTAATATGTTTAATATATTATTTAAACTGAATTTAAAAGAAAATAGAGAAATCATGGCTCCAAATTAAAATTATCTATCGAATTTTTCATGTAGTTAATGTAATTATTACGCTCTAATGGAAAGTTACAAACTTTGAAAATATACAGGGGAACTCTGAAATACTTGAAAATTTATCAGGCTTTTATCATGATTTCTGTGAGATGCAATTATATAACATGATATTAGCGAAATTGGGAAGGGTGTGATTACGCTAAGAGAAAGGATTAATTTATCTAAAACGGTGTTTAGATGTCTTTTTCAGGAGCTTAAGTTTAGTGCGTCCTACTGGATTCGAACCAGTGACCCCCACAATGTCAATGTGATACTCTAACCAACTGAGCTAAGGACGCTTTTCAATTCGTTGCAAATATAGGCAAGTTTATTGCATTCCTTCAATCATTATTCTAATCAATTTCTTATCTTTGTGCTTAATCTAAGTTATTTGAAATGATCAACAGACGTTTAGTTCGCGAAACAGTGCTTCAAGCCTTGTATGCCCATCAACAAAGTGGCGACACGGTACAGTACATTACCGACACTGTAATAAAGGAAGCACTCGGCACAGATAAAGATATTCGCCGTTTCGCCGAGAAATTATTTTTCACCACGCTGCAGCATAAAGAAGAGCTTGATACGGTGATTACAAAACACATTCAAAATTGGGAAATTGGCCGTTTGGCTTTAATAGATCGTTTAGTGCTCCGTATAGCGTTAACCGAATTCCTTTACTTCGAAGAAATCCCTACAAAAGTAACGATTAACGAAGCGATAGAGATTGTAAAGAAATTCTCTACTGCAAAGTCTGGTCGTTTTGTGAATGGTATTCTTGATGCCTCCATCGAAGAACTTCAAGCTGAAGGTAAAGCTCAGAAAAAAGGCCGCGGACTTATCCAAGAATCGCAAAAAAAGTGAGTAGTTTCGAATCTCCAGCTTATATTGCAATAGGCGACATTCATGGATGTGCCAAAACACTTGCAGCACTTCTATCTGATTTAGATGCCAAATATGGTACATCTGTAGAGTATGTGTTTTTGGGAGATTATGTAGATCGAGGTCCTGATACGCAAAGTGTGATTAACCAATGTATTGAGTTTTCGAGTACACATAGTTGTATTTTCATACGGGGAAACCACGACCTGATGATGCTAAAAGCATTTGAAAAAGGTGGAGCAAAAGCTTTGATGAATGATTGGTTACGGTTCGGTGGTGATGAAACCATGGCTTCTTATCAATATGAGGTACCGCAAGAACATTTAAACTTTCTAGAACAAACTGTGATATTTCTGGATACCGAGGAGTACTTTTTTGTTCATGCAAGTGCGCCAACATCGGTTTCTATTTCAGAAGGTATGCGCCAAAAGGATGCAGAAACTTCGTATCTTTGGGGTAGAGAGCATATTGAGAAAAATGATTTGCCGTGGGAAAAACCTATAGTTTTTGGCCACACACCTTTTGAAAAACCACTCATCACCAAGCAAATGATAGGTTTAGATACAGGTTGCGTCTATGTAGATAAAGGATTTGGCACATTGACCGCAATGGCTTTGCCTGGGATGGAAATCATCCAAAAAGAGTGTATAGATTTTAATTAAGTAAAAAAATAAAAAGTATTATGAGTTTAAAGTGTGGTATTGTTGGGCTTCCAAATGTGGGTAAATCAACATTGTTTAATGCGCTAAGTAATGCTGGTGCTGAAGCGGCTAACTTCCCGTTTTGTACTATCGATCCTAACGTAGGTTTAGTTTCAGTTCCTGATGAGCGTCTAATAAACCTCGCTAAAATGGTAGGTTCAAAAAGCATCATTCCAGCGACTATCGAATTTGTAGACATCGCAGGTCTTGTTAAAGGAGCATCGGAAGGAAAAGGAAAAGGAAATGCGTTTCTATCCCACATTCGTGAAGTAGATTTAATCATCCACGTTGTACGTTGTTTTGTGGATGATGATGTAATTCACGTTGAAGGAAATGTTAACCCAGAACGTGATATTAGAATTATCGAAGAAGAGCTCATCCTCAAGGATTTAGAAAGTGTAGAAAAACGTGTAGATACGCTAAAAAAGCAATCTAAAAGTGGCGACAAAGGTTTTAAAGCACAATTAGATGTTGTAGAGCGTTTACGTGAGCATTTAGAGAATGGAAAATCTGCCCGTGTTTTTGAAATTTCAGAAGACGAAAAAGAAGCATACAGAGACCTATTCTTACTTTCTGCAAAAGAAGTGCTTTACGCTTGTAATGTGGGTGAAGGTGACCTTGAGTCTGGTAACGAGCTAGTAGAAGTAGTAAAGAAAGTTGCGGCTGAGCATGATGACGAAACCGTAATGTTTTGTGCAAAGATTGAAGCTGAAATTGCTGAACTTGATCCAGAAGAAAAAGAAATGTTTTTAGAAGAACTTGGGCTTAGTAGCGCAGGACTAGATCGTTTGATTCACTCAGCGTACAAAGAGTTAGGTTTAGCTACTTACTTCACCGTAGGGCCGAAAGAAGCACGTGCTTGGACAATTCACCAAGGCTTTAAAGCACCTCAAGCGGCTGGCGTAATTCATACCGATTTTGAACGTGGTTTTATTCGAGCAGAAACTATCGCTTATAATGATTTTGAAAAGTACGGTTCAGAAAAAGCAGCAAAAGAAGCTGGTAAAATGCGCCAAGAAGGTAAAGAGTATGTAGTTGCTGATGGTGACGTAATGCTTTTCAGGTTTAACGTATAGACGTTCCACACTGAATTATCATTTTAGAAAAAAAGGAAGCATAGATTTTGCTTCCTTTTTTTTGTCTACGAAATTAGCTTGGAAATTAATCACATCAGAAAAGATGGCTTTATTTCACTTCAATCAAATCCAAAGCTTTGCCCGCCTTACCGTTTCCATCATAATCTACACCTAGAATCTTAGCAACAGTTGCTGCAATTTGGTTGTTATAGTATTGGCTACCATCCATAAGTTCACCTTGTGCTTTAACTCCGTTTCCAAAAGCGATAATCCACGTTGATGTAGCACCAATAACATTGTCGCCATGTCCGTCCCAGTGGCTAGGTTTTGCTATCCCACTTCCACGTCCGTGATCGGTTGTAATAATGAAAGTAGTTTTGCCTTTGTAGAACGGATCATTTTGAGTGAATTCCCAAAGGTCTTTAATTAACTGGTCGGTGTTATGAGCAGCTTGTAAATAGTAATCGTAGCGGCCATCATGAGCAAAGTCGTCAGTCTCTCCGTAGGCTACGTACACTAAAGAAGGATGCTCTCTTTTCATTGCTTCAATAGCATATTGATGAGTAAAAGTATCAAATCGAACACTTCCCCAACGTTTAGGAGTTTGATCTTGAATTTTATTGATGAGTAGTTCGTTGTCTGTTGGATTGTCGGTAATTGCATGTTTGTAACCTGCGTTAACCGGAATTCCAGAACGTTCTTCATTAACTATATAAGGGAATACATCCCAGCTACCAAAGGCTAAAACCTTACCTTTGTATTTTGGAGTTTTATTAACCGCTTCAAGCACCGTAACATTTGGATTGTTCTTTTTAGAATTGCTGTTAATTTTGTCATCTGCAAAACCAGTTAAAATCTCGTTATAACCAGGAAAAGAGAAAACGCCTTTATTAGTGAGATTAACATTGCTGTTTTCCCATCTATTTCCAGCCAAAACACCCTGAGTACTTACTGTTGACCAAATGAATGGGAATAAAGTCTCTCTACGCTCTTTTTTTGTGTCTTTCCAAACAAGCCTTTTAAGATGTTCTATATCATCAACTGAATGTTCATCATTCACTACAACTGAATCGGCACCGCCAAATAGTTCTTGCCAACGTAATCCGTCTAGCGAGATAAGGACTACTTTATTATCGTTTGTGGATGATTGTGCTTGAACTCCAATAACGGAGAGAAAGAATAATAGGAAGAGACTGATTTTTTTCATGAGTGCGTTGTATGAATAATGAATTTTATCAGTGAATGTCGGCCAAAGAAGTAATTGAAATATTATCCAAGCATTAACGAACTGTAAAAGAGTAAAAAAGGATTAGATAGTTATTCAAAAAGGAATTCTAGCAAAGAATTTGGAAGGGGGTATTTAAAAAAAACTGTTCGGAATCAAAAAGACGAAGGTTACCTATTTCTTTAAATTCTCTTGAACTCTGAATTGTATGATTCTTGTAATTAAATCTTTGGGTAAATCTTGGTCTAACGGGATTTTGATAGAGCCTTTAGCGGTTTCATAATTAGCTAACTCATCTTTAAAAGCGGTAATGGCAGAAGGGGCAGGGTAGAAGCCAATATGGTTTTTATATCCTGCAAAGTGAACAAGATTTCCGTTCAACTTAAAAGTAGGGATACCGTAATTTATAACTTCTTCCGCATCAGGCACGAGGTTCTGAACTAAAGAACGAATCTCGACTAGTTTTTTTTGAGTGGCTTCAGGAAAGTTTGAGATGTAAGAATCGATGCTGTGACTTAGAGGCATAACTTATTCCGTTTTACCCTTAAATGTAGCGTAGATAGCCATTGCGTGGCCATGCCCGAGATCAAACTCATCTTTCAACCATTCAATAATTTCACCAGCTTTAATTTCTTTTTTAAGTTCGCCATCCATAAAGAAACCTTTCTGTTTAGCAAATATTTTGAAATCTTCCGGTGAATGGCCAGTCTTGGTCTTAATGTTGTCGATGTAGGATTTGAAAGACATAATATAATTTATTAATCCTGTAATTTATGAAAACTAAGATAAGATGCTACTAAAAAAGCCATTACAACAAGAGGGGAAAGAGCCAATAGGCTAAAACCATCTACCGCCCAATTACTTATTACGGCAAAGATAAAATCGAAAGCGAAGCCAGCATAGGCCCATTCTTTAACGCGTTTAGGGATTTGTGGAATAATTAGAACTAAAGAGCCTAATACTTTGCAGATGGTTAGCGCAACGCCAAAATATTCTGGGTAACCAAGATGGCGAATTCCTTCTTTTGCCATTTCTGTATGGCCAGTTAAAGCAGGCATCACTCCTTGAAATAGAAATAGAAAACCTGTTGATACCCAGAAGATGAGTTTTGTTTTTTTCATAGTTTTATAGATTTAAATTCTTGAATTTGTATGATTTGTTAAGCTGATTCTAATGCCTTGATATCAAGTTTCTTCATTTTCATGAAGGCCTGAATTACTCTAGGTGCTCTTTCTGCATCGTTCATAAGTTCACTCAAAATATCGGGTACAATTTGCCACGAAATACCAAATTGGTCTTTTAACCAACCACACTGTTGTTCGCTTCCACCTTTGGTAAGTGTATTCCAATAAAAGTCGACTTCTTCTTGGTTTTCGCAGTGTACTATCAAAGAAAATCCTTCATTAAACTGGAAATTGTGATCTAAAGAGCTGTCCATAGCGATGAAGCCAACATTTGCCAATTTAAACTGAGCATGCTTTATAACTTCAATGCCATTGTCGGTATACTTTAACATTCTTGTTATTTCCGAGTTTTCAAATACGGAGGTATAAAACAGCATTGCTTTCTCAGCGTTACCAAATTGAGCTCCAGTAAATAAAAAAGAAGGAACAATTTTTTGGTATGCTTTCGGTGACTCTGCTACTGAAAGTTGCCAGTTCACTCCAAATCTATCTTGAATCCATCCGTAGTTATCACTCCATTCGTAGCTATCTAACGGCATTAAAATTGAACCATCCTGAGACAATATATTCCAAAGAGAATTTATCTCATCATCACTATCACATTGTACAGAAAATGATATAGATGGATTTGGTTTAAATGATGGCCCACCATTTAATGCCATAAACGGTTGTCCAGCCAACTCAAAAGTTGTAACCATGGGTGATTCTGATGTTATTCTGGAATTTTTAAAAATGGAACAGTAGATATTGGCTGCCTCATTGGCGTTATCATCAAACCAAATACAAGGATAAATCGGTGTGGAGCTAGGCATATTAAAACTCTTAAAGGTTTTCAGTATAGTTCTTAAAATTATCTAGTATAGCTTGCCAACCAGCTTTCTGCATTTCTAAGGAGTTGGTGGTTTCAGCTTCAAAAATTTCCACAATTTTGGTAGAGTCACCCAAGTTTGTAAAGTGAATGTTAACGGTTCGAGCATCGTCTAAAGAATAGCTGATTTTTTCATTTTCGATTACCTCAGTATATACACCCCCAAAATCGAAACTAAAGCTCCCATCTTTGGCTTCCATTCTACTAGAAAAATGCCCACCTACTTTAAGATCATTTTCGGCTTTAGTAGTGTGCCAATCATCAGACGCAGCATTCCATTTGACAATGTGTTCAGGACTTGACCAAATTTTCCAAACGGTGCTAACATCAGCTTTAATGGTAGTTTCTATTGTGATAAAGGGTTTTGTGTTGCTTTCCATATTTGTAACTCAGGTCTTATGCTTCTTTTTATAATACAAAAATCTATAATTATTCCTTTTCTTACAAAGTGTAATACCGACTCTTTTAAGGGCTGATTACGACAAAATCAATTTCTATATTTAGCTATGAAAAATGTAAGTATACTTGTTTTAGAAACGGCGGTTATTGAGGCCATTGCCGATCCTCATTATATGTTCAAGGCGGTGAATCAGTTTATGGTTGCCTCAGGAAGAGAACCTTTGTTTAACGTAAAGCTTGTTGGTTTAAAGAAAGATGTTAAGCTTGAGAATAATTTATACACTGTTCATACTGAAATGCTGTTGCACGAAGTAAAAAAAACAGATTTAATACTTATTCCTGCACTTAGTGGAGACTTGAAAGAAGCAATTAAGCAAAATGAGGTTTTCATTCCTTGGATTGTAGAACATCATGGACAGGGAACCGAAATTGCATCTCTTTGTGTAGGGGCGTTTTTGTTAGCATCAACTGGGCTATTAGATGGGAATAAGTGTTCAACGCATTGGAGTTCTGCAAATGAGTTCAGAACAATGTTTCCAAGAGTGGAATTGGTAGATGGAGGAATTATTACAGAAGAAAGTGGGGTTTATTCTAGTGGAGGAGCTAATTCATATTGGAGTTTACTTCTCTATTTACTAGAAAAATATACCAATAGAGAAACAGCAATTATTGCCTCGAAATACTTTGCTATCGATATAGATAGAGATAGCCAAGCTGCATTTATGATGTTTGAAGGACAGAAGAGCCATGGTGATGCTGAAGTTTTAAAGGCTCAAGGATTTCTAGAAGAAAATTACTCTGAAAAGCTAACGGTTGGCAAACTAGCCGATTTAGTATCGGTAGGGAGGAGGAGCTTTGAACGCAGGTTCAAACAAGCTACGAATAACACGGTTGTAGAGTATATGCAACGTATTAAGGTTGAGGTTGCGAAGCGTAATTTTGAAAGCACCCAAAAGTCGATAAACGAAGTTATGTATGAGGTTGGTTATAATGATGCAAAAGCGTTTCGTACTGTTTTTAAAAAAGTATCGGGCTTAACTCCCAACGAATATCGAAACAAATACAACAAACCTCATACAGTAAACTAAAAGGAGTTATGCTTTATTCAGTTTTACACGTTTTGATACCAAAGATAGTATAAAGCGGGCAGAAGCTCACAAAGCTAGTTAATACAAATACTGCTGCTAGTACTATCAAAACGATACCTAAAGTGCCAGTAATTGTGCCGTTGTAAAATAGGAAAGCAATAACTACTGCTACTACTATCCGAACTGTTTTATCGATTGAACCCATATTCTTTTTCATCCTATCACCTCTTTTTTATATCTAATTGTTCAAAGAACATAAGTAACGTACAAAAACATTATGAAGAATTTGTTAAGTGGTATTATATGGAGACTAAGATATAAGCTTTGGTATTTTCATACTAAATAAATGAGCATTATCTGTACTCTGGATTTTCAAAACTCCAGCGTGAACCTTGATCCCAGTCGCCTCTTGAATTTCCATACTCAGAATACCCATTGTTAGATTGTAATATTTTGCCAAGGTGCATTAAGTTATAAGTCATAAATGTTGTATTACGATTCGTAAAATCGTTGTTTTTAGCATTCGACTCTTCATCTAGGTAACTAGCTCCTGGACCTACTTCCCCAATCCAGCCAGAATCAGCTTGTGGAGGAACGGAATAGCCAATGTGCTGTAGAGCATAGAGAATTCCCATTGCGCAATGTTTAACGCCATCCTCGTTACCTGTAATAATACAACCGCCAGCTTTTCCGTAATACAAATACTGCCCTTTATCATTTTGCTTGCCACTCATGCTATAAAGTCGCTCAATGAGTTTTTGTGCAATGGATGATTTCTCACCAAGCCAGATTGGTGTTCCAACAACAAGAATGTCAGCTGCAAAAATTCTTTCAAAAAGCTCTGGCCATTCATCAGTATTCCAACCCTGTTCTTTCATATCTGGATACACACCCGTTGCAATGTCATGGTCAACAAAGCGAATTCGCTCTACCGAAACTCCTTCTTTTTCCATAATCTGAATGGATAAATCCATGAGACCTTGAGTATGGCTAATATCTGGTGATTTTTTTAAGGTGCAGTTAACATAAACGGCTTTGAGGGTAGAAAAATCTGGTTTATTCATAGTAGTAAAATTTGGGTGAGATTTATAATCTCTCAATTAATGTTGTTATATCTTTTAATAACAAAAATATAGGGTAATTAATTCAGTTCTTATTTATTGGAAGTTATCGGTGTAATAAGATTGACATCCAATCTGATATATTTCGTCTAATTGAAATAAGCAGCCGCTCAAATTTTAAGATGGTGGCTGCATACTTCATATTAGATGTTAGCCCACTAATATTATTCAGGCTTTGGTTCAATCATTTGGGCAACAACAACACCATAAATGATGTGGCCAATAATGTTACCCATCAAAATGAGTACTAATGGACCAATCATTTTTGGCATTGGTAGCATTGTTTTCATAATAGCCATCAAAATTTGGGCACAAATGAAAACAGCGAACCCAAAAGTGGCTCCTTTTAGGTATACATTATTGATTGACACTTTTGATTTGAATAAATAAGTGTAGATGACTGCAAACATAACACCTGTAACAAAATGCATCATCCAGCCAACTATCAATGGTACACTCATAGTGGTTGCTAGCATATCTGGTGGCGACATTTTTGGCATCCCCATTAGAGGCGCTAGCATTATGATTATTGTCATAGCCAAAGTGCCAACTAGGCCACCTATAATTGTTTTTATTAATTTATTCATGGTGGTTATTTCTTAGCGTTCAATTCCATAGGAATACTGATAGTAACTTTGTCTCCAACAACCATAGTTGCGGCCCAGTCTCCAGTTCCAACACCATAATCAGTTCTGTTAATTGTGGTTTTGATTGA
Source organism: Balneola sp. (assembly GCA_048267905.1). Classification (GTDB taxonomy): domain Bacteria; phylum Bacteroidota; class Rhodothermia; order Balneolales; family Balneolaceae; genus Balneola. Next base: position 294,543 of record JBLWWM010000001.1, read on the forward strand.
GACACCAAGAATTGTTACACCTTTCATCATTGGGTGTTCCATTTTACCTGTAATTGTGAAAGGCAGTTTTATGTCTTTAGTTACGTCGCGAATAGTAAGTTTTCCGTAGGCTACGTAATCATTACCATTTACCTTCTCAATTTTTGAGGAAGCGAACTTAATAGTTTTGAATTTTTTGGCATTAAAGAAATCTTCTGATTGCAGATGATCATCTCTTTTGTCATTATCAGTGTCAACGCTAGTTACATCAATAGTAAATGAAAATTCACTTGCCTTTAGGTTGGTTGGGTCAAAGTGGAAAGTTCCTTCGTATGAGTTGAATTTGCCATTAACTTCGGAGAAGAAGTGATTTATTGTGAAGTTTACGGAAGTGTGGTCTTTATCAACCATCCACATATCTGCCTTTTGAGCAAAAGCGGTGGTACCACCAATTACAGTTAATAATAATAATAGGGTGAATTTTTTAATATTTGAAATCATTGTTATAAAGTTGAATTAATAAATAATAGTTGTATCTATTAATACCAACGATTTCAAAAAATCACCCAGCAAGGGGAAAATAAATTAAATTTTTATTTCAACTCTTCTTGTTCTTTAACTTTTCGAATCTGATTAATACACTTATGCTTTTGATTTATAGCGTTATGTCGCGTGGTGTATCCATATTCTTTTTGAATATCCTCAATCTCTTTCCCTTTAAAAAAAAGGTCGTCAATTAGCCTGCTACAATGATTTGTAATTTTTTTGAGGTAGCTCTGTACTTTTTCTCTGTAATTTTTTTCAGCCTCTATAGCAGTGTCAATTTCTTGGAAAAATTTATCTTCGTCGAACAGAGAGGTATTAGAATCAGTGTGGGGATTTCGTAATTTTTTGAACCATAGATTTTTACTAATGGCCATAATATACGTTTTTAAAGATGCAGTTAGCTGAAAGTGATCTTGGCGTATCTTTTCAACTAGTACCAGCATGGTGTCCTGGAAAATATCTTCGGCATCGGCTAAAGTACCGCTATTAGTAGTTACAAAACGCCTCACCATTTCGAAATAATCTTCGTAAAGCTTTCCAAATGTGAAGTTATTTTCTCCCTTTAAATCAGTAAGAATTTCTTCATTCATACGAGTGTTTCAATAAATTGAACCTGAAAAAGTTGTAACGGTGCTTAGCTTCCAGAATGATTAATTCAGGAGTAGACTAAAAGTAATGTGCAAAAATTCGAGCTAATTCTTCATCAAAGTTGAGTTCTAGCTTTGGTTCAAAAGGGGCGCCTGTTAGCATTTCGAAAAGCTCTGCATAGCGTTCATACACTTCCATTCTAAAAGAATTAGGTAAGTCGGGAAGAGTTTGGCCATCCAAACCTTGGAAATCATTAGCCATTAACCACTCGCGTAAAAACTCTTTAGACAGCTGTTTTTGAGGTTCGCCTTTGGCTTGACGTTGCTCATATCCTTCTAAATAAAAATAGCGAGAAGAATCGGTTGTGTGAACTTCATCAATAAGAGTGAGTTCTCCTTTATAAAGACCAAATTCATACTTTGTATCAACTAAGATAAGACCTTGCTGTTCGGCTATATGGCTACCACGTTCAAATAGTTGAAAAGCAACACTTCTAATATTCGTCCAAAGTTCTTTATCTACAATATTCTGAGCGATTATATCTACTTCAGAGATATCTTCGTCGTGGCCTTCTATTGCTTTAGTAGCAGGGGTGAGAATAGGAGTTGGAAACTTCTGATGTTCTACCATTCCTTCCGGCAAAGTGACACCGCAAAGTTCTCTAATGCCAGCTTTGTAAGTTCGCCAAGCATGTCCTGTTAAGTACCCACGTATTACAACTTCAATCGGAATTGGGTCGCACTTTTTTGATATGGTAACATTCGGATGAGGCACATCAATGACATGAGTTGGTACAATATCACTAACTCTGTCGAATGAAAAAGCAGCCATTTGATTTAGAATCTGCCCTTTAAAAGGAACTGCTTGCTTCATGATAAAATCAAATGCTGAGATACGATCAGTTACAACTATTCCTAAAGTTTCATCATTAAGCGTATAAACTTCTCTTACTTTGCCTCGGTAAGGTTCAGGCAACTGAGCGATATGCGTGTTAGTAATGCAATGGTCTAGCGCTTCTTGGGTGCTAAAAGACTTGTTCACGTCAGGATTTTGAATTTTGAGTGGATCCACGTTCAATTAACACGGGGTTAATTGTAGTTTGATAAAGCTGATCAGTTGGTTTCTTGATAATCTCAGCTAATCTGTTCGTAGCTTGAATACCAATAGTGTGCATTTTTTGGTCGATTGTTGTTAAATCCATGTATTTGGTGAATTTAATATTATCGTAGCCCATAAGTGCAATGTCTTTTGGAACACTTAGCCCAAGTTTTGTAAGTGCATGAAGGGCACCTAAAGCTTGGGTATCGTTTGCACAAAATATTGCATCTGGGTATTTACCCATTGTATCGTATTTATAGATGGCTTCAAAGCCAGCTTCTTCTGTAAATCCACCATGCTTGTCCGAATCGCCAGTTATAAAAAGATCTTTATCAATCTTCATTTTATAATTCTTTAGCGCATCTTTAAAACCACGCTCACGTTCTAAAGAAGAACGAGTTTGAGTGCCGGAAGTAATCATTCCTAAACGCTCGAATCCTTTTTTTACTAAATGCTCTCCTGCCATATAACCACCTAGATGGTCGTTCATCATAAAATAGTTATACGATGGGTGTGAAGAGTTTACAAGAACCAAAGGAATTCTAGAAGCTTGGAAAATTTCGTGAATCTCAGGTGTAATATCGATTGAAAGTAGAATCAACGCGTCAGCAGTTCCTCGGTCAAAGAAATTGTGAACCGCTTCCTCCGGATTTCGTGATCCAGTATTATACATGATGATATCAAGATCCATTTTCTTAATCTCATCCTTAACGCCTTTTAGAACCTCATTAAAGAAAGGTGTTGTAAAAGAAGGCACCGCAATTGCGAGCATTTGTGGCTCTTTACTTGCTAGTTTACGTGCACTAACTTGAGGGCGAAAATTAAGTTCTTTAATCGCTTTTTTAACTTTCACTTTTGTTTCTTCAGAAACATTAGGAGAGTCGTTTAGCACTCTAGAAACGGTAGATATAGCTACCCCTGCACTCTTTGCTACTTCGTAAATGGTTACTTTCTTAATCATAGGCATTCTTAACTTTTAGTCACAAAAACAGAAGTTAACTCCTCATTGTTAACTTAAAATAACTTCTTTGGAGCTTCGGCTAAGTATAAACAACTTAAAAGGAAGATGTAACGTCTCGTAAAATTTAATTCATTAGTAGTAAAAGGAATCTTAAATAACTTGCAAGTACTTGATTAATAGAAAAAAAGGTGTATTAAATTAAAGATTACTAAGGCAATGTAGCCATTAAGCATACTTTTTTTATGAAGCATAGTGATGGGAAATGGAGTTATCGCAAATTCACTTAATGATTAATAACTATGAAAGCATGTTCCATAAAAGTAATCGAAAGTATTGTTAGAATGATAGAATTTGATTAATTCTACCTTGGTTAATCATTCTGTAAAACCCTATAATTGGGTGAACTTGAATTGATAGGATATCATGCCAGATATAAAGAAAATTCTTATTGCAAATAGAGGTGAAATTGCCTTACGAGTTATTCATACTTGCAAAGAACTTGGAATTAAAACTGTTGCTGTTTACTCAAGACCCGACGCAACATCGCCACATGTTCTACATGCAGATGAATCGGTATTTATTGGGGAAGCGGCTTCTTCTGAGAGTTATTTAGTACTCGATAAAATTATAGATGCCGTTAAGAAAACCGGCGCAGATGCTGTTCATCCTGGTTATGGCTTTTTAAGTGAGAATGCTGTATTCGCAGAACGTTGCAAGAAAGAAGGAATTATATTTATAGGTCCAGAGCCTAAGGCAATGACTTTGATGGGAGATAAGACTTCTGCTCGAGAGTTGGCGGCACAGTTAGGTATCCCAACGCCTCCAGGATTGAAGTCGGAATTGAAAGATTTAGCTGAAGCGTCTAGAGTTGCAGATGAAATTGGTTATCCTATTTTAGTGAAAGCTGCTGCCGGTGGTGGTGGTAAAGGGATGCGAATTGTATATAAAAGAGAAGAGTTCGAAAGCAGTATAAAAGCCGCTAAATCGGAAGCTAAAAATGCTTTTGGTGACGATCGAATTTATATAGAGAAATATTTAGAAGAGCCAAGGCATGTTGAATTTCAGATAATGGCGGATACGCATGGCCATGTATTACATGTTTTTGATAGAGAGTGTTCTATACAGCGCAGGCACCAGAAAGTAATTGAGGAAGCTCCTTGTGCTTTGCTCACCCCAGAGTTGAGACAAGAAATGGCAAATTGTGCTATAAAAGCCGCAAAGGGATGCGATTATGTAGGCGCAGGAACGATAGAGTTTTTAGTGGATAAACATAAGAAATTCTATTTTCTAGAAATGAATACAAGGCTTCAAGTAGAGCATCCTGTAACAGAAATGATTTCTGGATTAGATTTGGTGGCGTTGCAAATATTAGTAGCAGAAGGTAAACCCCTACCTTTTAAACAAGAAGACTTGTCAATAAAAGGACATGCTATAGAGTGTAGAATCTATGCGGAAGACTCCTCTGATAACTTTCTGCCTAGTACAGGGTTGCTGAAAAAACATCGAGTGCCAACTGGTGATGGTATTAGGGTTGATGCAGGTGTTGAAGAAGGCCAAGAAGTGACCATAAATTACGACCCGATGATTTCGAAGCTGACCGTACATGGCAAAGATCGTAAGCACGCTATTCAGAGAATGCTGAGAGCCCTAGATGAATATGAAATTGCGGGCTGTAAAACTACAATTCCTTTTTGTGAGTTTACGCTAAAACATCCCTCATTTGTAAGTGGAGATTACGACACACATTTTGTTAAAGATCATTTTACCAATAAAGACTTAGGGGAGAGACCAAGTGACGAAATTCTAGCTTTGGTAGCTTCATTATTAAAAATAAACGAGGAAAATACCCAACAACCTTCTCTCAATTCAGAAAACGAAACAGTTTCTGAATGGTGGAAAAATAGACGGTAATTATAGTATATATGAGCGATAGAAATAAAGAACTATTTGAGAAATTAAACAACCTTGCTACTGAGCAACGCAATTTAGAAACTTTGGAGATTGATGTAGCAAATCCCTTAGAGATTGTTCGTTTAATAAATGAGCAGGATAAAAAAGTTGCTGAAATAGTAGAGACAAGACTTCCTGCTATTGCAGAAGCAGTTGACGTAATAAGTCAAAGCTTCGCGCTACAAGGTAGATTACTTTATTACGGAGCAGGAACAAGTGGACGCTTAGGAGTTGTTGACGCTTCAGAATGCCCGCCAACATTTGGCTCAAAACCAGAGCAGGTGCAAGCTTTTATGGCTGGTGGAGCCGAAGCTATGTTTGTAGCTCAAGAAGGAGTAGAGGATTCGGAAGAAGCTGGAGCTGGCGACGTAGCTATTGCCGAAGCTTATCCACCGGATGTTGTTTGTGGTTTGGCTGCCAGTGGAAGAACACCTTATGTAATTGGTGCACTTAAAGAAGCTAAAAAAAGAGGTTGTAAGACTATATTGGTAACCACCGTTCCTTCAGAGCAGTTAGATTATATTCCCGATATTGTAATTGATGTTCCAGTTGGGCCTGAAGTGGTAATGGGTAGCACCAGAATGAAAAGTGGAACAGCTCAAAAAATGGTGCTTAACATGCTAACTACTGGCGCCATGGTTCGTCAGGGTAAAGTATATGAAAACGTGATGGTAGATTTACAGCTATCAAATAAGAAATTGGTTGAGCGCGCTAAAAAAATCATCATGTTGTTCACAAAAGTAGATTATGACAGAGCCACAGAGCTACTCAATAAAGCTAATAACCATGTTAAAACTGCATTGGTTATGGAATTAGGCAAAACAGAAAAAAAAGATGCAGAAGTATTATTAAATCGAAATCAAGGGTTTATCCGAAAGGCAATTAAGGAGCTGCAAGGCTAATGAAGGCATTATTTAGTATTCTTACTTGGACATACTACAATATTCTATTTCTCTTATTCTTCATAATCATTTCAATCGTTTTTCTATTTACGTTTCCATTCGATCCGTATAGGAAAATTCCAAATTGGTTGTTAGCGAAAATGGGTTGGTGTATGATGCAAGCTAGCCTTGGCTGGAAGAAAGAGATGTATGGCCTAGAAAAATACAATCCAGATAATCCCACCGTTTTTATCGGAAATCATCAAAGTTTTCTAGATATGGCTTTTGTGTTTATGCTGCCTTGGCAGATGAAATGGGTAACCAAGAGGAGTCTCATGCTTATCCCTGTAATGGGATGGATAGCTTGGTTAACTGGGCATTTGGCTATAGATAGAAAAAGTAAATCTGCGCTAAAAAGACTTGATAATCTAGTAAAACCTATCAAAGATAAAGTCCCTGTAATGATATTTCCAGAAGGAACTCGTTCTACTGATGGAGAGATTAGAAATTTTAAAAATGGTGCTTTTTTGTTAGCTATGGATAATGACTTTTTTATACAGCCCATTGTAATTGACGGGGGATTTAAGGCTTTAAAATCAGGTTCCAAAGTGATGAATCCTACGGTTTGTTTTAAACTTTCCATTTTAGATCCAATTAAAACATCCGATTATAGTAGCATGAATGAGTTAAAAGATCATGCTCAGCAGTTAATGAAAAAGGAATTAGAACGAATAAGGGCGAATTGAGTTGGTTCAACCCAAATACTCTTTATTTTGAAGTAACTTACCGCAACAAACTGTTGGTTACGTTGGTTATTTCTGAATTGATTTTATTGTGTGTATTTAAGTTCTGGCCTACTCATGCAATTGATTCTAAGGCAGTAAGTTGGGTTGATGAGGAACCAACTATTTTTACAGAGGAGATGATTCAAACAAAGCAGGTTACTACGCCCGCCCGCCCGCCTAGGCCTCAAATTCCAATTCCTGTTCCAAATGAAGAGGTGATTGATGATGAAATTGAAATTCTAGATTTTGATGATTTACTTTCGCTAGAGCCTTTAGGTGAAGGAGATGTTGGCCAAAAAGGAGACTCTGATGAAATTGTGGGGAGTCCTCAGGTTAAACCTCGGTTACTAAAAGTTGTTGAACCCTCTACTCCTGAAGTTGCGAGAAAAGCAGGTATAAAGGTGGAAGTGTATGTTACTTTTCTAGTAGATGCAGAAGGTCTGGTGGAAGATATTTATGTTTCTCAAATAAGAGAGTACGAAAGTAAGGGGAATAAATATAAAGTAGTGCCAAGTATTGACTATGGAGTAATGGGTGCAGCTTTAGAAGCTGCAAAACAATGGAAATTTAGGCCCGCAATGAATAATGGGAAAGCAGTTAGAGCTTATACCACTCAAGTTTTTTCATTTGGGTTTTAACTCATTGCTATAAGCACTAAATAATTCTATCTTAGCCGCCCTTCAATAAGAGGAGAGGTGCCGGAGCGGTCGAACGGGCTCGCCTGGAAAGCGTGTGTGCCTCACAAGGGTACCGAGGGTTCGAATCCCTCCCTCTCCGCCATATAAAGCCTTTAGCTGAGCTTAGCTAAAGGCTTTTTTTCTGAATAGATGTTAAATATTCTAACATTTCTATAAAACTACCTCATTGTGTAGTACATTAATGATTATGTATTCTTAATATTAAAACTCAGTGTAAGTACTTATACTATAAAGTTGGCTAATATCCAGGAATAATTAGGGTATTTTTTAGAATTAACATTAAAAAAATTAATATGGGAAAGAATTACAGAATAATCTGTTTATTGGTAGGATTTGTACTTTTGTACGGGTGTGAAATACCAAAAAAACCAGATTTTACTACCTCACACAAAATAGAAGCGCCTCTACTCTTTGACAAAGAGTACCAATTCCTTGGTGGTGAAGGTGCGCTCTTAGATACTACAAAATCTCAATTCGATTCATTATTTACGGTATTAGGGAATGAACAAATTGTAATCTCCATCGAAGAAGATTTCGACTTTGGTGATTTAGATGATGCAATTCCTATTGTTAATGTTTCCCCAACAACTTTCCAATCGAAAGTTGGTGAGTTAGAGATTGGAAGTTTCTCTTCTGGTAATGGGAATTTAGGTACTGCTAGTTTTGAAGAATTAACAGGTTTAAACCCAGCATTGGTTCCATCTGGAACTGCAATTCCTGGCGGAACTACACCTACACCAGTTATTATTGAAGTAGGTAATAACACAGACTTTTTTGTAAGTGCAACAGTAAAAAGTGGAGGTATTGAGGTTTCAGTTACAAATAGCCTTGGATTTGATATTAGCAATATTGGTTTGAAGTTAAAATCTGGTTCTACAGATGTGACAACAGGTAATTTAATTGATGTTACTCATGGAGCGACTACTTCAACCACACTAGATTTTATCGAAGGAGATATACTAAGTGATATCAAAATTGAAGTAACAGTAACTTGGTTAGCTCAAAATACTTCGGCAGAACCCGGCGAATTAGTTGTTGAGAATATTGTTGGTGACAACCTAGTTGCATCTGCTGTAGAAGCGGCTTTAGAGCCTCAAGATTTTTATTCTATCAACACATCAAGTTTTGATGCTACTGAATTCGATTTTGGCACAGATGAAACTCATTATGTCGAATTGAAATCAGGTGAGCTTAATATTGCCTCAATTCAAAATGGTCTTGATATAACTATCGAAGATCTTAAAATTTCTTTTCCTGGTATAAGAAGAGCCCCATTCGGAGATGCTGATTCACTAGTTATTACTTATTCTAATGATGGTGGTGTTGATGAACGCATCTTACGTTCTTCAAGCTCCGTTGAGAAAAGCATTGATTTAGCTGGGTATAGATTTTTTGCTCCAAATAATGAGATAAAATTTAATATTGCAGCTTCAACTGAGAATACTCAGAATGCAGCAGCAAATGATCAAACTCGTACCATTGATGAAGACAATGACATTACTTCTTCAGTAGCTATTTCAAACCTGGCTATAAAAGAAGCTTTTGGAATAGTTAAACAGCAGAACGTACTGCTTAACACCGATGAAGGTGATGATGAAGTTTTGGATGTGTTTAACGACCAAGAAGCTGAGCTTACAAAAATTGATGGGTTAGAGGATATTTCTAAGCAGTTAGATGGTTTAGACTTTACCAATCCTAGATTAACCATTAATTATGATTCTAACATTGGTATTGCAACAACTATCTATGGTGTTTTTGTTGGCACTAATGGTAATGACGAGCAAGTATTTTTAAGTGGAGCTAATAAAGATGGAACCTTTTTAGTTGCTCCAACAGATCCGGTTTCTGGTCTTTATGCAAATGGTGTTCAGTTAACTGCGGATCAAATGATAAAGTTTGAATTGGAAAAAGTAATTGGAGGAGGAACTGCTTCTTCAAGCATTACTTTTAGCAAGGAAAACACAAATGTTGATGAGTTCTTAAACAACTTGCCTAGCGAAATTCGTTTTATTGGTAAAGCAGTAGTTAACCAAGATGAACAAGAAGGAACAATAGGTGATTCTCTAGTATTTGACCCAATGATAAGTGTTGATTTACCACTTACATTTACTTCAACGGGCTCAACTTTTAAAGATACTACAGACCAAGATTTGTCTGACTTCCCGTCCTCTCAAAAAGGTGACGATAGCCAAATTACTAAAGGCCAAATTGAGATTAGTTATTCAAATGGCCTTCCTGTTGGCTTTGATATAGAGCTTAGGTTTTTGACTGAACTAGATAGTGTTGTTACTACAATTCCATTACCAACTGATGACCCTCTTAGTTTGGATCCATCAAATATTGATCCTGTAACATCATTTTCGTCTACAGCTTCAGGCGGAACTCTTATCATAGCTCTTAATGCTAATCAACTTACAAACTTACATCGGACTAGAAAACTCGAGGTCAATGCTACATTAATAACAACAAGTGTTAATGGAGTTAACCAGTCTGTAAAACTAAGAGCCTCTGATAAAATTTCTTTGGGCATTAGAGCAAACATAACAATCGAAACTGATGTTAAATAATAGGGTAGCAACAATGAATAAATTAAAAACGCTTCTAACGATCTGTTTTGCTTTATCAGCTACCTTAGTGGTAGCTCAAGGGCGACATTATACTACATCATCACTTGGTATGGGTGGTGGCGGAACTGCTTACGTAGATGGATATCATGCTAATTTTATAAATCCTGCAAATTTAATGTTGCAAACACATAGGCCAAAGAGATCTTTGGGTATTGTTGGTGGTGTTGGAGCTCGCTTTGGAGGTTCTTTAGTTAATATTAGTACATACAATAAGTATATGACAAAAGGCCTTACAATTGATGGGCAAACTCGTGTTGATATGCTTAACGACTTTTTTGGGAGTAACCCTGATAATACTCGGGAATTATCTGGGACTTTGAATATTGTTCCCTTTGGTTTTTCGAGTCGAGGAAGTAAATCAGCATTTAGTCTGAGTTCACGTGTTAGAGTAACTGAGGATTTAACAGTAAACAAAGGTCTCGCAGAATTAGGATTCTACGGACTTGATTCAGAGAAATTTGGAGCACCTACACCTGTAAACTTTGATTTGAACGTTGTGTCTTTTGCAGAAGTTTCAATAGGCTATGCACGAGAGGTTTTTAAGTTTGATAATCTCTTATTTGCTAGGAATGTTAAAATTTATGCAGGTGTAGCGCCTAAGCTAATTATTGGTGCCCAATCATCCAAAATGGATTTTAACTCTACCATTACTGTTAATGGTACAGATGGAACAAATCAAGGATCTGTAGTTCATAATTTTAACTACTCAATCCATTCTTTTGGGGAACTTTCTCAGCAATTACAAGACTACTCTGGAGCTCGTAGTTTAAATTCAAAAGCTAAGTTCGATGATTATGTTGATTACTCTGGTTCTGACGTAGGAACCCTTGGTTCTGGCTTAGGGCTTGATATGGGTGTTACCGCAGAAATGGATATATCACACATTAGTATTCCCGTTTTAAACTTTTTCGGAAAGGATAAAAAGCTTCGTGTTTCTATGTCTTTAACTGATTTAGGTAAAGTATCTTTTGACGAGAATCCTTCTAGAATTTATGCGGATGGAACCTTTACTTTTGACGGTGATATTGGGGAAACTGAAATTGGTGATTATTACGATAACCTTCAAGATAGTTTACAGAATGACATTTATGGTAGCTTTGATGCTGAAAAAACTGGTGCTGTAGATTATAGATTACCAGGTATGTATAATTTTGGTGCTGCACTAACGGCTGGGAAGTTGATGCTTGCTATAGACTACGGCTTTGGCTTTAACAATAACGGCACCAATTCTAAGAAAAGTTCTCTAAATCTTGGCGCTGAATATCGCTTGCTAGGTTTTATGCCATTAAGAGTTGGAACTAGAATAGGTGGATTTGCTTCCACTGCTTATACAGGTGGTTTTGGTCTAGACTTTAACTTCTTTGAGTTAACTGTTGCTGGTTCAATTGTGAATGACTCCAAAGAAAACGGTGGCTCTGCTACTGGTGTTTGGAGTGGTTTAGTATTTAGATTCTAAGCCAGTCTGCAAATTTTAAAGGCTCACTTTCTATGTAAATAGGAAGTGAGCCTTTTTTATTTCAAGAATCTTTTAATATCAACTTCTGCAGGCAGAGGTGAGGACTCTAGAATTAAATCTCCAAGAGCATTAGCAAGATAACTACTGAACAATAATCCTTTGGAGCCCAACCCTGTAAAGATGTATAAGTTTTTATAAACAGGATGTTGTCCTAAAATAGGCATTCTATCTGGTGTTGAGGCCCTAATTCCTGCCCACTGTGTTGTTTCAATAATAGTTTCTGAAACCGAAGGCATAACAAGAGCGAGTTTTTTTAAAATATAATCCAGCCCTTTTGAATCGGTGTTTTCATGTTCAAATTTATGTTCATATGTACTTCCTGCAGCAAAGCTCTTTTCACCGTATTCTGAGAAATAACCCAAAGCAGAAATAGAAGCGTCATAAGGGAAGGGAGTTTCAGTTTCAAGAATGGCTATTTGCCCTTTTACAGCATGTAGTGTCAGGAAATCCCATTGAGAAAAACCGGTGCTTTCAATTCCAGCAGCTGTGATAACGGTAGAAGCTTCAATCTTAGAATCACGTAACCTCAGAGCCCAACTGCTTCCACACTGTGACAGATCAAACTCTTGATTTGTGATAAATTCAACGTTCCTATTTCCCAATAAGCATGAATAAGCATGTAAGAACGCAGGTAATTTCACGCTTAAACCTATAGGAAGCCAAACTCCTCCACCTACGCAGTTAATGCCAGGATAAAGTGTCTTGAGCTCTTCTTCATCAATCCAAAAACACCAATCTTTTGGCCAATCAGTTGAATCAAAATTCACCTTCATTCTTGTTGCAATCTTGGTGTCGAGAGCTGGGCGTAATACCCCTGTTTTTTTGTAGATGGATTCTTGAGAATGTCTCTGAACTTTTTCTAAAGTTTCTAAAATACTTTGGTAACATTTTTCAGCCTTCCAAGTTTTAGTGGCAAATCTACCCGTTGCAGGATTCACTAACCCAAGTGGTGTTCCCGAAGCTCCACCAGCGGTACCTTTTGGGTCAACAACAATAACAGTCGCACCCGATTCCGAAAGTTTATCAGCTAAGGAGAGACCTGCCAAGCCAGCTCCGAGAATACAAAAATCAAAGGCCATAAAGCTTAGTAAGGTAGTTTATTACATGAGCTGAATTTGTGAATTTAACTCCGTTAAGTTTCATCTCTTTAAGAGCGGAATCAACCGAATCATTTAAATCAATCCCGCCAACCGCATCTTCAACTAAATACACTTCAAAACCTTCTTTAATAGCATCAATAACCGACCATTTCACGCAAAAATCTGTAGCTAATCCTGTAAAAAAAAGAGTCTTTATTTCTAAGGATTTTAAATAACCAGCTAGCCCTGTTGAAGTGGTTTTGTCATTCTCATAAAAAGCTGAATATGAATCTATAGAAGTTCTAAAGCCTTTTCTAATAATGAGATTGGTACGTGTGGTGTCTAAATCTGGGTGGAACTCTGCCCCAACACTACCTTGCACACAGTGATCAGGCCAAAGAACCTGAGTTCCATAATCCATTTCTATCGATTCAAAAGCGTCTTTATCATCGTATTGAGAGGCAAAGCTGGAATGATTTTCTGGGTGCCAATCTTGGGTCTGTATAACATAGCGGAAATACCCAGAAATTTTATTGATGGGTTTGATAATAGAATCGCCATTGGGTACAGCTAAATCGCCACCAGGACAAAAATCATTTTGAACATCAACAATTATTAAAGCATGCATGGCTAATGTATATTTGAGTTTAGAAGATTATCTCTTAGCTCCTTTAAGTTAGCACTAATTCCAACTTTATAAACGTGTGGATTATCGAAGCGTTTATGTTCTGGATTTAACTTACGGAGTTGTTCTTTTGCATACAGAGCGCTTTGGGTTACAGTAGGTATTTCAGTGACTATTTTTCCATTATGAACAACGAGCTGTAATAAATCACAGGATTTTAAGCCTTTTAAATTAGTTTTTTTAGCAGGGTAAAATGGATGCTGAATAGTGTCAAACTCAGGTTCATCTATAAGTGATATTCCATCTGCATAAAAGCTTCCGTCTTCATTAAAATATCGAGTTACTTTTTTTGCGCCTGGAAGAGTTACTTTTTCAATATTCTCCGAAATTTTAAGGGTTGGTCGTTGCTGTATAGAGCTCAGCTTATAAACTCCATCTAAAGCAGGGTTATCGTAAGCAGTTACGAGCTTTGTTCCCACTCCAAAAATATCAATAGGGGCGTTTTGGTCAAGCAAACTTTTAATTAAATGTTCATCCAATTGATTTGAAGCTGCAATCTTAACGTAGTTTAAGCCAGCAGCATCAAGCTGAGCTCTAGCATTTTTAGAGAGATAAGCTAAATCCCCACTATCCAAACGAATAGCTTTTAATTGATGACCTTTTTGTTCGAGTTCTTTGGCAACTGTGATGGTGTTAGGAATCCCACTTTTAAGCGTGTCGTAGGTGTCTACAAGAAACACACTGCTATCAGGATAAAAATTAGCATATGCTCTAAAAGCCGAAAGTTCGTCTTCAAAAGATTGAATCCAAGAATGCGCCATAGTTCCGCTCACATCAAAGCCGTACGTCATTCCACTATACACGTTCGAGGAGCCGTCTAGACCGCCAATTATTGCTGCTTTGCTAGCTTGTATACCCCCAAATCCTTGCGAGCGTCTGAGGCCAAAATCTAAGACAGTTCTATCGCCAGCAACATAACGCACTCTAGAGGCTTTGGTAGCAATTAGAGACTCAAAGTTTAGAATATTCAGAAGTAAGGTTTCAATAATTTGAGCTTCGATGAGTGTTCCTTCAACACGCAAAATGGGTTGGTTCGGGAAAATTATTTCACCTTCTTTTGCGGAATAGATATTTCCTTTAAAACGAAACTGTTTTAAGAACTCAAGAAATTCTTTTTTAAATCCATACGACTTCAAAAACTCTAGTTCATCTTCATGAAAAGTAAACTCTTTTAGTTCCTCCAAGAAGTCTGCAAGTCCTGCAAATACTACATAACCACCCTTAAAAGGTAGTTTTCTAAAAAAGTAATCGAAGGTGCATTGTTCAAGATGCCTATCTGCAAGAAAGTACCCCTGCGCCATGGTAAATTCATAATAATCAGTATAGCTGGCAGGACGATTTAGTATCATTATTTGAGAAATGAATTAATTGATTGAAGTAAAATAAGTGAACCGTTGCCGTTCTCAAACCTAAAAACTCGATTATTTTGTTGAGTTTGCTTAATCTTTTACGCTTATAAGTAAGCCAAAAAATAATATTTAAAAATACTCATCATCAAGTTACTTAAACCTTATATTGAGGGCTACTTTAAAGATTCTACTTTCTTCCATTTATGACATATTTATCTACAGAAAACCTTTCTAAACAATTTGGGCTAAAGCCGCTGTTTCAAAATCTTACTTTTGGTATTTCCAAAGGAGATAAAACAGCATTAATTGCTCAAAATGGTACGGGGAAGTCAACTTTGCTAAAGATTTTGGCAGGCAAAGAAACTGCTGATGCTGGCGAAGTAATGGTGCGGAATGGAATTCGTATTGGAATTTTGGAGCAAGAGCCAGAAATGGACGATAGCATGACCATTAGCCAGTTTATTGCTCATGGCGATAACGATATGGTTAACATTGTGAAGGCTTACGATAAAGCTGTAGCTGCCCAAGCAGAAGATTATAATACTGAAACTCAAAATGCATTTGATAAAGCTCTAGCAGCTATGGATGCAGCGAACGCTTGGGATTATGAGCAACGTTTACATCAGATATTGAGCGTATTAAATATCACCGATTTGGATCAGTCTATTGCATCACTTTCGGGTGGACAAAGAAAACGGGTAGCATTGGCTTTTGTACTTTTGGATGAGCCAGATTTATTGATTCTTGATGAGCCAACGAACCATCTTGATGTTGAAATGATTGAGTGGCTGGAAGCTTATCTCACAAAAAGTAAGATGACATTGCTGATGGTAACTCACGATAGGTACTTCTTAGATCGTGTTTGTAACCATATTTTAGAAATTGAAGACAGCAAACTGTACCATCATAATGGGAATTACGCTTACTTTCTCCAGAAGAAAGAGGAAAGGGAAGAGGTTTACGCAATTGAAGTTGCTAAAGCGGGTAAGCTCGCCAAGAAAGAACTAGAGTGGATGCGTCGCCAACCGAAGGCGAGAACAACAAAGTCAAAATCTAGAATAGATGCTTTTTATGAAACCGAGAAGAAAGCAAATTCAGGTAAAGTTAAGCAAGAAATTAAGCTTGATGTAAGTGTATCTCGTATTGGAGGACAAGTACTTGAACTTCAAAAAGTGAACAAGAGTTTTGGCGATCTAACCATCCTTCAGAATTTCGATTATTCTTTTAACAAAGGCGAAAGAATAGGAATTATTGGCAAAAATGGAGTTGGTAAGAGTACGTTTTTGAAAATTGTAACGGGCGTTGAACCCGTTGATTCGGGACAAGTTCTTTCTGGGCAGACTATTGTTTATGGCCATTATAAGCAGGAAGGGATAAAGTTTAAAGAAAGCGAACGTGTAATTGATGTAATTAAAGAAGTGGCGGAAGTGATTAAACTTTCGAATGGAGATCAAATTTCGGCATCTCAGTTTTTAGAGCATTTTATGTTCGACTCCAAAATGCAGTACACACCCGTTAGTAAACTTAGTGGTGGGGAGAAACGCCGCTTAGGATTAATGATGGTGCTTATTAAAAATCCGAATTTCTTAATTCTGGATGAGCCTACTAATGATTTGGATCTTATCACCCTTGAAAAATTAGAAGTTTTTCTATCGGAATTTGGTGGTTGCCTCATTATCGTTTCCCACGATAGGTATTTCATGGATAATTTGGTGGATCATTATTTCGTATTTGAAGGAAATGGCGTAATCAACGACTTCAACGGAACTTATCAAGAGTATAAAGCCCAAAGTGCTGAGTTAGAAGCGGAGTCTCGGAAAGATGCAGACAAAAAGGTAAATCAGACTTTTAACGCTCCAAAATCTTCTCCAAAAGATGAAAAGAAGCTAAGCTTCAAAGAGAAGAAAGAGTACGAGACCTTAGAAAAAGAAATTGCAAAATTAGAAGGTGAGAAAACTAAACTTGAAACTGAAATTGGTTCAGGAAAGGCTCACTATGAAAAGCTGCAAGACCTAACTTATCGGTATGGTGAAGTAAAGGATGAGTTAGAAGAGAAAGAATTGAGATGGCTTGAACTCGCTGAAAGGCTTTAAAGCTCAATAAATAGTAGTAAATTAAATGCCAACTGCTTTAGCAATTCTATTCATCAATGCGGAATACATTGGGTGGTTTGAAAATGAATCAAGCGGTTCAATATAGATGACTTTGTAACCGTCAACATCTGCTTGACGAAAACGATCATAGATTTCTCTCGCCATTTTGGCTAAATCACCATGGTATTTAACAGCGTTTGGAATTTCTATTTCCATATCTTGGAGCAGGAATAAAGCATCAGTTTGTTCAATACTCTGAGCTGGTTTAATCCAACGAACTTCAGCATTGGGTTTGTAGTGCGAATATTTCTGACCAGGGCTTTTAGGCGATTCCGGAGCTTTCGTAGAAAATTGAATTTCTTGCTTTAAGATATTTTCAATTTCATTTTTACCGATGGCACCTGGGCGCAGAATTGTTGGTATCTCAGAAGTTAAATCTAGAACGGTAGATTCTAAGCCTATAGAAGTAGCTCCACCATCAATTACAGGGAAATCTGTTCCAAAATCTAGCAAAACATGTTCGGCCTTGGTAGGACTTGGCTTACCTGAAGTATTTGCTGAAGGAGCAACTAGAGGACCAGTTTTGGAAATAAATTCAAGCGCAATAGAATGGTTTGGCATCCTGATAGCAACGGTATTTAAACCAGACGATACTACATCTAAAACAGTGGTTCTTTTTTTGAGAACTAAAGTCAAAGGTCCTGGCCAAAAAGCTTCCATCAAAAGAGATGCGATATCGGGAATTTCAGAAGCAAAGTCACTTACTTGTTTGAATTCGGAAATATGAACGATGAGCGGATTGTCTGAAGGTCTTCCTTTGGTAGAAAACACCTTTTGTATTGCTGACGGATTCCACGCATCGGCTCCAAGCCCGTACACAGTCTCCGTTGGAAATGCAACAATATCCCCAGCCTTAATAGCTTCTATGTAACTTATTGAGATCAATGCGTGTTTAGTAATTGCTTTAGAAATGGAGTTACCGCAAAGATGTCTTCAATATCTTGGATTGCGAAACGCATAATATCATTTTTTTGAACCAGTTGATATTTATCGGCACGGAGTTTACCAAGACCTTCCATAATTGCTTGGAACTTTCCGCTATCGTAAAAATGAGTTCCAATTTTAGATTCTGGTTTTGGACAAACAGCCCACATTCTTTTTGAACGGATGGTAACCTTGGTAAACATACATCGAGAAGCGTAAAGCTTAATCTTGCTCGCCTCAATTAAATACTTTGCTTCTTTTGGGGCAGGTCCGAATCTATCCACAATTTCATCTTCCCATTCAATAATTTCTTTTTCCGTTTTAGCTTGAGATAATTTTCGATAAAGATTCAATCTCTCCACATTATCGTTCACATAGTTTGTTGGAAGAAGGGCTGATTCATCAAATTCGACGAGTGTTTCAGGGAGATCGATTTCAGCTTCTATGCCTTCAAACATGTGGCTAAACTCAGATTCTTTTAACTCACGGACGGCATCGTTCAGAATTTTAGTATATAAATCGAAACCAATATCGTTGATAAAGCCACTTTGTTCGGCTCCAAGAATATCGCCAGCGCCACGGATGTCTAAATCACGCATGGCAATGTTAAAACCAGAGCCTAAATCAGAAAACTCTTCTAAAGCGAGTAAACGTTTTCTTGCTTCAGGAGTGAGCGTTTCGATAGGGCGAGTGATGAGGTAACAAAATGCTTTTTTATTTGAACGGCCTACTCGTCCACGCAACTGATGGAGCTCGGCCAACCCAAAGTTATCCGCATTGTTGATGATAATGGTATTGGCGTTAGAGATATCGATGCCGTTTTCTACGATTGTTGTGGAAACTAGGACATCAAATTTATGCTTGTAGAAATCACCAATTATTTTCTCTAATTGAGGCCCTGTCATTTGTCCATGCCCAAATCGAACTCGGATATCAGGAACCAATCGGCGAATCATTTCAGCAACTTCTTCAATATTTTTCACTCTGTTATGAATGAAGAATATTTGTCCACCTCGGCTTATTTCTTGAAGAATGGCATCTCTAATAAGTTCTTCATTAAAGCCATGAATTTCGGTGTAAACAGGTTGTCTGTTCGGTGGTGGTGTATTGATGACACTCAAGTCGCGAGCTCCCATCAAAGAGAATTGCAGCGTTCTTGGAATTGGTGTTGCCGTAAGTGTTAATACATCAACTGCGGCTCTAAATTCCTTAAGCTTTTCTTTGGCGCTCACTCCAAAACGTTGTTCTTCATCCACAATGATAAGTCCGAGATCTTTGAACTTGACGTCTTTAGAAAGCAATCGGTGAGTACCAATTACGATATTCAAATCACCGTTCTCTAGATCTTTGATAACCTTTGTTTGTTCAGATTTTGTTCTAAATCTGGATAGAGCTTCTATCTTTACAGGGAATTTGCCTAAACGCTTTTCAAAAGTTTTTGCATGTTGTTCCGCTAAAATTGTGGTAGGTACCAAAATCCCAACTTGTTTGTTGTCCATTACGGCTTTGAAAGCTGCTCTTACGGCAACTTCAGTTTTGCCAAACCCCACATCTCCACAGACTAGGCGGTCCATGGGCTGAGTATTTTCCATATCTTCTTTAACAGCGATAATGGCAGCGTTTTGATCGGGGGTTTCTTCGTATTGGAAATTGGCTTCCATTTCAATTTGCCAATTATTATCTGGGCCAAAAGCGTAGGCTTTTTGAGCTTTTCGTTTGGCGTATAGGAGAATAAGTTCACGGGCAATGTCTTTAACCCGTTTTTTGGTTTGAGCTTTTTTACGAGCCCATTCGCCAGAGCCAAGCTTAGTAATTCTAGGAGCGGTGCCTTCTTTGCCAGAGTATTTTTGAAGTTTATGAAGACTGGTAACATTTACATAAAGAACAGAATCGTCCTTATAGTTAAGCACAACAACTTCTTGTTCGTTGTCTTTTACAAGAATCTTTTTGAAACCAGCAAACTTTCCAATCCCATAATCCACATGAACCACAAAATCACCAATCCGAAGATCTTTGAGCTCTTTGAATGAAATTCCACCAGAATACTTACGCTTCTTAACCTTTGGGCGATGGTAGCGGTTAAAAATCTGATGATCTGTATAGAGGGCTATTTTCGCATCTTTTAGAATGAAACCTTCATGAAACGATTCGATTACTAGCGAATAATTAAAACTTGGAGAAGCCTCACCTAGAAGTTCTTCAAACCGATTTTTTTGTCCGTCGTTATCACAGCAAATAAGAACATGAATACCAGCTTCGCTATTCTTGGTAATGTCTTCGCGAACGAGCTCAAAATTACCATGAAAATCGGGCTGGGGCTTACTACCCATTTTTGCAATAGCAGCATTTGAGTTTTGGTTAATATCAGAACTTCCAAAGATAATGGAGCTTTCAAACTTACTAAGCTGAGTTTCAAGTTCATTTTTACTGAGATAGAGAACTTCAGGTGATGTTAGTTTTTCATTGTCTTTTGAAAGGTAGACATCATTTGCTCTTGTAAAACGTTTGTCAATTTCTGCAAAGATGAGCTCCGGATTTATAAGTACAACCACAGTGTCGTCTTTGAAATAAGAAAGAAAGCTATCTTTATCGCTATCGGGAAGATTTGATAGGTCTGGAATAAATCGGGTTTGATTTAAAAAAGCGATGGAGCGTTGAGAATCCGGGTCAAATTCCCGAATGGATTCTAATTCATCCCCAAAAAATTCCAAACGAATAGGATATTCACCAGCATAAGGGTACACATCAACTATACCACCTCGAATTGCAAATTCACCTGGCTCATCAACAAATCGAGAAGGGGAGTAACCTTGATCTACCAATTTTTCTTTTAGAGCGTCTAATTCAATCTCATCACCTTTGGTAAGTATGATGCTTACTTTATCCAATAACTGAGGTGGAGCAACTTTTTCGAATAGAGCTTCTGCCGAAGTAAATACAACTTTCTTTTTCGATTTTTGAACTGCTTCTAAAGCTTCAGAACGCTGAACAAGCAGAGCCGAGTCAAGAATTTGCTCTTCATCGTAAGGTTTATGATTTGTAGGAGGGAAGCTAGTGCTTTCACTACCACTAAGAACTTCTAGGTCGGATTTTACAAAACGTTCGTTTTCATCAGTATCAGTAATAACCAAAATCGTTTTCGCTTCCTTTTGAAGCTTACTAATTACGAGCGCATTTAGAGAGCCGACACTTTCTTTTAGATACAGTTTCGAGTACTCTTTGAGCTTAACTGAAAGCTCTTGAAAAGCAGGAGTACTATGAATACTCTTGATAAGTTTGTCTTTTTTCATGAAAAACGGAATGGCAAAAACAGCCAGTTTAGGATATCATTCAAGAACAGAAGTTACCAAAACTTCTGCTGAATTAAGAATTTACAATGCTACGTAAGTAAAAACGGTTAATTACTAGAGCTGTTAAAAAGAAGGCGAAAGAAAGTCCTAAATAAATAGGATATTCGTCTTCATAGTCGGTATAAATGAGTTCTTCAACTTTTGTTTTTTCGAGAGCGTCGATCTCTTCATACACTTTATAAAGCTCATTAGTGTCGGTTGCACGGTAGTATTTTCCGCCTGTAAGTTTAGCAACTGAGCTTAACATTTCTTCATCAATATTAACTTCAATATTCTGATGACGAAGCCCAAAAATAGGATCTTGAATTGGGTAGGGAGCAGTTCCTCTAGTTCCCGCACCAATGGTGTAAATTTTAATTCCGTAGGTTACTGCCAAGTCGGCTGCAGTCACGGGATCAATTTCGCCGGCATTATTTTGGCCATCGGTTAAAAGAATAATAATCTTACTTTTTGTGTCACTGTCTTTAAGGCGATTTATTGCGGTAGCAATACCCATACCAATAGCCGTGCCATCTTCAATAATTCCCATTTTAAGTTCATCTAATAGATTATTTAGCAAGTTATAATCTAGTGTTGGTGGAACTACTGTAAAACTTTTCATAGCAAAAGTTACCAGACCAATTCTATCGGAAGCTCTTTTGTCAACAAAGGCTTTGGCTACATCTCTAGCAGCTTCAAATCTATTTGGCTTTAAATCTTCTGCACGCATTGATGAGGAAATATCTAGAACCATCACTATATCAATACCTTCAGCATTTTTCTCAACAGTGGTAAGTGTAAGTTGGGGGCGGGCAAGTGCAACAACTAATAGCGAGAATGCACCCCATGAAAGAAGTGCTGTTAGCCAATGTAAGTGTACTTTCCAATTCCCTGGTAATTTCTCAGCTGAGTTTAACGTTGAGAAAGTAAACGTTGTCTTTTTCTTTCCAAAATAACTGTAAATATAGAATCCAATTATTATGGGGAGTAATAATAACGCCCAAAACCATTCAGGATTAGCCCATTCCATCAATTATTATCCTCGTGGTCTAATTCTAATTCTGTTTTTTCGAATTGTGATTCGAAGCGTTCTTTTAATCTAACAATTCGTTGAATATCATAAACTCGTGCTCTTTCTAAGAATGCTTGTGCATGTTGATAAGCAACCCAAGATTGATCTAAGGTAGGAATCATTTTTGCGAATTTAATCATATCTGCTTCATTAAGAATGAGACGCGTATATTTGATAAGTTCAAGATCTACCCCAAAGGCATCCATATATCTTGCTAACTCTCTAGTTGTTGATTCTAGTGCAGGAATAGCGTAAAGGTCTTCTAAATAAGCTCTAATGGCATCACCAAGTTGGCTATAAAATAATTTATAATTTTTCTCAACACGCTGAGTGTGTTCTTCCTTTAGAATTTCTAGGCGTTGCTCGAGTTCAACTAACGGACTAACAAACTCAGGTATTTCTCTAATAACTTGTATAGGAGGCTTCCTATCTTTAAAAAACTTCTGATATAAGAAATAGGCTAGAGCCAATAATAACAATGCGCCTAATATCCATGGCCAAAGAACTAAGCTAAAGTCGAAATTAGGCTTTAGAGGATTGAACTCGTCATTTTCAGAAGACAACACTGTTTTGAAGAACAAGGGAAAAGCTTCAGTAAAGAATAAAGTGGTATCTGCTCCTTCAACTAGTTTAACTGGAAGAGGCGGAATGATAATGTCTTTATTGGCGAAGAATTGAAGTGAATAGCTTGTGCTATCTGAAAAATTGGGTAACCTAAATTGCTTGCGGCTAATAAATTCTAAATCATCGTTAAAAATCGAAGAATCTGGGAAGATTATTTTATCGTACTCTGATTTATTATTCAATGTGAGAGAGAAATTGAACAAAGTACCAACTGTAAGAGAGTCGGTAGGGCCAGATACACTAACTTCTTGAGCCATTCCAAGAAATGGTATAAGTGACGTTATAAATAAAAGTAATAATAGTTTGTGTGTAGTCAAAAGAATCTGAAATATGTCAATTAAGTTGCCAATATAAAAAGGGTAAAATCTTAAGGGCAAGAATATATAGTAAAGCATTCTAAAAAGAAGCCCGAATCTATCAAGTTTATCCAAATTTACAACTCTTCTTTTTTTATGATATGATTAAATTATCTCTTAGTTTCCGTTTTTATTGAAGGAAATCATCTACAATTAGTCTATGTCTATAAATTCGGTTATTAAAGCAATTATTATTGCTTGTTTTACAACCATTTCTATGTCTTGTCAGTTTTCAGGGCAAAACCCAGATAATGAAACAGTGTCGGTTACTGAAGCTAATCTAGTAGAGATTAAAGAACTTCCTGGATATGATTCTTATGGCTTTCTAAGAGATGGCTCAGAAATAGAAGAACACCGCGTTAGAAAGAATGAGAGTTTATATTTGATTTTAAGAGCCCTAGATGTTTCTCCACAAACAATTTATGATTTGGAACAAGAAGCGAAAGGTAAGTTTCAATACAATAAAATTCGCCAAAATCAGAAGTATTATACCTATCTAAACACCGAGACTGGCAAACCTAGCCGAATGGTATTTCATAACTCGGCTACTGATTACGTTATTTTTGATTGGGTTGATGGAGTTTCAGTTACAAAAGGGGTTAAAAAAGTTCGAAAGGAAGTGGCTTCTTCTCATGGAACTATAAAGTCTTCTTTATATGAAGCGTTAGTAGATCAAGATGTAAATATTTTAGTAGCAAACCGGCTCAGTGAAATATTTGGATGGCAGGTAGACTTTTTTAGACTTTATCCAGGAGATGGTTTCAAAGTAATATATGAAAAGCAGTTTGTTGATGATAAGCCTTACGGTATTGGAGATATTTTAGCTGCAGAGTTTGTTCATCAAGGCGATGTCTATAATGCGTATTGGTACGAAAGTGCAGACAGAACGGGGTTCTTTGATAGTGAAGGAAATAGTGTTCAAAAAGCTCTTTTAAAAGCACCATTTACTTATTCTCATAGAGTTAGTTCTGGGTTTTCCTTAAATAGATTCCATCCAGTTTTGAAAGAAAATCGCCCTCATTATGGGGTAGATTATGCCGCTCCGCTTGGAACTCCAGTAATAGCTGTTGGAGATGGAGAGATAATTGAATCTCGCTACAGAGGAGCAAATGGAAATATTGTAAAAATTAGACATAATTCTACATATACTACTGCTTACTTACATTTGAATGGTTTTGCTAAAGGGATCAAAAAGGGCGTAAAAGTTCACCAAGGACAGGTAATTGGTTATGTTGGTAGAACGGGGCGAGTAACAGGCGTACACTTAGATTATAGAGTGTATAAAAATGATCGACCGATGAACCCTCTAAAAATCAAGTTGCCTCCTTCAGAAGGTATTTCTGAAAATAATATGGATGTGTTTAAGGTTCGTATATCCAATTTAAAAACAGAACTAGAGGGTATGAGCGAAGAAAAAGAAGTAATTGCTAATCTTAATTAAGTTCTGCTTAATATCTGTTCACTCTTCGCATTAAGAAGTTCATAAGTGGCTGTACATACGATTGATTGGTGCTTACTTCAACCGAATCTATTTTCATTTTACGAAGCTTCTCCGATAATTCTTTTTTAAGGATGAATCTCCTTTTTTTATACTCAGAACGCACTTTTTTACTTGAGGTATCGATAAGAATATCTTTCTCAGACTCTGCGTCTTTGAATGGAATAATACCCATATCTGGCAATTCATCTTCCATGGTATCACTCACTATGATGCTAACTAAGTCATGCTTTTGATTTGTTATTCTGAGCTCTTTGTCAAAGTTGGAGTCTTGGAAGTCAGAAGCTAAAACAACGATAGCTTTTCTATCAAGTAGGCGGTTAATGTAAGAGAGGGCTCCGCTGATGCTAGTTCCATGTCCCTCAGGTTTAGTAGTATATAGCTCACGAATCAAGCGCAATACGTGGGTTCTACCTTTCTTAGGAGGAACCACTTTTTCAATACGATCGCTAAAAAGTACTAAGCCAACTTTGTCGCTATTTTTAATAGCACTAAAAGCAAGTACAGCACAAATTTCTATTGCTAGATCCATTTTTGTTTGTTCTACACTTCCAAAAACACCACTTTGAGAGATGTCTACACAAAGCATAAGTGTTTGTTCGCGCTCTTCTTCAAAGATTTTAATAAAAGGGTCACCCGTACGCGCAGTAACGTTCCAGTCGATTTGGCGAATATCATCACCATAATTATAGGCTCTCACCTCCGAAAACTCCATACCACGGCCTTTAAAGGCAGACTGATACTCGCCTCCAAACAGAGTGTTAACGATGCCCTTGGTTTGAATTTCTAGCTTACGAATCTTTTTTAAGACTTCTTTTGATATCACAAATTTACCATTCAATTATACAATTCTAAGTAAAATTTAGAGAATTATAACATACTATACCATATGTTATAATGTATATTATAATAAACCATTATAAAGGTTATTGGCACTGTTTTTCAGTTGGATGAATTTTACAAATGTTAGATTCCAATATTTGTAAAAATGCCTTTAAAGAACCTTATAGGCAGTGATTTTAGATTAAGAATCTCTAATATTTAAAATAGAAAAATGAGGCCTTTACATTAGAGTGATTTAACGGGGTTAAAGTAGTAATAAGGGTATATTCAATAAGCCTAAAATGGGTTAATTAACAAATATGCAAGAATTATGAAAAATAAACTGCTTTTTATACTACTAATAATTATGATCTTACCTGCGCTAGTAATAGCCCAGGAGGGTGGCCCAGTTTCATCCGTTTTATCGGTGTATAGAGTTACACTAGACGCTGACGGAAATGAAATAGCCACGATAACAAATGAGGTGACACCTGGTGATTTGATAGAATACAGGGTCTCATATACAAACAACGATGCAGGAGCAATCACGGCGCTTCAGCCGATGCTGCCAATTCCAACTGGAATGGAATTTGTGAAAGATTCTGCTCGTCCTGCCATAATAAGTGCCAGTGTTTCCAGTACAGGTACTGATTTCCAATCACTTCCTTTAACCCGACAAGTGCGACGCCCGGATGGAACGGTAGTTACCGAAGAGGTACCTGCTCGTGAATTCCGCAGATTAAGATGGATGATAGAGTCGCTGGACGTAGGGGAAAGTGTAATTCTAGTCGCCCGGGTAAAGGTGATAGACAAATAGTCATTTCGGAAATCAAAAATTCAAACAAACAATTAACAATTCTAATCTAATAGGATAGAAAATGAACAAAAACAAACATATACATAGTAAGAAAGCTTTAAGCTTTGTTGGTATGCTGTTGCTTTGCGGGTTGTTTATCGGGCTTTCATCATCTGATGTATTTGCTCAGGTACCTCCAGCAGGTCAAAGCATTGGTAACACTGCTTCTGCAACGTATAAGGATACTGGTGGGATTACCCGTCCAGCTACTTCTAATACTGTAACCACGATCGTTCAGCAAGTTGCTGGATTGACTATTACTCCAGGTATTTCTAAAACAGTAAGTCCTGGTAACAACATTGCGTTCTCTCATACAATTACCAATACTGGTAACGGTACTGACAACGTAACTGTTGGTGTAGTTGATGCCAATCCTTCTGGCGGAGATTTTGATTATACAAACATCAAAGTTTACGGCGATAATGGTGGGGCACCAGATTTAGGTAATGAAATTACAACTGCGATTTCAATTCCTTCTACTGGTACTAACACATATAAAGTTTGGATTGTTGCCTCTGTTCCTGCGGGCGCTTCTGATGGTGACACTGAGAACTTAGTAATTACTGCTACTAGTGGTGTAGGTTCTAATCCATCTGTAACAGCTACTGATATCGGTACAGTTGCAGAAGATGCGGTTATTAACGTTGTGAAAGCAGCGAATACTAATATTGCAGAAGTTGGCGATACTCTTACTTATACGTTTACGTATAGTAACACTGGTAACGCTGCTGGTACAAATCTTAGAATCTCTGATGAGTTACCAAGTAATGTAACTTACATACCTAACTCAGCAGTTTGGTCTGGTACAGCAGGTAACTTAACGGATGCTGCCGCAGGAGACCCAAGTGGTATTACTTACCATTATAAATCTGGTGCTACTGATTCGGTTATTTATGTAGTTACTAATGTAAACTCAGGTAATTCAGGAACGGTTAGTTTTAAAGCTAAAATTAATACGGGCACTGAAGGTTCAACTATTTCCAACGAAGGTTTTTATACACATGATGACCTTACTGGCTCAGCTTCAACTGGCCAAGTTGATGTTACAATTGACGAAGTTTATGGTATCGTAGTTCAAGGTCCAGCTATTGTGTCTTCTGATTCTGTTGATCAAGGTTCTACCGTTGATCTTTTGAACAAGTTCACAAACATTGGTACTGACACTGATAACTTTGCGATTACGTACTCTGGAAATACATTCCCAGCTGGTACTCAAATCTTATTTTACCAAACTAATGGTTCTGGCGTTGCCACTAACCCTTATTCTGGTAACACTGTAACAGGTATTGCACCGGGCGCTACCATTGAAGTTGTTACTCGTATTAGTCTTCCATTAGGAGCTACAGGTGGTCCGTTTAAATTAGACAAGACCTTAACTTCTGCTAATGACCCAAGTAAATCAGCAACAATTCGTGACTCTTTAGGCGGTATCTTTACTGCAACTGTAGATCTTACGAATGATTTTGCTTCAGGTACTGCAGGAGCATTAGGTGAAGGTGTAACTACAAATGGTGAAGTTGCAGCTGTTAAAACTCAATCAGCTCTTCCTGCTACATCTGTTAATTTTACATTATACGTAAAAAACACAAGCGATATAGACGACAATTACGGTCTATCATATAGTACAGACAATACTTTTGGTACTATTACTCTTCCTTCAGGATGGAGTGTTGTATTTAAAGATCCAGCAAACGGTAACAGTATAATTACAACTACTGGTAACATCACAGCAGGTTCAAGCAAACAAGTTATTGCTTCTGTAAGTATCCCAGCTGGATACGCACCAGGTGACGTTGAAATGTTTTTCCGTGTGTTATCTTCAAACACAGGTGCTAAGGATATAATCCACGATAAAGTAACTGTATTAGTAAACCAGAGCATCACGCTTAACTCAAGTCAATCAGGTACTATTTTCCCTGGTGGTTCTAAAACTTTTGTTCACTCATTTAATGTGAACTCTAACGTTGACGAGAACGACGGTACTAACTCTGACTTTGAAATCACACTTTCTAACAGTCAGTCTGGTTATAGCGCTCAGGTTTATGTTGATAATGACAACAACGGTTTAATAACTAATGTAGATTCACTTATCACAAGTGCAACTAGTGGAGCAAATGGCTTCCCTACTACTGTAGGTACATTAAATTACGGAGACGTTGTTAAGTTGATTGTTAAAGTAACAGCTCCTGCAGGTGCTACGGTAGGTGATAACAACACTACTACACTATCAATCGCTGATCTTCAATCTAATGTTGCAACACTTACCAACACTGATTTGGTAACTGTACAAACAGGTGTATTGAAGATTGAAAAATATCAGTCTCCAGATTCTGCTAATGTTGCATTTGCTCAAGCAAATTTGACTTCAGTTCCTGGCGATACCATGTACTACAAGCTTGTTATTTATAATGATGGTTCAGGATTTATTTCTGATATCAACATTAGTGATTCAACTCCTGCTTACACAAAAATTGTAGGTTCAGCAGTTCTAGAATTCAATGCAGCAAACTTTGCTGGTACAACTGGTGATCTGGCTCCTTCAATTGTTTCTCAGCCAGCAGATGGCACAAGTGGAACATTGAGTATTCATATTGATAAGCTAGATGCCTCAGATGATGATGTAGTCATCATATTTGCCGTAAAAATTAATGGCAATTAAGAAATTGCATTAACCCAATGAGGTTAGGGTTGAGAGCCCTTTCTTCATCTTAAAAAACAAAGAACTTGAAAAACATCCTTAAACATATATTCTTTTTCGCTCTGCTTATTGCAGGCTTAGGAGAAGTATATGCTCAGGATGGAGTTCCTCCACACAATACCCAAATAGTAAATATTGCTGACGGTACTTATGATAGTGCTAAAGGTCCTGGTGTTGTACACTCAAATTCTGTATTAATTAATATTGATAATCCAGATAGAATAGACTTATTTCCTAACCATGTTGTGAAGGAATTTAGAGGTAATAAAGTACAGTTTACACATACACTTACAAACAAGTCTCCAAATAGCGATTCTTTCGAAATTCAAATATTCAATGATGTGGAAGATGATTTTGACCTAGAAAACTTAGAAATCATATCGGAAGAAAAGTCTAAAGCCGCAGTAACAGACACACTTAAAATTCAAGTTACTCTAAATTCAGGTCAATCTTTTGAATTCAGATATCAAGGAACAATCAATACTAATGAGCAAACACGGATTTCAGCAAATGTGTTTGTAAGAGCAACATCTCTAAACAGTTTTGACTATGTAGATAACATTGATGCTATTTCAATATTAAATGGCACTGAAATTCAGTTGAATAAAACGTTTGAGGAAGGTTCAGAGTTTGTTCGTGGCGAAACCTTCAACTATGTTCTAGAAGGTAAAAACATTGGTGACATCTCAGCCAATGGGACATCTATTGTACTTGATGGACAACCAGCCTCAAAAGTAATTTTAAGAGATAAAATTCCTGCAAACACCACATTCGATAGATTTGTTAGTACTTCTAAAGGAACTCCAGTTTATCATTTATTCGGTACTGGCGAAGTTGATTATACTTCAATTATACCAACTAGTTTAGATGAAATCGATGAGATTGCGGTTCTCTATGACTCAGTTCAAGCAGGCGAGGCTTTCAGCACAACTTTTAGCGTACGGATTAATGATGCAGCTTCAGACTCTCTCGTTAATGTAGCTGAAGTAACTTATGTCGATCCTGATGGAGATATTACAAAAGCAGCAGCTTCTCAAGAAGTAGTAGCCGAACTCGAAGAAGGTGATGCAGACATTAACTACTTTACAGATGAAAGCTTCGGGCAAAAAACCGGTACTTCTACAATTGGAAAGCCTCTGTTTTTACAAGCAAGTGCAGGTGCTTGTAATGAAAATGCTGCTTTAATTGAAACTGTTCGTATAGAAATTACTTCTACGCTAACAGGCGATATGGAAGAGTATGGGGCTACAGAAACAGCTCGAAATACGGGAATTTTTAGAGTAGATAATCCAGTACCTACTAGAAGCGCTGCTGAATTCGATCAGATTTCAGGGAACATGATTCTAGAAGTACTTGAGCAAGATGTGTTAATTGCAAAACTTGATTGTCAGAATACTAAAACACAAAACGCTTCAATTACTACTGAAATTATTCTAGATCCTTTTGGAATTGTATTTGACTCAGAGTCTAATAAGCCAATAGAAGGCGCTTTAGTAAAGTTAATTGATGTGACGGGAGCAGGAAACGGTGGTAATGCAGGTGGTTTAGCTAACGTTTACGATGTTGATGGTGTTACTGAGCTTCCGAGTGAGCAAGTAACTCCCGCAAGTGGTCAGTACCGTTTTCCTTTTATCCATCCAAGTTCTTACCGAATTGAAGTTGTAGCACCTAAAGGTTATGAAGCCCCTTCACAAGTAAATAAAGCCTTACTAAATCCAGCAAGAATAATTAAAGATTCATTGTCATACGGTGGAGTATTTATTATTAGCGGTATTCCTCAATCAATTGAAAGTGATATACCAATTGATCCAACAGGAACTAACGTTTTATTCACTGAGAAGACCGTTAATAAATCTGCAGTTGAAATTGGAGATTACCTTACTTATACAATTACAATTTCTAGTAAAGCGG
Source organism: Balneola sp. (assembly GCA_048267905.1). Taxonomy (GTDB): domain Bacteria; phylum Bacteroidota; class Rhodothermia; order Balneolales; family Balneolaceae; genus Balneola. Next base: position 325,528 of record JBLWWM010000001.1, read on the forward strand.
TAAACGATATCGATTCTACCAAAATTGAAGATCATCTTCCTTTTGGCTTTGAATATCAGTTAGGTTCTGCTCGACTAGATGGCGTCGCTTTCTCAGACCCTGTTGGTGGAACTGGTCCAACCTTAATCTTTAATGTAGGTACTGTTAAACCTTTAACTTCTGTTGAATTAAGCTACAAAGTGTATGTAGGTCCAGGGGCAGAGCGTGGTGATGGAATAAACACTGCAATTTCAAGTAGTGAAGAAGGTGTTGTACATCGCCAAAGTTTACCAGCTAAAGTAAAAGTAGAAGTAAACGGTGGTGTTTTTAGTAACGACGCATATATAATAGGTAAGGTTTTTGCTGACCTAAACGAAAACAAAGTTCAAGACCCTGATGAAAAAGGTGTGCCAGGCGTACGTTTATACCTCGAAACTGGCTCTTATGTTGTAACCGATGTAAAAGGTAGATATACTTTCTATGGTATTACCCCAAATAAGCATGTTCTAAAACTCGACAACACTTCACTCCCAAAGGGTTCTCGTCTTAATATTCTTGATAATCGTCATGCCAACGACCCATCGAGTAGGTTTGTGGACTTAAAAAATGGTGAAATGCAGAGAGCCGATTTTGCTATTTGTTATTGTGCCGGTGACATTGTTGATGAAGAAATTGACCGACGAATTGCTGCTTATTCAAAAAATAGTGACGAATTAAAAAATTCACTAAATCAAAGCTTTTCAACAGAAGAGCAAGTAGCCTCTAAACAAGGTGGATATGGTAACATTAGCGGGGTTGTTGGTGGAGAAGCGGTTAAAGATGTTAAGAAAGAAACCTCTAATAAAATCAATAAAATTGATTCCGCTAATGTAGAACACTCGGCTAGTGAAACCGAAGAGAGAGACTTACTCTTAGAGGCGGTTGAGAATGGAACAACTGATCTTGAAATGTTAAATATCGTAGATGGTGATACTCTTAAGTCTACCACATTGAAGCTTCAGGTAAAATCTGCTTCAAACGCTACCGTATATTTATATGTTAACGAAGACCTGATTGGTGTAGATAATGTAGGCCGAACTGAAATTAACGAAAATACTGGAGTTCAGGGGCTAGAGTTTTATAACCTAGGTCTAAAAACTGGTAAAAACGTACTTACACTTCAAGTAAAAGACCCTTTTGGAAATATTCGAGAAGAACAGATTGCTACACTTTATGCACCAGGTAAACCAGCTCAATTACTATTAACTATTCCTAGAAATAATATCGAAGCTGATGGTGAAGCTGAAGCCATTATAAAAGTTGATATAACCGATGAAAACGGAATGCATATCGGCTCAGAGTTCCAAATTACTCTTGATTTATCTGAAGGTAAGTTGCTTGTTGAAGATGAGAACCCTAAAGAACAAGGCACGCAAGTTACATTAAATTCAGGAAAAGGAAGCTTTGCGTTAAAGGCTCCAATTGAGCCAAGAACAGTGAAAATAGTTGCGAAATTAGGTGCGTTAACTGATGACGCTAGATTAAACTTCGTTCCAAATTTAAGACCATTAATTGCTGCTGGTATTATTGAAGGAACGATTCGACTTAGCGAGCCTTTGAGCATAAGCTCTACAAGTAGTTCAGATGGTTTTGAGCGTGAATTGACAGCTCTATCGCGTAGTTTTGAGAATTTCACATTAGACGGTCGTTTCGCATTCTTCTTAAAAGGTAAAGTTGCAGGTAGTACTTTATTAACTGCATCGTACGACTCAGAGAAATCTGAAGAAGAACGGTTGTTTAGAGATATAAGACCAGATGAATTCTATCCTGTTTACGGCGAAACATCGTTAAAAGGGTACGACGCACAAAGTTCAGGTAGACTTTATATCCGTTTAGATCATAACAAAACCTATGCTGTTTACGGTGATTTCATAACTCAAGAAAGAGACCAAGATCGTCAACTTGGTGATTATAGCCGTGCTCAAACTGGTATTAAAACCCATTTCGAAAATGAAATATTAAAAGCAACAGCTTTTGGAAGTCAATCTTTCTCTAGCAGATTAGTAAGAGAATTTTCGGGACAAGGTATTTCTAGGTATGAGCTTCCAGACGAAGAAATAGTTATAAACAGTGAGATTATTGAAATTCTTGTTTACGATAGAGATCAACAAGATGTTCTATTAAGTAGCACTCGTTTAACACGTTTCAAAGATTATGCGATTGAGCCGTTTACAGGCACATTGGTATTTTCAGAAGCTATTTCTAGTGTAGATGAAAACTTTAATCCTGTTGTGATTAGAGCCACTTATGAAGTAGAGAACGGTGGCGATAAATACCTAATTGGTGGTGCCGATGTGACTGTTAGTCCAATTGATGGTTTAGAGATTGGAGCTGGCATTGTACAAGATCAAAACCCAGAAGATAATTTCAATCTAACTTCTGTTAATGCTGGTTATAGTATTGGAAAGAATACAAAAGTTGTTGTTGAAGGTGCTCAAACCATTACTGATAGCAAGGGTACGGGCCAAGCTGGTAGAGTAGAAATTCAGCATAAAAATGATTTAGCAAATGTTAGACTTCAAGTTGGCAGATCCGATAAAGATTTTGCGAACCGATCTACAACATTAAGTAGTGGTAAAACTGAAGCTAAAGTTAAAGGTCGTTTGAAACTGGGTAATTCTTCAAGTTTAAATACCGAAGCACTTTATTCTCGAAATGATACTACCGGCAACGAAACTGTTGGTGGATTAATGACATTGCAAAAAACATTCTTAGGAAACATTAGTACTGAGTTAGGTTTCCGCTATTCTAGGCAAGAAACAGGTGTTGGTACTGCTTCAGCTGAGGTAATTGAGAATACAAACTTGAGAAGTAAGCTTTCCGCTGATCTTCCATTTATAGATGGTTTCTCAACATTTGCTGAATATGAACAAGATTTGAACAATGCAGATAAACGACTTTTTGCATTAGGTGGCGATTATAAAATTAACAATTTTGCAAAAGTATATGCACGTCATGAGTTTTCTTCATCGGCTGATGGTTTGTATACCCTAAACGAGAATGTAAGAAAGCAAAACTCGGTATTTGGTATTAAGTCGAGCTATATGAAGAATGGGGAAGTATATAGTGAATATCGAATTAACGATGCTATTGATGGCGAAAGTGGACAAGCTTCATTAGGGCTAAGAAATAGTTTTCAGTTAGCTGATGGCTTTAACTTAAACGCTGGTTTTGAACGAATTTTTACTGTGAAAGGTAAAAGAGGTGGAGATGGAACAGCTATATCTTCAGCTTTAGATTACACAGCTAACCCTAACTGGAAAGCTACGGCAAAAGCAGAAGCTCGTTTTACTAGCTCTGATAGAACATATGTAAATAGCCTCGGTTATGGCCAACGTATTAACGAGTCTTGGACATTCCTAGGTAAAAACATTATTGCACTAGCAGAAAAAGCAGGAACTTCAGGCTTTAGCAAAGTTCAAGAAAGATTACGTTTAGGTGCTGCATATAGAGATGTAGATACCAACAGATGGGACGCTCTTTTCCGCTATGAGTTTAAATACGAAAACGACAAAAATGTAAGTGCTGATTACGAAAGAAGCGCACACGTTTTCTCAAACCATGCCAACTTTCACCCTTCAAATGATTGGACTTTCTCTACTCGTTTAGCTGCAAAATATGCTATTGAAAACGATACTGACTTTAATGAGTCAAGCTTCTTAGAGTTAGCTTCAGGTAGAGCTTTATACGACATCAACGAAAAGTGGGATGCTGGTGTAAATGCTAGCTTGTTAGCAAATAGCGACTTTACAACTAAGGATTATGGAATGGGAGTTGAAGTAGGTTTTATTGCAGCAACGAACTTAAGAATTGCTACAGGTTTTAACTTCTTTGGATATGATGATGAAGATCTAGTGGATAATTCGTATACAAGAAAAGGTGCTTATTTAGGCTTTAGCTACAAATTTGATGAGCGTTTGTTTGAGTCTCTTGCGCCTGCTAAACAGAAGCCATTCCTAGATCCAAACCTATACTTAACATGTGATGCTGTAGAAGTTTGTAATCCAATATTATACTTAGATTTGGACAAAGACTGGTTTACTGCAAGCTTAACTCCTGCACAAGTTGAAGTTGTAAATTTTGTATACGAAGAGCTTGAAGTACAAACTTTATTACCTAAACAAATTCACTTTGACAATAACTTGACTTATATCAACCGACCTGCTTCTCAAATGCTTGATAAAGTGGCTAAGTTCTTGTTTGAAAGAGACGATTACATTATCAACGTAACTGGCCACACAGATAGCAAAAGTACTTATGCTTACAACTTAGATCTCTCTAAGAGAAGAGCAAAAGCAGTAAGAGCTTATTTGGTTGCTTCTGGTGTTGACCCTGATAAATTAGTATTTGATGGAATGAGTTTTAATGAGAATGCTGCAGTTGAGAAAGATCCAATTGATATGGCAAAGAATAGACGCGTTGAATTGGACTTAAATTCAGAAAACTTAAATGTTCGTTTTGTTGACCAAGTTGAAGATATACAGGTTAACAAGAAAATTCCTGCAATTGGAGGATGGGATTTCATCTATAATCCAGAGCATAATGCGGTTCCAGCTAATATTAACCTAACAAACGGTTTCAATCAATTAAGCCCTATTAATAGCTATATGATAGAGCGAATTGCAATTTCTTTAAAGGAATATACAGAAGTAGATGTAACAGTTAGCATTGCAGATAGTCCTGAGTTTGAAAATATAAGCCAACTAATAGAGGCAGAATTTATTTTTAATGGTATTTATGATAACAGAGTTAGCTTCGAAAAAACAACAGGGGCTAATCCTTTTGTAGTTTCATTGACATACACGAAACCACAATTATTGGAAATCATAGAGCAAAGTGATGATGTGAAATTTAAAGGGGACAAAAAGGCATTCAGTATGATGCAGAACTTATTGGATGTTCTTAAAAAGCGTGATGATTATACTTTATTACGCGATTTCTCTCAAACATATGTAGTTCCAGATAGAATTAGGTACGAGGCTCGTATTTCAGAATTAAGTAATGAGAATCAAGCAATTCTATCAAGAATTGGCTCCTACTTAAGAAATAGCCAGGGGGTTTATTTGGAGCTTAGAGCAGACGGTTCAGGAACTGGTGCTAGCAGAATGAAAGCAATTAAAGATTATTTAGTGAATTGGGGAATATCAGAAGGCAGAATTAGTATCAGTGAGATGGGAAGTGGTTTAGATAGCAATAGAGTGTTGTTCAAATATCTAAAAGCTGATGCTATCAATCTTTTGGATATAGATATTCTGTATAGAGGTGGTAATTAATGAAAAGATTCATGGCTACATATAGATTAGTTGCAATGCTTGTGATGACGTTATTGCTTGGTGCAATTGCTGTCGCTCAACCATCTGGATATAAATATTCGAAAAGTGTTACCATAAATGCATCCCAAGTACAGGGCACAAATTCTAATTTCCCTGTATTGATTAGTGTTACCGATGCAAATCTAAGTAGCAATGTTGAGAATAGTAACGGCTATGATATTATTTTCACCTCTAATGCTAACGGTACAGGCATATTAAGCCACGAGCTTGAAAGCTTTAACTCTGGAACTGGCAAACTAACAGCTTGGGTTAAAGTTCCTTCAATAAGTTCGGGCTCAAATACCACCATCTATATGTTCTATGGAAACAGTTCTGGAACTACGAACACTTCCACTTCAGCTACTTGGGATTCGGACTTTAAGTTAGTAATGCATATGGAATCGAACTTAGCTGATGCAACGTCGAATGGTAATAATGGTGCAAACAATGGGACGGGTTCAGGTACAGGTATTATTGGTAACGCTAGAGATTTTGAAAGTAATGACGATGACTATATAACTGTAGGCGATGATAATAGTTTAGATTTAACAAACCAGGCAACCATTTCTTTTTGGGTTAATTTAGAGTCAAATAACTCCCCAGATTATATAACTAAAGGGCAAAATGAGTCTTACGAAGTAGCTTCTAGAAGCAATAGACGCCCACAGTTTAAAAGAAATAACAACTCTAGTACATTAAGCTCTGGTACTACTATAGCTCAAGGTTCGTGGGTTTTTCTTACCTATGTGAAATCTACTTCTCAGAAACTAATTTATATTAATGGAGATTTAGATACCTCGCATAATGATACAGGAAGCTTTGACACTAACAGTGACGACCTTCAGATTTCTAGAGATGGAGATGCTATAGACGGTCTCATGGATGAGATTCGTATTTCAAGCATTCCTCGTTCTGCAAACTGGATTAAAACAGAGTATAACAACCAATTAAATCCAGGTTCATTTATAACACTTGGACCCCAGGTAGAATATATTCCACCAACAGCTCCACAAAATGTAGTAGCAACTTCCTTACCCGGTGGTAGTTTAAGAATTTCATTTGATGATGTAGACGAATCAGGTTCTGGAGTAGCTAGTTACTCTATTAAACGCTCCACAACACAAGGCGGTTCATATACTCAAGTTGGAACAGTAACAGATAACGAAAGTGCAAACTATAGCTTTGATGACAACACCGTTTCTAATAACGTTACCTATTATTATGTAGTAACAGCTATAGATGGTGATAATAATGAAAGCATAAATTCTGCTGAGACCTCGGCATTATCTGATGCTATAGCTCCTCCAGCGCCTACAAATATAAGTGCCACAAGTCAGGCCGGTGGGGGAATCCTCATAGCGTTTGATGATGCTGACGAAACAGGTACAGGAGTAGCAAGTTATTCTATTAGACGAGCAACAACTTCAGGTGGAGCTTATAGTGAAGTTGGAACAGTAACAGATAATGAGAGTGCTAGCTATACTTATACAGATAACTCTACTGTAAGTGGAACTTCTTACTTTTACGTCGTTGTTTCGATTGATGGGGCAACAAATTTTAGTTTAAACTCAAGTGAAGATTCTGATGTATCAGATGGAACTGCTCCAAACGCTCCAAACAATGTGATTGCTACAGGTTTGGCTGGTGGCGACATTCAAGTATCATTTGATGATGTGGATGAAACGGGTAGTGGAGTAGCAAGCTATTCGATTAGAAGATCAACCTCGCAAGGAGGGCCTTATTCTCAAGTTGGAGTGATAAATGACAATGAGAGTTCGAGCTATACTTATACCGATAATTCAGTATCAAATGGAACAACCTATTATTACGTAATAGCTACATCAGATGCTGTAGGAAACACAAGTGCTAACTCATCCGAAACTTCATTCACAGCAGATTCAAATATTCCTGTACTACAATCGGCATCAGCAGTAGGGACATTATTAGTACTCGATTATAGCGAAGACTTAGATAGTTCTCCTGTTCCTAGTAATGGAGATTTTGATATTAAAGTGAACAACCTTACAAGGAATGTAGCCTCTGTTACGATAAGTAATGATTCTGTAAAAATTACACTCAGTAGCGCTATAATTATTGGTGACGCAATTCAGGTTAGTTATACCGCTGGAACGAATCCAATTCAGGATACTTCAGGTAACGATGCAGTAAATCTATCAAACCAAACTGTAACTAATAATACACCTGATAATACCGCGCCACCTGCACCAACGAATGTCGCAGCTTTTGCATTAGTAGGAAGTAATATTGACATAAAATTTGATGATGTTGATGAAGTAGGCAGTGGTGTTGTTTCTTACTCTATTCGAAGAGCTACCGTTTCAGGAGGTCCTTATTCCCAAATTGGTATCATTACAGATATTGAAAGTGTAAACTACACATATACTGATAATACCGCATCCATTGGGACAACCTATTACTATGTAGTTGTTGCACTTGATGCCTCGTCAAATGAAAGTGTGAATTCATCAGAAGTAACTGCTGAATCTGGTACTGTTACAGACGCAACAGCCCCATATGTTTCATCAACTACTGTGTCAGGAAGCTTGTTGATACTCGACTACAGTGAAAACTTAAATGAAAACTCGATTCCTGTAAATACTGATTATGTAGTTAAAATTAATGGCTCTTCAGCAACAATTTCTGGCGTAGATATTAATGGGGATAAGGTAAGTATTGATTTTAATCCGAGTGTTCAAGCTGGCGATAATGTTACCGTAGATTATACATCGGGTACTAATCCAATTCGTGATATTGTTGGAAACAACGCAAATAGTTTCAATTCTCTATTAGTAAATAACAGCGCAGCATTTACTACAGGCTTTGGTCCAGATCCTTGTCCTATCATAAATGGGAAAGATGCTGCTTGGACTTGCTTTGATGGAACCAACAATGGTACAACTATGCGTGCCGAAGTTGGTGGGCTTGAAATTGCAACTATTACTGCAGCTTCTGGAAGTCAAACAACATTTTCTCCAAATGCGCTACAATCTTGGACTAGTGGTGCTTTTTCGGGCGATGAGTTTAACGGCCCTCAAATCAATGCATCTGGTAACGGTGGTAATGCAACTTCATTCGATATAAGTATTCCAGTTGGAGTGCCGTCTGATGCAATTATGTTATCGTTAAACAGACTAAGACCTGATGGTGGAGCAACTTCATACACATTAGAAGCTTTTGATGGAAGTAATACAAAAGTTCCTCTTAATGGTTGGTTAACGGGGCAGGGTTCTGATGGGGGAGTTTGTACTAATTCAGTGAATATTAATTTTGTAAATGGAAATACAACTATACAGTTTCAGCCTACAGTTTCTGGCGACCCTGCATGTGCGTCTTCATCAACGCCTATATGGTTTAAAATTACAAACGAGAACGTCCGACGAATTGAATTGAGAAAAACAGCTTCTCAACCAGATAACATTTATTTAGGATTAGCATTGGTTGCAGATTTTGGTGATGCTCCAAACGTTTATGGTACTAGTTACAGCTCAAGAACAGCACCACCAGCCTTTCACTTGCTAAATAATGATGCTCCAAACGTTGTTTATTTTGGTTCTGGGGTTGATCCTGATGGAAATGGTGTGCCTAATTCTGCAGCCAATAATGATGTTGAAGATGCTATTATTAACTTCCCAGTTCTTACATCTGCAACTACAAATTATTCGGTTACATTGAGTTGTACAAATGGTGGGAATGTAGGTGGTTGGATAGATTTTGATCAATCAGGTTCTTTTGATGCCGGTGAATTTGACTCAGGTATTTGTTCCTCAAATAGCGTAACGCTAAACTGGTCAGGACTTTCTGGAATGATTACCGGAACTTCTTATGCTCGTTTTAGAATTGCAAGCAATGCAAACGAAGTTGCTACACCAACAGGGGCTGCAAAAGATGGTGAAGTTGAAGACTATCAAATTACTATTTCTGAGCCAATAACTCCAGATTTGAGTCTTGTTAAATCGGTTAATAATTCTACCCCAATTGTAGGAGAAACCATCACCTATACATTAACAGTAACTAATCCAGGTGAATATATTGCTACCGATGTTAGAGTTACTGATGTGCTCCCAGCTGGCGTAACATTTGTAAGTTCTACTGCTAGCCAAGGTAATTATAATAACGTAACCGGTGTTTGGATTATAGGCAACTTTGCTGCTGGCGACACTACTATTGCTACCTTAGATATAGAAGCTTTAGTTGATGCAGGCACCTTGGGTTCTGTTATTACCAACTCCAGTTCAATATCGAATTTAAATGAAACAGATTTAAACTTGGCCAACAATTCTTCGGAAACAGGTATTACTGTAGTTCCAGAATCTGCTGATATCGCAATCACAAAAATTGCAAGTAATGCAAACCCTATTGAAGGTGAGTTTATGTCCTTTACGGTTTCTGTTACAAATAATGGTCCGAAAGGAGCTACGAATCTTAAAATATTAGATCAATTGCCAACAGGAATAACGTATCAAGATTCTTTACCAAGTGTTGGCACTTACAATCCTTCCACAGGAATCTGGGATATAGGAAACTTAGCTAATGGAGCAAGTGCTTCTTTGATTTTAAATGTAAGAGTTGATGGAAGCACTCAAGGAAATACCATAAATAATACGGCAGCTCTTAATGGAATGGACCAAACGGACTCTAATTCCCAAAATAATACAGCTACTTCTTCTATTACTGTTGTTGAACCAATTGCTAATTTATCGTGTGGTCTTCCTTATTTAAAGTTTCGAAATGCATCACTTATTTCAGGTAGTGCTTTACAGATAGGTGCGGTATATAAATTTCCTAATGTTCTTACGGGCGTTTATGCTAAAGTAGAAATTGTGACAATTAACAATGCTACAATTCAAAACATTGATGATGGTGCCACAAGTGGTTTACCAAATGAGTTTTCTCCTTTTATTGAGAATACAAGTGGTGGCGATGGATATATCGATTTTGAAATTTCATTTTATGATTCGACGTCTAATCTTTCTCGTTATTTATCTTTTGCAGCTACAACATCAGATGTTGATGGTACTGGAGATTTAAAAGATTTTGTTGGATATCAAAACTTGAACTCTTTTATAGTTGAGAACACAACTGAGTTGGTTGTTGGAACAGAGGGCTTGTACACTACCTTTACTTCAAATGATTTTTCAGATACTACACCTAATCAAAATGATTATTCAGATTATAAAGTCTATACATCATACACAAATGAGCCTAAATTTAGGCTTCGTGCTGGTATTAAAGCTGGAAACACAATTGATGACCGTATTATTTCTGTAAACTTCGACCCTTGTGAAATTAATACATTCAATGACCCTGTAACACAAAGTGTGGTTGATGTCGGGGTTACAAAGTCAGTAGATGATAATTCAGTTACTGTTGGTCAAACTGTTACCTATACTGTCCAAGCTGCAAACAAAAAGGCTAATGCGGTAGGAAGTGTGAAAATAACAGATCAACTTCCTTCTGGGTTAACATATGTTTCTTCTAATCCAAGCCAAGGTTCTTATAACAGTGGAACTGGCATTTGGGATGTTGGTTCGCTAACGGGGTTACAAGTTGCTAGTATTGATATTGTTGCAACTGTTAATACTGGACAACAAGGAAACACTATCACTAATACTGCAACTCTAAGTGATAATAGTGGTGTTGATGGTGTTGCTGCAAATAATACGGCTTCAGTAGCAATAGCTGTGTTTGACCCAAACTCGGGATTAAGTTGTACTGAACCACCTAAATATTCCTTTATTAATTATAACCTTGAACAAGGCTCTAGTAATCAAGTAAACTCGATTTACCGTTTCTCTAGTGTGGCTTCTGGTGTGGATGCAAAAGTAAAGATTATAGGAATTACTAATGCTACGATAACTGCTTTAGATGATGATGGAACTGTGTCAAGTGGACAGGCAACCACCACTAACTTCTCGCCTTTATTTACTACTAACAATGGAACTAGTGCAGGCTATATAGACTGGGAAATTACATTTGTAGAGGCAGGAACGAACACTCCAATCAAAAGCGACTTCTCTGTTACAGCTTTAGATATTGATGGTACAAGTTCGGGTGGGCAAACAATTCGAGATTATTATGGCTTTGCTCAAAACTTATCCTCAACAGTACAAGCAGGTAATAACATTAATGTAAGTAGTCAAGCTCCGTTCCAAATATTTGAATCTTCGGTAACAAGTGATGCCAATGGCTCATTTGATATCGACCACATGGCATATATAACATATAAATATACTTCAGTCTTTCAGGTTAGATCTGGGTCTTTTCCAACTGGGGGATACTCTAGCCAACGTATGGTTGAGTTTAACTTTACTGAATGTTTGAATCAAGAATTTACTAATCCTGAGGTTACAACTAGAGATGCAGACCTGCAGGTTACAAAAACCGTAGATCAAGCCAATCCTTTGGAAAACGAGACGGTTAACTTTACAATAAGTGTGAAGAATAACGGCCCTGAAGATGCAACTGAAGTTTCTATTAACGAAGCATTACCAGCGGGCATCACACTAGTTGAAGCCGTTCCTAGTCAAGGAACTTACAACCAACTTACAAAACTTTGGAACCTTGGAACACTAGCCAATAACGCTACAGCTACCTTAGCCCTAGAAACAACTATTAATCAAGGTTTGAACCAAGATTCTTTGATAAACAAAGCTTACGTAAAAGGCTTTAATCAGTTTGATCCAACAATAGCAAATGATACATCACAAGTTGTGCTAAAAGTGAGCGTACAGGTAACTGGTACTGTATTCAAAGACAAAACGGGAGATGGAATTACGGATGGTGACACCAATTTTGGAGACGCAGCTGGAGATCAACAAGCTATCGGAAATGTGGAAGTGCATCTATTCAAAGATGGTGGAGATGGTCTCGCTAACGGTGTAGATGATATTTACAAATCAACAGTGCTAACAAATACTCAAGGAAAGTATGTTTTCCAAATAGGTGAAAATGCACCTTACTGGGTTGTAGTTGATTCAAAAACGGGTGGACTTTCTAATAACACTACATGGGCTGAACAGACTTACGCACCAATTAACGCTCTTTGCAACGACGGAAACGGTGGTACCGATACAACAACGGTTGCTGGGAATTGTTTTGGAGGTAGAAGAGGTGGCGTTTCTGATAATATATCCACAACTCCTGTAAACACTGATTTAGCAAATGCTGAACACGTGGCAAAAGTTACTGTAAATGGTGGAGGTACAACAGGAATCGACTTTGGGTTTAGTTTTAATGTAGTTACCGATGTTAGAGATGGTGACGATGATGGCTCAAGCGCTCGTTCTATTCAAGGCTCGCTTCGTCAATTCATCGCAAATGCCAACGCTATTTCTGGCGCCAACTCTATGCGATTTGTACCTGCTGTGCCAACGAATCAAGCTGGCGGTGGTGGTAATTGGTGGTCTATTACGGCTTCATCAGCATTTCCAGCAATTACAGACGCACTCACAACCATTGATGGTTCAGCGTTTGATCAGTTTGCTCCAGTAACAGAAATGGACGATAACCCAGGTTCTATAGGAACAGGTGGAAGTGTAGGTTTAGATTTATTATCAATAAACTCTGCTAGTTTAAAAGAGCTTGAAATTAATTTGAATGATGTTGGAGTAAGTGGACTTAATATCAATAGTTCTGGTGCGGTTATAATTCGTGATTTAGCGATATACAATAATAGCGTTGGTATTCAAATTACTTCGATGTCTGGCGGAACCATAGAAAATAACATGATTGGTGCTCGTGCAAATGGTATTGACCCAACCGGTTCGTCTAGATTAGATAAAGGTATTTCTGTGGTCGGAAGTGGGTCACTTTCAGCTCTTATCACAAAAAATTATATCGCTTTTGCTAATACCACAGGTGTTGCTGGTGATAATCCAATTTCAAATGTAACGCTATTCAAGAACGAGATTTATAGAAACGGTTTAGTTGCGGCAGGAGGAGATGGTATTGAAATAATCGGAACTTGGTCGGTAGAGCAAAACTTAATTCATGAATCTGGTAATTCTTCCAGTTCTCCAATTTCTGGTGGAAATGGTATTGAGATTGGTAAAACCTCAGGATTAAGTACAGGTAGCACCATTCGAAATAACACCATCATTAATAACAGTGTTACCGGTATTAACGTTTTTAATAATGTAACCAACACCGTTATTGAGAAGAATATAATTACAGGTAATGGAACTAATTATTCGTCTGCAAGCACAAGGTTAGGAGCTGGTGTTAAACTTACTTTCCCGAATGCTCAGCCTCAGAATGGTATTAAGATTACCAATAACAGTTTTTCAAATAACTATGGTTTAGCAATTGATATTGTTACTTCAGGCTCGGGGCAAGCAGATGGGGTTTCTGGTAATGATGGTGTGTTAGAATCCACTTCTACGGAACCAAATAGAGGACTCGACTATCCAGTATTTACGCTTTCAACACTTAATGGTTCTGTGTTACATGTTGAAGGTTATATTGGAACTGCCACAACAAAACTAACTGGCACCTATACAATAGAAGTTTATAAAGCAAATAATGATGGCGATAACAACGGAGCATTAGTAGAAGGTGATGGCCAACTTCAACCTCATGGTGAAGGCCAATACTTATTGGGAACTATTACTTCTAACCCGAATGGATTATTTAGCCAAGACATTACAATCCCAGGATCTGTCTCATTAGTATTTAACGACAGAATTACCGCTATAGCAATCGGCTCAGCAAATAATACTTCAGAATTTAGTGCGAATCAACGAGTTGTACCTACAGGCGTAACTGTAAATGGTACTGTATATCACGATACTAACTATAACTCTGTACTCGAAAATGGCGAAGCTGGAATTCAGGGAGTAACTATTGTACTATTTAATGTATCTCAGAATAACTGTAAGAGTGTTCTTACAGATGCAAACGGGTTCTACCAGTTTGATAATGTGCTTAATGGTCAATACCAAGTAATTGAAGCTTATGGCGAAGCGGTGCCAACGCCTAACATTTGTACGCCGGCGGCTGCAGATCCAACCGATCATGTTTCTACAAATACAAACTTACGTGATGTTACTATTAACAATTTACCGTCAATTCAGAATTTTGGAGATTTTGAAGGAACTAAGGTTCAAGGTAAAGTATTTAAAGATAATGGTATTAGTAGTGGCATACCTAATGATGGGGTTCAAAATGGTGGTGAACTTGGGTTAGGCAATATTGTTATTCAAGCACTTAATAATGCGAATTCATTAATTCGTCAAACCACTACTAATGCTTCAGGAGCTTACACCTTATATCTTACAAAAACGGCACTTCCTAATGGGAGTAGTGTTAAAATTAAGGAAAATAATTTATCTGGCGATATCTCAACTGGAGGGAAGGTCGGAAACTCTAATGGGACCTATAATATTGCAGATGATGAAATTATATTCATAAGCTCCGTCGGCTTTAGTTATACGGAACTTAATTTCGGTGATGTTTCCACAAGTACGTTGCTCAACGATGGCCAAAGAGTAGTGGCAGCGGGTTCTTCAACCCAGCTATCACATATTTTTGAAGCTAAAACAGGTGGAAATGTTACATTTACAACAGCTAATACTTTTGACCCAAGCATAAATTGGCCTGTTATTATCTATAGAGATTTAAACTGTAACAGCATCATAGACTCTGGCGAGCCGGTACTAGATGGGAATACAGCAACGGCGGTAACTGCAAACGAATCAATTTGTATTGTAGTAAAAGTTACAGCCCCTAATGGTTTAGCTAATGGTGCTTCAAGTACTTCTATTGTAACAGCTAGTTTTGTATTAGTAAATACCACACCACTTATTACACAAACACTTTCACGAACCGATTTGGTTACCGTAGATAACGCACTTGGTGGCTTTACCATCACTAAAGTTGTAGACAAGAACTCCGCTTTGCCAGGTTCAATTCTAACCTATACCGTTACCTACTTAAATAATGGTTCAGATCCAATTTCAACTATTAAAGTTTCTGATACAGTTCCGGCTTATACCACTTTCAACTCAGCAGCTTTTGCAACACCGCTTCCAGATAACTTAACAGGATGCACAATTACAGCACCAGCAGTTGGTGCCACAGGACAAATAAAATGGGAATTTACAGGCACTCTACTTCCAGGACAAAGTGGAACTGTTTCCTTCACGGTTAAAATAAACCAGTAATGCATAAAGAGAAAAAAGAACCAAAATATGTAAAGCCACTTGTGTTCATTGTTGAGGACAATGAGGCTTACCGAATTCTTTTAGGGCGTATTTTAGAGAAAAGAGGATTTATGATTATGATGTTCGAGAACGGGCGTAAAGCCGTAGAAATGCTCGAATACTGTAAGCCTAGCCTTATTATATCAGACATCCAAATGCCATGTATGGACGGCTTTGAATTATATGTTATGATAAAGAAAAGATATCCTAAATTTGATATTCCTTTTGTATATCTATCTTCAACAACTTCACAAGAAGAGATTGAAAAGGCTACCAGGCTAAGCATGCGCGAAATGTTAGGGAAACCTGTTCGCCCAGATGAACTAATGCAATCTATTAACAAAGCGATTCTCTCTGCTTAATTAAAAGCACTTATTTGTGAGGTATTTATAGAAGTTTTTAAGTTAAAGTTTCTTTTTGTTGGTTGGAAGAATAAGTTGAAGCTATGACAACAACCTCCCAAATTATTATATTGCGCTGTATTGATTACCAAGAATCGAGCAGGATTATTACATCCTTAAGCAATGAACATGGTAAAATTGCACTCATTGCAAGAGGGGTTAAGAAACCCAAAAACAAACTGGCTGGCTTGATTGAAGTCGGTAATGTTCTAGACGTAGTCTATTATTATAAAGCTTCTCGTGAAGTACACACTCTGTCTGAGGCTTCGATTGCTTATCAATCGTTAAGCTTTCGCCAAGATTTTGAGAAAGCCTCCGTTCTCTATGCCACCCTAGAGCTGGTGAGTCAAATCATTCACGATAACCAAGAAAACAACGAAATATTTACTTTTACAAAACGCTTTATCGAATGGCTTGGGGAACAAGAAGACCCTAAAGTAGCTGTATTTCCTTATGTGCAAATACGCTTGGCCCAATTAATTGGCTTTGCTTTGATTAACGAATGCGAGAATTGGGATGAAACAGTTTTCCTAAATATCAGTAGTGGAACACTATCCAATGAACCCGATTCTGAACTGTCATATAAGCTTACTAGTCTTCAATCTACTTTTGTTCTCAAAGCACTTCAATCCCGAAGAAATGATATATTCCAATTAGGCTTGGCCAATAGAGAACTAAAACAATTAATTTATCATTTAGATGTTTACTTTAAATATCACATTGAAGGCTATAAAGAACGACGATCGGATTCCATTTTTGAACAAATGATTTAGGCTTGCTCATGAAAAAAAGAGACATTTATTTAACATCAGTTCTACTCCTTTTAGTTGGCGTTACATTAGGAACTCTCGTTGCACTTTATGTGCTAAATGATGACTTAACACCTCTATCTGAGGTAAGGTTTACCGAAGTTACCAAAAACGATACGCCACTTTTTGACGAAGAAATATTGGCTTCTACGGATGCTCGGTTTTTATTCAAAGCTGTAGCCGAAAACGTGACACCTTCTGTAGTTTATATTGAAACCATTGTTCCAGTAGAAACCGATGTTCCTAACGATGAGAATCATGAATTTGATGATAGCTTCTGGGACAGAGTGATGCCAAGAAGAGCTAGAACGGTAGGTTCTGGGGTAATTATTTCTACCGATGGATACATTCTTACCAACAATCACGTTGTGGAAGATGCCGTAAAGCGTGGCATAAAAGTGGTTCTAAGCGACAAAAGAGAATATCAAGCAAAAGTAGTTGGTCTCGATCCAAGTACTGATTTGGCAGTTATAAAAATCTCAGCGCAAAACCTCCAAGCTGTAACCATTGGAAACTCTGAGACCGTTGATGTTGGCGAATGGGTGTTAGCCATTGGAAATCCTTTTAGACTCCGCTCTACCGTAACAGCAGGTATTGTAAGCGCATTAAGTAGAGATGTTCAGATTATAAATGACAATTTCAGAATAGAAAGCTTTATACAAACCGATGCAGCCATCAACAAAGGGAATAGTGGGGGCGCACTCGTTAACACAAGTGGACAACTTATTGGCATAAACACAGCTATTGCTTCTCAAAGTGGGGCGTACCAAGGTTATGGCTTTGCCGTTCCAAGTAACCTCGCAATGAAAGTAGCTACAGACATTATCGAGTTTGGTAAAGTAAAGCGTGCACTTCTAGGGGTCACTATTGCATCAGTAAATTACGATAGAGCGGTTGAACTTGGAATGAGTGAAGTAAAAGGCGTCGAAATTATTGGTACTTCGGAAGTTGGTTCAGCTTACAAATCGGGTATAAGAAGCGAAGATGTGGTTTTACGAGTGAATGGGTTTGCCGTAAATGAATCGAATCAACTTCAAGAAAAAGTAGCGATTATGCGCCCAGGAGACACTGTTAAACTGGATATTCTGCGCAAAGGAAAAGAATTTACCAAACAAGTATTACTAACAGATATAGCACCAGAAAGGGTAGAAGAACTCTCTTTCGAAGATATTCCTGTTGATGTGGAAGAAATTCCAGAAGAAGATAATTTAAAAGTTGAAAGCCACGAATTTGAATTGGGTTTTAGGGTGATCGAAGTCCCAAAAGAAGAAACAGAAAACCTAAATACACTATTTGTAGCCAAAGTATTTAAATATTCAGAAGCATGGAACCGTGGCTTACGTGCGGATCAAAAAATTATAACAATCGACAAAGAAAAGGTTGAAGATATCTCAACTTTAAAAGAACTTATCAAAACAAAGTTAACTAAAAACGGAACGGTTAAAATCGAGGTTATTAATAAAGACAATGCCCGTGGTTTTATCGAATTGAAGAACAAATAATGAATCGAATTTATCTATCACTAGCAGCAATCTCTCTCACCTTAATCGCTGCTTGTTCTAGCACAGAATCAGTTGCTGTAAAGGAAAAAGTAGTAGCGTCTATCTATCCAACTTGGTATCAACAGAGTGGTTTTGAAGCCGATTCTAGTTCTTTTATTATGAGTGCTACCGCCGTGGCATCAGACTCAACGGTAGCAATCGAACGCGCTGAAATCGAAAGTAGAATGTTATTGGAAAGCCATATTTCTAAAGAATTGGAAAGAGTACGTACTACTTTAGAGCGTGCAGGCTCAAGCTCGGTGAAGAAAGCCGATTTTATTCTAGCTCTTAGAAACGCACATGCCGCTGTAGAAAAAGGCGCAAAGTCAGAATTTCAACTAAGCACGAAAACAGAAATGGGCTATCGAGGTTTTTCAAAAGTGAGCATCACCAAAACTCATGTTGATGAACTGATGGCTAAAGGATTTGCTGGCAAGTCTTCATACTGGGAAGAGTTTAGTGGGAGTGAAGCTTACCAAGCATTAGTGAAATAATATTTTTTTGGCATTAATTCACAACTGTCAACCTAAATCAGAAACTGGCTAGAATAGTATCCCAGCTTGGGCAGGGACAGAGACAAAACATATTTTTGTCTCAGGGTGAGGACCATGAAGGCAACAAACTTAGTAAAAGGGCAAGAAATAGATTAAAGCCCTAAAAGCAGCCTTTATTTTTGTATAGTAAACCCAACTGGTGCCTTTAATTCTCCATAATCATACATATTTATGTAGATCGAAACGGTGTCTTTAGAACCTTCCCAAGTTACTCTATAATTATCAAGAAAAGCGGTTCCCATAATTCCGTTTTTACTTTTAATAGGGCAACAACTACCGGCTCTGTAATAACTAACTTGTTCTCCATTTGGCCCCGCTAAAGCATTTAGAAATCTTCTTTCGTTAGTTGGTCCCTCACTTTTATCTACACCACCAACTTCCACAGGTTTTTCTTGGGAAAGACCATAGTTTGGGTCTGTAGATATTTCTGTAAGTAAGAAAGTCTGATTATCTAGAAGCGGTGTCTTTACAACCCTTTTTGTAGATGAACAAGAGAGGAGAGAGACTGTAATACATAGATAGATGAAATTTTTCATTTGTACATTTATTTCGGCCTCTACATAGTTCAGTTGAATAAACCTGACTTTAATATTCGTTGTTAAGATGAGTAAATTAAATTTTATTTCCAAGTACAGGTTATTGTTAACTATATATGTGACGTTAGTTTACCGACCTGTGATTGCAATACCCTTGATGCACTACCATTAAATAACTCAAAGGCACCAATCCAAAATTTAAAATCCAAAATTCTCAATTAATACATCGTATTCTCATTCGCGGAGTTCTTTGGAATTTGCTGGATAGAATCCCAATGTTCACAAATCTTCCCATTTTCATCAAAACGGAAGAAATCCATGGTGACGTACTCGTCGTTATCTGGCCAGATTTGATGCGTATGCAAAGCCACCAAATCACCTTCGGCAATGCACCGCACAAACTCAATAGACTTCTCCGGATATTCCAGCTTCATCCGTTCGAAATAATCGATAAAGCCCTGGGTTCCATCGCTAACATCAGGGTTGTGCTGTATGTACTCGTTGCCTACATATTTCTGAATCGCCTCTCTCGGATTCCCCTCATAAGCCATTTTGTAAAATGCAATTGCGTTACTTTTATTCGCTTCTAAATTCATATTTCTTAATTCTTAATTTCTATTCCTAACCTTGTGTAAGCGTCTCGCTTTACATTCGTATCGAGATAGGGCATAACCCAAAGCCCAAAGAGTCCTCCCTCTGACTTCCCGCAAGCGTGAACTCTGTCTCCCCCCCGAGGGGAGATACAATTTGTCCAACTTAAAACTATCAACCTAAAATTGAAATGGCGAAAAAGTGTCCCTCCTTGGGGAGGGACAGATGCAAAACTTGTTTTGTCTCAGGGTGAGGACCGTGGTGGCAATAACCTTGATAAATGGGGAAGAACTAACTCAAAGCCACAAATCCATAATTCAAAATTCATAATTTAAAATTATTAATTCTGAACTCTCAATTCTCAATCCCTATTCCCATCCTCTTTTTTT
Organism: Balneola sp.; assembly: GCA_048267905.1. GTDB lineage: Bacteria > Bacteroidota > Rhodothermia > Balneolales > Balneolaceae > Balneola. Next base: position 345,899 of record JBLWWM010000001.1, read on the forward strand.
CCTTCAACAATCATTTCCTCCGCTTCTTCCAATTCCTCTTTCTCTAAGTGCTCGGATGGCTTCTCATCAACGAGTTCCTCAGGGGCAATATAAAACCGAGTGTAAAGAGGGAAGTGGTCGGAGCCTATATCGCCCAAGACTTTAAACTCCTCAATAACGATGTCGGTAGTATGATAAAACAAATCGATGGGAAACTGCATCAGCCGGTACTTAGCGTGATAGGTAGAATATAACCCGCGACCAATACGGGCATCTTGCAACCCCGATAACTTCCGAAATAGAACCGTAGACTTAGACCAAGCCACATTGTTGAAATCGCCCACAACTACCAAAGGTTTGGTAGCATTCTTCGCTTTCTTGCCAATCACAATAAGCTCGCCATCTCTCTCTTTAGAAGTAGATTCCTCAGTAGGACTTGGCGGCGGCGGATGAATACCGAAGAAGGTAAACGTTTGTTGATCCGGAGTACCAATATCCGCTTGGATAGAAGGCAGATCGTCCGACATATAATAATTCACGCTGAGGTCGGAAACTTCAAGCTTAGAATAGAAATGCATCCCATAAGTATTTTCAAGAGCTATTTTTTGATGATAAGAATAGGATTCATCAAACACCGAAAGCGCCTGCTCCCAATCGGAGTTCGTTTCTATGGTTAAGAAGATATCGGGCTGAAATTCATTAATAAGATCGATGAGCTTGTGATACTCCGTGTTGAACTGAAGCACATTCGCAGAAATCATGGAAATAGAAGGCGTATTCTCAGGTTTAGCGGGCGACTTGAGTTCTTTCTTTAAAGGGAAATAAGGGGCGAGTATAAAAATGTGTTGGGTGATGAAGAACAGCAACGCCGCTTGAATCCACCAAATGTAACTACCCGAAGCAGGGGACAGCAAGAATCCTCCCAGAAAGGTCAGCGATAGAAGAGCCAGTACTTGGATGCGTGCAAACTCGCAGACTCTAAAAACCCAATACTGATGCGATACAAACGGAAACACCGAAGCCAGCACCAATAAAGCAGCAAACAAAAAGTAAACGATGTGAAAAACCATGGGGTTTATTTCTCGTCACCGAAAATGCCTAAAAGCAATAAACCTATACCTAACCCGATTAATCCTCCAACAACTACAGCATTTGATGTTTCTTTTTTTTCTTTGTCTTTTCGAGCTTCAATTAACTCACCCCAATTATCAAATCCTGCTCTTTTTAAATATGAAAAAATATAATTAGATGTTAAACCGCCTTGTTCCAATAACAACTCATATCGTTTATAATCCTGTAATTCTGCAGTATTATATTCTATTTTCTTTGTTAAAGCCTCTAACTCATTGTACAGGTTATTCATTATTTCTGAGTTTAGATTGTTCTGGCACTTTGTCTTTTAATACTAATAAAGTAGAAATTGTGGCTTCCATTTTTGATGAGGTAACGATTGAATTAAATACTTTCTCTTCTAGTTGTTGGATTTTTCGTTCATTATCATGTATTGTTTTCGACATTACCTTGTGATCTGATACTAGTTCAGCAACCTTACTACTGAATTCTTCAATTTTAGATTTATGAACTTCTTCAGCAACTTTGCCAATTATTTTATTTAACCAATTCAATTTTCAAAATATTTTTCAATTAGTACTTATCAATTTCAATTTCAGTTTATAGACTAGTCTAAGAACCTACTTTTGTATAGTCAATCATGTATCTGTTAATCTTCTTTGATTTAAGAGTTGTTTCAGGATAGTAAAGCGTCTTTATGGTAAAAGTATATGATTCTTTGCCAATGTTTACAAAATCACTTTTAATTTTATCAATTATGGATTGTTCGAATTTACCCCTAACTGTAAACTCATCCTCATAAGAGAATATTTTAAATGATGGTTCTTTTCTATCAATGTCTATTTCAAGGAAAGTACCTTGTATTTCTTCAATATCCTCAATTACATCAAGAGTCTCGTCAATCAACTTTTGAGCAACTTCAGCTCTGCTTTTATCGAGTTCACTTATAATGATAGTCTTTGAAACAGGATTTGCATAAGCAGTGTGTAAGTCTGCATTATTGTCAATAATCGCCCTAATTATTGATTTATAATGTCTTAAATAGGTACTGTTTGTTGTATTATGAAGTACTTCTTCGAAATCACCTTTATCTTGTGCATTTAAAAGCTTTATTAAGTTTTCTAAAACATCACTTTCTTTTTTAAGAAATAAATCATGACTGTAGTTCAATTCTATTGTGATTCCCAAAGAAGCTTGTCTTAAATTTGAAAAAGCTAAATACTTATCGGCAGTACGTCCGTCAAACTCCAACATTGATTTAATAATTTCAACTACTGGAGTGAAAACCTTATAGAAAGCATAAGGCTTAACACTAGACATTAGGTTTTGACCTTTTAGATAAAAATCTAAAACAAGCTTATTCTTTCTTTCTGAATAGCTTAATAATTCTGAATGATCTAATACAAGATTTTGGGTTTTTTTTTCATAGTGTATAGCGTAATCGACTGGAATAATGTCGATTTGAACAGCTTCGGATGCAGGTACTAGATATGAAGTCAACGCACTACCTGTTTCATGTAAGTATTCAGCAAAAAATATAAAATTGTTTTCAGGATATTTATAAGCGTATGAAAGCGTCATTTCATTGGCTAAGATAGCATTTAGCCTTTCCTCGCTGATTTGAAGATATGCCCTCTGTTCTTTTTCGGAATCACTGAAAGTCAAGTAACTCAAAAAATTATTACCAATAACGTCCTTTTCAAGCAAGAGGATTGGTTCTATTTCGAAATCATAGGCATTAATCACCTTTAAAACCAAAGGAAATTCTTCTAAACGATATTTTGAATTAATTTTCATTTATTACTTTAATATCTCTGCAATCAAATTTGTTACTTGTTCTAGAAGCATACAACCAAGTGCTAATATGACCATTATATTTATTGTGTTTATTTTGTCCATCAGTTGGTTCAATTTGTATTCTTGCAATGAAGTTACCAATATTTTTACCTCTTTCTATGGAACGCTTCCATGCTTCAATAGCATGTTGTATAGAGTCAAAGGATGATACTGAAAAAGCTTCGCAAAGAGTTTTATATCTAACATTTTCAGGATACATATGTGCATATGGAAGAAAATCTGATTCTTGAGGCTCACTATTTATTAAAAATCTATAAGCCACAGTTTTTATTTCACAGGCACTTTCAGGAGGACAATTAGTCGGTAATTTTTCTTTCCACATATCTTTGATTTAAACGTACTATAACAATGGCAAAACACGCGTTTTACTTTTTTTCTCCATGTAAGAGATAATTAAGGTGCTTTAAAATTTCTTCGGCATAAGATGATAAAAACCAATTCTATTTCAAAATCAAACATGCGAGTTATCTCTATATGGAATATGTTTTTACAGAAGGGGATTTATAGAGGTAAGATATAAGACTTAAGATGTGAGATGATTGGAAATAGTGAAGAGGTGAAGGGCAAGTAACTTGGAGAAGGTTTTGTCTCGTTTAAAAACCTCAGTCATCCATAGGCTACTGCCGATGAATCTTCAGGATTGGTGAAAAGCTGTTAATTTGGGATTCAATCCTATAATCCATGGGAAGGCTAGATCTAATCCTGTACATCTTAATAATCCTGTAAATCCTGGTTCAAAAGTGTAGGGATGAGTTTGCGGCTTTTAGCAGTAAGCTATCAGCTGTTAGCGATTAGCTTTTAGTGGAGGTGTTTATAAGATACTTCCTCGTTACGTAGCTCTGCTGCGTAATGCAGTCTGGAAGCTCCAGCTTCCAGTAGGTAGGAATACGTATATCTTTACCTCGCAAGACCGGCGGATGTGATCAGGAAGGTGTTCTAAGCGTTATAACTATATCCAATTAGTTCAGATAAGGTGTTTAAAGGAACGTATTGATTATAATGAATTGGAATATTATTTCGACATCATCATACATGAAGCAGAAATTCCAAAATAAATACCGAATTCAATCCACCAGATTGGCCTCTTGGGATTACGGATGGCCTGGTTATTATTTTGTGACCATTTGTACCAAACACCGAGAATGTTTTTTCGGAGAGATACATTGTATTTCCGAAATCGGGAAAATTGTACAAACCGAATGGTTAAAAACGCCCGAAATACGCCCCGATATGAATTTAGAATTAGGGGAATTTGTGGTAATGCCCAATCATTTTCATGCCATTATCCGAATTGGCGAAAATGAATTTAATACCCACGGTAGAGACGCGATGCATCGCGTCTCTACCGTGGGTGTGGAACCAATGGGTAATATGGATATGAAACCTGGTGATGCAAATCGTTATTTAGATGTAAAACATCGCGTTTCTACGACCACAACCGATACCAATTCACCTCAAAACCAATTCGGACCCCAATCCAAAAATTTGGCATCAATTATCCGTGGTTTTAAATCCTCCGTAACCAGAAAGGCACGTCAAATTCGTCCCGATTTCCAATGGCAATCACGATTCCATGACCGTATTATCCGCGATGAAAAATCTTTGAATACTATTTCGGAATATATCCGGTATAATCCCGCTAATTGGGTAGCAGATAAATTTTTCCAGCATAAATAAAATAACTGAAAGCGCCCAATAGGAATACAAGAACGTTTTTAAAAAAGGAACAAAGTTCTTAAAACATGGAAGAATGTCCTGTTGGAATGCATAACCAATCCCTCATTCAAAATCTAAAATCTAAAATTCGCCTTCACCATCATCTAAATTGTTTCGGCATCTGTTGCTGTGCAGAATGAAGAACAATTTCAGCGATTCGTTTCTGTCTAGTTTCAGTGCGTTTTGCACTCATAACCCAATACAAAAGAGACTTTCGTTTAGATTTACTCAAACTGAGGAAATAGCTTTTGGCGTCCTCCTGATTTTTTAAGGCTTCATCTAAATCTGTTGGGATAATCAACGCCTCTACGGCATCTAAAATAGTCCAAGAGCCGTTTTGCTTAGCTACTTCAACACTTTCAAATCCAGCTTTGGTCATTAATCCTTGAGAGGTAAGCGTTTCAATTTTCTCTTTGTTGATTTTAGACCAATTGCTTTTGACTTTCCGTTTGCTGAAAAACTGTTTATAACGATTTTCATCCATCGTTTTCTTGGTGCTATCAATCCACCCAAAACACAAAGCTTCGTCGACGGCATCGCTCCAAATTACAGAGGGCACACCTGAGGAAACTTTATAAAACACTACCCATACCGATTGATGGGATTCGTGGTTTTTTTCCAACCAGTCCCGCCAATCCTGCCTACAAGTAGGGCAAAAGTAAATTTCGTTGTTATCAGGCATGGAGTGAATGAGTTTGTGTTTCCCCAATTATAAGAATTGATAATGACAACCCTATGTCAGTGGGTAAATTTTAATGATGAGTTTAAATTAAATTACCCAATAACTAAATCTCTTCAAATAAATCTGAACCTTTCCTTTTTTTAAACGACTATGTATACGAAATGCATAAACAGACAGACCATATCATAAACGAGGAACTTGCTAGGAGGTGCCAAACTGGTGATAAGAGTGCGTTAAAGGAGTTAATTAAGCGTTTTAATTCTGCATTAGAAGCTAAAGTTTTCGCTCACACTAGAGACAGGGAATCGTTAAATGATATCGTTCAGGATTGTTGGTTCGCGATTATTAACAACATGCATGAAGTTAAGTTTCAAATCGGTTTTGAAGCATGGGCACTGAATATTGCCCGTAACAAAGCGGTTGATTGGATTCGAAATAGACAGCAGCAGAGAAGGAAACAAGTTAATGTTTTGAACGAAGAAATGGTATCCGCTGATGATACCAATGACATAAGAGAAACTCAGATAAAAAAGCTGCGAGTTAACATGAACTTGCTCCCTGAGCCTCAAAAAATAATACTTGAGCTGTTTTATAAGGATAATTTTTCACTTTCAGAGGTTTCTAAACTTTTAGGGATTCCAAAAGGAACGGTGAAATCAAGATTATTTACAGCAAGAGAACATCTTAAAAAATTAATTCACTAAGAAAAGAGGATTATCATGAACATGAATATGAAAAAGGAAGATATCGACAACCTCATCGAAGAATCATTAAATGAGAAAGAAGTCAAATTCTATAATGAATTGGAAGAGGGAGGCATGGCTAAGCAATGGTTTGGTCTTTACAAAGGTGCTTTTAAAAGTTGGGCAATCTTTATTACCACCGTACAATTAGTACTTACAATTCTGATGTTTTATCTCGGGTATGAGTTTTTCACCGAGAGTCTGTCCACAGATCTAATTCATTTTGGAGGACTGTTTTTCATCGTCTTTGTTGCGGTAACAATGCTTAAACTTTGGCACTGGATGCAGATGGATAAGAATTCCATTCTACGCGAAATGAAGAGAATAGAATTTCAAATTGCAGTGCTTTCAGAGAAAATCAACGATAAAAGCGAGTAATAGATGAAAATATAGAGAAATGAATTATGGGCAAAAAAAAGCATAAGCAGTTGTTAGCACTATATAGAGGTAATGCATTAGTCTTAATATTTAAGAGGATTAGGGAAAGGATAACGTTTAAACCCCAACGGCAAACATCGATTAGATTAAGAATCTGTTGATGTGTAAAGGTTTTGTAGGGAATATATTTTACTGAATATGATATTCCCTCATCATTTCTAGAGCTTGCTTGTGAGGTCGGCCGGTAGCTTGTGCGTAATCGGAGTTAATGTCATATGCGCCATCATGGATTCCTGTATAAATTCCTGCTATTACTCCTCCAATAAACTCACCTAATTCTTGCTTCCGTTCCTTTGTGTAATCATCTATAGACACAGAGTTGAAGACAAGCTGTGTGCCATATACTTGATTGATAAGCTCTGCTAGTTCTTTTTGGGAGATTGCTTCCCCAACCAAATTATACGTTTTACCATTATGGATATCCTTAATGAGCATTTTAGTGTATGCATACCCTAATTCAGTACGGCTGGTGTATGTGCATTTTCCATCTCCGGCACAATTTCTGATTTCACCTTCTTTTTTGTACGTCTCTATGTACTCTAAATCAGGTTCTATATAGATTCCATTTCTTCCAATAGCCCAAGCTAGTCCCGAGTTTTTGACATCTTCTTCCGTCAAACGATTGCTCTGAACAACGGGGCTAAAAGCATTATTCTTTTCATCGCCAACAATACTAGTATATACAATCTTTTTAACACCATTCTGCTTTGCAGCTTCAATTACGTTACGGTGTTGCTGAATCCTTTTTTGCGGATCGTCCATTCCTGAAATTAGCATTACGCTATCAACGCCTTTCAAAGCATCGTTGAAATCTTCACGGCTGTTGTAATCACCTTTTCTAATCTCAACGCCAAGGTGTGTGGCTTTTTCGGGCGACCTTACAATTCCAATTACATTTTCTGCTCCAATCTCATTTTTAAGTTCATTGATAATGGATGAGCCTAATTGGCCATTTGCTGCTGTAACTGCGGTTTTCATTTCATTCTGCTGTTAAATGGTTTACTAACTAGTTTAAGAAGGGGACTAGTATTCTTTACGTATTCTCTTTTTTGCATATTATTTGCAGGAACTTCTGAGAAGGCTTATTCCCAATGGTTAATTTGGGTTCATTGATCTCTTCAGATTTTATCAAACCATAAGGCCCGAACTCAGCTTCTACAGAACCAGAATCATAAAAGAACAGTGTTGCTCCATGTTTAGTTTCAAAGGTGTTTTTACTTACTTTTCTACCTTCTCCATATCGGGAATCCATTTTTGAAATTGCGACAAAAACCATGTATCCATTAGGCTCAAGTTGATTGTAGCAATCTGCAATAAGTTTTTTCCGTTCCTTCTCGCTTAATAAATGGATTAAAGCGTAGCAGAAAATCCCATTATATAACTCTTGGTCGAAGGGCATGGAGCTAACAGAACCATGATGTACTTTTAAACTATTCCCGAAGTGTTTTTTGGCTAAACCGATGGCCGTTTTAGAAATTTCTATACCTGTAACGTCGAATCTAGCATTGATAAAAACCTTGGCATTTCTACCGTAACCGAAGCCTGGAATTAGGATTTTATTCAACTTGTATTCTTTAAATAACTCCAATGCTGCAACAGCGGAATCAGCAGGTTCCAATCCCCACATTTTCTGCTTATCTCTAAAACTTGATTCCCAAAATTCCGTCATACTTTGCCCAGTTTACTCTTTGTGCAGCGCGTTATTATGTTCGAAGTCAATAAAAAGAAAAAGCGGTAAGAATATTACCGCTTTTTCAATCATCTAAGGGTTGCTATTCGTAATCGTTTATTTCAAGTCAAAACGATCAGCATTCATCACTTTAACCCATGCCTTAACAAAGTCTTTTACGAATTTTTCTTTGTTATCGTCTTGGGCATAAACTTCAGCGTATGAACGTAAGATAGAATTAGAACCAATAACTAAATCAACTCGTGTAGCTGACCATTTTGGAGTTCCTGTTTTTCTTTCCACAATGTGATATAGGCTTTTGGAAATAGGTTGCCATGTGTATTTCATATCGGTGATATTTACAAAGAAGTCGTTGCTTAGTACTCCTTCTCTATCTGTAAAAACTCCGTGTTTTGATGAACCACAGTTAGTACCTAAAACACGCATACCACCAATTAGTACCGTCATTTCTGGTGCTGTTAAACCCATAAGTTGAGTTCTATCGAGTAGAAGTTTTTCAGGTTTTGTAGCATAGTCTTTTTTGACCCAGTTTCTGAATCCATCATGAATCGGTTCTAGTGCATCAAAAGACTCAGCATCGGTCATTTCTTCAAGAGCGTCACCACGTCCAGCTGTAAAAGGAACTTTGATATTTACGCCACCTTCTTGAGCTGCTTTTTCGATTGCGGCACTACCACCTAAAACAATTAGATCTGCAATACTAACTTTTTTATCTAAACCAGCCTGTATCTCAGAGAGTTTGTTAAGTACTTTTTCTAAGCGTTGTGGCTCATTTCCTTCCCAGTCTTTTTGAGGTGCAAAACGAATTCTAGCTCCATTGGCACCGCCTCTGAAATCTGAACCTCTATAGGTTCTAGCGCTATCCCAAGCTGTGTTTATAAGTTCTGTTCTTGTAAGACCACTTTCGAGTAGCGTTGTTTTTAGATCTTCAATCTCATCATTCGTTAGAATATAGTCGACAGTAGGGATGGGATCTTGCCAAATCAACGTTTCATCTGGAACATCAGCTCCTAAATAACGGCTTTGTGGGCCTAAGTCGCGGTGTGTTAATTTAAACCAAGCTCGTGCAAAAACATCTTCAAAATAAGCAGGGTCTTTGTAAAAGCGTTCAGAGATTTTTCTATACTCAGGATCCATTTTCAAAGCCATATCCGCATCAGTCATAATCGGATTTCTACGCACATCTGGTATATGTGCATCAAATGGTTTGTCTTCTTCTTTAATGTCAATTGGCTCGTATTGCCAAGCACCAGCGGGGCTCTTTTTTAGCTCCCATTCGTGATTTAATAACAAATGGAAATAAGTATGATTCCATTTATTTGGTGTGGTTGTCCAAGCACCTTCAATACCACTTGTTACGGTGTTTTCAGCATTCCCTTTAGGATTCATCCATCCTAAACCTTGAGTTTCGACCTCTGAGCCTTCTGGGTCTGCGCCTAAAGTAGAAGCATCTCCATTACCATGAGTTTTTCCAACGGTATGGCCACCAGCTGTTAATGCCACGGTCTCTTCATCATTCATAGCCATGCGCTTAAATGTAGTACGAATATCCATTGCTGTTCTTAAAGGATCAGGATTTCCATCTACACCTTCTGGGTTTACATAAATCAATCCCATTTGCACAGCAGCTAGCGGATTTTCTAAAGACTCACTTTCTGCATTATCAGAGTAACGCGATTTTCCGAGCCAATCTTTTTCAGCTCCCCAATAAACGTCTTTTTCAGGATGCCAGATATCAGCACGTCCACCAGCAAATCCAAAAGTCTTGAATCCCATAGACTCATAAGCCATATTGCCAGCTAAAATCATCAAATCGGCCCATGAAAGTTTGTTTCCATACTTTTTCTTGATTGGCCATAACAATCTACGAGCCTTATCAAGATTCGCGTTATCTGGCCAACTACTAAGTGGTGCAAAGCGCTGGTTGCCAGTATTACTTCCACCGCGGCCATCTGCTAAGCGGTAAGTTCCAGCAGAATGCCATGCCATTCGAATCATCAAACCGCCGTAATGTCCCCAATCTGCAGGCCACCAATCTTGGCTAGTTGTCATCAACTCTTTTAGATCATTTTTAAGCGCTTCAAGATCCAATTTTTTGAATTCTTCGGCATAGTCAAAATCTTCACCTAAAGGATTTGTTTTAGTGTCATGTTGATGCAAGATGTCAAAATTCAACGTTTCTGGCCACCAGTCCATCACATTACTTTTTGATTCTGTATTCGCACCGTGCATTACCGGGCATTTTCCTTTCTTTGATTCGCTCATGATATATCTTTTATTATTATGTTGTTTTCCTTGTAACCAACAATAGAGAATAATAGAAATCGATTCATATTTTCTCTATTTAATGTCCAAAAATGGTTCAGTATTTATCTTTAAAAACTATAGTTCAAAGATGGGTAAAACCTCTAGTCTTTCAAAATAGAAGATAGTGATATTACTGATTGAGAGAAGCTTTCAGATAGTGATGCATATGAATAATAAGCTTTCAGATTGGTAAAAATTATTGCTCCTTGTGGAAATGTCAATTCCATTGTTTTTTTACCAATGAGTCTAAAGGTAGCTGTAGTCTGTTGAGCTTAGGACAATTTGGGCCTTGAAAAATTTAGGCATCTTATGTAGTTTATGTATCAGAGGTTAGTTCTCTTTATTAAGGTATTTTAAGCCTTCATACAAAGCTTTTAAAGGGACAGAGCGATGGTTCTCTTTGTCGAAATACTCGAGTTTGACATAAGTTTTCTGTCCGTTAGATTTCTGTGTTATTAAAGCATAAAGATCGTCATGCTTTTTTTTATTCCTCTCATAACTTGCTTCACCTTGATTTGCCGTAGCAATATAGAGCCGTTTATTCAATGAAGAGGTGGAAATGGAATCTATGTTGTTCTGCATTACTTCTGCATCCCACCAAATACTAGGATCAATAGCTATATAAGAATCAAACAGGCTATTTTTATCCAGATATGAATTTAAAGTAAGAAGGCCTCCAAGCGAATGTCCTATTAGTGTACGGAAAGGCTCGGTTCTATAATTTTCATCCACGTAAGGAATAAGTTCTTTCTCAATAAAATCCAGAAAATTTCGTCCACCGCCCATAGTATTTTGGCGTTTAGTTTTCAATTTGGTAACCGTGAAGTCTCGTTCACGATCAACATTTTCAATCGCAATAATGATTGTTTCGGGCATAAAATTATTTCGGATCCTATTGGAGCTCATAAAATGCACTATACCAGAAGCTGTTTTGAAATGAGTATACCCATCCAGTAAAATTATAATGGGATACTTTTTATCCTCATTAGCAGGATCGTTATAACTATCTGGTAGGCTAATCAAGTAGGTCCTGTTTTCCCCAAGAATAGTAGAATGAATAGCAACCTTACTTCCAATTGAAATCTCCGAATTATCTTGAGCTAGCACTACTTGAAAAGATAAAAGCAGAAGAGAGAATATTGTGGATAGCTGTTTCATTTTTAGCATTAAAGATTATGATATATAAAACAAGGTTACAAGAACTTTTTTTTCAACACAACCAAGTTAGGCGGTTAGTTTTTACAATTAGGAAATAAGATGAGTAAAAACTATTGTATTTCAAAACGGAAGAAGTGCTAAGGTTTGAGTCTTGAGAACTCTTAAATGTAACAACGCTCAAAGTCATCCTATGCTTGGGAAAGAATGTGAGATGGTAGATATTTCACTAATAAGGCGGTGGAAGGACAGGTAACCAGTCGTGTGTCATTGAGCCGAGAGCTGAGCGTACCTTCACATAATTCCTGTACTTGCTAAAGCATTCATCTCTTTTACGGTTGTATTTTTGTAGCCACCATATAAAAGAAAGTATCAGCTAAAAGTAGGCTATGTGTTACTTATTTGGTTGTTTTAAAAATTCCACCAGTTCTGACTGCAAATTTATTTTTGTAGCCGTTATACTTCCATTATTAGCAATTAAGAAATTTAATTCAAAAAATTGCGGTTTGATTTCTTGAGAATGATCCTCAATCGTTTTCATTCTAAACGTATTGTATTGCATGTGTTCAAGCCTAAACTTGTATCTCGGAAAGATTACAAATAAAACGTTCTCCTCGTAGGCTACTTCGAAGGTCCCATAGCCTTTGTGAAGATATTTTCCAGAATATTCAGCTAGTTCGTGAGTAGGTTTTTTATCTGTATTTATTGCTTTAGAATCATTGTCTGTACTATGAATATCACTAACTAAAACAGGATACTTATCTAAATCTGTCTTTGGGAGTCCTAACATTCTGTCTTTAATAATTTCTGCAACTATGTATGGTAGAATAGAATTTTGTTGGTTTGTTAAAACTGTGATTCCTAATCCTTTGAAAGGGTACGTTAGAACCAAAGAGCTAAAACCTGAGGTGTTTCCACCATGATACACTTTATAATTTCCATGGTTAGATTCCATTCTCCAACCAAGTCCATCACTAAAGAGAAAAACATTCTCCTCATTTTTGTTGGGTCTTACATTGTGTGCTGTTGTAGCATTGCCGATAAATTCTATTGGCAATACTTGTTTCCCTTTGAATTCCCCATTGTTTAGCCAAGCTATCATCCAATTTGCCAAATCATTAGACGAACTTTTTATGCCACCTGCAGGACTGTAATCATAGAGCTTTTCATATAAAACCTTTTTAATCTGACCTGACGACAAACCATATCCATAGGAGAAATTATTAGAGCTCTTCATATCTTCAAAGTCAGTATAAGAGCTAGACATTTCCAAAGGGGTCAATATTTTATTGTGAATATTTTGATCCCAAGTTTCATTAGTAACTTGTTCTACAATTGTGCCGGCGATAGTGTAGCCCATATTACTGTAGATCCAACTATCTTTAACTTTACCTTCCGGTTTTATATACTTTAATTTCTCCATGATTTTCAGGCGGTCGTTTTCAGGAAAAAGTATAAGCGTGCCATTGAGGTTCCCCAATCCACTTTTATGAGATAACAAGTCTTCAATGGTTATTTGGTTATCCATTTCATTCGTATAAAACTGCAGTTTTGGAATGTACAAGGAAGGTTTGTCTTTTAGGGAGATCTTATTTTCAAACTCTAACATTCCTAACAATGAAGCAGTGAAAGCTTTAGAAGATGAAGCAATAGGAAAAACCGTATTTTTATTTACAGGTAATCTATTTTCTAGATCGCGATAACCAAAACCTTCAGAATATAAGATTTCATTTCCTTCCACAATAGAAACAGATAATCCAACGGCATTATAAATTTTAATTAGTGATTCTATATCTTGCTCAAGTCCCTTTAGACGACTGTCGTTGCTCTGAGCGTAAGTCAGACTTGAGAATAGTGAGATGAAAAGGAATAAGACGGATAGCTTCATTAATTCTTTAGTTATTCAAGATTTCTTTAGATACAGCCAGAGTAGGGATACTTACTCAAGCTTCTTTCAGTGTGCTCTTTTTTTTGATTATTAATATCGCTAGCGTAATGATGATGACGTAACCAGCGATTAACAAAGTTAGTAGGTAGGATTTGTTTCGTTGCATTACCACGAAATCTGCAATTCCAGCTTTCCAGAAAATCCATTCGTCGGCAATTGAGGAAGCGATATTAAAGTTTCCCGTCTCAAAAACGATAATCCCATCTTTAGATTTGAGATCAATTCTAGCCGCTGAATTAATAGCATTATTTCCACTTCCATCATGACCAATAATATGTGACTGAGTATCATTTTGGCTATATAGATGAGGTCCCAAACCGTAAACACCAACATCATTAATGAATGTTTCTGGCTTGCTCATTACATTAATAGTGGATTGAGTTAATGCTGTATTGTTAGAAACACTAGCCATTAAAAATTTAGATAAATCAAATGTACTAGTTTGTAATGCAGCAGCTCCAAGTGCAGTAAAGGTATTAAACGGCCTTGTGGTGCCGTCACTTTTATAAACAGGTACTAGTAGCTGCTTTGACTTCTCCGACGGTTCAAAAGTTGAATTCGCCATACCTAAAGGTTCAAATACCTCAAGTGACATATATTCTTGGAAAGATAGACCACTAATCTCCTCAATCAGTAATTGTAATATGGTATAGCCTGCACCTGAGTACATGTATTTGCTTCCAGGCTCGTAGCCCACTCGAGCAACACCTTCGGAGTAAGGAGCGTCAGCGGCTTTGGTTAATGATTCCTCAATAGTCTGAACCGTTTCATCACTTGTGAAACCGTTATAGCCAAGGTCGTCAACCAAACCGGATGAATGGGAGAGGAGCTTACGGATGGTTACTTTTCTATTGTCAAATTCACTTTCAGGGAGATGCCATCTTGTAAGATAATCATCAATGGGGGTATCCAAGTCCAATTTGCCTTGCTCCACTAATTTCATGATGCCAAAAGAGGTAACCCATTTGCTAATGGAAGCAACAGGAAATAAGGAGTGTTCATCTACAGGTTGGTCAATAGTGTAAAAGTAGTCCTTTGAAACTTGTCCATCTTCAATTAAAACCATTGCTAAATTCCCGACAAACTCACTGTCTATTTTTTCCTTTGAGGCCTCAATAAAAGCTTCTGGAGTATTTTCAGAAGTAATAGGTCGTAATAGGAAGCCGTCAATGAATCCAAATCCAACAAAGACCGTCCACATTAAAAGGAATAGAATTATTAGAGTAATTTGTCTAAATATTTTCATTCGGTCATTTTTTTGTCAAATCAATTCTAAGTTCATGGAGTTGACTATAGTAAAGCAAGATAGAATCCACAACTATCTCACTATATTTATCAAAATTAACTATGCAAAAGAGCTGCTTATTATTGTGAATTAATAGGTTAATTAAAATTATTCTATTGATTTTGTTCTGCCATTAATGAGACTAGGTTTCTAAAAATTAAACCCAAAATGAAAACCGGGCTCACCAAAAAAGAGTTTGGACCATTTGTCATCTAGCTGTTTAAAAGATTCGGGCATTTCGGTATGGTAAGGGCGATGAGTAATTGCAATAGACGGTTCTATAAAAAAGCGATTGTTAAAAAATTCAACATGATAACCAACACGGTAGGTATTGAAAATTTGAAACCCGTTGTCAATCTTGTTATCGTCTTCGTCACTAAAAGTTTGCCACGCACTCATTATGTGCACGCCAGTGTATAAACCCTTCCACCAAAAACGTTGGTAAGCTAAGGCAAAACCGAAGTCTTGTATCTTACCTGGAAACTTTTCTTCGGGTGCTTCAAATGAACTTCCAAAAGGGATACCAAGTGGCCACCTATATGTCCATGTTTTTAGCTCAAGAGATAAAACATCTTTTGGGCTAACTCTATAGCCGAAGTTTAATTGGTAAAAGTTTGGAGAATTATCATCTGGAATCAAATTGTAAAGCATAAAAGCTGTGCCTCCTATAAAGAACTTACTAGAAGTAGTGTCCTGTTTAGAATTTTGAGCTTTTATCTGGGTAGAGTTTCCGATTATTAAGGCAAAAGCAATTGCCAAAAACCAATTTTGCATATCATAAATTACGAGTTAAAGGATACTGCAAAGTTCCATAAATGTGACGATAAAATCCGTTCACTTAAGGTAATAAATGAAAGGATTTAGTATTTCTTTTTAGCGAGTCTTGCTTTCAATCGGCTTAGAGATTGTGGGGTGATTCCTAAAAAGCTTGCTAATTGATGTTGTGGCACTCTTTGTATTAAATCGGGTCTTGTTGCCAATAAATTTTCATATCGTTTGGCAGGAGAAGAATTCTTGAAATCGTCCATTGATGCATAGCTCTTTACTAATAACTCTTCGGAAACGACACGACACATAGTTTCAAACCGAGGAAAATTTGCAAAAACATCCTCCTCTAAATCAGGCGTAGAAACAGAAATTATACAATCTTCCACACAGGTTAGATAGAAAGAGGAAGGTTTGTTGGTCGATACACAATCAGGTACAACACCTTGTAATTCGGTATAGAAATTTGTTGTTTTTTCTTCCCCATCAATAATGTAGTATTTCCGAATACAACCTTTTAGAACAAAATAACCTTCTTGAGATAATTGGCCTTCTTTCAGTAGTATGGTTCCTTTCTTAACAGGTCTGAATAAGTCTAAATCGGTGATTACTTTCTTTTCCTCATCTGTCAAAGGCATATATTTAGAAATGTAATCAAAAAGGATGTTCTGCATGCTTTATTTGGGGGTTTGTTTTTTTAAACGGCTACGGTCAAGACTATGATTAGTTACGAGATTTAGCGCTAATAATAATCAGTTTTACTTAGTTAACTTTCGAATCATTCCATTAAAAATGAATCCGTGGAAAGGCAAAACCGAATACCAATACAATCTGCCTAATAAACCTAAAGGACGAAAGGTTGCTGTTTGAATCAGTTTGTCATCAAGAATTCTAAATTCAAGCCATGCATTGCCGGGTAATTTCATCTCAGCGTAAAGTAGTAAACGGCCTTCTTCCTTATTGGCATATAAGACTCTCCAAAAATCTAAAGCATCGCCAACGTTAAGAGAATCCTCTGATGTACGACCACGTCTTAAACCTACGCCACCCGCTAGTTTATCTAAGAAACCTCGGATCTTCCACAGCCAATTTCCATAGTACCATCCGTTTTCGCCTCCAATACTCCATATTTTGCGAATACAATCGTCTCTATTTTCTATTGGTCTTTCTTTTTTGTCTCTGAAGCAACCAAAAGTAGGGACTTCAATAAACTCTGAAATATTGAAATTGGAATCACTACTAATGAAAGCATCTTTCCAGCTAGAAATCACTTCATTTCGTTCAATTTTACTAAAAGCTCTCTTCAGCGCAATTTGATAACTCAAGGGCTGAACATCAAGAAGCTTATTGATATCATCATTGCGGCAAACCACTTCAATTTTCATACTGTTGACCAATGCAATGGCAAGGGGATATGAGGTTGAAGTAACGAAATAGAGCCAGTATGAGGAGAGCCTTGGCGTCATTACGGGGATTGTAAAGATGTATCGCTTTAAGCCCCGAATTCGTCCAAATTCCAAAAGCATCTCTTTATAGGTTAATACATCAGGGCCACCAATATCAAAACTTTGGTTGTAGGTTTCTGGATTTAGGATTGTTTTGGAGAGAAGAGTTAAGACATCTGATATTCCAATTGGCTGGCATTTAGTATTCAACCATTTTGGGGTAACCATGAGGGGGAGTTTCTCAACTAAATCTCGCATGATTTCAAAAGAGGCGCTACCTGACCCTACAATAATCCCAGCTCTTAGAGTACTTAAAGGAAAATTACCTTTTCCAAGCTCTATTTCTACATTTTTCCTTGATGCAAGGTGCTTAGACAACTCTGATTCATTCACTATCCCACTTAAATAAACAACATGCTTAACGTTGGTTTTATTGATAGCGATTCTGAAATTCTCAGCAGATTGCTGTTCTAGGTCTTCATAGTCTGAAGGTGCCGACATAGAATGTACCAAGTAAAAAGCCCCATCAATATCATGGGGTATTTTTTTGAGGGATTCTTTGTCCAGCAAATCTATTTGAATGATGCTGATTTTGGATTTGAGCGATGCTGGGGGAGAAAATCTGTTCATGTCTCTAACGCAGCAAATAATATCATGTCCACTGTTAACCAAAAGAGGGAGAAGGCGTTTTCCAATGTATCCAGATGCGCCAGTTAGTAGTATTTTCATTTTATAAACCAGTTACATCCGTTCTTTATATTCACATAATTCATAAATCAGTAAGTCTAATATGGATAAAAGGGAAATATTTTCAAAGTACAAGCATGGTATTGGTAGTACAGTGGTGTTCCTTCGCAGCATGTAGGCTGCAAAACTAATACAGAGTAGATTCTCGCTCTGTAGTATGAATCCATAACATAGAAGAGTTTTTAGAAATTCCTTGATGATTTTTGCAATCACTTTTAATAACACTATAAAGAGATTTATATAATCTTCCTTACGTTTTGCTTATAAGATTCACGAGAAAAGATAAAAGGCTTAGGATATAAGATTAGATTCTAAGATCTCACCGCCCATTTATGCGTTTTAAAATTCGATTTTATTATATATCGTTTTGGAAACCACTAATTACAAATAGAAGGAGATAAAATGAGCAATGGGTTAAGTTTTAATAATGGGCTTAATGTTGATGTTAATGTGTTTTCTGATGTCAATGATTTAGGAGAAAGAGGAATTGGACCTAATAACGAATATCGAGTTCCTAGAAGTCCTGCAGCAGGTGTTTCTGGTAAACTAAAATTCGAAAATTATTCAGCTACTGATAAACTTCGAATAATTATTAGAATGGATACCTTACCAGATAACGGAAAGTTTATTGGCTTTAAGTATGCTTTTGGAGGAAGAGTAAACAGGAATCCTAAATATATTCAGGTCACTAAAAAAACTGATATGTATGAATTAGTTGTTCATTATGACCGAGATAACCAAAAGAGGGCGAAAAACGAGGGCGAAAAGAGCCAAGCTTCAAGCAACACTGGTGCTATTGTTTATGGCGAACTAGAGTTTCTAAACTATATGCCTAAAAAAGAAGTTTTAATACGTGCTAGAGTAGATGATTTCCCCGATACCAATGATGCTGGTTTTAAGTATAATTTCGATAGTAATTTGTATCGGATCCCTCATCATTTAGAATTCATCAAAAAAGGAGATAAGTTTGAATTGATCATACATTATAAAGATGAACATGTCATAACGGATATTGATCCTCAAATAAAGCATCCTGAGGGGCTATAGTAACATTCAAATCAATGTTGTGTTTTTAAAGCGTGTAAGTATAACCATACTTATTAGTATTGTCTTAAAAGGCTGGGTTTTTGCTCAGCCTTTTAATGCGTATGTGGTTCATAATTACACGGTAGAAGATTTCAAGAATTCGCGCCAGAGTTGGGCTGCTATCCAAGCCGATGATGGGAAAATGGTGTTTGGGAATTCAAATGCCATTAACCTATTTGATGGCGATCAGTGGCATTATATTCACGTTCCTAAAGGTCAAACTACTTATTCTTTAGCAAAGTCTGATGCTGGAAGAATCTATACTGGTGGTGAAGGTGATATTGGATATTTAAGTGCTGACGAATTTTATCAGATGGAATTTGAAAGTCTTTTACCACGATTGGATTCCACAAAACACAATTTTCAGTTTGTTAGGCAAACTCATTATTTATCAAACCAAGTTTATTTCCGTGCTCGTACACAATTAATGATGTACAATGAGAAAGAGGATACAGTATTCGTTTACAATCCTGGTGTAGAAATCTACAACTCTTATCTAATAAAGGATAAGATTTATGTACAGGTGGAAGGTAAAGGATTGGTAGAAATC
This sequence comes from Balneola sp., assembly GCA_048267905.1. Lineage (GTDB taxonomy): Bacteria > Bacteroidota > Rhodothermia > Balneolales > Balneolaceae > Balneola. Next base: position 365,363 of record JBLWWM010000001.1, read on the forward strand.
ACTAACCTAAAAGAAACTATTGTTGATAGTTCTAGCTATTTTCTCACGGATAAAATTTTTGGAATGCTACCAACTGAGCAAGGCCTACTAATCTATTTTAGAGAACATGGTTTACAACGGTATTATGGTGAATTATTTACGTCCTTTTCTCCCAGTTCATTAGATTATTTACGTGAACATAAAGGGTATAGAATGCTTCAGCTTAATAATAAAAGCATAGTTATCGCTACTCTTTCTGGAGGCATCATGTTTTTGGATAGCAATGGTCAATTACAACAAATTCTTACCCAAAAAACAGGACTTAACGACGATCACGTTTACGAGCTTTTCCAAGATAACCAAGGTTTGCTGTGGGCTATGTTAGATGACGGAGTTTCTGTTATTGATGTAAACAGCAGTTTCACACAGTACGATATCAATTATGGTATTGATGGCTTAGTTAATGGAGTATTTCAGCAAAGCGAAGAAATCACGGTTACCACAAATAATGGCTTTTATTATTGGGATGGGAGAGGAAATCCACTTTACCGAAAAGTAGATGGAGGTCCAGAGCATTCTTTTGTAGCCATCCAACTTCAAGAAAAGGTTGTTTCCTCAAGCCAATCAGGGTTGTTTATGATAGAAAGTGGTATTGCCAATAAATTATCAGATCAGGTTTTTTCGAAAATTATTGCCAATGGGAAAACTCGTTTTATTGGGTGGGGAAGTGGAAGTTTGAATTTGTTTGAATTTCATGATGAGCAGATAAGACTCACTAAAACCTATGCAGATATCCCGTATCCCAAAAGCTGGGTACTAGACGGAGAACAACTTTATATTCTTACCATTAATGGTGAACTGTTAAGAGTGAGCTTGAGTAGTGGAGTTATCTACAATATCGAAACGGAGTTGGTAACTACAGAAAAATTGTACATTGGTAAAATCGGAAGCTCTGTAAAGCTGGGTACGATGGAAGGTATATTCAAAGTTGATAAAAATAAGATTGTCTCTTCCGAAAGTTTGTATAGCCAGTTAGAAAACATCACTTTATTTCAAGATTGTGATGATGAACTCTGGATACGTTCTGGCACCGAGCTAGTAAGGTTTGCAAGGAATGGAGACTCCTGGGACAAAGAAGTGGATGAGTTTAATAGCATTGGAGCTGACGAAGGCTTTTTTAGTATGAGTTGTTATCCAACTTCAACATGGTTTGGGTTAGAGAATAAAATCATTCAAATTCCTAAGCAGTTCAAGCAAGAAATATTTTCATTTCAAACAAACATTACATCTGTTGTGATAGATTCAGATTCATTAATATACAGCGGTTATGGTGGCCCAGAAGAGGAGTCTATTTTAGAATATAGCAATAACCAAATGCGGTTCAGTTTCGCAGCGGCGAACTTCTTAAAACCAGCTTTTAATACTTATCAATACAAACTAGAAGGCTTTGATGAAGAGTGGAGCAATTGGACATCTGAGAGCCAAAAAGATTATACCAATATTCCTGAAGGTGATTATTCCTTTAAAGTTCGTGGACGTAATATTTTTAAGAAAGTAGGACGAGAAGCGGAATTTCAATTCCAAATTCTTCCACCTTGGTATAGATCTTGGTGGGCATATTTAATGTACCTTTCGATTATCTCAGCCATTTTATATTCTATTCACAGAGTAAGGGTAAACCAAATACTTAGAGTGGAACGAGTTAGAAACAGAATAGCGGGGGATTTACACGATGAGGTAAGCGCTACACTAAGCAGTATCTATTATTTTGCTGAAGCTATTGAAAGGTACCCTGAACAATCGAAATCAGGACGGTTTGTTCGGTTAATTCTAGAAAGTGCGTTTGAAGCCAAAGAAAAGATTACCGATATCGTATGGTCTATAAATCCAGAGTATGATGACTGGCAAGACTTCTTAGTGAAATGTAGAAGGCACGCTTCGGATTTACTAGAAAGCAAGAATATTAAGTATGAACTCAAGATTCAGGGAGATACGAAAGGTAAAATGGATATGGAGTTCCGTCAGCATATTTGGCTCATATTTAAAGAAATACTTACAAACTCAGTTAGACATGCAGAGCCCTCAAGAATGGATATTATTTTAAGTGTTCAATCTGGGAAGTTAACGCTTGTTGTTCAAGATGTTGGCAAAGGTTTTGATATGAAGAGTTCACCCAAAGGTAATGGGCTTGCAAATATCCAAAAAAGAGCAACACAGATTAACGCCGAAATAGAGCTCAATTCAGAGAAAGATTTAGGAACTCGTTGGGTGATAATAGCAGATCTCTAAATTCCGCATATACGGGTAGTTCAGTTTGAGTGTTAAACTAGTAGCTTTTAGTATAGCAATCACTAATGGGAGTTAGCTTGATAAATGTCATAATCATAGAAGATAATAAGTATTTAAGGGAAGGATGGAAGACCTTCATCGACTTCGATTCTGAAATGGTAGTGGAGGATGTTTTCGGGAGTTGTGAAGAAGCGTTTAACTCAGACTCACTACTAAAATGTGATGTAGCTCTAATGGATATCGGGTTACCAGGAATGAGTGGAATAGATGGCATTAAAATCATTAAAAAGAAATATCCCAATATAGAAGTAATTGTAGCCACTGTTTTTGATGACGACGATAATATTTTTGAAGCGGTAAAAGCCGGCGCAGTAGGATATTTGATGAAAAAAGTAACCCCCGATGAGTTAGTTTTAGCCATTAAAGAAGCTCATACTGGAGGCTCTCCGATAACGCCATCTATAGCTAGGCGTATTATCGACTCTTTACAACTCAAAAAACTTGCTGATGGAGTTTCAGAACTCAATGAAAGAGAACTTGAAATCTTAAATGCTTTAGCTAAAGGGCAATCGTATCAAGAAATTGGTAAACAAATCTATCTCTCAATTGATGGGGTAAGGCATCATATTAGAAATATTTACCAAAAGCTGGAAGTGAACTCTAGGTCTGAAGCCGTTTCGGTTGGAATAACTAAGAACATTATAAACCCATAACCACATGTTAAGGTGGTTTATCTGAGAGTTTAATTATTTAGTATCAATAGTAGCTTTTAAGGAAGATTGTCCTTCTTCCTTTTATAATAACCAGCCCCTAGTCATTGATACGGTTAGGGGTTTTTATATTTAATAAGTTTAAAGTCCAAAATATTTATTATCTACAGTAATGATTAAAATTTGCATCATAGAAGACAATGAATATATGAGGGAAGGGTGGCAAACAGTTCTTGATTTCGACCCTGAACTTTGTGTGCTGGATGTTTTTGGTAACTGTGAAGATGCGTTGATATCTGATGAACTTTCTAGATCTGATGTATTGTTATTGGATATACAACTACCTGGTATAAATGGGATTGAAGGGGTTAAATTATTTAAAGAGAAGTATTCTCATTTAGCCGTATTAATGGTAACAATCCATGATGATAATGAACGGATATTCAATGCACTTAGAAATGGTGCCGATGGATATCTCCTTAAAAAAGTATCGCCTGCGGAATTGATAGAGGCTGTAAAAGTAGCACATAATGGGGGTTCTCCTATGACTCCAAATATTGCTCGAAAGGTCATAAACTCATTCCAAAAACAATATTCACATGAAATTGAACTATCAGAAACGGAAAAAAAGGTGCTAACAGGATTAGCCGAAGGCCTTTCATATAAAACTATTTCAAAACAGATGTTTCTTTCTGTAGATGGAGTTAGATACCACATTAGGCATATTTACAAAAAATTAGAAGCTAAAAACCGATCTGAGGCTGTTGCAAAAGGACTAAATTTTATCAATTATCCGAGAGGTTAAACAATGAACTTTCTGAGAAGAAAATTGGCGATTTAAAGTAGATATAGTATTTTCATTTAAAACTGAAAATAAACGAAGCTATTTTAATTACAAAAGAAAGTAACTGTGTAACCATCAAAAAGAGAGGTTAACATTAAGAGGTATAAGTAAGGGAGGATTTTGAGTAGTAAAGAAGAGGGGGAACAGACTAAAGTTGTACCAACAGCAAATAAAATAAAAATTCAAACAGAATTTAAGAGGGTATCAAATATTGAAATTGCTACGATAAATATTCAAGCATCTATTTCTTTATTTGAGAAAGATTTAAATATAATTGAAGAGGTAATAAATACTACTTTTGAAGACTTTATTGAGCAAAAAGCCAAGCGATTGCAAAAACAAATAGCGTTTATAAATTCTCGAAAAGACCAAGTTGAATCATTAACTAAAAGGGAAGTTCAAGTTTTGAAGTATTTGGCTAAAGGGAAAAATAATCCTCAAATAGCTGATATCTTGTTTATAAGTAGAAGAACTGTTGAAGAACATCGAAAGCACCTCAATAAAAAATTAGGTATAAAGAATAATGTAGAGCTTTGGAAAATAGCTAGTGCTTTCGAACTTATATGAAAATAACCATATAGATGTATTTTTAAGAAATACCAAAGCTTTGGTATTTCTTGGCTTTGAAATTAGATTAATCTTTTAGCAATCATTTCTTAGGGATATATAATTAAGGGATGATTCATAAGTAATATAATAATAACAAATAAGGGTACAATCTTGAATAAAAGTATACAAAAGCTATATCTTTTTCTCGCTCTATTCTTTGGCTTTACCATAAACACGATTGCACAGAATGTTGTGCAATATCAAAATCGTGATGTAAGGCCAAATAGTATTGTAGTTGTGTTTGATAACACAACTATCAAAGCAAAAGGTATTAATACAACACCTCAGCAGTTAGCTGCTTCATTAAAGAATGATTTTGACGTTAGTGTTAAATCATCTGTTGATAATTTAAACACAGAAGAATGGGAGACTACAGGCGATATTGCACCTCTAATGAGTCGCCTAAATAAAATTCCTGGCGTTAAAGCCTTTCCTAATTTCGTCTTTTCTCGTCCAGATGTACAAAGGGAGAAGTTGGTTAATAATATTTCCGCTAAACAAAAAGTGCTAACAACTGACCGAGATGATAAGTCAGTTGACTATTCTGGTTTAGCTATTAGCAATTCCGCAAATAAATTTAAAGGCCAAACTGGGTTAGCATTAGATGCTGTTCCGTATGAACTTGTAAACGCTGTTGAAAGAGATGCTGTAATTTATCATGAAACTTTTGATGACTCATTATCAGCCTCAGCTTGGAGTGTATCGAACTTCGCTGACAGTACAAACTGGAGACGTGTAGAAAATTCCGAGGAAGGTAACTATGTATTTTTAGCGGGCGATTTTGATTCAGTGTATCAAAGAAATAGTTGGACAAAAATAAGTTCTCCAAAGTTAGATTTATCTGGATTATCCTCAGAGTATAACTATGGTCTATTCCTCGACCATTCATCCGTGATAGACACTTTAAATGCCTCATTGATTTTCAATATTTATGCAAGCAATAGTGCAGATCAGAGTTTTCATGTTGATACCTTAGACATCACAAAAATGGATGGACTGTTATATAGAACCCATGTTAACATCTCCGAATATGTGGGCTATGATGAAATTTGGGTTGAAGTTTCATTTCGTTCTAATCAAGAAGCACCTATTGGTTTTGGAGCTATATTCGATGATTTTGTAATCGCACAATATAAAATTCCACCAGTAAATGATCCATTCTACTCTTTTCAGTATGCATTAGAAAATGACGGAACGTTCACCGATGGAGCTATTTTTGGTGCTGATATATCTGCTGTTGATGCCTGGGAAGTTAACACAGGTAGTGATGATGTTGTTGTTGTTGTATATGATGATGGCGTTGACTTTAACCACCCAGACCTTGCAAATAATGCTTGGGTTAATAGTGGTGAAGATCTTAATGGTGACGGTGTAATCACACAAGACGAATGGAATGGTGTGGATGATGATAACAATGGTTATGTAGATGATTTCTGGGGTTGGAGCGCTGTTTATAACGACAATTCATTCTTAAACCCAGGTAGTTTCCATGGTACACACGTAGCTGGAATTATTGGAGCTGAGGGAAATAACGGAATTGGTGTTACAGGTGTAGCTCAAGATGTTTCGATAATCTCAGTCATGATTTTTGATGAATTCGGAAGTACAGATGCTATTTCGATCATGAGAGGATATGCTTACATAAGTAGCCTTTTAGAAAATGGTGTTGAAATAACTGCAATTAACCAATCTTGGGGCGGTGGAGGATCATTGCTAGGCGAGAGTGAAAAACAATTTGTTTCTGTAATGACCGATTACGCCATGCATCATGCTTCTTACGATGCTCTTTGGGTTGTTTCTGCAGGTAATGACGGATCAAATAGAGATGATTTACCTTATTATTCTTATCCAAATAATATTCAGTCTCCAAACATTATTACAGTAGCGAATACTGATTGGGCTGATGAACTTTCTGCTTCTTCAGATTATGGCGTTAGAACAGTAGATGTCGGAGCTCCTGGTTCATTAATTGCTTCAACATTTCCTGATAATCAGTATTATTATCTTTCAGGAACCTCAATGGCTTCCCCACAAGTAACAGGCGCAATTGCTCTTGCCAAGGCTGCCCATCCAGAAGAAAGTGGTTTAGCATTAGCTACAAGAGTTACAGCAGGAACGGATATCAATACTTCATTTATTGGAACTTTTGGTGAAGGCGGAAGGCTTAATGCTGGCGAAATGATTAATCCTACTCAAGAAGGTTTAATTCCTAGTAATAACATCGCCTTTTTACAACGTACATTTTTTGACGGCCCAGCACAGAAATCTGTTGGCTTTGTCAATAATACGGATGGTGAAGTAACTGTTACAGGCTTAAATATCACTGGTGAAGACGCAGCAAAATTCGATGCAGAATTCGAATCAGTAGTAATTCCTGCAGGTGGCGCTTATGGTGTTGCTGTTACGTTTGATGATTTAGGAGAGGATGGTGAGTTTCTCGCTTCTTTGAGTATTGCTACAAGCAATGGTTTAGTAGACATCGACCTTAATGGTCGTCAGCAAGCTTTCAGTTCAATTGAGATTACTCCAACAGTAACTGATTTAGGTGCGATTCCTCAAGGAACTACTGTAACGGCATCTTTTGATATTCTAAATACAGGTAATAAAGAACTTAATTACGGTATCGGTCAAACTTTATATTTTACTGATTTAGAAGCAACGGCATTTATAGATGAAATTAACACTTTCACTCCGTCTCCTTCATTGCCATATGAAAAGAGTGAAGTTTCGACTGAAGATTTATTGAATCGTGTTGCCACACAAATATTTCTTGAAAGAGGAAATAATCCAAAATCAAAAATCACTTACACTCCAACGGCAGCTCTCAAGGCTATTGGCGACGAAGTAGTTTTCTATGATGACTTGAATGACGCTTCAGTTACCAACGAGCAATGGGAACTTTATGCTGAAGGCTCGGAAGAGGGTGAATTGGCAACTTGGGAACTATTTGATCTAGATGAAACTGAAGAAGGTACTGACAATGTATTTCTCGCTGGTGATTTTGCAAATGGTTATACGAATAACATGATTGCAATTGCTTCGCCTCCTGCATTCGATTTCTCGGCTTTAGACGAAGGTAGGTATCCAACATACTTAACCTTTGATTATGCAGCTGGTTTAGATGTTCCATTTGATAATTTCTTTGTAAATGTAATTTCACATGGTGAACGCATCATGACATTAGAGGGGACTGAATTTAGAAACCTCGTTGCTGATGGAAACAGATATACAGCCGTTGTTGATATTTCAGCTCTTGCAGGAATCGATGATGTTGAGTTATGGTTCATTGCTAATACAGATGCAGAAACAGTTGGTGGTTTCGGTGCGTTATTTGACAATGTTAAAGTAGTGGTAAGGGAAAGTCCTTGGTTCGCTTCTAATTTTGAAGGAACTATACCTGTTGGTGGAAGTGCAACGGTTGATTTAACAGTTAAAACTCACCTAATCCCACCAGGCGACTTCTTTCTTGTTACAACGGTAGAAAGTGATGCAGCAAATGCATTCTATTATGGTGCACCGCAACATACAACTTACTTCCAAAGCCGAAATACAAACCTTACTATTTCAAACCCGGTAGTAGACCTAGGTGAAGTTGATGCAGATGTACCATTTGCCATCGATTTTGATGCAACTAATACAGGTGTATTTGATTTGGATTATTTTGCAAGTGTTCAATTAACTTCTCAAAGTAAATTTGGTGCAACCTTATCACAATCTATTTCTTCAGCTAGAGAATCTCTTGCAAATATTGAAACTGAAAAGGCTAAATCAGATTTCGATCTGAATACCCACAAACAATTAGTGTTAGATGCAGAATCATCTTTAGGTGTTAAGTCTAAAGTTGGAAGTAAATCTCCGCTAGTTCGGTCACAATTCTCTATATCTAACGCAGAATCAGAAGCGATTTTTGCAGAGGATTTTGAAAGTGAAGAAGTGCCTGAAGGTTGGGTAATAAATGATGGTAGTTATGGTTTAGGCCATAATTGGGATGCTCAGAACCTTGGTACTGAGGAGAGCCCTCTTAATGCATTATTTGTTGGAGATCCTGAAAACTTTGTAATCTACAACAACACTAAAACTGCTGCATTAACCCCGCTTTTCGATTTAAGCACTATTCCAAATAGTGAATATCCAGTATTAGAATTTGATTACGGATTCTTATTAGAACCTGGCTACGATATAGCCACTGTTTGGTTAGGCGTTTTAGGTGAAGGTGGAACTGAATTATATATGTTAGGGACTTCGGAAGATGTGTTTAACAATGATGGTTACTTATATAAAACAAGACTTCAATTGTCTCAGTTTAGTGGCGAGTCACAAGTATACCTTGCATTCGTTGTTGAAACAGATGAGTACGAAGAGTCTGCTTTTGCCTTAATTGACAATGTTGTAATTACAACAGATGAGAAACTCGCTTACATAAGCCCTGAAATGGGAGTAATTGATTCTGCCGCAACAGAAACATTTACTGTTAATGTGAACACTAACCTACTATTGCCAGGTGATTATAGTGTTACTTCTTATATCGACTATTACAGCGAAAATTCTGTATATCTTAATACAGGAATGCAAAGTACGTACTTTAGTATTGCTAACCAGCCTCCTGTAGCGGTTGACGATGCAATTGGTGTGCTATCAGGAGATGTTATTACTCTGAATTCTATTCTAGCATACATGTTGAGTAATGATAGCGACGAATACGGACAAGTATATCTTGAATATGTTAGCGACCCAATATACGGTAGCTTAAAGTATATCAGTGATGAAGTAGGCTTTGTTTATGTTGCTCCATTAAACTACGATGGTACCGACATTTTACAGTATTCAATTACCGATGGGCAAAGTAGTGATACAGCTACAGTATTTATTTCTGTATTTGCAAGCCCAGAGTTTGTTAAAGGAAGTGATCAGCAATATGTATTCCTTGAAGACAACGAACTTGCATTAAATACTGCTGGTATGGCTGCTGGTGTTGGTGGTTTAGATACTGAACTTCATGTGTGGGCTCGTCCTCACAACGAAGCTCTAATTGTCGAGGCAGACCCAGAAAATTACAAGCTAACACTATCAGCTACAGAAGATTACTTTGGGCAGACTTCAGCTACACTTTATGTTGGTCATGAAAATGAGCCACTAGATTCTATGGTAGTATCGATTGTTGTTGCTCCCGTTAATGATGCACCTGTTGCTGGGTTCACTTTCAATAATGTAGATGGAAGTGTTTCCTTTACGGACGCTTCTTCTGATATTAAAGATATTAGTGATGGCGCAGTTGTTCAATGGGCTTGGGACTTTGGCGATGGTAATACCAGCACAGAAAGAAACCCAGAACATCACTTCTCTGAAATTGGTACTTATTCTGTATCATTAACTGTAACTGATAATGGTGGGCTAACCGCTGAAAGTCAGCAGGCTGTAGAGGTGTTAAAAGTGGTTTCTAATGAGTCTATTGGTGAAATACCATCAACTCTTGAATTGGCTCAAAACTATCCAAATCCTTTCAACCCAACTACCAATATCCGTTTTGGTTTACCAAACTCAGGTTTAGTGAATCTAACTGTTTATAATATGTTAGGGCAGAAAGTAGCAGAATTAGTTAACGATAATAAAGCAGCGGGCTGGCACACAATTGCCTTCGATGCTTCTAAATTATCTTCCGGAATTTATTTCTATAAAATACAGTCTGGAAATTTTGTGAAAACAAATAAGATGCTTTTAGTTAAATAAACAGTATCATTCTTTTCTTAAAAGCCTCGTATGGTATTCATACGGGGCTTTTTTTATGACAGAAAACCCAATTCCATTATAGCCAATTCAAGAAATTGTACTTATGTAGGGAGCTACAAGAATTAATTAATTATTGCGAATTAATCCTTTTGATAATGAGGGGTTGAGTTATCAAGTATTCCAAATAAGGGACCAAATACCGCATAAATAGGTAGTGTTTAATGAACGAGGTTTTGTTAAATAAAAGGGCATTTATGATTCTAAAGCTATTAATATTTTTCTAAAAACTATCCTATAGAAGCTTATGAAGGGGTACATAAGCATAGTTTAGGGGCTGTGGGGTTAAGCCAAATTAGAAAATTACTGCTAGATCATAAATTGCTATAAAATTAATATTCAAGTTAAATGAAAAGCTCTGCCCTGAAATGGTAGGGCTTTTTTAATTATGAATAAAAATAGGTGGGGGATAAAAATTTCAGACACCAAATACATCTTTTATAATCTTTAAAGCAAAAAGATAGCTTTAAATTTCACTCGCACTTTAATTTTTGCGATATTCATATCATAACTTCAGATTCAAGAAAAAGGTATTTGTGAAAGATTCTATTCGTATTGCATCAGGACAAGGTTTTTGGGGTGATTTACCCATAGCCCCAGTTAATCAAGCAAAAAAAGGCCCAATCGATTACCTAGTTATGGATTACCTTGCAGAGGTAACGATGTCAATAATGCAAAAACAAAGAATGAGAAACCCTGATTGGGGTTATGCGAGAGACTTTGTTGGTGTTATAGAACAAATTCTTCCTGAAATCAGCGAAAAAGGTATTAAGGTGATTAGTAATGCTGGTGGTGTTAATCCATTAGCTTGCAAGGATGAGATTCTAAGAGTTGCGAGAGCCAAAGGATATAAAAATCTTAAAGTTGCGGTCGTAGATGGTGACGATATTCTCCCAAATATTGACGAACTTATTGCGGATGGACATACGCTCAAAAATATGGAAACTGGGGAGCCTATAGCTACAGTTAAAGACCAATTGCTAAGTGCTAATATCTATTTTGGATGCCGCCCAATTGTAGAGGCTTTAAAGCTGGGTGCAGATGTGATTATTACAGGTAGAGTTACTGATACAGGATTAACACTCGCTCCAATGATTCACGAGTTTGGTTGGGACTATGATGACTTTGATAAAATGTCGGTAGGCACAATTGCTGGCCACATTCTTGAATGTGGAGCTCAAGCTTCAGGTGGAAATTTTACGGACTGGGAAAAAATTGAAGATTTTACAGATATTGGTTTTCCTATTGTAGAAGCTTTCCCGAATGGCGAGTTCTTCGTTACCAAGCACGAAGGAACAGGTGGTTTGGTTAGTGCACAAACAGTAAAAGAACAATTGCTTTATGAAATTGGAGATCCTAAAGATTACATCACTCCAGATGTTGTGGCAGATTTTACATCAATCCACGTGGAAGATGTAGGACCAAATAAGGTTAAAGTTTATGGAATTACAGGTGCAAAGGACACAGATTTTTATAAAGTTTCTGCGAGTTATAACGATGGATTTAAATTAGCGGCTACTTTAGTGTATTCTTGGCCAGACGCTTTGAAAAAAGCTGTTAAAGGAGCTGAAATCCTTGAGAAAAGGGCAGAAGCTTTAAACTTAACATTCACAGAGTTTAGAAAAGAATATGTTGGGTTTAATGGAGTAGCAGAAAATCCTATTAATCTAGAAACAGATGCATTGGATGCTGATGAAATTCAGATGAGAATTTCTGTTAGCGGGCAATCAAAAGAAGATCTTTCTAGGTTTGGAATGGAAGTGGCTCCTCTAATTTTGACCGGACCAGGAGGTGTGACGGGTTTTGCAGGTGGGAGACCAAAAGCTAGTGATGTGGTCGCATATTGGCCAGCTTTGTTAGCTAAAGATGCAGTTAAACCAAGAGTTACTGTTTTCGATATTTAGGTTAAATGTATCTTATAACCATAGATTGTTCATTAGAAAAGTAATACCATTGGAGAGAATGTTATTTGGGTTAATTCGGTTATTCCAATAAACAGAATTTTATTTTGAGTCCACTTAAACAACTAAATGCATACTTAAAGAAATATAAGGCTTCTACCATTCTAGGAGCTATATTCCTTACGGGAGCTAACTTTTTCTTAGTTTGGATTCCTATTATAATTCGTCGAACACTTGATGAAGTAGAATCACTGAACGAAGGTAACTACCAAGTAGCTGATACTTTGTTTAAAACACTATTTACCTCTGAAGCTGGAAAGATTTTAGCTATAAATGCGACCTATCTTACTGGTTCAGTAATCTGCTATGGTGTGTTACTTTTTGCAACTAGGCAAACGCTTATCGTGTCTTCACGCAAAGTAGAGTTCGACATGAGGAATACTATTCTAAAGAAGCTGATGTCGCTACCTCAACGTTTTTATTCTGAACTTTCTTCTGGTGAGGTCTATGTACGTGCAACCGAAGATGTTAATAAAGTACGTGAGTATTTCGGGCCTGTAATAATGTATAGTATAAATACAATTACAAGAGCAGGTTTTGTAATTACTATGATGTATTTAGTTAATAGTGAGTTAATGTTTTGGGCTCTCGTGCCACTCCCATTAATTTCAATTTTTGCATATTGGATTACTAGCTACATTCATAAGCATTCCATTATTATTCAAGAGCAATACTCAGTGTTGGCAGGTAAGGCCAAAGAAACATTTTCAAGCATCCGGCTAATAAAAGCTTACAATCGTCTTGAAAATGAACAAACTAAATTTGAAGCGCTAAGTGAAGACTATAGAAAAAAGAAGCTTAGGCTTGACTTGATCGAATCATTATTTCATCCATCTTTAAACTTTTTAATCGGCTTTTCATTGATTATAGTAATCTGGAAGGGTGGGAATATGGTAATTGAAGATTCAATAACAGTAGGAAATATTGCAGAGTTTCTTATATATGTTGCCTATCTAATCTGGCCTGTTGCTGCATTAGGATATACTACCAACCGCTTTCAACGATCTTTGGCTTCTTGGAATCGCATTAGTGAAGTTCTTGATCAATCCTTAGATATAAACTCAGATGGTGCACAAGAGCAATCAGATATTAAAGGAGAGATTGAGTTTGTAGATGTAAGTTTTAGATATCCAGGTGCATTAACCGACGCTTTAGAAAAAATAAGCTTTAAAATTCCAGCAGGCCAAAATGTAGCTTTTGTTGGACGAACTGGAGCCGGAAAAACGAGTTTAATTCAATTAATTCCACGTCTCTTTAAACCAACTACGGGCTCTATTCTGATTGATGGCAACAACATTGAAAGCTATAATTTGGAACAGTTGCGCTCCTCCATAGGCTTTGTTCCTCAAGAAACTTTCTTATTTTCTGAAACAATAGGTGAGAATATTGCGTTTGGGGTTGATGGAGCCGATTTACGAGCTATTGAAATAGCAGCTGAGCAAGCTCAAGTGAAAGAGAATATTTTGGATTTCGATAAAAAATTTGAGACTATATTAGGTGAAAGAGGTATAACACTTTCTGGAGGACAAAAACAGCGAACGGCAATTGCACGAGCTCTTATAAAAAACCCAGAAATTCTTATCTTTGATGATTCTTTAAGCGCAGTAGACACAAAGACCGAAGAGGCGATACTTAAACATTTAAGAAATGAACTGAGCGGAAAGACAACAATAATGATAAGTCATCGGATATCAACAATAAAAGATGCCGATATTATTTATTACATTCAGGATGGGAGTATTGTTGAAAGTGGTACCCATGAAGAGCTTTTAGAAAGGCAAGGACATTATACAAGTATGTATAACAAACAAATGTTAGAACAAGAATTAGCAGAAATATAATATAATAATAAGGGGTCAAGGCTTGAACGTACAGCCCCTCCATTAATAATAAACGGGAGAAGAAATGATTGTAGTTCCATTAGGTGTTGCATCGGCAACGCCAACAGCTTTAAGACATTTGCCCGCTGTAGCATTATGGCGAGAAGGAAGTGTTTTCTTATTTGATTGTGGCGAAAATGCCCAAATGCGCATGTTACAAGCAGGTATTAAACGCTCTAAAATAGAATGCATTTTTATATCGCACTTTGATGTAGATCATTATTCGGGATTAATCGGGTTACTTTCTACACTTCAATTACAACGAAGAGATAAAGCTATTCGTCTGATTGGACCTAAAGGGTTGCAGGAATATGTAGAGTGGAACTTGAACTTCTCTAGTATCGAGATTGGTTTTGAAATTATCTTCATTGAAGTTGAAGATACTATTGATGAAGCAGTTGTTATTGATGAAGAAGATTATTTTGTAGTAGCTCGTGCTTTAAAACATAGAAGGTTTTGCTTAGGATATCGTTTCCAAGAAAAGGATAAGCCAGGAAAAGTTAATTCTGATTTGGCTAAAGAAATGGGTGTTACAGATGACGCCCACTTTAAGGCTTTAAAAGCGGGTGAAGATATAACGCTAGAGGATGGAACTCTCATTAAGTGTAATGATATTGTAGGGCACCCAAGACCCGGTGATAGTTTTGCATATGTAACTGATACAGAATATTGCCCAAATGCAGTTAAGCTAGCTTTAAATACCAATATTCTTTATCACGAAGCTACTTTTAGTAATACTCTTTCTGATAAAGCAACAGAAACTGGTCATTCATCAGCAAAAGATGCCGCTCGAGTTGCCACAGAGGCGCAAACTAAATTACTCGTTATAGGCCATTTTTCTGCTAGATACACTAATGCTCATTTACTTCTGAATGAAGCAAGAGAAGGATTTTATCCAACTTGGTTAGCGAATGAATTACGACCAATTTTTACCGATCCTTCGCATGAACGGGGAATTATTACACCTAAAGTTGAGTTAAAAGATTTAACTAAGCAAAACACAGGTAGTTACGGTAGTAGAGGCAGTGATAATCGCCGAAGTGGAGGAAGAAATTTCCGTCCTCGAAGAAATGATTCAGATCGTGGTAGCCGAGGTGGGTATAGAAGTGGTGGAGATTCAGATCGAGGAGGAAGAGGAGGTTACAGAAGTAACGACTCAGACCGAGGTAGAGATAATTACCGAAGCCGTAGCGCCTCTGATTGAGATAGCAGAGGCGGTTACAGAAGTGGTGGTTCAGACCAAGGTGGACGTTCTAGTTATCGAAGCGAAGATAGAAATCCAAATCGCGGAAAAGTCATTAACGTTAAAGTAAATCGAGATAATCAATACAATAGACGAGATGACAATAATAAGTCTAACGAACCCGATAACCGTTCTGGTTCTTCAAGACCATCTTACGATGAATTTAATAGATTTTAAAAAATAGCTCTTTGAATAAGAAGGAAGTTAAAAAAGCCGTCGATAGAAAACTCATTCGGCGGCTTTATTATTTTATTAAACCTTACCGCTGGTTCGTAGTACTTGCCGTACTATTAACTTTATCAGCATCATTTCTCGGTACGGTTAGGCCAAAGTTGACGCAGATTGCAGTAGATGACTATATATCAGTTAAGGATACCGAAGGCCTCCTGAATATAATATTCTTACTAGTAATAGCGCTGGTTGGAGAGTTTATATTGCTTGTTATAAATACGTATTTAACTAGATGGTTTGGCCAAGGTACTCTCTATTCTTTAAGAAATGCGGTTTATAAAAAAATACAATCTCTCCACGTTCAATTTTTCGATAAGACTCCTATTGGACGTTTAATCACACGAACTACAAGTGATGTAGAAGCGCTAAGTGAGTTGCTTTCTGATGGTGTAGTAGCCATGATTGGCGATTTATTTAGGATATTCTTCATTCTTTATTTTATGTTCTCAATGAGCTGGGAACTCACTTTGGTAACCATATCAGTATTACCTTTTCTTTTCTATGCCACCTTCTGGTTTAAAGGTAAGGTAAGGGTAGCCTTTCTTGAAGTTCGTGATCAAATATCTCGATTAAATTCATTTGTTCAAGAACATATTAATGGGATGGATGTGGTTCAGCTTTTCAACCGGGAGAAAAAACAGATTGAGAAGTTTGAAAAAATTAATGAGTCCCATAAAAAAGCTCATATCAAAACCATTTTCTATTTCTCTATATTTTGGCCTTTTGTAGAAGTTACAGCCAGCTTTTCTATGGCTTTGATTGTATGGTATGGAGGAGGTAGAGCTTTGACTGGAGGCGTAACTTTTGGTGTACTCTTGGCATTTATACAGTATGCTAGACAGTTTTTTATGCCCATTCAAGGAATTTCGGAGAAGTTCAATACCCTTCAGTCGGCTTTAGCTTCTTCAGAACGAATATTTGATATCCTTGATACAGATACCAAAGTTATTGAAAGTAATAACCCCATTGAATTAAATAACCCTGAAGGTAAGATTGAGTTCGAAAATGTGTGGTTTAAATACAACGAGGATTCTGAGTATATTCTTAAAGATGTTTCTTTTGTAGCAATGCCAGGGGAAAGTGTAGCTATTGTAGGTGCAACGGGCGCGGGAAAAACAACAATTATAAGCTTACTTCTTCGATTCTATGATATACAGAAAGGTAGCATAAAGCTAGATGGAGTAGATATTAGAGAACTCCGCCTCAAAGATTTAAGATCTCATTTTGGACTGGTTCTACAAGATAATGCCTTATTCTCAGGTACAATTTTGGAGAATATTACTTTAGGTAATGAGGAGATATCGAAAGAAGAAGTTATAAAAGCTGCTCACGAAGTTGAAGCTCATCGGTTTATAGAAAACCTACCTGAAAGCTACGATTATAAACTTCGCGAAAGAGGGGCTTCACTTTCAATGGGGCAAAGGCAATTGATATGTTTTGTAAGAGCGTTAGTTTATAACCCTTTAATCTTAATTCTTGACGAAGCAACTTCTAGTGTTGATTCTGAAACTGAAGCGATGGTGACTGCTGCAAGTGATAAAATGATGAAAGATCGAACTTCTATTGTTGTCGCTCATAGGCTTTCAACTATCCAAGGAGCTAGCAAAATACTAGTTATGCATAAAGGCGAAATAAGAGAGTCTGGCACGCATCAAGAGCTTATTAAACAAGATCAAGGTCTGTATAAAAAGCTATACGAGCTTCAGTATAAAGAACAAATTGTGGTAAAAGCTTAATTAAATATTTGTAGTTATAAATAAACTATAAATCCAAAGTCCGGTATATGCCGAGTAAGATTCTAAGGTGTGTGAGGGGAATTGAAGTTTTGCGGATGAAAACACAGTGCCCGACATTTCTACAAAATTCATTTTCATCCAGCGAGTAAACCAATCGAAGGGAGAATAATCAAAATCGATTACTACAAGAACCCCTTTTTGTTTTAAATGGTATCGAATATTAGAAAGTATGTCATCAATTTCATCCATCATTGTAAGCGAATAAGAGCAAACAACAAGGTCAAAACTATTCTCTGGAAAACTATTTTCCTGATATTGTTGATGAAGTAGTGTAACATTGTTGCCCACTTTCTGATGTGCTTTTTTAAGCATATCGCTTGAGGCATCTAAGCCTATTATATGAGCCTCTGGATATCGTTTTCTAAGAGAGCTTAACTGATACCCAGTTCCACAGCCTAAGTCTAAAATGGAAGCATTTTTGGGTAAGTTAGGTAGTTTGCTAAATAATTTAGAGCGCCCAAAAAGAAAACTCCATCTAGTTAAATCATAAATGTGAGATTGAACTTTATAGTAATTTGAGATAGAGTTATACATGAATAGTTGCCAAATGAGTACTTGAGTATGTTCCAACTCTATCTTTTGCGAGGATTGATGGCTCAATTTTTTCAAATCGTAGCTTATTAAGAACAAAAGCGGGTAAAAAATCTGGATTAGAATACGCAGAACGAAATAATACCTTAGCACCTGGTTTTGCATGTTCAAAAATAGACTGCCATTCCTTAGTAAGTTCTTCAACATTGTTAGTTGCCAACCAATCCATATGGTCTAGTAGAACAAAGTGAGAGTATTGTTTCTGATTTTGACTAAGCGTTTCTAATATTGTTGAGGAGTATAAAGTAATACAACTAGTGTTGTTTTTAATATGTACAAAGTTGTTATCCATGAGGTATTCTGGTAGAAAAATTTTGCTATAACTTCCGTTTAGATAGAGCCTCCAAAAGTAGTTTTCATGAGCTTGCTGATCAACAAAAATACATTTAAAAACATTGTTTATAAATGTATTTAAGTCTCCAATAGCATTTTTTTGCTCTTTTGGGATGCCAGCCAAAGAGAGTAAACCATCCCACTTCCAAACATATTTGCTCAAACCAGTCCAAAGCTTACGCTCAATAGTAGAGTAAATTTGCTTTCTTACTAAATGATCGGGTTCTTTTATAAGTGAATTAATTGACGCACGAATTTTTTTTCTGTCTATAACTCTATTTATATATCTCGCAAAATACCCAGATAATCCAGAACTGTAAAACCCTTTACCCGTTGATTTAAATGTGTGAATGTGAACATCCCAAAACTGTTTAGCCTGTTTTGAAAGTTCAGCTCTTAGATTTGAATAAATAGCATGATAATTCTCTGTATTTCCTTTACCAAATAATTCCCAAAGATGAACATGAGATGAATGCATAAATAAAGCTAATTTAAGCTCTAACAGAGCATTTTGTCTAAAATTCATATCTACACAATCAATAGAAGCTGGGTTGTCTAACAAATAACTAAGCGCATTATCTCCTGCACTTGTAATCATGAGAATGTCGGAATCTGAGTCTAGATTGAGGAGTAATCTGTCTACATGAGGATCCTCCCAGCAAGTATTGTAAATAAGGAAATTTGAAGTGATGGTTTTAAACCACCATTTAGATAACGAACTCATATACAAAACAAGTTACCAAAAAATGTAGGAACATGAAGTGAGAAACAAACTAACATTTACTAAGCAAATTTGTATTTTTAAACATATAAACTCAATTCAAGAATTATGACTGCTCCAAAACCATCTGAAAAAGCTAAAAAGCAAATCGAAGATACTTTTGACAATACAGTAGAGTATTTAGAAGACAAAGCTTACGAAAATTATGATAAAGCTATTGATCGTTTGAAATACGAAAGAGATCGTTTAGAGAATGAAGTACGCCATGAGTATAGAAATGCTCGCCGTTATGTTCGGGCTAACCCAGAAAGAGGTTTAGGTATCGCACTTTTATCAGGGCTAGTTATCGGAATTCTTCTTGCAAGAGGAAGTAAAGACTAAAATTTAAGACTACATATCATCAATAATGAGTATTAATAAAGATCATTTGAATGAACTCTATGAGCGATTGGACTCGCTCAGGAGGTATCTTTGACTACGACAAGCGAAAAATCAGAGTAATAGAACTTACTGAACAAACCCAAGATCCAAACTTTTGGGGCGATCCAGACGCTGCTCAAATTATAATGAAGCAAATTGACCACGAAAAAGGTTTGGTAGAAGCTTGGGATAAACTCCAATCTTTACGCGAAAGCATAACCGTGTTTCAAGAATTTGAAGAAATGGGTGAGGATGTTGAGGAAGAACTCGACATGGAATACACTAAACTTCAAAAAGGCTTAGAAGATCTTGAGCTCAGAAATATGCTTAATGGTCCCGATGACCAAAGAGACGCAGTGATGACTTTCAATCCTGGAGCTGGTGGCACAGAGAGTCAAGACTGGGCTTCAATGTTGTATAGAATGTATGTTCGTTGGGCAGAAAGAAATGGTTTTAAAGTTTCAGTGATTAATTACCAAGATGGTGATGTAGCTGGAATGAAAACTGCTACACTAGAAATTTCAGGGAGTAATGCTTATGGATTTCTAAAAGCCGAAAGTGGTGTACACCGTTTAGTTCGTGTTTCCCCTTTTGACAGTAATGCGCGTAGACATACATCCTTTTGTTCAGTATTTATTTCACCCTTAGTTGATGATACCATAGAACTGAACTTGAATGATAGCGATATTGAGCTTCAACGGTTTCACTCAAGTGGAGCTGGTGGACAGAATGTGAACAAGGTAGAAACTGGTGTGCGCTTAGTTTGGACTGGTACGCTTTCTGATGGTCGTTCTGAAAGAGTTGTAGCTGAATGTCAGCAAGAGCGTTCTCAGTTGCAGAACCGAGAAAAAGCACTCGTTCTTCTTAAATCTAGAATTTACGAACTCGAACTTGAAATTCAAGAGGCTGAAAAATCTAGACTAGAAGGCACAAAAGGTAAGAATGAATGGGGCTCTCAAATACGAAGCTATGTATTTGACGATCAGCGAGTGAAAGATCATCGTACAAACTACGAAACCTCAAATGTTAATGCGGTTATGGACGGCGATTTAGATGAATTCATAAAAGCATATTTACTTTCTATTTCCACTCAAGTGCAACAATGATAAAAGTTGGAGTTACAGGGGGGATTGGTTCAGGAAAGACAACCTTTTGCAAGGCTCTGGAAAAATTAGGTTCCTTCGTACTCTATGCTGATGATTTTGCCAAAGAGTTAATGGTGACGGATCAAAAGTTAAAACATGAAATTATTGAAGCTTTTGGGACCCAATCCTACTCTGAAAAAGGTGAGCTTAACAGAAGTTATCTAGCCGAGCAGGCTTTTTCTAAGAACAGGGTGGAAGAATTAAATGCGATTGTACATCCTATTTTATGGGAAAGAGTTGCTGAACTAATGTGCATAAAAGAGGAAGAGGGTCTGCTTGTTTTTGTAAAAGAGGCCGCCATATTACTGAATAATGGTCGCCCAACCGATTTAGACTTTGTTGTATTAGTAAAAAGTCCAAGAGAAAAGAGAATTCAGAGAGTTCAAGAAAGAGATAATACCACTGAACAACTCGTTACCGATAGAATAGATAAACAACCCAACTTTGATGAATTAGAAACTTTATGCGACTTTGTAATCGATAACTCTGGTACATTAGAAGAACTAAATATGAAGGCTTTAGCACTATTCGAAGAGATTACAAAAAAATAGAATTTTATTTATGAGTTAATAAAAAAACATTCCTATATTTCAGAAAAGCGCTTCCATACAATAAATATAGGATTATGACGCCAGAAATAAATAACCGAATAGTAACACTAGAAGAGTTTATTATACAAGCTCAAAATCGATTTCCTGGAGCAACTGGAGAGCTTTCTCAACTTCTAAGAGACATTGGCTTAGCATCGAAAATTATTTCTAGAGAAGTTAACAAAGCGGGTATTACTAACATTTTGGGATATGAAGGTTCAACGAATGTTCATGGCGAGGCCGTAAAGAAATTAGATTTATTTGCAGATCAACAGTTGATTTCGGCTCTGGATCGCTCCAAGATAACTTGTATGGTTATCTCTGAAGAGAATGACGGTATCATTCGATTAGAAAGTACAGGTGGAAAATATATAGTATATTTAGATCCATTAGATGGTTCTTCAAATATTGATGTGAATGTATCTATTGGAAGTATTTTTTCTGTGTATATGAGGGAAACAAAGTATAAAGCTGACCCAATGGAATCGGATGCTTTACAGCCTGGCGATAAACAAGTTGCTGCTGGCTATGTATTGTATGGTTCTAGCACCACACTAGCCTATACGACAGGTCTAGGAGTTACTTTATTTACTTTGGACCCAAGTATTGGCGAATACATATTAAGTGAGAATAGTGTCAAAATCCCAGATCATGGTAAAATATATAGCATTAACGAAGGGAGTTATAATTCTTGGGAGCTAGGTTTGAAAAAGTATATAAAGTACTGTCAAGAGGAAGAAGAGGAGTCAGGGCGGCCATATTCCGCGAGGTATATTGGTTCTATGGTTGCTGATATACATCGAACACTTATAAAAGGTGGGATATTTATTTACCCTCACAGTAAAAAATATCCAGAAGGGAAACTCAGATTGATGTACGAATGCAACCCTCTAAGCTTTATTATAGAACAAGCAGGTGGAATGGCAACAAATGGCAAAGAAAGGATCATGGAAATTGAGCCTAATGCCATTCATCAACGTACGCCAATCTATATTGGATCTCCAGAGAACGTAACCCATGTAATGGATTTCTTACACGAGTACGAAGAGGTTCCCCAAGAAAATCTGCGTTAAAACTTAATTTTTACACCTTCTTTAATATCATTATTGATACAATAGCCTGCATTTGTTTCCACAACAAAT
Source organism: Balneola sp. (assembly GCA_048267905.1). Classification (GTDB taxonomy): domain Bacteria; phylum Bacteroidota; class Rhodothermia; order Balneolales; family Balneolaceae; genus Balneola. The sequence continues at coordinate 387,631 of JBLWWM010000001.1, forward strand.
TTTGCAGGTTTAAAAGAGGGAAGAGATTGCTCTGAAAACGGGGTAGTACTGTGATATACTGTTACGATGGTGCTATCTGCCGCAACGTAAATTATATCGAGCGATAGAGGTGTATTTACCATCCAGAAACTTTGAACCTCTTCAGTGTCAAAAAAGAAAACCATACCTGCATCTTCAGGCATAGATGGGACATTCATTAGTCCCTGATTTCTTTTGTCAGGTGTATCAGCTGATAAATAACGCAAGGTAGTAATCTCATTTCCTGAGTTATCTAGAAAACTAAGCTCATTTGGGAACTCTAGTGTCCTACCAACAGGAGTTGTACTTGTTTCCTTCTTTTCTTTAGTGCCACAAGAAATAAATGTGGACACTAAGATTAACGGAATAAGAAAGTTATTTAATTTTAAACAGTACTTCATGCTTGTTTTTTCCAGAGGTGAAAGTTATAGTATATTCGCCTCGTTCAAGGAACTCTGGCTTTTGATTTTTATCTGTGCCTACCACTAAGTTCCAATTAAAGAGATTAAATCCTTGTTGAGCATCAATTTTAGTGCTGTAAACAGGCTCGTCTTTTTTATTCTTAAAAGTAATTTCAATATTAGAGTTTGAGGTTTTGCTTAAATAAAACTGAAAATCTACAGAAGGCATAGAAGTTTCTCTATAGGGGCTTGAGCTTTGTCCCCATCGGTTAGAATAACGTACATCTTCAGGAGCAAAAGCAGTAATTTCTTCCATAATTCTAGGTACTAAACTTTGTAAGGGCTTAACATCCATCACCCAAATACTTCTTCCATGTGTTCCAATTACTAGTTCATTCTCTCGTGGATGTACTACCATATCGTAGCTTGCCACATTGGGCATATTGGCCAAATAATGCCACTCTTTGCCATCATTAAAACTTACATAAGAACCGTGATCTAGGCCTGCATAAAGTATAGTCGGTTCTACAGGATCTTGAACGATAACATTTGCAACCTCATTGGGAAGATTTCCTTTTATGGATGTCCATGTTTTACCGAAGTCCGTTGTTTTATACAAATATGTTGTGAAATCATCGTAACGATAGCCATTTAAGGAAACGTAAGCCGTTCCCTTGTCGTATTTGGAAGGATGAACTTCGCTCACCCAAAGACCTTTTGGAATCTTTCCTGTAACATTATTCCAATTTGTGCCACCATCTCTAGTAAGCTGAATATTACCATCATCGGTTCCTATCCAAATTAAATTGAAGTCTAAAGGAGATTCACCAATAGTTGACAGAGTAGAGTAAGGCACGTCACCATTAGGGTGATCGTTAGTTAAATCTGGACTGATAGCCGTCCAATTTCTTCCTTGATCGAAAGAGCGGCTTAATTTTTGGGAGCCGAAATAAATAACATCAGGATTGTGGTGACTTAACGCAATTGGGCTATTCCAGTTGTAGCGGTAACGTGGCTCTCCAACTTCATGGATAGGCGTTATCGACTCTCTAATGTTCTTGCTTTGCTCAATACGGAAGTAATTTCCATACTGAAAACCAACATACACTAAATCAGAATTGGTAGGATTTGCGTAAACATGCATTCCATCGCCACCAAAAAGACGTTTCCAAGGACGATTACGGTTCGGAGCTGAAGTTGATGGTCCGAAGAAAGTTCCATTGTCCTGTAGTCCTCCATAGATATTATAAGGTTTGTCCATATCTACACTAACGGTGTAAAACTGGCCAACTGCTTCACTGTTATGATGAATGAAATTTTCACCCCCATCATGACTTTCATATAAACCACCATCGTTTCCTAGTAAAAGATGTTCAGAGTCACTTGGGTCAATCCACAGTGCTTGCTGATCAGCATGAACAGGATCGTTGTTCGCTTTAATCTTCCAAGTTTTACCACCATCAGTAGATTTAATAAAAGGGACACCTAGAGCATAGATCGTATTTTCATCGTTAGGATCTACTCTAATTTCCCCGAAATAATAACCGTAAGTATTATAAACTCCTGGTAGCTGGTAATCATGAGTCAGCTCCCAAGAATCGCCGCCATCATTAGAGCGATATACTTCCATTTCCTTAATACTAGTATTAAATAGAGCGGCATTGGCATCGCCTAAAAACTCACCTAATGCTTTTGGCTTATACTTGCCATTCTTAACATCTATTTTTACTGAATGTGCGGTATACTTTTCAGGAAAACGATTTCTTCTAAGGAAAGTCTCGAGCATTTTGTCATCTAAATCCGCAAAATCTTTATTAGTCATCTTTATAAAAGAAGACTCAGTAAGGTTGTTGCTATTTGTGGAAGCTTCTTTTTTAGTTTCATACTGATTATCGACTAAAGCATAGAGTACGTTTGGATTCGAAACACTAATGTCTAAACCAATTCTACCCACAAAACTACCTTGTGGTAGACCTTTAACCGATTTTTTCCAAGTGTCACCACCATCAGTAGATTTATAAACCGCAGAACCCTCACCACCTTCTTTAAAATTCCAAGCTTTTCTGTCTTTCTCCCAAGTAGAAGCCCATAGTATCTCTGGATTATTGGGGTGAATCACTAAATCGATAACGCCTGTACTGTCATTCACAAATAAGGTTTTTTCCCAAGTTTGCCCTCCATTTGTTGTTTTGTAGATTCCACGATCGCTATTATAAGAATACAGTGGTCCAACAGCGGCAACCCAAACCGTGTTTTCGTCTGTCGGGTGAGTAATAATTCTACCTGTGTGATGGATATTTCTCAATCCAACAAAGTTCCAGCTATTACCGGCATCCAAACTTTTAAAAATTCCTGCGCCAGCATAGGTAGAACGGCTGCTATTATTTTCACCTGTTCCAACCCATATAATGTCGGGGTTGGCTGAGGAGATAGCGATGTCACCAATTCCCAACGCATCTTGATGATCAAAAACGGGTGTCATCGTATTTCCAGAATTTATGGTTTTAAAAACGCCACCGGAACCGTATCCCACATAAAAAATTCTGCTATTTTCTGGATGAACTGCAATATCTGAAACTCTCCCGCTCATAATTACAGGACCAACGCTACGAATAGGGTAGTCTTTAAAAATTGAATTGGCACGAAGTTGCTGCCTTTTGGTAATTGAAGCCTCAATATCTTTGGCAGATGAGGAACTTATTTTTTGCGCGCTTAGAATTGAACTCGAAAGTACGATTGCCGTTAATAGGCAAGCTAGATATGTTTTTTTCATCAATGGAGTAGTTAGTTATTAGTACTGTATGATATTAAATGGAAATGAAAGAAGTCGAAAAAATATATAAATGCATAAATATGGTACTTTCATAATAAACACTGATTCAGTCTTTGAAATCTTGGCTAAATAAGGGTATATTCAAGTCTCAGTGAGCGTCGAAAGGCACTTGCTTTTTTTTGTCCTTGTTTTTTTTGAGCGTGCGAACAGATACCATAGAAAATATTAAAGATTTAATTGCTCCTTTAGCTGAAGCTGAGGGGCTTTTTCTGGTTGACATCGAGGTTAATACCGGAGGTGGAACAGAAGTATGTCTATTTCTGGATGCAGAAGATCGCGGTGTGAATCTCGATGAATGCGCCAAAATAAGCCGTGAACTTGGTTTTTTACTAGAAGCTCACGAACTTTTTGATAACGAATATAGATTGAATGTTTCCTCTCCAGGTTTAAGCAGGCCTCTTGTAGACCTTCGTCAATATGGAAAGAATATAGGGCGTTCAGTAAAAATGAAGTACAAAGCAGATCAGGATTACAAAAAAAGTGAGGGAGTCATCGTTTCAGTTGAGGGTAACCTCATAGCTGTAGAGAATGAAGACGGAAGTGTTATTGAAGTCTTGTTCGACGATATCTTAGAAACAAAAATCGTCCCAAAAATTTAATCATCATACAAAGCAAAAAGCTGATGCAAAACGATTTATCAAAACAAATTATCTCTTCTTTTGCGGAAATAGCCAAAGAGAAAGGCATTGACCGTGATCTGTTACTATCTATTCTAGAAGATGTTTTCAGAACTATGATTCGTAAAACCTACGAGAATGATGATTCATTTGAGGTGATACTTAACGCTGATCGTGGAGAAATTCAGATTCTTCATGTTCAAGAAGTAGTACCAAAAGAAGAACTTACAGATGCCGTTTCGGAAATATCGCTCGAAGACGCTCAAAAAGTGGATCCAGATATTGAGCTTTATGATGAATTAGCTCAAGAAGTTCAGATTCTTGATTTTGGTCGCCGTGCAGTTATGATGGCTCGTCAGCAATTGGCGCAACGTATTCGTGAGATTGAAAAAGACAATATCTACGAAGATTATTCAGATCGTGTTGGTGAAATCATTTTAGGTGATGTTTACCAAGTTCGCCAAAATAAAGATATTTTAGTTAACCATAACGGTGTAGAGCTTTTACTGCCTAAAAACGAGCAGATTTATAAAGATCGCTACCGAAAAGGTGATTCTATTCGTGCCGTTGTTATTGGTGTGCATATGCGCAATGGTAACCCAACGGTTCTAATCTCAAGAACATCTGATTTGTTCTTAGAAAGATTATTTGAAAATGAGATTCCTGAAGTATTTGACGGAATCATTGACCTTGTTAAAATAGCACGTTCACCTGGTGATCGTTCTAAAGTTGCAGTTCGCTCTCATGACGAGCGCGTTGACCCTGTTGGCGCTTGTGTTGGTATGAAAGGTATTCGTATTCACGCTATTGTGCGTGAATTGCAAAACGAAAATATTGATGTAATCAATTATACTGATGATAAACTTGAGTTTATTAAACGTGCCTTACAACCTGCAGACGTTGTTAAAGTTGAGCTTGATGAAGAAGGCAAGCGTGCAAGTGTACTAGTTCCAGCTGACGAAGTGTCGAAGGCTATTGGTAAAGGCGGCGTGAACATTCGTTTGGCGTCTAAACTTGCGGAATGCGAAATTGATGTTTATCGCGAAGTAGAGGAAGAAGATGACATTGATATTTCAGAATTTGAAGAAGATTTTGGAGCAGCAATAATTCAACAATTACACGAAATTGGTTGTGATACTGCCCGTTCTGTACTCGATATGAGTATTGAAGAGTTAGTAAGCAGAACTAATGACGACATTGATGAAGAGATGGCTCAGAAAATCATAAATGTTATCGGTTACGAGTTCGAAGACGAAGGCTAATCCAAATTTTATCAAAAAAATTGATTAGTTTTCGCACACATAGTTAAAAAGTATTTATGCCCATAAACAGACCTAAACCATTATTTAAAGTTGCATCAGAATTCAACGTTTCTACGCAGTCTATTATAGACTCGTTGCTAGGCCGTGATTTTGAGGCTACTAACCGTCCGAATTTTAAAATTACTCCGGAGATGTATTCGGCTTTGGAGGGGATTTATGGCGATGACAAAGCAAAAAGCCAAGACCATGAGCGTACTCGCGAAGAGTATGAAAATCGTCGGAGCCACATCATGAATCAACGTAACGATAGTGTTACGCTTGATAATGTGTTAGAACCCCTTGAAGACTTAGGTGGCTTAGAGCCTCTAGAAGTTGAAGATGAGCCGAAAGCGGAGCCAGAGAACACTCTTGATCCAATAGAAGCAATTGAACCTGTTGAAGAAATTCAAGAGGTAGTAGAGCCGGTTGTTGAGGATGTAGTTCAAGAAGAGATAGAAGAAGAAGTAGTTGAACTGGAACCAGTTGTTGAAGTAGAAGAGAAAAATGAGGAAGAGGTTGTTGAGGAAGTTTCAGAAATTGAAGCTGAGTCTAAACCAGATGAAGTAGCTGTAGATTCAGAAGCTGAAAAAGAAGACGTTTCGGAAGTTGAAGCTGTTGAAGAGTCAAAAGAGCTAGAGGATGTTGTAGCGAAGGAAGAGGAAAGTGAAGCAACAGCAGAAGTAACTGAAAATGAGCCTGAAGCAAAAACTGAGACTGAAAAAGTTGCAGAAGAAACTCCAGTAGAAGAGAAAAAGGCTGAGACTAAAGAAGAAAAAATTATTAGAGGTCGCGCAGGAAAGCTAAAAGGAACTAAAGTTCTTGGTAAAGTTGCTTTCACCAATGATCTTTCTGCTCCTCCAACTAGAAAGAAAAGAAAGAGACGTAAAGACCAAGACGAACCTAAAAAGGCAGCTCCGAAAACAGCAGCTAAAACAACTGATACTAAGAAAGCGGCTAAGCCTGCTGGAAAGAATGCAAAACCAGCAGCAGCAAAGTCTAAGAAAACTGAAGTTGCTGAATTTGATGTAGATCGTATGATGCGTGAAACTTTGCAGAAAATGCAAGGTACCGCTTCTGTAGGAAGTAAGAGATCTAAACGTCGTCGTCAAAGAAAAGAAGACCGTGTAGAAGAACAGCAGCTTCACGACGAAATGCAGGAGCTAGAATCAGGTGTAATAGAAGTAACAGAATTTATTACGGCTAACGACCTTGCAGAGGAACTAGAAGTAGGTGTTAATGATATTATCTCAGCATGTATGAGTATTGGCTTGATGATTACTATCAACCAACGCCTAGATGCTAGTACTATTGAGCTTGTAGCTGGTGAATTTGATAAAGACGTTAAGTTTATTGACGCAGAGGAAATGGATGAGGATCTTGAAATTGAAGAAGATTCTCCAGAAGATTTAGACTTCCGTGCTCCTATTATTACGGTAATGGGTCACGTAGATCACGGTAAAACTTCACTTCTTGATTATATAAGAAGTGCAAAAGTAGCCGATGGTGAGGCAGGTGGTATCACTCAGCACGTTGGTGCATACTCTGTAGTACTTAATGATAAGAAAATTACATTTTTGGATACTCCGGGCCACGAAGCTTTTACAGCGATGCGTTCTCGTGGTGCTCAAGCTACGGATATTGTAATTCTTGTAGTTGCAGCAGATGATTCTGTGATGCCTCAAACAATTGAAGCAATTAATCACGCGAAAGCAGCGGGCGTTCCAATTGTTGTAGCTATAAACAAAATGGATAAGCCAGGCTCAACCCCTGATAGAATTAAACAACAGCTTTCCGATCATGGAGTAATTGTTGAAGATTGGGGCGGAGATAGTCAGTTTGCATTAGTATCTGCTAAAACAGGAATGGGAATTGAAGAACTTCTTGAAAAAGTATTGATTGAAGCTGAAGTTCTTGAATTGAAGGCAAATCCTAAACGTAGAGCAGATGGTGTTGTACTAGAAGCTCGCTTAGATAAAGGAAAAGGTATTATTGCTAATGTTCTTGTTCAAGGTGGTACTCTGAAAGTTGGTGATCCATTTGTAGCTGGTCCTTGTTTTGGACGTGTTAGAGCGATGGAAAATGACCTTGGTCAAAGAATTAAAGAAGCAGGACCTGCAACACCAGTTCAGTTGATGGGTTTTGATGAAATGCCTCAAGCTGGGGATAAACTAATTGTTGCTGTAGATGAAAAATCAGGTAAAGAAGTAGCAGCTCAACGTCAGCAGATTAGACGTGAGCAAGCAATGAGAAAGAACAAGCACATGACCCTTGACGATATCTCCCGTCGATTGGCTCTTGGTGAAGTATCAGAACTTAATATTATTATTAAAGCTGATGTTGATGGTTCTATTGAAGCCCTTTCTGGTTCTCTTCAGAAATTAGGAAACGAAGAAGTTTCTGTGAATATCATTCACACTGGTCCAGGCGCAATATCTGAATCTGATGTACTTTTAGCTTCTGCTTCTGATGCAATTATTATCGGTTTCCAAGTTCGTCCTACAGTTCAAGCTCGTAAGCTTGCTGAAACGGAAGAAATTGATGTTCGCTTATTTAGTGTAATCTACGATGCTGTTGATGAAGTAAGAGATGCACTTGAAGGTCTACTTTCACCTGAACTAAAAGAGCAGATAATGGGTGTTGTTGAAGTTCGCGAAATCTTTAAAGTTTCTAAAGTTGGAACTATCGCAGGTTGTTATGTAACCGATGGTAAAATAGACAGAAACAACCCTATTAGAATTATTCGTGATGGTGTTGTTATTTATAACGGAAATATTGGTGCTCTAAAACGTTTTAAAGACGATGTTAAGGAAGTTGCTTCTGGCTACGAATGTGGTATCAGCATACAGAATTACAATGATCTTAAAGTGGCTGATTCTTTTGAGAGTTACAAGATTACAGAACATCAGCGTACTCTTGAAGACTCTAATAATTAAAAGAGCTAGTAAGCTGTAATGAGTATTAGACCAAAACGTTTAGGCGAAGTTATAAAAAAAGACCTCGGAGAGATAATTCAAAGGAATTATCAACCTGAGGGAGTTTTTATTTCCATTACAAAGGTTCTCCTTACTGTTGATCTTTCTATTGCTAAAGTATATTTGAGTATTTTTGCGCCTGGTAGAAATGATACCAAACTTTATGAGCACTTGGATGCGCATGTAGATACAATACGCCATAAACTCGCAGCCAAAATTAAGAATCAGGTACGTAAAATCCCTGAACTCCACTTTTATGTAGACGATACCTCAGAGTATGTTGATAAAATGGAAACTCTTTTCAAAAAGGTGAACGAACAGCCTAAAGCTCCCACCGACGAAGAAGAATAGTTATGGCCAAAGCACTTCCTTTGGATCAAATTGAGGTATTTGATAAGAATAACAAGCCTCGCCCAAGCTTCGATTTTGGCACAGCAGGAATAGTGCTGGTCAATAAGCCTCAAACTTGGACTAGTTTTGATGTAGTGAAATATGTTCGAAGTCGCCTCAAGACTAAAAAAGTAGGCCATGCTGGAACACTAGATCCAATGGCAGAAGGTTTGCTTATTTTATGCTCTGGCAGAGCTACAAAGTCTATTTCCGAATTACAGGAAATGCCAAAAACGTATATTGGTGAAGTAACATTTGGTGGCTCAACACCGAGTTATGATGCTGATAGTGACATTGATGAAGAAGCACCGTTCGAGCATATTACTGTTGAAATGATAGAAGAAGTTCTTGCGAATAGTTTTTCAGGAGATATTCAACAAGTACCGCCTATGTATTCTGCACTAAAGAGAGACGGCCAGCGCCTTTATGATTTAGCTAGAAGAGGAGAGACCTTAGAGTTAGAACCCCGCGCTGTTACTATCTTTGAACATCAGATTCTAGAGTATACAGATTCTAAGCTATTGTTAAGTGTAACTTGTAGCAAAGGAACATACATTCGTTCTATAGCTCATGACTTAGGAATCGCTTTAGGTTCGCGCGCCCATTTGAGTAAGCTAATAAGAACAGCTATTGGAACGTTTACCTCTGTAAATGCACTTACTCCAAGCGAAATTGATGAATTACTAAATAAAGATGACTGAATTAATTCACCTCGAAGATCTTGAAAGAGATACCAATTCGGTAGTTACTGTTGGTACTTTTGATGGCGTACATGAAGGCCATCGTGCACTGATGGAAACTGTTGTTAAAAAAGCAAAATCTAGAAATGCTCGAAGCGTTGTTATAACGTTTGATCCACATCCTAGAGACATAATAAGCCCAGGGAGTGATGGTATTAAAATGTTAACTACTCTTTCTGAGCGAAAAGAGATTCTAGAAAGTATTGGTATTGATGAAATGGTGGTTATTCCATTTAATCGTGATTTTTCTTTATTAACCTCAGAAGAATTTATTAAGAACATTGTATTTGAAAAAATTGGCGTTAGTCAATTTGTAATTGGATATGATCATCATTTTGGGAGAGATCGTTCTGGCACTATAGAAACGGTTAAAAGGCTAGGAGAAGAGCTCGACTTTGATTCCTACGTTGTTTCAAAGCGAGAGATGGGCGAGGTAACTATAAGTAGTACTACCATTAGAAAAGAATTACAAGATAATGGAAATGTTGAGCAGGCCACTAAACTCCTAGGTAGAGAATACCTTCTGAATGGCTTAGTAACTCACGGCGATGAAAGAGGTCGAAAGATTGGCTTTAGAACTGCAAATCTAAAGCCAGAACATCCTAACAAAGTGATCCCGAAAAACGGTGTTTATGTTGTTAAGGTTAGAGTTTCTGGAGTATGGTACGGTGGAATGATGAACATCGGAGTCCGCCCAACTTTTGATGATGATGGGCGGACTCTTGAAGTGCATATCTTTGACTTTGAAGAAGAGATTTACGGAAAAACCATTCAAGTTCGATTCCTAAAAAGACTCAGAGATGAGAAAAAATTTAATGGTATTGATGAGTTGAAAGTTCAACTTATCAAAGATAAGGAATCCGCATTAAAGCTACTTTAGCATACACTGATGCGGTGTTTAAAAAAATCTTATATTTTTCAATAAGCCATTTGCCGTAATCTATTGGTAAGAAAAATTCCACTGAGTAGAAGAAGTTCTTGTGTTTGGTTATGAATAGTTTGGGTTCCTTTTTTATAGGAGTCCGAAAATATTACTAATTGATTCGTTTTGTCTTTAACACTCCATTTAGTTCTCAAAATATTTTCTTGTTTCCAATAAAAGGTCTCATTGGCTACATAAATGATCGCTTTCGATCTCATAAAGCCATAAGCTTTAATTCCACCCAATAGCTTCTTATCTATTAAATCGATGATCTGTACTTTTGGGCTAAAAGAGTTGCTAATTTCGAAGAGATATTTATTATTAACTAAATTAACGAGAGCTCTGTTTGGGAAGGATTTAAATAGCATTCGGCCTGAGTGTTCACCATTGGTATAAAAATCATAGTTTTGAGAAAAAGTGTGCTTCTTCCATTCAATATGCATGAAAATTTCACTCTGAAAATTAGAACTTACAAATAATAAGAAGAGAGTAGGGTTTTATAACTTCAACTTCCATATTATAACATCAAAAAGTAGAAGGTCGTTTTATTTGATAAGTATACGTTGTTGCTTAGTTATAAAAAACGTATCTTTGCAAACTATTAAATCGTTTTAAAGTTATAACAGAATTGTAATGAGCATTACAGCAGCAGAAAAAATAGATATTTTCAAAAAATTTGGCAATGATGAAGCCAATACTGGTACTACAGAAGGTCAAATAGCCCTTTTTACTCATCGCATCAATCACTTAACTGGTCATCTTAAAGAGAACCAGAAAGATCACGCAACTCGTCGTGGCCTACTAAAGTTGGTTGGTAAGCGTCGTCGTTTACTCAACTACTTAATGAAGAACGATATTGAAAGATACAGAGAGCTGATTAAAGAACTCGGTATTCGTAAATAATTTGAAGGCTCCGGATATCGGAGCCTTTTTCAATTCATCCCACTTGTAATTATTAGTTATTCTAAAACAACTTGATAACTATGGGCAGGATTAAAGCAATAAACAAAAGAAAGAAAAAATAAATGAAAGAAGATTTTAGAAGTATAGAATTTGCACCAGGTAAGGTGTTATCAATAGAAACAGGCCGGATTGCCAAGCAAGCCGATGGCGCTGTTGTGGTTAAAATGGGAGACACAATGGTACTTTGTACTGCTGTGAGTGGAAAAGAGCCAAGACCAGGCCAAGACTTTTTCCCATTAACAGTAGATCATAAAGAAAGTTTTTCAGCTGCAGGACGTTTTCCTGGCGGTTTCATGAAACGCGAAGGTCGTTCTACAGAAAAAGAGATTTTAACTAGTCGTTTAATCGATCGTGTATTACGTCCACTTTTCCCTAAAGGATATGTGTGCGATACTCAAGTAATTTCAAGCGTTATCTCATCTGATGATGAGAACGATGGTGATATGCTAGGTGCCGTTGGTGCTTCTTTGGCAATCCACCTTTCTGATATTCCTTTTGACGGCCCTATGGCTGAAGTTAGAGTGGGTAGAGTAGATGGTAACTTTATCATCAATCCAACCATTTCTGAGTTAGAAAATAGCGATATCGACATGTGTGTTGGTGGTACTGAAGACAGTATCCTGATGATTGAAGGCGAAATGAAAGAAGTTTCAGAAGCAGAAATGCTTGCCGCAATTAAAGAAGCTCATGCTGCTATTAAAAAATTATGTGATTTCCAGAACGAACTTCGTAAAGAATTAGGTAAAGAAAAGAGAGAATTTATCGCTCCTACTTTATCTGAAGAAATTGAAGCAAAAGTTTCTGAATTAGCTTCTGCTAAAATTAACGAAGTAGTAAACATTGGTTTAGGTAAAGAAGAGTACAACGAGAAAATTCGTGAAATTAAAAACGAAGTTGTAGCTGCTTTAGAAGAAGAGTTTGCTGATGATTTAGCTACAGTTAAGAAAGTTCTTGGTAATATCGAGAAAAACGAACTTCGTAATATGATTCTTGAAAAAGGTCGTAGAATTGATGGTCGTTCAACTACAGATATTAGAGATATCTGGACTCAAGTTGGTTATATCCCTAGAGCTCACGGTTCTGCATTGTTTACTCGTGGAGAAACTCAAGCTTTAGTTTCTGCAACGTTAGGAACTCGAAGAGATGAGCAAAATGTAGATACTTTATTCGACCAAGAAGCAAAGCAATTCTACTTACATTACAATTTCCCTCCATATTCTGTTGGCGAAGCTGGTTTCTTACGTGGACCTGGTCGTCGTGAAATAGGTCATGGTCACCTTGCTGAGCGTTCGCTTAGAATGATGATGCCTACTTTCGAAGAATTTGGATATGTTGTACGTATCATATCTGACATCACAGAGTCTAACGGTTCTTCGTCAATGGCTTCTGTTTGTGGTGGTTCAATGGCGTTAATGGATGCTGGTGTACCTCTTAAAAAACCAGTTTCTGGTATTGCAATGGGTATGATTGTTGGCGAAAATAAAACAGCAATTCTTTCTGATATCCGTGGCGAAGAAGATTTCATGGGTGACATGGATTTCAAAACTGCAGGTACTGTTGACGGTATCACAGCTTGCCAAATGGATATGAAAGTTCAAGGCATTAGCTTTGAAACTATCGAAGAAGCTTTAGGTCAAGCACATACTGGTCGTTTACATATTCTTGGTGAAATGGCAAAAACCCTTTCAGCGCCAAGAGAAGCTATTTCTCAGTACGCACCGCAATTCCTAAAAATGGAAATTGATGGTAGTGATATTGGTGCGGTAATCGGACCTGGCGGGAAAGTTATTCAAGCTCTTCAAAAAGAAACTGGCACTGAAATTATCATCGAAGAAGATAAAAACGGTAAAGGCCAAATCACTATTTCGGCTAACGACCTAAGCAAGGCTGAAGAAGCTAAGCAACGCATTAAAATGATTGTTGGTCATCTAGAAGAAGGTGCAACTTACAAAGGTGTGGTTAAATCAATCAAAGACTTTGGCGCATTTATTGAAATTGCTCCTGGAAAAGATGGTTTACTTCATATCTCTGAGATTGCTCACGAACGTGTAGAGAAAGTTTCTGACTTCCTACAACTTGGTGATGAAGTTGAAGTTCAATTGCTTAAAGTTGAGCATGGTGGAAAACTTCGTCTTTCTAGAAAATCATTGATCGAAAGAGAAAACTAAGTTCTCTTTTTAGATTTTAAAGGCGCTTCTCAGAAATGAAAAGCGCCTTTTTTTATGCTTTTTCTTTTTAAAAGCTTTTTTTAATTATCTAATTGATATTAAAAGATAGTTCGAGGAGAGTATTGGGCTTAAAAAAGTAATGATTTAGTACGATAAGTCATCTATGCAAAATTACTATTGAAAAGCAATGGAAGGGGTACACCTATTAATTCATTTCTGTAGTTAACTGGAAAAGTAAATAACAAACCATTTTATAATCAAAATATGAGAACTACGATACTTAAACATTGCCAATTAACGGCGGTACTCTTTTTAATCGTTTTCAATATACAAGCCCAAACCATCACAGAAACGGATGGTAATTTCAACTTATATAGCAATGGAATAGTTAAGTGTACAGCTGCTTCTGATGGGGATACCGGTACGTTAGATGGAGTTACCTATACAAGACGGACCAAAGCGGAAATACAAGCTAACCATAGCCTTGCATCTACGAGTTGCACAAGTGGTGTTACATTAATGAATTCTATGTTTGAAAACGCTTCAACTTTCAATGAAGACATTAGCTCTTGGGATGTAAGTAACGTGACTAATTATGGATACATGTTTCGTAATGCATCGGCTTTCAATCAAGACCTCATTGCATGGGATGTTAGTCTAGCTAGCACTATTAGTAATATGTTCTATGGCGCAGCATCCTTCAATAAGGATATTAGTGGTTGGGATATGAGTAGTAAAACAAATTTGGGTTCAATGTTCCGTGATGCAACTGCTTTCAATCAAGATATTAGTGCTTGGGATGTAAGTTCTGTGACAACAATGGCACATATGTTTAGAGGTGCAACTGCTTTCAATCAAGATATTAGTGCTTGGGATGTAAGTAGTGCTACAAATATGAACCATATGTTCCGTGATGCCGCTGCTTTCAATCAAGATATTAGTGCTTGGAATATGAGTGGTATAACCATAATGAATTATATATTTAGTGGAGCAACTAATTTCAATCAAGATCTAAGCTCTTGGTGTGTTCCCGATATCGGAGAACCTTCAAATTTTGGTAATGCAGGAACAGATCCTGTTTGGGGAACTTGCCCAGCTCGTGCTGTAGTTCGAGGTGATGCAGGTTGGCGTTTATTATCGTTTCCTTTTACGGGAGCCACAGCATCAGACATATCTTCCTTTGCTGGCGTTCAGGGTGTTCCTGGTGGTGATCATACTGCAAAAGCTTCTAACTTTTATTTATACGACGACACCGGCTCTTTCGAAACACCAACAAATGTATCTACAGCTTTAGGTGATGGTAAAGGCTTTGCACTCTATTTCTATGATAATTCAATATCAGGAGCTTTTGAGTTACCTGTCGTTTTAGATACAACGGCCACTGAACCATCTTCAGATGTGGCCGTTACTTTGAATCCCGTAGAAAATGGCTATACCTTGGTGGGAAATCCATTTGCATCCAATTTTAGCACTGATGCTACTAACTTGGCAGTGAGCGGTGCTGATTTTATTCAGAATAACATTAGTTTCTGGAATGATGGCCTAGGAAGTTACTCTGTACAAGATCGTACTACACCGTACATCATAAAACCTTGGCAAGGATTTTGGGTTCAATTGGGAGCTACGGGAGGAGCAACAACGTTGACTTTCAACACTGCTGGCAAAACAACTACAACCGAAACTGGGAGCTTTTTCTCTAAAGAAGTAGCCGCCAATCGTGGAGATATCAACTTCACCATGAGTTCAGATAGCAGTTACGATGAAGCCATTCGTCTGAGCTTTCGCGATAACGCCACCACCGATTACGACGCTGATGATGCCGGAAAACTAATGCCGCTACTTAATCAGTACGCTGTAATGGGTTTCCAATCCAATGATTTGTTTAAAGCCGTAGAATCTCTTCCTTGGGATCTTCAAGAAACTGTAACCATTGCTATGGACACAAAGTTGGTAGGAGTGAGTGGAGGCTTTACGCTTAATTGGAAAGGCTTCGAAACTATTCCAGAGGATTGGGAACTGACCTTCCACGATTACCAAACCGAAACCAATGTAGACATGCGAGAGGATAGCTTGTATCAATTTGATGCGACTGCTCCAGCTGCTAAAGTGAACGTAATGAGTGTTCTTACAGGACCGCTAGCAACGCCACTAAAAGCTAAATCTACAGGCAATAGATTTGCCATTACTGTTTCCCCAAACAAAACAAGCGTAGGTAATGAGTCCATTGAAAAGGTAGAGAATTATTCCTTATCACAGAATTACCCAAATCCGTTTAACCCAAGCACAACAATCAATTATATGATTAAGGATGCGGGTCAAGTAACCATTAGCATATACAATGTGATGGGACAAAAAGTAGCAGAGCTAGTAAACGAAGTTAAAGCTCAAGGCAGTTATAACGTAACATGGAATGCTAGTGGAACAGCTTCAGGCGTGTACTATTACAAACTCGAAGCCGGTGGAAAATCCTTCATAAGAAAAATGACACTATTAAAATAAATTTTAATGTCATTATGAAAGTTGACTTGAAATAAGCTATATTCAACAATCATAATCAAATACCCTAACATTCCTATTATGAAGTCAAGAATACTTTTTACTCTTACAGCAATTCTTCTTTTTGCTACTGAATTTGCAATGGCTCAGCCAACCTTACCTAGCGCCCCAGACCAAGCACCGATTGATGGTGGTTTAACCTTATTAGCTGCCGCTGGTGGAGCTTATGCTATCAAGAAACTTCGCGACAACAAAATGAGCAAAGAAGATAACATCGAGGGGTAGGAAGGGGCATTTCTTGGTAAATGGCACTTTACTGGAATTTTAAATTTTAGGTTATGAATTTTGAATTAGGGGAGAGCCATTCAAAATTCATAATTCATCATTCAAAATTTCTCCTACGTTGCTCTGCTGCGTAATGCCTACTGAAAGCTCCTGCTTCCTGTGAGTTAGGGACAGAACTATTTCTTGGGAAAGATAAAAGATAGGCGTCATCCATGTAGATGTTAGGTAATTCGTTGACAGTTTTAATAAATCAAACAACGCTCACTGTCATCCAGAGGCTACAGCCGAAGGATCTTCACAGCCATTAAAAAGCAATAGTTTTGTTTGTAGGCGATAGGTGATCGTATTTAACATTTTTTCCATGCCACTAATACATTCATCTCGTTGATGCTTGTACTTTTGTGCCGACAAAAAAACCAATAATTCTAAACGTCGATTTTGGTTTGGATACATTTCTTCATTCAGGGCTAGATAGTAGAAAAAGCGTCATCCAGAGGCTACTGCCGAAGGATCTTCGGGATTAGTTTTTAGCAAGAAATAACTCAAAGCCTCTAATCAGTAGGTTGCCAAACTAGTACCGAAAGAAGTCGGAGACTTCTTGTTTATGTATTCTTTTAAGTCACCGCTTCGCTAAAGACTTAAAAGAGCCTATGGGGACCCATTTAAAGTTCATAATTCATCATTCAAAATTTCTCCTACGTAGCTCTGCTGCGTAATACCTTATGGAAGCTCCCGTTTCCATTGGGGTTTGAGCAAGCCTTTTTTTAGTTAACCAAATGGGGTTTAATTATTTCGCCCATAGTAAAGAAATACCTACCTTGACATAATGGGGTATATAAAAAGGGTACTAGTTTTTCTGACATTAACCATTCTTTGTTCATCTGTTGAAGTAAACGCACAAGAAAAAGCTACCGGTTATTACCATAAAATTTGGAATACGGAAGATGGTTTGCCGGTGAATCAAGTCACAGATCTTCTTATCACTGATAAGGGATATATATGGTTAACCACTTATAACGGCTTAGTTCGGTTTGATGGACTGGTTCGATCCAACCCGCCGCTTTTCAGAGTATTTAATAAAAACAATACGCCTGAATTAATAACTAATGGATTAGTAAGAATTAAAGAAGGAGAGAATGATTCTTTTAACTTGCATACAGTGTCGGTTAATGGCACCAGTAACTTTATTAATTATGCGGAGAATACATTTAAAAATTTTGGGGTGCCCGAAGGCCTGAAAGATGGATTGGACTTTGATACGGATACTTCAGGAATCTCTTACCTGTTAAGCAATAACAGCTTATTTAAGTTTTTTCAAGATTCAGTTAATGTGCTTTCTAAAGATATCTTTAAAAAAATGGGCATTACAACGGCTATACGGTCAAAAATTCTTGTTTCAATAAATGAGAACGAACATTGGTTGTATAATTCTGGGATATTAGAGTTGTCTCATATTCATAACGGGGAAGTATCTACCTTTGGTAAAGAGAATGGCCTGAAGGAAGATGACGTAAGAGCTATTAAAGAAGGAGACGATGGTTCACTTTGGGTACTTGGGGACGGAATACTATATCACATCAGCGGAGAAAATCATGACATAGAAAGCTATGAGTTGGATTCTGATTTTTCAGCTTCCAGTTTGAGAACCGTGATTAATGAGGAAGAATCCCGAGATATTTTTCATTTGGGGAGTTCAGGTGGTAAAATTCTCCTGTTTAATAAAAACAAATTCAGATATATAGAATCTCAAGAAGACGTAAACGAACCCCCAAAAGAGTATGCTGTAGAAGGGTGGTTTGTGATAAATGGTGCACATATTTATCACAATGAGAAGCTTGTGTATAAACAGGATGTCTTCGATGGATCTATATATGACTATAGTTTTAAAACCGACCCGTCAGGTAATTTATGGTTTACTCAAATCAATGGATTGCATTATCTCAAAAAAAATACCTTTGAATCATTAACGGATCAGGATTTTGACATTAACCCCAACTTTTATTCCATAATGGAAGATCACGATGGCGTTATTTGGGCAACTCCACTGTATAACGGGGATATACAAAGAATAAGTGAGGTTAACATTGAATCATTTGAAGAACTTCTTCCTGAGCAAAAAACCCGAAGTATTTTTTCCTTGATGGAAGATAAAAGCAACACTATTTGGATTGGACATAATAAAGGAGTCCTAAAATGGGATCGTATTTCTCCACCTAAAGAGATTGCTGATTGGCAAAAGATGACCACGGTCAAAGCCCTTTATGAAGATTCAAAAGGTAGAATTTGGGTAGGTGATATAGGAAATATCCATCAAATATTAGATAAGGATGAGATAAAAACATATGACAATCCAACTGGGTATTCTTCTGCTTATACTACCTTTGTGTATGAAGATAAAACGGGAAAAATATGGTTTGGTACGTCTGGGAACGGTCTTTGGTATTATGATGATGAAAAGGATGAAGTTGTAAGCTTTGAACATAACGACCAATTGTCCAATACTATCATCCGATCGATGTATCAGGATTCCGATGGGGTGTATTGGGTGGGAACAGAAGAAGATGGCTTAAACAGATTTGAATTTGTTAAGAATAGCGAGCATCCGAAGTTCACCTATTTTGGTTCTGAAAATGGATTGTTTGGACTTGTTATTCACTCCATTTTGGAAGACAGAAATGAGAGACTCTGGATGAGTTGTAATAAAGGGATTTTCTGGGTTTCAAAAGCTGATTTAAATGCGGTGGCTAATGGAGAGTTGGAAAGTATCAATTCCATGATTTATGATAAGAGCGATGGGCTACCGGGCATTGAAGCAAATGGTGGTATGCAATCAACCGCAATAAAAGCCAGAGATGGAAAATTTTGGTTTTCAATGATTGAGGGGTTGGCTGCCATAAATCCAGATGAAATTCAAGCATCAGAAAATGACATTGAAAGCTGGGTTGATGAGATCATATCAGATAAAGAAGCCTATCAACGTATTGGAAATAATGAGAAGCTAAGGTTGGGCAAAGATGAACGGAATTTAGAAATTCGCTTTGCTGCTTTTCTGGAAGGAAACAAACCAAAAAATACCCGGTTCCGATATAAAATGGAGGGGTATGATGACGAATGGAGATTTCCAGGACACAGGCAAGAAGCTTTTTATACCGGATTACCACCTGGGGAATATATATTTAATCTTGAATCTATAAGCCTTGGTGGAATGTGGTCACCTTCTCAAACTCCTGTTCACATCAGCATTGCACCATTTTTTTACGAAACAAACTCGTTCTATGCTATAGTCATTCTTTTAGTGGTAGGGGTAGGTTTTCTTGCTTATAAAAGAAGACTCCAAGTTTTAATAAATCGAGAAAAGGAGTTGAATTACCTAGTCGATGAACAAACTAAACAGCTTAAAGGTCAGGCGGATCGTCTATTACAACTAGACGATGCTAAATCAACATTTTTTGCAAATGTTTCGCATGAATTTAGAACACCACTTTCATTAACAATTGCACCTCTTGAAGACCTGAAGAAACGCGCGTTGATAGCTTCCAATGAAGAAGATATTGAACAAATTGACATGGCTCTTCGAAACTCAAAGCGTTTGTTGAAGCTGGTAAACCAGATTTTAGATATTTCAAAGTTGGAATCCGGATCTGTAGATATTGAAGTTCTTAAGGTGAATATCAGTGAGGTGATAAAGCAACTGTGTTTAGCATTTACAGGCTTGGCTGAGCGTAAAAGAATCGATTTGATTTATGATTCACTTCCTGAAAAGGCTTGGGTGTATGTAGATGTGGATATGATTGAAAAAGTATTTATCAATCTGCTGGCCAATGCATTTAAATTTACCCCAGCCCGCGGATCAATCCACGTAGAAATGGAAGAACACGAAGGGATTGTTGAAATTTGTATCAAGGATACTGGATATGGAATTTCAGAACAAGATATAGATCACGTGTTCGATCGGTTTTATCAAACCAATGAATCGAAAAAAGGAAATGAAGCAGGAACCGGAATTGGTCTTGCGCTTACCAAAGAGCTGGTAGAATTACATGGAGGAACTATTAAGGCAGAAAGTGCTTCTGGTGCAGGTGCTGTATTTACAGTTAAACTTAAAAAAGGAATAGATCATTTTGCCGAAGATCAGGTTTCGGACACGGAATATATTATTCCTAGCGTGGATAGATTTACTGAAGAAAATAAACCTGTGGTTGAAACCAATGTGATAGTCAGCCCCCAGGAAATTGAAAATACCACACTGCTTTTAGTTGATGATAATGAAGACATCCGAAATTATTTGTCAGGTCATCTATCAAAACGCTATCGGATTTTAGAAGCGGAAAACGGAGTAGAAGGACTTCTTATAGCAAAAAGAGAACTTCCTGATATTATAATTTGTGATGTAATGATGCCGCAGATGGATGGTTTTACTTTTTGCAAGGAACTTAAGTCTTCGGAAGAAACCAGTTTTATTCCCGTCATATTATTAACCGCAAAAGCACTGCAAACCGATAAGCTTGAAGGTTTGGGAATGGGAGCCGACGATTACCTTGTAAAGCCCTTTGATATCGAAGAGGTCAAACTTCGGGCTCATAACATTATTGAATCTAGGAAAACACTAAAAGGTCGGTTTTCTGAGGTTGGGTATTCCATAACTGTTTCGGATTCCAAAGTAACTTCCGCAGATCAGCAATTATTAGATGAGATTACCAAAAGTCTGGAACATGGATTTAGTGATGAAAATTATTCGGTAGAACAACTTTCCCATGATGTAGCAATGACGAGGGGAACGTTGTATAAAAAGTTAAAGAAGATTTCAGGAACAACTCCTTCTGATGTGATTCGCGAATTTAGGTTGATCAAATCCAAACAACTCCTCAATCAAAAAGCAGGTTCGGTCAGTGAAATTGCATACAGCTCAGGCTTCAAAAGTGTCTCAGCTTTTTCCACGGCTTTTAAGAACGAGTTCAAGCAAAGTCCCAGCGAATTCATGGATGAAGAATCGTAGCCTATAATGGCTAATTGGGACATATTCAGTAAGCGTATAACGTGAGGCATTTAGAGCTAGGCGGAGAGTCTATACAAAAACAGACTAATTCGAGGGTAGAAAAAACTTTTTGCTCACTCACAACGTAGCTAAAATTTTTTAGGCTCCAGAGTGTCAATACGCTCACAAAACCGCATCGACGTTTAGAATTATTGGCGAAGAAAGAACGCAATGGAATCGACATCTCCGACAGGAGCAATCATTCCACACAGGCTCGGGCTTGAATGTGGCAAAAGCCGAACGTAGACCTTTGGAAGGATTGAGTCGATGCAATGGAGTTCGCGCCAATTATTCTTGTCGAGAGCTTTTGGTACATGCAAAACCCGAGATTCGGGGGCGGTACAAAAGTACAAGTATAACGAGAAGAATGTATTAGTGGCGCGGAAAAATGTGAGGGTACGGTCAGCTAGCACCTGCAAACAAAACCATTGCTTTTTAATAGCAGGGAAGATCCTTCTCGCGAAGCCTCGGGATCAGGATGACTGTGAGCGTTGTTTAATTAGCTAAATCAGACAACGAATTATCTAACTCCTACATGGATGATAAATACATTGTACATCGCTAATAAAAAATCCGTATTCCAATTTACAGCCCTTTAATAGTCGTCCTGATACATTCTACTATAGTTGAATCCGACTGAAACCATCGTTGCAGTTTAATTGCCTTTACTTGTGTGTGCCCCCTCCAGAAGCAGTGAAATAAGACATTTTACAGTTGAAAAAACACCTCATATATACAAAAAGATACATAAGGTAAAACCCGCTAACCTTATATCTGCTATTCTTCTTCTGTAATCAAACCCATACACATGGATACAGAAAAAAGAACAACGAACAAGGTGTCATCCCCAGATATGCAGCTGGAAATAGATTTACTAGATGGAGAAATAAATTCTCAAAAAAATGTAGAAGCAATTCCAGTTAGTAATAATAAAAACACTGAGAATAAAAAATTCCTTAAAAAAGAAAAGAAGAGTACTGAAGAATGAAGACTAGAGTCACAAATAATAAGATAGTTAAAATAGCCATGTACATACCAGTTAAGTTTCTATTGGCGATACTCTTTTTTGGAGTACTATCTATGCAACAAACCGTTGCGCAATCGATTACAGAAACAGACGGCAATTTTAATCTTTATAGCAACGGCACGGTTAAATGTACAGCCGCAGCAAATTTAGAAACAGGCACCCTTAATAGTATTACCTACACCAAACGTACTAAAGCACAAATCACCACTACAAACGCTTCAACAAGTTGTACAAGTGGTATTACGAGTATGAAACAGATTTTCTATGGTGCCAATCCTTTCAATGAGGATATTAGCAGTTGGGATGTAAGTAGTGTTACAAGTATGGAACTGATGTTTTACGGTGCCCAATCATTCAATCAAGATATAGGAAATTGGGATGTGAGTAGTGTAACAAAAATGACTTATATGTTTTTCAGTAATAATAAGTTCAATCAGGATATTAGCAGCTGGGATGTAAGTAACGTAACAGGTATGAGCTCTATGTTTAATTCGGCCAAAGCATTCAATCAGGATATTAGCATCTGGGATGTAAGTAACGTGACAAGTATGAGCTCTATGTTTAATTCGGCCAGTGCATTCAATCAAAATCTGAGCTCTTGGTGTGTTCCAGCTACTTCACATAGTAATTTTGGTAATGCCGGAGCAGATCCTGTTTGGGGAACATGCTCGAATACCAATTTTAGTTTAGTGAATTCCAATGCCACCGTAGTTTGTACAAACGCAGATATAGGTGATGTAGGTACGTTAAATGGCGTTAATTATACCAAGCGTACTGCGAATCAAATCACAGATGAGAACGCCTCAACAAGCTGTACGAGTGGTATCTCAGAAATGAAAAATCTGTTTAAAGATGCTACTACCTTTAATGGCGATATTAGTACCTGGGATGTTAGCGAGGTAGAGGACATGAGTGGAATGTTTCAAAGTGCTTCAGCTTTTAATAAAGACTTGAATGCTTGGGATGTGAGCAACGTAACTAGTATGGGCAGTATGTTTTCCGGAGCCTCGGTCTTCAATGCAACTATTAGTACCTGGGATGTAAGTAGCGCAACCAAAATGGATTCCATGTTTTATTCTGCTTCAGCTTTTAATAAAGACTTGAATGCTTGGGATGTGAGCAACGTAACTAGTATGAAAAATATGTTTTACAATGCCCAATCATTCAATCAAGATATAGGGAATTGGGATGTAAGTAGTGTAACAGATATGTATGGTATGTTTATCGGTAATTCTGTGTTCAATCAAGATATTAGTGATTGGGATGTGAGTAGTGTAACAAATATGGGTGGTATGTTTTTAACTGCGGTGGCGTTCAATCAAGATATTAGTGGCTGGGATGTGAGTAAAGTAACATTTATGAATGGTATGTTTTTATATGCTACTTCCTTTAGTCAGGATTTAAGTACCTGGTGTGTTACCTTAATTCCTACTGAACCGTCTTCATTTGGTAACGCGGGTACTAATCTAGTATGGGGAACTTGCCCGGGAGATCAAGAAATTTCAGGAAATGTAGGTTGGCGTCTACTATCTTTCCCAATCACAGGAGGAACCGTTTCCGATATTTCTGATGATACTCCGATTCAAGGAATTACTGGTGGAGATAATGCTGACATCGACGCCAATTTCTATCTCTATGATGATACGGGAGTCTTCGAAGAACCTACTGATGTTGCAACCGCTTTTGGTGACGGAAAAGGCTTTGCCGTCTATTTTTACGATAATGAGGATGGAGGGTCATCTGAATTACCAATATCTATATATACAGCGGGTTCAGAGCCTTCATCTAATGTGGCTGTTACTTTAAATCCTGCAGCAAATGGGTATACGCTGGTCGGTAATCCATTTAAATCTAATTTTAGCGCTGATGCAACCAATCTTTCTGTTAGTGGTGCTGACTTCATTCAGAACAATATTAGTTTCTGGAATGATGGCCTAGGAAGTTACTCTGTACAAGATCGTACTACGCCTTACATCATAAAATCTTGGCAAGGGTTTTGGGTTCAGTTAGGAGCTACGGGAGGAGCAACAACGTTGACCTTCAACACTGCCGGCAAAACGACTACAACCGCGACAGCAAGCTTTTTCTCTAAAGAAGTAGCCGCCAATCGTGGAGATATAAACTTCACCATGAGTTCAGATAGCAGTTACGATGAAGCTATTCGCTTGAGCTTTCGTGATAATGCCACCACCGATTACGACGCTGACGATGCAGGCAAATTAATGCCACTACTTAATCAGTACGCTGTAATGGGTTTCCAATCCAATGATTTGTTTAAAGCCGTAGAATCTCTTCCTTGGGATTTACAAGAAGAAGTTACCATTGCTATGGATACAAAGTTGGTAGGAGTGAGTGGAGGCTTTACGCTTAATTGGAAAGGTTTCGAAAGTATTCCAGAGGATTGGGAACTGACCTTCCACGATTACCAAACCGAAACGAATGTAGATATGCGAGTGGATAGCTTGTATCAATTTGATGCGACAGCTCCAGTAGCCAAAGTGAACGTAATGAGTATTCTTACCGGACCGCTAGCAACGCCACTAAAAGCTAAATCTACAGGTAATCGATTTGCAGTAACCATTTCGCCTAACAAAACAAGCGTAGGCATCGAAACAGTTGAAGGAATACAAAGCTATTCATTGGCACAGAACTACCCGAATCCGTTTAACCCAAGTACTACCATCAATTACACGATGAAGAACGCTGGGCAAGCAACCATCAACATCTACAACGTAATGGGACAAAAAGTAGCAGAGCTAGTGAACGAGGTCAAAGCTCAAGGCAGCTACAACGTAACATGGAATGCAAGTGGAACAGCTTCAGGTGTATACTATTACAAACTCGAAGCCGGTGGAAAATCCATCACTCGGAAAATGACACTTATTAAATAGTAGTGAGCTATGAGTATTGAGTAGTGAGATTATCTTTCTACTCAAGCTTTTCATAGTGCTCAAATCTCATACCTCAAATCTCAAATCTCAATTCTAATACAACTATGAAAACACGTATCCTTTTTACACTTACTACAATTCTTCTTTTTGCAACTGAATTTGCAACGGCTCAGCCAATGTTACCAGATGCTCCAAGTCAAGCACCGATTGATGGAGGCCTAACCTTATTAGCGGCTGCTGGTGGAGCTTACGCTATCAAGAAACTGCGAGCCAAAAAACTGAACAAAGAAGAGAATATCGAGGGATAGGAAGGGGCATCTCTTGGTAAATGGCACTTTACTGGAATTTTAAATTTTAGATGATGGATTTTGAATTAGGGGAGAGCCATTCATAATTCATCTTTCAAAATTTCTTTTACGTAGCTCTGCTTCCTTTAGCTTTAAGTAATTCCCAACTAGTTATCACTAACATTAATGCAAAAGTGAAGCGTTTGGCTAGAATGGGCATTGTCTAAATGCTCTCATCAACAAAATAAGTTCACTTTTAACATTTTATGTTATGGGAAGTTGACTGAGTAATTACGACCAAAGATTGGTAATTCTATTTAATAGTTTTATCAATTAGTTGATTGATTTTCTTAAGAGTAAGTAAATTTAAATAATAGTATATTTTATGAAAATCAGTAATTATTTAATTCAGCTATGGCCAGATTTACTAGTCGTTTTTGCCTACTAATTCTACTTTTCATTTCCTCATCAGTTTACTCCCAAAACACTTCTTTACTGCATTATACTTTTAATAATTCCACTCGAGATTATAGTGGATATAGTGCCGATGCAATTCAGGATTCAACCGATTATGAATTCAGAGTCGGGAGAAACCTCACAGCAAATCAAGCCATTCATTTTAATCCCACTTTACAAATACCAGAAAGCAGCTTAAGTCATTTGTCTGATCTGTTCGAAGGTTTTACTTTAATTGCATGGGTTAAACCATCTGTTGCTAGTCAATCTCAAAATATTTTTAAAATAGGAGATTTAACTGATGGTAACGGTCTATCCATCTCATTGGATATTTTATCGAATGAGAATGACGAAATAAAAGCCGATACTATCAATATAATATTGAATGATCTGAATTATTCCGTTCCAGTTACTATGAATATAGGTCACTGGGCAATGATTGGAATTAGCTTTAACGGAAACTCTATTAGCGTATATTTAGATGGTCAATTTGAGGGTTCAATTCAATCTCTAAATCCAGACCCTCTACAAATTTCAACTTTATATCTTGGGGGAGAAGTTTGGAGTGAGAGATACTTTGGCCTTGTTGATGAACTGACTGTTTATGATGACCCTTTTACTGGTTCGGAAGTATTATCAAAATATCATGAAAATGGATGGCCATCTAGTTATTACAACCCAGAAACACCTATCGTTAGATTCGATTTCGAAAACTCTTTTTCTGATTCATCCAATTATGAATATTTGATCAGTTATCCTGACGAGGATTACCACTATTATTTCTCTAGGGATCGCTTTAATCAAGCAAACAATAGTTTCTACATTGAAGATAATTCTAGCTTGAGCATTATTGATTATTTTAGGTCAGGAAATGATGTATTCTCGCTCGCAGCTATCGATTCTATACAAAATCAGTTTTCACTTAATCTTTGGGTAAACCCATCTGATCAACCTCAAGAATTATCCTATCTATTCGATTGGTATATGGATGAGTCAAACCTGGTTAGACTAGCCTTTGATAATACTCTCAATTCAATCAGCTTTAATATAAATGGAACAGTTCTGCAAGTTCCTGATGTTTTAGATTCATATAGCTGGTCTATGATTACGGCACAATATGATGGTTCGACAATGAAGCTATATATTAATAATACTCAGATTGGTTCTCTTATAATTCAGGATTCTATTTCCATTAAAAATGCAAATGTTCAATTTGGTGGAGATAAATTTAGGGAACATTTTTATAGAGGAGCATTGGATGACATTAAATTATACTCTTACTCAATTAGTGATTCATTACGTTCTGCTCTTTACTCAACGAATAATTGGCCTGAATCTGGGTTATTTGAACAGCTTTCCGATACTCTTGTATTTTCGGTCCCTATAGACTACCATCTACCTTTTAAAAAAGATGACGATGATATAAGAATCTTACCAAGTAAAAGGTATTATACTTTACCATCCAATAGATTTTCTCCTACCGCATCTAGCGCACTTCAGGTGGGGCACGAAAAAGACTACTATCGTTACTCTGATGTTTATTTAGGTGCACTTGATGTTATTAAAACTGATATGACTATCTCAGTTTGGGTGTACCCTACATTAATGCATAAAGATACTTCACTTGTAGTTGGTCGTTTTGATTATGATTCTGATAACGCAATTGCACTGTCTATACTAAATAACAATACTGGTTTTCAGTTTAGGCTAAATGACAATATAATTTCATCAAAAAGTAGTCTTTTGATGCACCAGTGGAACCAATTAGTTGCCACATATGATGGTGATGAAATGAAGCTTCATGTAAATGGTGAGTTGGCTGTGCAGGAAGCAATACTGGATAGTATCAATGTTACTAAATCTGATCTTTTACTTGGAAGAAATTTTGATGGCCGTCTGGATGAGCTTGAAATTTATAACTATGCATTGTCTACTGAAGATATTCGTGAGGCTTACATCTCTGGAGATTGGCGCCCGAAATATCGTGATAATCCTGATACATTAGTTGCATCCTTTCCTTTTTATGAGAATAGAGGTGGTTATGGAATTGATACTACCGGATATATTACAGGTCATTCGTCATTAAATACGTTCAGTGATTTTGATCGTTTTGGAAACAGAAGCTCATCATATTATTTCTATCCTGGTAATTATGTGAATATCAAAAATCCTCAATCTTTAAAAGCAACTCAACTCAATATGACCTTAGGTCTGTGGATAAAGCCAGAATCTCCATTAAATGGTGAATCTATATTTTATTCACTTACAGAAGACGCAGAGAAATCATTCTATTATATATATTCTGATAGTACATCTGGAAAATTTGGTTTAAACATTAATGGAAATCGCCTAGTTTCCACTGACACTTTACAATCTAATGCCTGGCAACATATTGCATTTACATATAATGCCAATCATTTGAAGCTGTATCTGAATGGAGTGTTTCAAGACTCAATGGCTTATCAAAAAACTCTGCCGTCTGAATCCGAGCTATTCTTAGGTACATCTGAAAAATATCCAAATAATGGATTCCTTGGAAACTTGGATGACATACTGATTTTTAATCATTCTCTTTCAAAAAATGAAATTTTCGACTTAGCCCATCAGGGTGGAGACTTTGAACCAATCCAGCCACCAGAAATTACAAATTTTATGAAATTGGCTTTTAATAATAATTATTTGGATTCATCAAAAAATGATAGGAACATTCATGTTGTAAACACCCGTTTCGGGTTGGATAGATTCAACAAAATTAATTCTAGTCTTGATTTTAAACAGTCTTCAAGTGTGAATTATCTGGAAATATATTCTGATGATTTATTAGAATTAGAATATTTACGCGACGAATTTTCGATGAGTATTTGGGTAAAGCCTACAGGCTACATTAATACACCAACATTGCTTGGTTATTCGGGTAATCAATCAGATTCATTTGAATTATATCACGGATCTTATGGATCACCAAACGGCTATTATTTAAATTTCGCAGGTTATTTTCTAAGGAGTAACTATGATAAATTCTTTGACTGGACTCATCTTGCCATTACTTTTTCAGATAGAAAGTTACGTTTGTTTCAAGATGGTGTATTAGTGGATTCAACTGAATTTAATCGAGGTGTACACTTTGCTAATGGAAACTTAAGTATCGGAAACAGATATAATGGCCAGCTCGATGAAATACGATTCTATAATTATGCTTTAACTCAACAGAATATTATAGATCAAGTATATGCTGGTGGATGGAACCCTGATAATAAGAAGGATCCTAAAGACTTGATTGCTCATTATGCTCTTGATAACTCAACGATCGACTCCACAAAATATCACAATCATCTTAATTCTAGTAATTTCACAAATACATCAGATCGATTTGGAAATGATGACGCTGCCGCATTATTTGATACAAGAGATAAGCAATTGTTTATTAAAGGAGAAGATTTTAAAGAATTATCCTATCTCGATAACGGTCTCTCACTTCTCGTTTGGGTATTACCTGCAGATACTGTAAACCTGTATCAAAACCGAACCATATTTTATAAAGAACATTCTTCAACAGATAATAATTTTCATATGTATCTAGATAGGAATGGAAGAGTTAATTTCAATATTAATAATACTCGTATTGTAGCTTACGACGACACTCTATCTTATACAGACTGGACTTATTTGGCTGCTACAGTTTCCAAGGACACGGTTCGGCTCTATATCAATAATAAGTTGGTTAGTAAAAAAGGACATCATTTTGATGGGCTTACAACAAACTCTTATTTTACTATTGGAAACCAATTAGCCAGCGGTGATGCAAAAAATTTTATTGGCAAAATTGATGAAGTACGCATCTTTAATTATGCTGTCGATTCAAGTTTGATTGATAGTTTGTATAAACCTTTAGTACAGGTAGTAGGGAATGAGACATCAATCGAAATACCTTCTGATTTTAAGCTCTATCAAAATTATCCAAACCCATTTAATCCCAGTACGAAGATTACGTTCGATATACCAAAAGAAAGTATGGTTAGTATAAAAGTTTATGACATATCAGGTCGTCTAGTTAACACTATAACAAATGATCGATACTTACCTGGCAGTTATTCGCTAAATTTCAATTCGGGTAAGTTGGCATCAGGAGTTTATATTTATCGGCTTATCTCGGATGGATACTCAAAATCACTAAAATTCACTTTAATCAAGTAACTATAACTAAGCTCGATTGCTGGAGCTTACAGTGAGCTAGGGATTAAATTGTGTCTTGGGATAATTCTTTGTTAAAGCTCTAGATTCCTGCCTGCGCAGGAATGACGGAGTTTTTTAGCCGTGAGCTGTGAGAAATGAGTTTTGAGCTTTGCCTTATTCAAAATTCAAAATCCAAAATTTCCCAATTCTCTATCCTCAGATATTTCTAAAAGCAATACAGAATCTACCCGTTAAGCTTTGTATATTTGGCGACTCTAATTCAAAAGAATCTATATCTTAATTATTTGCATGGAAAACCTGAAAGAAATTGAAAACGTACGTAAAACGACACTCTCTAATGGCTTACGTATCGTAACTGAAAATATATCAAGTGTTAAGAGTATTTCAGTGGGTATTTGGGTTAAAACAGGCTCACGAAATGAGACAGTAAAACAAGCTGGTATCACTCACTTTTTAGAGCACATGCTTTTTAAAGGAACCGACACCCGAAGTGCTTACGATATCGCTTTAAGCATGGAATCTGTTGGTGGATTTCTTAATGCATTTACATCTTCTGAATATACTTGCTACTACGCTCGCTGTGTAGACACTCAAATTGATAGAGCTTTAGATGTGCTTTCTGATATGGTGCTAAATCCATCTTTCCCAGAAGAAGAAGTGGAGAAGGAAAAGAAAGTGGTTATCGAAGAAATGAAGATGTACCGCGATTCTCCCGATGATTTCCTATTCGAAGAGTTTAATTCAAAGATTTTTGAAGGGCATGAGTTAGGCCGACCAATTTTAGGAAACGAAGAATCTGTTTCTTCATTCACGCGAGATGATTTGTATGCGTATATGAAAGAACGTTACCGTTCTGGTAATATATTGATTGCCGCCGCTGGAAATGTAGACCATGAAAAAGTGGTTGAAATGATTTCAAATGTTCTTGGTGAACTTGAAGCTTCAGACGTCACAAATCCAGAGCAACCTCTTGAGGATCTCGCCCCAGAGAAATTAGTTCTCACAAAGCCTATTGAACAAACTCATTATATTCTAGGCAGAAGAGGTCTTAAGTCAGATCACGATGAAAAATATTTACTCTTACTTGCCAATTCTATTCTTAGTGGTGGTATGAGCTCTCGACTTCATCAAAATGTGAGAGAAAAGTACGGTTATTGCTATTCTATTCAGTCTTTCAATCAGTCATATTCCGATTCAGGAATGTGGGGCGTTTACGTAGGAACGGACAAGGAATACGTAGAGCATGTGCATGAATTGGTAGTTGCTGAACTTACCAAAATGACAGTAGACCTTGTACCAGCTAAAGAACTGGATGAAGCAAAAGCTCAATTAAAAGGTAAACTTTTACTTTCTCAAGAAAACACTAGTAACCGAATGATGCGCCTAGCAAAAAGCGAATTATACTTCGATCGCTTTGTAACCCTTGATGAACTGGTAGACAATATCGACGCCGTTACTGCCGAAGATATTCTAGCGTTCTCTAAAGACTTTTTCGATCAGAAGTTCTTTATGGAAGCTGTTCTAACTCCAGAAGAGTAAGCCTAAACGAGCTTACTCTTTTTCTTTTTCCGAAGGCGATTTATCCACATAATAGTACCTGTAATCGGGAAAGTTGTACCTAGTAAACAAACGATGAATGCTATCACTCGTCCTGGAAGTCCTAGTATAGAACCGACATGAACAGGATAGAATAACGTTCGAACTTTGCGACCTAAATTATAGTCGGAGAAGCTTGTTTTGCCCACTGACTCTCCGGTGTACTGATCCAGATAGATATATCCATAATCTCTAACATGAGCAGCGTCATCGGGTAAATATTGCGCACGAATTGCACCAACAGAATCGGAAGGCATGGAAATGGAAAGAAAGGGATAGGTGATATCTTTGAGCTCATTTCTAGCACTTTCCAAAGTCGCATCAAATCCAACGGTCTCTGCAAGCTCATAGTAATTGGATTCAGGAGCTTTTGTTCGCTCTTGACTCGTATTTGTAACCCAATAAATGCCGTCGTTCACCCACGAAAAAGACCAAGCCAATCCTGTGAAAGCAAAAATGAATAGCAGAATAGCGGTGTAAAACCCGACTACGATATGTAAATCGTGATTGAGTCGCTTCCAATTTCCATCGGTTTTAATTTTTAAACGATTCTTTAGAATCTGCTTATTTCTAGGCCACCAAAGCACAATTCCAGTTATCAGAATGAAAAGGAAAATCACGGTAGCAATTCCAACAATCAGCTTCCCGATATCGCCACCAAGCATCCAGCGGTGCAATGCAAAATTGGTGTAGAAAATGGTATCTCTGTAATTATGAAAACTTAAGACATTCCCCGTGTAAGGATTGATATACGCTTTTCCGGGCAAACCCTTGCCACTTAACTCCACCGAGCGTTCTGGGTCGCTATAAACCTTGAGAGAAGTAATGGAAGCCTTTGGGTACTCACTCTGAAGTGATGAAACCAACGTGTCTATAGGAAGGGGCTGTCCTTGGTTCTCAACCCAATATTGGCTAGGATTGGTCCACATTTCCAATTCATCTTCAAAAACGAGAACAGCTCCAGTAAAACAGGTTATCATTATGATTAATCCAGCTACCAAACTTAAGTAAAGATGGATATTTCGAAAGAGGCGTTTTATTTTCGATTTCATGAGTAAGAGACGAACGTATTAGATGATGCTTAGCGATGTGAGTTGAGCTAAAAGTCAGATGAAAATTACTATTCTTATTTAGACTTCATATAAATAGCGTGCAAATATAAGATTCCTTACACCTAGGACAAATCCCTTTTTGCATTAAAATTCAGTTTCTAAGGCTATGGAAATGGATTGGAGTAGATGAAAGATTTCAAACAGATAGAGAAAAAATATTTTCGTATTTAGAAGAAAAAACTCATCATTAATTAGAACTATGGTTAACTTTGTGTGCAGACTTCCACTGAGTGAAGGAATTCAAACGAGTTCAATTTGAAAACATATTTAAGAATAGCATGACATACATCAATCAGCTTGCAAACCATGTAGACAAAACCGTAACCTTGAAAGGTTGGGTGTATAATATTAGAACGAGTAAAGCGCTAGCATTTATAGAACTTAGAGATGGAACGGGACTTGCCCAGTGTATTGTAGCTCAAGATGATGTTTCTGAAGCTGTTTGGGAAGCTGCAAATTCGCTTAAGCAAGAAAGTTCGCTGGAAATTACAGGTACCGTAAAAGCAGACGAACGAAGTGTAGGTGGACATGAAATTCATGTAACGGATCTAACGGTTGTTCAGATTGCGGAAGATTACCCAATCACTCCTAAAGAACATGGCGTTGAGTTCCTGATGAATAATCGCCATTTATGGTTGCGTAGCCAAAAACAATGGGCTGCAATGCGTGTTCGAAACGAAATTATATTCGCCATTCACACTTTCTTCCAAGAGCGGAATTTTGTGCAGATGGATTCTCCAATTTTTACCAGTAATGCCGCAGAGGGAAGTACCACTCTTTTTGAAACCGATTACTTTGAAGAAAAAGCATATCTAGCCCAAACTGGACAGCTTTACGGTGAAGCAATGGCAATGGCTCATGGATTGATTTACACTTTTGGTCCAACTTTTAGAGCCGAGAAATCTAAAACTCGTCGACACTTAACCGAGTTCTGGATGATTGAGCCTGAAATGGCTTATTACGATTTAGATATGGATATGGATCTTGCGGAAGAGATGCTGCGCTTTATCGTTACAACTGTGATTGCAAAGAGAAAGAACGAGCTAGAAATTCTGGAACGAGATATTTCCAAACTTCAGGCCGTTGCAGACAATACCTTCCAACGCATCACTTATACCGAAGCCGTAGAGCAGCTTAAAAGCAAAGAAACTGCTGATATGCTTGATGCAATGATGGAAGAGCGCAAAGCCGAAAAAGTGAGCTTAGAGCAGGAAAGAGAAGAGATTAAGAAAGAGCATGGTTCTGCTAAGAAGTGGAGAAAGAAGCAGATTGAAGGAAGACAGATTGAGATTTCTGCAAGATTAGACCAGATTGAAGAAGATTTTAGAAACATCCCGAAATGGAAAGAATCTGCTCAGAATTTTGAGTGGGGCAACGACTTCGGTGGCTCTGACGAAACCGTTCTAATGATGAAACAAGAAGTTCCGATGATGGTTCATCGCTGGCCAGCAGAAATTAAGGCGTTTTATATGAAACGTGATCCTGAAGATGAGCGACTTGTTTTAGGTGTAGATGTTCTTGCACCAGAAGGATATGGGGAAATAATTGGTGGTAGCCAACGTGAAGACGATTTAGAGTTTCTTCAAAACCATATCGAGAAGCATAACTTACCGATGGATGTATTCGGCTGGTATTTAGATTTACGTAAATACGGATCTGTACCTCATGCAGGCTTCGGACTTGGACTAGAACGAACCGTAGCTTGGCTATGTGGATTATCTCATGTTAGAGAAACCATCCCATTCCCAAGAATGATGGGAAGATTGAGACCCTAAGGTTTAGAGTTTTATTGATGAGATTAAGCTTTGAGTAATTAAGAATTAATAATTCAAAATTAAGAATTGGGGGAGAGGAATTTTGAATTTTAAATTATAAATTTTGAATGAGGGTCCGAAACATGCCTCTAACATCTCAATAACTTCATTTTTGAAACAGGATTAGCAGGATAGGCAGGATTTACACGATTTAGGTCTGGGAGAATTTTGAATGAAGGAGGGAGAGGAATTAATAATTCAAAATTAAGAATTGGGGGGAGTGGAATTATGAATTTTGAATAAGGATTCGAATCTTGCCCCTAACAGCTAACAGCTAACAGCTAACAGCTAACAGCTAACAGCTAACAGCTAACAGCTACCCCTAATCCATCAACTCTAACACCTTTTGGATATTCTCTTTGGAAGCTAGATTAGTTCCATCGGTCATTGTTGTAGCAACACCGCAAACGACTCCCCATTTTAAAATATCCTTTGAAGAATAGCCTTTCGCAATGGCACAAACCATACCAGCCACCATACTATCGCCAGCACCAATGGTACTTTTTACTTTTATTGAGGGCGTCGACTGGTAGAAAATACCTTGCTCTGATGCTAAAAATGCACCACGTGCTCCTAAAGATACGATAACGTATTGGGCGCGCTTGCTGGTGATTAACTCCATAACAAAAGCTTCTTGTTCGGTCTTGGTTAAAAAGTCCTTGCCAGCTAATTGTGCCAATTCACTTTGATTCGGCTTCATTAGAAACACCGGTATCTTAAGACTAGCTTTTAAGGCAGCACCAGAAGTATCTATAATAAGTTTGACGTTTTTAGCGGTTAAATTGTCTATTAATTCTACATAATAATCTGGAGACATAGAATCTGGAATACTACCACTAATTATTAAAATAGAATCGTCTGTAACTAACTCATTAATAGTGGTTTTTATATCCTTTATGGCAGTGTCACTGATACCTTTTCCTGGCATCCCGAATCGGTATTGTAAGTTGGTTTTAGTATCTACAATCGAAAGGTTTTCACGAGTCCAATATTCCACAGGAATAGGTGTGATTTCTAACTTCTCATCCTCAAGTAAACCCTTTAGTGTTTCTCCAGTATCGCCCCCACAGGTGAATACACAATTATTTTTCACACCCAAAGTATGTAGCACACGTGAGATATTGACGCCACCTCCACCAGCTTGAAATTGGATATCGTGGCATTTTAGCTTTTGCTCTGGGATTAGCTGATCTATCTTTGCACTTTTATCTAAAGAAGGATTGATCGTTAAGGTTACAATATTCATGAGAAAGGTAGTTTTATTTAGCCGTCGTAAATCACTTCATTATATGAATTACAAGCGACTAGTTACACCTAAAAATCTCGAATTATATTTTATTTATCCTCGTTACGAATGTCCTCATTTGTAGTGAAGATTGGAAGCTCTAGCTTTCAGATAAATGATTCTAAGAGTGATTATGCTACGAACGTAATAAGGATGGAGAGGGTAGAAGTGATAAGGTTTTGCTAGGTTGGGGTAGTGGATTAGCTGTTATTTCGAATTTGCCACTCCATTACAAATTTTACGAAAGTGTCTTTTATCTTTTTATTCAGGTCTCTCATGTTATTATATTGACCTACGTTGATTAGACTGAGAATTTCTGTTGCAATATTTTCTGGTAATTCAAATTCAAAATTCGTGTTAAATTTCTCAATAATGTTCTTGATTCTGAACTCGACGAATTTCTCTTTATGGTTATGAAATAAAGGCATAAAATATCCTTTATAGTCAAATCTAGATCTTAATTCGGGCGAAATTCGTTTAGGGAATTCTTCTTTACTAATATTTGAGGTGAAAATAATTACGAATCCATTTAGGTCAATTTCTTCTGCCATTGAACTTACCATTTTTCCACTCTCAAGAACATCTAAAAAATAATTGAATAGAGTAGAATTGGACTTTTCAAATTCGTCAATAAGAATTACACCAACATCGGAATCTTTTATTTTAATAAAAATTTCCCCTGCTTCACTCCCAATATAACCTCTTGGACTTCCAATAAGTGAGTTTAATGCGTTATCACTACTATAATTGCCAAAATTAATTTTTGCAAGTTTTGATTTGCCGCCTAAAGATTTGTGTATTGCTCTTGCTACCTCTGTTTTACCCACTCCAGAATCACCCATTAGAAACAAAGACAATATTTTGTGTTCACCAAGTTTATTGAAAACTCTAAAATTTCTAATTAGTTCTGAAAAATCATCTTTAAATTTTTCGTGACCATAAATATGCTTTGAAAATGAGTCGATAAACTCACTAATTTCATCACCATTGAGGTCAATAATTCTTTTGTGATCTAATCCATTTGACTTTGAAGTGCTATTAACAATCTTGTGCTCAATATCTATATCTTCAATTAAGTCTATATCTATGAAGTCCTTAAAACAATACCTTAATTCGTATTCAAATAATTCTTTATTTATTTTGTCGGAGATGAAGATTGTATCATGAGAAAATTTGGGTAATATTAGCTCAGCATTATATTGTACTTTAGTTATATCGACACTAACTAATGATGAAATATCAACAATTTGAGTGTGTTCGTTTATTTCAGAAATCTTATCTAAATTTAGCAAACTATCGGTAACGCTAATGATTTCTTTCCCTTCTTCTAATTTTAATTTTTTATATAAATCAAAATATAATTTGTCGAAAAATAGTAGTTGTGTTCTCATTAATTCTATTCATTGGGGATAGATACATTTTGAATAATCGCTAGCAAGTCTATATAATGAAACTCTTTATCCTTGTCTTGAGAACTAGCGAAATTAAAGTCTGAGTTTTCTTTTTTCGTTGAATACTGGCTGTCTTGAATTTCCTTTATATCCTCTTCTTTATTAGCAATCATATTCTGCATAGAACCAACTTCCTGAAAGAATTCTAAAGAGTTTTTAAGTGACTCTAATTTTATTTTTCCTTTATAAAGGCCAACAATAGTAACCTTACCTATGAATAAATCGTCAACACTGTATGAACTTTCAAACTCGCTTTCAAAAGTCAAAGGTATTTTTATGAGCAATTCGTCTTCACTTTCTAAATTCACACCTTTCATTTTATAAGCATAATCCTTAAACATAGAGTTGAATAAATTATTAATATCAAACCCATTAGTTCCAGGAATATTCATTCCTTTAAACGAACCACTAGTAAATAATTTTACTGTTCTCAATTCAGCTTCATTTTCTAGCGTAAGATTAACATTGTCAACTTTAATTAGACTTCCTTCTTTTACATCTTTAAAACTAGTAATTACATTACTTTTTTCAATAATCTCATTTAAAATGATAGATTTTGTAGTTTTAATTTCAAAGGTTTCGAGAACTTTTTGAGAATCCGATTTTATACTTTTACGCCCAGCTTCTCCTTCAAGTGATGCTCCAACTATATTGAATAGATTTAAAAAATTTACTCCAAGTTTTCCTCTATAGTCAACTTCTTTTCCGTCGTTGCTATCGGTTTGCTTTTCTTTATTTAAAGCAATGACATTACTCAACATCATTTTGATTTCGTAAACTTTTGGAAAATTTATATAGTAGATATTAAAAATCATTGTTCTTATTTATTACTGATGTTCATTCATAGTACAAACTACGTTCTAATCTCTCAGTTACTAAGATTTTATAGAGCTTGTTATGGTTTAGTTTTACAGATTGTACCATTTAATTTCTCGGCACAAGATGATTAATACCAATTTCATTTCAAAATGGTAGTTAGTGATATCTGTCTATGTAATATGTTTTTACAGGAGAGGGTAGTAGTGGCGTTGTTAGCTTACCCTAATCACAATTTTACCGTTATGGAGCCCGTCCCCAAAGCGTTGAATTGCCCACGGTAATTGGTCAAACGTATAAGGGCCATCAATAACACAGTGTATCTTGTTGTCCGCATAAAGCGCATGGATGTACTCCAAGTCTTTGTTAGTGTCTAGCATAACCAAGTGCACACGTTTCTTGCTAAATAGTTTTAGTATGGGATTCATATACAACATTTGTAGCAGCTTGCCAGACTCACCACCAATTGAAATGTATTTTCCTTCAGGTTTAAGGACATTCAAAAACTTCCTGAGCGACCGATTGGTTTTGCAATCAAGGATTAGATCATACTGCTCATCACTCTTAGTGAAATCAACTTTTTTGTAGTCAAGAACGGTGTCAAAGCCTTGAGCTTTCATCGCATTTAATTTCTCGCCTGTATCCACTCCCGTAACATCAGCGTTGTACAGTTTGGCTATTTGAAGTCCAAAAGAACCAACACCTCCGCCACCGCCATTAATCAGAATCTTCTGGCGATCTTTAATTTGCCCCACATCACGAAGTCCTTGCGCAGCAAGCATTGCAGCATGTGGAATACTGGCGGCTTCTTCAAAACTCAAGGCATCTGGCTTTAGAGAAAGTGCTTTTTCATTTATGCAAAGAAATTCAGCAAAACTACCAAATCCGAAGTTGGAGATGTCACCGTAAACGGCATCCCCAACCTTAAACTTCGTCGCATTATTCCCAACCTGATTCACAATTCCAGATACTTCCATCCCCGGAATGGCTAACTTTTTTCTCGGACTAAAAATCCCAAAGAACAACCTATAGGCTAGAGGTTTCCCCGTGGTAATGCACCAGTCGTAATCATTGATTGTTGTTGCACAAACCTTAACCCGTACCTCGTTATCTTTAGGCTCCGGTTGCTCGGTTTCTAGAAGCTTCAGAACGTTGTCAGGCGCTCCGTAATTTTTAATACTATATGCTTTCATATTCACTTATGTGGCAGGGCGTTGATGTGAGTAAGGGAATGCAAAGATTCCTAAATAATTCAATCAAGGCGGAAGTTGGAGCTAATTGTTTTGCTATTGCCGATTCACTATATAATTCAGTTCAGTCACTCCACTATTAAATGGCCGAGTGGACAATAGTTCTAGTTTAGTTTTGTCTTTGATGTACTTAAAGAGAGGAATACCTTGCCCAAGGATAATAGGGTTAACAAATAGCCAGTAACCATCAATTAAATTCTGTTGCATAAGTGAATGTGTAGCGGTAGGGCTGCCAAAAAGTAAAATGTCTTCACCGTCTTGCTGTGTTAATTCTTTTATGCTGTCCGAAAGGTTGTCGCTAATAACGGTTGTGTTAGGCAAATCTTCGCCATTCATCGTTCTAGACAAAACAACTTTGTGAACCTTACTATACCACTTTGAATGTTCAATGTCGTGCTTGGTAGCTTCGGGCTTATCGGCGGCGGTAGGCCAGTAGCTTTCCATCATCTGATAAGTTACTCGTCCATATAAAGCAGTATCGCTTTCGCCAATCCGCTTTCCAACATGATCAAAGATTTCTTCATCAACGCTTATCCAATCCATTTCTCCGTTCAATCCTGCCACAAAACCATCCAGAGATACGTGCATAAATGAAATTATTTTTCTCATAGTATTCTATGTTTTATAGTTGTCTATGGTTTGTTACGGCCCTTTTCAGCGAGCTTTTTAAAACAGTGAACAAGATGAATAAAATCAATTTTATTTCAAAATAAGGAGAGTGGAGAATTATGAATTTTGGATTATAGATTTTGAATTTCTAAGGTTACTAGCTACCAATTACCAAGAACGTCATTTCTGCAAAGGTAGGAAATTCATTTACGATTTGGGTTAGTTAAAAATTTGAGTCATTCTGATCCCGAGGCTTCGGGAGAAGAACCTTCACAAAGTATTGTAGGCATTTTGCTTGTGATACGAACACCCTCCGCTTTTTGGGAATACCAAAAACCACCTCCCTCAAAGGAGGACTTATCCGAAGTGAGGAATAAAGTGTAGTTAGGAATCTAGAATCTAGGCAGAACAAGTCTCCCATTGAGGGGAGATAATCATCCAGATAGTTCTTTGGATGATTCGAGGGGTGTTCGAAGTTTCGGACTCGGAAATATCGCAAAGCTTATACCACCAATGGAAGCAGGAGCTTCCAGACAGCATTACACAGCAGAGCTACGTAACGAGTGGAAAAGAGGAAAGAAGTCAGAGACTTCTTATTGATGTATACTTTCAAGTCAACGCTATCGCTAGAGACTTAAAGGAGCTTTGCCAAACTAAATCGACGTTTAGAATTATTGGCGGATGAAGAACGCAATGCGACAATCCCCAATCCTGAAGATCCTTCGGCGGTAGCCTCAGAAAGACACTTTTCTACAAATCTACTCCAGAATGCCATTACGCTGACAACCAAAAGCTAACCTCTAAACACTCTCGCCAATTGTCAGCAGATTAGAATCTGGGTCAAGGAGAGAAAACTCTTTTTGTCCCCAAGGTTTGACTTCCAATGGCCCATTGGGGTGAATGGTGGTTTTTCTGTCTAATAAAGATTGGTAGAAGTGGTCAATATTATCCGTTCTGATATAAACCTGTCCATAGTTTTCTTTAGGATCTAGAGCTTTAAACTCAAAGAAATGAATCTGAATGAGGTCTTTTTCCATCATTAAATAACCATCATAATCAGCACTTCCATATTCAATAAATCCCAACTTATTGGTGTAAAACTCTCTAGTTATATTTTTGTCACGCATAGGTAACTTCGGATTGATGTCGGTAAGCATATTTCTATTATTAGTATGGAAAAACCACTCGTTAGATATTCAATGTAATAAAATAAACTACAGATGTAGTAATCGAGCAATGTGGCACAAACTAGTTCAAACCTCATTTCTCACAACTCACTTCTAAATACACCCACCAAACCAAAAGCTAACCCAAACCTAGGGTTCTAATAAAGAAACGGTACAAGAAAATATTTCATCCATTTTGAAACAGGATTAACAAGATTTTCTGGATTAGCAGGATTATGAATCTCGGCCGTATTGTAGGTCCTCATATGGCATTACCCAGCAGAGTAACATAACAAGGGAAAAAATTCTTTACTTTCCCAACATCCAATGTATCAAATCTTCTTTATCAACTATCGACCAGCTATGAGGATGTCTTTCTCCATTTGCTCTGTATCCTTTGTT
The DNA here is from genome assembly GCA_048267905.1 of Balneola sp. Classification (GTDB taxonomy): domain Bacteria; phylum Bacteroidota; class Rhodothermia; order Balneolales; family Balneolaceae; genus Balneola. The sequence continues at coordinate 429,128 of JBLWWM010000001.1, forward strand.
ATTTGTTGGGATATATTCAACATGTTCAAAGCCTTGTTCTTGTAAACTCTCCGATAATTTTTTGATATAGTAGGCATTCATTTGTTCGTAATCGGCCATTCGGTTCGTTTTCCACCATAGAGTGTCAGGTTCCGTATAAAGTCTGATTTTAGTGCTTTTTAATTTCTGCAAGTTGGAAGTATGGTCACTTTTATGAATGAATACAGAGCTCTTTTCGTATTCTTCAAGGTGATCATTTGGATTTCCAAAAGAGTTCCCTAAAGTTTCTATTATCCAAGCACTTTCCTGCATAGAGACTGCTGAAAAATTCCGTTCAATATTCTTTTCTGATGATGAATAAATTGCATCTAAATCAATAGGTGAATCTATAATGAATACACCTTTGGGGTCGATATAGAATTGTTTCATTCCTACAATATAGTTGCTTACTAATAGGCTTACATTGCCACCACTTGAGAATCCACCTATATAAATATTGTCAGTTGGTAATTGGTTGGTTTCAACAATTTCCTGTAATCTTCTTGCAAGTTGATGCTTTTCATCTTCTTCTAGCCATAGCTTCTGATTGTAATTTGAAAGTATAACGGCTACATCATTTTCTTTAGCTATTTCAAGTATGTTGAACTCTCTTTTGACATCCTCAGCAACTTCTGGATAGCCACCAAATAAAATCAAAACCGCTTTCACTGGTTTAGTTGGTTTATAGAGTTCATAATCTTCTTTAATGACCTCAGAAAACTCTGGTTTTACAGCATTATTTTGATTCACTTGAGACTTGTTATCGGTACAAGATGTAAGCCCAATAAGGATTAGTAATGTGATAATATTATTCATTCTTCAAATTTATAGAACAGTAAATTATGCTAAACTCAATTCACCATATCTAAGTTATTATTCATCTTATATGCATTTAAAACAGCATTTAAGATGAACATTATCTTTTTTATTTCAAAATAGGGAGAGTGGAGAATATTGGATTATAAATTTAGAATTTCTCTGGTTACTAGCTCCCAAACACAACCACGACATTCCTACGAAGTCAGGGGATTTAGTTTCGGTTTGTGTCAATTTATGAATACCTCTGAAGGCAGGAATCTGGGCTTTTAATAAAGTATCGGAATAATAAAACCAACTCATATCCAATTCATTGAGCAAAAAAAAGAAGGTTGAGGAATCACCTCAACCTTCATTAATCACAACTTAATCAATCAATCAATCTAAATAATTATTTACAGCAGTAGTGCGCTGTGCAACGTGCGATTTAAGTGTACTTATAGCACTTTGAAATTCGGAACTGTTTCGCAAAAAAGTATACCCAGATTCTTCACTTGTAGCATAAGGCTCTATCAGAGTAGCGTAATTGGTATACAATGTTTGCATATCACTTGTTTTGAAAGAGCTGTTTATGGTTTCCTCAACATAAGTGTCATATTTTGCCTTATAGATAGTGTCGTTGTATAAAAATCCAATTAAAGGCCATGAACTAAATGATAGACCAGAAAAATTTAGTGGTAAAGAACCTTGTTGGTTACCTGATTGTAGAGCTTCGTTATTATCCCAAGGTATCCATGTGAGTAAATCGGTATCTGGATTATTGTATAAATAATAGTTGTGAGTCATTCTGCCATATGTATCCCAATTTTGAATGACCGTATTTACAGCCAAATATTTCAGGAATGTATCGGTATCAAAAACTGCATCTAAGTTATCTCGCCACGCTTGAGAATCACTAGTTCGATTATCGGCGTGCAATACAGCAAATAAACTCTTGATGTCAGTCCAGTCTTCGTCGTCTTCATTTGTTTTCTTTTCGAAAACACCTTCAGTAAAAGTTCCTGATGCAAAAGTAGCGCCTGATCCATCTGGTTTATAGAGATTTCCATCGTTATCAGAAAACTGAGTGTCTATTACTGTATCGTCAATTTCTTCAACCAACGTATACACTCCAAAATATTGAGGACCATCGCCGTAGTCTACATATAGAGTATAAAATGCCGTATGAGATACTGCAAGACCAGCACTTCTAAATACATCAGAAGCTACTTTTTCGCGTATCATAGAATTATCATTGTAATTATTTTTTAGGCTGAGTTTTTTAAACCCATAGAAACGTTGGTTTTTAATTTGAGGATAGGTGTCCTCATATTCATCAAAATCTAGCTTGAAGGACAATTTCATGTTTCCAGAACTCCATGTTGATTGCAAACTAGAATTCCCCTTAAAGCGGATACCAACTCTATACCATTCTGTATCTTCGTAAAATACTTCTGCAGGAACAAACATTGGATCTTCATCGGAGTCTGAGATAGCACCAGGTCTGCCAGATGAGCCAAAATTTCCGTAAAGATTACTCATATCTGCTAACATCGCTGCCCAGCGGTCGCTGTCAACAACAATGTCGAGACGTTTTACTGTGTTGTCTTCAAAAATTTCGTCAAAGTTTGGATCAACGTCATTACTATGTGTTGCTTCTGTCCAGTCGGTAGGCTCAAAATCGGTGTCGTTTAATTCTATAGTAGTTTCGGAATCATTATCTCCGCTACCGAGATTTGCTTCAGTGCAAGAAAAGAAAGTAAGAAGACTTAATAGAAGTATTGGCTTAATAGGAGGGATGATGAATAGATGTCTCATAGGGTATACTCTTTGTGTTTCATAGATACCGTTTAGACAAAAAGGAATTGAGAATCCTTCGGTGAGAAATACAGAAACTGAAAATTAATTTTTAGAACGTATTAGATATCAATTTCAAGCATACTAATGATGCATTGAGAAACCAATTCTCCCAAATAAGAATATTTCCAAAATTGTGAACATTCCCATTTCATTAAAACTCACTTTGCTTATCTTCATCACCCGATGGCAGCAAAGAAAGCAAATAGCAAAGATGTATTTAACCAGTTAGTTCAGGAAATATCCTCGAACCAATTAAAGCCGGTGTACTATCTATTTGGTGAAGAGGAGTTCTATTTAGACCAATTGCTGGATAAATTCTCTGAAATTTTGCCTGTCCATGAAAGAGATTTCAACTTCGACTTGCTCTACGGCCAAGATTTAACATTAGGTAAAGTGATTTCCATTGCTAAAAGTTACCCGATGATGGCCGAACGACGAGTTCTTATTGTTCGGAATTTTTTGCAAGCAGGTAAGGGAGGAGAAGATCTTCAGAATTTTATCCATTATCTAGAGCATCCAAACCCAACATGTTTACTCGTCTTATTTGACACAGGCAAACCTGCAGCCAATACAAACCTAGGCAAAGCTCTTTCTAAGAATAAGAAAGTTGGCTACCACCAGTTTGAATCTTTAGCAGATTACTTAATTCCCGATTGGGTAATTGCTTGGGTACAATCTCACCACAAAAAACAGATTGCTCCAGCTGCGGCCCAATTATTGGCTCAGTTTGTTGGTAATAACTTGCAGTTACTGTCTACTGAAATAGACAAAGTGTGTACTTTTGTAGACACTTCAGATTCGGTCTCCGAAGCCGACGTAAAAAAAATAATCGGCTCTTATCGCGAGTATACGGCCATTGAGCTTAAAGAAGCGATAGTAAAGCGCAATTTGGAACGTGCTTTATACATCTCGGAACAAATGTTGCAACATGCTAAATCAGACACGGGAGAATTAATTCGACTCGTGGGGTTCTTTAACAGTGTGTTTACAAATATTTGGCAAATTCGAAGATTGGCAGAAAAAGGCCAATCGAAAAGTCAGATCCAAAGCGAACTTGGTATTGCTAGTGCCTGGTACTTTAATAAGCTTTGGGATGATGCAGCGAATTTTAGTTATTCCGATATGCCTCGTGTTTTTGAAGCTTTGCTAGATGCAGATCGTTCTATCAAAGGCTTTAGCACACTCGACTCCACTTCGATTTTATTCTTTCTTGTTAAGCGAATAATCGGTTAATCCGATTCGCGCCAAACAGAGAATTATAATAAAATTTAGTGGTGTTGATTATGGATACATTTGTAGGATCAAAAGTAAGTACGTATAGTGACGAAGATTTAATGGAGTATTTCCAAAATGGGAAAGAACTCGCTTTTAATGAATTGGTGAAACGCTACCAAGATCGCCTTCATAATTTCCTATATCGTTACACTCATGATCATCACGATTGCGAAGACTTAGTTCAAGAAACTTTTCTTAGAGTTCATAAAAGCAAAGCTTCTTACGAGCGTATTGCAAAATTTTCTACCTGGATGTATACCATTGCTTTAAATCTTGCTAAAAGCTTGTACAAGAAGAAGCAACGTATGTATAAAATTTCGATTCATAAAGATCCAAACGATTCTGAAGATCGCGAAATGCTAATCGAAGATTCTAATATCCTTCCAGATGAGATTCTTCACCAAAAACTTAGCTTAGAGAAGCTTGAGAAAGCATTGATGTCGTTACCTGATGAGTTTCGTGAGGTTGTAATGCTTAGAGATTTACAACAAATGACCTATGAAGAAATTTCAGAAATTACGGGAACTCCTATGGGAACTGTTAAGTCTCGAATCAACCGTGGAAGAGCTCAAATTCACCACCTCATAGGAAAATATGTGGAGTTGGGAACTTCTTTCTAAGAATGACATTAAAGGTGTTGAATAACCACTAGCAACACCTTGATATGAAGAATTTTTTAGACAAAGAGTACCATCCCGTAATTGAAGACTATATTACTAACTACGTTGAAGACAATCTTGACATGGTCGAGAGAGACGCTTTCGAGGAGGTGTTGGTTCACGAAGATGAGCTCCGTGAATTGGCATTCTCCGCGAAAGAAGGTCTTAAGCTATTACAATCGCTACACTCTGTAAAAGCCGCCGAAGGTTTTCAAGAACGCCTAAACAAAAGACTCGCAGATAAAAACTAGAGTTTGGAACTTTGTCCCAGACTTATAATAACGGGTCATTCTGATCCCTATGTCTCGGTACGAGAATCATTAAAATAGCGTGCGAGTTATAATTGATGTTACGCTTCGTACTTTAGTGAAATCCACAAAGAAAGTGTCCCTCCTTGGGGAGGGACAGAGTTAAAACTTGTTTTGGCTCAGGGTGAGGATTCTACTTACTATTGTACTTATTTGTTAACAAGTAAATCACCACCATCATAATCTGCATTCTTGCTTAAGCCAATCAATTGGCTAGACTTCTAAAACTATCTCGGTCATGCCGAACTTGTTTCAGCATCTTTGTAAGGAATAAGATTTTAATCAGCTTCCTCATATACTAGAAGCTGGAGCTTCCATATTGCATTACGCAGCAGAGCTACGTAACGAGAGAACCTGCTACAATTCTAATTTCGGCAAGAACACAAGTGATAACGATTTGGGGATTGAGTTGTTAGCTATCAGCAGTTAGCTTTTAGTTGCTGGCATTACTTTCCTAACGAATGAATAACTCACTAAAATACCCGCGCAGCGCCAAAACATTGCCAATATTTACAATACTTCGCTTTGATTAGATTCCTATTTTGGGTTATTTCAAACCATGAATTATTAACTAACTAGGATAGTATGATTAAGCAAGTTTGTAGAATTGCTCTAGTGTTTATATATGTTACTGTTTTATCGCAAATTTTACCCGCACAAGGAGTACTTACCTTTGAGGATGTAATGAAATTTGAGGATATAAAAGCTCCAAAAATCTCTGCCTACGGAAACTGGTTGGCTTACGGTGTTTGGCCAGATAGAGGAGATGGTTACGTATTGGTTCAACATACAAGCAATGCAACTGAGCATAAACTCCAACTCGGTAGTAATCCCGCAATTTCAGGAAATGAAAAATGGGTAGCTGCATTTAAAAAGACACCATTAGCTGTTCAACTAAAAGACAAAAAGAAAGCTCCAAAACAAGGTTTAAGTCTGCTTTCTCTAATAGGTGGAAATGTAACCGAGTTTAATGATGTGTCTAGGTTCCAATTCTCGAATGATGGAAATTGGTTGGCTATAAGTCATTATCAAACCAAAGAGGTTGAAGATCTAAAATCAAAGAATAAGAAATTAGGTACAGAATTAACTCTTATAGATTTAACTACACAGAAAGAACATTCTATACCTTTTGTTCAATCTATGGCTTTCGATAGCCTTTCGGGATACTTGGCATATTCCATTATTGATACAAACGACACCGAAAACGGTATCTTTGTGTTCGATTTGAAAAAGAAATCTTCTCAAGAAATTGAGAAGCAAAAGAACGGCCTTTATTCTAATCTGACTTGGGATCCAAAACGACAAAAATTAGCATTTACTGCAACTGTATTTGATAGCACATTTTCGGATGACGATGCAACGCTCAAGCTTTGGAGTGCTTCAAATAACAAATTACAAACACTCGTTAAATCAAGCGATACTGAATCTGAATGGGCCCTTAGGTCAAACAACTCGTTAACGTTTACCCACGATGGAAAGCGTTTGTTCTTTGGCTTGATGGCACAAGCAATGGTAGATGTTGATGAAAAAACTGAATCATCGAGCTCGGAAAAACAATCAGAAATGGATATTTATGATATCGAAAGTATTGTGAATGACAGAGGGATGGATTTATGGCATGGCGATGATCCTCAAATCAAAACTCAGGAAAAGGTAACGTGGAATCGGCGTAAGAATCACTTATACACCTCTGTATATCATTTGGATAAAAAGAATTGGGTTCAGCTGGCTGATTTCCAAGTTCCGAATGTTAGAGCAAGTCATACGCCAAATGTGATTTTAGGAAATAGTGATGTTCCTTACCAAAAAGAGCAAACTTGGGACGGTTCCTATAACGATTGGTATGTAATTGATTTGAAGTCGGGTAAAAAAGAACAGTTCTTGAGCCATTTAGGTGGCGGTGTTCAATTATCACCTGCTGGTAAGTTTGCTGCCTACTACAACGATAAGAATTGGTTTCTATATGATTTGAAAAAGAAGGAAACTCGAAACCTAACACAGAACTCAGAAGTTCCTTTCTACAACGAAGATCATGACTATCCTTCAGATGTTCCTGGATATGGCATTGCCGGTTGGGTAAATAATGATGAAGCGATTCTGATTTACGACAAGTTTGATATCTGGAATTTTTCTACAAAGAATAACAGTCGTGCAAACATAACAGAAGGCGAGGGGCGTAAAGAGAATCGAATTTTTAGGATTGAAAAACTTGAGAATCAACAAGCCTTTGCTAAGAATGAAACGCTTCTCCTTAATTCGTATCATGATTTGAAAAAGAATTTCGGATTCTACACAACTAACATCATCAAACCGGATGTTACACCATTACTCGAAGAGGATAGAAAATTCACCATATTAGCAAAAGCAGATGAAAGCGAGAAAGTGCTTTTTACTAGTGAAACCTATGATGAATATCCAAACCTTTGGGTTGCTGAAACCGCTTCATTCACTAAGACTAAGCAAGTAAGTAATCTCCACAAAGACCTAAAACAAAAATGGAATTGGGGTAAGGCTGAACTTGTGGATTGGCTGAGCTTAGATGGTACGTATATGCAAGGGATTGTGATTAAACCAGATAATTACGATCCAAATAAACGATACCCAATTATGACTTATTACTATAGGTTCTTTACAAATCGATTGTATGATTTCGACGTTCCCCAAACAAATCATCGTCCGGTTTTTGCTCAGTATGTAAGTGATGATTACGTAGTATTTTTGCCAGATATCCGTTTCGAAATTGGTCGACCTGGATTTGCAGCTACAAAAAGCTTAGTTCCTGGTATTCAGAAATTGGTGGAACTTGGTATTGCTGATGAAGACAAATTAGGTTTACATGGTCACTCTTGGAGTGGTTACCAAACAGCCTTTATCGTTACCCAAACCAATATTTTTGATGCAGCAGTTTCGGGAGCACCAGTAAGTAATATGACGAGTGCTTATAGTGGAATTCGTTGGGAATCAGGGCGTGCACGACAGTTCCAATACGAGAAAACACAAAGTAGAATTGGTGCGAGTTTAATTGAAGCTCCAGAAAAGTACATCGAAAATTCGCCTGTCTTTTTTGCTGATAAAATTACCACACCAATGCTTATTCAACATGGTGATGCTGATGGTGCTGTGCCTTGGTATCAAAGCATTGAAATGTACTTGGCAATGCGAAGATACGATAAAGATGTGATCTTTTTGCAGTATCACGGAGAGCCTCATCACTTGCAAAAATTCTCCAATAAACTGGATTATGCAATCCGGATGAAAGAGTATTTCGATTATTACCTAAAAGGAGTGGGAGCGCCAGAATGGATTATTTCTGGAGAACCGTACCAAGGTAAATAAGAGTGTACTTTAAAATTGAATCATAAAAAAAGGCTAAGAAAAACAGATGTTCTTCTTAGCCTTTTTTATTAAAACTAGATAGTACGAACTAGTAATCTAGCAATCTGGATAGTTCTTTCTCCAAATCATAATTCGCCATGGTTCCGACTTCCAATTTCTTGCTGAAAGGAATGGGCATATCAAGAGCTGCAACTCTCATAACAGGTGCATCAAGCCATTCAAAACAATATTCGTTTATAAGTGATGAAACTTCACTCATAGGGCCCATTGTTAACGAAGGTTCTTGTAGTAATAAGACTCTTCCAGTTTTCTGAACAGATTTCTTGATAGATTCAAGATCCAATGGTGCTAAGCAACGTAAATCTAATAACTCAATTGAAATTCCTTTTTCAGCATATTTATCACAGATTTCAAAAGCCCACTGTACACCCATACCATAAGTTATTATGGTTGCGTCAGCTCCTTCACGTTGAACCTTAGCGGTTCCCAATGGCTCATAGGTAGCCTTGTCTGGAGTAGTAGCTTTTAAGCTCCGATAGAGCTTTTTATGCTCAAAGTAGAGAACTGGGTTTGGGTCTAAGAGCGAGCTATAAAGTAAATTTTGTGCATCTTCAACAGTTCCAGGAACCACGATTTTAACTCCAGAATGTGGCATGAACCAACCTTCAGGAGATTGGGAATGAAAAGGTCCCGCACCAACTCCGCCACCATGAGGAAGCCGGATAGTAATATTAAGAGCGGGTGACCAGCGATAATGTGATTTTGCAATATTCTGAATAATCTGATTCATCCCACAGCTTACAAAATCTGAAAATTGCATTTCTACAATAGGTTTGTAACCTTCAAGCGCAAGACCCATTGCGGCGCCCAAAGCACCTGATTCAATAATTGGGGTATTCCGTATACGATCTTTTCCAAAGCGTTCTACAAAGCCATCGGTAATTTTAAAGACACCGCCATACTCTGCAACATCTTGTCCCATTATTAAAAAAGAATCGTCTTCATCAAAGGCCTGTTTAAGCGTACTATGAATAACATCAACAAATCTTTTTTCAGATTGTGTGCCGTTTGATTGGGGGGGTACAATCGGCTCTTCAGATGAGAATACCGCAGATAATTCCTTCTCTTTGTCAAAAACAGGTTCGTCAGCTTTAAGAGCTTTCTCAATATCCTTTTTAAAAGATGCGTCAATTTCTTTACGGGCAGCGGAAAAATCATCGCTACTCTTTTTATGATTTGTACTTAAATAATTCTCAAAACGAGCAATGGGATCTTTTTTAGCCCATTCTGCAAATAATGAATCTGGAACATAACTGGTTCCTGAAGCTTCTTCATGTCCGCGCATTCTAAATGTTTTCGCCTCAATAAGTACAGGCTCACCTTTTAACGCTAGTTTCCGAGCTTTTTCAACGGCATCCATCACTTCGAGGACATTATTTCCATCTATGTGCATGCCATGCATTCCGTAACCCTTGGCTCGATCTACCAATCGGTCGCAAGCATATTGTTCGCTATTAGGCGTGCTCAAACCGTATCCGTTGTTCTCAATTACAAACACAACAGGGAGCTTCCAAACGGCTGCTAAATTTAGAGCTTCATGAAAATCACCTTCGCTTGAAGCTCCGTCTCCACAAAAAGAAAAAGCAACGGCGTCCTCGTTTTTGAGTTTTTTTGCAAGTGCCAAACCATCTGCCACGGGCATCATAGCAGCTAAGTGAGAGATCATACCAACAATATTGTACTCAGGAATTCCAAAATGAAAAGAACGCTCACGACCTTGAGTATACCCATCTGCCTTGCCAAATAATTGGCAAAAAAGTGGGTAAAAGGGAACATTTCTAGTGGTAAACACTCCCAAGTTTCGATGCATTGGTAGAATATAATCAGCGGGTTTAGCAGAAAGCGTAAGTCCTACTGAGATGGCTTCTTGACCTATTCCTGAAAACCATTTGCTGATTTTGTTCTGTCTGAGTAGTTTAAGCATACGCTCCTCAATGCGGCGAGGGAGGAGAAGTGCTTTATAAATATCGACCGCCTTTTTGGCGTTTATTTTTTTATCTGTAAGAGTCATTGATTATCTAAAAAAAAGCGTAAATTTATGAGCTTGATAAAGAGATGTAGCTGAGGCCCAACCACACGCCAAGTATACGTTTTCGATCAGTATTACAAAAGCATTTTAACTTAACTTTTAACATTTTACTTAAAGAAGGATTGGAAGCACTCGGTAGACAAATTTTAGTAGAATATTATGATTGTGATAGTTCTAAAATAAACGATGTAGAGTTCATCGAACAAGCTATGCTTGATGGAACTAAAGAAGCTCACGCTACAATCATATCTCACAACTTTCACAAATTTAGTCCTTATGGCGTTAGTGGAGTAGTTGTTATAGCAGAATCACACGTAGCCATACACACTTGGCCAGAGTATAATTACGCAGCAGTGGATATTTTCACTTGTGGTGATACTATTGACCCTTGGATTATTCAAGAGTTCTTAAAGGAAGCCTTTGAGTCCAAAAACATTTCTAGCATGGAAATGAAGAGAGGGATGTTCAAAGTACCTCAAGGCCAAAAATTATTATTTAAACCTGCTACAAACTTAGTAAATACCTGACTGACTCATGGAAACATCTCAAAAAACTAATGGTTTTGACCTCCAAATGGTAAAAACCCCGAATATTTATTGCCTCGTTTCTGGGGCTGCTGAAGGTAACACTCGACTTAATGCATTTGATAATGCGTTGCTAGAAGCTGGTGTTGGTGATACAAACTTAATGCGTATGAGCAGTATCTGCCCACCTAATGCACAACAAGTTAATCGTGAAGAAATTACATTGCCAGGCGGCGGTTTAATTCCTTTGGCGTACGCACATATTGATTCTCAAACTCCTCAAATGTGGATTGCTTCAGCAATCGCAATTGGTATTCCTGAAGATCCAACACAACCAGGTGTAATCATGGAATTTGAAGATCATACGCGTTTAGAATACGTTGAAACTATTGTTAAACAAATGGTAGTTGACGCGTTTGAATACCGTAAAAGAGCGCTTAAAGAAATTAAATTTGTAGGCGTTGAGCACCAAGTGAAAAATTGCGGATCTACCTTTGCCGCTGCAGTACTCTGGTATAAATAACCCACCTTTCTTAACATAGAGCGTCATTAAGTTGATGCTCTATGATTTAATAATCACTTTTATTTAATTAATCATGCCTCTTCAATACAACGAGTTTTATAACGAGAGCACAGGTTTAACTGTGGGTGTTAAAAAACTTTTATTTTCTGAACAAACTCCATATCAATTAGTTGAAGTTTACGAGACTGACACTTGGGGTAATTTAATGACGATTGACGGAATGGTGATGCTTTCCGAAAAAGATGAATTTGTGTACCATGAAATGTTGGCGCATACCGGAATGTTTGCACATCCTAATCCAGAGAAAGTGCTCATTATTGGTGGTGGTGACGGTGGAACGGCACGCGAAGTACTGCGACATCCATCAGTAAAACATGTTGATATGGTGGAAATTGACGAAGCTGTAGTTCGTGCTTCTAAACTTTATCTAAAGGACGTTGGTGCTTGGGAAGACCCGCGTTTAACTGTGCTTTTTGAGGATGGAATTGCGTTCGTAAAACAAGCAAAAGCTGAATACGATGTTGTAATTATTGACGGCTCTGATCCTATTGGACCAGCAGAAGGTTTGTTTGAAAAAGGTTTTTTTGAACTTTGTTTTTCGGCTTTAAAAGAGGGGGGAGTCTTAACTGCTCAAACAGAATCGCCCTGGGTACCTGAATATCACTCAAGTATGAAAAAGGTTTTTGATGCGCTTACAGAAGTATTTACTGAATCTTCTATGTATTTAGCATACATACCGTTATACCCTGCAGGAATGTGGAGTTTTGCGTACGCTTCAAAAGGAATTAAAGCCTTAGATTCGGATGTTTTAGTTAGAGTTGAGAATGGCTTGCCTGCTTTAGGTACCACTCTAAACTACTACAACAAAGACGTTCATAGCGGTTCATTTGCTTTACCCAATTTCGTAGCCGAAATTATTCGTTAAACAAATCGTTTAGCGACTATGCTCTATAAATTTGTACTTCTTTCTTTATTAATTTCTTTAAACCTGAGAACTTCCTTTTCTCAAATTAGAGTAGTTGAAGATGGGAAAGAGGTACAGATTTCTTTACAATCTTCAGATCAAGAAGTAGCCACGTCGGTTAGGCTTCTTCAGCATTATTCTTCCCTAGGTTATCTATCCACCCAAATAGATTCTTCAGCAACAAATACATTTTGGATTTCAAAAGGCTGCAGATTTCGTGTAGATTCGTTTTCTTATTTCGAATCTGTGAGTCCAGAACAAATACTTCCAATTTATAATAAGCCTGACTCCTACACTAAAATTGATGTAGAGAACATAATAGAAGCTCTAAAAGCTAGCTATACGAGTAATGGTTATGTTAAAGCTATGGCAGAAATAGTTCGATTTGATCCTTTATTTGAAGATTGTTCTGTTTCAATTGAAGTACTCATTGATAAAGGTGAACTTGCCTACTCCTCAGGAATATTCTTTTCAGGAGCCACTCAGAGTTCGCAAAATTATCTTACAAGAATTTCTCGATATCGAGATTCTACCTTGGTTTCTAAACCTAATTTAAAGAGAATAAGAACAGAGCTTATCGGTTCTCAATTATTTGATAATGTGAGTGAGGCAGAGCTTTTCTATGAAGAAGGTAAACTAATTATTGTCTATGCTGTTCAAGAAAGAACGCTCAATAGATTTGATGGAATACTGGGCTATGCACCTGATGCGTCAGGAGAAGGGCAAATCGTAGGAAGTATTGACGCTTCTTTGTGGAGTGTTTTTACGGATGGCAATGCCCTAGATTTTAATTATCAACGATTACGACCTGAAACAAGTCGGCTTAATATTGGAGTTTCACAAAGCTGGATTAAAGACATTCCCATAGGTGTTGGAATTGATTTTAGTATATATCAAAACGATACAACTTATCAAACTCGGAATGTTGAGCTTCAAGGCTTTTATTGGTTAGCACCAGGCTTTAGAGTAAATGGGGGATTAAATTACTTCGTTTCAAATTCAGCCATTGATTCTGGGTTTGAATCTGAGCCGGATGGGAAAAAACAGAGCGTAAGTTTAGGATTCAATTACTCAACACTGAATAGTTATGAACTTCCTACTTCGGGGTATCAGTTAAATGTCGATTTAGACATTGCAAACAAAGATATAGTTGGGGACTCAGCGCTCGCATTCAAGCAACAAACTATTCAAGTTGAATTAGAAGGCTATTATTCACTTTCTTCAAAAAGTGTATTAATGAGTTCTTTAAACGGCTATTTTGTTCAAGGGAGTAAGTTTACTGAAAGTGATTTGATTCGATTTGGTGGAGCAAGTTCTTTCCGTGGATATGCTGAAGAACAGTTCTTGGCAAGTCAACTTGTTTGGGCAAACTTTGAGTACAGATTTTTAGTAACCACCAGTTCATATTTATTCGGCTTTGGTTCGGCGGGTAATTATTATCGCCCAAACTTAATTAATGAAGCTAATTCACAGTTCAAACAAAAAGGCTTTTTATATTCAACGGGCTTCGGTATTTCATACAAAACCCGTATTGGGCGACTCACATTCTCATATGCAATCTCTCCTCAAGAAAGCGTGGCAAATGGTAAAGTCCATTTTGGTATTACTACTTCGCTCTAGTTTTTAGAGCAGTTTGTAGAAATCAGTTCTTCTACATCTTCTGCGCCTAACGCTTGGGATTTTGAAAAATCCTTGCAGACCAATATAACATCCTTGTTTCCTAAATAGGATTTTCCTCGCTCTGTATAAACCTCATAATCGTTGGGGAAAATTTCTATGGAAGAAGTGAAATCCTCAGAAGCACCTTTATAATCCTCTAGTTGCATTTTGGTACGTCCGCTTTGAGCGTAAAGCTCAGCAACATCGTTATAAATGTTAATGGTGTGAGATAGCTCAGCTAAAGCAAGTTTGAATTCTCCTAAATCATAATAGACTACACTTTTCATATAAAGTCCTTCAATGTTGGTAGAGTCTAAAGCAGCGGTTTTTTTGAAGTCTTTTAAAGCGAGATCTTTTTTGTCGTAATCATAAAAAGCATAACCCCGATTTAGGTAAATAGTAGGGCTGTTCGGTTCTATGAGTATTGATTTATCGAAGTATGTAATTGCTGAATCATATTGTTCTAATGAGTAATAATTGAGCCCAATATCATTTAGATTTATGTAATCAAAAGCTGTTTCTGAATCATCTTTTAATATATCAATCGCCTTCTCGTAGAAACCCAATGCCTTGTAAGTACTTGAAAGGTAGTAGCTGAAATCGGTTATTTCGTTACTAAGTGTTTTAGCTTTCTGAAAGTTAACTATTGCTGATTCATAATTTTCCGTTGATAAATCCACCAATCCAACATTGAAATGGAAACTTCCATTTGTAGAATCTAAAGAAATAGCTTTTTGGTAGTTGTTGTATGCGCTAATGAAGTTATCTTTGTAGTAGTAAGCAAGGCCTAAATTGTTAAAGGCTTCTGAGAGATCCGGTGCTATTTCAATCGATTTATTAAAATCTAAAATAGCACTGTCAAAGTCACCAATTGATAACTTTGCTTCTCCTCTGTTATTTAGTGCAAAAGAATAATTTGGATTGATTTCGAGTGCTACCGATAAATCAGTAATAGCCCCATAGTAATCTCCTAGTTCAGATTTACAGTATCCTCGATTATTAAAAGCAGTGACCTTATAACTGCTTTGTTGGAAATTATCTAACTGAATCACTTTGTTATAAAGAGGAATCGCTTCGGAGCATTTTCCTGCCTCCATGAGAGTATTTCCTTTTAGAATGGTTGATAAGGCAGAAACCGAATCTTCTGGCTCTGATGTCACCAATTGGTCTTGCAAACTCTTAACTTTTTCTTGGAATGGTTCACATGTAAGTGTCAAATACTGCCCAACCTTAAAGCCTAACTCTTGGCCTTTTTCATTATTTGTTTTGGTTGTATCAGTAGAATCAATAGCGTTTGAAAAAAGAGTCATGTCATCTGTAAAACTTTTGACCATACAGGCTTGAATCAATTTTTGAAACTCCTCCTCGTTTTTAGGATTATCAGTATCAGTTAAGCAATCACATACTAGATTACTTAGCTTTTTAACGGCTTCATTACTCTGTGAAAAGCTGTTTAAACTGAAAAATAAGAGAACAAAAAGAAGAGCTAATATTCTATGCATAGTTATAAAGTCCTGAAAATTTAAAAGATGAATATATGACTATTAGTTAAATTTTACTGGTTTGTGGTAAGTCTTATTATTGGTATCTTAAACGAACATTTTTTTAATGCTTATTAAGAAAGACAGAGGGAATGGGCCCGATGAAGTCTTGGCAACCGTCCAATCACTTTTAGTGATAGAAAAGGTGCCAAATCCCACTAAATAGAAAACATTTTGTATTCTGTTTAGGAAAATAAGTGAGCTGTTTTCTTTCGCTCTTTCTTAGTCGGCTAATCATTGATTGAGTGAATATAAAAGAACAATTACAGCAGCGCGTTTTAATTCTTGATGGTGCCATGGGCACAATGATTCAGAGATATAAACTGCAAGAAGAAGACTTTCGTGGTGAGTTATTCAAAGATTCTAAGGTAGATTTACAAGGAAATAACGATTTACTATCACTTACTCGTCCTGATATCATACTAGAAGTACATAAGCAATACTTAGAAGCTGGTGCTGATATTATTGAGACAAATACTTTTAGTGGAACCTCTATTGCTCAGGCCGATTATCATTTAGAGCATATTATTTATGATTTGAATAAATCCTCCGCTGAAATAGCTAAAAACGCAGCTGATTTTTACACCAAAAAAAATCCTAACAAGCCACGTTATGTAGCTGGTGCTATTGGACCAACCAATCGAACGGCATCACTTTCGCCAGATGTTTCAGATCCTGGTTATCGTGCGGTTACTTTTGATCAACTCTCAGAGGCATACAAATTACAAGCTAAGGGACTTATTGATGGTGGGGTAGATGTGCTTCTTATCGAAACTATATTTGATACTTTGAATGCAAAAGCGGCTCTATTTGGAATTTTAGAACTCTTTGAGGAAATCGGAAAAGAAATCCCGATAATGATTTCAGGAACCATAACAGATGCTAGTGGAAGAACTCTATCTGGGCAAACTGTTGAAGCATTTCTAATTTCGATGTCTCATGTACCTTTATTGAGTATCGGATTGAATTGTGCACTGGGAGCTAGCCAGTTACGAACATACATCAATACACTAGCAAAACACGCTCCATATTTTGTTAGTGCATATCCAAATGCCGGACTTCCGAATGAATTTGGTGAATATGACCAAGGTCCCGTTGAAATGGCAAAGGAAGTGAAATCTTACCTTGAAGATGGATTGGTTAATATATTGGGTGGTTGTTGTGGTACAACGCCTGATCATATTAAAGAGATGGCGAGGTTAGCGGAAAACTATAAGCCGAGAATTATTGAAACAACGGAGGCGAAATAATGAAATCCCTTCCTCTAGAATTAAGTGGCTTAGAACCACTAATTGTTACCTCCGATTCCAATTTTATAAACGTTGGCGAAAGAACCAACGTAACTGGCTCTAAACGATTTCTAAACCTCATCAAAGCCAAAGATTATGCCAAAGCCCTTGAAATTGCTTTAGACCAAGTACAAGGTGGCGCTCAAATTCTCGATGTGAATTTGGATGAAGGGATGCTCGATAGCGAAGAGGAAATGACAACTTTCCTCAATTTAATTGCTTCCGAACCAGATATTTCAAAAATCCCGATCATGGTGGATTCTTCGAAATGGTCGGTTATTCTAGCAGGTTTAAAAACTCTACAAGGTAAGGGCGTAGTAAACTCGATCAGTTTAAAAGACGGAGAAGTGGAGTTTTTGCACAGAGCTCGAATTGTACGTCGCTTCGGTGCTGCCGTCGTTTCTATGGCTTTTGATGAAGACGGACAAGCTGATAGCTTTGAACGCCGAATTGAAATCTGTAAGCGGTCGTATGATTTATTGGTGAATGAAGTTGGATTTCCAGCCTCAGATGTCATCCTCGATCCAAATATTTTTCCCGTTGCAACTGGGATGGATGAACATAAAAATAATGCGCTAGATTACTTTAAAGCTACAAAGTGGATCCGGGAAAATCTTCCTGGTGCTCATATTATTGGTGGTGTGAGTAACGCTTCGTTTTCTTTTCGCGGAAATAATAAAGTTCGCGAAGCTATGCACAGCGCATTTCTATACCACGCTATTCAACATGGTATGGATATGGGAATTGTAAATCCTACTCAACTTGAAGTGTATGATGATATTCCCAAGGAATTACTCGATTGCGTAGAAGATGTTCTTCTTAACCGAAGAGATGACGCGACTGAACGACTCCTCGAAATCGCAGAAAAGTACAAAGATGATAATACCGTAAAAGAAAAAGAGACCCAAGAATGGAGAAGCTATTCCATCGAGAAAAGACTTTCTCATGCCTTGGTTAAAGGTATTACCGAATTTATTGAAGCGGATACTGAAGAAGCTCGAATTAAATACCAAAGCCCTCTAACAGTAATAGAAGGCCCGTTGATGGATGGGATGAATATTGTGGGTGATCTGTTTGGCTCAGGCAAAATGTTTCTTCCTCAGGTGGTAAAAAGTGCCCGAGTGATGAAGCAATCAGTTGCATATTTAACTCCGTATTTGGAAGAAGAAAAGAAAAGGAATGCCAATACTAAAGCACGTTCAAAAGTACTTTTAGCTACTGTTAAAGGTGACGTTCATGATATTGGGAAGAATATTGTTGGCGTAGTTCTCGCGTGTAATAATTTTGATGTGATTGACCTTGGGGTGATGGTTCCCACCGAAAAAATTCTTGATGAAGCCATTAAACACAAGGTAGATGTAATTGGCCTTAGTGGACTAATAACGCCATCGCTCGACGAAATGGTTGGTGTTGCTAGAGAAATGCAAAAACGAGGAATTTCTACACCGCTTATAATTGGTGGTGCCACAACTTCTAGAATTCATACTGCAGTCAAAATTGATCCAAACTACGATGCACCTGTCATTCATATTTTGGATGCATCACGTTCCGTTTCTATCTGTACAGAGCTGCTAAATGCTTCGAAAGGTAAGCTGGTAGATAGTATCAAGCTTGAGTATGAAAAGCTTAGAGAAGGACATGCTAACCGTAATCAAAAGAAGAACTTTCTAAGTTATGAAGATGCTAAAACAAACCGAACGTCAATAGATTGGAGTACAACTTCTATCACAAAACCACAATTTGTTGGTACAAAAGCATTGGATGTAGATTTATCCACACTAAGAGAGTTTATCGATTGGTCTCCATTCTTTAGAACTTGGATGTTAACAGGTAAATACCCAACAATTTTAAAAGATGATGTAGTTGGTACGCAAGCAAAAGAACTTTTTGATGATGCAAATCAGCTATTAGACGAAATTATTGCAAACAAAAGTCTTACTGCAAAAGGCGTTATTGGTTTATATCCAGCGGCAGCAATTGGTGATGATGTAATTATTTATGAAGATGAAAACAGAGATAAAGAGCTAACCAAATTCCATTTTCTTCGCCAGCAAGCTCAAAAAAGGGGAGATCAACCTAATTCTAGCTTATCGGATTACATTGCACCAAAAGAAAGTGGTTTAGAAGATTATATCGGTTTTTTTGCCGTTACTTCTGGAATTGGTATCGAAGATATTCTTGAAAAATATGAAGCAACTCACGACGACTATAATTCCATTCTTGTAAAAGCATTAGGTGATAGGCTCGCAGAAGCTTTCGCCGAGTATATGCACTTTAAAGTTCGTACTGATTTTTGGGGGTTTGCAAAAGAAGAAATACTTGATAACGAGGATCTGATAGCTGAAAAGTATCAAGGTATACGACCGGCTCCAGGGTATCCGGCTTGTCCAGATCACACCGAAAAACGATTGTTGTTCAAACTATTGGATGTTGAAAACAATGCTAGTATCAAGTTAACTGAGTCTTGCGCGATGTATCCAGCATCTTCGGTTAGTGGTTTTTATTTCTCCCATCCTCAAGCAAGATATTTTGGAGTGGGGAAATTGCAGAAAGATCAAATTGTTGATTATGCCCTAAGAAAAGGCAAATCAGTAGAAGAAATTGAAAAATGGCTAGGCCCAAACCTTGCCTACAATCCTGAGTAAGAATGAAAGTAACTGAATACATAGAAAAAGCGAACGGTAAAACCTTATTTACGTTTGAGGTATTACCACCATTAAAAGGTCAAAATATTCAAACCTTATTCGATCACATTGATCCATTGATGGAGTTTAACCCTCCATTTATTGATGTTACTTATCATCGAGAAGAGTACATCTATAAAAAAAGAGAAAACGGTCTTTTAGAGCGTAAAACCGTTCGTAAACGTCCTGGAACGGTTGGTATGTGTGCTGCTATTAAAAATCATTATCATGTAGACGCAGTTCCTCATATTATTTGCGGTGGTTTCTCTAAAGAAGAGACTGAGAATGCACTTATCGACTTAAATTTTCTTGGGATTGATAACGTACTTGTTTTGCAAGGTGATGTTCGAAAACCTGACCGTCAATTTGAGCCAGAGCCAAGCGGACATGCTTATGCTTCAGATTTATTAGATCAAGTAGTGAGTTTAAATAAAGGAATTTATTTAGATGATGAGATTGACAATGCAATGCCTTCTGATTTTTGTATCGGTGTGGCTGGTTATCCTGAAAAGCACGAAACTGCCCCAAATATGGAATCAGACATTCGTTATTTAAAGAAAAAGGTAGAAGGCGGAGCCGATTACATCGTAACTCAAATGTTCTTTGATAATCAGAAGTATTTCGATTTTGTGAAGGTTTGTAGAGATAATGACATTAACATTCCAATTATTCCTGGTATAAAACCTGTTACTACAAAACGGCAAATTACTCTACTTCCACAACTGTTTCATATCGATTTGCCAGAAGCTTTAACCAAAGAACTGGAAAACTGTAAAGATAACGATCAAGCTCGCCAAGTTGGAACCGAGTGGGCAATCACTCAATCCAAAGAATTGATGGCGTTTGGTGTTCCAAGCTTGCATTATTATTCAATGGGAAAGTCTACCTCGGTTTATGAAGTAGCAAAAGAAGTTTTCTAAATCCAATGTTGCTCATCCTCAGCAACGGTTCTTTCAAATTCAATCTCCCCAGTATGTTTGGTTCCTTTTGGTTCAACTAAAAGTACCCAGCATTCCTTTGGGGCAATTGGTAAATGATCTTCACCTTTAGGAACTACATATAAATCACCTTCTTTCAAATTGACGTCTCGATCTCTGAATTTCAAGGTTAGTTCTCCCTTTACGATATAGAAGAGTTCATCTTCATCAGCGTGATTGTGCCAAATAAATTCACCTTCAATTTTAGCAAGTTTTACAAGTTGTCCGTTGGTTTCCGCTATGATTTTAGGAGACCATTGATCATTGAATAGTTCGAATTTTTCTAAGAGATTTGCAACGTTCATGTGTTGTAACTACGTTAAATTTCAAACAGAATAAAAAAAAAGACCGCGGGATGCACGGTCTTTTATATGAGAGTTTGAGATTACTACTAATCGTTAAGGTTGTAAACTCGGGCTACATCTTCATAATTTTTATAATCAAGTCCTTTTGCTCTTATAAGTGCAGAAGGGGGAATGGCAATAACTCTTAAATCGTCACCATCAAAAAGGTCTTCGTTTGCATTGTTATTATCGGCGACTTCGCCTTCAAGTACTAGATCAAAGCTATTGATATCAAAAACATAACGTAGGTTTACATAGTCGTTTTCGAATGGAACAGCAAAAGGAAGGGCATTCCATGATGTTTCTCCTTCAAAACGTACATAACCCAAAACTAATCCTTCATCTACGGTAGATTCATCAAGTATGTCCCATTCAAACTCGTTAATGGAAATAAATTCATCTAAGGCTTCAAAGTCTGCGGCGTATATGGGTGCAACACTTGAATAAATTTGAACACCATCTTCACCTGGCATTCCTTCTGGTCCACGCGGCCCCGTAGAGTTTATAGTGCATGCTGAGCTTGAAACTAAAAGTACAATTGCTACTATTTTTGATGTGATGGACTTCATAATATCTCCGTTAGGTTGTTGTACTAGAATTTTACTGATGGTAATTATAGGGCTGTTATTTACTAGATTATATCACATGATTAGGCTAGGCAATTAATGTGATATAGAATCTCACTTGGCAAGCTAAGAATAGCTACTCTATATTAGATAGCTTAATTATTTTTACGAAATCAGGAATTCTTTACTCTAGAAAGTGATTCTACAACTGCTATGTTTATCGCTTAAGGAAAAATCACTACATTATAATTAATGTAAATTTTGAAAAGATTAGGATTGCTTTGGATAAAATATTGATGGAAATATTGGGGCTTTCTACAAGCCCGAGTAGTGGGGGTGCTTATGCACTAATTCTTTCTGAGGCTGAAGGAAGCCGAAGATTGCCTATAATTATAGGCTCATACGAAGCTCAAGCCATCGCATTGGAGTTAGAGAATATTAAACCGCCAAGACCAATGACTCATGACCTTCTTAAAAACCTCTTATTAAGTTTTGATACTAGCGTAAAACATATTCTCATTAACGATTTAGCAGAAGGTACTTTTTATGCACAAATTGTATATGAAAGAGACGGGCATTTAGTAGAACTTGATGCTCGACCTAGTGATGCAATTGCACTTTCGGTGAGATTTGGCACTCCAATTTACGTAACTGAAGAAGTTCTAATTGAGGCGGGTATTACTACAGAGCCTGAACCTACAGTTCTAAAAAGAGGTTCTGCCACTATCGATAATGAGCCGGGAATGAAAGAACTATCAAAAATGGAGCAACTCGAAATGGACCTCAAGACTGCAATAGAAACCGAAAACTACGAAAGAGCTGCTAAGATCAGAGATTCAATTCAAAAAATGAAGGGATAACATTGACTAAAGACTCCTATTCTTTCGAGAAATTACCATTCTCGAAACTGTTTAAAACATACAATAAAGACTTTTCTAAGCTCCAAGAATTTTACCCTTATAATCCTTTTGACAAAAGCTCTGTAGCATCAAAAGCTAAAACTGCTACTAAGCTTATATCACATGACGAATATATAAGTGCACTTGCATCCTATCATCAAGATCTAGATATAAATCAAGATAAACAGCTTCATAAGTTAAGCGGAAACGGTTCTTTAGCAATTGTAACTGGGCAACAGTTAGGAATGTATGGTGGCCCGGTTTTTACCATCTATAAGACAATCACAACTATTTTACTTGCCAAACAATGGGAGCAGAAGCTCGGTGTTCCTGTTGTACCCGTTTTTTGGTTAGCGGATGAAGATCACGATTTTGATGAAGTGGCTTGGTTTGGAGTTTCTGGAAATGAAGAGTTTTCAAAAGTGATTTACGACGAAGTCTCTACAGGAGCTTTGGTTTCAGAATATACTATTTCAGATTCTATAGACTCTTTCAAATCTGAAATTAAAGAATTATTCATCGATACCGACTTCTCTTCGGCTTTATGGAATTTGTACGACGAGTGTTTTACAAAAGGAGCTACTTTTGCTTCTTCATTTGCCAAAATGATGGATCGAATGTTTGGGAAACATGGTCTTCTAATTGCGGGTAGTAATTCAAAAGGAATTAAAACAATTGTAGCACAAACATTCTCAGATTCAATTACAAATCATAATCAAATTCATGATGCCTTAAGTGTGCAATCAGAACAGTTGGCCTCTGAGTACCATAGCCAAGTAGTTCTTGGGGACACTAATCTATTCTTTCTAGATGAAGAACGTAGAAGAGTTAAGATTGAACGTTCTCAAAATATATGGACAGCTGGAGATAAAAAGTGGAGTGAAGATGACTTAGTAACTGAAATTTCTTCTGTACCGGAAAATTTCTCACCTAATGTGTTTTTACGTCCCATTATTCAAGACCAATTATTACCAACATTGGGGTATGTGGCTGGGCCAGGAGAAACGGCTTATTATGGTCAAATGAAAACTTTATATCCAATATTCGGATTAGAAATGCCTGTTATCTTTCCAAGGCTTAGTGGCACTTTGTTAGAGTCTGGAATAGAACGAATTATGGAAAAGCTTCCTTTCGAACTAAATACATATAGTGAGCGAATTGAAGATTTAGACTCTAAATATGTAACCCTTTCTGAAAGCCATGATATTGAGGCTTTATTTAATAAATGGAAACAAGAAATTAAAACAACCTCTGGTCATCCGTCAGAAATTATTAGAGATATTGATGCATCACTTGATGGAACGGTCGGTAAAACGATTTCAGGGTTTGATACAGCGTTAGATAATTTAAAAGGCAAGGTTTATCGATCGATTAAGCAGCAAGAACACACACAGCTCCAACGTATTCGAAAAATAAAGGCTCAATTATACCCAGGAGGGGGACTTCAAGAGCGAATGGTTTCCTTTATGTATTTTATGAATAAATACGGGATAAACGTTTGGGATGAAGTTCTCGAACAGTTTGAAAACGAGGATTTGGATTTATCTCATCATTACATCATAAAACTGTAATGAATATTTCAGAAGAAAAATCTGTTTTACGGAAGATTCTTTTGAATAAAAGAAAAGCTATCCCCCATGAAAGGTGGGAGTCTCTTTCAGTTTCAGTAATAGAGAATCTTAAAAACATTCCTCAATTTCTTGAAGCAAAGTGTACTCACGTTTTTGTTTCTATGAATGAAAGGAATGAAGTGAATACACACATGCTCATTAAAGAGCTCATCGAAAGTGGAAAAAAAGTGATTGTTCCTGTAACTGAATTTTCATCAGGTACACTTAATCATTCAAAACTTACATCTTTTGAGGAACTAGAATCTAACAAATGGGGTGTGCTTGAACCAAAAGTGATGGAAGTGACGGATGAAAAACCAGATGTTATTTTAGTTCCGCTGTTAGCAGCAGATTTGGAATTTAATCGTCTAGGCTATGGAAAAGGCTTTTACGATCGCTTTTTATCAGAAAGTTCAGCATTAACAATTGGGTTAGTTTTTCAAGAATATATTCTAGATAAAATTCCTGTTGAACGCTTTGATCAAAAATTAGATATTTTAGTTACCGAAAAAGACGTATTTACACGAAACAATCAAAATTAACCTCCGTAGCGGCTCATGGAGGAAATAACATGGCAGATAGATTGAAAACAAAAACTACATCACAAACTGGTACCGCAACGTTAGAGTTCGATGAATTTGAGCTACAATCAACGATGCAGGAGTTCTTAAAAGAAGAGCCTAAGGAAGAGGGTAAAGGAATTTGGAATATTTCCACATTTGCGGGTCTTGGAATGTTATTTCTCGCACTTACCTATTTATTACAACTTGTGGGGCTACCTATTGGTGCTGGACTAGCTAATTTTTCAGCAGATGCTATTACAGGTCTACCAGTTATTGGTGGGATACTTGTAACTCTTATTGGTTTTGGATATTTGGTGGGAGATAAGCGCCGAGAAAGAAAAGCACGTCGTAAAGAAAAGAAAGAGAAAAAGAAAACTATGAATAACTATTCTGCTGATATTCCTGGTGGTGAAAAGACAAGAAGTAGTAAGTTGAAGAATGATTTAGATTCTTCTTATTCAAGCTCATCTAGCTCTCAATCATCTAGCTATGCTACTGATAGTTTTGGTTATAGACACGCTAAGCGTTTGATGAAATCTAGAACGAATAAAAAACTAGCCGGTGTTTGTGGTGGATTAGCGCGATACTTTGGAATTAGTTCTACAGTAGTTAGATTAATATTTGTGGTTTCATTCTTCATGTATGGTACAAGTATTTTGATATATTTAGGATTAGCTATTGCAATGCCTAAAGAACCTATCGAACTTATGGACGATTTCGATTTTTAACCTAATACAACTAAGTGCTAATTACATTTGAGGGAATTGATGGTAGCGGTAAATCTACACAGATTGCGCTACTCAGGAAAAGATTAAAGGAAAAAGGACATGAAGTATCTGTTTTCAGAGAGCCAGGAGGAACAGATATCTCTGAGATGATTAGAGGAATGTTATTGAATCCTGAACTTGAAATAGACCCTGTCACTGAACTCTTATTATTTTCATCTGCACGCTCTCAATTAATAGCAGAAAAAGTGAAGCCTCTTCTAACCGAGGGAAAAGTGGTAATCTTAGATCGTTTTTATGATTCAACCACTGCCTATCAAGGCTATGGCCGAAATAGTATGTCACTCACTGAAATCAATCAGCTAAACAAAGTTGCTTCTCACGGTTTAGCACCCGACATCACTTTTTATTTAAGACTTAGCTTGGAAGAGTCCGCGCTCAGAACTGCGCAGTTTGAGAAAGATAGAATGGAGCAATCGGGCGAATCTTTTTTCCAAAAGGTATTTAATGGCTTCGAAGAACTTCTGAAAACAGAATCTCGTTTTAAAGCTATCGACGCAAAAAAATCTCAAGAAGAAGTACATACTGATATTGTCTCTATTTTAGGAGAGCATCTAAGTATTTAATTCTACGCTAGCTCTTAAAATCTGAAATTATGTTTATTTCCTTTTTTGATAAAAAAAGCCCCGTTTTTGTATCTTTGATCGGTATTCCGATTGTTAACGAATCATAAAGAAGTTGGAAAAGTTGTGAATAAAAATTATTGTGACATTTTATATGCATACGTCATTGAGGCTTAATCAATTTATCCGTATTTTTAAACCAATATGGTGAAATCCTACCTGTATCCGTGAAATTCGGTTCATCAAAAAGATTTTAAATCCAAACGAACACAACTACCAAGTAATCTATTATGGCGCACGAAAGAATCGAGATTGATTTACCACTTGCCAAAGTGTACGAGTTATTAAGTAATCCTGTTGAATTCCCTAAGTTTTTAGATAGAATTGATACTGTAACGAGAATAAACTCTCAAACTTACGAGTATAAAACTAAAGTCGGAAATGAAGAATTTCATTGGACAACCAACTTAATTGATAATCTTCGTAATACTCGTTTTGCATGGATCACAATTAACGGTAATCTCAATCAAACTGGCACTATTCGTTTTACTCCTTTGGATAACGGAGTGCGTACACGTGTTGAATTTTCTCTAGATTATCGCACATTTTTTGGAGATCCGAGCGAAGAACTAGCAAAATTTATCGAAGAGTCTCCGGCACAATTAGTAAAGGATCTTGAAACATTCAAGAAACTTGCTGAGTCTGGAACTTTTAAAGAAACTCAATTAGAGGCTTCTGAAGAAGTTACTGCTTAATTGCTCTTCAATATTTACTATTTTCAATGCGCACCTTTTAGGTGCGCATTTTTTTTGTTCATGAATTAATAAAATATAGTGAAGTTTAAAGATTTTCTAGTGTCTCAAAAAAGTACACACCCTCATTACCTACTCATTGGTAATCCTATTGGACATAGTATATCGCCAATTATGCATAATGCTGCTTTACAGCATCATAATCTGCCTGGTGAATATATTGCTGTTTCTGTTTCTGGAAGTGAAATTTCATCGCTCATCGCTCATTGTAATAAACCCGAGTTCTTAGGAGCGAATATCACGATTCCTCATAAAGAGACTTTGTTCGAAACTGTTGATGTGTTAAGTGAAGAAGCTATGGAGATAGGTGCTATTAACACGCTAGTTAAATCAGGCGATAGATTGGTTGGGCATAATACTGATGCTTTTGGTTTTCTTGCTCCAATCGAAGAATATGAAGATGATTTAGAAGGAGAGAGAGCTATAGTATTTGGGACTGGTGGTGCTACAAAAGCTATTATCTATGCTCTCAAGTCTTGGAACGTGGCTGAAATAGTTCTAGTGAGTCGGCGCCCTGAAAGCTATTCTGACAATGAAGAGAGTGGTATAATCCGATGTAGTTATGATAATTGGGTTGCTTATGCCGAAGAAGCTTCGATAATTGTTAATGCGACGCCTTTAGGAATGTACCCAAATGTGGGCGCCTCCCCAGTTCGAGATGAAGAAATGGCTATTCTGAAAGGAAAAATCTGTTACGATATCGTTTATAACCCAAGAGAAACAAAATTTTTGACTCAAGCTCAAAAAGCAGAAGGTGTTCCTATTGGCGGACTTGATATGCTTATTTATCAAGGAGCAAAATCATTTAAATTATGGACAGGATATGAGTTTCCTGTTGGTTTGGTAAGAATGAGGTTAGAAGATGTCTTCCCCGCTTAAGTTTGTTAAGCCAATATCTCTTAACAATGCCACTGTAAGTGCTTGGTTTACGCTAAAGAATGCAAATACTTTAAACACTGATAGTGACGTGCCTGGACTCAATCTTGGTTTTAATACAAATGCTTCAGCTGAAGAAGTCTCTAAGAATAGAGCATTACTCGCTAAAGAAATCGATACTCCATTAAATGACATAGCTTACTCTAAACAAATTCACGGAACAGAGATAAAAGAAGTTTCTGAAGGTGGATTCGCTGGAGATTGTGATGGACTTGTAACTGTAAAGGAAGGAATTGCTTTAGCCATTCAAGTTGCTGATTGCGCAGCTGTGTTATTTTACGATAAGGAACATCGGATTATCTCAGCCGTTCATGCAGGTTGGCGAGGTGCTGTTGGGGGGATTGTACCAAGAACAGTAGAAATAATGTTTAATAAAGGCGCTAATCCAGAAAGTATTCAAGCTTTTATAAGTCCATGTATTTCTCTAAACAAATTTGAAGTGGGGGATGAGGTCGCACAGCAATTTCCAGACACATTTATTGACAGTACAAGTTTTAGTAAACCACATATAGATTTGGATTCATTTATACGATGGCAATTAGTAGAAAAAGGTGTTCTAGAGAAGAATATTGAAGCCAGTGAAGCATGTACTTTCAATATTGAAAATGAGTTTTACTCCTATCGACGTGAGGGTGAAAAAAGTGGGCGAATGATGGCAATTATAAAACTGAATAAATTGAGTTGTTGAATTAAGCTCAATTATAGAATAGATAATTGTGGTAGAACAAGAAACTAAATCCAAAAGGCTAATTGAAAAATTCATTCGGAATTAAGTTTCTAATTAAGTAGTTCTAACTCTATATTCTGTTTCTGAAATTAAAGATAGTATAAGATTTGAAAAAACAACGAATAGCTATTTTAGGTTCTACGGGCTCAATCGGAAAACAAGTGTTAGAAGTAGTTCGGCAGCATCCTAATACATACGATATTGTTGCACTTACAGCAAATGAAAGCTGGGAGCAGCTAGTAAATCAAATTAATGAATTTAAGCCGAAATATGCTGTTATATGCTCCGATAGGTATTATTCGAAAATAAAAGAACAAATAAGCTCTGAGACAAAATTACTTTCAGGGTATGACGCAATTGTTGATGTTGTACAGTTTGATGAAATAGACACAGTTCTAAATAGTTTGGTCGGTTTTGCGGGCTTTGTCCCTACTTTGGAAGCTATCAAAAAGAATAAAAAAGTAGCATTGGCCAACAAAGAATCGTTAGTGGTTGGCGGTGAAGTGATCTATGAAGCGCTCAAAAACTCAAGTTCACCTCTAATTCCAGTTGATTCCGAGCATAGTGCCATGTTGCAGTGTTTGGTAGGGGAAAACAAAGAAGCCATTGAAAAGATTATCATAACGGCTAGTGGTGGACCATTTAGGGACTTTACTGTTGAACAAATGCAAACCATTACGGTTGATCAAGCGTTAAAGCACCCTAATTGGGAGATGGGTTCTAAAATTACCATCGATTCTGCTACGATGATGAATAAAGGGCTAGAAATTATTGAGGCAAAGTGGTTGTTCGACATTTCTGTAGATAAAATTGAGCCAGTTATACATCCCCAAAGCATCATTCACTCTATGGTTACCTTTGTTGATGGATCTACAAAAGCTCAGATGGGGCCACCAGATATGAAGGTACCTATCATTTATGCACTTACATATCCTGATCGTCTAATGTTGGAAACACCAAGAATGGATTGGTCTGTTACTCAAGAACTAAGTTTTACCCCTGTTGATTTTGAGCGTTTTCCGTGTGTTAAACTCGCAATAGATGCTATTACAAACGGAGGATTAGCCCCAGCAGTGCTTAATGCTGCAAATGAGATAGCAGTCCAGCGATTTTTGAATAAGGAAATTGGCTATATTGACATTCCAAAAATTGTGGAGAGCTGCCTTGATAGGGTGGAATCTGGACAAAAAGTTACTATTGATACATTAATCGAAATAAATAAAGAGACGCGCGAGTACGCATCACGAATATAATTTATATGGAAAGTTTTCTTGATATACTGAGTACCATAGGCATTTTTATTGGGGCCTTAATGATTTTAGTTTTTATCCATGAGTTAGGGCATTTTCTTGCAGCCAAGCTGTTTAAAATGAAAGTTGAACGATTTTCGGTAGGGTTCCCTCCTAGAATATGGGGATTTCAGAGAGGCGATACCGACTACTGTATTGGCGCTACTCCACTCGGTGGGTATGTTAAAATTGCAGGTATGGTTGATGAAAGCATGGATAATGAATTCCTAGAGCAAGAACCTCAACCGTGGGAATATAGAAGTAAACCTGTTTGGCAACGCATCATTGTTATTGTAGCAGGTGTGGTTTTTAATATGATTCTAGCCTTCTTTATTTACACTGGTCTGACTTTAAATTATGGTAAAGTTGTTGTTCCGATTGATAATATTGAAGGTATCTATGTAACGGATGATTCGATTCTAAAAGAAATTGGTTTCCAGAATAACGATAAAATTGTAGGCGTTAATGGAGAAGACGTAGAATATTTTAATGATCTAGTTTCAGGGATTGCCCTTACTTCAAACAACCTTAATTACACCGTTATTAGAAATGATGAGCGTGTAGTTGTTTCTATGGCTTCTTCATATTTAGATAGTATTAAAACAAGAGGCTTTCTAGATATTGAGCTGATTCTGCCAAGTATAACTTCAGGTATTGTAAAAGGTAGTCCTGCAGATAAAGCGGGTTTAAAAGCTGAAGATCAAATTATCTCTATAAATGGAGAAGAAATCGCTTATTGGATTCAGCTTAATACAATGATAAAAGCTTCAAATGAGCCTTTAGATGTGGAAGTTAAGAGAGGAGATGAAATTTTGTCCTTTAACATTACACCTTCTGATGATAACACAATAGGAATCTACCCACCTACTTTGGCTCTAGCCGGTGGTGAAAGAATTGATTATGGATTTATTGGATCAATTGAAGAAGGCTTTACAGAGACAAGTGATCAAACAGTAGGAATTATACAGGGGTTTGCTCGTCTTTTTTCTGGAGATATTTCGGTTAAAGAAAATTTAGGTGGTCCAATAGCTATTGCTAATATGACAAAGCAAGCCACAGATACCAACGGATGGATTGGGTTCTGGACAATTACGGCCCTATTGAGCATCACTTTAGCCATTATGAATATTTTGCCAATTCCAGCTTTAGATGGGGGACATTTAGTGTTCTTGATTTACGAAGGAGTTACTCGAAAAGAACCTACAGAGAAAGTTAGAATTGTGGCTCAAAACATCGGATTTTTTATACTTGTAGCTCTTATGATTTTTGTAGTATTTAATGACGTTATAAAACTTTTTTAAAAATATATGTTCGCACGCGAAGGATATCTCTCAATGTTTATAGCTGTTTTGTTAACAGCTATAATTTACACTCTCACTTATACCTACCTCAACCATTGGTTCGCGTACGTAATTTATGTAGCAATTGGGATTTGTTGTGGTATTGTTATTTATTTTTTTAGAGATCCAGAACGTGTTACGCCAGAAGGAGATAATCTCATCATTTCGCCAGCAGATGGCGTAGTTGTTGTGGTTAAAGAATACGAAGAAGGTATTTATTTAAAAGAAAAAGCTACTCAAGTGAGTATTTTTCTTTCACCTTTAGATGTACATGTAAATAGAAACCCGATTTCAGGGAAGCTGGAGTATCTAAAATATCATCCAGGTAAATATTTAATGGCTTGGAATGAGCACGCTTCTGAACTGAATGAACGTGCAGATTTTGGAGTGTTACATGGTTCAGGTACGAAATTGTTTTTCAAGCAGATTACTGGGTTTTTAGCTCGCCGAATTGTCTACCACATTAAAGCTGGAGATGACTTAAAAGCTGGCGAACGCTTTGGGATGATGAAGTTTGGCTCTCGAATGGACATAATAGTACCGGATAATGTACGTATTGATGTAAAAGAAGGGGATAGAACTGTTGCTGGAGAGTCAATTATTGGCGAAATTCTGTAATGAAATATCCTATCCAACGTAAATATTCCTCATTTCGAGAAAAAAGAAGAACTATCAAAAGCCAAAGGCCGCCTGTTAACAAACGGATTGCTGTGCCTAGTTTTTTTACATTGATGAATTTACTAAGTGGCTTTCTCTCTATTATCTCTGTTGCAAAAGGAGATTTTGTACTTGGAGCTCAACTTATAGCAATTGCAGGACTTTTCGATGTATTAGATGGCTTAATGGCTCGCTTAGCTAATGCTACTAGCGATTTCGGTATTGAACTTGATTCACTTAGTGATATGGTATCGTTCGGAGTTGCTCCAGGATTTCTCATTTATCAATTTAGTTTATACGAACTAAATACATTGGGGATTCTAATTAGTGCTTTACCTCCATTATGTGGTGCTGTTAGATTAGCTCGATTTAACGTAAATGCACGACTTGCTCCAACCAACGACTTTTTTATCGGTTTACCAATTCCTGCACAGGCAATTATTCTAGCTTCCTTCTATTTAACGTTTAGAAATGAAGTGGATCTATTTAGTTCATTTGAACAAGGAATTAATGCGATTATCATTCCTGTAGTTATTGTTATATCCTTTCTAATGGTAAGTACCATTCCATTCGACAAAATTCCGAGATTTGATCGAGATTCGATAAAAGAAAAAAAAGGAAAAATTGTACTCTTTATATCTTATCTGATACTGATTTTGGTCTTTAAAGAGTACGGATTAATGGCTGTCATCACTATCTTTATTTTAAAAGCACTCATCACAGGTGCCTTTCATTTCTTTAATGACGATTACGATCTGGGTACAGAAGAGACTTTTCAGGATTACAGCTGATTATTCAGAATAGCACTTATTTTATTTGCTGCAGAACCATCGCCATAAACATTAATTGGCTTTGTTTTGCTTGAAACTTCTAGAAGCTTAAGTGTTTCGGAAACGATAAGCTTCGTATCTGAGCCTACTAATTTTGTAAATCCAGTGTTCACCAATTCTTGGCGTTCTGTAGTTTCCCTAAGTACGATCAAACTTTTGCCCAAAGCTGCTGCTTCCTCTTGAATTCCACCAGAATCGGTTAAAATGAGATCAACAGAATGCATTAAACTTAGGAAGTCTATGTAGCCTAAAGGTTTTAGGATGCGTAATCGGGGATGTCGGAATTTTTCTGAATTCACAATCTCCTGAACAGCAGGACTCGGATGCGCTGGAAAAACAATGGTCAGGTTTTCTTTCAAACTTAAAATCTCTACCAAAGCGTTCATAATGTTGGCAAGCGGTTTACCACGATTCTCTCTACGATGGGACGTCACAAGAATCACTTTGTCTGCGTTAAACACTAACGGCTTATGAGCTTTGTAAGCCTCTGAGTCTAAAATTTCATGCAATGCATCAACTACAGTGTTACCTGTCACCCAAATAGATTCTGGGGCGTAGCCTTCACGTATAAGGTTCTTTTTAGCAAGTTGTGTCGGCGCAAAATGTGTATTAGCAATGGTACTAATTTGTTTGCGGTTCATTTCCTCAGGAAATGGATTCATAAGATCATGCGAACGCAATCCTGCTTCAACATGATATATAGGTATTTTCAAGTAAAAAGCGGCCAGCGCGCTTAAGTAAGAAGAAGTGGTATCACCTTGAACAATAACCGCATCTGGCTGTTCGGTTAAATAGGTTTCTTTTAACTTGGGCAGTAAGAATGTTGTGAGTTCAAATAAATCTTGATTTGGACGCATTGCTTGCAAATTGTACGAAGGTACAATTTTAAATAATTGGAGCATTTCCGTGGCAAGTTCATCGTGTTGCCCAGTGTGTAAGGTTACAACATCAAATCCAGATTCACTCAAAGAATGGATTACTGGCGCAAGCTTAATAATCTCCGGACGAGTACCGAAAGCAACTAGAATTTTTTTCACTGCAAAACCTTTTTGTATTCTATTAATGTCTGTTCCGCTACCTTATTCCAAGTATAGTGCTCTAGAATGTGCTTTTTAAGGGAATCATCTTTCTTTTTCGAAAGTGATTTGTTTACTGCACTAGCAATACTTTCAACAGAATTTGGGTTGAGATACTCCGCGAAGTCCAAAAAATAATCTTTTGTACCACCACGTTCAGTTATGGCAATATTTGCTACTGCTAACCCTGCTTCTAAAGCTGCAATTCCAGGAGTTTCATACATAGAAGGTAACACAAAGGTGTTACATGCAGCATAAGCTGATGAAAGTAAATCAGAGTCGTGCGCTAAAGTTTGAATGTGGATAATATTGGAGTTTTTATTAATCAAACCGAGACACTTTTTTCCGTACTCATCGGTGTCATTAATACCACCAATTATGACCAATTTGGAGTCAATATTTGGGGCTGCTTCGAGTAAACCCAATACATTTTTACGAGATGCTGACGCTTGACCAACAAAAAGAACAAAATCAGAACACCCATATTCTTTAATGAATAAATCGGGAGTAGCTTGGCTAAAACGACTTTCAACACCATTTGGTACTATACTTAATTTCTCAGTTGGAATATTGAATCCATTCTGAATGAGTTCTAATTCAGCCATAGTATTTGGAAGAACTCTTTCTGCTAGTTGGCAAATATCTGCTTTAATGCTAAAATCCGAACGAATACCTGAACCTAAGAATTTGGTAAGCTTTTCGGCCTGTATAGCTTTTTTTATTAATGAGGAACTGCGATTAGAAAAGAACACCGGCGACACTATTAACTTTGCACCGTTTTTACTTACAAGATTTGCTATGTTTGAGGTTTCTGGTCCTGCAGAAAATAAATGAATGAGGTCAAAATCTCGGGCATTAAAATGCTCCCAAGGGGAAATGTAAGTAATTTCAACGCTCAACTTTTGTAAGCCTTCAGCCGTTCTAAACACCTGATTTCTAACGCCACCATTTACCGCAGCAATACTAAGCGGAGCAATAAATCCTACTTTTAGTCCTTCACTCATAATATCTTGCGGTGCTTCCAATCTAAGATTGATGTTTTTAATAGACTTAACTTATCGCCATGTAAAGCTTCAATTTCTTCATGTGAAGGTAGAGAAGGAGACTGGTATTTAAAAGCTGGATTTTCGGAGATAGTGAAACTGGATTTCGAGGAGTTGATTAAATCAAAAGCAGTATGTGTTGTTGAAATTTTAAATAGAAAATCTTTGGGAGCATTCGTATGAATCTCAACATCACTATCAGTTAAAACAGCTTCAAAATTTGTAATGCTTCTTTTTTTCCAAAACTCTGATAATTCAAGAAATGTCAAATTATGAAGTCCCAACTCTACCGCTTTATTAAAAATGTATTCAATAACTTCTAATCCTGGTTGGAGTGGATGGTGGTACAAAATTACAGGTTCATGTATCCCAACTTTTGCTTGAATGACTTCATCAAAATAAGTTTTCATTTCTCCAATTGAGAATCGCTTTCTGCTTAAACTACCAGTACAAATTGGGTGGATAGGAATTTGAAGGATTTTATTTGTTTCGTTCAATTTTAATTCAAAAGGTACGCCATCATAACCTGTTGAAAATTCGGAAGAATAACTAAAATTATAGTTAAGGATGGCTTTCTTTAAGTTCTCATTCCAGATTCCATAAGGCGCAGCAAAACCGGAAGTTTCAATACTTGACTTAGCTAAAAGTGATAAAGCAAAATCATAATCCTGTTGTAATTTTCGTTGAGAGGACGAAGTACCATGCTCATAACAGTGTAGTGCTAGTTCTTGGTTATCAAACTCGTGAAATAATTCCAACCATTTTTCATGAGCTTGAACATGTAAAAACCAAGTTAATTTAAGGTTGCGTGTTGTGGCCAAATCCAAAATATCTGTCAAAGATGGTTTTGTGCCATAGTCGGAATCAATTCTGAAGGAAAAAATGGGCTTTTTTGTTGGAGAAGTCCACTTTGAGATTAATGGAAGTTTTAATGTTGTATGAATCTCGATTAATGCTGTTTCAATCAAACGGGTGATTTCGGAACGTGAGATTGGAAATACAATTTCATCAGGGGGAATACCAACGCCATAATCATAGAAACGTTTTCTTGTATGTGGTTTGGGCTCCAAAGTCTTCGATAAATCTAATCCAATAAAACCAATTACTCCATTACTTTTGGTTTCGAAATCAACAAGTCCATTAAAGTAAGCAGATTCATTTTTAGAGAGGCTGCATTTAGAAAAAACATCGATATGTGAAATCCGATCAAAGCCTTTGTGAGGGTTGGTGTTAACGAGGAAATCGATTTTCTGATTTACGTTAAGCTTATTTTGAAAGAAAAATGGATTAGTTGAAATCTCTAAAACGGCACCACCTTCCACAATAAATGCGTCAATTTTGGTTTTGGATGATGGACAGAGTTCCAAAGGTTGTTCAAGAATTATAACAGAGAAAAACTTTCTAGATAAAGAAGATTTATTACATTCTTGATGAGAAACTCCAATCGCGTCTAATACAGTATTTAAAGCAAAAGAGGGTTGGTATGTGCCAATGCAGAGCCTTTGTTTCATCGTGCCCAATTTCTTTTTATCCATTGTATTTCACCTTTTCGAATGGTTCCTGTAGCCCAACTAACAACGGCTAAAAAAGCAACATAACTTATCGAGGCAAATAATGCATTTAATTGGAGCATAGTAACTAACACAAGGAAAATAATTGTTGGGATAGTTATAAGGGTAAGTGGTTTAAAAAAGTCAAGCTCCACGTTCTTTTTGAACCAATAATATGAGCATAGTAAAATAATCATTTCTGAAAGTGATACAGCGATTGCAGCACTAGTAGGAGTTCCAAAACTTGTAAAGAGAATAATGAGTACCGCAGAAACTGAACCACCTAAAACATTAGCTTGTAAAAACTGACGATCTTTACCAATCGCGATAAGACCAAATGAAAACAAAGAGTTTATAAAGGTAAATAGAATAAAAATTGATAGGTATTTAAGTATGATTACACTGGCGCCAAATTTTGTGCCAAAAAGTAAAGAAACTATTATTTCTGAGTTAAAGACTAATAATGTGGTGATGAGTGAACCACCTACAATAATTAGTTTCAATACTAGATTAATCTGTTTCTGTGCCAACTCTTTGTTGGTAGCCCAAACAGCAGATAAATTCGGTAAAAGCAGATTTACAAAGACACGATCTAGTAACATGAGGATTAGTAAAATCCGATAAGCTGCACCATAGATTCCAGCATCATTTAAACTTAAGAAAACACCAATAAGAATTGGAGGTAAAAGTTGAATTAACTGTGTAAAAAACCATCCAACGCCAAGTATAGAACTTGTTTTTAAAAGGTCTGAATAAATGTTTAGCCCTCTGGATGGAAGAGGGAAAGGTTTCTCAAAGATAGAAAAATATCCTAATAATATGGTGGCCGCAGATATTCCGCCTAAATATAAATAGGGAACCAATACCACATCTTCTTGTTTATGAACTAGTAAAAAAACCAAGACCAGATAAACTAACCCATTTAAAGCTTTAGAAGCTGCTACTTTTCCAAACTGTTGTCGGCCATTGTAATACCATTCCATTAAAATGGCGTAAGGAATTAAGGAATAGAGATAGCCAAGTATGATTGTTTTTTTTTGGAACTCCATTTCCAAATTTGAAACAATAAGTAAAGAAAAAACTAATACAATAATGCCCAACAGCACTTTCATATTGAAAATTTCACGAGCTCTGAAAAGACGTTTCATTGGTTCTTTCGCAACTTCTCTAACGGCCAGATTAATCATTCCTAAATCGGCAAACCATGTACAATAGCCTAGAATGGAGATGGCAATTATAATAAGTCCGTAAAATTCTGAGCCAAGTGTTCTGGCAAGGTAAATTGAGGTTATAAAGGAAAAACCTCTTCCTAGGAAGTCACCCAATGCTATCCAGAAAGCTTTTTGCTTTAATTTACCCATGAGAGACAATCTTCCTAATCATTGCTGTTCGTTCTGTATTGGTTTCAAACAAATATACGGATGGATTTGATTCTAACTCGGCAATACATCCAAGTTTCGGTGCAATGATATCAATATTGTAGCTCAAAGCCATATGTACGCCACCAGAAGTTAACAGGCGTTTGTAATTAAATAAACAAACATCGGAGGCATTAAAAAGATATGGAAGTTCAGAGTCTTTGATAAATGTATCAATTACATGAATATGGGAATACTCTGAAGCTAACCCTCTAAGGCTTTTACCCAATTCTTCATTACCTTTTTTAATCGTTCCAACGATGAGAAATTGAATGGAATTATCACCGTGAAAATCTGCTAGAATCTCCTCAATATGTTTATAATGACTAATTTGACCAAAGATAAGCGCTAGAGGTTTAGACTGTTCTAAATCTGTGCCGAAACTTATATTAAGCGTCTCAATAGATAGTTCTCGAGAAATTGATTGTGTAGGAAACGAAGGGTGAGGGATTACATGGAACTTGGCTGGGGAAACGCCAAGTTTTGAGCTCATGGTTTTTCCTGCAGAGTTGCAATGGACATGAATAGCATTTGCCAATTGCGCCATTTTCTTGTGTAAGAATAAATGCATGCGCAAGAACCTTTGGTCGTGAGGTTCTTCATTATGTATGGTCCAAATAAGTTTGCCACCAACAAGTTTGAACAATAAAACCCAAATGAGTTTCCAAGACATTCCCAATAGAGATTTGAAATCTTGAAATTCCAACCAATGATAATGAAACACAACGTTCCTGGAAAAGAGAGTAGTAAAAAATGGTTTGAAATGAGTAAACACTGAAACACTCTTAACTTCTATCTTTGAATTCGATGTAATAATGGGCTTGTAAAGATTATATAGATAATCTGAATCTGGATGCTGATGATTTATGAGTGGGGCTACATAAACCGTAGAGGAATCAGTACCAAGCGCTTTAATAAGATCGCTAAGCGAAATTTCCTCCATGGCTGTCACTTCCTAAAATTTATATTGAATCCCAATGGAATGTACTGTTCCAAAACCTGTATTAAAAGGAATAATAGCATAGTTGAAAGTAATTAAATCTGTAATAAAACCAGCGCCGAAGGAGATAGGGCGAGCAGTGTCACCGGTCTTATAACCACCGTTTAGTTCTACAACCTCAGCCACATTCAAAATAAATCCAAAATTGAAATAATCTTTGTCGCTATAATAGCCTACTTCATTATTAGTTGGGGTATCCGTTAATGGGTGAACAAAATCAGAAGAAATACTAAGAAGGATGGGGAGATTCGCATTTTTAGGAGGAGTGAACTCAAGCAGATCAAATGAAGCTCCCAGCCTAAATGCAGCAGGAAGCTTAGGCTCTGTAGTCACTAATTTGTTCATCTTGCCAATATTTACAACAGAGGTTCCAAGGGTTAACTTTGAGTCTAGGAAATCGCGTGCAAGCCCAGCGTTAATGGAGTAGCCAGTGGATTTATTTAAATAAATCTCTTGGTAGATATATTGAGCAGAAGCACCAATTGCAAAATGTTTGAGGTTATATGATAATGCAGATCCAACACTAAGGTAGTTTACCGAAAAATTTCCATTTGATGAACCTGGACTATCGCGTTGTTCAAAACCGTCGTCACCAGAACGGTATACGGAAAAGGCAATGGCTCTATTTCCTTTTTTGAAATTAACTCCACCAAAAATGTTATTTGCATCTCCAACCATTCGAGAATATCCTAAATTGAGTGTAGAGCTCGGCATTAACGATAGTAGCGCAGGGTTTACAAAGATAGAGCTTGCACCTTGAGGAACAGCAGTTGTTGCTTCAGAAATCGAGAGTGCTTCTGGGTTAGGAGCGAAATTTAATACATCAACTCCCGCAGAACTTTGTGCTACAATGGTTGCTGAGCCTAAAATAAGGATTGAGAAAAATGATACTATTATTTTCATAGGTGTAAACTTAGCGCGAAAACATGGATGTTTGAAACCTGATTCGGTTCCATAACGAATGCATAATCTATTGAGGGACTAAACTTGTCGAAGGGGAGTAATATCGAGAATCCACTACTTAAACCCCAAGACGAAACTTGTGAAAAATCTGGAAGATTATAACCAGCTCGTAGCGTAAATCGCTCATGAGCATTCCAAGCACCACCTAGTCGAAATTGCTTAGCATTGGTTTTAATTTCAGAAATAGTTTCAAAAACTTGAGGGCTACCATTACTAATAAAAGCTTCTACCGTTTTGACTTCAGAAGTATAAGCTTGAATTTCGTAATCAGCAGAAATGGTAAATTTCTCTTCTTGGAAGGCTAATCCCCATTTAAAACGGGTTGGAAATTTATTTACAACGTTACGAGCTTGAGCTAATCCATAAAGTTCAGATGAATTAAAAGAATACTCAGCGAACATGTCTTGTATGGCAAACCCGAAATGGAGCTGATTTGAAACGTGGTACAGAAAGCCGAGATCTATACCAACACTTGTTGACGCATCTATATCATCGTGCAAATCAGCGTAGTTTAATTTAAAACCTATTCCTGCTTTAAACTTCTCACTCATCCTAATACCAAAAGCGCCTAATAACTGGTATTCTGAAGTATTGAAATCGCCAGTTGGATATCCACTTACAGTTCGGCCATCGATATTATTTACGCCACTTCTAATTAAGTTTAAAGTGAAACCAGCTTTTGGAGGAAGTTGGAAGTTTACGCCAACAGTTTGATGCACTCTATCGAATTGCAAAGAAGAAGCTCCTAGAATAAATTGGGTATAGCCTTGATTCAGTGATGCTAACGCTGGGTTATAATGTGCGAAAGAACCTTGTGAAGTTGTTGCTGTCATAGCATTTCCCATTCCCATCGCTTTAGGCCCGAATCCAATTCTGTTTGCAGCCCCTGCAAAACCACCGTTTTGAGCTTGTAGTGCTTGTAAGCCAAATAGTAGTAATATTAAAATGCTTATTAATCTTAATGTCTTCATCATTCTACCAATAAGATTTTGCCATTAACAGTTTGATTTGGCATTTCTACAGTATAAATATAAGTGCCATTAGCAGCTTGACGACCATATGCATCAACACCATCCCAAATAGCTTCATAAGTTCCGGGTGAAAAGTTATTGTTTTCAATTTCACGAACTAGATTCATCCCAAAATCAAAAATACGTATGCGAACATTGCCTTGTTTCTTTAATTCATATTTGATTCGTATGAATTCATGTGTCACAGGGGAGAAAGGGTTTGGGTAAGCGTAGGTTTTAACCGATTTAGCCTCAGGGTCATGAATATTGCCACCTGAAAGTGGGAAATTAACTCTCGTAATTTCCCATGTTTGCCCAAGATTGTCTGACGAAGCAAGTCCATCATTGGTTCCAATCCAAATACGGTCTGTGGTAGATGCGACAGATAAAAACTCTGCGTTTTTCTTTAAAAAGGTGTTAGCACTTTTTATTTGAGGAAATTTACTCCAACTTAGCCCATCATTAGTTGATATAAACAGACCATTAACACCAGCTACAATCACAGCGCCATCTTTAAAGCCAATGCTGTTTATCTTTTCT
Organism: Balneola sp.; assembly: GCA_048267905.1. Lineage (GTDB taxonomy): Bacteria > Bacteroidota > Rhodothermia > Balneolales > Balneolaceae > Balneola. The sequence continues at coordinate 470,150 of JBLWWM010000001.1, forward strand.
CCAATAAGATGTTGCTCAAAAGTTTCTCCATTATCAGCTGTTGATACGATACCGAATTTTTCGCCAGCTTGGGCATTACTTATCCAATTGGTCATCCAAACTTTGTTTGTAGCTGGGTCTTCTTCAATTTCAATAATCCAATTGCTTAACAAACCATCATCACTATTGTCAAAATTGACGTGCTTCCATGAAATACTATCCGTTGGGGATGAGATTGCATCATTCGAAACATTTATACCGTTTGCAGATCCGTACCAAACTCTATTTTGAGAATCAATTTCCACTCCAAAACCTTTTAGGTTGTTGTCATCCACAGAGTCGTATAAGTTTATAGACTCAATACAGCTATTTGTTTGTGAATCACCTTCTATACAACTAGCCCAATAATAATTATTTCCATTAGGAGTAAGCTCGCGTACACTTACGGGAGGTAGTATTACACGCTCCCAAGTAGCTCCAAAATCATTACTTCTTAGCAAGCCAGAAGCCCAATTAGCGGAAAAAACTACGTTACCTTTAAAATCAATGTCGTAAGGAGGAGATTGCTCAGGAACTGTAATTCGGATTCTGTCGTATGTTTCACCACCATAAACAAAGGTAGTGTCACAGCCAGCAACAGAATTTTTACAATCATCGGAGGCTTTTGGGTCTATCAAGAAATCTGAATACCTCCAATTATCACCACCATCCTCACTAAAATAATAACCAAAAGAAGCAGGAACAGTGCCGTCTAGTATTTCAGACGAATATCCTAGACCAGCAACAATAGTATCTTTAGATAATGAAAGTGAGAATACTCTTCCCACATCTTCAATCACTTTTACTGCATTAGAAGGCAAATACCAATCAGGCTGATTTCCAATATTTCTGTTAAGAGAGGGGCTAATCCAAACGGTATCGCCAAAAGCCGCAATATTAGAAACCCCATTTTGTCTGATAGAATTGAATGGAGAATCTACTGAGTAAACCGATTGAGCAGAAACAGTAGCGGTAAATAATACTGTAACGGCAATTAAGCAAAGTTTAACTTTATTCATTATCTACAATATTAAAAGGAGTTTCTAAAGTATCGCTGCTCAACCCAGATTTATCAATGGCCCAATAAAGTACGGTTCTATTATTTGGAGTGTTAGAGCTATTTATAGAGAATGTTTTGGTAAATACAGAGTCGTTAGCGGCTACATCACCACTTTCAGAATTTCCATCATCCAGCATTTGAAAGGGATTAGCCTGCAGTAAAGAACCATCTTGGTTTCTGAAATTAAGAAATACTTTGTCAATGTTATTCTGACCATCTACATCTTTAACTTTTGCCTCAAACACTGCGATTACAGTTCCATCTGAAGGAATTTCTATGCTTGAAGGGTTTTCAACTTCTAATATTTCTGGTGCATTAATAGGAACACCTGTCTGCTTTATGGTCGCTTGCGCATAATTTGGGTTGGTAGTGTTTAGCGAAGGTGTAACTAAAATAGTATAGTTTTTAAAATCTATAGTATTAGTTGGAATCTCTACATTTGCTTGGTAAGTAGTAAGTGGACTAAAGTTGACAAGGAATTTTCCTTCAATAGATGGAGATTCGTTATCACCAACAAATACATAGTAGTAGGGTACGGTATCTACTTCAAAATTATAACCATCTACAGTAATATTTAGTGTAATGGTAGTATCTTTTTGGCCGTCGAGAGTAGGGCTGAATTGAATATTGTTTGGAGTAACCGCTAAGTTTTGGACGTAGGGTAAATCAGAATCATAACTATTCACACCTGGGGTAGAGTCGCAGCTTACATAGATTACACAAACAACACTTATCAATAATAATGAGGGAAAAAATCGCTTAAACAAAAGTATCTCTGGTTGGTGTTTAGTCTTAGTTCTGTAACGGTGAGATATAGGCGATGTTTTGTTTGGTTCGAAAAGCTATTTACTTAGTTCATCCAAGATAAAAAGTGCTTAGCAATTTACAAATAACAATTTTAGCGTTGCTATTAAATTATGTCACAGCTATATTCGAAGCGTTATGAAAAACGCATCTTTACATACAACTAAGTGGTGGTGGCCTAATGCTTACAAAAGCAATGGGTATGTTGCGTAAATAAAATAAATAAGAATGTATTACATACCCACTATTCCTCTGGAAGAGTGGGTTTTTTTTTGCCTAATGGATATTAAAACTTTTTTAGACTTATCAACCAAATACACAGCTATACCGGTGTTTAAACGCCTATTAGCAGATGTGTTAACGCCTGTTTCTCTTTTTATGAATATCAGAGAAGGAGCCGAACGACCATTTCTTTTAGAGTCGGTAGAGGGTGGAGAACAACTAGCTCGCTATTCCTTTTTAGGACGGAATCCGTATCAAAAGCTGGAATTTGATGGAACCTCAACAACGCTCACTAAAAACGGAAAGACAGAGAAAGTCGACATTCCGTACTTTGAGGAGTTAGAGAAGCTCACTACAGCATACACAGAGCCTATCATTCCTGAGTTGCCTCGCTTAACTGGAGGCGCGGTTGGGTTTTCAGCGTACGATACTTTTCGTTTGGTGGAACACCTTCCTAATGTGCCCAAAGATGACCTGAACCTACCAGAAGCAATATGGTCTTTTTACGATGAGATTTATGCTTTCGATCATGTAAAGCACCAAGTAGTTCTTATTAAAACTGTATTCACCGAAGAAGTAGACGATTTAGAACAAGCTTATGCAGATGCACAAGCAGCTCTCAATGCCATGGAAAAAGCGGCTCTTACTTCAAAGTATGAGTCTCGTACGTTTAGTATTGAACCCGATTCTTTAACGAGTAATATTGAGGAATCTCGTTTTGAAGAAATGGTTAATGCAGGAAAAAAATATATCTATGAAGGTGATATTTTTCAGGTGGTGCTGTCACAACGATTCGAAGCAAATATGAGTGGCGACCCTTTCATGTTGTACCGAGCTTTACGGATGGTGAATCCATCTCCATATCTTTTTTATCTCGATTTTGGTTCTTTCAGCTTGGTTGGATCATCTCCTGAAGTTCTTGTACGCGTTCAGGATAGAGAGGTTACCGTATTACCGATTGCAGGTACTCGTCCTCGTGGTAAAACTCACGAAGAAGACCTCGCTTTAGAAGAAGATTTGAAGCAAGATCCTAAAGAAGTATCAGAGCATATTATGCTGGTAGATTTAGGAAGAAATGACTTGTCACGTGTTTGTGACCCGGGAACTGTTAAAATGCAACGGAACCAAGTAATAGAACGATATTCGCATGTGATGCATATTGTAAGTGATGTAGTAGGGCGTTTAAGCACTAATAGAACATCAGTTGATGCGTTGATGCAATGTTTCCCCGCAGGAACGGTAAGTGGTGCTCCAAAAATTCGCGCCATGCAGATTATTGATGAACTAGAACCCACAAAACGTGGTGTTTATGCTGGCGCTGTCGGATATTTCGATTTTTCTGGAAATATGGACACTTGCATCGCCATTAGAACGATGGTTGTTGCCGACGAAAAAGTGTACATCCAAGCAGGAGCTGGCATTGTAGCCGATAGTAATCCTCATAATGAATTTGTAGAAACTCAAAACAAAGCTGGCGCACTTGTTCAGGCGTTAAGCGTAGCCCTTGATATACAATGAGCAAAACAAAAACTATTCTTTCAGGTATTCAGCCTTCAGGAAAACTCCATATTGGCAACTATTTTGGTGCCATTCGCCAACATGTTGCTATGCAAGATCAAGGCGATGCTTTTTACTTCATCGCCAACTATCATTCTCTAACTTCTTTAAATGATGGTAAACAACTTCGTCAGAATACTATTGACGTAACTTTAGATTATCTGGCACTTGGCTTAGATCCGAAGAAATCTACTTTCTTCGCACAATCAGATGTTCCTCAAGTTCCTGAATTGGCTTGGATGTTAGGTACACTTTGTCCTGTTAGTTTGATGGAGAAAGGTGTGGCTTATAAAGACAAAACGGCCGCCGGATTAAGTCCCAACATCGGCTTGTTTACGTATCCAATCCTTCAAGCAGCTGATATTCTTATTTATCACTCTGATATTGTTCCTGTTGGAAAAGATCAGAAGCAAAATATCGAAATTGCTCGAGATTTAGCGGGGAAATTCAACCATGTATATAACGGAGATTTCCTCATAATTCCTGAAGACAGGATTATGAAGTCTGTGGAACTTATACCAGGAACAGATGGACAAAAAATGAGCAAGAGCTACAATAATACCATTCAGATTTTTGAAGAGGGAAAAGCGCTTAAAAAAAAAATAATGTCTATTCAAACGGACTCTCTAGCACTTGAAGACGCTAAAGATCCAGAAAAGGATAATGTCTTTGCACTCATTAAGTTATTCGCATCACCCGAAAAGCAAGCAGAAATAGCTGAGAGATACAGAGCCGGTGGTTATGGATACGGACATGCTAAATTAGAGCTTTTAGAGCTTCTGAATGAGTATTTTGGCGAAGCTAGAGAACGCAGAAAAGAACTAGCTAAAGATTTAGACTATGTAACCGACGTGCTAACCGAAGGCGGTAAAAAAGCCAGAGCACGAGCTGAGTCAGTGATGGAACCTATCCGTGAAGTAACTGGAATAGTTCGGCACTTTTAACATTTTGCACACTTTAGCAAAAAATCAAACTATCACGCTAATACTACTTAAGTGATTCTTATAATTGACAACTACGACTCCTTTACGTACAACTTAGTACACCTTATTGCGGTGAAAACCGACAATTTTAAAGTTATTCGAAACGATGCTTTAACAGTGGAAGAGATTAAAGCGTTAAATCCCTCCAAAATATTAATATCGCCAGGTCCAGGGCGGCCAATTGATGCTGGTGTTACCGAAGACATAATTCGAGAGATGGGTAAAACAACCTCGATTTTAGGCGTTTGCTTGGGACATCAGGCAATTGGCGAAGTTTTTGGAGCGGATGTTGTTTACGCACCGAGTTTAATGCACGGAAAAGTCTCTCAAGTGGAACACGATGGCCTTTCCATTTTTCAAGGTGTTGAGAAGGATTTTACGGCAACACGTTATCACTCGTTGGTATTAGATCCAGCTTCTGTTCCAGAAGAACTTGTAATTACTGCCAGAGTTGGAGATGTGATTATGGGTGTTAGACATAAAGAATTTCCAATTGAAGGAATACAGTTTCATCCAGAAAGTATTCTAACTATCGAAGGACCTAAAATGATTAATAACTGGTTAGAACAAGCATGAATTTTAAAGAAGTACTAAACAAACTTACGTTTTCTGAAGACTTAACACAGATTGAAGCCGAAGCAGCGCTTCAGTTAATTATGGAAGGTAAAGTCGAATCTGAGCAAATTGCAGCCTTTTTAACCGCTTTACGCATGAAAGGGGAAACCATTCAGGAGCTTACTGGCTTTGTGAAGGTAATGCGTGAAAAATCAGTAAAAGTGAATGTAGACGTATCCAATGCCATAGATTTGGTAGGCACGGGCGGAGATAAATCAGGTACGTTCAATATTTCTACGGCATCGGCTTTTGTAACAGCTGCTGCTGGTGTTCCAGTTATAAAGCATGGTAATAGAAGTGCTTCTAGTAAATGCGGAAGTGCAGATGTATTAGAACATTTAGGTGCAGCTATCGAGCTTGGTAGCGAAGGCGTTGAACAAGTTTTTAAGGAAGTGGGAATGGCGTTTATGTTCGCTCCAATGTTTCACCCAGCTTTGAAGTATGTGATGCCAGCTCGTCGTTCGTTGGGCTTTAGAACCTTCTTTAATATTCTTGGGCCGATGGCAAATCCGGCTGGTGTTAAGCGCTATGTGATTGGAGCATACAATAAAGAAGTTGCAGAAAAAATGGCGCATATTTTGGCCAACTTAGATACCGACTTTGCTTACACATTTAATGCTCACGATGGCTTAGATGAAATGAGTATAAGTGGACAAAGTGAAGTATTTGAATTACGTGATAAATTAGTTTCCACTGCGTTTACATTCTCACCGCAATCGCTTGGCTTCCAAAAATATAGCCTTGATGACTTGATGGGTGGAGATGCCAAAGAGAATGCTCAAATATTGACAAATATCTTTGCAAATAAGGCAACGGATGCCCAACGAGATATCATTCTTTTGAATTCCACATTCGCCATTCAAGCTTCTGGAAAAGTAAACGAATTAGCAGAAGCGAAAGAGTTGGCAATCGACAGCTTAGCTTCTGGAAAAGCTCGAAAAATGTTTAACGACTTTGTAGACGCAACCAACGATGCTATGGGAGTTTTCAAATACTGATGAGTACCGTTCTAGATAAAATAGTTGTTAAAACAACCGAAGACCTTTATCAACGAAAGAAGAAGGTAGCGTTTGCTGATTTCGATTCTTTTGAGCAATTCGAAAAACAAAGAATCGATTTCAAAGCGGCTCTTTCAAAAAAAGATACCGTTACTATCATTTCGGAAGTTAAAAAAGGTTCGCCTTCAAAGGGAATTATTCGTGAGAATTTTGAGCCCGTTGATATCGCTCTTCAATATGAAGATGGTGGCGCTTCTGCTATTTCAGTATTAACGGATGAACCTTTCTTTTATGGGAATTTGAGCTACTTGGAAGCAATTTCTAAACGAGTTCAGCTTCCATTGTTACGTAAGGATTTTATCGTAGATCCATTTCAGGTTAAAGAAGCACGTGCTTTTGGAGCGGATGCAGTGCTCATCATTGTAGCAATTACGGATGGCGGTCAGCTTAACGAGTTACTCGCTGCTGCTAAAGAATTTGGTTTAGATGCTTTGGTAGAATGTTATGACCAAGCGGATTTCGATCGGGTTGATTTCAGCCAAGTGGATATTTTAGGTGTGAATAATCGTGATTTAAAGAACTTTGAAGTAGATGTCCATCGTGGAATTTCCATTTTGCAACAAGCTCCTGAAGGCACGATCCTCGTTTCTGAAAGTGGATTAAGCAATGGGAAAGACTTAGCCTTGTTGAGAAGCGAAGGTATTCATTCTGCATTGATTGGTGAATCCTTTATGCGACAGCAACATCCTGGTAAAGCAGTTTCAGAATTATTAGAGCAAGCTGAAGAGGAATTCGAACGGAGTTATCGAAATGAGTGATCACCAACCAAAGATTAAGATTTGCGGAATTACAAACCTCGCCGATGCCCGATACGCTTCAGGTATGTTTGTGGATTATTTGGGATTCATCTTTTACGATAAAAGTCCACGCTACATTGATCCTGCAATGGCTGGAGCCATCATTAATTGGATTGAAGGTCCAGAAAAAGTAGGCGTTTTTGTAAACCAGCCCCTTGATGAGGTGAATCGAATTGCCAAAGAAAGTGGTCTCGATTTTGTTCAACTTCACGGTGATGAAAATGTAGATTATTGTCAGCTCATTGATAAACCCATTATAAAAGTAATTCATATTACGCCAGAGAGTACCAAAGAAGAACTTAAGGCAAAGATTGAAGCCTATGCTGAAGTTGCAGAGTTCTTACTTTTCGATACCAAAATAAAAGAACTTTGGGGCGGTTCTGGTCAGGCTTTTGATTGGAATATATTGACTGAGCTAACGAACGATGTTCCATTCTTCCTTGCTGGTGGACTAAATTCAGAAAACATTGCAAAGGCTATTGATATCACGTCTCCATTTGCAGTGGACGTATCGAGTAGTGTGGAAGAAGAACCAGGAACAAAAGACTTTGATAAAATTGACGCCTTGATGGAAGTAATGGAAGGCGTTTGGGATAAACAGAAGTAGATGAACTCAACACGAGTATAATTTCAGAATAAGATTATGACAGATTCAAAAATAACGTACCAACAACCTGACGCTCGAGGATATTTTGGCGATTATGGTGGGAAATTCGTTCCTGAAATTCTAATTCCAGCCGTTAAAGCGCTTGAAGAGGAATACCAAAAAGCCCAAAATGATCCTGAGTTTAATGCGGAACTTGAAAAGCTTTTGGACGAATATGTAGGTCGCCCTACAAAGCTTACTTTTGCCAATAAACTTACCGAACACTACGGTAAAGCTAAGATTTATCTCAAGAGAGAAGATTTATGCCATACTGGAGCTCACAAAATCAACAATGCTATTGGGCAGATTTTGCTAGCGCGAAGAATGGGCAAAACTAGAATCATTGCGGAAACAGGAGCGGGACAACATGGTGTTGCAACAGCAACTGCTTGTGCTAAGTTCGGTTTGGAATGTATTGTGTATATGGGCGCTGAAGATATGGTTCGCCAAAAGCTCAATGTAGATAGAATGACTTTACTTGGCGCTGAAGTACGATGCGTTGAAAGTGGATCCAAAACCCTGAAGGATGCTACAAATGAAGCTATTCGTGATTGGGTAACGAATGTAGAAAACACTTTTTATATCATTGGCTCTGTAGTTGGGCCACATCCATATCCGATGATGGTTCGTAATTTCCATCAAGTGATTGGAAAGGAAGCAAAAGCACAAATTCTTAAAGCAGAAGGCAGGCTTCCAGATTATTTAGTGGCTTGTGTAGGCGGTGGTTCAAATGCTATTGGGCTTTTCTACCCATTCATAAACGACGAAAACGTTAAAATTATTGGCATAGAAGCATCTGGTTTTGGCGTTGATTCTGGCAAAACTGCTGCAACCTTGACAATAGGAACTCCGGGTATTTTGCACGGCTCTCTGAGCTATTTATTACATGATCCCAACGGACAGATTGAACTCGCTCATTCCATAAGTGCAGGATTGGATTATCCTGGTGTAGGACCAGAACATGCGCATTTACACGATACAGGCCGTGTTCAGTATTTCCCAATTACTGATAAAGAAGCAATGGATGCCGTTAAGCTTTTGTCTAAAACGGAAGGAATTATCCCAGCATTGGAATCGGCACATGCATTTGCTCAACTTGAGAAATTGATGCCAGAAACCACAGAAGACGAGATTGTAATCATCAATCTCTCAGGCCGTGGCGATAAAGACATGGGAACAATCTCAGAGAATTTATAATCATATTTTGGCAATAATTGCCTTTTAAATAACGAAGAGCCCGTTTAAGGCCAATAATTATGAATAGAATTACAAAGAAATTTCAAGAAAAAGGTGCTAACGACAAACTAATGAGTTTGTTCATCACCGCAGGATTTCCAGATTTAGAATCTACAGTGGATCTAATTCTGGGATTTGAGAAAAACGGCGCTGAAATGATAGAATTAGGCATTCCGTTTAGCGATCCGCTAGCAGATGGTCCAACCATTCAGTATTCAAGCGATATAGCTATCTCAAACGGCATTAGCATTGATAAAATTCTTGAAATGGTTGTTGAGCTTCGCAAGCAATCAGAAATTCCTATCGTTTTGATGGGATATATGAATCCTGTATTGCGTTACGGTGTTCAAAAGTTCTGTGAAAAAGCAAAGCTAAGTGGCGTTGATGGATTGATTCTCCCAGATATTCCTGTTGAAGAAGGTTCAATCATCGAAAGTCATGCACAGGCGAATGATTTACCCATTATTTATTTAGTAGCACCAAATACCACCGAAGAACGCATGAAATTAGCCGACTCTAAGTCTGGTGGCTTTGTGTATTGTGTATCGGTTACAGGTGTTACAGGAGCTAGAGATGGCAAAGAAGTTTCAGATTCGGTAGACAAATTCATCCTTCGAGTTAGGGAGAATGTGACCAAAAATCCGGTGATGGTTGGTTTTGGCATTAAATCTTACGAAAATGCACAACATATAGCATCAAATGCCGATGGTTTTATTGTCGGAAGTGCCTTAATTGATGTCATAAGAAAATCGTATCCTAACGAAGGTTGGAAAGAGGAACTGTTTTCGTTCGTGCACTCATTAAAATTTGGAAAATAATTACTACACCATGCGTATAAAAAACATAGTTGTATTAGTCGCAGCATTATTCACTGTTATCGTAATTTCCTGCGAAAATGATTTTAGACAGAGGGCAAGAGGTAGTATTAGTGATGTGACAGTAGTGATGGATTCTACACAGTGGGAAAGCAAAACCGCTGCTGCCATTCGTAATACTTTTGGGAAATTAGTTTTCACCCTTCCAAATCCTGAAGAATTCTACAATCTAAAATTTAGAGATATCCGAACTCAAGCAGAGTTGGAACTTGTTAAATCGATGAAGAACGTTATTTTTGTGGCTCCTATCGACGATTCATCCAACGTGGCTAAGCAAATTCGTTCTTTCCTTGAAAGTGGTGTTGAAGACAGAGTTCGAAATGGAGAGAGCTTCGCTTTTCCAATAAAAGATCAATGGTTTAGAGATCAATATGCGCTCATCCTAACTTCAACCACAGATTCAGCACTTGCTGAGAAAATCATAAACTCAGAAAGAGCGTTGCTAAGCGATATCCAAGAACGCGAACTTGATCGCTGGAAATACGAGGTTTACGAAAAGAAAGAACAAACGCAGATTTCTGATTCACTGTGGGCAAATTATGGCTTTAAAGTCCGTATTCAACACGATTACATCCAAAGCGTTGACACCACCAATTTCCTTTCCTTCCGTAGATATTCTCCAGATAACGACCGTTGGTTCTGGGTTTGGCATATGGACGATGTGAAGGATATCAACTTCTTAGATAATGATTGGATTAACGCTAAACGTGATTCTTTGACTCAAATGTACGTGAAAGGCAATTCTGAAGATAAATATGTGGTTACTGAGTATCGTAGACCTGTTGAGACAACGACTTTCCAAAAGGACAGATTGATAGGATATGAAACACTTGGTACTTGGCGACTTGAAAATGGAGCTATGGGCGGACCTTTTGTGAATTTCACTTATTATGATCCAGAGACCGAAAGACTTTTTATGGTTGAATATTCTCAGTTTGCACCAAAGGTGAGAAAGAAAATCCATTTTGTACGCCAATTCAGAGCAATGGGACGTACTTTTGAAAGCGATTCAACCTGGACGCATTAAAAAGCCTTGAATGACACAAGCGATAAATTAAGCTTTGTAACCTCTGCTCTCCAAGAACGGCGAGTAAGTGATAGGTTGCGAAGCTTGCGTCCGTTTGAGCCCAATTTAGAAAGCGCTAGCGTTCTTTTGGGTGGGAGAGAACTTATCAATTTCTGCTCTAACGATTATCTAGGGCTCAGTACCCATCCAGAAGTCGTTCTTCGTTCTGCAAATTATCTAAATAAATACGGAGCTGGTTCAGGTGCTTCTCGTTTAGTTTCTGGAACGTTTTCAATTCATGAGCAATTGGAAGAGAAGCTTGCTCAGACTTTTGGTTATGAATCTGCTTTATTGCTCAATTCAGGCTTCCAAGCAAACGCCAGTGTGTTGCCCGCTGTGGCGGATAGAAGCTCCCTAATTCTGATTGATAAAAAAGCACACAATAGTATGATTCAAGGTGCGATTTTGAGCCGTGCTACACTCAAACGCTTCAACCATAACGACACTAAGCATCTCGAAAAACTACTCGAAGAATCGGCGACAAAAGGCTACAACAGAACGTGGATTGTTTCCGAAACGGTCTTCAGTATGGATGGAGATAGAAGTAATTTGAATGAGCTAATTCATCTATCAAAAAAATATAACTCATTACTGTATATTGATGATGCCCATGCACTTGGTGTTATAGGGGAAAAGGGAAAAGGGTTGAATTATGGGCATACAGAAATCGATTTAGGAATCGGAACTTTTGGAAAAGCCTTTGGATCTTTCGGCGCGTTTGTGGGTTGTTCCAAAGTGATGAAAGAGTATCTAATTAACTTCTGTTCGGGCTTTGTGTATTCAACTTCTTTGCCGCCATCTGTTATCGGGGCTTTGGATGTCGCCGTTGATTTAATTCCAAAAATGGAAGACAAAAGAGCGTTGTTGTTTGGTAACCTCAGAAGGGTGAAAGAGCAACTTCAACAGCTTGGTTACGATACTGGGAATTCAGCCAGTCAAATCATTCCAGTTATAATTGGGAGTGAGGAAGAAACCCTTGCTTTGGCCAAGTTCTTGGAGGAGCGTGGAATTTGGGCTTCGGCTATTCGCCCACCCACCGTAGAGGCTGGTACTTCAAGAATTCGAATCACGATTACGCTAAAGCATTCACAAGAAGATATTGATCAACTATTAGACGCCTTTGCCGCATGGAAAAACAAGTAGAAATTCACGCTTATCATGGCTGGGGAGGCGATGATTCGTTTTGGAATCCGCTTAAAGATATCCTGCCGAGAGAAATCATTTTTAAAGCAGCCAATCGTGGTTATTTTGAGAAACCTTTATTTCCTCAGTTCGAGAAAGATTCCAAAGTTCGTATCGTTTTCACGCACTCATTTGGATTGCATTGGTGCAATACGGCTGTGCTTAGCAAAGCTGATTTCCTCGTAATATTCAATGGTTTTGGAGACTTCCATCCAACCAATCCTAAGCAGAGAGGCTATTCCCAAAAAGGCTTGGAATTAACCATTGAGCAGTTCGAAAAATCTCCTAAAAATGTGCTAGAAGTCTTTCGTGGGCATTGCTTTTCGCCAGAGGAAAATCCAACAATAGTTCCTGATAATATAAACGTAGAGAATGGATTAGAAGATTTACATGCAATGCAGATTCTATGCTTTCCTATTCTAGATTTAGACTTTGGATCAACCATCATTACCATAGACTCAGGGAAGGATAAAATACTTCATGAACCCAGAGGAAAGGCAATGTTGGAAGGGCATGTAGGACGAACTTTTCATACTGTTTTTGAAGAGGCAGGACACGCTTTGCCGTTTACAAATCCGAACGATTGCTGGTCGTATCTGTGTTCTGTGATTCCTATTTTTAGACGCTATGAAAACAACTCTTGATTACACTTTAACGGCCGAACAAATTTCAGAATCTTTTTCTAAAGCTGCCGAACAATATCACGCCAAAGCGACCATTCAGAAGAAGGTGGCAAATGGACTTATATCCTCGCTTATCCCGTGGAAAGAAATCTTACCTCCAGGACCTTTTCTAGAAGTTGGATGCGGGACAGGTTTCCTTTCAGAATTGCTGATTAAAGAGTTTCCAACACGGAAAATCATTCTTTCGGATATCTCTCAGGGAATGTTGGATGTGTGTAAACGGAACTTAGAAGAAGCCGGACTTCTTTCTGATAACATCTCTTTTGAATTGCTGGATGTGAACGAAATGGAAGTTGTTCCCGACAGCTACTCCATGGTGATTAGCAACTTCGCGGCGCAGTGGTTCAAAGATACCGCAATTGGGTTAGAACGACTTTCAGAAAACATTGTATATGGCGGTTTGTTGTTAAGCTCTTTTCCTGGAAATCATTCATTTAAGGAATGGTACGAATACTGTTTAGAGCTTGGTTTGCCCTTCACTGCAAACCCATTGCCAGACGTTGAAGAAGTAGTGATTAAACTCTCGATGGGGAAAGTTCAGGTAGACTATTACGAGAACGATTTATACCAAGATTTCAAATCTTCCCTAGACTTTTTCAAGCATTTAAAAGAGATTGGTGTTCATTCTTCTAAAACAAAAAAAGCATTAAGCACCAAGCAGTTACGCTTATTAACCAATTATTGGGATAGCAAGGTAGAAGGCGCTAAAAAGGTGAAATGGCATATCGTTTACATCGCCGCAAAAAAGGAATGATGTATTGAAATTCCCCCCCCAAATATTTGTTACGGGCACCGACACTGGCATCGGAAAGACCGTAGTTTCTGCGATGTTGATGTCGGCATTAGACGCCACTTATTGGAAACCAATTCAGGCGGGATTAGAAGAAGAAACAGATACTGAATTTGTGCAAAGAGTTTCCGAAGCGAAGCCAGAAAATATCATTCCAGAACGCTATCGTTTAGTGACGCCAATGAGTCCACATGCGGCTGCAGATATAGATGGAGTTTCCATTTCTCTAAACGATTTTGAATTACCCAGTTTTACTACCGAACATCTTATTATTGAAGGAGCGGGTGGACTGCTCGTTCCTATCAACCAAAAAGAAACTGTGCTCGATGTGATTCAGCATTTGGATATTCCTGTGCTGTTAGTGGCAAGAAGTGGCTTAGGAACCCTCAACCACACCTTACTTTCCTTATCGGCATTGCGGAATCGTGGTATTTCGGTCTATGCAGTGGTGCTCAATGGTGAGTTTCATCTCAGTAATAAAGAAACCATAGAGCATTTCGGAAACATCCCAGTATTAGAGCTCCAACATCAATCTACGCTTAATAAAACAGCACTCATTCAAGCTTTCGAACACCTCGTTACAAAGCAATAGGTAATATCATGCATAAGAACATTTGGCACCCATTTACCATCATCAAAGACGCAGCAGAACCGCTTAAAGTTAAAAGTGGAAAGGGCGCTTATTTGACGCTAGAAGATGGTCGACAAGTGCTGGATTGTATCTCGAGTTGGTGGGTGAATTTGCACGGACATGCTCATCCTGATATCGCAAAGGCTATTTATGAGCAAGCCCAGCAGTTAGAACACGTGATTTTTGCGGGATTTACGCACGACCCTGCCGAACAGCTTGCCGAGTTAATTACCGATGAACTTCCCAAGAAACTAAACCGTGTGTTCTTTTCTGATAATGGCTCAACCGCCGTTGAAGTGGGAATGAAAGTGGCGTACCAATATTGGAAAAACCTTGGGCAGGATCGCAAAACCTTTATTTGTTTTGAAGGCGCTTACCACGGCGATACGCTTGGTGCGATGTCGGTCGGAGATCGCTCAACCTTTACCGAAGTTTTTAAGGATTGGTTGTTTGATGTAGAAGTGATTCCATATCCAGAAACTTGGATAGGAGACACTGAACGGGCGAAAAAGGAAGATGCCGTTATTGACCAGCTAGAATTGTTGTTGGATGAACATCCCGAAAAGTACGCAGGCATTTTGATGGAGCCTTTGGTGCAAGGTGCAGGAGGGATGCGCATGTGTTCGGAAGAGTTTTTGCAGAAAGTGCATTGGTCGAACCGACAATTTGATACGCTGCTACTTTTTGACGAAGTAATGACGGGCTTTGGTCGTACGGGCGACTATTTTGCCTGTAAGCGAGCCCAAGTAGAACCAGACATCATTTGCTTGAGCAAAGGAATTACGGGCGGTTTCATGCCTTTATCGGTTACGGTTTGCAGTGATGAGATTTACGAGAGCTTTAATTCATCGGATCCCATTAAAACGTTTTGGCATGGCCACAGTTACACTGCCAATCCATTAGGTTGTGCAGCAGGAATTGCATCCTGGAAATTGTTGAAAGAAAACGAAGCCACATTCAAAGGGATGGAAGCGTGGCATTTGGAGCAGTTTTCCAAACTAGAAGGAGATCCACGTTTTGAAAAGTTTAGAGTTAAAGGCACGATAGCCGCTTTTGATCTCAAAAATGATGAAGAAACCGGATATTTCAACTCCGTTGCCAAACGTATTAAAGAAGAGTGTGTTGATCAAGGCTTACTATTACGTCCACTAGGCAATGTACTTTACCTCATGCCGCCGTACTGCCTCACCAAACCCGAGCTAGAAGGCATTTACAATAAGATTGGGGAGTTAGTTTGAGTTTTTGAGATGTGAGATGTGAGATGTGAGCCTTAAATCTCGTTCCGTAGCTCTGCTGCGGAATGCCACCTTGGAGCTCTGCTCCAAATACGCTTTTACTTGATTATCGCAGTAAAAGCTAGATAATTCGTTGACAGTTTTAATAAATCAAACAACGCTCACTGTCATTCAGAGGATACTTCCGATGAATCTTTCCAGCTATTAAAAAGCAATGGTTTTGTTTGTAGGCGATAGCTGATCGTACCCTCACATTTTTCCGCACCGCTAATTCATTGATCTCATTAATGGTTGTACTTTTGTGCCGCCCCCGAATCTCGGGTTTAGCACGTACCAAAAGCTCTCAACAAGAATTCTTGGCGCGAACTCCATTCCATCGACTCAATCATTCCAATGGTCTTCGTTCTTTCTCTCGTTCCGTAGCCCTGCTGCGGAATGCCACCTTGGAGCTCTGCTCCAAATACGCTTTTACTTGATTATCGCTGTATAGCTAGATAATTCGTTGACAGTTTAAGATCTGAAAAACGGCTCGGTCATCCCGAATTTATTTCGGGATCCTACGGAAAGGCTGAGTTGGAATAGCTTGTTTACTTGAAAGCACAATCGGGAGGCTTGCGCTAGGTTGGGGATTAAGTAAGAATTGCTGAGGCGAGAAGTGGGGAAGGGACGAGTTTTCTCTCGTTCCGTAGCTCTGCTGCGGAATGCTACTGTGGAGCTCTGCTCCAAATGCTTTTTACTCTGTCGTGTGTAAATGCTTGGTAATTCATTTACAGCTTAGATCTGTTTAATGTCTCGGTCATCCCGAATTAATTTCGGGATCTTATGGAAAGGCAAGGGAGTTGAATAGCTTGTTTGCTTGGAAGTAGAAGCGAGACGTTTGAGCTAGGCGGGGTGTAATGGAAGCAGAGCTACGGAACGAGGGTAAATAATCAGTATATTTTTTATATTGCTTTTCTATATGGGGAAAAAATTAACTTCGAATGCATTGAAAAAATTACTGGTTCTTCTGTTTTGTATTATTTGTAACCATGTTAATGCGCAGGATACTCTGGCTACTTATTTTGGTGAAGAACAAATTATTATTAGTAATGAAATGGGGGACGGTAAAGCTATTCATACCGCCGATATAAATCAAGATGGCTTGGCTGATGTGATCGTTGGTAGTCAAAACGGAATTTACATTCACCTTAATGAGGGAAACGGAATGTTTGCGGAGAGGATCAAGGTGAATTCAAAAAAAACATACACTGATGTAAGTGTATTTCTGGCCATTGATTTCGACGGAGATTCGGATATAGACATCATTGCTGGAGAAAACTGGAACGGAATATTCTTCTACGAAAACTATGGTGAATTGACATTTAAACCGGCCGTTAAAATTCATTTTGAATCAGCAAATCATATGGCGGCTGATGATATTGATGGGGATGGAAAGATGGAAATTGTATCCTCATCAGGTCGAGGAAGTTATGTACGTATTACTCATTTTGAAGCACCAGACAGTGTTCGGCTTGAATGGATCAAAGCCGGGAATCATTTTTTCTCAAACTTGATTGATATGGATAGTGACGGTGATAAAGATATAGCAGTTATACTAGAAGAAGAACAAAATCTGGTATGGTACGAAAATGTAGGCGATTCCATTCGTACTACTTATAAACAGATGGAATTGGGAACCAATCTGCGTGAAATATATGTGCAGGATTTTGATAACGATGGCGATGATGACATGGTGCTAAGGGGATATAATGGTGTAAGTTTCTTTAGTCATATATCAGATTCAACCTTTCAGTATATCAAAGGTTCTAGCGTAGATTATACGGATGTTCCTATTCACTTAGCAGATTTGGATGGAGATGGCACTTCAAATTTAATGTATACGAAAGATGGGGCTTCTTATGGTTTATTGAACATCGTGTACGGTGGTCATTTTCCCTTACAATACACAGTAAGTAGTAACATTAGCGATTTGATTGATATAACTTCTGGGGATTTGAATAACGATGGGTTAGTTGATGTTTTAGGGATCACAGAAAATTACGGACTGGCATTCTGGCATCAGAATCTTGGGAATAATTCGTTCTCTGATAAAAAATTTATAAGCAGAGATTTATATAATCAGAATAACTTAAAAGTGATTGATTTGAATAATGATGGTACAGAAGAGGTTGTGGTTTTATCAGGGTTGCAAGCCAGAATTTCATATTTCAATTACAGAGAGGGGAACGGTTGGGTACAAAACGATATAGACACGAAGGCGGAAAACTCAAATGCAATGATTATCGATGATTATAACAACGATGGGTTGGTAGATCTTATTTATCCATCCTATCTTGCAAATAGCATTTATAAGCGGAATAATCTTGGAAATATGGAATTCTCAGATCCGGAGCTAATCATTGAAATGTCAAGTCCTTATAAAATATTTTCAAAAGACTTCAACAACGATGGACAATTAGACATCCTTACAGGATATCGATTTAGTACTGATGTAAGTTATCGACTAAATATCAGTGATTCAGATGGTGGATTTAACTCTCATTATTTAGGTTTCTCTTACTATTATATGGATAAATATTTTCTGATAGCAGACATTAACGATGATAGTTTAGCGGATTTGATCGTCCCATCAAGATATGGTGATCCGATTGCGGTATATGTAAATCAAGATGGAGAAACTTTTAGCTACGAAAGTCTAGAGTACGCCAATAAACTTTATATTTCGGATCCATCTGATTTAGCCTTTGAGGATATTGATGGCGACGGACAAAAGGATTTGGTTATTAGCTATCGTAGAGGCGAAGTCAGTTGGTTGAAATTACTTTCGGATGGATCATATTCCAGAACATTGATCGAAGAAGGTGAGGATTCAAATTTTCTTGATAATATAAGGCTGTTTCTTCATGATTTTGATCAGGACGGAGATCTCGATATCCTGAAAGGAATGCATCAACAAGATAAAATGAAGTTCCTGATAAACGATGGACAAGCAAATTTTAAAGATGGTGGTTTTCTGAATGGCCGAGTAGGAAGTTACAGTGAGGTAGCCATCATGGATGTGGATAATGACAAAGACGATGACATTATTGTTAATGATTATTACAATAATGAACTATCTTGGTTCGAGAATACATCTCTGAATGTATCAACAGAACAGGAGCCGATAGATCAAATTTTCACTTCAAAAATTTTAGGAAATTATCCGAATCCCTTTAATCCAACAACAAACGTAGTCTTTGAACTCGAAAAAGCTCAAGCTGTTCAAATCAGAGTATTTGATGTCACCGGTCGTTTAGTGAAAGAATCTGGGCACGGATTTTTTAAAGCTGGAAGAAATCAGATAACGTTAAAAATATTTGGGCTAAGTTCCGGTATGTATTTTTACCAAGTCATTGGTCAGGATTTCATACAGACAAGTAAATTCACCATTATAAAATAATTTGCTATATGCTGAAATAAGTTCTGCATGATCGTGTTTTTTTTGATCTTTTAGCCTCAAAAATAAGATTCAAAGTCACTTGGTAAAGGGGTAGGTAATTAGTTGACAGTTTGAGACCTGTAATATCTCGGTCATCCCGAATTTATTTCGGGATCTTACGGAAAGGCTGAGTTGGAATAGCTTGCCTTAACCTCACATTATTTCCACGCGCGTTATCACACTCATCTCATTAATGGTTGTACTTTTGTGCCGCCCCCGAATCTCGGGTTTAGCACGTACCAAAAGCTCTCGACAAGAATTCTTGGCGCGAACTCCATTCCATCGACTCAATCATTCCAATGGTCTTCGTTCTTCTTTTGTCACATTCAAACCCGAGCCTGTGTGGAATAATTGCTCCTTTCGGAGACGTCGATTCTATTGCGTTCTTTCTTCGCCAATAATTCTAAACGTCGATTTTGTTTTGTGGGCGTAATGACACTCTGAAGGAAATCAAAAAAATATTTGTGTCAACGAATTAACTGACATCTACAATCCCAAATTTATTTCGGGATCTTTCGGAAAGGAGAGGGTGTCAAGTAGCTTGTTTACTTGAAAGCACAAGCGGGAGGCTTGCGCTAGGTTGTGGGAGGTTTGGAGTAGGCGTGGTGTAATGGAAGCAGAGCTTCCCGTGGGCATTCCGCAGCAGAGCTACGGAACGAGGGTAATCTCGGGTTTAGCACGTACCAAAAGCTCTCAACAAGAATTCTTGGCGCGAACTTCATTGCATCGACTCAATCATTCCAATGGTCTTCGTCCTTCTATTGCCACATTCAAACCCGAGCCTGTGTGGAATGATTGCTCCTATCGGAGACGTCGATTCTATTACGTTCTTTTCCCGCCAATAATTCTAAACGTCGATTTTGTTTTGTGGGCGTAATGACACTCTGAAGGAAATCAAAAAAATATTTGTGTCAACGAATTAACTGACATCTACAATCCCGAATTTATTTCGGGATCTTACGGAAGGGCTGAGGTGTTAAATAGCTTATTTGCTTGAAAGCACAAGCGAGACGCTTGCGCTAGGTTGGGTGTAATGGAAGCAGAGCTTCCCGGGGGCATTCCGCAGCAGAGCTACGGAACGAGGGGAAATTTTACACAATGTTAGGCACAGTTTTTTATTTCGTAATATTTAATATTTTCAGCGATTAGCTTTTCAATTTCCAATTCTGAGTAAAATTCAAATTTCGGTTGCCATTGAAAACCGTGATTTGAGGGCAAAATAAAAGCGGGTAAAAACCCTTTGTCCGTTTCTATAATCAGTCCAAGAGTTAATTTATTCAGTCCACTTTGATAATTCCCAAGGCTTTCAATTGAAACTAACTCATTGTTAGGAAATAATTCGCACACATTTATATATTTAATTTCGATTATTTTGCAATCATTCGAAATGATTTTATACGCGAACTTTGGATTATTTTCTTCAAATTCAATCCTTTCATTCAAGTCCGAAAAGGTACAATAGAAAATTTCATCATATTTAAAATCAGATCCTTCTGGTATTTCATCAAAACACTCGAGCTTATATGTTCTTTTTTCCGTGTTGAAGTAAAATGCATTAAGGTCCCAAATAATTTCAACAGATGAAAATTCAAACATTTTTTTTATCAATTCTATTTGCTTTTTATCTATTGTTAAATTTTTCATCAAATTGTGCCTAACAACAAAGTAAAGTGAACTCTATTCACTTTATTCCTATTTCATGTTTAAGTTTTGTTCACTTTATTCTTAAATAAGTTAGTGTAAAATGAACAAAACAGAATCTATATCAAAATAAGAGTTAGTGATATCTATCTATGTAATATGTTTTTACAGGAAGGGAAGAGTGGAGCTTAGATTTAAGATATAGGACGTAAAATAATGGGAATAAACATTGTGTTATCGAAATCCCAATAACCAATAACCATTAACTCAATCCCTTACCTCATAATCCCCAAATAATAAATTCCCACGCTTAGCTTAGAGAACCGAAATAGCATCTAACATCAGAAATATGCTTTTCTTTGGCTTCAGCACTCAACCAACTTGCTTCAAATGCATTGATGGCCAATTGCATCAAATGGTCTTTATTTAAGTTTAAGGCTTTTGCGGTCTCGTAATAGTTCTCATTCATATATCCACCAAAATAAGCGGGATCGTCGGAGTGAATGGTTGCCAAGATTCCTTTATTAAGCATGTCTAGAACAGGGTGGTCTTCCATTTTCTGTATAACTTTGAGTTCCAGATTACTTAATGGGCACAATGTTAAACCGATGTTATTTTCGAGTAATCTTTGAACGAGGTCAGCGTCGTCTAAACAACGATTTCCATGGTCAATTCTCTCTATGTTCAAAAGATCGAGTGCTTCCCAGATGTAATCAGACGGACCTTCTTCGCCTGCATGAGCCACTAATTTGTAGCCGTGCTTTGCAGATGCTTCAAACACATTCACAAACTTACTCGGAGGATTTCCCATCTCAGAGGAATCTAGCCCAACGCCATCAATCCAATGTTTGTAGGGGAGAGACGACTCCAATGTTTTGAATGCTTCTTCTTCGCTTAGATGACGCAAATAAGACATAATGAGCTTGTAGGAAATGTTTAATTCCTCTTTAGCTTTTTCAAGTGCTTTGCGGATGCCATTGATAACAACATCAAATTCAATTCCTCGGTCGGTATGCGTTTGAGGATCAAAGAAGACCTCAACGTGAACCACATTTTGGCTATGCACTTTGGTAAGGTAAGCCCAGGTTAAATCATAAAAATCTTGCTCATGAATCAATACTTGGGCACCGGTGTAGTAGATGTCTAAAAACTCTTGAAGGTTATTAAACTTGTAGGCCTTCTTTAACGACTCTATAGAATCATATTCCAAGGTAATATTATTTCTATGGGCGATTTCGAACATGAGTTCGGGCTCAAAACTTCCTTCGAGGTGCAAGTGAAGTTCTGCTTTGGGAATGCCTTGAATAATAGTTAGTAGGTCAGATGATTCCATTGTTTTTGTATAAAGAGTTTTGAAAAAGATGTAAGAACTAAGATATAGGATTTAAGATGTAGAATGTAAGATTCGGGTTGCGAATAATCCAAAATTCTTAATCTCGAATAAACTTAAATATTTTATCTGTTCGTTCATTCAAATTGTGAGTAACGGTTTGGCTAAACTGCGTTTTAATGCAGTTTAGGTTTTGTTGTGCTTAGTTTTCATTCTTTATTTCTAATGCTATCCTTTTGAAAATAGAATCAGAACTATCAATAAATTTTTCACATTCAATTTTTGCTTGTCTTAAATCTATGCGTTTAAGGCTAAGTAGTGCTCTTCGTTGAACATAAATATCTTGATCTTCATTGATTAAATGAAGCAATATACTCGAAGATTCCTTTGAATTTTTGTGTCCTAATATTTCTGCTAATTGCCATCGAGCCTGATCTTGTTTGCTAATAGCTACTTGGCTAGAGAATTGATAAATTGGGATTAATTTTTCCTTAATTAATTCAAGTATGTTTTCACATTCATTGTCAACAGCAAGTGATTGAATTAATAATTCTGCTAGTTCTTCATTATATTCATTGTTGAGCTTATCGATTGCATTCTCTGCAGCCAAATAAATCTTACTCCAATCAGAAAATTCTGTTTCAGGCTCTCCGTTAGCTGAGCTTTCCGGGTATTCATTTGGTGTCATTTCAAACCAATTCCAAAATTTATCTAGTTCTTTTTTCAGATTCATCATTAATTAAGCACAACAACAGAATAACACGCACTCTATTCATGTTGTCCCAGTTACGTGTGTAATATCTGTTCAGTTTATCTTTTAAAATTGAGGTGATAAGATGAGTAAAACCAATTTAGTTTCAAAATGGGAGTTAGTGAAATATGTTTTATAGAAACGGGAGGGTAGAGGTGAGATGTAGGGTGTAGGATTTAAGATTGCGAATAATCCAAAATCCTTAATTCAGTATTAATTACAAGCCTTGTTGTGTGTGGTTAATTTATTTTTTCGCCATTAAGAAGTTTCTCCAAATTCGCTTTGGTGGCTTCAGTGGGTTCAATTTCTTTAAGGTTATGTAGTTCGGTGTTAATTTTGGAACTCCAATTATCGGAAGTCCATGCTTGAAGAGTTCTTATAGCTACATTTCGATTACTTATTACAGGACTATTCAACCCCGCTAAAATTAATTTCTCTCCAAGTGTTGGGTGGTTTTCAAGAAAACTAATTATAAAGCCTAGAGATTGATACTTTTCCCAATCAGGCCCAGTGCCCATTGTGTTTTTTGGGCCTGTAGAAATTTCCTCTATCGGTAGTAAATCGAAAGCCTTGTCGATTAATGTCTGAGGGTTATCGTGTTTAACGTAAGTAATCAGGTCATGCCACGAATTACATTTTAATGGAAATTTCTCCAGCCTTTTCCATAGTGTGTCAGTTATGTCGATGCCTAGCTTCTGTGCAGCTTGTTTGCCATACCAAAACTCAACATTGTCAGCACTGTCTAAGGCCTTAGTTACCTCAGAAGTCCAATCCTTAGAAATTAGAATTTCATGAATATCAATTAAGGAGTTTGAAAGTTCGTTCTGATCCCAGTTTTTAAGAATCTCATTTTGCTCTGGCGATTCTTCTAGGTAATCTTTAATTCTATGAAGAGTGATGAAATTACCGATGTTTAAGGGAAGCAATTTCGCGTGCTTAATATAGTTTTGGATAGTCTCTTCAGCCTCGTTGTATCCCGACATTCCTTCAATAGGTACCTCGGGCATCAGAGCGACTATAATTTCACCTGCAGCTTCAAATAAATCTGTGTCAATTGTTTCCTGTGAGAGCTTTTGATTGAGGTTCCCGTTAATCGCACAAGTCAGAGTTAGGTATTCGTGCATGATGTTGTTCTTATAGCCCTCAAGAACAAGCCAATCTCGAACTTCATCAGGCAAATCCATTTCCGCCAATCTATCGACAATCTGTATTTTACCCCAGCCGTCAACGTGCTTTGCGAGTTCCCATAAATCGTCCACCAAATTATTGGATAAATGCAGAAGTGCTATTGTAGAAAAGATCGTAAATTCATCATGAAGCCCTAAAATCTTGATGTCTTCGATAGTCTTTTTATTTTGAGATACGCCGAGTAGGGCGATTCCGAATTTTACTGAGTTCCGGTGTTGTGTTCTCGTAGCCAGTGTATAAGAAAAGTTAAATAAATAGGGTTCAACGGGTAGGGTAGCTTGGAACAGTTTCTGTAAAAATTGATCGATGATGCCAATTACACTTTCATTGTCTGTTATGGCTCTATAAAACTCAGATTTACTGTGCTCATCGCCATTATTGGCTACACTCGTGATGAGCTTAATCAGTTCATTTACTCTAGCGATTGATTCATCAGAATCATCAGCGCCAAACATTGTATCTGTCAGGCCTGGGGCAAATTTAATTTCGTCATCCTCTTTTTTCTCATCAGGTAATGTATAAGCGGATTCATGAAGAGAGCCATCAGCATTAATGTTTTCCTTTATAAACTCGAAGATTGAATCACTAGTTTCCCAATTAGAAAGTTCTTTTGATTCCTGACTACCGAATATGTTTTTAATCCAATCTCTCATTTCTTGTTATTCATGTAGCACAATGGTTTGGCTATGATTTCGTGCCGTATTTCAGCAGCTAATTTAGCAAATACAAACCGAATAGAAAATCCGCGAGGACTTTCAGAAGTAGGTTAGAACCAGCAATTACTTATACACGGTGTTGGCTATAGTATTCTAATGATGTGTTAATTTTGAAATTATTTTTTCTTTATCAGGGAACAATGAAATAAGATCTTTTCTGGATTTAAGCTCAAAATCTTTAAAGTTAAACCCTGGAGATACTGTACAACCAACTAAAGAATAATCGTCTTTATTTATTACTTCTGCTGCAAACCAGTAACCACCAGGAACAATAAACTGTGGAACTTCCCCTTCTTTTAAATCACGACCAATAGTATGCTGCGAGTGAATACCAAAATCAGAAATCATATGTAAGCGTATAGGAGAACCATCATAAAAATGCCAAATTTCATCTTGTTTTATTCTATGAAAGGCTGAAAAGTTGTCTGAGGTTAAAAGGAAATAAATACAAGTAGAATAATTTCTGTTACCTTCATAATCTATTTCTAAATTCTCCTCAGTTATTTCTCCAAGACTTCGATAAGTCTCTTTAAAATAGCCACCTTCTGGATGTGGTTCTAACCTTAATTCCTTTATTATATTCTCAATTGAATTTGTCATAATAATATTTTTGCCAACGGTATTGGCTATGCGTAGTTGCGTGGTTTTAGACTTAATTTTCCAAAGTAGGAGAGAACAAGCATTTACTAATAGCCATTGTTGGTAGCTATATTTAATATTCGTAAAATTCTTTTATAGTGAAATTTAATTCTTCTTCTTTAGGCTTAATTAAAGAATTCAAATAGTACCTGTGAAAATAACCATTCAAAACGATTATTTTCTTGCCGTGATATTCTCTGACAAAGTGCAAAATATTTCTAGACATTGTATGGTTTCTTAAATCCCAAAATTCTGATGCCCTTTTAAAACCTTCAAAATAATTGATGCTATCACCATCACTTTTAACATAATATGTATCATAGAAAATCGGATGTTCAGACATTATGCCCAAAAGCTCTTTATAATGATATTTTTGCCTGATTTCAGCAGTTTTATCTGTTTCAGGATTATTAAAGGCTCGAGCACCTAAATAGGCAAATGAATTAAGGGTATCATTTACCTCAAGAAAGTTTTGATAGATTCTATTATTTAACGAGTCTAGCTGATTATTTCTGTAAAGGCTGTCTAATAGTTCGATTGCTTTGCTATCTGTTGGTCGAGAGCCTATTTTTATCCTGTATTCGTTTCTTCCAGTGAATTCGTATGGTCTTACATCTATATCAAAGTTGTTCATATACTTTACGGTAGCAATATTTTCATTACTTCCCCAAGTTTTCTTAAAGTCAAAATCTTTCGTAAAGAATGAAGAATCCACTTCAAAAAGTATCAAATCAGGTTTTATCTTAATCAAAATATTATAAAGACTGTCTGAATTGAAATTTTCAACTGGCTCGTGAACAGTTCCAAGAATAACTAGTTGAGTTCTTTTGCTTGTGCAAGAGCAAAAAAATACGCTAATAAATATTAACTGTAGAACGACTCTCATTTCGGTAGGTTTATCGTGCCATATTGCTAACAACCAACAGCATAACACGCACTCTATTCATGTTGTCCTAGTTACGTGCGTAATATCTGTTCAGTTTATCCTTTAAAATTGAGATGATAAGATGATTAAAACCAATTTTATTTCAAAATAGGAGTTAGTGATATCTGTATATGAAATGTGTTTTATAGAAGGGGAGAGTAGAGCTAAGATTTAGGATGTTTAATGAATGGAGTTAAGATATTGTTTTCCTTATCACATTATAACAAGCTACTTCACGGAGTCTCTATCTAATTCATATACAAAGCAAGCGGTTTCATCAAACGTTCGTTCTTCAACAAATATAAAACCTAGCTTTTCATAAAAGGCATGAGCTTTTGTATTGGTTTTTAAGGGATCAATAAGGATTCCACTTATTGCAGGGTTACTAAAGCACCGGTCAATGGCTAGATGCATCATAGTGGTTCCGTATCCTTTGCCCAAATTATTTTCTTCTCCAATCCAAATATCAATCGCTCTTTTGTTTTGCGCTACATCTCCCCAATAATGAGTCTCTTCGTAATATGGATCAATGATTTGTACAAAACCAATGGGTTTTCTATCTAACTCTGCCACGAACTGTTCTCTCCAAGATGGATTTCTTGAAAGCTCAAACTCCCAATTCCAATCATCATCAGGGTCACTATCAATTACATGTTGCATTGTATCCCAATAGAGGAGTAGCGTTAAATCTTCTATAGTTGCTGGTCTTAATTTTACCATCGTTTTTGTGATGCTATTATCTCAAGTGGCTGTACATTATTTCCGTGCTAGCTAATATAATAATCCTTTTTATAATTGTACTTGGTTGGCTTTAAACTATAATTGGGTATTGAATATTCTTGGATCCGAGGTTTCGGGGCCAGAGAGACTTTAAGCGTTGTGTTATGATTAATCAATTATAGACTTCCAACAGATTCATTCCTGTGCAAGCATTAATCTAAAGTGATGAAAACGATTGAAAGGGAGCGTTTGATTAATACGAGTTCTTTTGTGTTGCCCAGAATCTTGAGTTTAGCAGATATCAAAAACTCTAGCCAATATTAAATACTATACGTTGATGACATAGATATTTAAGTGAGTTAGATCCTTAACGATTTAAACATTAACTACTAATTACTCACATCAATACCCTTACACTCTCTTTTTACACTCAATTCGCCATGTGGGAAAGACAATAGACTCCTCCTGATTAACCCATTCTCCAATCCAGTTAAAACCTTCCATTGAGATATCATAAAAGCTGATTTTATATAAACCTTCCATGCCGTTTGGTGCTTTTTGATCGCTGTACAGAATGATTTTATCGTTGGTTTTGCCACCAGTCCAAGTTTTCAGGCTTGAACTAGCACTTGCTGTGGTGTAATAGTGAACATACCAAGCACTGCTATCGGCATTAAATTGCCGAATACTTCCAGAATGAATACCATCTTCTTTTAAAGTCTGATCTTGTACTGCCATACCATTCATGATGTACTTAAATTCCCAAGTCATTTTTACGGGAGGTAACCATTTATTATCGTTTCCAATTCGGTATGAATTGCAATCAGATAAGCCAATAAGAGGCTCATAATCCATTATCTCAGCAGGGGCATTGGGATTTGGTTTCCCAAAAGGATTTTCTTTTGTAGGGCTATATTCGGTTTGGGCTAACAAGAGTGAGCTTTCCAAAGCCACTAATACTACTATGATTGCGAGTTTCATTTTATCTCTGAATGAGTTAATACATAGCTTAATCTAATTCAATAAAGGTAAAACGAAAAATTTGTTTAGCTGGAGCAAGCAATAAGGAGGGAGGCAAATAGTCCTATTATTTTAGATTCTAGTATTTCGTTTTCAATTCCATTGAATTTCATCTTTTATAATCGGATTTCATGCTTACGTACAACGGCGTAGTCCATTCCAAAGTTTTATACTTCTTCTTCTAATCTCTGTAAAGTTTAAAATTATGAGTTCAGATTGAGTCATTTTGTTTGTTTTCGAGAATGTTGTTTTACATCGGTGGCATTTAATGCATAGTGCGTTTGCATCCCGCAGGGTGTATACGCAATATACATAGTGTTGTAAAATCGTTTTTCTTATTCAATTTCTTTTCTAATTTCATTTCCCCAGTAATAAGCAAAATTATCAGCATAGTTTTCCGCTCTTTGCTTTTTGTAATTCGGACTCCAATATCTCTGATAAACGCTATCCAGTTGATGTCCGATTTCGTGAAGAAGTAAACCTTCTAAATAATATATCTTAATTTTTTCTTCTGTCCATTTTAATGTCCAAGTTCCGTTTGAGTGAATTAATTCAGGCTCGTAAGCGGAATACCATTTCAAAGTTTTATTAGATGGTTTTTTATTTCCAAATTCCATTTTTAAATCAGTCGGAAATGGATATAGCACAATTAAATTCACTCCGCTACCGCAAATGAAACATCCTTGAAAACTTCCTTCTTTTGCATATTCTTTTTTGGTCATTTTTCTTAACCATATATGTGTAAGGTTTTCGGTATGTTCAGAAGGTAGTTTATTTAGAAATTCTTTTATTTCGTCAACTGTTACAGGGAAATATAAATCCCGTGAGGAATTATCCACGATAAAAATTGGTGTTTCTTCGTTTTCACTTGGTGCCGAAAAGTTGTGTTGTCGATTGAAAATGTTATCAGCAAGTTTTGGTCTTTTTCGTCCACCTTTAACATCTCCGAATTTTCTGCTTTTTTTCCAAGCTGTCTCTTTTCGGCTTTGTCTCATTTGGTTTCTATTCTAATGTTTTACAACGGTCTCGGGTATGAAACGTAGCAGATTTTACGCATTAGCTTTTCGGGTTACAATTGACCTTTGTTTTATATACGTTGTTACCTGCTGGCTATTCTGTCCATTTGTTTAAATTCTGAACAAATATTTTCAATTCAGTTTCTGTTGTTTTATCTAATATGTTACCGTCTGTCCCTATTTTTCCCTTTACTCCTTGAATTAAAAGAGTTGTTTCGTCTGTAAATTTAGTTTGGATAGTTTCCATAATCAACTTCAGTTCCTCGTGTCCTTTTTCTCCACTTGCCGAAGCGGTTATAATTCCAATTGGTTTGTCAGAGAAAACAGTAGTTGACACACACCATTCAATCATATTTTTTAAACCACTTGGAATACTGAAAACATATTCAGGTGTACAAATTATGATTCCGTCAGCATTTTCAATTTTATTTCGAAAATTAACAATTTCTTCAGGCACATTTTTGTCAGTTAATTCCGTTTTAAAATGTGGTAATTCGGTCAAATCATCTATAATCTCCAAATTGAAATCAGATTCATCCGATTCCGCTATCCACTTGAGAATTGAAAGGTTTGCAGAATTCCGACTGGCACTTCCGCAAATTCCAATTATTTTTTTCTTATTTATCATTCAATTCGTATTCGAAGTGGTTTTTTAGCTTGCAGGTATCGTTTAGTATATGGCAAGTAGGGCAGTAGAAAGCGATAAACTTTCAAAGTTGCACTGAGCCAAAGCGTTGTATTTTGTTTTTAAATTATTCATTCTTAAAAGCCAAATCAACGATTTGGCGGTGTTTGTAAATAGGGTTTAACTGTCGTAAACCACTACGCCCTATTTGCTATATACCGTGTTGGGTAGCGTTTTTATTTCATTTTTTATTAAGTCATAAAGTTCGTTTTCCCAATCTATGCGGTCAATTACGGGGTATTCAGAATTTGTTCGAAAGTCTCTTGGACTTATTATCACCTTAACACCATTGTTAATTGCCTTTTGTGTCAAAACGAACACTTCCTCAATTGCTACATCTCCAAGTGGAATACATCCAATTGTTGCTGATTTTCCGTGTATAAAAATATCTCCGCCCATATCAGCAATATCTGACAGTTCAGTTTTTGACTTATCAAACTCGTTTGGATAGCTCACTTTGATAGAAAGATAGAACGAACTATTTGGATTAAGATACTCAACCTCATAAATCCCTTCTGGTATCTGTTTGTCGCCTTGTTTTAATTTTGGTCCAAGTTCACCGCTGAATGCAGTAAAGGGGTATTCTTTAATTAGCTTGATTCCGTTGTAGTCCTTGGAATATACCTGCAATACTCTTTCTTCTTTGAATGCTGCTAAGATTATTTCCTTAGGATAGTCCATTTTGTAACCTGCCAAATTCAGGTTGTTTTCAAGTCGATTCCAAACATCTCCCTGAATTGCGCTAATTCTTGATTCAACAGTCTCGCTACCTTTTATCTTATTTACTATAGGCATATAGACTGACCTACCATATTTCAAAAAAATGGCGACAGCTATTATTAGTCCAATTGCTAAAAGTATCTTTTTGATCATTTTATTCAAATGCTACCCAACGCCAAGCTATGCGTAGTGCGGCCTTGCGATGCCGAAACTCCCAAGCTTGCACTTAGCCATGGCTTTATAATTTGCCTTTAATTTATTCATTTTAAATGCAAATTTAAAGTCTTGGCGGACTTCGTTGATTGGACGGATTTTCAATTGTGACGGAAACCCGCATTACGTATAGGTATTGTTGTGCTTTCGTGTTTTTTTTCTTTTTAAGGACAACTTGCACCAAGCTCACATGGAATCCACCAATTGTTCGTAATCAATTCTCTACTCAAGTCAATGTTTTTAGCCATTATAAGAACCGTTAATAAGATAATTATGACATTCCATACTGTCTTGAATTCAAAGGTTAAGCTTAAGAAGTTTGAGATTAAATTAGATAGATGAATAAGGCTAAAAAAGAAAATCACAAGCATTAAGAAATGCCCCCTTATTCCAGTCATCCACATTATGAATACACCAAGGGCAAGGGAGATAACATTGAGGAAAAGCCAAACCAAACTTGTTTTCTTAAGGAAAGTCGTAATATTTTTCAGTTCTATTGTCATTTTCTAATGAAGCACAACGTTGTGCATATGGCGTGTGGCGGTTTCGAAGCTCTTTCCTGTCCACCGAAACCAAATCTGGCTACGGAGCGAAAACCTTAAATGTAACCGTTCACCCGCCATAAGCTATATGCGTTGTTGTGCCCAGTTATTTTTTATCCAATATTGTTTTCAATGAGTCCACCATAATATCCAATGAATCATTCCAATTCGGTCTATTCTCAGAAATATTAAAGTTCTCCATTAGGAAACTCTTTATGTCTTTATTATTTAGCTTTAAATCTCCGTTTTCTGCGTTGTCTTGAGCTTTGACTGTTCCATCGTCATTATAGAGTTTAATTGGGCCATTTAGAACGTCATTCTCGAAAGTCAATTTTGCCTTTAAATCTCCGTTTTCAAAATAAGCCTTCCATTCTCCTTTTCGCGTTCTTTGATTCTCTAGTCCCTGAATTTTCAGATTTCCATTTTCATAGAACTCTTGATAGTAGTAGTCTTCCGTCATGTCAGCTGTATCAGTAAAATACTGATGAACTGTCTTGTAATTTCCATTATCATGCTTGTCCCAAATTATTCTCGCATGATTGTTTTCTTTCTTGCTAGAACATGCAATAACCGTCAAAGCAGTAATAAATAGAAAAATGATATGATTAAGTTTCATCGTCTTATTTTAATTGGGCACAACAATAGAGTAAAGTGAACTCTATTCACTTTATCCCTATTTCATGTTTAAGTTTTATTCAGTTTATTCTTCAAAATTCAGGGGATAAGATGAACAAAACCAGTTTTATTTCAAAATAGGAGTTAGTGATATCTGTAGATGATTTTGATTTACCGGAGGGGGAGATTAGAAGTGATATTCTAGAACTAGGATGTAAGATTAGGTGAGTTAGAATACTGTGTTACGAATCACATTCATATAAGTAACTCTTTACCAAAATTCTGATTTTCTATATGAAATTTAGGGCAACCAATATGAATTATCATACTTGAGTTTGCTTTCAATGGGAATAAGAATGACGTTTTTCGAATAAATTTCAACGGTGTTTGCTGTAGGTTTAATAATTACTTCATAGTTGAAAAGATTATTTATAAAGATAAAACGTTTTCTGGCCTCAATGTATTTAACAGATTCGGGCTTTGAATCAACTTTTATATATCCTTTTTTTAATAGAATTGATTCTATCTTTTTCATCAAGGTTGATGAGTCATTGTACTCACTTAATAGTAAAACGCCATTCCTAGAGTAGGTTGATACTTGAACAATTGAAATTAATAGAGGGAGTGCAAGCTGAATTATCCAAGATGAATCATATATCATTGACCTTGGTTCTCCTGACAGAAAAGTGAATACAAAAAGTATTACGTTCAAGGGTATAGCGATCATTAAAAAATTCTGGAACAACGCTACAAGAGAGATTCTAAAGAGGCTTTTTTCAACTTTCATAATCTTAGGGTATTTATGTGCTATCCAATACGTTGTTAAGATGTTTAAAACAGTTCATTTTCCAAAAATAACAGTTACTCGTAACTGTTATTGAAATATATTTTACAGAAAGGGCATAAGAAGGTACTATCGACATAGGAAGTAGAGCTTCTGGTAGGCAATCCGAAGAGAAGCTACTGGACGAGGGCAAGTTGATTTGCTCTTAGAAACGTTACGAGATGAAGCGTTAATATTATCCCTCACAATGTTCATCCGTTGTTTCAAATTCTAAAGTGCTATGTGCAATATGATGTTCTGCCAATTCTTTTTTTATGGCTTCTTTAATCGTTGGAATGTCTTCAAGGTTGCCAACCACAACATGGGAGGTTAGCGCATTCTCGCTAGTACTCATACTCCATATATGAACGTGGTGAATTCCTAAAACTCCGTCAACTTCCGAGAGGTGTTCCGTAATTTCATCGGTAGTTATATCAGCGGGTACACCATCAAGCATTGCAATAATACTGTCTTTAAAAAGGCTCCAAGTACTGAGTAGTATTACAAGAGCAACCAAAATTGCAGCAACACCATCTATAAAATCCCAACCTGTATATTTTATAATAAGTCCTGAAAGTACCACACCTAAAGATACTAAGGCGTCTGCCATTAAGTGCCA
This sequence comes from Balneola sp., assembly GCA_048267905.1. Lineage (GTDB taxonomy): Bacteria > Bacteroidota > Rhodothermia > Balneolales > Balneolaceae > Balneola. The sequence goes on from JBLWWM010000001.1 coordinate 503,249, forward strand.
ATATGCTGCCTTGATGTTTAAATCTTCTTTCTCACGTTTTCGAAATAAAAGAGCAGATGAGAAATTAACTACAATACCTATTGCAGCTACAACCATCACCACATTTCCATTGATGGGGCTAGGGTTTAGAATATGGCGAAAGCCTTCCCAGGCAATAGCACCAATAGCAAAAGCCAATAATATTGAATTAATAAAAGAAGCGATTACGGATCCTTTTTTTAATCCATACGTAAATAATTTAGTTGGTTTAAAGCGTAGTAAACGAAAAGCAAAAAACGCCAATAATAAACCTGAAATATCTCCAATATTGTGAACTGCATCAGAGAGTAAAGCGGTTGAACCAATTTTCCAGCCATAACCTAATTCAATAACTACGTAAATAACATTTAGAGCGATTCCGATTAAGAAAGAACGGTTAATGTCATTAGACTGTAAGGAAGATGGGGTATGATTATGTGAATGAGCCATAATAATTTCTCTATTGATTACATGCTATGTCTTGAAAATATGGATTCATCATACTCACAATAGCACATTAAACAGATATCCTGAAATGATGATGCAGAATGTAACTACGCCGAAAAAGATAGTGATGAGTTTTAAGGTCATTACTTTTTTAAGTAGCATAGCTTCTGGTAAGGAAAGTCCGACAACACCCATCATAAATGCTATAGCCGTTCCTAATGGAATTCCTTTTGCAACTAACACTTGAACCACTGGTAATATCCCAGAGGCGTTAGAGTACATTGGGACAGCTAAAATGGTAGCAATGGGCACGGCAAAGAGATTGTCTTTGTCCATGTATTTCTCAAAAAATCCTTCGGGAATATAACCATGCATTAAGCCACCAATGGCGATTCCAATTAATACATAAGGGGTTATGCCTTTTAATATCTTCTGAACTTCATCCCAAATAACAGGCAATCGTTGGCTAAAGCTTTGTTTCTCGGCAATAAATAACTCTTGTTCTCTCTGTGAGTTTTCTAACACTTCTTTAACCCAGGGTGTTAGATAGGCTTCTAACTTCATTTTTTGGAGGATTATTCCAGAGACAGTACCTAATAAAATACCGCTTATAACATATATGATGGTTGTTTTAAGACCGAATAACCCAAGAAAAAGTCCAATAGCCACTTCATTAACTAGAGGAGAGGTAATCAGAAAAGCGAAGGTTACACCTAGTGGTATTCCACCTTTAACAAACCCAATAAATAAAGGAACTGAAGAACAAGAACAGAAGGGAGTTACAACTCCAAAGAGACTTGCCATCAGGTATTCCAGACCATACAATTTATTTCTGGAGAGGAAGTTTTTTACTTTTTCGATAGGAAAGTAGCTGTTCACAATTCCCATCAGAAAAATGATTACAAAAAGTAGAATCAGAATTTTTGTAGTATCATAAATAAAGAAATTAAGAGCTTCCGATAAATGCTGTCCTTTGTCTAAACTCAAGACTTCGTACACTAGCCAGTCAGCTAATTGCTGTATCCAATCAAACATTTCTATTCCTTATTAAAAATCTAAGAATCTAGTATTACTAGTGATTTATTTTAATTCAGAAGCTCTAATACTTCATTTTTTGAAGGGATCCTGCCTTTAATTGTAACAACACCGTCAACTACTAATGCAGGTGTAATCATGACATCAAATTTCATTATTTCAATGACATCCTCAACCTTCTCGATGGTTGCATCAATGTTATTTTCAGAGATTACTTCTTTCACGACACCCGTCATAGTTTGACATTTTGGACATCCTGAGCCTAATACTTTTATTACTTTTGACATAATAGTTACTTTGTTTATCGCCAATAGGCGATTTGGTTAATAAAAAAATATCAATCAAAGAGCTGCTGGAATAATGCTTTTGCAATTTCCCAGTTTTCTTGATTGATACAGTATTTAATTTTGGGCGGTTTCAATTCTCCTTGAATGAGACCTGCGTTTTTTAATTCTTTAAGATGTTGTGAAACAGTTGATTGGGCCAATGGGAATTCATTAACTAAGTCGCCAGTGAAACAACAGGACTGTTTTTCAAGATGCTTTAAGATTGCAATACGAGTAGGATGACCTAAAGCTTTAGCGAATTTTGCTAAAGCCTCTGTATCTTTTTCGTATTCAATATGTTCTAAATTTCTTTTCATATCTCTAATCGCAAATATACGATTAGTAGTGATAATAGTACACCTTTATTCTTGTAGGGGAGTTTTTTATTTGGATCGTCGAGGTAGGGCTGCCATCCCCAAAGAGTCCTCCCTCTGATTTCCCGCAAGCGTGAAATCTGTCTCCCCCCGAGGGGAGATAGCAGAGACTTTGCGTTGAATTACATGTTTGCAAAAAGTTAAGGCCCTGAGTGTCCCACTTCTTATAAACCATTATTTTGTTTATAGGCAATTGATGATCATACCTTCATATTATTTTCGTGTTCGCTAATACATTCATCTCATTTATGGCTGTACTTTTGAACCGCCAAAAGTACCAAAAGCTCTCGACAAGAATTATTGGCGCGAACTTCATTACATCGACTCAATTATTCCAAAGGTCTACATTCGTCTTTTGCCACATTCAAACCCGAGCCTGTGTGGAATAATTGCTCCTATCGGAGACGTCGTTTCCATTGCGTTCTTTTCCGCCAATAAATCTAAACGTCGGTGTGGTTTGGTGGGCGTATTGACACTTTGAAGGAAATCAAGAAGTTATTTCTGTCAACGAATTCCTTAGCATCTACAGGGATGACCGAGATTTTATTCTGGTCTCAAACCGTCATTGAAGTACTTATCATCAACAATTTCGACGGGGTTGGAGGGAGTCAACAAACGGAATAATCGTATTTAAACAAATACTCACTTATAACTATGAGAGTTCGAATACTTTGCCTTTAAACGTGATCATATCATCTTTGATGGTAATAGAGTCCGTACTATTTATCACATATTGCTTTTTCGGTGACTCTGGGAATAGTTTTTTGAAGAGCGTGATATGCAAATAAGTCTTCATTATCGCTTCAAAATCAGAATTATGATTTAGTAGTTTAGGCAAAGAACAGTAGTTAGTATTTGTGAAATCGGAAGTATCATTTTCTAGTTTATCATCCAACTTTATTTCATCTCGTACTTCATTATACTCATTTTCAATTAGCTCAATAAGTTCACGTCTTGTTAGTTGGAATTCATATTCTTTGGTGTTCCTATCAAAAAAACGGCCGTAGTTTAAGCTGTCATTTAATATAAAGTAGTCTGTAGTTACCTCGATGTTATTTAACAATACTTTCATAGTTCAACTAATAGTTACTTACTAACGGAATAAGTGAAGTCTACAAATCATATTCCAGTTCAGACTGTATATCAACCCAATTCACTTTCCAATCTTTTCCTGAATGATCACCAGTCGTAAAAAAGAGAAACCTGTTATCAGGTGTTACGTAAGGATTTCCTTGCCCTAAAATATTGATCTTAGTGTTAAGCTTTTTTGTGTTTATCCAGCCTCCATTTCCATCACTAAAGCTAATCATAAGGTCTAGTTGGTCGCCAATGGAAGCAAATATCAAATAATCTTCTTCGGGTGAAACATAAGGAGTGCAGGTACCTATCTTTGATGGAGATGAAATAATCGTTTTCCTAGCGTCTTCATACAAACCATCTTTTAGTTGGGAATGATAGACTGCCATTTCACTATAATCTAAATTACTCGAGTGGAAATATAATTTACCCGAATTTGTAATAGTGGGGTGAGAGACTAATTTATTCCTCAAGTTAGGGATATCAACAAATAGTGCTTCAGTCCATATTCCGTTCACCTTTTCTGTTTTCCAGATATGCCAAGTGGAAGAAACCCCTTCAATATTAACTGGACGTGTTGAACTGAAAAAGATGGAATTACCATCAGGAGAAAAGCTCATGCCGTGTTCACTATACTCACTATCAAAAAAAGCGCGTTTAGGCTCCGACCATTTTCCGTCTCGCTTATTGATTACAAACACACTGAATTTTTCAAAATCTTTGTCGGAAATAATATAGTAGTATTCCGACAGATCTGGTGAAAAGGTTCCTTTATGAATGAGTTTGTTAGCAGGGATCAAGTCCGATTTGAAGTCTATGGGAAGGTCTTTTGGGATTTCGTTCACTAAATAGCTCTTTTTGATTTCCATAATTTCATCGGTACAACTCAAAAAGGCTGCAGAGAAAAGTATAAGCGTTAAGATTATTTTCATTCAGGTTTAATGGTCTCAATTTTATCATTTCCGTCTTGGTGGGAATAATATAGGTAACAACGGGTAAGATGAATAAAACCGAATCTATTTCAAAATGGTTGATGCTTCCTCCGGAGGGGAGATGGCTGAGACTTTGAGTTGAATTACATGTTTATAAGTAAAGCTAAATCAGTATAAGACGGATGACGGTGAGCGTTGTTTATCTATTAAAACTATCAATGAATTACCTAACATCTACAGGGATGACCGAGGCTTAAAGCCTTGCAATATCCGTTATCGAATTTCTACTATTAGAAGAGTGATTCTCTACACTAAGTTATGGAAAACTCGTTGTACGTCGTCGTCTTGTTCAAGCTTATCAATAAGCTTGAGTACTTCTTCAGACTGTTCTTCGTCTAAGGAAACAGTAGTAAGTGGAATCCAATCAGTTTCTGCACTAAGAGGTGAGATGCCCATATCTTCAAGAGCATGCTGCATATTCCCAAACTCAACAAATTCACATCGGATTACTAAAATTCGTTCGCCTTCGTCGGTTTCGGATTCACCCATTTCGGTCAAACCATAATCGATTAAATGAAGCTCTAGCTCCTCTTCGTCGTGATCTGCGGGTTCAATTTTAAATGAGCCAACTTGGTTAAACTGAAAAGCTACACTGCCCGTGTTTCCTAAATTGCCACCGTATTTGGTGAAAATAGGGCGGACATTACCAACTGTTCTAGTATTGTTATTGGTAGCCGTTTCAATGAGTACAGCAACGCCATGTGGCGCGTAGCCTTCAAATAAAACTTCGGCATAATCTTCAACATCTTTAGACTGAGAACGCTTTATAGCCCGTTCGATAAGATCTTTGGGCATGTTAGCGCCCTTGCCGTTTTGAATTGCTCGGCGAAGCATAGGATTGGTATCGGGATCAGGACCGCCAGCTTTTGCAGCAATTACAATTTCTTTACCAATACGCGAAAATGTCTTTGCTAAACGATCCCATCTTGCAAATTTTGCAGCCTTTCTAACTTCAAAAATTCTTCCCATGTCAAATCCTGATCTTAAATATCAATTTTAGTCTAATATAGACTAAAAATGTACGAGGATATTGTCTTATTTGGGAGTGTCTACATAAAAATAATTCACTTTTTTTGAACGAGTTATAAGAAGGATTTAGTTATAAGCTAAATAGCTACAATTGATGTCGTATTCGGTCTTCTTCGGTAATTTCTCGAATTACTTTACAAGGATTTCCTGCTGCGATTACATTTTCAGGGATATTCTTGGTTACTACACTTCCTGAACCAATTACAGTATTAGCGCCAATCGTTACGCCAGGATTTATAACTACCGATCCTCCAATCCAGACGTTGTCGCCGATACTAATTGGACTTCCAAATTCTAAATATTGATTTCTTGGTTCGTGATGGATGGGATGAGAAACGGAATAAATACCAACATTTGGTCCTATAAAAACATTTTTACCGATGGTTACTTTGGCGGCATCTAAAATGGTGAGGTTTGTATTTGCGTAGAATTTATTTCCAATCTCGATGTTGTACCCGTAATCGCAATAGAAGGGAGGCTCAATGTAACACGACTTTGGTTTTAGACCTATCAACTGTTTTAGGAGTTCATTTCGCTTTGCATATTCGGTAGGACGAAGGGTGTTGTATTCAAATAGGATTTCTTTAGCAGCAGCTCGCTCTTGGGTTAGTTCTTTATCAAAAGCTTTAAAAGGTTTTCCTGCAAGCATGTTTTCTTTATCAGTAGGCATATAATCGAAAGTATATTCGTAAAGTTGTTGTAGAAGTAAAATCTATAATTAAACTCCTAGTTCAAAGCTGGATAAGACTGATTTTCTGGTATAAAACAGTAAAGGCTAGAATGTGAGTTCTAACCTTTACTTTGACAAAATAATACAGCTTAAAACTATTACAGTCTAAGCGTGTGTTCACAGCTATTGTGCCGTAGTATTCTCCAATTTATTGCCAGTAAAGTATTTTTTACGCAACCAGAATGAAACTCTAACTAGTAGGATTAAAGCAGGAACTTCAACTAGAGGTCCTATTACGCCGGCAAAAGCTTGACCAGAGTTTAATCCGAAAACAGCAATTGCCACAGCGATAGCTAATTCAAAATTGTTGCCTGCTGCAGTGAAAGCCACTGCTGTGGTTTTATCATAATCGGCGCCCATAGCTTTGGTTACAAAAAAGCCAATCAAGAACATCAAACTGAAATAAATCAGAAGTGGAATACCAATAATTACAACATCCATAGGGATTTCGACAATTAGCTCTCCTTTTAAAGAAAACATTACAACTATGGTAAATAGAAGCGCGATTAATGTCATTGGAGAGATTTTTGGAATAAATACATTGGTGTACCAATCCTCGCCTTTGAGACGAACTAGGATGAGACGACTCATAATTCCCATCAAGAATGGAATCCCTAAGTAAATGGCTACGCTTTCTGCAATTGTAACTACAGAGATGTCTACAATAGCGCCATCAAAACCGAAGAATGGAGGAAGAACGGTAATAAAAATCCAAGCGTAGAAACTGTATGCAAACACTTGAAAGATGCTATTTAGAGCAACTAATCCAGCTCCATATTCACTATTTCCTTCAGCAAGATCATTCCAAACTAGAACCATTGCAATACATCGTGCCAATCCAATCAAAATTAAACCAACCATATATTCTGGATAATCTCTTAGAAAAGTAATGGCCAAGAAGAACATCAGAACAGGACCAACTATCCAGTTAAGAATAAGTGAAATAGATAGGATTTTAGTATTACGGAATACTTTTGGCAACAATGCGTAATTCACTTTTGCTAAAGGTGGGTACATCATCAATATTAAACCAATTGCGATAGGAATATTTGTGGTTCCACTGCTTAAAGCATTGATACTATTTGCAAATGATGGTATGAAGTAACCTATTCCAACTCCCAATGCCATTGCTGCAAATATCCAAAGTGTTAGAAATCGATCTAAGAATCCAAGTTTTTTGTGTTCAGACATGTTTATTTATTTAGATTTGAAAAGACAAAGTATAGTTCTGTAGCAATCTGTAAGCTTCGCTCATGGTACTTTTGAGTTTGTTGAGGGGTACCATCGAAAGCTTTTGGGTCGTCGAATGGGAGCGAGATTCTCTTTTCTGCTCCAGAGATAAACGGACAACCTTCGTCGGCATGAGAACAAGTCATTATAGCAAGGAACTCAGAGCTGGGGTTAAATGGACTATCTAGTGTTTTAGAAAAACCGATTATTGAAGGTTCATTTTCTGCATATTTGATACTATAAATAGGGTTTCCACCTTCAGAAATAGTACTAGCACTAAAACCATGATTAACGAGCGTTTCTTTAACCTTAGGGAAAAGAGAGGTAGCCTCAGTTCCACTAGAATAACAAGACACATTATCAATGTTAAAGTAGTAAGCTAAGGTTTGTGCCCATATTTGTGTCAAATGACTTCTTCTAGAATTGTGTGTACAAATGAAGTTCATTCGTATACTCTCATTGTTAGAAATTTTACCACGTATAAATGAGGAAACTTCTAACAGTTGGGCTGCTCTTGCTTCGGTGATGGAGCTAGTATCTAAAGTCGATACTAGCTTCTCTAAATTAGGATATAACTTCATATTAAATATATTTAGCAGCATCCGCTGTTTGGCGCGCAACAGCTCGATTGGTTGGAGTCAACCATTTGCAAGGTAGATTTAGGTTCAGGAATACCACAGTTCTCTTTTGCTAAGCAATCAGTTTGCTTTGTAGTTAGAACAAAATTGACTCCATCGAAGTCTAACCCAAATTTCCCAATCGTTTCACCTTGATACTCTACTTCGATTTCTGAATCTTTAATACCTAGTTTTCGCTCAGATAGCTCGATTATTTTAACTAGTTTTTCTGGATGAAGTCTGTGGTTGTAATCATTAGCATCCCACAATTGAAAATTAACGACTTCTTCATTTCTGATAGTTCCTCCACAATCAATAAAGTTTTTGGTGATTTTCCCAACTTCAGTAACATGGAAGTGGCTAGGTACTAACTCTCCGTTAGGTAATTGAAAAGCGATAGTTTCTAGTTGATCGAGAGCGATTTTAATTTCTGATAATTTCATAGAATTCCTTTTATTGTAATTATACGATTAATAAAGACAAATTTTTTTAGCAACAGTTATTAGCAGTGGTGATGTCTTGGTCAAGAAACTCGAGTAACAATGCTTTCATTCCGTCCCAATTATTTTCATCAATACAATAGCATACACTAGTACCTTCCACATTTCCTTTAATTAAACCCATTTTTTTGAGCTCTTTTAAGTGTTGTGAAATGGTTGCTTGGGCTAGTCCAATTTCCTCTACTAAGTCACCGCAAACACATGCATTTCTACTAAACAAATGCTGAATAATTGCTACTCTAGCGGGATGTCCAAACGCTTTTGCTAAAAGAGCAATTTGGTTTTGTTTGTCGGTAAATATTTCTGTTTTAGCTGAGCCCATTATATTTCAGTTGGTTCATTGTAATATTACGATGAATATATTTTAGAACAAAAATTTATTTTTATAAATTTAGAATATTTTCGGGATTAGATGCTTTAAGTGGTGAGGGAGTATGTTGTTTAATATATACTCAAACTAACACAAAACCGTTATTCCTACACCGGTAGGAATCTAGAGTTTAAATGAACCTTAGTCTTCGCTAACAATCTAGATCTCGAGCATACGCCGAGAGAGGGCTGTGAGGAATTGTTTAAATCAGATAAAGCAAATAGCCTAATAACGCTCCACCAACCACTATAAAAGCACTGTTTACTTTTTTAAAAGTGAATACTGAGATTAAACTTAACAATGCAATCACAATGGTTCTCCAACCTGTAAGCGTGTCTTTGCCCATTTCAAAACAAACAGCGATTATAACGGCAACCGCTGCAATATTTACTGCATCTAGAAAGGCAGAGATGATTTTTGATTCTCGCATTTTTGGGACAAGAGGATTCAGAATGCCAACAAAAATGAAGGAAGGAAGGAAAATTCCTACTGTGGCAGCAATAGCTCCCCAGAATCCACCTAATTGCCAACCAATAAATGTAGCTGTTGATAAAACAGGACCAGGTGTGAACTGTCCCACAGCTACGGCATCAATGAGTTCTTGCCTAGAGAGTAATCCTGTGGTAACGAGTTCTGCATCTAAGTAAGCAAATAGTACATACCCACTACCATAAAGTAGAGCGCCAACTTTAAAGAAGGTCCAAAGTATCTTTAAAGAGCTAAGAGATACTCCAACTTGAAATAAAAGTAGGGGAGATAAACTATTGATGGAATTTCTGGAATATTTGATAAAGTATAAAGCAAGTCCAAGAAAGCCACATACAAAAAGCGCGATAATTTCGTGAACTCCCAAAAGTGCTGCTGAAAGAGTTAAAAAACCTAAAAAACCAAGTTCAACACTTTTAAGAGCTTTTTTACCAAGCCTATATACTGCTCCTAGAATTATAGCAATAACTGCGGGCTTAATTCCATAAATAAAGGGCTCAATTTCTGGTAATTGTCCATATTTTTGATAAAGCCAAGCCAAAACCATCGTGATAACGACCGCAGGGAAAACAAAGCAAATACCAGCAACAAATAAACCTTTCCAGCCTGCACGTTCATGGCCACAATGCATGGTCATTTCAGTAGAATTTGGTCCAGGAATGAGGTTTGTAGCTCCAATTAAATCCAAGAAGTGTTGATGTGTCATCCACTTTCTTTTTTTAACTACTTCGTCTTCCATCATTGCAATGTGTGCCGCAGGGCCACCAAAAGCGATGCTCCCTAGTTTAAAAAAAACTTTAGCTACTTCTTTTAATTCTTTACTCATCTTTACTTTGCGCTGTAGTCAGTTTTGATGAACTGACTTAATATTAGGGGTGCTTACTATGTTGGAAAATATACAACCCAGATTTTTGATAATGGTCTAAATGAAAAAGCTTTGGTGTTTACTATTTTTCTTTCCTGAACGCTGTAGGAGTGACCCCTAAATGTCGTTTAAAGTATTTCGTGAAATGAGAATTATCTTTGAATCCTAAAGAATGGCAAACTTCACTTACCGAAAGTTCTGTATAGAGTAGAAAACGTTTTGCTTCACTTAATATGTGGTCAGCTAAAACTTGAGCAGCGGATTGATTTGTCTCTTTTCTACAAATAGCATTTAAGTTTTGCGGGCTGGTGTGCAATAACTTAGCGTAATGAGCAACACTGTTTGTTAAGTTATTATTTTGGATGAGTAGTTCTTTAAATTGAAGAAAATGGTTACCTGGATGACTAATTATTTTATCGTCAGTTTGGGCAGACTCCAACATTTTGGCGAGCAAGGCTTTCAGCAAACCATCAATAACTGTTCGGTTTGGAATAGAGCTTGATGAACATTCTGTTGAAAGTAATTTAAAGAATTCCTCAATCGAGGCCTTAGTGGGATAAAGGCAAGTAAAAGTACTCATTCTGGCTATGAGTTGACGAATTTCATTATCCAAGCAGTTATCGATAAAAAGCTTTTTGATGATAAGCACAAAACCTTCAGGTTCTGTTTTTATATCCCAACAATGAAGTTGCTCTTTACGGATAGTAAAAACTACGGGAGGTTTTATTTCGTAAATGCGCGTATCAATGGTATGAGAACCAGAACCTTTGCAAAGATAGATGATTTCAAAATAGCTGTTATGCTTATGTGGAGAGGTTTTTCGAATGTGTTTTCTAAACGAGGAAACCTTAATCCCTTCAGTAGATTTTGTCTTATCTTTTATTTCAAAATTCGATTCCATTCAGCTTGTTGATGTGGATGGTATCTACTTCAAGCACTCATAAACAACAAATTTCTCATTTTCTGCAGTGATTTTGCAAAGAGTGAAAATTTTATCGAGATGGGTTTTAAAGTTAAGATGTTTACTAGCAACCATTAAAAACCTACCGTCGGCTGTTAAACATCGGTGAGTTTCCTTAAAAAGATCAAGTGCAATCTCAATGTTGGTTTCATGGTCAAAGTGGAAGGGAGGATTCGAGAGTGCTAAATCTACAGATTCATCTTCGAAATACTCCAACGTATCTTGAAGATGGAAATGTACCTTTGGCTGATTGAGGTTTAACTTTGCAGACTCGATAGCGAGTACAGAATCATCCAGAAGGTGAATCTCAATATCCGAATTAATTGTAAGAACACATTTAGCAATCACACCGTTACCACATGCTAAATCTAGAACCACTTTCTCAGTGTCCTTTAACTGAATGTGCTCGATGAAATATTGCGTTGCGAAATCGATGTTGTTAGATGAAAACACTCCATAATATTGTTTAAACTCCATTTCTTTAAAGGAAAGAGAATTTGTGAATGCTATTTCTGGAGCTTCTTTTTTACCTTTAAGTGTTAGAACACGAGCTTTCTTCCATGCTTTACTTTGTTCAACAACATCAAAGTATTCACTGGCAATTTCTAAAAGTTGTGGTGTAAAGTAGCGAGTCATAAACCCGCATAAAATCATACCGTTTTTAGAAAGAGAGTTATGAATTTGGTGAAGATTCAGCCGAAATAAATCCACAGATTTTGGAACTTTTATCAACCCAATATCTACAGGTGGTAATTTTTCTAGAGGGGTAAAACGAGTTTTAGGGTCAATTTCATAATCATTTTTAGAGAGGTTCATTTTTAATGACTTCTCTTGACTCTTATAACCTACCACGCTTATTGTGTTACTCTCGGCCAAAGTAGTTGCTAGGAAACCAAAGCGATCGTTTACTAAAGCAATAGATTTATCCTCAGGAGACGTCTCTGCAAGTAATGTAAGCATTAGCTCGTCTGCAGCAGACCAAGGCTGTAGCGACCGGTTAGTGGTCGCAGGGTATCGCTTTATTTCGAGTTCTTTCTCGTTGTGGGTAAATTTCATTCTAATATTGATTTACAAATGTAATCTGGAATAATTCCAGTAGACTTTATTAAAGACTCGGCATTTTCTTCGCGGGTATTTCCTGATAGAACAAGCATAGTTTTTACGCCAAATTTATTCCCACCCAAGATATCAGTTTGTAAGGTATCACCAACCATCAATATATCTTCTTTGTTCACAGGCCCTTGCTCAACCAATTGTTCGTAAGCATACATAAACATTTGAGAATCGGGTTTGCCAAAGTGAAGAAATTTCTTACCGAGCATACTTTCCACAAGTTTGGCTATTCCTCCTGTTGCCACGGCAACATCAAATTTTGAAACTGGATAGAATTTATCTGAATTAGCAAGTATAACTGGCATATTCTTGCGTCTCAATAGATTAACAGTTTTGTTAATGTCTTTATTCCAATCAAAACCTTCGTCGTCTAGGAATACGAATGCGGATATATCTTCGATATCATCTAAGTCAACATCACTAACAGCAATGTGTTCAAGCCCACTTTGTAAGATGTAATCGGCAGAGCTTTCGGTGCCTAAATAAGCAATTTTTCCGTCCGTAATTTTTTGTTCTAGAAACTGTTTAGCCATCATTCCAGAAGTAATCATCTCGTGAAGTTCTATTCCTGGCAACCCTAATTCTGTGTATTTATCTACCTGTTCTTGTGGACTTCTGGAAGCGTCATTTGTTAGTACACGGAATGTTTTCTTCTCATCCCTGATAAATTCTAAGGTTTTTTGTACGCCATCAATTAGTCCCTTATGGTTTTTCAGAACTCCATAAGAGTCTAGCATAATGACTTTATATTGTTGAGCGATTTCGTAGAAAGAAGGGTAGATCATTAGTGAGTGAGATTATTTAATTGCGTTGAAAAGTGGTTGAGGATCAAACTTGGTGTCGATAGAAGGTAAGTGAATTTCAAAAGCTTCTTTCTGTAATTTGTTAGCAAAGATTTCATGGAAGAAAAAGCGGCCGTATTTAACTACGTAAGTTAGAATGAAAAAGCGATACGATTCTTTCAAGAATAGAATTTCACGTTCTGACAGAGGATTTACTTGGTGATATTTTTTAAGGAATTGAAGAAAGCGTGGTTGCATCATCACATCAATATTGTAACTGAACACCGTTTTGTCACCAATATCTGAAACTACACGGCTTAGGAAATAGAAGTCGAGCATTCTAGAGCTCATTCTAAACCAGTCATAATCCCATCGAGAGAATAATTTAAAAGAGGGTGTAACAGAGAAGTTACCGATATTCCAATCTACAAATACGGGCATGTTCTCTAGTTCAACACCGTTCAGTTTATTGTAATTGGTTAAAAAGAGTTCACATTGGCTACGAATCAATTCTCTATAGAGCGGATATTCATACTTACCCTCTTCACTATCTAGTAAATTTAGGATATCGTAAATATCTGTTTTCATCGTTTTCGATGATATAGGCAGCGTATTTTTTACGGAATCACAGGCTTTGTGAAACTGTGCAATTTGAACAGCAAGTTTGTCAATTTGGTCGTCGTTTAGCCGTTTAGGTAGTTTATTTTTGATGTGAATAGGGCGGTAGAAAACGACCCAGGCATCAATGATTTCGCTTTTGTAAGGATGAACATATAAAGTGTTTCCTTTCATTAATGAGCGAGCCAAAAAGTTCTCAAAAGGAGCGGGAAGATTATTAGAAAGCGTATTTATGATGCTATGATCTTCCACAAAATGCTCGAATTTACCAAAGTAAGTTAGCTTAGCTACTACAAAATTTTTATCCTTTAAAGTAATGCGATAAACGTGATTGGTAGAAACTTTAGCACTTATATCTACAACCCGAACAATTTCACGGGATGAATCATAAGCATTCCAGCTTTCGCGGATGATGGTATCAAAGTCAATAAATGCCATATTAAATAATTTCGAAGTATCGTTTTAATTCCCAATCAGATTCTTGAGGACTATATTGTCTCCATTCCCATTCACGCGTTCGAACAAAATGATCTACAAAGTCTTTCCCAAATAGTTTAGCTGGAATCTCTGAATGCTTCATCGCCTGAGTTGCTTTATGTAAATTGGATGGAAGTGGAGTAGAGTTTTTATTTGTGTATTCGTTTCCGGTTGTAATAGGTGTTTCCAACTTCAGGTTGTTCTTGATGCCGTATAGGCCAGAAGCTAGGCTCGCCGCAATACTTAAATAAGGATTTGCATCCGCACCTGGAACACGATTTTCAAGTCGCATCGATTGCTCTTTTTGATTAATTACTCTTAAAGCAGTTGTTCTATTGTCGATTCCCCAACTTACCGTAGTTGCCGCCCAAGTACCTTCTACAAATCGTTTGTAGCTATTTACAGTCGGCGCATAAAGTGGCAAAATGTAGGGTAAACAATGAAGTTGACCAGCGATATAACTTTCAAAAAGGGAACTTAATTTTTGAGGGTGAGAATAGTCATAAAATAGATTCTTAGTTGAATCAGCATTCCATAAACTTTGATGTAAATGTCCACCACAGCCAGGTAAGTCGGTATTCCATTTTGCCATAAAACTTGTTACCAGTTCATGCTTTGCAGCAATTTCTTTCACAGCTGTTTTAAAAAGAGCTGCGCGATCGGCCGATTCAAGGGCTTCACTATAAGAAATGCAGGCTTCATAAACACCGTCGCCAGTTTCAGTATGAATTCCTTCAAGAGGAATGCCAAATTCTAACAGAAGTTCGAACAAATCATTTATATACGTACTGTTTAGCGATGCTCGAAATATCGAGTACCCAAACATTCCTGGCGTAAGCGGGTTTAGGTTCCGAAACTCTTTATAGTGCAATGATTGTGGTGACTCATCGAAATTATACCACTCGAATTCAGCACCAATTTTAGGCGTAAATCCTTCTTCATTAAGCTCAGTTATAATTTTTTTTAGTAACGTTCTCGGGCATACTTTTTGTAAATCAGGAGCATTACTAAAATCGCCAATAAAAAAAGGACGGTTATCTTCCCAAGGAATGAGGCGCATAGAATCTGGGTCGATGGTAGAGATTGAGTCTGGATAACCCGTGTGCCAACCGCTAATAACGGAATTATCGTAACAAGCGTCGTTTACATCCCAGCCGAAAATGACATTACAAAAACCCAAACCATTTTCTAATGCGGAAAGGAATTTTTCAGTACTAATGACTTTACCACGAAGTACACCGTCAATATCTGTTACACCAAATTTTACACTTTTCATGTCTAGCGCTTCGATAGCCTGAACAATCTCTTTTTTACTACTCATAAATTCGCTTGTTTGCATTCAATACAATATAGAAAAGCCAATGCGAACCTTCATGACGTAATTCAAGAATAAATAGATATTTTTTTATAGTGAAACTTGCTGATTTGGAACCTAAGATGCGGAATAAGTTCTACTCTAAATTCTAAACGAATAGTTGATGTAGAAATCTAAACCAGAACCGTTCATACTTGGGATCAAATAATCGCCATCTCTATACTTATATTTCACATTATAGTACTTGATACCAATTGAAATATAACCACTTTCAAAACTCTCTTCATACTCGGTTAGAAAGTGCAATCCAGTTTCGTCTTCATAGTTTGCTTTTCCTGTAACTTTGGAAGGACCAGCAGCATCGAGTTCCATTTTTCCGTTTAAGAAGAAACCGTAACCACCTCCAATGTTTACAAAGGAATTGGTAGTCAGTTTAACTGGAACTTTAACAACAGGGGAGATTACAAATCTGCTAAATGAAGAACTACCTTGCTGATCTACTTGCTTTACTTCAGTTGCATGGTAACGAAGTGTCCCGCCAAATTTTAAATTTTTAGATGTGTTGTAGAATAAACCCGACCCAATTAGAAGCCCACCACCTGAGCTAACAGAAACCCCATTTTCGCCTCCAATTGTGCTTTTTTGAATTGGAGCTCCAACGCCGAAGCTAAGTGGAATACTTAGGCCTTTCTTAACATATGAAGGGCTTTCACTTTTCGATTGAGAGTTACTAGTTAAAGGAAGAAGTAGAATGACTATAAAATAAATAATGCGCTGAAGTCGACGGAAACTAAAACAAGAGACTAAATGTATATTATTTATATTTTTACTACTGAGAAAACAGTAATTGGGCACGATTGTAAATATTTAAAAAAATTCTGGGTGGAAATATTGCAATACTAAAGGGCCTAAACCTGAAATATTGCTTATCATTTTGGAAATGATGTTTGACCTTAAAAAATACGAAATATCGAATTACAATAGTATCAGAATTCTAACTTTTTGAAAGTTGGTGGAGTGCGTTTTTTGGTAGCCTGTTCAAAAGAGTAGGAAATCTCTAGTAATTGAGGTTCACTCCACGCTTTCCCAAAAAAGGAAAGGCCAACTGGTAAACCGTCGATATAACCCATAGGTACAGTAATATTAGGATATCCCGCTCTTGCAGCAGGAGAGCTTGATGATGTTCCAAAGTTGTCTCCGTTGGTATGATCTATCTTCCATGCAGGGCCTCCTGTTATACCGATGAAAGCATCTAATTCTAAATCTGCCATCACTTTATCAATTCCATTATCTCGAGTTTCTTTGAGCATTTTAGTGAGTGCATCTGTGTATTCTTTGGAATTCAAGTCGCCTTTCTTTTGGGCTTGAAGTAAAATATCATGATCGAATTTCATTTCAGTTGGACTTGCCAATGTTTTCTCAATTATTTCCTTGAGATTTTTAACGGTTGCATTATCACCAAGTGAAGCAAGGTATTTATTTACACCATCTTTAAATTCATAGAGTAGCACATTGTATGAGTCTCGACCTACATTTTGCTCGCCAATTTTGTCAACTTCTATGATGTTAGCGCCCTGACTTTCTAAGAATTTAAGGGTCTTATTCATCAAAGTGTCCGTTTTATGATCGCTACCAAGCGAAGGAGTGAAGAAGCCTAATCGTTTTCCATTTAAACTTCCTTCTTTTAGAAATTGAGTGTAATCAGTAAATGAATTCCCTTCGCTTAAGTTGGTTTTTTCATCACGTTCATCAATGCCAACCATAGCTCCAAGCATAATTGCAGCGTCAGTTACTGTTCTTGCCATTGGGCCAGGTGTGTCTTGCGTTTCAGAAATTGGAATGATTCCAGAACGGCTTAACAGTCCAACGGTGGGTTTTATTCCTACAACTCCGTTTGCTGAAGCGGGACATACAATAGAACCATTTGTTTCAGTTCCAATGGCCAACATCGTAAAATTCGCTGATACTGAAGCTCCAGAGCCAGCACTAGACCCACAGGGATTTCTAGTGATATCATAAGGATTTCGAGTTTGTCCGCCCAAGCCACTCCATCCGCTGGAAGAATTGTTACTGTGGAAGTTTGCCCATTCACTCAGGTTTGCTTTCCCTAAAATAATAGCTCCACTTTCTCTTAATTTCTGTACAATGTAACTATCTTGAAGCGGCATTGAGCCTTTCATCACAACAGAGCCAGCAGTATTCGGCATGTTATCTTTGGTGTCGATATTATCCTTTAGAACTACAGGAACTCCATGTAAAGGTCCTCTGAAGTTTCCCTCTGCTAAATCATTATCCAAAGCTTCGGCAATTGCAATAGCATCAGGATTAAGAGTGATGATGGAATTGATGCTAGGGCCGTTTTTGTCGTAGTTTTCAATGCGCTCTAGATAAGCTTCAACAACATCTTTGGCAGAATAAGTGCCATTTTTATAATTCTCCTGCAGTTCGCTAATGGAGATTTCTTCTAAGCCGAGCCGTGTGTATTGGTCGGATTTGTCGACCACTTTACAGGCTAGAGCAATGCTTAGTACAAAAAGAAGAAGAGATGTGGAGAGTTTCATAGTCCTGAAGTTAGCTTTTGGTGTAATATCAGAATATATAATAGGGGAAGGGATTTATGAATTATAATTGTGAAAATTCTGGATGAGTAGCTAATTTATATATTAAAAATTTTGTCTGGTTACAAACGTCGTCGTCCTTAACGCAGTCGGGAAGCTTCAGCTTCTATTCTATATAGTAAATGGAACGAGCTAGCAAGCGTACAAGCGAGACGCTTGCACGAGGTTTGGGGATGTGAAAATATTAGTTATTAGAAATTATTTTATTAAATAATGAAGTTACTTTTTTAGAGTAATTTCTAGATAAATAATTAAAGGAGGATAGAAGAAGATATCTTTTAAAAACACTATTTGGAATATTTGATTCTACTGTCTTTCTAAAATTATTCATCTCTAAAGAAAGCTGCGAAAAATCTTTTCTGAGCTTTTTATCCCAAGCTTTTTCTCTTGAACTTAATTTATTGATTCTATTGCTTTCAGTTTCTGATTGATAATTAATTCTTTCTCCGACTTCGTTAATTAAGTTTTCAAAATGTTTTGAACTTGCTTTAAAGTACAGGTTAAGGTAAGAAATGGAGCTAAAGACATCTTCATTAACTAGAGCTTTTCTAATTAAGCTTTTTAGAATAACGAATAATTTCTCAATGAATGAATGGAATGTTAGAATATAATTAGAGTAAGCAGTACTAATTTGTTCATAATTTGGAGTGGGTAAATGGGTAAGAAGAATATTTGAATCATCGTTTTTTAAATAAGACTCAAAGTAAGCCTTTTCAGAGCTTTCAAAACTTTCGTAAGACTGAATACTAGGAATTCTATTTTTGGCACTTTCAATCAAGAAAAATTTACGGCTAGGATTATCCTCAATTTTCATCCACTGTTTTCTTACGCCATTATTGTTTCTAGAAAAAACATCGCTAAGCTTTTCGATGTAATCATAATCAGCTATTATTTTAGCCACTTCTCTCATTTCATTGAAATCAAGGCTGTTTTTAGACAGAAGAAGATGAAACTGCATAAGCCTCTGGTCTTTCGAGTATTCTTTTAACCCAGCGTCAAAAATAACATCACTAATTTCAACCAAAGTAGCCCAATTATGATCTACTTGATTCCTAATCTGTAGTTCAATTTGTTTGTTTTCATCTGGGACATCTAAGTATAAATGTAATGACTTATAACCCTTAGAAGTTGGAAATTTTATATAATCATTTTCCTTTCTGATTGGAAATAACTCTCCAATTTCATCTCGTAATTTATAGACTTGGGAGTCATTTTTAACTATACATCTGCATCCGCCAATATCTCCCATTTTACTTAACTTTCGATTTGGTAACCTTTCAAGCTTTCTGATTATAGAATCTATTCGTTTAATCCTATAAGTAACTATTGCAGCCTTTCTAATTTTAGTACTCTTTTCACAAACGGCATTAAAAACTTTTGATAGAGCTAGTTTATGTGAAACTCGGAAACGTTGTAATTGTTCCAATAGCTCTTGATCAGATTTGTTACCTGTTGCTAATTCCCCACCAATTCTATCTATAGCTTTATTTGATAATTTCATAGCTAATACAATTCATATTCCAGTAACCTACATTCGATGGTTGAGTTGTAGAGCTCAATTCTTCTGCTGGAGCGTAAACCAATTTTTTTAGCGAGATCGAAGTTTCCTGTAAATACGTAACCCCACTTGCCACTGCAACGATGTTTGAAGTAATCGCCAATGGTTTTGTAAAGGTCTTCTAGTTCTTCACTATCGCCTAAACGTTCACCATAAGGAGGATTAAATACTACCACGCCGTTTCCTTCTGGTATTTCGGTATCGCGGAAATCACAGCATTTAAATTCAATTAAATGATCTACACCAGCAGTTTGGGCATTTTTCTGAGCTGCTTTTATTGCCCGGGGATCTAAATCTGTAGCAATAATTTTACCTTCAAATTCTTTAACCGAGTCGTCTTTAATATCGGTACGTAACGAGTTCCATTCACCCACATCAAAGCCTAGAATGTGTTTAATGCCAAAGTTAGGGCGTAATAAACCTGGAGCTCGTTTGGTTGCCATCAATGCAGCTTCAATGGCTAAAGTTCCACTTCCACACATTGGGTTAATAAAATGTTGTCCTGGTTCCCATTTGCTAGCTTTGATGATAGTTGCTGCCAAGGTTTCTTGCATTGCAGCTGTGTGGTTATCCACTTTGTAACCACGACGTGAAATGGATTCTCCAGAAGTATCTAAATACACTGAGGCTTCAATTCCTTTCCAAAAAAGAAAAACAACCGTTTTGCCTAAATCAGAGCCTGAATCAGGTCGAGTTCCCGTTTCTTGTCGGATTCTATCAACAATTGCATCTTTAACCGTTAGGTTTGCAAATTGAGTATTAGTGATGGTACTGTTTTTGATGAAAGAGGTAATGCTAACATAGCCATGTTTGTCTATGTAATCTTCCCAAGGCATTTTTACTATTTCACGATGAACTTCATCTGCATTTCTACAAAGAAAAGTTTTTAATAAATAATGTACACGATGAGCACAACGCAACACTAAATTCAATTTCATGCAATCGTAAAGAGTGCCTTTAGTTTCAACACCGGCAAGTCGCTCTTTGATAATTGGGAAGCCAAGTTCTTCAAGCTCTAGCTTAAGATATGGAGCCATCCCTTTTGGGCAGGTAATAGAAATAGTGGATGATTGTGAAAAATCGGCCATAAAAATGATTGTGGAGTGAATAATGGGAGGGAAGGAGGAAATATAAAACTTCAGATTGTGCTAAAAAGCAAGCAATCTGAAGTTGTGATAATACAATTACGCTATTTCAACTAACTCGATGTTGAACGTAAGATCTTTACCAGCAAGTGGGTGATTAGCGTCGATGGTTACATTGTCGCCCTCCACATTGGTAATTTGAACAGGAATAACTTGTCCGTCTGGTTGGTTTAACTGAAGTTGAACTCCAACTTCAGGTTCTAAATCAGCTGGAAGTTGACTTTTCTCAACTTCGATAATCATTTGTGGATTTGGTTCGCCGTACGCTTCTGCGCTTGGGATGTTAGCAGTGGTGCTATCGCCCACTTTTAAGCCTACAACAGCTTTTTCAAAGCCTGGGATAAGTTGCCCTTGGCCGAGTGTAAACTCAAGAGGTTCGCGTTGAACTGATGAGTCGAATACAGATCCGTCTTCAAGTTGACCTGTGTAATGAACTTTTACGGTGTCGCCGTTTTTTACTACTGACAAAATGTTTCCTCTTTTAGGAATTATAAATTGATTAAGAACCTTTAAGTTACTGAAATTAGCACTTAAATATTACCCCAAATCCGAGACCCCATTTGTGATGAACGCAGACGTTAAAGAAGTACTTCAATCGGCTAAAACTATTGCCATTATTGGTTGCTCACCAAATCCATATCGAACAAGTAATTATATTGCAAAATTCTTGATGGAAAGAGATTATACTATCATTCCTGTTAATCCAGGCCATGATGAAATATTGGGCGTTAAATGCTATCGGAGCTTAAGTGATATCCCAGCACAAATGCAGATTGATGTAGTTAATATTTTCAGAGATTCAGCACATACAGCAGGAGTTATGGATGAGGTTTTGGAATGGAACAAGGCATCTGGTCAAAACCCAACAGTGTGGACCCAATTAGATGTTTCATCTCCTGAAGCAGAAGAAATTGCCGATAAGAACAACGTTCCTTACATAAAAAACCGTTGTATTATGGTAGAATGGGAGCGGGAAATTCAGTAAGGGGTAATCATAATTAAAAACAATTTGCACAAAATCTATAAAAACATTCATTAAATCTTAATGAATTCCAACTATACTTTCGGTTCTAGAAAACTATATTGCAATAAATTGAATAGTTGGAACTGGTAAATTTGGGTGGCATAATGCAAAATGAGATTTTGAGCCTATTGAAGGAGTCCTATAAAGTTCGCGTTAGTGATTTAAGCAAGAGTATACAGCTGGCGGAAAAAGCTCGAAAATTAAGCGAAGAAAATGCTATAAAACCACTTTTGGGTAAAAGTTTAAATCACCTATCACTATTCAACATGATTCTTGGTAATTATGAGTTATCAATAAAGCTGGCTAATAAAGCTTTAGTTATTTTCGAAGAACTAAATGATGACCGAGGTATTGCTGAAGCTAAGTATAATGTAGCAGGTGTCTATTATAAGACAAATAACTTGCACTCAGGTTTGATGAACCTTATTGATTGTCAAGTAATTTACCGCAAACATAATGACTACCACCAACTAGGAAGAACACTGAAATCTCTTGGAACTATCTATGAGTATTTTGGTGATGAGAAGAGAGCCGTTAATTCCTATATAGAAGTTATAGAAGTTGCTCGAAAGATTGGAGACTCTAATTTAGAGTCGAATGCATTGAATCCGCTTTCGGGAGTTTATCTCAATCAAGGTAAAATTGAAAAAGCTCTTAAAATCATCGAGAAATCGATGGAAATGAAAGAAGCCACTGGAGATATTAGAGGTTTGGCTTTCGCATACTACGGAAGAGCTAAAGTTTATACACAAACAGGTGAGTATGAAAAAGCAGAACAAGACTTTAATGAAGCCATAAGAATTCACATTGAGATGGGGGAAAAGCTAGGTCTTTGTATGGCTCTCCATAAATTGGGATATCTTTATTATGTCAATAGTGAAATTGAGAAAGCAAAGGTTGGCCTTAGCAACGCGGTAGAATTTGCCAACGAAAATGACATTGCCCTCATAAAATATAAGTGTAATTACTTGCTCTATAAAATTTACGCAAGTGAGAATAACACTTCGGAAGCTCTCAAATATCTGGAATACTATATCACTGAGAAGGAATCTGTAATCAATATGCAGTCTCTTAAAATCATTGAAAATTACGAGATGATTCTTAAGGTTGAGAACTTAGAAAAAGAAGCTCAAATGCAACGTGAAACCGCAGATATTATTAAGAAGAAAAATCTTGCTGTTCAAGAAGCTAAAGTGAAGCAAGACTTTCTTTCTACCATGAGCCATGAGATTAGGACTCCCTTAAATGCTGTGATAATGATTTCATCATTACTCAACGAACGTAATCTTAAAGATGAACAGCAATTACTAGACGCACTCAATTTTTCAGCGAAAAATCTACTTTATATTATTAACGATATTCTAGATTACACGAAGTTAGATGCTAATAAAGTAAAGATTGAAGCTAGAGCTTGTAATCTGTTTAATGTGTTAGATAATCTTAGAAATACTTACCTAGCTCTTGCGAATGAAAAAGGGATAAGACTCAATCTTGTAATCAAAGAAGGAGTTAATGATTCATATTCATTTGATGAGACGAAGCTCTCACAGATACTAGGCAACCTAATCAGCAATGCAATTAAGTTTACTGACACAGGCTCTGTAGACCTAATTGTAGAGAAAAAACGAATTCATGGTAATAATGATCAACTGAATTTTAGTGTTATTGATACTGGAATAGGTATTTCGAAAAAACATCTTAGTTCAATACTCGATAGTTTTTATCAGCCACAAATGGCGAAAAATAGAAAACATGGAGGGTCGGGGCTTGGGCTTGCCATTGTAAAAAAACTACTAGCTTTACACAATAGTACAATTCATTATGAAAGCGAGGTGGGACAGGGTTCAAATTTTGAGTTTGATATAGATTTTAAACGGGTAAAATCTGTACATAAAATATCTAGAACCCTTTTAGAGCCTCTGATAGGAAAATCTATCTTGATAGCTGAGGATAACAAGATAAACGCCATGGTTGTAGGTAAACTTCTCTCGAGATGGGGAGTGGTTTATGAACATGCAAAAAACGGTAAAGAAGTAGTTGAAATGTCTAAAGTAAATAAATACGACTGCATCCTGATGGACATTCATATGCCAGTTATGGATGGTTTTGAAGCTACTTCTCTGATAAAAAAGACAGAAAATTTAAATAAATACACCCCTATTGTTGCTTTAACAGCCGATATTACTGCAGAAAAATTAGCGCTAGATAATACCGAGTTTAAATATTGTTTTGATGGATTTCTTCTAAAACCTATCGATCAAGACAAACTTTATAACGTTCTTAAAGATGCTTGATTAATAAAATATTAAGGTAGGTTCTTTAGTAAGAAATCGCGCATGTTTTCTCCCATTATTGCTTTTATTTCAATTCTTGAAAAGTCTTGATTTAGCATTTCTTCCACTAACAATGGCAAGCCTGTTACATCGAAAGGAGTGGTTACACTGCCGTCAAAGTCGGAGCCAAGAGCAACATATTCAATTCCAACTAAATCTCTTACGTGTTTCATAGAAGCCACGATTGCAGGAATTTCTCCATCGCCAATTGCGCCTGGAAAAAATGCGATTCCAATTAAGCCTTTGTGCTCTGCTATAGCCTTTATGTGCGCGTCTGAAAGATTACGCTGTGAATTATAGATTGCTTTTACACCTGTGTGAGAAACGATAACAGGTTTGGTAGTTCGATTAAGAATATCATCAATCATACTTGGTGAAATGTGCGATAAGTCTACCAACATTCCCAGTTCGTTCATTCGGTCTATCACTTGTTCTCCAAAAGGAGTGAGGCCTTCGCCTGACATCCCATGAGCTGAACCTCCAAGTTTGTTATCGAAGAAATGAGTTGGGCCCATCATTCGTACACCTGCCTCGAAAACTTGATTTAGGTTTTCCAAACTTCCTTCTATAGCATGTGCTCCCTCAATTCCAATAAATCCACCAGTCACATTCGGGTTTACTTCTTTAAGCTGAATGAGTTTTTCTAAATCAGAGCTGCTTTTCACTAACACAAACTCTTCGTTATAATCCCTTGCGTAACGGTGCAATTTCTCTGTTTGATATAATGTTCTGTTCATCAAACTAAACCAATTAGAAACAGGACGCCCTTGAACAATATTCAATAATGTGATGTTATCACGCGAATCAGAACTATTAGATTCAAAGTTTTGACCAGCTGGAGACTTTGAAACAATGGTAAAAGCTTGGAGCGTAACTGAAGATTGTTGTAAACGTGGAAAATCTACATGACCAATATCTGATTGTCGAGTTAAATTCCTGTTCCAGAGCAATGCATCACTGTGTAAGTCTCCGATAAAGGAAAGGGAATCGTACAAAGTTTGGGCGTTATCTGAAACAGTGTAAGGCGGTTGTTCTATGATTCTATTCAGATCTTTTTCTACAATATCTGGTACAATCAGGGTTACAAGTATGTAAATAATAGCCAGAAGGAATGAACCGTAGAATAGTTTTTTATTCATGAAATACAGAAATTAAAAAGAATTTGAATTGTTTCTTAAACGCCTAAACTCCCAACAAATGCAAATGTTTTACTTTGTGGTACGTTAATGCCAATGTGATGCAGTGTTTTAATTCTAAAGTTGGAATGTCTTCATTCAATCCAAAAACAATAGCTCTATTTGTTTCAAAGTTGAAGACCTCGGAATACAGTTTCCTAAATGTAGGCACCAAACTAGAAGTGCATTTAAAATACACCGCGTATTGATTTGGAGTTTTAGCTTTCCAATCCATTCTAACGGTGCTACCATGCTTTGTTAAATAACTCGGTTCGCCCCATTTCAACGTTTCTTCTAGTGTTTCGAGCCCTTCGATTTCTGAAGCTGTATTTAAGACTAAGGCTCTTAATGACGCCATTTGCGAGCAAACGGACTCGGGATAGTTCTTAAAAACTTCTTCAACTTGTGGGTTACTGTTTAATTTCATTTAGAGCTTAATTTTGAACTAGTATTGAGACCAAAGATGTTATATCTATTCTGAATTTACAATAGTGGAATTTGGATTATCAAAAATGATAATTCATAATCAGCTTATGAGAAAAATTTCTTTTTCTGAATAAAACGTTTTGATGAAAGAACTACTCTAACTCGGAAATCATCATAAAATAAACTGGCGAGTAGTATTAACGCACTTACAATAAGGGTATCGAGACCAAACCCCATTCTTGAGTAGATAAACCCGCCTACTAATCCTCCAAAAAAGAAAAAACAAATGATGTAGATACGAAGCTGAATATTTGCCTTTATATGATGTCGGTTGGGATACATTTTCGGAAAAAATAAATGAGAGAGGTCGATTCCTAGATCCGTAAAAAGACCTGTTAAATGAGTCGTTCGTACAATAGCATCAGATATCTTGGTCACAAACGAGTTCTGGATCCCCATAGCAAATAGTAAGAAACAGGCAATTACATTGGCATTTGAGACCACTGAGAAATCACTTATAAGAGCAATGAAAATCAAAACAAAAGCTTCTATTACGGTAGGTATAACAAATACATTTAGTTTCTTACTCTTTCTGAATGTTTCGATGAAGAAACTAGAGGTGAAGGAGCCAAATAAAAAGGAAAAGATGTAGAGAAAGTAAATGGTTCCCTTCCAGAATTGAAAGTCGGCGAGGTCGTTAATAAATAAAGCAAAATGCCCGGTAACGTTGGTGGTTAACTGCTTTATAGCCAGGAAGCCGGTAACATTCACAGTACCTGCTACAAAAGACAGAACGGATGCTATCTGTACATTATGTTTTAATGTTCTGTGTTTACCTTGATGTCTGAACATTCAAATCTCATTTAGCGTATTATTCGGGTTGCTTACAACATTGAGTAAATAATAGGAGGCAAGTATCAAGAGGTGGTTCAATAGTACGAATGAACAAAAGTGTTGTAAGCGGTAGTGAATTTCTGTTAGTAGAGTTCGAGTAACTGTTGAGTTATTCGAATCAAATATACTGATAATTAGAATTACATGAATGCAATGAAGATAGATTCACTAATACTTTCTTTTACGGCGTTCTGTTTGGACTGAGCGATACATTTTAACTTGGCTTTTGGAACGTTGTCTTTTCTCGTGTACAGAGCTAGAGAAGTGAAGCTGTTCTCTTTTCATTTTATGATAGTTGTCATAAGCACTTTTAGAAATTCTGCCTTCTTCAACAGCCTGGAGCACAGCACACCCAACTTCATGAACGTGACTACAATCATTGAATTTACATTCTTTCGAAATCTCTTGAATCTCGTCGTAGGTTAATTCAATGCCTTTTGCGTTATCAGTCATGCCAATTTCACGCATTCCGGGTGTATCAATCACAATACTTTGGTTGGTTAGCACTAATAATTCACGATGGGTTGTGGTATGCCGACCTTTATTATTACTTGAACTTACTTCACTAGTTTTAAGCGTTTCCTCATCTTTAAGCTGATTTACAATAGTTGATTTCCCAACCCCAGATGAGCCAATGAAGCAGTAAGTTGTATGTGCTTCCATGATCTCTGAAACTGCCTCAAAACTATCACTATTATGAATACTAAGAGGAATAACGGGTACATCTTTAATGCGCTCATTAATCTGAACTATCAATGCGGACTTTTCTTCATCACTAATCAAATCTGTTTTTGAAAGCAGAAGAATAGGTTTGATGTTTGCGGTATAACAGATTGCCAAATAACGCTCAAGTCGTTTTAAGTTGAAATCTTGCCCTGCAGCTTGCACAATGAAAGCGTAATCGATATTGGTAGCGATAACTTGTGTTTCAGCATGTTTGCCAACGGCCTGCCGTTCTAAAATGGTTGTTCTAGGAAATACGGAAAGAATGATAGCGGTCTTTTCATCCATCATGGTAACTTTAACCCAATCCCCAACGGCTGGAAACTCCAACCTGCTTTGTGCAGCATAACGCAAATTACCAGTTATCTCAGCGCTAAAAACACCTGTGGATGTTTGGATGGTATAGCGCTCTTTGTGCTCAATAATTACACGTGCAAGTTCATAGCCTTCGTAATCTTCAGGAGAGATGAGAGCGGTAATGGGGCCGGTAAAGCCAAGATGTTTCATCCGAAATGTTTCTATTGGGTAGGTTGAGGTAATAAAGTCCGTAAAAGGAGGGTTTTTTCAAAATTGGAGCGGGAATTCTTTATGATTAGACAATTTAATGACGTTTGCAATAGAAAGGCTCCGTGGGAGCCTAATTTATTCTCGTTCCGTAGCTTTGCTACGGAAGGTCATGTTTAGTTACCAGTTATAGATGTAACAATTTCATTTCAATGTCATTTGAAGATTCTTCGGAAGTATCCTCAGAATGACTCTTCACGTTGTTATATTTTCTGCATCGTCAACAAATCGCCAAACCTCAGCGATGCTGTTCGTATTTGTTTGGTGGGAGGATTGCTCCTAATTCAGTTAGTTGATTTGCTGGAATTTCTACACTGCTAGACTCTATAATCTCGATAAGTTGAGGTAAGGTTCGTATTCCTGTTATTGCCGATGCAACGGCTGGATGCTGTAACACATATTGTAACGCACTTGAAACAGCATTTTTTGTATTTACGGTTGCAGTTTTTAGAAGATTAATTTGATCTTCACTGTAACCAAGTGCTGATTTAGCCGGCTTATTTATAAGAATACCTTTAGCCAAACCCCCACGTGTTAACACAGAAACCCCTGAGCGATGTAAGTAATCCAAACATTCTTCTTCTGGTCGGCGATCTAATAAACTGTATTGCATCATCACGCTATCTAAGTTGGATTTCTTAACCCATTCACGAATTACATTAGGCCGGATTGAAGAGATTCCATAAGAACGTATTTTGCCTTGTTGTTTAAGTAACTCAAATGCTTCTACAATCTCAGGGATATCATCATCTAAGGTTCCACCGTGAAGTTGGTACAAATCTATATAATCAGTCTGTAAGCGTTTAAGACTTTCTTCAACAGCGTTTAGAATGTGGGCTTTGGTAGGATTCCATGTCCAGCCTTTCCCATCTTCATTCCATTGGTTTCCAACTTTGGTAGCAATTATAACTTGATTTCGGATGGGGGTGAGGGCTTTTCCAACGGTTGTTTCATTTGCACCCTTATCATATAAATCGGCCGTGTCAAATAAAGTTACGCCGGAATCAAAAGCAGTTCTTAAAAGAGTTTCGTTTTGGGTGTGTTGTTCGGGTTGTAACGACATACAGCCAAAACCAATTTCACTTACTTTGATGTCGGAGTTTCCGAGTTTTCGGTAGTTCATACTAATAATAAAAGTTTGAGAAATAAAATCTAATCGATATTGTTAAGCCAAGAGAACATTTTTTGGAATACAACTTCTCGAACTTCTTTTTTAGATAGTACTAAATCGTGCATTCCATTTTCAATGCTTAACATAGTAACCTTGTTACCTAAAGTTGCTCCAAAATTTTTAATATGCTCTATATTTAGAACGGTGTCTGCGTTTTTTGCTTCTTCGGAATAAATCTTAGTAATCAAAGATTTGTTAGAGTGCATAACTAAAACCGGAACTTGAATGTTAGATTCAGATTTTAGTTTGTTTTGAGCATTAAGAACAGCATTAGTCCAAGCGTAAAAGGCAGGAAAGCCTTTTACCGGTTTCCAATATTGACTAAATTCCCATTCACCGAAATCACCTTTATAAATGCTTTGGGAATACACCCTACTTAGGGCTTCGTTAAGCTTAGCGTATTTATTAAATGTGATAGCCAACTTTGATATTATGGGTAAGACCAACCTTTTTAGTTTAGAGATATTGAACTCAAGAAAAGGAGAATTCAATATAAGAGCATCCACCATCTCACGCTCATAACCTTCATTCATGTACAAGCTTGCAGTTAAACCTCCTGTTGAATGACCAATGAGCGTTACTCTTTGATTACTTTGTTCATAAATCTGCTTTAAAGAAATTGAAATTTCCGAAAAATATTCAGTGATATCTCGACAATAGTTAGGATGCTGATGCGGAAGGAGAGAGTTCCCGTATTTTCTAAGTTCCAATGCGTAAAAATCATAACCTTCATCCAAAAACTTAGCTGCCATATGCGTTTGGAAGAAATAATCTATAAAACCATGCACATACAGAACACTCTTGCGCTTTCCCGTATTTGCATTTGCAGCAATTAATGTGGCTGTAACTTTCCCCTCGTAGTCGTCGGGTAAGTCAATGGTTTGGTAACTAAAATCGGTTTCTAAGTTCAAAATTATGGACAAGTTTGTGAAGTACTATTTAGTTTATTGGTAATTCAAACTCCAAGCAAAGTGATTAGGTTCCTAGAATGGAGTTACTTTTCGGAATTATCGTCTAGAGAATGATCTAAAAGCCAATTGTAAATGTCATCGCCACCATAAACACGCTTCCATGTATCGTGCCCCATATCTTCATGAATGGTAAATCGGAGATTTGAATTTCCAAGTTCTTCTAATAAGTTCATACCTTCAAAAAAATATTGAGTTTCAATCACTTTATCCCGACCACCGGCAAAAGCCCAAATTGGCATATTCGATTTTGCTAAAGGCTCCATCAAACTTGGATGTCCCCAACCCACCACAGGATTAATCGCCGCAAAACGCTCTGGGTGTTTACTTGCTAAATACCACGTTCCAAAGCCGCCATAGCTCAATCCTGAAAGGTAAATTTTGTTAGAATCTGCATTATAGTTTTTTAAAACGGTATCTAACATTCCGATTAAATCGTTTTCAACGCGATTCCAACCATATTCAAAAAGAGCGGGTTCAACTGGCATTTCTGTGGTGGGAGTGGCGCCGAGCATTTCGAAATCAGGACGAGAAGCTACACTACGAGGTGGTTCCCCGTCTTCCGAACGCTTTGGAACCATATCTAGCGTTCTGTTTTCAAAACTAGGAGCGTCAAGTGTGTCTAGTCCAAACATATGCAATTGGGGAACAATCATTATAAAAGGGAAGTTTCGTTTTTGAACCCAAGCTTCTGAAAGAGGACCGTGAATCATTACGTAATCCAATTCATCTTTGCCATTTCCACGTTCACCATTGCCATGCAGAAACATAAGAACAGGCCATTTTTTATCTGGATGGGCATCGTAGCCTTTGGGTAGATAAAGATAAAAATCTCGTTCTTCTTGGTTTATTTCGCTCACATACGAAACACGTTCTAGTTTAGCAGAACAATTTAAGGATGAACTCAAGGCCATGACAATAATCAGATATTTGAAATTACTTTTAACCAAAATACAGACTTCATTAAAGGTGGTATAGATACAAAAAAGAAAAGAATTTGAGTAGCTAATTTATCAAGAATTATTAGAATACAAACCAAGATTATTGAAAATATATTTTCGAATTAATATAAGCATCTCTATAAAAGGTTTAGAATTATGAGTACTATTGTATTTCAAAATCTAATGTATATAATGCATGAATATTTCCATCCGAAGATCTGTTTTAGGCGATCTAAATCTTTTGGAATCAATTGAAAAATCTTCCTTTCCATTTTTCCAACAAAGTAGCCGAAGAACTTTAAATCTAAGCTTGAAAAGTAGCTTTCAAGAAGTGTGGTTTGCAGATATTAAAGAAGGCAATACTACGAAATCGGTAGGATGTTTAGTGTTACATACACACAAAAAAACCCTACGTATTTTTTCAGTTGGGATTTTGCCAGAGTACCAAGGCTTAGGAATTGGATTTAAGTTGCTTAAACAAGCTGAAGTTATAGCGCTCTCTAAAGGGTTTGAACGAATTTCACTTGAAGTGGATGCCAATAATAGAAATCTTGTGCAATGGTATTTGAAGGCTGGTTATCATTCTACAGAAATGATTTCTGATTATTACAGTGAAGGCCAAGATGCACTTAGATTAGTATACGAACTGCCAACAGCTCTGGACAGTAATAAGCTCACAAACTTGATTGTAGTTGATCATCCGAAACAGTGGAAGCTTGATATAGATAATGTGGTGGTGATGTCATCGGAAGATTACACTGCGAATAAAGGTAATATTGCCAGTAAAAAAGTGCGCGTTTTCAATTTATGCAATTCGTATCGCTATCAGAGTTTTGGATATTATGTGTCGTTATTGGCTTCTGCACGCGACCAAAGAGCGATTCCAAACGTTACAACCATTCGAGACTTGAAAGACGTTAATGTGATTCGATCTATCGCGGATGATTTTGATGTAATGATTCAAAAGACACTCAATAAATGTAGTACTGACGTGCTAGAGTTGAACGTCTATTTTGGACAAACTAAGGAAGTAGTTTATCGCCAATTGGCACAAAAGATTTATCAAATGTTTGAGACTCCTTTGTTTCGAGTACATTTTATAAAAACTAGTAAGTGGCAAATAAAGAAGATTCAACCATTATCGCTCGATAAAATGTTGCCCGAAGATTTAGGTATGATTAAAACCTTCGCTAAAACGTATTTTGAGACAAAGCGATTTCAGAAGAGTAAACTCAAAAATTTTAATTATTACTTAGCTATTCTTGTTAATCCAGATGAGAAAAATCCTCCTTCAAACAAATTAGCATTAAGACGTTTTAAAGAAGCGGCCGAATCTTTAGATGTTTATCCAGAGTTCATAACCAGAGAAGATTACAACAAACTGTATGAGTATGACGCCTTGTTTATCCGTGAAACCACCGATGTAAACAACTACACCTATCAATTTTCTAGAAAAGCATATGCAGAAGGATTAGTAGTAATTGATGACCCTTGGTCGATTTTAAGATGCTCGAATAAGATATTCCTAAATGAACGTCTTCGGAATAATGCCATAAACACTCCTCAAACATTGGTTCTTAGTAAAGCTAGCGAAAGAGAAGGATTGCTTGATTCGTTGAAATATCCTATGATTTTGAAACAACCCGATAGTGCGTTTTCGATTGGTGTTACAAAAGTGAACAATTTAGTGGAAATGAAAGCTTCTTTGAAAGAGCTTTTCGCAAAGTCTGACTTAATCATTGCACAAGAGTTTCTTCCATCAGAATATGATTGGCGAATTGGAGTTCTTGATAACCAACCTTTATTTGCTTGTAAATATTTCATGGCTAAAAATCATTGGCAAATCTATAATTGGAAGGGTAAACAGCAAGATCAAACTGGAGACTCATCTACAATAGCCATAGATCAAGTTCCTGCTAAAGTAATGGATACCGCTCTAAAAGCTGCCGCGCTAATGGGTGATGGACTTTATGGCGTTGATTTAAAAATGATTAGCGATAAAGTCTACGTTATTGAGGTGAATGATAACCCAAATATTGATGCAGGAATTGAAGACGAAGTACTAGGTAAAAAAATTTATGAACGCATTATAAAATCATTTCTTACACGCATTGAGATGTCTCGTAATATAGAACGATTTGTGAGTATAGAGCCTGATTAAAGCATCGGGATAAACTAGTTCATTAGATAGCGTTGCTAATTAAATTAACCACGCTATCTAACTAGCTATTATAATTTTGCTTCTAGAAAAGCTTTGAAAGAATCGAAGTCTTCACTCATCGCAATACTTTTCTTCTCCAAATTAGTGAGTTCTATGTGTTTTGGAATCTGCATTTTCTTTGGAATTTGCTCTTCAACCGTTTCCGCAAACTTAACAGGATGAGCTGTTTCTAGAATGATTCCAGTTCCTGAATTTGTTTCCAAATAATCTTCAAGGCCCAAATAAGCAACTGCGCCGTGTGGATCGAGAACGTAGTCGGTTTCTTCAAAAACACGAGTGATTGTGGCACGTGTTTCATCATCTGAAAAAGAGTAGCCAGTGATAGCTTCTCTCATCTGCTTATGGTTATTACCAAAAAGGTCTAGCATCCGCACAAAGTTACTTGGATCTCCTACATCCATTGCATTAGAAATAGTTGGAACACTTGGTTTTGCAGTGTACGTACTAGTTTCTAAGTATTTGGGAACGGTATCGTTCGCATTTGAACAAGCCAGAAAATGTGAAATAGGTAAGCCCATTCTTTGAGCTAATAATCCAGCAGAAATATTTCCATAATTACCACTTGGAACTGAAAATACAGCTTGCTTCTTCTGCTCTTCATTTAGCTGAGCGAAAGCGTAGAAGTAGTAAATACTTTGTGGCAAAAGTCTTGCCATGTTGATGGAATTAGCTGAAGTCAGATTTTTTTCTTTAGATAATTTTTTATCAAGAAAAGCCTGCTTTACTAGCTTCTGGCAGTCATCAAAAGTCCCATCAATTTCCAAAGCGGTGATGTTGCCGCCAAGAGTAGTCATTTGTTGCTCCTGGAAATCGCTAATTTTACCTGAAGGGTAGAGGATTACAACATCGATATTTGGAACATTGTAGAATCCGTTAGCAACGGCACTTCCTGTATCACCAGAAGTAGCCACAAGAACAGTTAGTTTTTTGTCTTCTGAGGCTGAAAAATAACTTAGTGATCTTGCAAGGAATCGAGCTCCAACATCTTTAAAAGCAAGTGTAGGGCCGTGGAACAATTCCAACGAATACACGTCATTCTTGATTTCCTTCAATGGAATTTCAAACGCAAGAGTATCTTCAACAATCTTTTTCAAATCCTCAGTTGGAATTTCACCTTCGGTATATTGCTGAATAACTTCTAGACCAATCTCCGGTAAAGTCATTTTTGAAATATTCTCAAAAAAGCTCTCAGAAAGCTTCGGGATAGATTCTGGCATGAAGAGACCGTTATCATCAGGAAGGCCTTTAAAAATGGCTTCTTTGAAGGATACAGGTGTTACTTCGCCTTTGGTGCTATAATATTTCATCCAATAACCTCAGTTCCTTTTGGATTAATCTTTGAAACATAAACTAACGCTTCAATTCCTTCATCAGAATATAATTTCTTGAATGCATTACTAATATTTTGAGCAGTTTCTTCATCTTCGCTTAGTGCAAAAATAGATGGCCCAGAGCCTGAAATACTGCAACCTAAAGCTCCTAGATTGAGTGCTTGAGCTTTAGCATCATCAAAGAAAGGAATGAGCATTGATCGAACGGGTTCTGCAACCACATCTTTAAGCGAACGGCTTATGAGAGAATAATCACCTTTTGCTAAACCACTTACTAGTCCGCCAACATTTCCCCATTGGGTGATGGCATCTTTGAGGCTAATCTGTCGCTTTAACATTTTGCGTGAATCAGAAGTTTTAACTTCAATCTGAGGATGAACCACTGTGCAGTACATTTCTTCCGGATAATCGAGCTGAATGACATCTAACGGATGATAATCTCTAACCAAAACAAAACCACCAAGTAAACAAGGAGCTACATTGTCGGCATGTGCTTGACCTGATATTGCAGCTTCACCTTGCATAGCAAAAGGAATGAGTTCGTGCTTTGTAAAAGGTTTTCCAAGTAATTCGTTAATAGCAAAAGCAGCAGCTACAGAACTTGAACCACTTGACCCAAGTCCACTGCCTGGTTTAACTTTTTTGGTTAGTTCGA
Source organism: Balneola sp. (assembly GCA_048267905.1). GTDB lineage: Bacteria > Bacteroidota > Rhodothermia > Balneolales > Balneolaceae > Balneola. The sequence goes on from JBLWWM010000001.1 coordinate 538,358, forward strand.
AATCAAATCCAAACACAGTCTTTTCTTCTAACGCATCCAATAGAGCTTGTGCAGCAATAGTAGCTACGTTTTTATCGGCTTCCATAGGTAAACCTTCAGCGCCGTGAATAGCCGAAATTGTAAGCTTACCACTATCGTTTTTAGTAGCAATTACTTCATCGCCAATTTCATTGAGGGCAAAGCCCATAACATCAAAGCCACAAGCCACATTAGAAACAGTGGCGGGGGCAAATACTTTTAATTTTTCCATAGTTTATTTTATGCTGAAGCTATTCTCATTATATCTGCAAATATTCCTGAAGCGGTTACATCAGCACCTGCTCCTGCGCCTTTTACTACTAAAGGTTGCTCAGGATATCGATCCGTAAAGTACAGAACGATATTGTCTTTGCCTTGAAGCTCGTAGAAGGGGTGTTCAAAACTAAACGATTCTAAACCAGCTTTTGCTTTGCCTTGGTCGAAAGTAGCAACATATTTAATGCGTTTGTTTTGCGAAGCTGCTTCACTATACATTTTTTGGAACACTTCGTCGAATTCATCGAGCTTCTCTAAAAAGGCGTCAACGCTGTCGGCTTCCATACATTCTTTTGGTACAAAAGGAGTTCCATCAATATCGGAAAGTTCCATTTTGTAGCCACTTTCGCGAGCAAGAATTAGAATTTTACGCATTACATCTACACCACTTAAATCAATTCGTGGGTCGGGTTCGGTAAACCCAGCTTCTTGAGCAGCTCTTACAACATCGCTGAACTTTTGTGTTCCATCGTAGTTATTGAAGATGAAATTTAAAGTTCCTGATAGAACCGCCTGGATTTTGTGAACTCTATCACCGCTTTTAATCAAATCATTTAACGTATTGATTACAGGAAGACCTGCACCAACGTTTGTTTCGAATAGAAAACGTGATTTGTAGCGCTTAGCTTTTTGAATCAAATTCTCGTAATTCTCTTGCGATGATGAACAGGCAATTTTATTTGGTGTAACAATGGAGATGCTTTCCATCAAAATTTGCTCGTAGAAAGGAGGGATGGCATCGCTTGCAGTACAATCTATAAAGACTGTATTTCTCAAGTTAAGCTCTTTCATCTGCTCAATAAATCCTTCCAAAGTCATGGTTAAATCAGAATTATTGAGTTCATCTTTCCAAGTATCTAATTGTATGCCCTCTTCTTTAAAAAGCATTTTGCGCGAGTTTGATAGTCCAGCTACAATTAAATCTAAATGATGATGTTTTGCTAAGTACTCTTGTTGAGCTTTTACTTGATTTAGAAATACCTGGCCAACATTACCAGATCCAACCATAAATAGATTGACTTTCTTCAAATCTGACAAGAAAAAGCTTTCATGAATACTATTAAGACCTTTTTTAAGGTTCTTTTTGTCGATTACTACTGAAATATTCAACTCCGTAGAGCCCTGGGCGATAGCACGAACATTTACACCATTATAACTTAGTGTTTCGAACAACTTAGCACTTATTCCCACTTGGCGTTTCATTCTAGAGCCAACTAGAGCTACAATAGAAAGGTTAGTTTCAACAAAAAGTGGGTTTACTTTCCGATTTTCAATTTCATATGAAAATTCTTCTTCGATAGCTTGTTTTGCTCTTTCTGCATCAACTAGCGAAATGGCTACTGTAATGGTGTGCTCTGAAGATGCTTGAGTAATCATAATTACGTTTACATCGTTTTGGCTTAATGCTCTAAACAGTCGATATGAAAAGTTGGGAACGGCAATCATTCCACTTCCAGAAAGTGTACAAAGTGCTACTTCATCAATGCTAGAAATACCTTTTACGATAACTGATGAATCGATGTCATTGTTAGAAATGGTAGTACCTGCGTCAGTTGGTGCAAAGGTGTTCTTGACATAAATCGGGATCTCTTTGTCCAATGCAGGTTGAATAGTAGGAGGGTAAATAACTTTTGCTCCGAAATGTGAAAGCTCCATTGCTTCTTCGTAAGTTATAGTCTCTATAGGATGAGCTAAAGGCACTAAGCGTGGATTTGCAGTCATCATTCCACTAACATCTGTCCATATTTCTAAACCATCTGCCTCAAGTGCTGATGCAATAAGTGCAGCGGTATAATCGGACCCACCTCTTCCTAATGTGGTTGTGTAATTTCCTTTCTTAGAAGAAGCTACAAACCCCGCCGAAACAGAAACACGAGCTGAATATTTTGCTGCTTCAGATAGGTTAGAATAAGTAAGTTTCTTATCTACGGTAGCGTTACCAAATTGGTCATCAGTCTTTATAAGTGAATGTGTGTCATAATAGGAAACATCAAGACCTTCGCTTTTTAAATAGTTGTGAATGATGGTAGAGGAAAGAATTTCACCATAACTTAAAATATGATCCGAAGAGCGAAGTGAGAGTTCTTTGATAAGAAAAACACCTCTAAATATATCTTCTAAATCGTTAAGTAGAATCTTAACTTTCGTCAATGTATCGTTTCTATTTGCAACCGGAAGTAAAGCATTACAAAGTGCAAGGTGGCGGTGTTCAATTTCAGCAAAAATAGATTCATAATCTGCATTACCTGCTTCCGCAGTTTTAGCACATTCAATGAGTTTATTTGTTACGCCACCTAATGCAGAAACAACTACAAAAAGTTGTGATGTTTTGGATTTATCGAAAAGTATGTCGCGAACTTTTTTTAGACTATCAGCTGTGGCAACGGATGTGCCCCCGAATTTAAGAACAATCATTTATAAATAGAGTGAGTTTGTAAGTTGATGTAAACCTATTATTGGGATAATCCCACATTGTGATATGTTCATATATACCCCCTAAGGGGTAATAGTGGTAATTGTAATAATAATCCCTGAAATGCTCGTAATAAGAGTATTTCTATAAGACGGGGCGATATGTTTTTGGTCTACTTTCATCAGTCCTATTCTATTCCTTTTAACAAATAAAGTAAACCCCAAAAAGCACTTTTTTTCATAAACCTTAGTATGTAGTTGATATGCTAACCTTTATGCTTTGATGGAAGCGTTTTTCTAATTGAACAAATTTAAACATAAAGCAGGGCGTTTGAGAGTAGGGAATTAATCATATTGTTACGCTCAGTGCTAAACCCATACTAGTAACGATTAAATAGTAAAGCCATACTAGTAGATAAATAAAAGTATATATCTAATATTATTAGATAAAAGAGATATTTGTCAATCATTTTTAAGTTAATTTTAACGTTAACTTTAGTAATTCTATTAATCTTAACGAAAATCATTACTACATAGCTTGTATTTTTAAATAAAGAAGGACGTTGGAATTTTCTACAGGCAAACTTGTATGGCAAAAAATTTACTTGCTCTTTTATTTCTCTGTTTAATTACTGGGAATGCTTGGGCGCAGACCGACACAATTGCACCGCAATTACATGATTCTTTATTAATAGAATATTTGAGGAATAATTATTATCCCTCAAACCCTAAAAACTATGATCCTGCTAGGGATTATATGTATCAAACCTTAGATGTAGATGATACCGATAGTCTCACTGGTGTATATACTGGTTTGCGAGCTAAGGCAGATGGAACAAGAACGCCTAGCAATGGTGCTTTAAGCTTTAATACTGAGCATTCGTGGCCTCAGAGTTTTTATAATGAAAACGAACCTATGAGAGGAGATATTCATCATTTATATCCAGTTTGGAGTTCGGCTAATTCTTCACGTAATAACAACCCTTTTGCAGAAATTGATGATAATCTAACCACATCTTGGTGGTATTGGAAAAATGGATCTAAACTAGAAACAATCCCAACTTCGAACATTGACGAATACAGCGAGTATTACAATAGTTCTTTTGAGCCTCGAGAATCCCACAAAGGAAATGCCGCTCGTTCGATGTTTTATTTTTGGACCTTATATCAAACGAATACACACATAGAAAATGATGAGTATGATAATCAGGCATTTTTCGATGGGATGAAGGAAACCCTTTATCAATGGCATAAACAGGATCCTGTAGATGCAGCCGAATTGGACAGAAGTTTAGCTATTGAAACTTTTCAAGGAAATCGTAATCCGTTTATACACGATACATCGTTAGTCCGAAGATCATTTTTCTATGAAGGAGATGTTATCTCGCCACCTAATTCGGATCTCCCGGAAGTGTATATTTCTGAAGTTTACGAAGCGAATGGCGGAACTGTAAAATATTTAGAGTTATTCAATACCACTGATAATACTATAGATTTTACTACAAACAATTGGGAATTGAGACGCTATTCTAATTCTAATACTTCATTCATCTCAATTTCTCTAACCGGAAGTATTGAGGCAAAAAAGTATTTTGTTATTGGAGATGATAATTCGACTAATGGAGTTCAGACCATATTTGGTGAAGGAATAGTTGACCAGAGTACAAGTGCAGTAAATCATAATGGAAATGAAAAATATCTACTTGTACGTACTGTTTCAGGTGTAGCTGATACTGTTGATTCTTTTGGAATTGATAATATTGGCAACGCCAGCGACTTTGCTAAGAACCAAGTAGCATATCGCTTAAGTAGTGAGCTACCAAATAACGGAAGTTTTGGACAGCAATCAATTTCTAGTAATGGAGATACTGTTGCTTCAGGAAATTGGGTAGTTTTCGATGTTACCTCGGCGAATGCAAACGCAAAATATGTTGCAACACCTGGCTATAGTAAAGGGATAGAGTCTTCATCAAGGCCCGAGGTATTGATAACAGGCGAGGCTGGTTGGCGACTTTTAACTATTCCAGCAAATAGCGCAAACTTATCTATGATTTCTGATAATATGGCTATTCAAGGTGTTGGTAATGGATCTACACCAAATGTATTTACGTTTAATAACTCAGGCTTATATCAGACTCCTGCAAGTTTGAACACCACTTTAGAAAATGGTTTGGGGATGTTGGTTTACTTTTTTGACAATGCTTCAAATGGAAGTAAAGAGTTGCCAATTGTTATTGATTTAGAAGAGGAAGATGAGCCTACTTCAAATGTAATTGTGAGTCTAAATGCTACGAATTTATATGGACCTACATATTTTACATTAGTTGGAAACCCATTTCAAAGCAATTTCGACGGAAGTTTGATTACCACAAATAATTCAATTCAAGAGAATGTACATTTTCTTGAAGATGGATTGTATTATACTCAAGCGTTGTCATCTACTACGTTATTGCCTTGGCAAGCTTTTTGGGTAGAGTCTAGCGCTTCAAATACTTCAACTCAGCTCACATTTCCACTTGCAGGTAAAACCCAGGCTGCAGCTACGGTAAGTTCCTTTTCAAAAGAATATTCTCCTGAATATGAAATTCAGCTAAACCTACAATCTGACAAATCTTTGGATAAAGGGTGTATCGTTTCTTTTAAACAGAATGCTGATTTAGGATGGGATAGATATGATGCTTCCAAATTACTACCATCAGCAAGCCAATACGCGATTCTCGGTTGTGTTGAAGACACGAGGGTTAAAGCAGTGAGTTCATATTCAAATAATTTGGGTAGCGATTTAGAAATTCCACTTTATCTAGAATCTGTGAATGTTGATGATGAATTAGAATTAAAATGGACTATGACTGAGAACCTACCTAATGATTGGTCTATTTATTTAACCGACAATTTTACAAATGAAGTTATTTCTTTACGAGAACAATCAAAGTATAGATTTTTAACTGAGACTAGTTATAAGAAAACTAATAATTCGATACCCAGCATTGAACTAATTGAAATTAATCAAAAGGCTCAGAAACAAGACCAGAAACGATTTAAGCTTGTTGTAAAACCCAATAAGATTGCTAGTAGCATTAGCTCCGAAGAATTTCCAATAAACTTTAACTTAGCCCAAAATTATCCAAACCCATTCAACCCAACTACAACCATTAGCTACACATTAAAATCTAATGAATTTGTACGTTTATCAGTTTATTCAATAACGGGACAAGAAGTAGCGAGGTTAGTTAATTCGGCAGAAACAGCAGGGGAGAAACAAGTAGTTTGGAACGCTGGTAACCTTTCTAGTGGAATATATTATGCTCGATTACAGCTTGCGGATGATGCAAAAACCATTAAAATGACATTACTAAAATAACTTTAGCCCAAAAAAAAGCCCTATATAAATATAGGGCTTTAAAATCTGTCACTTTAAGTTTACTTAACTTTGATAAGTTCAACTTTAAAGATTAGAGTTGAGTTTGGCCCAATAATACTACCTCTTGGCGCATTTGGGCCGTAAGCTAATTCAGCAGGAATGTAGAACTCGTAAGTAGCGCCTTCTTTCATTAATTGTACGCCTTCAGTCCAACCTCTAATAACACGGTTCAAAGGAAAAGAGATAGACTCTCCACGTTCGTAAGAGCTGTCAAAAACTCGGCCGTCTATTAATGAACCTTCGTAGTTCACTTCAACTTCATCTTCAGCTTTTGGAGATTTACCAGAACCTTCTTCAAGAACTTTGTATTGCAATCCAGAAGCAGTTTCAATAATACCATCCTTAGCTTTATTAGCAGCTAAAAAATCTTTGCCTTCTTTCATGTTTTTGTCCATTAATACTGTTGCCAATTCCGCGCGGTAAGTATTAATAGATTCATTTCTTTCAGATTCTGTTAAAGTTTCATTTTTGTTCATTCCATTAATAAAACCAGAAAGATATTGCTCGTAGTTAAAATCGGTAGCACCTTCATTAGTTAGAAACTGTGCATTTTGATAACCTAATGAAAAACTAACACTATCAATGTTATTTTCAAGTTTAACTGCAGGAGCGGTTGAATAGTCTGATGTTTGGTTGTTGCAAGCTATTGTAGCCGTAACTAAGAATAGAGCTGCAAAAAGAGAATAATTTTTCAATTTCATAAGATTAATTAGTGATTTTTTATTCAAAACTTTCTAAAAATAGGGTAAATACTACCAAAGTGGAATATAAATTCATGCATTCTATGTATATTTACATCTAATTAATAAAGAAAAGGATAAAAGCACTTTGACATTTAATGATATTGAACTCAATGAGTCGCTAAGATTAGGATTGAAAGATGTTGGTTATACAGAGCCTACACCGATTCAAGAACAGAGTATTCCATTTGCACTAGAAGGAAAAGACATATTGGGTGCTGCCCAAACAGGCACCGGAAAAACGGGAGCATTTGTAATCCCGATATTAGAAAAGATTCTCAGAAATCCATCGAAGGGAACAAAAGCGTTAATTTTATCGCCTACTAGAGAATTAGCACAACAGATAGACGAACAGATCTTTGCTTTAGGTTATCATACTGGTATTTCATCTGCAATTGTTATTGGTGGGGAGGATTTTACTCGCCAAGCTAATGCTATTAGAGCAGGGGTAGATATTATTGTAGCTACGCCAGGTCGACTTATCGATCAAATAAAAGTTTTAGATGTAGATTTTAGCAACATCAAGTTTTTAGTTTTAGATGAAGCTGATAGAATGTTGGACATGGGTTTCTTACCTGATGTAAATAAAATCATCGACAAACTACCTAAAGAACGCCAAACAATGTTGTTTTCTGCTACTATGCCTAAGGAGTTGCAGAAACTTATGAATAGCGTGATGAAAGACCCTCTAAAAGTACAAATCGAAGTATCTACCACTTCAAAAAGAGTAGATCAACGTGCGTATTTCGTACCTCCACGTAAAAAAATGGAATTGGTACAACAACTGCTAGATGAAATAGAATGGAGTTCTTGTATTGTATTTTCAGCTACCAAAAAGGGTACTAACGAGCTTGAACGCCTATTGAATAAAAAAGGAATTAAAGCTGGAAGTATTCATGGAGATAGAAGCCAAGATGAGAGAACAAAATCTCTACGCGATTTTAAAAACGGAGCTGTTCCTGTTATTGTAGCAACCGATGTACTTGCGCGCGGAATAGATATTGATAACGTTTCGCTTATCATCAATTACGATGTTCCTAAAGCTGTGGAAGATTACATTCACAGAGTAGGTAGAACAGGCCGCTACGATAAAGAAGGAATCGCGATTACTTTAGTGAGCAAAGCTGATCAAAAATACTTCGATCCTATAAAGAATAAGGTAGGGAAAAGCTTGGTTATTCTAGAGCAAGATGAAGAACTTCCTGTTAGTAAAGAGCCTCAAGTAGTTAAGCCAAAAGCGGAGAAAAGAGACCCTAAAACATTAACACCCATTAATGTTGAGAAAGAGGATGTATCGATTTCTACTAACGCTGAAGGTAGGGTGGTTATAAAGCTAAAGAATAAGCCTGAGCCTGTTGCTGTAGTTGAGGAAAAAAAGGAAGCTGTTGAAAAGCCTAAAAAAGCTTCTAAGCCTGTTGTAACTAAAAAAGTACCTAAGAAAAAAGAAATTCAGGTTAAGAAGAAGAAAATCGAGATTAAGAAAAAAGAGCCAACGATTAAACCAGACAGAATTGAAAAAGCAACTAAGAGAAATAAGAATATTCGCAAACCTGCAAAAGGGTTTTGGGGAATCATCAAAAGCTTTATTCCACGATTTGGTAACGATTAGTTAATTTTTTTATAATCTATAATCATCACCTTTAAGGAACTTAAACACATTCGATAATGAAAAAAATAAGCCTTCTTTTACTCACTGTTTTACTTGGTTCAAATTGCCAGAAAGTTGTTGAAAAAGTTAATACAGAAACATTTGGTGTAGCTACAACTGAATCAACTTTACAAAATAAGTTGCCATTAGTTGCAGATAAGAAAATCAAAAATGTAATCTTACTTATAGCTGATGGTACGGGAATTGCTCAAATTACTTCCGGCCAATATGCAATTGTCGGGGCTGATGGGTACCTAAATATTCAAAAAATGCCTATAACGGGCATTACAAGAACGAAATCGGCAAATAGTTTAGTTACTGATTCTGCTGCAGGTGCTACCGCTTATTCTTGTGGCGAAAAAACTGATAACGGGATGATTGCTTACTTACCAGACGGAAGAAGTTGCAAAACTCTGTTGGAATTTGCTGAAGAAATGGGATTAAGTACTGGGCTCATTGCAACTTCAACTATAACTCATGCTACTCCGGCTAGTTTCGCATCACATGTTAAGTCTAGAAGCATGCAAGACGTTATTGCAGCTCAGTATCTAGATGCTGGTGTTGAGGTACTTTTAGGTGGTGGATACCAATATTTTATTCCCCAATCTGCAGAAGGAAGTTCAAGAAAAGATGATCGTAACTTGATTGATGAATTTGCATCTATAGGATATGAATTTGTAGATAATGCAGAAGATATGGCCAATAACAAAAGTGAGAAACTATTGGGTTTGTTTTCATCGATGGGGAAGGATAGAACTCCGACTTTGGCTCAAATGACTGATAAAGCATTGGCTAATTTAAGCACCAATGAAAAAGGATTCTTCTTAATGGTTGAAGGTAGCCAAATTGATTGGGGTGGACATGAAAATGATAGTGAGTATGTTATAAGAGAAATGAGAGATTTTGACGCAGCAGTTAAAAGTGCATTAGATTTTGCTGAAAAGGACGGTGAAACCTTAGTAGTATTAACTGCTGATCACGAAACGGGTGGGATGACGTTGCAAAACTCTAAATCTGATTCTAAAGAAATGGAAATCTTTTGGACAACTACTCATCATACAGGTGTACCAATTGCAACTATGGCTTATGGGCCACATGCTGTGAAATTCTCAGGCTGGCAAGAAAATACTGACGTGGGAAGAAAAATTGCCGAATTAATGGGGATTTCTACTTTCCCAATTATAGAATAATAGCTGTTTTTATTTGCTTGGATCCATTTTCATTAATATGGGTCCACGCAGCGATAAGTTGATTCTCATTTTTTGTTAGTTGTGGAAATCCACTTGTTCTAGCAGAAGAGATTTCGGCGATTACTTGAGTTTGTAGTACATTTCCTTTTTGATCTATCTGCTTTAGCTTGTAAAGTGCTTTAGACGCATCTTCAGAAGAACGTTCTACCCAAGTAACAACTGCTGTTTTATCGTCTAAAAGGGCAATATCTACTCGACCTAAAGCATCTATATCATCTACTTGAAAGGCGGGTCCAAAGTTTTCGGCATAATCATTAGAAAAACTCAATTTAACTTTTGCAGAGTCATTAGCTGCTGTAAACCAAGTAATAGCAACTGTATTTAAATTTGCTGCAACCGAAGGGCCATTAACAGGACATGCTGCTATTTCCCAATTATCGTTATGAACAGGTTTAGGTGAAGACCAATTACCATTTTTAAATTTGGAAGTATAGATGTCTCGTATTTCGTCTTCTGTACGATTTCTATATACTGTTATCAGTCCATCTTCTGTTTGTACAGAAGATGTGCCACAGCAGTCGCAAACACTAGCATCTATTTCATATTCAGATAATAATTCTAAATGGTCTGAGATTATTGCTGAACGCAAAGTCATTGCAGAGTTTAAATCGGATGCAGTTCCGTGCGATTGGCCAACAGTTTTTCTTCCATCTAACCAAACCGCCATAAAAGTTGAATCGCTTATAGGAACCATGCTTACGAAACCATGTTCACTAGCAGTATTGTCATTATGAGGGGTAAGTATACCGGCCCAATTTTGTGATGCTGTTGAAATATTGACATCATATGAATACCTGCTCCCTGGCTTTTTTTGTAGCCAATGTGTTGCCATTGCTTTACCGTTTTGAGCAATTATAGAAGGGAAGTCGGCCCAATTTACAAACCAAGAATCAGAACTTTGAATAGGAATTGCTTCGCTCCAAGCCGTATCCTTTAAAAATGAATAATATAGGGTTGATGTTTCCTCGAGTGTTTCTACCCAACTCATGAAAACCGTTCCTGTATTGTCGGTAAAAAGATTCGGTAAAGAAGCATTAGCCTTGTTTGGTGTTTCTAACTCATTAACAGTAAAAATTTGAGGTTTTGAACAGCCTATGATAATTAGAAGAATACTAAGAGTTATGTATCGCATTTTGATTTAATTTGTAGGTATAGTCAGCCAGTAAGATGCCAACGATTGAAGTAAAAGGAAATGTGAATAAATACCAGTATGGTATCATAGTTAGAGACGATACTATTTCAAAAGCACTCCATAACAAGGTTAGACTTAGAAAAGCGAGTAGGTGATAACGTGGAGCATAACCCGCAACAGTCATTGTCATCATGCAACCAAACCAAGATGAAATGATAGAGATAACGTAAACAACTAAGACCCAAGATGCTCCAGGAACAGAGGACATCCCAAAGAAAGAGAAATCGATAGTAAAAAAGAAAGATATGATGATTCTAGAAAAGCCCTCGATAAAAAGGCTTAGAATGAATCCTAATAAAACAGCGCCGATACTCTTCATAAATATAATTAAGTTGTTTTGATGGTAAACACTTCATCTACTTAAAACAACATAAACTGGATATATAAATGAAAAGAAATTAAGAATTAAATGAATAATTGTGATTGTTCTTTGTATTTTTAGAAGAATTGAACCTTTTGTTTATCAAACCTAAATCATTTGTTATGAAGTATACACTTACCCTATTAATCGTGCTATTTATTTCTACAATAAGCGTAGCCCAGGAAAGCGACAATAAAGAAGTATTACGGCTTTCGGAACCTGTTGAAGTAACAGCGCAGTATGAAGTTTTTGGTTCTAAGATTCTATCTAAAGATACTCCAAAGCCACTTAAAGATATTATTGCAGAAAGTGGTAATCATCAAGATAAAGTAGTAATAGTTACCGCTAATGTAACTGAAGTTTGTTCTAAAAAAGGTTGTTTTTTTGTAGCAAATAGTGGTGACCAATCTGCAAGAATTACATTTATCGACTATAGTTTCTTTGTACCAACCGACTCTCAAGGTAAAGACGTTACCATTGTTGGAGTTTTTAATGAAAAGACTTTGACTGAAGAAAAAGCTAAACATTACGCTGAAGATGCAGGACAAAATCCAGATGATATTGTTGGAGAGCAAAAAGAATACTCTATAGTTGCAACATCAGTAGTAATCCCCAAAAAATAAAAAGAGCATATTTTACATGAATGAAAATGACATTCTGGTTCCATCAGAAGTGACTTCATCAGAGAAGCAGTTAATGGAATCTCCAGAAATTGAGACTATTGCAAAAAAAGTAATAGCAAATAATAAACTTGAGTTCGGCCCCGCGGAAATTGGATATTTTTTAGTGTATCCCAATATATCAAAACAGAAAGCAGCTAAGTGTATGAAAGCGACTCGGGAAGTGAAATACTACTCGGGAAACGATTACTTGATAGAAGTTTCTGGCGAGCTGTGGGATATGCTTGATAATGATACCAAAGAGATGGTAATTTATCATGAGTTACTTCATATCGATCCTTCTTTTAAATCTAAAACTCAAGAATGGAAGATGAACTTGAAGCGTCCTGACTTTTCAGATTACTATACCATTAATGACAAATTCGGAAACGAATGGTATAAAACAGTTCAAGCTACGGCCTCCTCGTTATATGATTTAGACCCACGTCAAGAAAGTAAAGTATCACTTTAAAAGAATTACTTTCTTAATATTAGAATGTAAAGCCCTCTTTTTCAAGGAGGGCTTTTATTTTATTTAGATGATCCCCTTGAATCTCAATACTCTTTCCTTTTACCGTTCCTCCAGTTCCCAACTGCTGTTTTAGCTTTTTAGCAAGGTTTTCTATAACCTGAGGATTGTGTTGTATGTTTTTTATAACGGTAACTTGTTTGCCTCTCCGGCCTGATTTATCAACGGTGATAGATAATTTCATTTTTATACGATCGTTTTTTTCCAATTCCCTTTTCTGAATAATATAAACCCAACTACTCCTAGCATGGTTTCTGAAATAACAATGGAGTAGAACACTCCTTCTTCATTCATTCCCATTTTAAAAGCTAAGAAATATGCGAGCGGAATTTCAAGAATCCAAAAAATAAATAGATTAATCATGGTGGGGGTGAAGGTGTCGCCAGCACCATTAAAAGCTTGAATGATTACCATGCCGAAAGCATACGCAATATAACCATAGCTCATAATGCGTAAACATTTTGCTCCAATTGCTATAATTTCTAGGTCGGTTGTAAAAAAGCCAATCAAACTTTCGCTGAATAGAATATTCAAAACTCCTACAAACCCTAGAAAAACCATGTTTATGCCTGCAGAAATCCAAGTGGATTTCTCAGCACGGTCGGGTAATCCAGCACCTAGGTTTTGTCCAACTAAAGTTGCAGCCGCATTGCTCATTCCCCAAGAAGGAAGAATAGTGAATATTAGTATCCTAATTGCAATGGTATATGCAGCTAAAGCAACGCTACCAAATTCAGCAATAATTCGAACTAATCCAATCCAACTACCAGTTGAAATAATAAATTGTCCTATACCACCCAATGAAACTCGAACCAGTTTCCACATGATATCCCATCTCGCCTTTACGTGTTCTTTTGAGATCTTAATTCTAGTGTTATGCCCTGAGAGTTTATAAAGTTGATAACATACCCCAACTCCACGGCCAATTGAAGTTGCAACTGCCGCACCAGCTATTCCCATTTCAGGAAAAATCCAAATACCAAAAATGAGAAGTGGGTCTAGTACGATATTTAAAGCATTTGCAATTAGAAGTGTTTTCATTGACAGTGCTGCATCTCCAGAACCTCGAAAAACTGCGTTAATTACAAATAGAAGCATAATTACCACATTGGTACTAAACATAATAGTGGTGTAAATCGAATACTTAGAAACGATTTCTCCAGTAGCACCCATTAAACCTAAAAGCTCAGCTCCATATAGACCTCCTAAGATAGCGATCGGGACCGATGTAAGTACTGCTACGATTATGGCTTGAACAGCTGTTACAGATGCTTTGTCGAGTTTCTTTTCACCAGTTCTTCGTGCAACTAATGCAGTTGTAGCCATTGCAAAACCTATTGCGATGGAGTAGATTAAGGTGAGTAAAGATTCAGTAATTCCAACTGTTGCTACAGCTTCAGCACCTAGTTTTGATACAAAAAAGATATCAATCACCGCAAAGATTGATTCCATGAACATCTCGAGTACTAGAGGAATAGAAAGTACAAGAATGGCACGTTTGATACTTCCAGTAGTAAAATCCTTTTCAGTTCCGGAAAGGCCAGCTTTTATATCTTGCCAAATTTTGGTGGCTGTTGAAGGTTCTATATTTCGGAATTCCATAGATTATAAAAGATCGTAAGAAGGGAAGTTCAGCTAACTGTTTATCTATGTAACATAGACCGGTGATAATTTAAACAAAATACAGCCTTTACTAATTATAATCAGTAAAGGCTGTGTGAAAAATGAATTGCAAGTTAGCCGATTGTAGAAAAACTATTTTACTTTTGCTCTAGTACCACTTAGAGTAATAGAAGAGGATTGGTTTTTCGGGGTTGTTACAGAAATTTTAACAGTTGTTTCGCCTGGATCATCATTTTCATCATCAATATCGGATACTGAAAATGAAAATTGTGTCGAGCCAACGCCAGGGAAAAGGTTATCTCCCAATGTAAAATCAACATCTCCTGAGGCGGCTAAACCTTCACCAACTTCTACTTTGAACTTAGTTCCTGCTGCTAAAGGATTACCAAATTGGTCAGTAACTTCATAGTTAAATGAAACGCCACCATTTGGTGCAATATTAAAAGTACTAGGTGTAACAGTTGGTGTTTGTGGTAAGCCTGAGAACAGTACTACGGTACTATCTGAAACAGTTTGGTTCGATTTGCCAATTGTACTCGCAATAACATAGCCATATCCAGGTCTACCACCACTACCTGCAATAGTTTCACTCGGCCTAGGTTTTGCAGTTATTAATTGAACAGTTGCTACGCCATCGGCATCTGTTTCTTTTGAACCTTGTATGGTTCCTCCTGTAGTATTAAAGTAAACCACAGTTCCTGGTTTCACAGGGTTGCTAAATTCGTCGCCCACAATTACAGTAACCGTATTTCTTACGTTATTGAAGTTATAACCTTCAATATTTCTTTTGTCTAAGGTTAGGCTGAAATGCTCTTGATCTGGAAACCCGCCATGAATGGCAATTAATACAGGTGTAGATTTTATTGTTAATCCAATATCCGATCTCGTGATACTTGCTTGAATTTTAACAGGCCCAGCTCTATTCCCACTAAAAAGTGATGTGGTTACTTTTCCATCCGTATTTGTTTCTATAGTTGATGGGGTTACAGCCTCTCCGCCACCTGGACCTGAAATAATTTCAAAATTAACGATAACAGAGTTAGAAGTTGTGAGTGATCTTCCTGCTGAATCTTGAACCTGGAAAGTAAATGCACTACTTATTTCATCACCTGTTTCTGCAATATTAATAGACTGTTTAGGAATACTAGTTAAAATAATAGCTGCTGGGCCAGCTGAAGAACCTTGTACTCCTTCACCGTCGTCGTCAATATCAGAGTCGTCATCTTCTGGTATAAGAACTAGTGGATTATCTAACGTAACTTCAAGCCCTTTAGACGCGACTACCGTAATTGAGACTCTATCAAATCCTGTTTTTTTTGCTTCTATTACAATGTCAGTAGTTTGTTCAATCTCAATACCATTAAAACTAAAAGCACCAGAGGAATCTGTTATTGCAGTTGCATTGAGCTCAATAGGAGATATAATCTCAACTACTGCTTGGTACAAAGCTTTTCCTGTAGATTGACTAATTACTGTTCCAGAAATTGAAACGGAAGTTTCTGAATTAGTACTTTTGCAAGATGATAATGCAAATACTGTTACAAAAAGGATAAATAGAGGCTGGTAAATTCTTTTCATGTTTTTTTCTTAAAGAGATATGAAATCGAATACTAAGTTACAGATTTAATTAATGTACAGTAAAATTATTTTCATTATCGGATATAATGCAGCTTCTTAAAGGATATTAAGGCGTTTTAACAAGAATAGGACTTTTAACTAATTTAGGTTCAGGAACAAACTTCCAAACAATAAATGCCATTAATAAAATGGCTAAAGCTCCAAAATAAGTGTTACTTCTATAGCCATATGATGAATAAAGGGGACCCGCAATACTTCCACCAACGCCATATCCAACTTGACCAATCGCTACTAGTAAACTCATAAGTGTACCTCTATTATTAGATTTAACCAATTCCGAGGACAAGGCTTGAAAGGGACTAATTCGCATTGCTATTAAAACCATAGCCATTGGAAAAAGTAAAAAAGCAAGTTCAACTCTAGTCACAAAAAAGGTAGTAAAGTACATTAATAGAGATAAACCCAGACAGGAGGTTACAATCATATTCTTTCTACCAACTTTATCGGATAACCATCCAGATAGTGGACCTGCAATGACGTTTGCGAGTCCACCTGCGGCAAAAATATATCCAATGGACGTTAATGATGTGTTAAACGAGTCTTGTAACCAAGTGGGAAGGTAGATTATAAAAACGGATAAACTCAAAAACATAAGCAAATAGGAAAAAGCAACATAAGCCACATCCGGCCTTTTCAGTAGCTCGATATACTTTGACAATGAGGAGAGAATAGTAAGCTTATTTGAATGAAGTTCAACGTTTGGTTGTGGAACTTTTATAAGTATGACTAAAAAAGTAAGAGACATGATTACCCCAAAAACTATAAATGGGGTTTTAAAATGAAAAGCTTCGGTTAAAAAAGTACCTATAGGTATTCCAAGTATTTGGCCAACTGCAATGCCACTCATTACCCAACCGTTAGCCCAGCCTCGTTTTTCATAAGGAAAATAATCTCCCACATAAGCAACGGCAGATCCGCTAAGTATACCGCCAGCAATTCCAGCTAAAGCCCGCACAGTTAAAAAACTATAAAAATCAAAAATAAAAGCGTGACAAAAAAGGAAAAATGCCATAGAACCACTGCCCATAATAAGCACCTTACGCCGCCCAATTTTATCAGACAATGGCCCCATTATAAGTGCAAAGATACCCACCATAACAGCATAAATTGTGATTAAAGACCCTAGAAGTTGTGTGGGTGTATCAAGAGTTCTACCAATTTCTGGAAGGATGGGGGCTATAATCATTATTTGGCAGCTTGCTGAGAACACAAGTAACCACAAAGAGAAGATAACAAAGAAAGATTCTGATTTATTTTTCTGCATATAGAGAATAGAAAATAGCCAAAATGAATGTACAAACTTCATTTTAGAAAAAAACAATCTAGCCGATAATACTTTTTGTATTAACTAACTATTACATGCTCACTAATTATTAATAGTAAAAATAATTGTGTAATTATTAGAAAGAAGATTACTCTTGTGCTAAAGCAACTATATAAGTTAAATTAATTCTAACTTTTATTTTAGCTCAACTTTTAAGAATTTTGTATCAATAAATCAAAAAACAAATAAATAACAATTAATAGGAGCTCATCATGGGTCAACAACAATTACTTCTCGTAATTCTAGTAACAATCATCGTAGGAATCGCAACTGTAGTAGCAATCAACACTTTTTCAAGTGCATCTGATTCTTCTAACGTAGATATGGTTCGTAACGACGTTGTTTCTTTAGCAGCATCAGCACAAGGTTATTACATGAAACCAGCTATGCTTGGTGGTGGTGGTAATAGCTTTAATGGTATTACTTTCAATCAAGTTGCATTTCCAACTGATGGTATCGCTGGTGATGGCTTAACTGCTTTCAATAGCAATGGTCATTACACTATTGCTGGAACAGATACAACAATTACTGTTACTGCAATTCCTTCTTCTAGAGCAGACGGTCCTATGAGTCTTACTTCTGGATTGGCTACTGACGAAGTAGCATTAGCGGCTTCAATTACTCCTAATGGAATTACTTGGACAGCTAATAACTAATTTAGTTTTAGTATTATCATAAAAAAGCCCCTTTATGGGGCTTTTTTTATACCCAATATTTTATGGCAAATAAAGAATTACTCTTAGTTATTTTAGTTACACTTGTTGTTGGAATATCTGTAGTTGTAGCAGTTACTATCTTTAGAGAAATGAACAATGAGTCTAACAAGGACGCCATCAGGCAGGAAATGCTTTATGGAGCATCTAATGCTCAGTCTTATTATTTCAGATCAACTGCCCTTGGAGGCGGTGGCGGAGACTTCACAAATATTGGCTATAAAGATATTGGTATAGACACCTTGGGTTACAACGGATACTACTTTATATTAGATGCTAGTTTAACATCCTTTACAATGTCTGCAATTACAAGAGATAGGTTAGATACTATCTCAGCTACAGTTACAAAAAATGGTTTATCCTGGAATTAACTCTTAATTATACGCATTAATGGCACAGTTTAGATTAAAAGCAGTCTCCAATACCGGGCGAGTAATCCAGAAAGAGTTTGAAGCTGAAAACAAAAAAGACGCACAAGAAAAAGTAGACCGGCTATCAAAAACCAACGGGCTTAATGTTCAATCGATTGAAAAAAAAGCAGTTTTTAGCTATAAGGTAAAAAAACAAGGAAAACCAGCATTAACGGGAGAACAGGAAGCTTACAACAAAGAGGAAGTAGAAAAAGCCTTAATAAAGCTAGGCTATAAAGTTGTAAGTATTAATAAAAATCTCTTCGAAATGAAGGGAGGAGTTCCACATACAGAGGTAGTAACCTTTATTAGCCTTTCTGCAGATTTATTGAAGCAAGGTCTTACCTATGACGAGATTCTAAACTTGCTCTTCGAGGATACTGGCAATAAGAGGATGAAGGATGTTATTAGAACTATCCAGAAAGATTTAAAAGACGGTAAGGAAGGTGGCGAAGTTTACGGTAAACATGAAGCTATATTTGGAAAATTTGCAGCTTATATGTTAAGTGTTGCTTCTACTTCGGGTAATATGGCTCTGGTATTCGAGAGTACTGCAAAGTTTTTAGAGAGGGATGCGGAGTTTAAGAAGAATATGAAACGTTCTTTAATGATGCCGGCTGTTACAGTTATAGCTGTTACTGGGGTTGTTCTTTTTTATGTAGGCTATATTTTCCCTTCAACAGCAGAGCTTTTTGTTGATATGGGTATCACTTTGCCGCCTATGACGGCTACGACTCTTGAACTAAGTTACTGGTTATCAGATAATTGGATCTTGCTCTTAATGAGTTTTTTGATGCCTGTTTTTGGACTTATTTACTTTTCAAGAACTAAGAAAGGAAAGCTTGTTATTGATAGGTTGATGATAAAAATCCCCGTAATTGGAGATCTTTTACATAAAACAAGTATCGAGATTTTTGCTAGAGTATTTTACACACTATACAGTGGCTCTGGGCAAAACATCGAAGTTATTAAAGTGGCGAGTGAAGCTTGTCGAAATTCTTATATGGAAAAGCAAATTAAAGAAATTGCCATTAAACGAATGTTGAAAGATGGAGCAGGTTTAATAGAGTCGATGGAAGAAACTGGTGTTTTTACTAGAACAGCCATCAGTAGATTTAGACTTGGTGCTGAGTCGGGCTCTCTTCGTGAAAATGCTCGCCAGCTCGCTGAATATTATGAAGTTCAAACTACATATAAAATGCAATCAGTTATTGATACTATCAGTCTTTTTGTTAATTTGTTTATAATGATTGCCTTAGTTGGTATTACTATAGTTTCATCTGAATCAGCTGTTATAAAGCCTAATGGGTAAAATAAATATTCGAAGACATATTGGTGATATTCTTGTAAAAAAAGGTGTAATAACTAGCGATCAGTTACAGAACGCTCTCGTTATACTAGAACAAGAACCAGATAATAGTGAAAGGAGATTAGGTCAAATTCTTTCTCAGGATTTAGGTTTAAATCGGCATACCATAATGCGCGAAATCGCTACTATTTATGCTTTCCGCGAAGTCTTAGACAACGCAGACACTGTTCCTTCTGAAATTCTTGACCATATTAAAGAAAACGTTGAGAACTTAAACCAAGATATTATCAATGAGCTAGTTGTTCATAAAGCGATACCTTTTCATAAAACGCTTAGTTCCATCACCATTGCCGCTGCTGACCCCTCTGATCCCAATATTCAAGGGATTATTCAGAATCTTAATTTTAAAAAAATTGAGCTTGTATATTGTAAATATGAGTTAATCGAACTTATTTTATCGAATGTTTACGAACAGAAGAACGAATTCTTGGATTTATTAGAGGAGATTGATTACGAAGAATCTCCAATAGAATCTGAAGACGAGTCAATCAACGAAGATGAGATTGATGCAGAGATTAATCAAAGTATGCTTAACTCCCTCATAGAAGGGATGCTAGTTGAATCGGTTAGGCAAGGGGTAAGTGATATGCATATTGTTCCTAGTGGCCAAAATTCTACAGATATTCGTTTCCGAGTTGATGGAAAGCTAAACCTTTGGTATCAACAAAAGAATGTTAAACCGGAGGCAATTTCTGCCGTTATAAAGGATAAAACTAGAAATGTGGATCGCTTTGAAAGAGACGCATCTCAGGATGGATTCATTCAGCGCCAAATTGATGGGGTGGGAATTCGGTATCGGGTTTCTATTATGCCAATTGTTGGTAACCAATACGACCGTAAATTCGAATCTATTGTAATTCGTGTTTTAGATGATAGAAAAGTAATAAGAGATTTAGATAAATTAGGCTTACAACCCATTGCTAAAACTAATTTTCAAAAATCTATATCAAAACCATCAGGTATTGTGATTATCACGGGGCCAACTGGTAGTGGTAAGTCAACTACATTAGTTGCAGCACTATATTCGGTAATAGATCCAACAAAAAATGTTCTTACGGTTGAGGAGCCTGTTGAATATATTATTGATGGTGCTCGACAGTTGAAGATTAGTAACCATATGTCGTTTGATCAATCAATTCGTGGGATATTAAGACATGATCCTGATATCGTTTTAGTTGGGGAGATGAGAGATTTAAAAACTGCTGAAATTGCAATTAAACTTGCAAATACTGGTCACTTAACATTTTCAACATTACACACGAATGATGCTCCAAGTGCGGTTTCTAGACTTTTTAAAATGGGAGTAGAACCTTTTCTGATTGCCAATGCTGTAAACCTAGTAATGGCACAACGTCTTATCAGAAGATTATGCGAAAATTGTAAAGAAGAGTTTGTTCCTCATCCAGAGCTTCCACGAGGTATTGGTTTTACTGAAGAAGAGATTAAAGAAACTAAGTTTTTTAAGGCTATTGGTTGTGAAAAGTGTGGTTCTTCTGGTTTTAAAGGCCGCTCTGCTATTCACGAAGCATTATATTTCTCTAAAGAAATTAAAAAATTAATTCTTGAGTCGGGTGGTGACATTGACGAAAACTCCATTAAAGAGCTAGCAATTAAAGAAGGTATGCTTACATTAAGGGGTTCAGGCCGAGAAAGGATTAAAGAAGGAATAACTACTATAGAAGAAGTTATTGCTGGAACAATTGAAGATTAATTTGAATTAGTGATGAACTTGTTAAATATTAAACTACCAATGACTATGGACAACTTTAATTGGGGGCTTGTATGAGTACAGAAATAAAAGACACCGCTGGAGAAGCAGTACCGGATTACATTAAGAAATTTCTTAAAGAACCTCCGTTATTACTAAGAAATTTTCATTATGAAGATGTTCTAGAATTTCTTCAGCTAGGTGTAGCAGAACGCTTTATTCCAGATGATGTAATACTTAATGAGTCTGAATATGTAAATTCCGCCTTTTTGGTTGCAGAAGGTAAAGTTGTAATATGGAAAGATAATATACAGCTCGCCACGCTATCAGAAGGTAATTTTCTAGGAGAAGCATTTTTATTTAGTAAAAATAGTAGGATGGCTAAAGTAACAGCTGAGGGAAGTTGTGTTTTATTACGCTACGAACGTTATGACGCACTTAATTTCTTCCGTAAAAAGCCAGAAAAGCTGTTTAACATTTTTACTAAGAATATCATAGAAATACAGCAACGTAAAATTAGTAATATGAACGTCCAATTACTGAATCTTAAGAAACGCCTCTTAAATGACTCTAGTTGGTAGGTAATCGAAGTATTTTTTGCTCATCCTTAAATAAACTTAATTCGTAACAATTACCATACTAATTTATCTAATAAGTTCATCATTCGAAATGGAATGAAATAATATGCAGACGGGATCCTCAGAACAAACACTTAGCAGTTTAACTGCGCCTTTGATAAAGCAAATACCAGTTACTGCACATGGTAGTGAACTTTATGCTGTTTTGGGTAAAATTCTCGATGAACAACCTGATGAAACTAGACTTGCATTAAAAAATATTCTCGAGCAATATTTAATGCATATGAAAAAGAATCAAGCATCTGATATAGATATTGGTGGCATGGGGTGTGATGGTAAAATATGGTATCGCATATTTGGAGATAAAAAACCTTTTAAAAAGTCCGATAAGTATTCTTTAATTGAAACGGACTTCCTATTGTTAAACATACTTGTTCATAGCCAAAGAGAACGATTAATTAGAGATAAGAATCTCGATTTTTCATATTCAATAGACATTGGTGAAGGTAAAACTCAGCGCTTTAGAGTAGATATCTACTTTGATATGGAACATTTTGCTATGAACATGAGGAAAATTGATAGTACTATTCGTCCATTCAAATCACTTAATGTACACCCTGAGATAGCGAAAGCATTAAGTCTCAAGTATTATAAATATGGCTTAACCTTAATAACTGGTATTACAGGTTCAGGTAAATCCTCAACACTAGATACGATAATAGATGCAAATAATCGTACAGTTGACTCTCATATTGTTGTAATTTCTTCCCCTGTCGAATTAATACATAAACCTCTGAGATCAGTTGTTCGGCATAGAGAGGTTGGGCGAGATGTAGATTCCTTTAAAGATGGTGCAATTCAGGCATTGCGACAAGATCCTGATATTATAGTTATTGGCGAGTTGAGAGACCCTCAAACTATATTAACGGCTTTAGAAATTACAGATTCCGGTCACAAAACATTCTCTACCTTGCATACATCCTCTGCAATGGACAGTATTGACCGGATTTTAGGAGAAGTACCAACGGCAGAACAAAATAGAGTGAGATCAAGATTAGCTGATGTATTAACTTGTGTAATTAGCCAGAAACTTGTACCGAGCATTGATGGGAAAAGAGTACTTGCAAAAGAAGTTTTATTAGGAACTTTTTCAGTAAAAGCTGCCATTAGGAATAATAATGTTGGTGAGATTTACCAAATGATGATGGAAGGAAGTGAGAAAGGTATGAATACATTAGAACAAGATTTAAAACGTCTTTTCCAAGAAGGTAAGATTTCTAAAGAAAGTGCATTAAATTATGCGAATAATAAAAGTAAAATAATGCAGCTTTTTAGTGAGGTTAACTATTAATCGATGGCAAGTAAGAAGATATATACTGGTATAGTTCTTGAGGACGACTATTTAAAAATTGCTAGAATTAGTGTAACTGGTAAAAAAGCTACATTAGTTTACCTAGATAAAATAAAGCTAGTTGAGAATTTAGAAAAAATACCCTCTACTGTTGAGGTAGAAACTCCGGTTGTCTTTGACGCCTTTGATGATGAACTAGAAGACGATAGTATTTTTGGCATAGAATCAGATTCCCCTGACTTGGGAGAAGGTTTAGAAAATGACCCAGAGGATTTTGATATTGATCTAGACTTAGATAATCTAGATAGTGGCGAAGAGTTGATTGACGTTGACATGGCTGATGAGAATAATGAAGCTGCACCCGCTAGCAATGAACTTCTACTATATAATTTATTAAGCAATTTTAGCCACAAGAAAATCCACTTAGGGCTTAATATCCATGCTGGGGGCAGCATCTTTCAGATTCTAAAGGATGTGGATTTTTCATCTACAAAAAAGAAAGATCTTAGAATTATTGTTGATGACAGATTAGAAGCTTTGTATGGTACACCCAAAGCAGAAGACTTCTATTCATACACGGTAAGAGATGATGGAGCTCTACTCTTAGCTTCTATTGACGATGAGCCTCAAACACTCCAATTACTTGATAGAACATCTAGTTTATATAGAGGAAAACTTTTTATAGAAGAGATTCTTCCGGATGAGGTTCTCTTGATAGGACTTATAAGAGGTAACTACGAATTAGATCCAAGTAGTATTACCGCAGTGATTCAGTACGGCGAGTCTTATTGTAGAGTACTATTTATGAAAGGCAAAGAGCTGTGGATTGTTTCACCAATTATTACAGAAGGAACGAATTCTAGAAAATTTTTAAATACGGTTTTTAGTAAAATATTATTTCAGCTTGATACAGGAGAAGTACCTAACCTAGACCGCATTCTACTGTGTAATAATATTTTAGGTGAAGAGGCAATAGAATTTTTTCAAGATAGATTTCCAGATATTGATGTTTCTGGATTTAGCTTTGATGAAGAGGTCTTTGATACCGATAAGTTTGATACTGGTGCAGTAGGTTCTTTTACTACAGCAATAGGTATGGCTTGGGCTACTGCTGGTTTTAATAAAGATAAATTTCCCAAGCTGAGCTTTTTGCCCAATACTGTTAAAGACAGGCAAAAGATTTTTAAGCTTCAATGGCATGGTTATGTAATGCTATTCTTAATCTTTATAACACCTTTTATTTTCAATTACTATTACCTCAAAAATACGGCCGAAATAGAAACACTAAAAGAACGTGTGTTTACTCTTGACCAAAACATTACTTTGATGCAGGCCACTGTCAATAACTATAATCAAACAAATCAAGATTTAGCTGCAATTCAATCTAGACTGGTATTGTTAGATGAACTAAGTAATGGTACTCTGACTTGGTCTGTAAATTTTGACATTCTCAATAGAGGAGTGAACAATATTGACTCAATTTGGCTCACTTCGCTAACCTCTTCGCCAAATTCAAAAACTATAGAAGTGCAAGGTTATTCACTCTTTAAAAATAGAATTCCAATGATTGCTGATATCTTTGATAATGCGGTGTTAATTGATGTTAGTAGAGCAAAAATTAGAGATGAAGATGTTTATTCGTTCCGATATATAGTTAATAAAATTGTAGCAAATCAGAATATGTATACTCCTGAAAATGCTAAAGGCTTAGATAACGTTTTGGGGAATTAGGAAAGAATATGTCATACGCCCTGCGAAATACAATTATACTTCTTATAACCCTATTCCTTTTTGTTGGGGCTGCAACAGGATATGTTAAGTTTTTCCAACTAGGAAGAATAACAGATTTATCCACTCAATTATTATCTAAAGAAACTGATTATACAGCTAAGCAAAAGATAAAAAATGACTATCCAGCCTTGCTTGATAAATATTTACTGGCCAAGGATATAGTTTTAGGTTATGATAAGACTTTATACCCCGCTAATAATCCAGATGATGTATACAATTATTTAAGCCTGATTTCTGGCGATGGCTTAGAATTATTCTATGATTTTATACTTGTCGACTCAGTAAAATCTGATCAATATGGAATTATTAACTCCGATATTCAAGGTATGGGAATTTACAGTGATATTGTTACTTTCGTAAATACATTAGAAAACAGTACACTCTTAAACAAAATAGAAAAACTATCTATTACGCCACTCAACAACGATGATAACAAAGAGTACGTCTCTTTTAATTTTAGGCTTAAAAGCTATTATCAAAGAGTTAGTTTTGAAAATGGTATAAATATGGATGATTCACTTCAACAAAATCCCAATATTTCTGTGTATAATCCATTTAAGCCAATAATACTCTCGAATATTCCTCTCAACGAGCATAACCAAATTGAAATAGAACGCTCTAGATTATTGGGTATTTCTGGTTCGAGAGTATTTTTGATTGATCAATTTGGAAACACCAGGACACTTAAGATCGGTGATAAAGTTTTTCTAGGATATCTAAAATCTATAAATACTAGTAAAAGAGAAGTTGTTTTTGATCTTGATAAAGGCGGAATTAAAGAATTATTTACTCTAAAGGTAGAACGATGAAATTAGTGAGTACTTATAGCATACTGAAAAGCCTGAAGGGTTTACTTCTGTTTGGGCTGTTATTTATCCTTTTAGGAGAGGTTAATGCCCAGACTTTACCTTTTAGGGAGTATACAAATCCAGATGAAATAGTAACCTTCGATAGATCTACTTCTTTTATTGAGGCAGTTGAAATAATCAATCAATTTGCTCAAGAATATGAGAATAAATTTATTGTTGATAAATCGGGTTACTCTGGGGAGATAGGTGTTAGCTTACCAGCTATGCACTGGAAAGATGCTTTAACTTATATTCTTCAATTTAGAGGTTTAGAACTTATTACTACTCCACAATACTACGAAATTGGAGTTAGAATTATAAAAAGTGGTAATTCTCAACAACAAAATATAGGAGCTGTAGCTACTGCACTCCCGCCAAGAATACAAAAAGCGACAACTGCTACGCGAGAAGTTCGAATAAATGCTACTTTTTTCGAAGGAAACAGAAGAGCTTTACAAGAGATTGGAGTAGATTGGTCAACACTTACTAAGAACGTGCCTGCAAATGTTAATGATTTTATTGATGCTGATGGAGCAGAATCCATTCCACAAACAACTTTTAATGATCAATTTGTATCAATAAGTGCTTCTAATGCGAATCAAGTTTCTCAGAATGTTTTTAATGCATTAGTAAACTTTGGAGAAGTAGGGCCTGTAAATGTTCAAGCATTATTTAGCGCTTTTGAGTCTAGTAACTTGGGAAATATTCTTGCAACACCTTCTATCAAAGTTATTGATGGAGAACAAGGTAAAATTCAGGTTGGTCAAGATTTTTCCATCAAACAGAAAGATTTTGCAGGTAATGTAAGTGATGCTTTTTATAGTACAGGTACTATTTTAACCGTTACCCCAACTGTTATTGAGTATAACGACACTACTTTTATACATTTAGATTTAGATTTAGAAAGGTCTACAGCTTTACCTGATGCCGTTAGCACAATTGTAAATAAACAGACTGCCCAAACGCAAACTCTGCTACTCAATGGAGAGGCAACGTCAATAGCTGGGCTTTATAGAACCGATCATACTAGCGTAAGGAGAGGAATACCTATTTTGAAGGATCTCCCGCCTTGGTTTTTTGGATTGAGGTACATTTTTGGATATAATTCTGACGATAAATTAGAAAATGAATTGGTAATTCTTGTTCAGGCAGAGCTTGAAAAATCATTACCAGACCGTATGAATGACGCTTTAATCTCTAAACAAGAGTTACTTCAGAATGAAAGAGAACGTTTTAGAAATGGTATGGATTACATTCTAGAGCAAGCTGATAAAAGTGCAGCTGTACCTCTGGATGTTAGTCCAAAAGTTGTAGAATCTCCAATGCCAGAAATAATTGTTGAGCCTAAAAAAACAGAGTCAATTAACGAGTCTAAACCTATTGAAGTGCCTGAAAAGGAATTAACTGAAACTGAAGAGAAACAGTTGTCAGACCTTTCTATGCCTGTTAAAAACCCTGAGTTGATGATGGTTGTACCTAAAGCATTCAACTTAGAGGATTACCTTGTAAAACAAGAAAATGGTGAATTAGAAGTTGCTGAGGTAGATAAAACACTCAAATACTTTGTTATTGGAGGATCTTTTATAGTACCAAATAATGCTTACCGATTTGAAAAAGAACTTGATGCTGAGGGCTTTACATCTAGAATTCTCTATAATCCAAGTACTAAGTTTAATTATGTAGCTTACTATGGGTTTAGTAATTACAATGAAGCTGTAGCTCAGACTCTAAAAATACGTAATGCCCTTAATCCTGATGCATGGATTTTTAAGTTGGAAGACCAAACAGAGTATAAGAATCAAAATTAAGAAACGGCGTACTTTTCAATAAAACTTATGGAGAGTTCATTGAACTCTTCAGGTCGTTCTACATTACAAACATGTCCACAATCTTTTACTACTTCTAAGTAGGAGGTAGTGTGCTTCTCAACAATTTGCTTAACAGGAGGGAGAAACATGTAATCTTCTTCTCCCATAATGTAAAGCATAGGTGTAGATATCTCTTTTTCTTTGAAGTACCGTAATAGTGGGTTAATCTCGTTAGTAAGCTTAAACCACTTTAAGAATTCTTTTTGGTAAAGCTTCTTCGCCTCTCTGATAAATAAATTTCTAGATTCCTCATGCCGCTTTCGAGGCATTATTATCCAAGCAAAAAACTTATAAAGTAGCATATAAGGAATAACTCTCTTAAATATATTCCCAACAAACACGAGTATCCTAGATCTGATATTGAGTCTTGTTATCGCACCACAAAGTATAGCTGAGTGTATTCGCTCAGGTGCAATTTCTCCCAATGTTCTTATTATGATAGTGCCAAGAGAAACTCCAACAAAGTGAGCTTTTTTAATTTCTAAATGGTCAAGTACATCAATAATGTCTTGGCTGATATTCTCAAAAGAATAATTCTCTTCATAGTATTTTTGAAGTAAATCTTTAGACTTTCCATGTCCACGTAAATCAATAAGAAGGATATTAAATTTTCTTTTATAAGGCTTAATTTGATTAAACCAAATAGACGAACTCCCCCCAGCTCCGTGAATAAACACGACCCAATTTGATGATGGCGATTTTATGTATTCTTTGTAGTAGAGCATTCTTCTTTACTATTCAACGGACTAAGAACTCAAAATATTAGTTTTACACTGCAATAACATCTTACTAAATATTCCTTAATTCTGAATTAATATGATAGGAATATTATCTATTAACTAATAGGTAACTTAGTATGATTAAAGTCTCAAAGGATTACAATTCTCAAACAATTAACAATTTTGAAATTTCCAGCCAGAAATATACTGTTCGATTGGCTCAAAATCGCGAAGAAATTGAAAAGGCATTGAAGCTTAGGTTTGATGTTTTTAATGTAGAGCTATGTGAAGGCTTGGAAATATCCTATGTCAATAAATTGGACGAAGACTGTTACGATGAATTCTGTTACCATTTAATTATACTTGAAAACGCTACTAATTTAGTTGTAGGTACTTATAGAATCCAAGATAGTGATAGAGCGGCAGAAGGGTTTGGGTTCTATACTGAGAATGAATTCGATTTATCTACTTTTCCTGATATAATTAAAACGGATGCTTTTGAACTTGGAAGAGCTTGCATTGACTTTCGGTATAGAAATGGTCGTGTTCTCTATATGCTTTGGAAGGGAATAGCCAAGTTTATGGTTCTTTTAAATAAAACATATCTTTTTGGATGCTGCTCTATAGCTAGCCAGAATCCTTCAGAAGGAAAAGCCGTTTATGAACATCTAAAAAATAGTGGATTTGTAAGTAATACCTACTTTGCAAATGTTACACCAAATTATGAATGTTTGAGTCTGGTAGATTCATCACGTTTTGACTTAAAAGTAGAAATACCACAACTATTCAAGCTTTACTTAGAACTAGGATGTAAGGTTTGTAGTAAACCCGCATTAGATAAGGATTTCAAAACTATAGATTTTCTAATTCTTTTAAATTTAGATTCCTTTTCAAAAGAATCAAGAGCACTTTTTTTATAATTGTTCAGTAGATTCTCTCCATGAGATTTTTGAGAATTATCGTACGATTACCGCTCTTTTTGTTGGCTACATTGTTTTGCTATTTATTTATAATGGTGGGAGTTTGTATGTCTGCTGTTGGGCTTAATGGGCAACCAATGAGTAGCTATTTCTTAGGTGTATGGGGACGAATAATTTGTGCCATTATCGGTTTAAAAGTTAATGTTAATGGGGATGCACCAAAACCACCTTTTTTCTTTGTTAGTAATCATTTAAGCTATGTAGATGTAATGGTTTTGTGTAAAACAACACAAAGCCTATTTGTAGCTAAAAACGAAGTTAAAAGCTGGCCAGTCTTTGGTATTATTGCCCAAACAATAGGAATGATATTTGTAGATAGAGAGAAAAGGTCGGATGTAACTCGTGTAAATGATGAAATATCAGATAGGCTTTCTAGGAATTATGGAGTAACAATATTTCCGGAGGCCACAACTAGTCCTGGGTACGAAATACTTCCTTTTAAAACCTCGCTACTTGCTTACCCCGCTGCTAAATCTATTCCCGTACATTATGCTTCAATTACTTACGCTACACACCAGGAGGAACAAGATGCATATATGTCAGTTTCATGGTGGGGAGATCAAACATTTTTTAATCATTTCATCAATTTTCTGTCTTTGAGAAACTCTTCATGTACTATTACGTTTTGTGATGAACCAGAGTTTAATACAAATAGAAAAGAATTAGCCTCTACATTACATAAAAAAATTAATGGCTCTTTTCAACCAGTTATAGAGTTTTCGGAGTATGCAAAAAAACACACCAGTGGCTAAGTTAAACAGATTTTTTTTGGAATATAGAACCCAATTCTTATACCAAGATTATAATCTTGGTCAGATAACAACATTTCCAAATCTGTATAAATCTTAATGACGAAAATCAAAAGCTTTTATTCTGCAATAAGCTGGAAATACATTGTTTTATTTTATTTGCTTCTTCTGATTGGATCGTTTTTTTATAGTTCATTTACTAAAAAGGAGAGCTTAAATGAGTTTATTACATTAATAGATTCAAAAGAGACCCAGCGTCCTGTTATCCTATTTATACCAGATCAGCAGAACCTCTCAAATTTAGGTACGTTAGATTCATTTCTTAGTTCAGATTTCAATCTGATAGTTATTGATTATAAAGAATTCTACAATGATGAGCTAAATGCCGAACGGTTCAAAGCATCAGATAATGCACGTATGCTTATTCAAAAATTAGAAGAGATGAACTCTCAAGAGGTACATATTGTAGCACAGGGTTTTGGAGCGATAATAGCGGCTAAAGCATTTTCAATTGCTCCAGATGTGTTTTCCTCTATTACGTTCATAAACTCTTCAGGCTTACAAGAGTTTGAGCTTTTAGGTGGTTATACAATGAATAAAGCAGTTTACGGAGCTCAAACTTGTTTGTGGTGGGGTATAGAACATCTAATACCTCACTTTGGCTTACTAAATTCTGTTCATTCAAACTATCAATTTAATCGTGCTAATTACGAGACAGATAGAAGAGATATAAGAGGGATTCTAACTGAGATTGAAATCCCAACGTTTATCGAGCAAAAAACGAATAGAAAATTCGAATCTTTTGGAATTTCAAAAGAAATAGAACGCCTAATTCCTCATAGTATTTTTAAAGAATATGATATTTCTGAAGCAGGCTATGAAGAGTCTCAGAGAGCTATTAAAACATTTATTCAGTCTGTAGACAATGGATTAATTGCAAAACCTTCGTTAGAGAGAATTGCTTTAGCACAACTACCGTTTGAATATAAAAATGTGATTAAAGCAGAAGGTTGGATGTTAATAGGGCTAATGGCGCTAATTGTGTTCTCAACATTTTTCTCAGAAGATTTAGCTTGTATTGGGGCTGGGTTAATGGTCGCTCGTGGACTCATGGGTTTTTGGCCAGCATTGCTCGCAGGTTTATTTGGGATAATAATTGGTGATACTTTTATTTATTTGGCAGGTAGGTGGTTAGGAAAGTCTGCGGTTTCAAGAAAACCGTTTAGTTGGTTTTTAAATGAGCAAGATTTAGAGCGTTCTTATCATTGGTTTGAAGCCAAAGGTCCTATTATAATCTTAGCTTGCAGATTTATACCTGGCACACGCTTTCCAACATACTTTAGTGCAGGTGTAATTGGGTCCAGCTTTATAATGTTCTTTTCATATTTTGGACTGTCATCTATAATTTGGACACCCTTGATTTTAGGCCTATCTGTAGCTTTGGGGCAACAAATGATGGACTACTTTACGCTATTCCAAGAGTATGCTCTTTGGGGGTTAGTTGGATTAGCAATTCTCTCATACTTATTTATTAAGCTGATAGTGCCACTATTTACTTTTCGTGGTAGAACAGTACTCAAAGGAAAGTTTATTCGGAAGTTTAACTGGAAATTTTGGTCAACGTATTTAATTTATACACCTGTAGTTATTTACCTATTCAAAGTTTGGTCTAAATATCAGAGTATCTCTTTATTCACTGCTGCAAATACTCGTTATGATGGTGACGAGTTGATTGGAGATTCGGTGTCTAAAACTCTAGAACAAATTGGTGAGAAATCAGCGGTAGCACCTTTTATTCTTCTAAGTTATGAATCCCGACCTGAAGTTAACCTTGTGCTTTGTGATTCTTTTATAGAAAACGAATCGATTGATTATCCAGTTATTCTAAAACCAGACTCTGGAAAAAATGGAAATGGTGTTAAAATCATAAAGAATAGAGACTCTTTAGTGCAGGAACTTAAATCTTTAACTGTAAATCACATTCTCCAAAAATTTATAGAAGGTCCAGGGTTTGGGATACTTTATTATCGATATCCAAATGACTCGCAAGGATATATATTTTCCATTACAAGAAAAGAATTACCTTATCTAATAGGTGATGGTGTTTATAATATTCAGGAACTAATTCTAAAAGATGAGAGAGCCATCTGTTTAGCAGATTTACATTTAGAAAAGTTTGTACACGAGTTATATGATGTTCCTGAGAAAGGAGAGAAGGTTAAATTAGTTGAATTGGGCTCACGTTCTCTAGGAGCTCTATATTTTGATGGAGAGGAGTTTAGAACACCAGACCTTATATCTTCTATTGATCGTATAAGCAAAAGCTTAAAAGGATTTTATATTGGCTATTTCGATTTACGAGTTCCAACAATTAATCACTTAATGCAAGGGAAAGAAATTCAAATAATTGCATTGGATGGTGTTATGTCTACATCTTCAAATATTTTTGATCCCGATTATAAATTCAGTTTAGCTATCAATATTCTATTTAAACAATGGAGTATAGCATATAAAATAGGTTCTATAAATGTAGATAGAGGTGTTAGGTCAATTGGAGTATTAAGCTTAATTAAAAGATTCATTATCCGTCGCTAGTATCTTTTTTCCCGGAAAAAATCTTTAAGTAAAAACTCACAGTCAATTTCCAGTATCCCCTGAATGATGCTAACCTGGTGATTAAGCTCATTGTTCGCTGAAATATTGAATAGTGAGCCACAACCTCCAGATTTCGGATCAGACGCTCCAAATACAACTGTATCTATCTTGCTCCACACTAAAGCGCCAGAACACATAGGGCAAGGTTCTAGGGTGACGTAGAGTGTACATCCAGATAAATATTTTTGCCCCAATGTTTCACAAGCGGCAGATATAGCAATCATTTCTGCATGAGCAGTAGGATCTTTTAGCGTTTCAACCTGATTGAAACCTTTTCCAATAATTTGTTGATCTTTAACTACAAGAGCGCCTATTGGGACCTCACCTTTTCGTCTGGCTTCTTCAGCTAGGAGCAAAGCTTTCTGCATAAATTGTTGGTGTGGTTGCCATAATACAGGTTTGGTTTTTTCCATGTGTTTGGTTTGTTTATCTTCTCTTTTTAAAAGTTAAATCTATAGATAATGCCAATCGAAAAAGACAATATTTCTGAATTTATATTGAGTAAAATCCGAACAATTCCAGACTTCCCAAAACCAGGAATTCAATTTAAAGATATAACTACATTACTTGCCGATAAAGAGGCATTAAAATTAACTACTCAAACACTTACACAACCCTTTCTTGAAAAGAAAATAGATGTTGTTGTTGGCTTAGAGTCACGTGGTTTTCTTTTCGGAACTAATATAGCAGAGCTTTTAGAAGCTTCTTTTGTTCCAGTTAGAAAACCAGGAAAACTTCCCTCAGAGGTTATTACTGAAAATTATGCTCTTGAATATGGAACTGATAGTGTAGAAATGCATGTAGATGCTATAAAAAAAGGGGATAGGGTTCTAATTCACGATGATTTAATTGCTACTGGTGGAACAGCCGCAGCTGCTACTCGACTTGTAGAACGACTTGGTGGTGAAGTAGTTGGTTATTCATTTATAATTGAACTCGGATTTCTTAATGGTAGAGAAAATCTGAAAAATTCATTTATAGATAGTATTATCGTTCTCTAGAAGGAACAAAGCATTCATCTCTTGATATAATTGTTGAAACGCTCACCAATCATATCAGGAGATAATCATGCTAAAAATATCACACTTCCGGCTTTTACTTACTTTCATCACTATAGTTATAGTGAGCACAGCATGCAGAACATTTGTCGTTAAAGATGTCAACTACTCTCAGCAAATAGAAAGTGTACTTACACCAAACTCTAATGGTGAAGTCCATGATAGTCGATACTCTCTATCATTTAATATTCTTCCATTCCAATTTCAAGAAACAAAAGACTCCTTATCTGTTTCGGTAGATGAAGTTCGGCTAATTCGAAATTCTGAAGGTTTCTATTTTATTACTGCAAATGGCTTTTCTAACGTTTATGTAATGGAGCCTATTAAAAACGGATTGAAATTGAAAAAGAAGATTCAAATTTCTGAACAAGGGCTAATTGCACCGGCTTTCAATTTAAGATCGCCATATGTACAACTAGTTGATAAAGAGACACTACAGACATTCAGTTTAAATGAAAAAGGTATTCAAAATAAGGAGCAAAAGTCATGAAAGGTTTAGTTAATACAATACTAGTTACGTTAATCGCTGTAATATCTACGTATTCAGTTTCTGCCCAGCAATCAGATTATGAAGTAAAACAAGAGTTCGAAGCTAGATATGAATCTTTAGAGACAACAATCACTATGGCGAACAGTGTTAACAGAATTGATAGCATACTATTAGCCATAGATGATTTGGCATTGGATAATATTGAACACGAAGAATTGCTAAATTTTGCACTTTATCCTGAATCCTATGCTTCAGCAATCTCAAAATTAAAAAGTGATGCGAGAACTGCTGAGTACAAATTGTTGATTATAGAGAATCAGACTGAGCGACTAACCATTCTTTCAGATGAATTAGGCAGTTATAAACAAGAGATTTTAAATCTTGTGAAAAGGAGCGATTCACTACGACTAGCAATAGCAAATTCTCAAGAAAGCGAGCGAAAGCTTTCTGAATTGGTTCGTAACTATAGAAAAAGTGTGGAGCAAAGAGATGAATTCATATTTGATATAGTTGACTCACTTTTTATCACATACAAAGAATTAAACCCGAATGCAGTAAAGGAATTAGCGCGTCAGCACAATGGTAGATCACTAACTAATACTGATAACCCACTTTCTATTATAAGTTCAATCGTGGATCAAAATATTGAGACTCTTAAAGTAAACGACAAGTCGCTATCTACTGAAGATTACCTTAGAATGTACGCCTTGCAAAAAAAAGTAGCTAATGTATGGAAACAGATAGGTGATGAACTTGTAATTATCTATGGTGGGAATAATAAGAATAAATGGATGCAAGGAATTAGCGCCGATATAGAAGAATGGAAAGCGAGTGCTTCTTATGCTATGTGGAGTTCTTTAGATGATTATTTAGATTATCAGGATATTAATCTTGATGCATTTGATAACAATCAAAGTTTCTTTGCAGCATTAGATAGCTTTGTAACACGGGCTAGTATAACTAGTGATGGAAATATACTCAAACAAGATAGTTATCATGATTTTAAAGCCTTCAAAATGCTTTGGTCTAAAACAATGATGAACGATTGGAATAAGTACTTAGTAGAAGCTGATGTGCTTACAACAACACAACTTGCAAGCATAGATTCTAAAGTTGATGAGTGGGGTGAGAAATCAAGACCTCTATCGTTTGGTTACTTTGTGCTTTTTGGAGTTGGACTAATTGCTGTCTTAGGATTTATCGTAGCCCAAGTAAAGCGTTAATATTAGTTTGTACTATAAAAAAAAGGTTGATAAAAATGGTCAGCCTTTTTTTATATTCAAGAAATAGAACCAATCTAATTACATATGAAAAAAATTATACTTCTAGTATTCCTAGCTCTTTCTATCTCTTTCGATGCTTTTGCTCAATCAGATGTTAAAGATCTTACAACTTTAATTTTTGTACGACATGCTGAAAAATTAGACAATGGAACTCGAGACCCCGCTCTTTCTCTTGAAGGCGAAGCTAGAGCAACATTACTCAAAGAAATATTATCTCCTGAATTTGATGATATAACAGCTATTTATAGTACTTCGTATAAAAGAACTCAATCTACTGCAAAGCCAACCGCAGAGTACTATAACGTTGACGTTGAAGAGTATGGCTTGAAAGATCCAAAGGCTTTAATAAGCTCTATTCTTGAGAAATATGCAGGCCAAACAGTTCTTATTGTGGGGCATTCAAACACTACGCCTATGCTAGTAAATGTAGCGCTAGGAGAGGAGACATATCCAGCGTTAGATGAAAGTGTGTATAACCAGATTTATATTCTTAGAGCTTCTGAAATTGGTTCAGCAACCGTAGAGGTAAGAACTTATGATGCTGATACCAATTAATGACTTAAGGAAGGGAGAATTTTTTTCTAAATAACCACTCACTAGCTAAAAGAATCAAGACTAATATAAACCAGAATATATACTTTACTGGGAATAAATATGATTCCTCAACACTAGCTGTGGTTTCGAGTAAGTTTTGATTCTTTAAATCATTCCAAATTGAAAAATCACTATTGAATGAATGAAATAAGCCGTTCGATCTTTCAGATATTCCCTGCAGAACTTCATCATTCCTAGTTGTATTTGCAAGTTCGGAGCTAGATTCGGTAACAAGAAATGTTCCTTGTTGAGATTCGATTGTTCTGCCATCTTTTATAGCTGTTGCTTCATAATTGTATACTCCACTTGGTAAAGTTGGTAGGTTGAGTTTGTACAAGCCATTCCCAATATTACTAAGCGTATATGCTTTAGTATTAGTTTCCTCTGAATCTAAATTCAGGTTGATCGTAGCATTAGATTCTATAGATCCACTTTCATTAATTAAACTAGCATTAATTATTGGATTCTCAACTACAGTATATGAACTATTGGAAGTGCCAACTTTAAGAAGTCTATTGTCAGGATCTGAAGCAGTCCAGTAGACAATGTTATTGATTAATTCTGTTACAAATTTACGTTCACTTGAATTATTACTTAAATACATCTTATACCAGCCATAAGCATGTAACTCACTTCTTCGAATATTTCCACGTTCCATTATTGAGAGGAGAGGTGAGTTCAAATTGACACCTTGCAGCTGAGCAGATATCAATGTTATTGCGTCAGGTTTTGATAACTTGGATCTTGTTTGAGTATAGAGGGGGGCTAATAGTGAAAAATCAACTTCTTCAATATTATCTAGGATAGAATGGTTTTCGTTTTCTCCAATAAAATACAGATTTGCTTTTATAAGTTGTTGGGAAAGGTCTTCTACCAGCACAAAAGAAGTATTATAATCATTCTTAGAAGCTTGCGGGAGAGATACAAATAAAGTAGGGAAGTTATCAATATCTAAATCTAAATTGTCAAAAATTGTTGAAGGAGGAAAGCCATGTATAATTACCAAGTCATACTTTGAGACATCATTATTTATAGAAACTGTTTGTCCTAAAAAGTCATAACCGGTGAGCTCAATATTTTCATCTGCTGCAAGAATTAAGCGGAATGTTTTTATATCTGGGTGGACGGAATTTGTAATGTGTAATATCCGGGTTTTACTATCCAAAACATCTATAGAAAAATTTGTTCTGTTGTTTGATATAATCCATTCTCCTTCAAGGGTTTCAACTATTACTTGATATTGATTTAATCCTACTTCATTTAGATTTAGTTCGAATGTGAAAGTTTCAATCTCTCTTTTTGAACTCAATACTATTTCTTTTGTTTGTAGCTTGATATCATCCTTTAATAAAGAAACAGAAATCGTTTTTTCCCCAAAGCCATATTGAGATAAATCTACTGTTACAATATGGCTAGTATTTGAGAAACCTGTAGAGTTTGTAGTTACATTTAATAGTGCAAGGTCTCGGACTTTAGTGGTATCACCAATTCCAATCGTATAAATCGGAATTGGAGATTTGCCAGCTTCGATAATAGGATTCTTTCCATAAGTAATGATACCATCAGATATAATAACTGCACTATTATATCCTTCTACAGAGTTTATATAACTAACAACTTCTGAAAGGTTCGTTGCTGGTTTATTAAAAGATAATGAATCAATTATTATAGATTCTATGTTATTAGAAAAACTGAAGTAATCGAAAACAACATTATTAGGCATCCCGCTTTCGATAGTTCTTAGAAGCTCCAAATAACTTTCTGAGCCATTATAATCACCTTTTGTTATAGACGTACTTTCAGAATCATCCAAGAAAAAAGCAATTTTAGGAGACCGTTCTATTGTTCTTTCAGCTTTAAAAAAAGGATTCAGAAATAATAAATAAAGAATCAGAAGTGCAGAAGCGCGTAAACTAGAAAGAAAGATTTTTGATACATTCGAAATGGTATCGTAGCCACGATAAGATAACCAAGACAATAGAAGTAAGAATGCTACTACTATAACTGTAATAATTACAGGGAGATTATTCTGAAAGCCTTGGAATTCCACCTCAATTCAAATTTTCTATAATCATCTCTATTAACTTTACCGTAGTATAACCCTCTGCCTCAGCAGCATAATTGTTTACGATTCTGTGTCGCAAAACTGGTATTGCTAAAGCGTTAATATCGTCAATTGTAACATTGAACCTTCCTTGTGATAGAGCACGAGCTTTTCCACCAAGAATAAGATATTGTGAAGCTCGAGGACCTGCACCCCAACTTAAATATTTTTTTGAAAAATCAGGAGTAAATTCAGAATTAGGCCGCGTGGATGAAACCAATTTAATAGTATAATCAAGAACAGTTTCAGGAACAGGAACCTCTCTGACTAGTTCTTGAAACTGCTCAATTTTTGACTTGTCGATTTGTGAAGAGAGCGTAACTTTAGAGGTTGATGTTGTTTTGCTTACAATTACTTTCTCCTCATCAAAAGAAGGGTAATCGACCCATACGTTAAACATAAAACGGTCTAACTGAGCTTCTGGCAACGGATAAGTACCTTCTTGTTCAATTGGGTTTTGAGTAGCCAACACAAAGAAAGGAGTGTCTAAGTTATACGTTTCACCTGCAGTAGTAACATGATATTCTTGCATTCCTTCAAGCAAAGCTGCCTGTGTTTTAGGTGGAGTTCTATTAATTTCATCCGCTAATACGATATTAGCGAAAATCGGGCCCTTTATAAACTTAAATCCTTTTTGGCCAGTTTCTTTATTCTCTTCAATTATTTCGGTGCCCGTAATATCTCCAGGCATAAGATCGGGAGTAAACTGGATACGGCTGAACGAAAGACCTAATGTTTGAGCTAATGTTTTAATGAGCAACGTTTTAGCTAGTCCAGGTACGCCAACTAATACACAATGCCCTCTAGAAAATAAGCTTATAAGTAATAGGTCAATAATGTCTTCTTGACCTATTACTACTTTATGTATTTCAGCTTTTATAGACTCAAAAGAAGATTTAAACTCTTTAGCTAAAGCTACTGTATCAACCGTATTCGACATAATCTAAG
Organism: Balneola sp.; assembly: GCA_048267905.1. GTDB lineage: Bacteria > Bacteroidota > Rhodothermia > Balneolales > Balneolaceae > Balneola. The sequence goes on from JBLWWM010000001.1 coordinate 577,665, forward strand.
ACTTACCGTTTGTGAGTTTTGGAATTCGGTATTCTATATAAAATTCATTCCGGAGTTCCATTAGCCACTCTTTATAAATTTTTGCTTGCTTTTGTTGCATAGTAATTGCCTTCAAACGTTCATAGTCGAGTTCAAAACTTGCAACATGCTCAGGAACTTGTTTATCCAAGCGTATGATTCTAAATCCCTTTCCAGAGTTAGCATTATTAGGATTAAACTGTTTTGGTTCTGAAATTTGGCCTATTTCATCCATTAAAAGAACAACTCTATAGAGGGTAGGATCGAGTCGAGTAAGTGGTATTAGTCGCTCACCTGATTGTGGATCCACGATTTTACCACCTGATTGAGCCGTGGATGGATCTTCACTATTCTTTTTAGCAAAGTCAGAAAATTTATAGTCAGCATTACTTAATAAGCTGTCTCTAATGGTATTTAATTTGTTAATTGCGTATTGATCGTCCAATTGATTAGCGTCTACTTTAATAAGCACATGATTAGTTTCAATTTGATCACCAACTCTTTTATTCAATCGGATAATATGATAACCGAATTCAGTTTTTACCACTTCAGAAATGTCACCAGGTTTTAATGCCGAAGCCGCAGCAGAAAACTCAGAAACTAAATCATTTAATGACATCATAGGGAGTAACCCCCCGTTTACAGCAGTACCATCAGTACTGTGCCTTTTGGCAATCTCTTCTATACTCACTCCATGATTTTTAATCGAATCTCTAAGAGTTTCAGCAAGCTTGTAAGCACCATCAGTTGCGTCAGCTTTAGGGGGAGGAAGAACAACAATATGTGAAAGAGCTACTTGTTCGGGTATAGTAGGTAATGAATCTGTTGGGATAGAGTTAAAGAATTCTAAAACTTCAGGACGAGTTACTTTTATGGTTGAAAGCTTTTGTTGTGGAACAATTTCAGCGATTAATTGATTTCGGAAATCTTCTCTAAAGTCAGCTTTTAACTGAATAATAGACTTCCCAAAAGCTTGTTCTAAAGCTTTCTCACTACCAGCTCTTTGAATTAGCTGTTGTACTCGAGCATCCATCTGACGATTTACTTTTTCATCTGGTATAGTAATGGAATCGAGTTTTGCTTTTTCAAGCAGTACATAATTGTCAATTTCTGACTCAAGAAAGGTATACCAAAGTTCTTTTGTAAAAGGTATTTCTTGTTGACTAAACTGGGCTTGGCGGAGATAGTCAGCTATACCTTGGTCTACATCTGATTTTAAGATTGCGTGACTATTAACGATAGCTACTATTTGATCTGCTACTTGAGAAGAGGTCTGAGCGGTAACACTACCACCAAGAAGTAAAAGAAGTAGACTTAACAGGATATAATTCTTCATTTTCTAATTTAAGTTCAATGTATCATTTTTAACTGGCATAACAGTTGGTTCAGGTAGAACGTCGAAAGTTACTATTTCATTATTTGCCTGACCCTCAAGATAAAGATTCTTAAGGTAGGAGTTGTATGATCTTCTCTTTTTTTCAAGAGTTAACCAGTTTTGTATTTGATCTACGAGCCAATCTAAATCTGGGTGTTCGCCCGCAACTCGTTCTTCAATGAGTTGGACGAAGTGATATTGTGTACCAATTTTTTCAATGCGTGAAATTTCAGAAATTCCAATGAGCTTAATATATCTATTTAGCACCGTATAGTCTTTTAAAGTAGTATTCTCGGGGAAAAAGTGCTCCGATTCTCTGACTTTCAAATCAGGATAAATACAATATTGTTCAGCAACTTTTTCCCAAGAGATTCCTGCCATTAAATTTCTTTTGGCACTTTCAGCATCATTTAAAGATCTAGCAATTAAATGCCTAAAGCGAACATACCGTTCATCAAGTACAAATTTATCTTTGTTTTCTTGATAGTATCTGCGCGCTTCTTGCTTAGTAACTTGCTCACTATTAGCGTTGGTGTTCATTACAGCCTGTTGAAAGCTATTAATTATAACTTCCTCACGCATAGACTTGAGACGTTCTTTTACGTCAGGAGAACCCAAGATGTTTAACCTATTTGCCTCTTGAAGAACTAGTTGACGTTCAATCCACTGGTCACGGTATAACTCATAGGCACTTACACTATCTTCCAATATCGAGCTTTCAGGAATTTGCTTCCGAGCATCTTTAAGTGTTAGCTCACTATTTCCTACCCGTGCAAGCACAACATCTGTTGTGCTTGTTGGTTTTGCACACCCTAGATATAGCGTGCTTAAAGTAAATAGGAGATAAGCTCTTTTCATTTCAGTTAGAGTGCTCTTCTTTAAAGGCTTTTCTAAGATTTTTTAAATCAGCTTTGACCTTATACTTTTTCTGTAGTTTAGCATTCCATATTTTCTCTCTTTCTGGTTGGTAAGTAGCTAATAATCGGTTAAATGATTCATCAAAAGTCATTTTACGAGCAGCTAAAATATCCACTAAGTATAGATACGATTTTCTCTTTTTGTATTCAAACTCGTTTGAGAAAGTATCAGGTTTCATTTTAGATAAAATGTTGTGATATTCTTCGTTTTGAATGCCAGAAGAGTCTCTAAGAACCGCTACTTTTGGATAATAAGCGCGGATGCTATCAGGCTTGTTCCCAGCTTTAACGAAATTAACAGCATCAAGAAGAGTGGAGTCATTAGAGCTAAGTAAATAATAATAGCTTCTATCTTTAAAGCTATACTCGTTTGGATTATCGTTGTAAATTTTCCAAAGAGCTGAACTATCAACATTAGCGCTTCCCCAAATATTATCATCGTTTATTTTATAAACAGAAAGGCCAACCTTATAATTATATAATTGTTTATCAAACTCAGGAAATTCTTTTATAACTAAAGGGATAAGTTGGTCATCAATTACTTTATCAATAAAAGTTTCAAACCATTCTTCTCTGTACTCTATTGCTTTTGCGCTGCCATAATTTTCTACTATAAATTTATGAAAATCGTCAACTGTTTTAGTTTCACTATGAAAAGAAAGAAGTTTTTCAGAGCCGTTAGTTGGGTTTGAAACGGCTTTAAATCTTGTAGTGTCTTTAGAAATAATAAATGATATATAATTATTTAAAACTGACTTATTAGGTTTGTAACCATAATTATCCTTCATCCAATTTAATACAAAAGAATTGCTCTTTTTAAAGTTTGGGGATGATAGAAACTCGTTCATAAAAGATTCTTTTCGTTCATCTTCACTCTTAAAAGTCTCTACTGAATCTATTTTAAAAATATGGTAGCCATAAACTGTTTTAATTGGTTTACTATAAGGTAGTGAAGGATCTACCTTCATGATTACGTCAACAAAATCTGAATTGAAATTTCTTCCAAATTTAACCCAACCAATGTTGCCAGACTTCTCGGAAGATAACTTATCTTGAGAATAATCAGCTGTAGCTACAACCCATGGTAAACCTTTTTCAAGGCTACTATATATATCATTAATTTTCTCAAAATTCTCTTTTGGCTCTGCTCTTAGAAAAATATGAGATACATCTCGGGCGGGAACGGAGGCTCTTTTACCTGTCAATAAAATAATATGATATCCAAACTGAGTTCTTACTGGCATAGAAATTTGATCAACATCTAAACTGTAAATGGCTTCCTCAAAAGGAGCAACAGTTGTTCCAACACCAAACCAAGGTAGATCGCCACCCATAAGCTGGCCCTGTCGTGTAGAGGAATACTGTTGGTTTAACTCTTCCATTGTAGCTTCACCAGATAAATATTTATTCCTAGCCTCCAATAGAGAGTTATACGCTTTTAAAGTGTCTTGAGGACTAGCATCTTCACTAACAGATATTAAAACGTGTTGGCTTTTAACTTCGCTACCTGCTTTTTTGTAGTATTCTTCAAATTCGGTTGGCTTTATTCTATTCTCGAGCCAGTACGAGTAAGCTGCCTGTTTTGCATAAATTTCATATTCGCTCAATAACTCAGGGTCTTTAAAGTACCCTAAATCTTCCGCATTTTGAATTTTCGCTTTATAGTTTAAATAAATTGGAAGAAACTCTTCTAACTGTGAGAGTGTAGGGGATTCGGATGATCCTCTGGTAAAGTTATTTTTTAACTCTCCGTAAGTAATAGCCTCTTTACCAACTTTACCTACTTGTATTTTATCGTTTTTTGATTGTGAAAATAATTGAGTTGAACTGAATACAAGCGTTATTAATAGAAGTCTTAACGCAATAGATAATTTTCTCATTGTAGATGAACGAAATTAACGTGAATATTTAGGTTATTTAATTTGTGAAAAGCATGCCAGCAATTGTTGCTGTCATTAAAGTAGCCATAGTTCCTGCAAAAACAGCCTTAATACCAAATTTGGCTAAATCTGATTTGCGCTCAGGTGCAAGACCACCAATACCGCCAATTTGAATGGCAATAGAAGAAAAATTTGCAAATCCACATAATGCGAATGTTGCCATAGCAATTGTTTTAGGTGATATTGAAGCCACTTGAACTTCTCCGGCAAGTTTTAGATATGCTACAAACTCATTAAGAACAATTTTAGTACCTAACAACGAACCCATTGTTGTCGCGTCTGCCCAAGGTACACCAATAATCCAAGCAAGTGGCGCGAGAACCCAGCCTAAAATCATTTCAATACTAAGCGATTCTCCAATTAAAGAAGTTAGGCCTGTAAGGTCACTAACCCAGCCAAATAGACCATTAGCCATGGCTAGTAATGCAATGAACGCCAATAACATAGCGCCTACATTTAAAGCTAAATTCAATCCTACGCTTGCTCCAGAAGCAGCGGCGTCAATTCCGTTTGCATCGGTTTTTTCAACAACCATATTTAACGATCCTGCTGTAACAGATTCCTCAGTTTCTGGATATAAAATTTTGGCTATTACCAAAGCCGCAGGAGCTGCCATTAAACTAGCCCCAAGTAATCTTTCTGCAAAAAGTTGTTGAGCTACTTCAATTTCTAATCCGTTTGCTGCTGCAAATGAAGTCCCTAACATAGCTACATAAGCGGCCATTACACCACCCGCAATAGTAGCCATGCCTCCTGTCATTACTGTTAAGAGTTCAGACTTAGTCATCTTATCGATAAAAGGTTTAATGACCAGAGGAGCTTCTGTCTGTCCCACAAAAATATTAGAAATAACAGATAGAGTTTCGGCACCAGATGTGCCTAAGAGCTTCTGCATTCCTTTAGAAAGTACTTTTACTACGAATTGTAAAACACCATAATGATATAAGATGGCTGTTAAGGAAGCGAAGAATATAATTGTTGGTAGTATTTGAAACGCAAAAAATACACCTATACTGTCCTGGTATTCAGGGCCTTTTCCAAGCATACCGAAAACAAAAGAAGCTCCTTCAGTAGTGTATTTTAATACAACTACAAAAAAGCCTGCCATGTATTCAAATAGTATTTTTGGCCAACCTAATGGGCTAAAAAAACTAGCAAGTTCTTCAGACTTGAGAATAAAAACTGCCAGAGTGAATTGAATTCCTAAGCCAGTCCCCACTAAACGCCAGTTAATTCTCTTTTTATTATTACTAAATAAGAATGCAATTCCTAAAAGGGCTATTACACCGATTATACCACGAACTATATTTTCCATTAAGTGTGTTCTATGTTTGGATTTTCCGCAAGCGATTGTTGCTGCTCGGGCTTTTTAAAAGGTCTGATGGGCTTTCCACGTCTTTGGTCAACAGAAGGACGGTAGCAATGTCTCGCACGTGGCTCATACGCATCATATTCACCTACAAGAACTTTACTTGTATCTTCTACAACACGCTGAGAAAAATTTGCCATTGTTCCACTTTCAGAACATACAGCATGTAATTTTGTGACATATTCTGCAATAGCCAATAAATAGGGCATAGGGCCAAAAGGTTTCCCTTCAAAGTCCATATCTAATCCTGCTATGATAACTCGTTTTCCACTATTTGCTAGCGTATTGGCAACATCAACTATTCGAGCGTCAAAAAATTGAGCCTCGTCGATACAAACTACTTTCGCGTTGCCAGTTAAAAGAACAATTTGGTCAGCAGTATCTAATAAAATGCTTGGCAGTGAGTTCTCATTATGAGAAACTACTTCTGTATCACTATATCTTTTATCTATGGCAGGTTTTACAATAACAACATTTTGACCTGCAATATGTGCTCGTTTTGCTCTTCGAATCAATTCTTCAGTTTTTCCGCTGAACATTCCTCCGCATACAACTTCAATCCAACCATATTCTCTAGGAGCGAAAGAGGGTTCGTTCATCATCTACACATTTTTTTACTAAGGTTAACCATTATCATAACTGGGAATATATTGGGGCTAAAGGACAAAAGGAAAGAAGAAGATTGATTTCTAGGAATTATTTTTTTTGAAAGTATAATGTTATGAAATAGATTTGGTTGAAAAGATGCATTATGTATAAAGTACTTTACACGATATAGTTGAATTTACAGGAATAATTAACAAACATATTAAATGATTACACGAGTAGAATCTCTCACGCTATTGAATAAATATATACAAAATGAAAGCTTATTAAACCATTCTATGATGGTGGCAAAAGCTATCGAAGCTTATGCAATTAAACTAGGTAAAAGCGAAAATATAATTAATCTTTGGTGGACTACTGGGTTACTGCACGACCTTGACTGGGAGAAATATCCAGAAGACCATCCCAACAAAGCAATTAATGAGATATTACCTGAGTACGATGTTCCCGATGAATTACTACAAGCCATTGCAGCACATGCCCCTGAGCGCACAGGTAAACAACCTAGTTCTGAGTTAGATTTTTATTTATTTGCATGTGATGAGCTTACCGGATTCATACATGCTGTTTCTTTAATGCGTCCTGAGAGCTACAAAGGGATGAGCGTAAAATCTGTTACAAAAAAATTAAAAACGCTCAAATTTGCTGAAAGTGTTCCTAGAGAGGATATTAAAAAAGGAGCCGAATTTATTCAATCAGACTTAAATAATCATATACAGTTTTTAATTAATATATTTAGCGACTAAGATTATGAGCACGTCAGATAGTCCCTTATTAGTTAAGAGACTATCTAATCTCGCTTTGCTCGCTAAGTATTGATTAATAGTATTTTGAAAAAACAGTTTTAATTATTTAATTCGTTTAAATTTTAATTATTAGAGGTAATACTATGAAGAACTTAGCTGTATTAGTTTTCAGTATATGTTTGTTTTCAGTAGCACCGATAGCAGCACAAAATGTTAAAACTGTTACTGATTACTCTAGCCATATTCATAATGGCTTATCAACAAATCAATTTATTAATGATGAATATAGAACTAGTCAATTTGTGCCATTTTCAAACTCTTTGAGGTATAACAGAATAGATGGTTTGTTCTTAGGTATAGGTTCAGATATAGCTGATGAAGATTTTGGGCCTATTCGCATTGAAGGATTAACTATTAATGGTCAATTTGGTTATTCAACCAACCTTAAAAAGTGGCAATATAGAGCGGGTGCATTCAAACAAATAGGTACCATTCTTAAAGTTGGAGCTCAAATAATCAATGTTTCTACCACTGATGATGCATGGAGGACCAATCAGATTGAAAACTCAATGACTTCACTAATTTCAGGATTTGATTATCATGATTACTATAAAGCGGAAGGTTTTCAACTCGTTTCTGAACTAAATCTTGGCAAGTATGTTCAGCTATCTGGTAGTTATAATGCCACTACATTTAGTTCTCTAAGTAGTAACCAAGATTATTCTTTCTTCAAAGGAGGGAATATGGCACGTATTAACCCGGCTATTGATATTTCTACAGATAGATTTTACCAAGATAATTTTGGTGCGAGCTTTACCATTAACAAAAGACCTTCATTAAAAAAAACGCTTTCTTCAAAGTTAGAGCTTAAAACCGAATTGGCTGATGTAGGTAAGCTTAAGAATAAATTTAGCTATAATAAGTATCAAATCACCTCTACCAACTATCTTAAAATAGACAGAAACACGGTTCTTAAAACAAGAACAATGGTTGGTTCAATAACTGGATCAGCCCCTGATTTTAAACAATTCGCTTTAGGTGGTATTGGTACTATGCGAGCTAGTGGATATAAGTTTTATAAAGGTAATAAGATGGTATTAAACAATACGGAGCTTGTTTTTGGTAGGTCTAGCAACCTGCATATGAAGAACATAGAAGCTGAAGGAGTTCATCTATCTATATTCTTAGATTCAGGATGGACATCCAATTACAGCTCAGACGGGAAAGATCCTTTTTCTGGATTTAATTCTTTCGCAATAAGAGAGTTATCACACAATGTTGGAGCTGGAATTGGATTAGGAATATTAAGGTTCGAATTAGCCACGCCAATTGCTAATTCTCAAGGATATACATCTTTCTGGGTTAGATTAAATCCAACCTTTTGAATTTCATACTAAGCCACAAGCCAGCTAATGAAACTAGTTGGCTTTTTTTATGTCAATAATTCAGACTTTAAGTTTCCGTAGGAATAAATAAAGCGCTAAAAAATATCTGTACATTATTTTTACATATACTCTATGTTTCTTACTTTGATGAATGAAAAAATTCATACTTACAAAAGAGCCTTTAGTAGTTAGGCCAGAGGATTTCAGTATTCCATACAAAGAATTACTCAATCCTCAGCAATTTAAGGCTGTATTTCATCAAGACGGTCCCGCCTTAGTTATTGCTGGAGCAGGAACAGGTAAAACCAGAACGCTCATTCATAGATTGGCTAGATTAATCGAAAGTGGGGTAGATCCAAATCAAATTCTCTTATTAACTTTTACTAGACGAGCTGCAAATGAGATGTTAGAGAGAGCTAGTAAAGTATTGGATAATAGATGTAAAAAAATAAAAGGAGGGACTTTCCACTTTTATTGTAGCCAAATATTACACCAGTATGCCGAATACATTGGCTTTCCAAACAATTTTACCATAATAGATACCGCTGATTCCCTAGAAATTATTCAATTCGTAAGGACAAAGTTAAAGCTTGGGAAAAAAATTAGATTTCCTAACAAGAACACTCTTTTATCAATAATAAGCACTTCGATCAATAAAGATCTTGATCTCAGAGTAGTAGTTATGGAGCAGTACCCTCAATTTTCTGAAAATATAGAAGCTATTGAGAATGTTGCCCAAAACTATGTTGAATACAAGGAGAAAAATTTTGTAATGGACTTTGATGATTTACTTATAAAAACAAAGCAACTCTTTGAACAGCATAATGATATAGGAACAATAATTGCCAACAAGCATAAGTTCGTAATGATCGATGAGTATCAAGACACCAATAAATTACAAGCTGAGCTTGTTGAGCTTTTTTCTAAAGTTCATCGAAATGTAATGGCTGTAGGTGATGACGCACAGAGTATTTACTCTTTTAGAGGAGCGGATCATCAAAATATCATGGACTTTTCAAAAAGATTTGAGAATACTGTTCTGATAAAGCTTGAAGAAAATTATCGATCTACGCCACAAATATTAGATGTCGCAAATGGCATATTAGATCAGGCTAACTTTAAGTTTAATAAGGAGCTTTATACTCATAGAGAAGATGGAGATTTAGTAGCTCTCGTACAAGCGCAAAGTGAACATGATCAATGTAGGTTTATCTCTCAGGTTGTTCTTAGCCTAAGAGAGCAAGGAACGGAATTAAATGATTTAGCTGTATTATTTAGAAGTAGAAGAGATTCATATGGCCTTGAGATAGAGTTGAAACGGAAGAATATACCATACGTTAAATATGGGGGACAAAAATTCACTGAGACTGCTCATATAAAAGATGTATTGGCTCATATAAGAGTTATAGTTAATCCTATGGATACTATTGCTTGGAATAGAGTGCTTTTGCTAATTGATGGGATTGGTCCAAAAACTGCGCAAGATATGTATGAATGGATTAAGCTTTCAAAGAATCCTTATCAGCTTAACTTAGCAGATACAGTAAATATAAAATATGTTTCGCAAATTAAAGAGCTGAGTAAGCTTTTGATTGATTTAAAAGAAGAAGTACTAACAATTTCTGAAACTGTATCTAAAGTAGTAGAGTATTATCGAGTATTTTGTCAAAAAAGATACGACGATTATCCTAAGCGCATCAAAGACTTAGAAGTTTTTATTAATATATCAAGTAATTATACAAGTCTAAATAAAATGCTTGAAGAGCTTGCTCTAGATCCGATTACTGGAACAGCTGTTAATACCACCCCTAAAAACCAAAGATGAAGCTCCATTAGTTTTAAGCACCATTCACTCAGCTAAGGGTTTAGAATGGGATCAAGTGTTTCTTATTCAATGTCTAGATGGAATTATTCCTTCCGCTTATTCTGTAGATGACCCTGATAAACTTGATGAAGAGTTAAGGCTTTTTTATGTAGCCACAACAAGAGCTAGAAACATGTTATACTATTGTTATCCAACAATAGCTCAGTCTTCTTTTGGAGACTATTTTACTCAACCAAGTAGATTTATTTTAGAAATTGAGAGCAAAAATTTAGAAGGGTGGATGCTCGAAGAGGAACGCACGTTATCTCTTTCTAAAGAAAATATAGGAAAAGAACTAGGTGCGTAAGTTATTTTTACTGTTCTTTAGAAATTTACGTTGCTCATTCATAACAAACATCATCCAGCAAATAGGGTAAGGTGGAAACACCATTGAAACAACAATTTGCCATGCAGAACCCCTTGGTTTTCCTCCATCTACAGGAAGTGTTATACCAGCTATTCCAGCTATCCAACATATAAAAAGAAGGAAGATAACTAATGAAAAGAGTAGGGCGCCTACGAACCCCATATTTAAATAAAAGCTTTGAAGCATAGCTGATAATAAGTGATAATAATTACGTATTTTAATTTCTTATAGAAATCTAAGAATACAATTTATAAAATGCTTCCGGTAGTTTCCATAGTTGGTAGGCCTAATGTAGGTAAATCCACAATATTTAATCGCCTTATCGGCAAAAGAAAAGCCATTGTTCATGATGAATATGGAGTAACCAGAGATCGGCATTATGGTCAGTCTTATTGGAATGGTGTGGATTTTAATGTTATTGATACAGGTGGGTATCTTCCTGATGATATGGACGTTATGGTTGTTGGTATTCGAGAACAAGTTCATATTGCATTAGAAGAGTCTGATGTAGTTTTGTTTGTTGTGGATACTGAATTGGGTATTAATACTTTAGATAAATCGGTAGCAAAGCTTTTACGCGAGCAGAAAAAACCTGTTTTGCTAGTTGCTAATAAGGCTGATAATGAAATGAGAAGGCTTGATGCTAATGAATTTTATGAACTAGGATTCGATGAAATATTTCCTATTTCTGGAATTAGTGGTACAGGAACTGGTGAGTTATTAGATAGAGTGGTTGAACTTTTTCCGGCATCAAAACCTGAAACAGAAGATGATGGATTTCCAAAAATAGCATTTATTGGAAGACCAAATGTTGGAAAAAGTAGCCTTGTTAACGCCCTATTGAATGATGAAAGATCTATCGTTACCGAAATTGCAGGTACCACTAGAGATGCAATCAACAGTAAATTCAACTATAACGGAAAAGACTATACTCTTGTAGATACTGCTGGCCTTAGAAAAAGAGCCAAGGTTAAAGAGAATATTGAGTTCTATAGTACTGTTAGGACTGCTCGAGCCATTCAAGAGTGTGACGTAGCTGTGCTAATGTTAGATGCAATGCGTGGATTTGAAGATCAAGATAAACGTGTTCTAAGAGAAGCTGAGAAGTTTAACAAAGCACTTATAATTTTATTAAATAAGTGGGACCTAGTAACTGAGAAAGAAACCAATACAGTTAAACAGTTTGAGGAATACATTCATGAAGCTGTTCCAATGCTTGATTATGTGCCCATTTTAACAATATCTGCACTAAATAAGCAGAGAGTTAATAAAGTTATGGATTTAGCAGAGCAAGTAATTCAAGAGCGCAAAAAAGAAATTTCAACTTCTGATTTTAATAATTTTTTAGAGGGGATACTAAATGCACGACCTTTGCCAATGAAACGAGGTCGCCATCTTAAAATTCAATATGCTACTCAAGTAAAGAGTAATCCACCCGTTTTTAAGTTCTTCATGAACAGCCCTGAAGACTTACCAGCTAACTATCGTCGTTATATTGAAAATAAAATTAGAGAACACTATGGCTTCGTTGGAGTTCCTATAACGATGGTATTTAGACAGAAATAAGTTTATTAAATTGCTTTATTGAAAGTTAAACATAACTTAATTTCTTACCTAGATAAGAAGCGTCTCGCTAAATAGCTTCACGCGATTAATTTAAATTTTAAGCATTAAAAGTATTAAAGTGATTACAACCGAGCAGATTTCAAGTCTAGTAAATGAGGTTGCATACCTTGAGCATGAAGCTGAAGCTTTAAAGTATGTTATTGATACAGTTCCTTACATGGAAAAACCTGCTAAAGATAGTAGCTCAATAGTAGAGACCTTGTTCTTTTTGGATCATGCTCAGCAGGAGTACTTCCGTAAAGTAGTAGAAAGCACTCTTTTTAGTAATCGACCTATTAATTTGAACGCTTATCTAGAGCCATTAGAAACGTTTGAGATGGATCATGAGAAGGCTAAAGATGTGCAAAAAGTTCTACATAAGATAGCTAAACACCGAGCCGCTATTATTATGATGATTGAAAACCGTCCAATTGTAGATTGGGAGAGAACTATAGCAAAAGGTAGAGACTCAATTACTTTATTCTCATTTGTTCAATCCATGGTACGAAAAGAACGGGTTATTCTTAAAGAAATCGCAGATCTCATTCTTTCTTTTCAAAATAAAAAATTCGAAAAGGAAGGTAATTAACACGGAGTTTAAATTACTATCATGCTAATTGATCAGTGGCTAGGATTATACCTATCAATAATTACACTTTATAGCTTATATACATTAATTCCGACTGCGTTTAGAGTTAAATCTCTTATGCTAAGCTTGTTTTCAATTTCAGTACTTTCATTATTTGTTAGCTCTTTAATTGTAATTTTCGAATTAAAGGGGAGGGAGTGGGCAAACCTTAGTTCAATAATATTTACTCTTTGTGGTCTTTTTGCTTTTATAAGAGATTCAAAACCTATATTTGCGCGTTTCCCTACCTACTTTAGTTTCCTTCCTTTAATAAGCTTCTTTTTTTATCCCATCATCATAAACTCCCAAGTGATAGAAAATCTTGTAATTGCCACTTATCAAGGTGGTGCAATTACAGTTGGAATTCTGATTGCAATGTTACAACAGATAAAATATAAATCTCGTTTTCTTTTATTAATAGGGATGACTTTATTTTTGATTTCTTATCTAGTGTTTTGGTTTATTCCTGGGTACCTATCAATTTCAAGGCTTATCCTAGGTGTTTCCATTATTATAACGAGCTTAGGATTAATACAAAATTTCAATAAAAATCTCAAATAGCACAATGGAAAGAGAACGACTTATAAATGCGCCTAATTTTATACTTAAAAATACATTAGGTGAAGATGTTATTTTGGATAGTTATAAAGGAAAAAAGAATGTTCTATTACTTTTTTTCCCTTTAGCATTTACAAGTACTTGTACAAAAGAACTTTGTAGTGTAAGGGATAATCTAAAGATTTATGAAAGCCTAGATGTCGAGATATTTGGAATCAGCGTTGATTCTTTCTTTGTTCTTAAAGAATACAAGCACGCTCAGAATCTAAATTTTCAATTATTAAGTGATTTCAATAAATCAACCGCATTAGGCTACAATGTTTTATACCAAGATTTTTTTGGCATGAAGGGTGTTGCAAAACGTTCTACTTTTTTAATCGACAAAGAAGGATATATACGATACTCAGAGGTGTTAGAGGACGCAAATGACTTACCAAATTTTAATGCATTACAAGATCATATGTTAGAGATGAATTAAACTAACTATACATAATATATATTATACGACATTTTATATGTGCTTCACTAAAACAAGAGTTTAGATATTAGTACCATAATAAATGTGAAACCACCTTCAATAATCACTATCTTATACATAAAAGCTCAGTATATGAATATCTTAATTGTCGAAGACGACAAAGTATTATCCTTATTATTATCCAAGATGGTTGAAAGATTAACGCAAATAGTTGTTGGAACTGCAACTAAAGGTGAAACTGCGATTGCTCTTGCAAAGGAACTGAAACCTGACCTTATCCTTATGGATATTATGCTGGAAGATAATATCGATGGAATCGAAGCGGTATTGGAACTTCGCAGGCTTAATATTAATACCCCAGTAATATTTATAACGGGTAACTCTGATAATTACAATAAAACTCGAGCCGAAGCTACTAATTACGTTGATTACTTAATTAAGCCAATTAATTTTGAGGAATTAAAATCCTCTTTTGATAAAGTAAAAATATAAAGCAAGTTATTCTTCATAACCTGCTTTATATTTTATACGTTAAATCAGTTTATTAGCTATTACTTTTATTGATTTTGAATGAGATTGGGACTGTGTATCTTACAGAAACAGGAAGCCCTCTCTGGTAACCTGGTCGAAATTTTGAGGCTTGTAATGCTCTTATAGCTTCCTCATCACACCCTCCTCCAATCCCTCTTACAATTACTGGGTTTATAATGGCACCTTGTTTGTCAATTACGAATTGAATTATAACTCTTCCTTCAATACCAGCTTTTAATGCAAGTTCAGGATATATAATTTTCTTTTGAACACCTTGAATTCCTCCAATGAGAACTGGAGGCTGCTCAACAACTACGAATATTTCTTCTTCTTCAGCTTCTTCATTATCAAATTGAGGTGGTGCAGGTGGTAGCTCTACCAACTCAGCCATATTTAATTCCGCATCGATATTTATAATTTCGTCCTCAATTACTTCATCATTTGGGACTTCTACAGGAACAACTGGTCTTGGTGGTGGTGGTGCTTTTATCTCTTGTTTAGTTTGTACTACATCTTCTATTGCCACAACTTCTTGAGTTGTAACCATGTATACATCCTTAGTATCATTAGATTTAATATCTAGTTTGAATACAAAAAGAAAGACTAATAGTGATGCTATAACTCCAAGTTCAAGGCGAATTAGATAATCTTTATGATTATCGTTAGGTCGATCGATAATTTTTACTGGCTTTCTCATTTTAACCTCCATCATTATTTATTGATACAATACTATATCCAATAAAAATGAAGATTATATGAACATATTTATCCTACGATGGCCCGTATTTGCTGCTCTAGCAAGGTTAATTCTACTTTAGTACCAATTTGAATTAACTCCCCATCGCTATGAGCGGTAGGTTTATTTTGAAATGAAAGTCGTGCATTCTTTACAGAAATACATTTGTAATAGGTTGAATTGAGTGTTTTACCTAAACTAAGTTGGATAAATGCTAAACCTAGTTTAATGCGACTAAATGCTGGGAAAATAACTAACTCTACCCTCCTGTCTGTATTGATCGAATTTGGAGAAACTTTAAATTTCCCACCCTCAACAGCACCATTAGCTATAACAATCATCCAAACTCTTTCATTTAAATCTAGGTTTGGTGCTTGAATTGAAATAAGAAAAGGTTTGGCTAAAAAAAAAGCTTTAATTCCAGCGACTGTATACCTTAATCCTCCTGTAATACCTTTCATTTTCTGAGCATAACTATTTGTGAGTCCGTCAAATCCGATTCCAACAGTATTCAGAAAATGCATATCATTTACAGATGGAAAATCTATACTGGCTATTTTACAGCGTTTTAGAATATTTAGATAGTACCAAATATCCTTATCATGCTTAATATTTATACTTTTAGCAAAATCATTACCGCTTCCTAAAGGTATTACACCCAATGTTTTACCTGCATGGAATACTTTCTTTGCAACTGATTGAATGGTCCCATCACCACCGCATGCTACTATAATATCAAATGATTTTACTGCTTGATCAATGATTTCATCGATTTCGGACAAACGTTGAATATAAAAGAAACCAGCTTTATCAAATATTTTGCTAATTGAGGCTTCAGATTCATATATGAACGAACCCGCTCTAGAGGAGTTTGAAAACTCATTGATAACAAAACATATAGTTTCTTTCAAACTGTTTAATCGAAATGTTTAATTGAAATCATAAATTCTCCTTTTTTATCTCTTGGCAACTGAAT
Organism: Balneola sp.; assembly: GCA_048267905.1. Taxonomy (GTDB): domain Bacteria; phylum Bacteroidota; class Rhodothermia; order Balneolales; family Balneolaceae; genus Balneola. Next base: position 593,764 of record JBLWWM010000001.1, read on the forward strand.
CTTTTCAATTATTGCATCTAAGCTTAAGCTCCCATAAATAAGTGGGTATGATACGGATGCTACCTTTTCGTGTTTAATGGGAACTTGAATCCTTAGAGGATCAATTACAATAAGTAAGAGTTCGTCAGTAGATTCAAATTGTTTATTAGCATACTCTTCAAGTACTTTGTCAGGGATACATCTAATAAAACCTTCTGTAGTAAGTGTTTCTGGGCTATATTCTCCTGTACTTGTAAATGTTTTCCAAGAGCGTTTTGTAATAATGGTAAAAAGTAAATCGTAATCCAATGATTCAGGAATATTTAGTTATTGTATGCAAAATGAATAAGCGCGTCGCCTTTGTGAACAACTGGGCTATAATTTAACCCGATAATTTGCCCATCTCTTGGTGCTAACACTTTAGTATGTAAGTCCCCATAAGGGTCGTTAATATAACCTAATAAGCTCCTTTTAGCTAGAATATCGCCAAGTTTAGCCTTTGGCTGAAAGAGCCCTGCATTTTTAGACCTGAGCCATGTAGACTTTGCATAAGTTCTTATTATTCTATCTGGAGTTGGTGAAGTAGAGTTCATACCAAGATACTTCATTAATCTTAAGGTTCCAGTTATACCTTCTGTAATGCCTAATTCATCAAAACGTAAAGACTCCCCTGCTTCGTATACCAGAATAGGTTTACCTTTTTTTTGAGATGCACTTCTGAATGATTTAGAAATCAATGGAGAATCTAAAATAACAGGAGGGGCAAACGCTTTTGCTAATTTATGAGCTCTAGAACTATTAAATGATACTCTAATTTGAGGATAATTAGATCTACTAGCTCCGCCTGTATGGAAGTCAACCCCGCAATCAATATGAGGAATAATATCTTTCATAAGAGTGTAAGCCATTAGTTTAGCTAAGGAACCATCTTTTAAACCGGGAAAGCTTCTATTTATATCCTTACCATCTGGTAAACCTCTAACATTCTGAATAAATCCATAAATATTTACAATTGGTATTGCAACTACAGTACCTGTTTCAGGGATGATTTTCTCTGTTTCAATCATTCTACGAATGATCTCGATTCCGTTGATTTCGTCACCATGCAACCCTCCTGTTAATAATAACACCGGCCCGTCAATTTTAGACCGGTAAATGTGTACAGGTATATCGATACTCGTATAGGTTGGGAGTCTAGCAATGTTAAAGTTTACAGTAGCGTGCTCACCTAGTTCAACTTTCTGTTTGTTAATCGTAATAATATCAGGCATTGCTTTTAATTTTACGCCTACGTTTAGGTCGATTCCTTATTTCCTCAACGGCATTTATGACGTATCTAACTACACTACCCGCAATATCTTTTTCTGTAGTTTTTTCGATGCCTTCTAATCCAGGTGATGAATTTACCTCCAATATTAAAGGTCCTCTGGCCGATTGTAATAAATCAACACCAGCAATTGGTAATCTCATAGCTTGAGCGGCAGTTAGGGCAGCTTCGCGTTCTGCTTTCGTAAGCTTGATTAAACTTCCTGAACCACCCTGATGTAAATTAGAACGAAATTCACCTTCTTTACCTTGTCTCTTCATTGCGCCTGCAACTTTACCATCTACAACAAATGCCCGAATATCGGCACCTTTACTTTCTTGTATAAATTCTTGAACTATAACTCGTGCTTTCATACTATGAAATGCTTCAATAATAGATTGAGCCGCTTTTTTCGTTGGGGCTAGAACAACTCCGTAACCTTGAGTGCCTTCTAATAATTTAATGATAAGTGGGGCTCCACCAACCGAATCTATTAAACTGTTAACTTCTTTCGAATAATTAGTAAAAACTGTTTTTGGTAATCCTACACCAGCACTAGCCAAAATCTGTAAACTTCTGAGTTTGTCACGAGAACGAACTAATGACTGAGATTCAACAGCAGTGAATATACCCATCATTTCAAATTGACGAACTACAGCTGTTCCATAGAATGTTACAGAAGCCCCAATTCTTGGAATTACAGCATCTAAATGAGATAAACTCTCACCATTGAAGTAGATATCAGGCCTATCTTGTTCAATTATGATATCACATTTTAAATGATCGATTACAAAAGCGTTATGACCACGACTTTCAATAGCTTCTACAAGTCTTTTTGTTGAATAAAGCGAAGAATTTCTTGATAAAATGCCAATATTAATAGGTACTATGTCCATTATTTTTTATTAGAAAGGTTGGTTTTAGATACATCTACCAGAAATTTTCTAGTGATAAAATTTCTACCAATCAGTAGTGGATATTTCATTTCAGAGCGATCTGCCAAAGAAAGTTCGATTTTATAAATTTTATTAAACATTGAGAGAGTTGTTTTTATAAAAACTCTTTTATCTGAGAGCCCATTAGAACTTTTTACGTCTCTTATATCATGAACTGGGAGTTCAAAAAGCTTATCATTATAAGCTGGGTGCTCTGGGTCTAGTAAATTAAAACGAACTAGATCGATCCCATTTTTTTTAAACAATTCTATCTGATTACAGTGCAAACTTGATGAATAAGCTCCGGTATCAATTTTGGCTTCAATATCTTGAATATCCCACTCTGGTAAATCAATATACTCCAACCTGCCGATTATTTTTTTTGGGGAATCACTCATATTTGAAAATAACGCTTATTAAGTTCATCTTCATCATTTGATGCTATTAATTTCATTTTATTTGTGATGTTTAAGTGAATAGAGTTTGAATTTTTTATATTAGTATTGATTCAAAATGTAAATCTCTGAAAAGTGCTAAGTATAACCTCACCTACTTTAGTTTTAAATGAGTCTATTATTCACGCAAATATCAAGCTAATGAAAGAAAAAGCTGAGCAGCTTGATATTGAGTTTAGACCTCATTTTAAAACTCATCAATCAAAATATATTTCTGAATTATTTAAGCAGCAAGGAGTTACTGGCATTACCGTATCCTCTGTTAAGATGGCTGAGTATTTTGCTCAGCATGGATGGATGGATATTACCATCGCTTTTCCAGTTAATATTTTAGAGATTGATAAACTTAATAAGCTAACATCTGAGATTAAACTAAATGTTCTTGTTGTAGATGAGGAGGTCGTTACTTACTTGGATAGGAATATAAAATATCCTATTAATGCTTATATAGAATTAGATCCAAATTATGGCAGAAGTGGGTTGTCAATGGAAAGTATTTCTGATATTCAGCGCCTTAAAAGTAAAATAGAAATTTCAACAGTTGTGAATTTCGCGGGGTTCTATATACATGCAGGTCATACTTATAAATGCAAAGGAGAAAATGAAGTTCTAGATGTAGCAAAATCTGTTTTAGAGAAGGTTACAAACATAAAGCAACAGTTAAACTCCGCAATTTGTTTTGGTGACACTCCCTCCTGTTCCATTCTAGAAGACTTTGGAGCTGTTACACAAATTAGCCCTGGTAATTTCGTATTTTATGATTGGATGCAGGTTATTATTGGTAGTTGTAAAGCAGAAGATATCGCATTGGCTTTATACTGCCCAGTTGTTGCGAAATATAAAGACCGCAAGGAGATATTGATTCATGGTGGTGCGGTTCATTTGTCAAAAGAGTTTTTGCTGGATGATGCAAATATTCCATATTTCGGTGTTGTAGCCGAAGCAACCGAAAATGGTTGGGGAAATGTTATTGAAGATTGCTTTCTGAGGACTATCTCTCAAGAGCATGGTATTATAACCTGTTCGGATAACTATTTTGACAAAATTAGAATAGGAGATACTATCCCAATTCTTCCAATACACTCTTGCCTAACTGCAGATTTGATGGGGTCGTATCTGTGTTTAGATGGAAAAAGTATAGACCACATGTCTGCTAACCCAAAATAAAAAAGGCTCCAAATGGAGCCTTTTTTATTTATTTATTCACACCAGGAATCTCAAGTATTCCTGGATTTGGAGAATGCCAAGGAAAAGGTTTTGCCTTTATCTTCTCTGGATAAACCTGATCTAGATTATTTGCATCATATAATCTACCATTCTTCATTACATATTTGATGCTGTTTGAATTACGGAGGTTTGTTAATGGGTTGTTATCCATAATAACCAAATCAGCTAATTTACCAGCTTCAATAGAGCCTAAGTCACCATCAAGACCTAAAGATTCAGCACCAATAATAGTAGCAACACGTAATGCGTTATGAGGTGTCATTCCACCAGATCCTATAGACCAAAGCTCCCAATGGTAGCCTAAACCTTCTAGTTGTCCATGGCTTCCAACACCAGTTAAGCCGTCGGCATCTACCAAATCCTTAATGAATTCCGCGTGTTTCTTAAACACATGCTCATCATCGCTAAACCAGCCTGGTCTTCTTCTAGATTTACTAGCAAGTTCTTCGTAAGGTGTAAAATAGCTTAATTTAGGATCCTCAAATGGATTCTCACGAGAGTAATAATAGTTCTCAGCCCAAGGGCCACCGTAAGAAACTAGCAATGTTGGTGTAACAGCCATTTTTACTTGGGAAACCGCAGAAACTATATCTTTATAGATCGGATAAATTGGAAATGAATGTTCGTGGCCAGGATAACCATCAATCATTTGAGTCAGATTCAGTTTCCAATCTAAAGCTCCTTCAGTTGTGGGCATAATTCCTTGTTCGCGAGCAGCCATCAATATCCATTGACGTTGCTTTCTATTACCAGCCAAATACATTTTAATGTATTTAGTTTTATAGTACTTACTATACTGCATCATAGCATCTTTTGCTTCATCTAAGCTTTTTATGTTATAACCCCAATAGCCAAGTCCTGGGCCTGTAGAATAAACACGGGGTCCTTCCATCATTCCTGCTTCTACCATATCCGAATAGGTAAGAACATCCGTTGTTCCCGTTTGAGGGTCTCGAGTAGTAGTTACTCCATAGGCAAGATTAGTAGCGTAATTCCACACTCTTTGTTTATGAATTCCCCATATCGGCCACATATGAGCATGAGTATCAACAAAGCCTGGAGTAATTGTTTTACCAGATAAGTCAATAACTTCAGCCCCTTTCGGTGCTGTAATATTTGTTCCAACTTGTGAAATTCTGTTATTCTTGATAAGAATGTCTCCTTTTTCAATAACTTCCATCCCCTTCATTGTAACAACACGAGCATTTTTCAAAAGGACGGTACTTTCTGGAATATCTCGAGTATAAAATACTTCAATATTTAACTCTTTTGGCTCATAACGAGCTTCTTTTTTATCCTTCTTCTTATCTTTTGAATCTTTCTTGGATTCATCAGAATCTTCACCTTCTTCATCTTTAGATTCATCTTTTTTAGAATCTTCATCTTTTTTCTTTTCCGCTTCTAACTTCTTTGCTGTTTTAACGCTGTCATCAAAAGCTTTTGCATCATCAAGATTGTAGATAAAATGACCGTTACCAATTGACCAATGTACATTTTTGGAATCTGCACTCCAGTAAGGAAACTGACCACCAATTTTCGTTAATTTTTTTGACGGAAAATTAGCATTATCAGCATTAGCTACAGAAACCTTAGGAGTTGTGCCTCCGGTAATAGGTACTGTAACAACGTATATGTCGTTATTGATATGCGCCAAGGCTTGATCACCTGTTGGTGCCATAGTAATAGTTTCAGCTCGTGAAGCTGGGTTATTCTCTTTTGCGTAATCTTCAGGATGAAGAATATTTTGCAATGCATCAGAACCGTAAGAATGAGATTCCTCAATTGAAAATCCACGCGTGGTGATACCCGAAATACTAACATGTTCTTTTTCGTCAGTTCCATCCCATCTTATAGAAACTAGTGTTCCCCTTTGGTTTAAAAAGATTCGGTCACTATTTTTTACAAAGTGAGGATTTGAACGACCATTAGATTTATCAATTAAGTTGTTATTACCACCTTTCGATGAGATCCATATTAAATCATCGGTAGAAGCGAAAGCACCTGGGCCAGTTGCCTCCTTATAAGTTCTTGATGAACCTCTGAAAGCTACAATCTTTTCAGCATCATTTGACCAAACTGGAGAGCTATAAATTCCAGAATCTTTAGTCAATTTTGTAGGACTAAAACGCTTTCCAAATGGATTCGCTTTGAAAATAGCACCACCATCAGTATCACTCCAGCTAACAAAGGCAATAGATTTGCCGTCTGGAGACCAAACAGGATTCGCTTCTATTTCTGGTGTAAAAGTTAGACGTTTCGGTTTACCTTCTGGAATACTTTGTAAATAAATATCATTCAATACTGTGAAAACTAAAGTTTTGCCATCTGGAGAAGGAACCGCATCTCTAATTTGTGTTGCCAGAACTTCTTTTTCATCTGATATTGGATATTTAAAGAATACTTCAGGGCCAACTTCTAGCTGTGTTTTTACAGTAAATGGAATTTCTGTTGCTGAGCCACCTGAAATAGGAATTCTATAAATTTTACCACCATAAGACGCTATGAGTGTATTGCTATCTGGTGTAAAAGACATGGCGGGCAACACACCCATTGCAGCTTGTGATTCTTGATCATCTCTCTGAACTGGATATGCTAACCAGCGCTCTTCACCAGTAGAAAGTTCTCTTAGTACCAATCCTGTTTTGTCTTCATACCTTGAACCATAAACAAGCCATTTCCCGTCATTTGATAACACAGGTGTAAAAGCAGAACCATATCGAGAAGTTATAGATCTAACTTGACCTGTTTCTCTATCATAACGACCCACTTGATACTGTGGAAGTTGTGCATTGTAGTTCCAAGAGCCATTTCTTCTAGAAAAATAAACATATCGGCCATCATGGCTGACAGCAGGATCAATAGTTTTCAAACTTGTAGGTTCTGAAATCAAAGCTGTGCCACTTCCTCCATCTTTGTGATACATCCATAGCTTTGGCATTCTAGTACCTTTAGAAGCAACAATGTACTTTCCATCAGGTGTCCAATCTGCTGCGGGAAATAAATCTTTATCGCCTTTTGAGACTTGCGTAATATCAGATGTATCTTCTAAATTGATATAGTAAAGATTATCATTACCATCGGCATCTGAAGTATAAAGAACTAATTTTCCATCAGGGCTATATCTTGGATGCGTATCAAAAGCCATGCCATCCGTAATTTGTGTAGCTTCTCCACCTTCAATAGGTATCTGGTAAATATCGCCAAGAAAATCGAATACAAGGCGTTTTCCATCAGGACTTACATCTAAAGACATCCACGTTGCTTCGGCGCTTTCAATATCGATAAGCCTACCGGGATCTAGTGGTAATTTGCTACTCTTTTTTGGAATTTTAGTAGTATCGGCAAGTAGTTCTGTTGATTGATAATTACTTTGCTCTTGCTTTGAATTCTGTAACACTATTGCACCAGTAGCATTAATTGAAAACAAAGAAAAGAGGAATACAGCTAGGTACTTCCCCTTTTTTTGGTAGTAAAATGAATTCATAAAATTAAAGTTTAATTGAAAAATATCTCCGTTGGTCTAATAAACGGAAATTATTTCAATTCATCATTAAACTTTAATCAAATAACTGATGATTGGTCAATTAAAAAGCTCATTGAATCGGCATTCATTTCAGCGTTCATCCCAACAGGAATAGTCACGTTTTTAGCTTCATGGCTAATCATAGCTCCGTAATATGCGGGAATACCAAGTGGTTTAATATGATCGTCTAGAACCTGATTAAGTGTTAAGCTATTCTCTCCACCTTTGCAATCGGTACATTGTCCAAAAATAAATCCACTAATATTATCAAGAATACCAGCCAATTTTAGCTGAGTGAGCATTCTATCAATTCTATAAACACTTTCACCAACATCCTCTAAGAACAATATTGAACCTTTAAAATCAGGTAAATAATCAGAGCCAATCATTGCAGTAAGAACCGTTAAGTTTCCACCATAAATAGGACCAGTGGCTTTACCTGAACGAATAGTGTAAGCGTTATAAAGATCATCCTCAGGTATTTTGTATTCTTCGGGAACTCCATTAATAAGCACATTATCGAAACTAGCTTGGGTGAATTCATTCCAGTCGGAAGTTCCTACAGGGCCATGAAAGCTAACCAAACCTGTTTTAGCAGCAATAGACATATGCAGTGTTGTAATATCGCTGAAGCCAATTATTGGTTTAGGGTTGTTCTTAATTACGTCAAAATCAATGAAATCCAAAATACGGTTACACCCCCAACCCCCTCGTACACAAAGAATTGCGTCTACATTTTGATCTTTGAACATACTCATTAAATCGGTTGCTCTATCTTTATCAGTTCCCGCTAAAAAACCACGACGATCTCTAACATGCTTCCCAAGCTTTAGAGTATAACCTTGGTTCTTTAGAGTAATAAGCATTTCATCAAAGTCACTTTTATTATAAACAGGGCTTGCAGGAGCAATCAAACCCAATGTTGAAGTACGCGAAATACGATTTGGCTTAATAATTGATTTGCTAGAATTACTAGAAATGTTTAAAGGTTTTCCAGCTCCACTTAGAATTGCAAAAGCACTAAGTCCTGTTAGTTTTAGAAAATTCTTTCTAGAATAAGCCATAATCTTACTTCTCCGTAATTATTGATATAAATGTTCTTTAACTATTAAATCGAGTACTTTAGACGGCACAAGGTTTTTAACATCACTCCCTTTGGCTACTGCTGTACGTATCTCTGATGAAGCAATTGGTATGGGGTGATGAGAAACAAAAGTAGTTTGCGACAATATTTCTGCCAACACTTTTTTATGGGCGTTACCAGGGCGTTTGGCAACTAAGAGATTTGCTTCGTCTAAAATTTCTTTAAAATATTTCCACGTATGAAATTGAGCTAAACTATCCTCACCCATACAGAAATAAAACTCATAGTTAGGGTGCTCTTTTTTTAAATATTGTATTGTTTGAAAAGTGTATGATGGTTTAGGAAGGTTATTTTCAATGGTTAATATCGAAACATCGAACCCTTCAAATGCTTTTTTAAGCATGGTGAGCCTAGTGCTATAATTAACCTGCTCCTCATCTAGTTTATGAGGAGGATTTGGAGTTAAAAGTACCCAGAGTTCGTCTAAATTTCCTGAGTCCATAAAAGACTGTGCAATGGAAACATGCCCGTTATGAACAGGATCAAAAGTACCACCGAATAGACCTACTTTCTTCAAAAGTTATTAATTTGTAGACGACATATTCTCTTCAGAAACTGTAGGAGAGTCCTTTAAACCAATTTCCGCTTCATCTCTAAATTTCTCAGCATCACCTCGTAACTCACTAGATGGGAAAAGTTGGATGAACTTCTCGTAAGAAGAAAGAGCATTTAAATAGCGTTCAGCTTTTTTAGAATCTACACTTAAAGATGCGTACCTATTGTAGGTTTTAATCTGTTCAACTAAAGCCTCTTCTGCCCATTTAGATTCAGGGAATTGATCGATAGTTAAATCATAATAGATAATTGCAGCTTTAAACATGTCAATTCGAGCGTAAAATTCAGCGGACTTTAAATATTTTAAAGCTAGTTTGTTTCTAAGGTCATCAATTTTAGAGGCAGCTTCTGTAACACGATCTGAACTAGGGTAATTATTAATAAATAATTGGAATAATTCAATAGCTCTTCCTGTTGGGCTTTGATCTAATCGATATCTCGGACTTTGCTCAAAAAAGCTAAGTGCTCGTTTATAGTCAACCTCTTCCCTTTTTTCATCTCTTGGGTAATAACTTATAAATCGTTCGTATTCTGAGGCAGCTAGTAAAAACCTCTCATCCTTAAAATAACTTTCAGCTAAATAAAATTGAGCGTTTTGTGCATAGTTTGTGCCTCTTCCAAGTCGAGTTACTGTTTCAAAAGCTTCAGCTGCGTCATTATATTTACCCTTTTCGTATAGGTCCATTGCCTTATCATAGGAAACATTTATAGGCTCTCCTGGGCGGATTAAAGACTTGTTATTACAAGCTGTTCCAAGGATAACAAGTGGTAGTAACAGAAAGAAAATGTTCTTCATATAAATTGTAGAGTGATAATTCATTTAGTGATCACGATTTTGTAAGAAGATAAGAAGTTTTTTTAGCTCTTGTTTGAATTTAGAGTCTTTAAATTCATCCAACAAGCTATACGTTTTGTTGTAATGATTCCTTATCTCAATCTTAATATCTTCAATCACGTTTAACGTTAAGTATAAATTCAAGACCTCTTGAACATCCGCATCCGTAGCTTTTTCTTTATCTAAAGTTGCTAAAATTGAATTCTTCTGGTCTGCATTTGCACGCTGTAACGCAAGTAAAGTAAGATATGTTTTCTTACCTTCATAAATATCTCCACCAGCCTTTTTACCGAATTTTTCTGGATCGGCAATAGCATCGAGCAAATCATCTTGAATTTGGAAAGCTTTGCCCATTTCAGAGCCAATTTGAGCTAATTTTAAACATTCTTCTTGTGTAGCATGTGCTGATATTGCTCCCATTTGAAGGGCACCAACAATTAGAGCAGAAGTTTTGCCTTCAATCATTTGTATATAATCCGATAGCAGAACCGTATCTCTTTCAACAAACTCCATATCTAATGCTTGGCCTTCGCAAACAGTTATGGTAGACTTAATAAAAGTATCATTAATCGCAGCGTATTCCTGCTTTGTATAAGCATCAGAACTACCATAAAATGAAAGTTGTCTATACGCATCTGCAAACATAACATCACCTGTTAATATTGCTACATTATCATTCCATTTACTAAAAACACTTGGTTTTCCTCTACGTGTTTCGGCACAGTCCATAATATCATCGTGAACAAGAGTAAAGTTGTGGAGAATTTCTATTGCCAAAGCAGCTGGGAGTGCTTCTCTGATATTTCCACCACAAAGCCCATTAGCAAGTAAGGATAGTATGGGACGAATCCTTTTTCCACCAACATTAAGGGCGTAAGAATAAGGCTCATATAAAGTATATGGAGACTCAGGGATCAGAAGGTCCGACAAAGCTTCGGTGATAAGAAGTTGTAACTCTTTTTGTAGTGCAGTAGAACTCAATTCTTTCTTTGATGAATGATAATTGTGAAATATACGGATTCTATCAATGCATTAAAGGAGTGTTTTTATGCGAATATGACTTTTATTAAGTTGATTAGGAGAAGTGCAACCTAACAGTGTTAAAGCAATCTTAAGACTGTTTTTCCAAGCTGAGAATAATTCATCCAAACCTTTGTACCCATTATTGTTAATTGCTTCGATAATCGGCTGTGCGGTTGCCGAAAATGAAGCCCCAAGGCAAATAGCTTTTGCGATATCAAGTGAAGAGCGAATTCCACCTGAAGCAACTACTTCAAAGCTTCTCTCCCACTGTAATGAGGAAATGTCTAGAAGGCAATCTGTCGTTGTAATGCCCCATTCATTAAATAAACGATTTTCTGTAAAGTGATTGGTTCTAGCGTTTTCAACCTTCGCCCAACTAGTTCCTCCAGCTCCAGCAATATCAAGAACAGAAACACCTGCATTAAGAAGTCTCTTGGCAGTGTATTTTGAAATTCCTGCTCCCGTTTCCTTCACTATAACGGGAACTGGAGAGTTCTCTACTAAAGATTGAATGCCTTCAATAACTCCCTTGAAATTACGATCGCCTTCTGGTTGCATTAATTCTTGAAGCGGGTTCAGGTGAACAATTACAGCGTTAGCTTCTATACTTTCAATAAGTAACTGGACTTTACTCTTTGGCAAACCCCCAATTAATTGAGCACCACCAATATTAGAGCATATAAAAGCTGTTGGTGCCTTTTTACGAACAATAGAAAAGGTTTCTGTTAAAGACTCATCCTCTAACATTGCACGTTGGCTCCCAACACCAAAAGGAAGATTATGATCTTCGCAAAACTCAGCAATTATTGCATTAATTGGCTCTGCATCAGCGTACCCACCTGTCATAGATGAAATAAAAAGAGGAAATGAGAATGTTTGGCCTAAGAAAGTCGCTTCAGTAGAGACTTCATCAAAATTAACTTCAGGAAGTGCGTTATGATTAAAATCATAAGTATCGAAACCAGATGTTTTCTCATATTGAGTAGACCCAGTTAAAGTTAACTCGATGTGATCTTTTTTTCTTTGCTGTATTTTGCTCATTCTTAAAGTTGCTACTTAATCTTGAAAACACAAAATCAAATTCAGGATAACCTTTAAATATTAATATACAGAAAGAGTGACATGGAAAGACTAACCCTTCCAAACGGGTACAAAGCTACAAGCTTCGCCGTACATTACTTTTTTTGCTGATTGCATTAACCTATTGGTAGCCAATAAATAAATAGAGTCAGGAACATGAATATCTCCACATCCTTTAAGCAGAACAAATTTATTTTGGTATCTACTCCAATCGTACATTTCAATATTTCGGCGATACAGTTCATGGGTTATTTCATCTGGAGAAAGATGGAAAACTTCTTTAGCAAATGAACTTGCGTGTGAGGTGATTAACATCCAAGCCCAAGGTGCAATTATTGCATCTGTAGTACAATTAACAGAAAGATATTTTCCTGAAAATTGTGACCAATCAAAAAGGTCTAGCTTCTCACGGAAGTCTTTTTCTTTTAACAAAAGCTCCATGTGCAAGAAGTTTTTAATATCTAAAGTAGCAATAGGGGTAGCATCAAAGAAAAGTTTAGCTAAATCTAGTGTAACTAGCTTTGCATTACCTTTAACCTTATTGATAATCGGTTCTTGCATAGTATGGGTTAGATAAGGAGGTTTGAGGAAAGTTTCTCTTAAACAGAGAAACTTTCGCCACAAGAACAGGTTCTAGAAGCATTTGGATTATGAAAATGAAATCCCTGCCCCTCCAATCCTGTGGTGTAATCAAGTTCAGTACCTGCTAAATAAAGAAAACTACGCATATCAATGAGTACTTTAATATCAGCGAGAGTGAATATTTTGTCAGAATCAGCGGGTTTAATATCAGACTTAAAGTCGAGATCGTAAGTCAGACCAGAGCAGCCACCACTTACTACACCAATTTTAAGATATGCTTCTTTAGAAACGCCTTTTTCAAGTCGAATGATTTCAAGGCGTTTTAAAGCACGTTCACTAATACTGATTTCCATTTTTTAAACTGAGAGAACTTGAATTTCGGGGTCTATTCTTCGTACCATACTTTCAATAGCATAAAGCGTTCCTGTGCTAGCTGTTGGGCAAGTACCACAAGCTCCTTGGTAATGAACTTTCAGGCGATTTCCTTCTAAGCCCAAAACTTTTAATCCACCACCATCAGCTAAAAGATATGGACGAACCTGTTCGTCGAGCATTCTATTTATTTCAACAAGACGTGGGTCATCTGAATCACGAGCTTCTTTACTTACATGAACCTCTTCGTCCTCAACAATGTCAGCTTGTGCTTCTGCTTCACGGATTGGAGGAGCTAGCTTTCTGAGAAGCTCAGACCAAACTGCTTTACCATCTTGAGTAACGGTAATGTATTTATCAACGTAATAAACGTTTATAACATTATCTATTGCAAATAATGCAGAAGCTAAAGCATCGTTTTCAGCATCACCACTATTCTCAAAAGAGCGAGTTACACCATTTGTAAGCGGCTCGTTAAGTACGAATCGCATTGCATCTGGATTTGGGGTTCTTTCTATTTCTTTAATTTTAGCCATGTTTTCTCCTTGTTAACCAAAAAATTCTTTTACTAACTCAATTCCATCTACTAAAGCGTCAATATCACTTTCATTATTATAAAATGAAAGTGAAGCACGAACCGTTCCTGGTATATTGTAATGTTGCATAATTGGTTGTGCACAATGATGCCCAGTTCTTACGGCAATACCTTCTTGATCTAAAATTGTACCTACATCGCTAGGGTGAATATCATTAATCAAGAATGAAATTACCGACGCTTTATTCGGTGCAGTACCAATAATTCTAACACCATCAACACTACTTAACTTGGCAGTTGCATACTCCAGAAGTTGATGTTCTCTGGCTGCAATATTTTCCATTCCAATTTCAGTGAGATAATCTATACTCGTTGAGAAACCTATTCCCGCTGAAATTGGAGGTGTTCCCGCTTCAAACTTAAAAGGAAGATCATTCCATGTTGTTTTTTCGAAAGTAACTTTATCAATCATATCGCCACCGCCACGATAAGGTGGCATGGCTTCTAAAAGCTCCTTCTTTCCATATAGTATACCAAAACCTGTTGGCCCACACATTTTATGAGCAGAAAATGCATAGAAATCAGCATCTAGAGCTTGAACATCTACTTTAGCATGAGGAACAGCTTGAGCTCCATCAACCAAAACAGGAATATTTTTGACATGTGCTGCTTCAATAATTTCTTTAACTGGGTTAATGGTACCTAAAGCATTTGAAACGTGTGTAACCGCAACTAATTTTGTTTTTCTAGATAATTGACTGTAGAACTGGTCTAAAACCAATTCTCCACTTTCAGTCATTGGAATGACTTTAAGCACTGCACCTGTTTGCTCAGCAATCATTTGCCAAGGCACGATATTAGCGTGATGCTCCATTTCAGAAACGAGGATTTCATCTCCAGTTTTAAAATGACCTCTACCGTAACACTGAGCAACAAGATTTATAGAATCTGTAGTGCCAGTAGTAAAAATTACTTCTTCTAAGTTAGCAGCATTAATCAGATTCTTAACTTTCGAACGAGTTGCCTCATAGGCATCTGTAGCAACTTGACTAAGGGAATGAATTCCACGATGAACATTTGCGTGCTCATTTTTGTGGTAAGCATCTATCCTATCGCTAACTACTTTAGGCATTTCACTCGAAGCACCATTATCCAGATAAACCAATTTTTTCCCGTTGATAGTTCTGGAAAGAATTGGAAAATCGGAACGGATTTTGTTCCAATCTATCTTAGTTATAATGTCGGTTGTTGTTGTTCTCATGCTAATTATTGAAGTTGATGCAGGAGTAATTCTAAAGCAACTTCTTTTTAATAATTATTTATTATCTCTATTGGTATATCTAATAACTTCATCATGAAGCAATTTTTCTACCGATTTAACAGCCATACTTTCAACACTTTCTAACGCAAAAGCATATACAAGTAATTCTCTCGATTTTTGTTCAGTTAACCCACGACTTTGAAGATAAAACACTTCTTCGTCCTGCAGTTGACCAATTGTTGCACCATGAGAGCAGAGCACATCGTCAGCAAAAATCTCTAATTGAGGTTTTGTATGTACAGTTCCATCATCTGAAAGTAGTAAGTTTCTATTTTCTTGAAAGGAATCGATTTTTTGAGCGTCTTTTGCTACAAATATCTTACCATTAAAAATAGAGTGAGCCGAATCGTCTACCACAACTTTATGAAGTTGATGACTATTACCATGAGGGAAACGATGATCCATTATGGAGTGCGTATCTGCTATTTGATCACCATCTATAAGTACAAGACCATCAACGGTAAAATCAACTTCTTCAGCATTCTGAATAACTCTTGGGTCATTTCTAAACAGTTTAGCGCCAAGGCAAATTGTATATGAATGATATGCTGAGTTTTTCTCTAAAGTAGCTACAGGTCTAGATATATGAGAAGCTTTTTTGCTATCCCGCTGTAATCTTGCATGATGTACATGTGCACCTGTATACAGCTTAAACTCAGTAACTGGAACGTTAAGATATACGTTGTCTGCTAAGCCAATGTGTTCTTCAATAATAGTTGCTTTAGAATACATTTCACCAACAAAAAGAAGACGTGGAGTTGCATAAAATTCTTTTTCAGCATCCGTAAAAACATTAAGGATATGAATTGGGCTTTCAACAACAGTTTCTTCAGGTAAATAGATAAAAGCACCTTCTGAGAAGGTAGCATCATTCAATGCTGCAAACACATCATCTTGGTAATTGGTAATGGTTCCTAGAAAAGTCTTGACTGCATCATGGCTTGTATTGTCAGCTAAATTTCCAACAACAACTCCATTCGGCAATGCATCAATCGAAGATAATTCTTCAACAAAATTTCCATTAACAAAAACCAAACGCGATTTAAGCGCTTCTGGCAGATAATGTTCTGAAATGCTACCAATGCTACTCGCATTAGCCTCACTGACAGGGCAAAATGTATTCTTTGTAATAGATTTTAGATTCGTAAATCTCCATTCCTCATGTTTTCGGGTAGGGAATGCAGTGTTATTTAGCTCTTCTCTTCCACGCTCGTTAATAGCACGAATTGAGATACTCTGACTACTGCTTTCAACAGAACCAGAAAGATAGCTTAACATGGTGTCTTTCTGTAATACTTCACTCATTACTGAGCCTCGACTTTTAGTGCTAATTCTTTTTCATATTGCTCGTAACCATTTGCTTCTAATTCTTCAGCTAGAGAAATATCGCCAGATTTTATAATTTTACCATCAAGCATAATGTGAACAAATCCTGGCTTAATGTAGTTTAATAATCTTTGATAATGTGTAATCATCACTATAGCATTGTCGCTATTTGCAATTTTGTTTACGCCATCAGAAACTACTTTTAAAGCATCGATATCTAGACCAGAATCAGTTTCATCCAAGAAAGATAGAACTGGATTCAATACAGCCATTTGGAAGATTTCGTTTTTCTTTTTTTCACCACCGGAAAAACCAGTGTTAATGCTTCTTTCAAGAAATTCGTTCTTCATTTCAATTACATCTAATTTACTCACAATGTAATCTTCAAACTCAATTGGATCGAGCTCTTCTCTATCATTTGCGCGAGCAATAGTGTTATAAGCTTCACGAAGAAGTGTTTTGTTTGTAATACCTGGAACTTCAACCGGATATTGAAAAGCTAAAAATAATCCTAAATGCGCTCTTTCATCAGCATCAAGTTCAGTGATGTCTTGACCGTTAAAAAGAATTTGACCTTCAGTAACTTCATATTCTGGATGTCCAGCCACTACTTTAGAAAGGGTACTTTTACCACTTCCATTAGGTCCCATTATAGCGTGGATTTCACCCGCGTTTACTTTAAGGTTTACACCTTTTAAAATTGCAATGTCTTCGCCTTCAACTTTGGCGTGTAGGTTTTTGATTTCTAACACGTTTCTACTATTTATCTATTTAGATTTTAAATTTCTTGTGAACTGATTGATCAATTCTTTTAGCCAACACTGCCTTCGAGTTTAATGTCGAGGAGCTTGTTAGCTTCTACAGCAAATTCTAGCGGTAATTCTTTCAACACTTCTTTAACAAAACCATTTATAATCATGGAGATTGCATCTTGTTCACTAATACCACGCTGCATGAGGTAGAAGATTTGTTCCTCTCCTACTCGAGATGTTGTTGCTTCGTGCTCCACACTACTATTAGAATTTTCCGAAGAGATGTAAGGAAAAGTGTGCGCTCCACATTCTTGCCCAATTAACATTGAATCACAAACTGAATAGTTTCGTGCACCTGATGCATTTTTGCCTATTCTAACTTCACCACGGTAGCTATTGTTAGATTGTCCGGCAGAAATACCTTTTGAAATGATAGTACTCTTGGTGTTTTTACCAAGGTGAATCATTTTCGTACCAGTATCGGCTTGTTGTTTGTTTGTTGTAACAGCAACAGAATAAAATTCACCAACTGAGTTATCACCCTGAAGAATCACACTTGGGTATTTCAAAGTAACAGCAGAACCAGTTTCTAACTGAGTCCACGAAATCTTGGAATTTCTACCCTTGCAAATTCCACGCTTAGTAACAAAGTTATAAATACCACCTTTACCTTCTTTATCACCAGAATACCAATTCTGAATAGTTGAGTACTTTACTTCAGCGTTATCTAATGCAACAATCTCTACCACAGCAGCATGAAGTTGGTTGGTATCGTACATTGGCGCAGTACAACCTTCAAGATAACTCACACTTGAACCTTCTTCAGCTACAATAAGCGTACGCTCGAACTGACCAGACTCCATATTATTAATACGAAAATAAGTAGACAGCTCCATCGGACATTCTGTGTTTTTAGGGATGTAACAAAAAGAGCCATCCGAGAATACAGCTGCATTCAATGCTGCGTAAAAGTTATCACGAGCAGGGACAACTGATCCTAAGTACTTTTTGATAAGTTCCGGGTGCTCTTGGATAGCTTCAGAAATTGAACAGAAAATCACACCAGCTTCAGCCAATTTTTCTTTGAACGAAGTAAAAATTGAAACGCTATCGAATACAGCATCCACTGCAACGCCCGCTAGTGCTTTTTGCTCGTTAAGTGGGATTCCTAATTTTTCATAAGTCTCACGGATATTTGGATCTACATCATCCATACTATCCAACTGAGGCTTTTTCTTAGGTGCTGAGTAATATAGAAGGTTTACAAAATCTGGTTTATTATATGTAGCATTAAACCAGCTTGGCTCAGTCATTTCTGTCCAAGCACGATATGCTTTCAATCTATACTCTGTCATCCATTCAGGCTCATTCTTTCTTGATGAAAGTTCCCGGATGATGTCTTCACTTATGCCTTTTGGAAAATCTTCGTATTCAACGTCGGTGGTAAAGCCATACTTATACTCTTCACCAATCATCGACTCTAACGCTTTTGTCTCGCTCATCAGATTCTTTTAGTCTTAAAATTATTCGTTGGCCTACAATATGCCCCGTTTTTAGACGAGTTCAACCCAACTATTATGGTCTATTTAGATTTTGTCCAAATATACAAAATTTAGCTCTCAGATATAAATAAGAACTTATTGAGAATCTCTATCCATGCAATAAATAAATTAATGGAAAAAGGGTTCTAAAAGCTATTGTATTATGGAATGGTAACTTCAAGGAATTTTGTTTTTGAAGTAGAAACTATATCAGCTTTAGAAATTAAATTTGGGACGAGTATGCTGTCACCCAATTTATAATCAATACTTCCTCCTTCGAAACTCAAAGTGCCACTTCCTTCTAAACACATCAGGATTATACAAGAATCAATCTGTGTATAATTTCGGGTCATATTACTCTCAATCAACAAACGATTAGTAGTAAAGTATTGGCAACTTTCTAGTTCACTTATTGAAGCTCTTGAATCGAAGCTAGTTTTATAATTTTCGTAATAGTTAAAGTCTATTGCATCAAGGGCTTCTTCAACGTGTAACTCACGAGTATTTCCTTCTGCATCAACTCTATCGAAATCATAAATACGGTATGTAATATCTGAAGTTTGCTGAATCTCTGCTATTAATAGCCCTTTTCCGATAGTATGAACTCGCCCAGCCGGTAAAAAAAATACATCGTCTTTGTTTGCTGCTTCTTTATTTAAGAGTTCATTTATTCGTCCTTCTTCAAAAACCTTTACATACTCTTTTTTATTAGTTTTACGACTGAAACCGGAAATCAGAGATGCGTTTTCTTCAGCACTTACTACATACCACATTTCCGTTTTTCCGAAAGAATTATGACGCTTTTGGGCTAAAGCATCATCTGGGTGAACCTGGATAGATAAATCATCATTAGCATCAATAAACTTAATAAGCAGTGGGAATCTATTTCCAAATTGATTAAAAATATGTTCTCCAATTAAATCACCTTTATACTCATCTATTAGCTCTGTTAGAGATTTTCCTTTTAATTCACCTTCACAAACAATAGAAATATTATTTGGTACTCCTGAAATTTCCCAAGATTCCCCACAAATTTCACTAATGCCAATTGGTTTGTTAAGTACTTCAGAAAGCTTTGTACCGCCCCAAATTTTATCTTTTAATATGGGTGTAAATTTTAGCGGATAGAGATTTATCTTGGACATATCGTTGAAATATAATTTTAGTAATTATTGTCACTCATTAGCGTACAAACACAAACGGTATTCACAATATCATTAGAACTACAGCCTCGCGAAAGATCCATTATTGGCTTCGCAAGTCCTTGAATAATAGGCCCAGTAGCAGTAGCTCCTGCCAACCTCTCAGTTATTTTATAGGCAATATTTCCCGCGTCTAAATTCGGAAAGATAAATACATTAGCTTTTCCTGCTACGGTAGAGTTTGGTGCTTTTGTTTGACCAATAGCGGGAAGTAAAGCAGCGTCAAATTGTAGTTCTCCATCAATAGAAAGACGTATATTTTTACTTTTAGCGATCTCTAGTGCTTTGGTGACAATCTCTATACCTTCATATTTGGAACTTCCTTTTGTTGAGAAGGAAAGTAAAGCTACATGTGGTTCTTCACCAACCAATTTTGAATGTGTTGTGGCCGAGTCTTGGGCAATTGTAGCCAATTGTTCAGCGGTTGGATATGGAACAACCGCACAATCAGCATATGTGAAAACTTTTCCATCTGGAAAGCTCATCAAAAAGGTACTCGAAACTACATTTGATCCTATTTTTAAACCAACCGTTTGAAGAGCTGCTCTTAAAACATCTCCAGTTGTAGAGATGGAACCTGCAACACATCCGTCTGCATCTCCCTCAGCAACCATTGAAGTAGCAAAATAAAGTGGCTCTTGAACAATTTGATATGCTTCTTCTTCCGTGATTCCTTTATGCTTCCTTTTGTTAAAGTAAGCTTCAGCGTAAGAGTCAAGCTTTTGATCAGTGGCAGTATTTATAAGCTCTATTTCTTTAGGGTAATCTATTACACCAGGGTTGGTAAGTAGAACAACTTCACATAAAGAGTTTTTGTGCAAATAAGTAGCAGCTTCAATTACTCTTTTATCAGATGACCTTGGTAAAACTATTCTTCTAGGTTGTTGCTTTGCTTTCTCATGAATGCGTTTTATAATATCCATTACTAACTTAATTCAATTAATTTTATAGTGCTATTGTTAATACTGTTACCTATTAAAAAGGTAGGTTAATTCTTTCTGAATTACATGTTATCCTATTTAAACCAAAAATAATTAATACTAAGCGATTTGGCTCATTTAATAATTTAAATCGAGAGAAAGGCTACCAAAAAATTGAATGTCTTGAGGCTGATTATATAAGCTCCTTGACGTAAAAGAAACATTCCTCTGAAGGTGTTTTACAATTGCTCCCCAATTTGAATATCGATTTTTAAATGCGTCAGCAACAAAATAAGTGAATATACTATGTCTTTTCTGTACTCCATTTGGAGTGGAGTATATCAATGATGATTGATCTGTATCAGAAGCAAAAACAATCGCAGATTCTTTGATGTTCAAAGTAATCAAGTTAGCTAGATCTTCTAAAGCATCGTAATCGCTAGTTTGATTAATAAAATCTAGATCAGCAATAACAGAAATTTTAGCTAGTGGTAGTTGAGCCATGCCATCAAATAATGAGTTAAGACTTACTTCGTTTTGAGACAAAGTGTCATTTACTGTGCCAAGGAATAATACTTCTTTTGAGATCTCATCTACCCTTGCGTAACCTGATAAATAAACAACTAGTTCACCAGTATTATTATTGATTCGTGAAACCAAACGATTGAAAGAGTTTCGGATGGGTTGAGAACCATGCTGATCTTCAAAAGACAAAATGTTATCAATAGGAACGCCGAGAGTTTTATTGAAATACTCATTCATCAAACGGGCATCTCTTTTAGCGTAATTACGTTCACTCAGTTTTCCATTATATGAGCCATTAGTTATCATGTAGGCCCATCTGTTCTTTGATTCTGAGACTAGGCTCGGGAAGTTCCGCTCAATATCAATACTTCCAAAAGGAACATTTGGGATAGCCACAACTGAAAGCTGCTGAGAAAACTCTGAAGGTCGCCATATAGTAACAACGTCACTTGCTGCTACCCATGTTTCAGAAATACCATATAATGCCTTAAACCAATCTCCTTGGCGTTCAACTAGCTTAAGTTGGCTTCCCTTAGCTAAATCTGTTAGAACGTTATTTCTATTAACTTCGGGTTTATTCCTTAAAGCAGTAACATCTGAAGTTACTACAACAAACGATTCAAATATATTGCTTACTGGAATTGAATAATTATAGGTACTATCTTGGAAAAAGATATTTAAGTTAACATTGATATCTCTATTCTCTGGTAAAGATTCAGGTGCAATTTCCTCTGCAAGATTGATTTCAATCACATTGTCTCTAAAAGAACGCTTAGTTTTGGGTATGATTACCTGATTATTAAAGAGAATTTCATATTCTGGAATTTTAGCAAATTCTGAGCTGGTGTCTAGAGTATCAACTTCTATTCTTTTACCTGTTCTTCTTAAAAGTTTACTTTCGCCTGTAGCAGTTGGCTCTCCAACTGGCTTCATATTTAAAAATGAAATACCTGTAAGAGCAGTACCAGCGCCAATTAAAGCTATTTTTTGGCCCTGATTCTGTTCACTTACTATATTATTCGAAAAAGCGGCATAGCCCGCAATTCCAGCACTTGCAAGACCAAATAATACATAACCTAACCGTGGTCTATACGTTTGAATATATCGATCTGTTCTTATGCGTTCTGCAAACTCAATCGTATTGGCTGTTTTTAGTTTAAATCGAACTATAGGTTCTTCAGGCTTAATACGGTCAATCCTATTTAAGAATAATTTAGAGTCTAGAAGTTTAAAATCATTTCTATCTATAGTTTCTTGGCTTTCAACAACCCAGCGAGTGCTAGAACATCCTGCAAAAAGAAATAATAGCACTAATAAATAAGAAATAAATTTTTGACTTAAGCCCATGGTGTTTGTTTAGAAGCCAATGCTATTTTTGCTGCATCAATTGCTATTACAAGCTCCTCATTTGTAGGGATAACTCTAATATCAACTTTAGAGTGTTTACTGCTTATTTTTAAATCCTCTGGAATGTTTAAATTTGCTTCAGAATCAATTTCTATGCCAAGACCTTCCATTTCAGCAAGTATTTTGGCTCTAATTTGGTGTGCATTCTCTCCGATTCCACCAGTAAATACAATTGCATCTACACCATTTAAAGATGCTATATAAGAACCTATATATTTCTTGGCGCGATAACAAAACACATCAATGGCTTCATTACATCGTCTATCCCCTTTTTCTGCTTCTTCGAGTAGGTCTCGCATATCAGCAGCATATCCGCTTAATCCAAGTAATCCACTATGTTTATTAAGTAAAGCATGAACATTCGCAAGCGAGAGTTCTTCTTTTTCAATTAAATAAAAGAGAATGGATGGATCAATATCGCCTGATCGCGTCCCCATAACTAAGCCTTCTAAGGGAGTAAACCCCATACTTGTATCGTAAGACTTCCCATCTTTTATAGCTGTTATAGAGCCACCATTACCAAGGTGGCAGGTTATTATTCTAGAACCTTCTTTTTCACATCCTGAAATTTTGTAATACTGGCGACTTACATAATAATGGGATGTGCCATGAAAACCATATCGTCTTATTTTATATCGACGATAAAGTCTATTTGGTATTCCATAAAGATATGCATGTTGTGGTAACGAATGATGGAATGCTGTATCAAAAACAGCTACATGAGGAATGTTTGGCAGGTGTTTCTTTGCCGCTTTAATACCTTGTAAATTTGGTGGGTTATGTAGAGGCGCAATATCAAAAGCTTGCTGAATAGCATCCTCTACATCCTCATCGATGAGTACAGAGTCTTTAAAAGTCTCGCCACCATGAACTACGCGATGGCCTACGGCTTCAATCTCCGATAGATTGTGAAGATGATCGTTGTCAGCTTCTAAAAGCAAATCCATAATCGTTTTTAAAGCTGATGTGTGGTTTTCTAAAACCAGTGACTTTTTAACAACTTTCTCACCCTTCCATTCTTGCCTAATAATAGAAGCAACAGCGCCAATCCGCTCTATCAAACCTTTGCAAAGGCAATCTTGCAACTCAGTATTAATCAGCTGGTATTTTATAGATGAGCTACCACAGTTAAGAACTAAAATTTTCATAAAGTTTATCCTAAAAAGAAAATATTGCGCCAATTCCTATCACCTGACGGTAAGAGAAATTACTATCATTTGTTTCCGGTTTTGATATCCAGAAAGGTACGTCGTATCTAATAAATAATCCTCGATCTTTTCCTAAATAATCAGGGATATTGATTGAAAATTGGCTACCAAATCCCGCATCAGCTAATGCAAAAACATTACCCAAGGGGTCTATAATTCCATCCGGAAAATTCTTAGTTCCTTTACCAACATCAAAAAAACCATAGGTTCTAAACTCAACAAGTTCGCCTATTATTGAAATGTCATTTAATAAAGAATTTATTGGGTTTGGGAATTCGATTTCTGTATTTATTGCCCAAATTGTATTATAACTAGGATTCAATCCAGCCTTTAAAAGTTTAGAATCTTGTTCTAAATAACCTCTAAGGTTCCCTCCTCCAGCAAATTGGACCAAACCAGACTCCAACCAATTAGTTGGAATAGTTCCTTTAGCGCGAGAAACACCATTATTCAACCATCCTATTGGCTGTCTAAAACTGTGGTTAAACAAGTATTCAGGAGCTGTGCTTTTGGTAGCATGGCCAAAAAATCCTCTAAATCGCAAAGCTACGCGATGCCCTAAATCAATCTTTTGATATGCCTCTACTTTAAATACTGTAAACGAAGATGAGTTAGCGTTTAGATTTTGCGCCAGGTCTGAACGTGCAAAAAATTGACCGAGTGGGTTAATACTAGATTTTAAGTAAACTAACTCGAATAGTGATTTCCATTCAGTTTGCCAAAGTTGATAAAATGGACGGTATTCAAAATCAGTTAACTTTTCTTGAGAGAATGATACTTTGAGTTCAGAATATCGAAGTTCATCAAATCCACGTTGCCATCTTTTATTAAAAGCTACCTTCTGCTGAGTGTACCCTGTACGATAAGACGATGTTAGCTGAATACTACCCTCATTTCCAAAAGAGGTTATAGCAGGGATTGGCTCAATAAAAGATATATAATAAGAAACTGGAGCATTTGGTAGCCATGTGTGGATCCAAAAACCAGCGTCTAAACGATGAGGTCCGTCTTTGAAAGAGTCTTCCATTTCACCTAAAACTCTAATTCCAAGTCGGATTCCATCAACATCATTATACCAGATATCTGGAGCTGGGTTAAAACGATATTTATTTTGTTCCTGTGCGTAAAGCTCGCTTAGGGAAGAAATTACTAGTAATAAAAGAAAAGTGAATACTATTCTGATTCGATAATCCACTCTGGTAAAATTTGATTGTTGACGATTATATCATGTGCAGTGCAAATAAGGCGTTTTTGTTCCGGCCATACAAGAAATTCATCCAGCTGTTCTTTAGCAATCCAGGTAAAACCAGTATGTTCGTCGTCTAATTGAAGGATATCAGATGGAGTTATTTCAGCTGCAAATGCGGGAATCTGATGAACCTGATCTGTTTTAGCTTCATAAAAAGTGTTAACTGAAGGGATTACCCAAAAAGAAACGGGATTTAATCCCGTTTCTTCTTTTAATTCTCTTTGTGCAGCTTCCCAATAGGCTTCTCCTTCCTTAACCTTACCTCCAACCATTCGCCATTGATTAGCGTAAATTTTATTGGTGGCTCGTTTTAAAAGCAGAAACTCAGGAACCTTTTCTTTTACTCTATAAATATAAACATCAATAAGCTTTTTCATAAAAGCTACACTGTAGGTGATTAGATTTCTATTTTTTTAATTTCTAACTCTAAAATTCCAGCTGGTACTTTTACTTCTACCACATCACCAACTTTTTTCCCGACTAAGCCTTGGCCTATTGGAGAATGAATTGAGATTTTACCTTTCGCAAAATCAGCTTCGTTTGGAGAAACTAATGTATACTGCATCTCTTTGTTTACTTTTTTATTTAGTATAGTAACCTTTGTTAACACACGCACTTGCGATAAATCCAAATCTTTTGCGTCAAGAACACGAGAATTAGCTAAAATATCTTCCAATTTAGTAATTCTATCTTCCATATGGCCTTGAGCCTCTTTAGCCGCATCGTACTCAGCGTTTTCACTTAAATCACCTTTTGCTCTGGCTTCGGCGATATCTGCAGCTACATCTTTTCGACCTCGAGTTTTTAAATCTTTCAACTCTGCATCAAGCTTATCGTAACCTTCTTGGGATAAATAATGGATATTACTCATTCTATTCTTATTTATTCAATTTCCTAAAAATAAAAAGAAGAGCATATCGTGAGACAGCCCTTCTTTTTTTGTTTCTAATATCAACCTATAACATAAGATTAAGTAAACTGTTTGTCTAATTAAACCTTACAATTTTATTTTAAAGAGTAATTAATCGTATGAAAGAGGCTTCTACATGTTCCATTTAGTGTATTCTAGTATTTAGGAATAAGGTAGAAATACTCATCCATGTAGAAGTATTGTACTTCTACAACACTTTTTAGGAAAGATGTTCGATAATTACTTGAGAATCAGTCTGATTCTTTTGCTTTTAAACTAGGCGAAGACTCATTTTTTAGCGCTCTAACAGCTAAAACTAATGCTGCCATAATTAGTAATGCTCCTGTAAAAAATGAAACACCAGGGAATGAAATTGGAGCGTTAGCTGATGTAAAATACCCGAAAAGATTTGCCATAATTGGGGGACCAAAAATAGATGTGAAACTAATT
Organism: Balneola sp.; assembly: GCA_048267905.1. Classification (GTDB taxonomy): domain Bacteria; phylum Bacteroidota; class Rhodothermia; order Balneolales; family Balneolaceae; genus Balneola. The sequence goes on from JBLWWM010000001.1 coordinate 620,126, forward strand.
AAACTAGTAAGCGCGCCTTGTAACTCACCCTGTTGGTTTGATGGAACCTTGTTGGATATTAATCCTTGTAATGCTGGTCCGGCAAATCCTCCTAAAGAATATGGTACAATTACAATGAGCATGATTAAGCCAGTTGGCGAAAACGCAAATCCTAGAAAACCAAGTGCGTAAGCAGTTAAACCTAGATAGATTGATTTGACCTCCCCTATTTTTGGAATAACAATTCGTGTTAAACCTCCCTGTACAATAGCTATAAAAAAACCAACTACACCTAAAGAAATACCAACCATGCGAGTATCCCAAGAAAATTTTTCCATGGTGTAATACGTCCAAGTCGTTTGGGTAGCATGGTTTGCTATATATAAAAGGAAAAAGATTCCAACTAAACCGATGATGCTGGGGAACTTTTTAATCTGCTTTAAAGAACCCAAAGGATTTGCTCTTTTCCATTCAAATTCACGTCTATTTTCTTTTGGTAAAGATTCTGGAAGAACGAAATATCCATAAAGAAAATTAATTGCTGTAAGCCCAGCTGCTGCAAAAAATGGAACCCTAGAGCCATAATGGCCTAATAAACCACCTAAAACAGGACCAATAATAAAACCTAGGCCAAAAGCAGCGCCAATTAGTCCAAAATTCTGAGATCTTTTCTCTGGCTCACTAATATCTGCGATATATGCACTTGCGGTTGTAAAACTAGCTCCTGTTATGCCTGCAACAATTCGTGCACCGAAAAGCCAGACAATGGTGGGGGCAAAACCAAGTATTATATAATCAATTGTAAAACCTAGTAGAGAAAGTAAAAGGACTGGTCGTCGACCAAAACGATCGCTAAGCCCTCCAATTACAGGCGAAAATAGAAATTGTATAAATGCATACGAAAACATCAACCATCCACCGTAAAGAGCAGCAGAGCTAATACCTTCTCCTGTGAGTTCCATAATAAGGTCGGGAATTACAGGTATTATAATACCAAGCCCGATAACATCGATAAGAACAGTAATAAAAATAAAAGCAAGAGCTGCTTTACGGGGTTTTTTAGCCATCTTTAAAAAATATTGCCAATTATACCGTTAATCTGTGAATGAATGAAGCTTAAATTCACAAATTGATGAATGATTCACTATTTTCGAGTAAATAAATAATGATAGGTTTGATTAAAAAACTCACAACTCAGCAAATTCTCAAAGAGAATCTAGCCCAGAAAGCACCCGATAAACTAAGTACGGCAAAAGTGGTACTACATAATATAAGGAGCTTGCACAATGTGGGTTCAGTATTTAGGTCATCAGATGCTTTTGGAATCTCAGAGATTTTAATCTCTGGTTACACTCCCACACCACCGCGGCCTGAAATTTCCAAAACAGCAATTGGTGCAGAAGAATTTGTAAAATGGTCTTATTGGGATAACACCACTCAATTAATCTCTACTCTTCAGAAAGATGGCTACACCATCATCGGTTTGGAGCAAACCGATAATAGTATTCCTTTAACAAGTTTAGATTTAAAGCCTTATGATAGAATTTGCTTAGTGATGGGAAATGAAGTTACGGGCATTGACGATGATTTTCTTCCACATGTAGATTGTTTCGTAAATATCCCTCAATTTGGAAGAAAACATTCTCTTAATGTTTCTGTTGCCGCTGCTGTAACTTTATATGCAATGCTCGAAAAGCTTTCTTAATCTTATTTCTCTAAAAAAATACCTAAATACATCTATACAATTCAGTAATTCATTCTTTATCTTCGTTGATTGTAAACAGTACTGACCTATTTTATGCCTAATCAAAAACGAATTTTAGTTACTTCTGCTCTTCCCTATGCAAACGGACCTTTACATTTAGGGCACCTTGCTGGAGCTTATTTAACCGCTGATTTTTACGTACGTTATAAACGCCTCACAGGTGCTGATATAGCTTTTATTTGTGGGTCAGATGAGCACGGTGTTCCTATTACTATTGCTGCTGAAAAGGAAGGTGTTTCGCCTCAAGATATTGTAAATCGATATCATGAAGGCAATAAAAAGGTATTTGATCAATTTGGTATTTCTTTCGATTATTATGGTAGAACTAGTTCCAAAGTTCACCATGAAACTTCTCAAGAGTTTTTCACCAATTTGTATGAGAAAGGGTTCTTTAAAAAGAAAACCGAGAAACAGTTGTATGATGCAAAATCAGATATGTTTTTGCCAGATCGATATGTTAAAGGAACCTGCCCAAATTGCGGTTTTGAGGAAGCTTATGGAGATCAATGTGAAAATTGTGGAACGTCCCTATCTCCTTCAGAGCTTATAAACCCATTAAGTGCATTAACAGGCGAAAAGCCTGAGTTAAAAGAAACTGAACACTGGTATATGCCTTTAGGCGATGCTCAACCTAAGTTTGAAAAATGGCTTGAAACCCGTGAAAATTGGAAGCCCAATGTTATGGGACAAGTTAAGAGTTGGTTAAACGACGGACTTGCTGACCGAGCTGCAACACGTGATTTGAGTTGGGGCGTACCCGTTCCTCTCGAAGAAGCAAAAGGCAAAGTACTTTACGTTTGGTTCGATGCTCCAATTGGTTACATCTCTGCCACAAAGGAATGGGCTTTACAAAATGGCACTCCCGATAGCTGGAAAGATTACTGGCAAAATGAAAATACCGAACTCTACCATTTTATTGGTAAAGACAATATTGTTTTTCACTGTATCATGTTTCCAATTATACTGATGGAACATGGCGGTTATGTACTCCCAAAAAATGTACCAGCAAATGAATTCTTAAACCTTGAAGGCAGAAAGCTTTCCACCTCAAGAGGTTGGGCGGTTTGGCTACATGAATATTTAGAAGATTTTAAACCCGATTTACTACGTTACGCATTAGGAGCTACTCTACCTGAAAGCAAAGATTCTGATTTTTCTTGGAAAGATTTTCAGGCTAGAGTAAATAATGAACTAGCAGCTATCCTTGGTAATTTTGTATTTAGAACACTCTCTTTTACATCAAAATTTGCGAACTCTATCGTTCCTGAGTTAGCTAATCCAACTCAAACTGATTTAGATGCTTTAGAGTCCATTAATGTTCAAAAGCAGAAAGTTACTGAAGCTTATGAGTCGTTTAAGTTTAAAGAAGCTTTACAAGAGAGCATTAATTTAGCCAGAGTAGGTAACAAGTACTTTACCGAGACTGAACCATGGAAAACTCGTAATGATAATCCTCAGGCTTGTGCAAATTCCTTATATGTTAGTTTACAGATTTGTTCAGCCCTGTCCATCTTAATGGAACCTATTTTACCTGAAGCAATGCGGAACCTCCGCATACAGCTTGCTTATTCAGGTTCAATTAACTGGAATGCTGTAAATAGTAATATGCTTGAAACAGGTACTACAATTAACCCAGGTGAAGTTCTCTTTACTAAAGTTGAGGATGAGGAAATAGATGCCCAAATGAAAAAACTTGAAGAAAGAGCGAGTGCAAACTCTCCAAAGCTGAATGTACCCCCTCTCAAAGAGAATATCGACTTTGAAGATTTCATGAAGTTAGATATTCGGGCAGGAGAAATCATTACCGCTGAGAAAGTTGAGAAATCTAGCAAGCTTTTGAAACTACAAGTGAACTTAGGTCTTGAAAAAAGAACCATTGTTTCTGGAATTGCAAAACATGTTGATATAACTAAACTAAAAGGACAGAAAGTTTGCGTTGTTGCGAATTTGGCTCCTAAAAAGCTACTGGGAATTGAAAGCCAAGGAATGATTCTTATGGCTGAGGATAGTGAAGGCAACCTTATGTTTACCGAAACGGAAGCAGAACCAGGCAGCTCTATAACTTAATATGTCTGATTCTGAAATTTTAGATTACCTAGCTTCTGTGGACATTAATGAACTGCCTATGGGTTCATCAATTAAAGAAGAAACAACATTTTTCAAGGTATATTCTCCAAAGGCTACTTCAATAGAGATTTTCATTTTCGAAGACTATCAAAGCGATAGTTTTATGAAAGTACAACTTCAGAAACACGAAGATGGAAATTGGATAGGGGCTATATGTAAAAACTTAGTTGGTAAGCTATATGCTTTTAAAATCGGGCATCCTGAAGAGTCTTCAGAGTTATTCATGGAAACTCCCTACTTAATTGCAGACCCCTGGAGTAAACACGTTACTTCAGTTAATAACCATCTTCAGTTCCCAAAATCAATGATTGTTGGCGAGTCTGACTTTGATTGGGAAGATGACACTTTTATTACTCCATTGGACCCAAGAGATCTTGTTATTTATGAGACTCATATTAAAGATATGGTCGCGCATCCTTCTGCTCGAACTTACGTGAATGGGATTTACAATGACTTTAGAGAAGCTGAAGTTGGTGGAATAAGTCATCTTAAAAGATTGGGGGTCAATGCAGTAGAGTTTTTACCGTTACAAAAATTTGGGTATTTCGAACCCCGCTTCAATCAAGAAACTCCCGAAGGGATAAAGAATACGTGGAACCCCTACTCTAGGAATTATTGGGGATATATGACTTCCTTCTTTAATGCTCCAGAAACCATCTATGCATCTGATGCGAGCTTAGAATTAGGAGCAACAGTTGGTGAGTCTAACGCAGCCGAAACAGAACTAAAAAACTTAGTAAAATCTCTTCATAAAGAAGACATTTCTGTTATAATGGATGTTGTTTACAATCATGCGTCTCATTACGATTTAAACCCACTTAAATTTCTTGCTAAAGATCATTACTTCAAACTCGATGAGATTGGTGAGTTTATTAATGATAGCTGGACCGGTAATGATATCAACACCAGTGCTGAGTATTCACGTAAACTTATTGTAGAATCCATTCTTCATTGGATGAAGGAATATCATATTGATGGGTTTAGATTTGACTTAGCAGGTATTATTGATTGGGAAACCATCGAATTGATTAAAACGGAAGCTAAGAAAATTAATCCAAACGTTATCTTAATTGCTGAGCCATGGGGTGGTGATTACAAACCTACTGGTTTTTCGGAAAGGGATTGGGTTTCTTGGAATGATAGACTCCGAAATGGATTTAAAGGCTATGATCCAATAAAAGACAAAGGTTTTATTTTTGGGAATTGGAGCAATGGTTCTACACGCTATGGTATTGAAAACTTCATTCGAGGTACTCTTCTAGGAAATGACCACGGGTTATTCAGCACTTCCAAACATAGCGTCAACTACATAGAAAGCCATGATGGTTACACTCTAGGTGACTTTATAAGAATTGCTTTAAAACCTCAAAAAGCCACTGAACCTGTTACTTTGAGACCTAGCGCTGTTAAGCTAAACAAACAAGAGTTAGCAGTTGCTAAATTTGGTGCTTTAGCTCTTTTTGTAAGTCAAGGTGTTACAATGATTCACGCTGGCCAAGAGTGGGCTCGCTCTAAAGTTATAGCAGACAAATCTGGTTTAGACCCTAAAAATGGAATGCTCGATCACGATAGCTACAACAAGGATAACGAGACAAATTGGCTAAACTTTAATAATCTAGAGCAGAATAAATCACTATTTAATTATTATAAAGGATTAATTCAGCTTAGATTAAATTCACCTGGTTTAAGAAAAGCAAAACCTCAAGAAATACAGTTTAAAGTATACAAAGACCCTTTACATATCACATTTTCAATTTTATGTGATATAAATGAAGAACCTTACGAGTATTTTATCTCATTAAATGGTAATCTAAAAAATAAAAACGCAATCGTTCTCCCAGATGGCTTCTGGGAAGTGGTTGTCGATTCTGAAACAGCATCTAAATTCACCAATTTAAGTGTTGAAAAAACATATGTTTTACCACCCATTTCGGGTGTTGTATTAAGAAGGTTGCGAGTAACGCAGTCTTAAAATATTTTAATTCGTCAATAAAATTTTAATATCCCATTGGAGGAACATCTTTTGGCAGGTACATCAACAACCGATCGTGGTTCATGGAATTCGAAACTAGGCTTTGTATTAGCAGCCGCTGGCTCAGCAGTTGGTTTAGGTAATATTTGGGCATTTCCAACAAAAGTAGCAACAGAAGGCGGTGGTGCTTATCTAATAGTTTATTTAATCTGCACTTTTTTAATTGGATTTCCGGTAATGGTAGCAGAGTTAGCTATTGGTAGAAAGTCAGGAAAAAATCCAGTCGGGGCTTTCAAAGCACTCTCAAGTAATAAGTTTTTTCCTCTTGTAGGTTTATGGGGTGTTATATGTGGGGTAATGATTCTTTCCTTTTACACTGTAATTGCAGGCTGGGCATTTGGATTTGCATTCGAAGAGATTTTCTTCTTTTTCGGTTGGGATACCGCAGCTAACTGGCTTACAGATACAAATGATGGGTTTCGTAATGCTATTGTTGCCTCCGCTTTTATGTTTGGTACCATAAAGATTATTACTGGTGGTATCAGCGGTGGAATTGAAAGAGCAACGAAACTTATGATGCCACTATTGATAAGTATTATAGTGATTATGATTATATATGTTTTAACTCAACCAGGTGCATCAGAAGGTGTTCGAGAATATTTATTACCTGATTTTTCCAAGATTAATACAAAGTTGATATTCTCAGCGATGGGACAAGCATTTTTCTCACTTTCATTGGGAATGGGTGCTTTAATCACATACGGATCTTATTTAAACAAGAAAGAGAATATTCCGCAAGCTGCTGCTTTTGTAACATTGGCTGATGTTGGTATTGCCTTTTTAGCGGGTCTTTTAATTTTACCTGCTATGTATGTGGCCAAAAATGCTGGAATTGATATCTTTGTTGGAGACAAACTAGCATCTAGCACTGATCTCGTTTTTCAAATTCTCCCTGCTTTATTTCACTCTATTGGTGGAGCTGTAGGCCTTATTTTGGGAGTTGTATTCTTCCTTCTACTTAGTATTGCTGCTTTAACTTCAACTATCTCCCTTCTTGAAGTTCCAGTATCGTTTGCTATCGATGAGTATAAAATTCCAAGAAAAAAAGCTGCTTGGGGGGTTGGTCTTGGTGTATTAGTGATTTCAGTAATTGTATCTTTCAACACACAACTTATTGGAACTTTCGATTACATCTTTAGTAACCTTGGCTTACCTATTGGGGGGTTACTTACTTGCTTTTTTGTTGCATTTGTTTGGAAAACAGACTCTGCGCTTACAGAAATGGAGTTTGGATTCGCTGGAATTCGTCAAACCTTGTTTTCTAAAGTTTGGCCGATGTTTATCTATATAGTTTGCCCTTTGGCAATTATGTATAACATCATTACCAATTTTCTTTAATTAAGCTTGTTATCGAAAGAGGCAGGTGGTATTTTTGACTAACTAAAAAAACAGAGATTAAAATATATGTCAAAAGTTTCTACATCAGATTTCAGAAACGGACTTGTTCTGAATATGGATGGTGAATTATACTCAATTACTGAGTTTCAACATGTAAAGCCTGGAAAAGGGCCTGCATTTGTACGAACTAAACTAAAAGGTATTGTAAACGGCAAGAATATAGATAAAACATGGCGTTCTGGTGAGAATACAGAATCTGTTCGTGTTGAAACTCGTGAATATCAGTATTTATATAATGACGCTGATATGTACTATTTCATGAATAATGAAACCTTTGAACAAATTCCTATCATGCCCGCCCAAGTTGAGCGAGAAGATTTTTTAGTCGAGGGTCAAAACTGCTTGGTTGTTTTTAATGCTGATGATGAGAAAGTTTTATACGCTCAACCACCAGATCAATTAGTTTTGACTATAAGTCAGACTGACCCAGGGTTTAAAGGAGATACTGCTCAAGGCGGTACTAAGCCAGCAACATTAGAATCTGGTGCAATAATAAATGTACCACTTTTTATTACTCAAGGCGAAAAAATTAAAGTTGATACCAGAACACGTACTTATCTAGAACGAGCTAAATAATTTATCATGGATTTAAAACTCATAAAGAATATTCTTACTCTCATCTCAGAAAGCGAAGTTGATGAGGTTTCAATTGAAGAAGGCGATTTTAAAATTAAAGTTAAAAAAACTGGAACAATAGAGCAGATTACATATGCTCAGCCTGCTCAGCAAGGTAACTTCCCTTCTCAGCCAACTGTACCACAAGCACCAGTTGCCGCTCCTACAGTAACTGCTGAAGAAGCTCCGAGCGCTGCTCCTGTTGGCGAAACCGTAAAGTCTCCTATCGTTGGTACTTACTATAAATCACCATCTCCGGATTCTGATCCATTTATTCAAGTTGGCGACAAAGTAAGCAAAGGGCAAACACTCTGTATTATTGAGGCAATGAAGATAATGAATGAGATTGAAGCAGATTTTGCTGGTACACTCGTAGATATAATTGTATCAGATGGCCAAGCTGTAGAATACGATCAACCATTATTTGTCATCAAAAAAGACTAACACTTAGTTATGTTCAAAAAGATTTTAATTGCTAATCGTGGTGAAATCGCCTTACGAATTATCCGTACATGTAGAGAAATGGGTATTAGTACTGTTGCCGTTTATTCCACTGCAGACGCAGAAAGCCTTCATGTAAAATTCGCTGATGAAGCTGTTTGCATTGGCCCCCCTTCGAGTAAAGAAAGTTATTTAAAAATACCTAGTATTCTTGCTGCAGCAGAAATTACTAATGCGGAAGCAATTCACCCAGGTTATGGTTTCTTAGCAGAGAATGCTGAGTTTTCTAGAATTTGTGCCGAACACGATATTAAGTTTATAGGACCTTCTCCTGAAGCTATTAACTCCATGGGAGATAAAGCTGTAGCAAAGGCAACAATGATTAACAACAAAGTACCTGTTGTACCAGGAAGTGATGGCGTTGTTGAAAGTTATGATCAAGCAAAAATAGTTTGTGATGAAATCGGCTTTCCTGTAATCATCAAAGCATCTGCTGGTGGCGGTGGTCGTGGAATGCGTGTTGTTCTTAATAACGAAGAACTAAAGAAAAACTACGAAATGTGTAGAAGTGAAGCCGAAACTGCTTTTAATAACGCAGCTGTTTATATAGAGCGCTTTGTTAAAGATCCTCATCATGTTGAGATTCAAGTTTTGGCAGACCAACACGGAAATGCTGTACATCTTGGTGAAAGAGATTGTTCTCTTCAGCGTAGACATCAGAAGGTTTTAGAAGAAGCTCCTTCCCCACTAATGACAACTGAACTACGAGACAGAATGGGAACTGCCGCCGTTAACGCTGCAAAGTCTGTTAACTACGAAGGTGCGGGTACCGTAGAATTTTTGGTAGATGACCAAAAGAACTTCTACTTTATGGAAATGAATACACGTATTCAAGTAGAACATCCAGTAACCGAAGAAGTAACTGGATTTGACCTTATTGAGCAACAAATTCGTATCGCAAATGGCGAAGTAATCTCCAATATAAATGCTGAAGTAACTGGCCACTCAATTGAGTGTAGAATTAATGCTGAAGATCCAGCGCATAATTTTCGACCATCTGCTGGCGTAATTACAGTTTTTCATCCTCCTGGTGGGTACGGTGTTCGCTTAGATACTCATGCCTATGCTGGTTATAGAATTCCTTCAAATTATGACTCTATGATTGCTAAACTAATTGTAAAAGCTCCTACCAGAATTGCGGCTATTAGTAAAATGAAGCGATCTCTTAAGGAATTCATTATTGAGGGTGTTAAAACTACCATCCCTTACCACATTCAATTAATGGACGACCCTAATTTTATCAAGGGCGAATTCACCACAAAATATCTTGAAAATAGTTTTAAATTTGTATCGGAGGAAAACTAATGAATACACCCGCAAATCTTAAATACACTAAAGAACATGAGTGGATAAAAGATAACGGAGATGGCTCAGTAACCGTTGGTATCACTGAGTTTGCACAAAGCGAATTAGGCGATATTGTTTTTGTTGAACTAGAAGATACTGGTTTCGAATGTTCTGCCGATGATATTTTTGGTACTGTAGAAGCAGTGAAAACCGTTTCCGAGCTGTTTGCCCCTATTGATGGAGAAATTATAGAAGTTAATGAAGTTCTTGAAGACAACCCTGAGCTTGTTAATCAAGATCCTTACGGTGAAGGTTGGATGGTTAAAATGAAAGTATCCGACGCTTCTCAAATTGAAGCACTGCTAAGTGCCGAAGAATATTCAGAAATTACAGCTTAAATCATTTTATAAAATTTAATGAGTCGACATAACGAATGGATTTTAATCCTAGACTACGGTTCACAATTCACTCAATTAATTGCTCGCCGTTTACGTGAGTTTAATATTTATTGTGAAATTCATTCCTATAATGTTGATCTGGATTTAGTATCTAGCCCAAAGCCTATGGGAATTATACTTGCGGGTAGTCCCAAAAGTGTAAATGATACAGATGCACCTCACTTTCAAACTGAAATATTTGATTGGGATGTACCTATTTTGGGTGTTTGCTATGGGCTTCAACTTCTAGCGCACCTAGAAATACCAGGTAGCGTAGAAAAAGCCGAGAAGCGCGAATATGGACGTGCTCATCTCATTGTAGATAATAACCAAGACTTACTAAAAGATGTGGCTAACGACTCAACTGTTTGGATGAGTCATGGGGATCACATCCAAAAGCTCTCACCTTCTTACGAAATCATTGCACACACCAATAATGCACATGTTGCCGCGGTAAAGCACAATAGTAAGTCTATTTATGGAGTCCAATTTCACCCCGAAGTTGCACATACTGAATGTGGCAAGCAGATTCTCCATAACTTTGCATTCAGTATTTGTGGCTTAGCAGGCGATTGGACTGCAACCTCTTTTATTGAAGAGCAAATTGAAGCAATTAGAGCTCAAGTTGGAACTGATAAGGTTCTTTGCGCTTTATCTGGTGGGGTAGATTCTACCGTTGTTGCTACCTTAATACACAAAGCCATTGGCAATCAACTAGAATGCGTTTTTGTAGACAATGGTCTACTTCGTAAAAATGAATTTGATGATGTACTCCATCTTTACACAAGAGATCTTAATCTCCCAGTTCGAGGAGTAGATGCTTCGGAATTATTTCTTTCTAGGCTAACTGGAAAATCTGACCCTGAAGAAAAACGAAAAATTATTGGTAACACTTTCATTGACGTTTTTGAAGAAGAAATTGGAGATAACTCTGATTTCAAATTCTTAGCACAGGGTACATTATATCCAGATGTAATTGAAAGTGTATCTTTTAAAGGTCCTTCTGCCACAATTAAATCTCATCACAATGTTGGTGGTTTGCCTGAAAAGATGAAGCTATCATTAATCGAACCTGTTCGAGAACTTTTTAAGGATGAAGTTAGAGAAGTTGGCAGAGCATTGGGTATTCCAGAACATTTTATTGCTCGACATCCCTTCCCCGGGCCAGGATTAGGTATCCGAGTTATTGGAGATTTGAGTAAAGAACGCTTTGATTTACTTCGGGATGCCGATGAAATATTCATTGATGAACTAAAAGCTCAAAATTTGTACAACGAGGTTTGGCAGGCTCTTGCTATTCTTCTACCTGTACAGAGTGTAGGTGTAATGGGTGATGAGAGAACTTATGAATTTACAATAGCACTTCGTGCTGTAACTAGTGTTGATGGGATGACTGCTGATTGGGCAAAACTCCCTTATGATTTCTTGTCTCATGTTTCAGGTCGAATTATCAATGAAGTTAAAGGAATTAATAGAGTGGTTTACGATATTAGTTCTAAACCACCCGCTACTATAGAGTGGGAATAATTACGAGAACATTTAGCTCACTTTTTAGTTAAACTTTTCGAACCCAAATTCCAGTTTATCATGAATCGTAAATCGGCTTTAGTACTTTCTTTATTTTTGTTATTTCCACTCGGTCTTATCGCTCAAAATCTAGAGACAGGGCGCACGCTATTTCAAAATGGTGATTACGAACGTGCAGCAAGATTCTTTGATCAAATTGAATCTCCCGAAGGAAATTTATACTCCGGTAAAAGCTATTTTTCTTTGGGGCAGCTACTAAAGGCTAAGCATTATTTAAATCAGGCAAATATTAATGCTAGTTCTGTAAATGTTAAACAAGAAGCTCAATATACATTAGCCCTTGTTTACTTTCAGCTTGATGATTTTTATTCATCACTAGAAAATTTGTATAGCCTAAAACAAAGTAATACAAGTTCGGTTTTTCATACAAAATCGGAATTGTTATACAATCAAATACTCAGCTATGTAAGTATATCAGAGCTATATGAGATATTTAACAGATCTAACAATGACAACATTCGTTTTGATTTACTATCTGCATCTATAGGAAGATTTGATTATTCAACTGCAAAAACTGTACTTGAAAAGTTTAAAAATAACGTTGTTAATTTTAACGAGAGTCGTCTGTATCAAATTGAGGCAGACTTAAATGATTCCTTAATCTATCGTCAAAAATACTCTGAAAAGAAATATCCTTCTGCTCCAAGCGGAATTCTCTATAAAATAGGAGTAGCTCTCCCCCATTTCGAGTTTGATTCAGATGAATATGAAATATCTCAACATTTATATTTTGGTATTCAAATAGCCATTGAAGAGTACAATGCTTCTAATACAGATAAAAAAGTTTTTTTAAAGTATAGAGATACCAATATAAAAGTTAACAGCCCAGCTGAAGCTTTAAATAAGCTAGTTTGGGATGACGATGTGGACGTGATTATTGGTCCTTTATTCTCTGAGGTAGCACAAAAATTTTCAATATTATCAGAAGAGTATGAGATTCCCGTTCTTACTCCCCTAGCTAATTCTGATTCATTAAATATTGATGATAATTTTCTTTTTCAGCTTAATCCAACTTTCGCTGTAAGAGGTATAAAAATGGCACAGTATGCCGTTAATGTGTTAAAATTAGATACCCTAGCTGTACTTGCTGAGAAAAACTCTCTTGGCGAAGCTTCAGCGTATGGATTTTTAAATGAAGCTCAGCGACTTGGAGCTGTTGTTCAACATTTCTTTGTAGAAGACTTAGAAAGTGATGGCTATTCTATTTTGCAATACACTCAAAAGTTTTCGAAATCTGATACTCTTGATCAATCACCTGGCTTAAAAGCCATTTATGCGCCTTTTACAGGCGCTGTTTCTTCATCTCTCATACAATCACTTATTACTGATTTGGAAGCCTCTAGAAGCGATTACATACTTCTAGGCTCGGAAGAATGGAAAGATATCGAACTTTCTGGACGCAGATTACCTGGTACTAGCATCTATTACTCTCAAAGCTTTAATACTTCTGAAACAAATTCAAAAGAAGCAGAAAATTTCAAAAGCGCTTTTCGTCTTCGATTTCAGGTTGAAGCTAATCAATTCGCTTTTATTGGCTATGATGCAGCTAGCCTAATTCTTAAAATTCTTGATGAAGTTGAAAATCCCGATTACTTAAAGGAAGGCTTAAGAAAGCTTAACTACTATAAAGGATTGAGCACAAAAGTGAGTTTTTCTGGGAACCACATCAACCAAAATGTAGAAGTGAATTCCATTACACAATTCTAGAACTTATTTATTGTGATGCTGAAGTAGAATCTTCGGCTTCTCTTTGCCGTTTGATTCTATATTGTCTTTGTAACCACTTTCTCCACTTTTCGCTTTCGATCTGGTGTTCTTTAAAAGTTCGAGTAAAAACATGTCCGCCCTCAGGATTTGCAACCATATATATATAGCTATGTTGTTCAGGGTAGAGTGTTGCCTCAATAGTATTTAAACTTGGATTTGTGATAGCTCCAGGTGGTAATCCTAAATTAACATAGGTGTTAAAAGGATGATCAAATGAGTAATCTTTAAAAAGTAAGCGCCTTCTTTCACCTAAAGCAAAATTAACTGTAGGGTCTGCTTGTAGATACATTCTCTTTTTAATTCTATTCCAATAAAGGCCACTTATAATTGGTTTTTCTTCAACTATACTAGCTTCCCATTCAACGATAGATGCCATAGCTACAACTTCATCTATACTAAAACCTAATTCAGAAGCTCTTTCTTGATATGGTTTCGAAACTCGTTCATTAAATTCATTCAGAATTTTTTCTATAACACTCTCGGGTGATGTAGTCCAATACATACTGTAAGTATCAGGAAGCATTCTACCAAATAACTGTTCTGGATTTAATTTCAATTTATTCAAAAAAGTTGAATCTCTTAGCTGTGCCATTACCTCGGTACTATCTAGGTTTAACGAATTTGATAAATTATTTGAGAATCGCCCCGCATTAATTCCTGGAAGTATGGTCACGTTTACTGGATCCTGAATACCAAGAGCAATCTTAGAGAATAACTCTTCATACGGATATGTTCCTTTCAAATAATAATGTCCTTGCTGGAAAGAACGCCAGCCAAGTAAACGGCTTGCCCATCGAAAAGCTTCCTCATCAAAGTTTGCATCTTCATTTTTAAGATGACTGATTAATCCATCAAGCCTTGTATTTGACTCAAGGTAAACATGTATACCTTCTTCAAAATTAATTGCATTAGAAGACTCAAGACGTGAATATCTTGAAACGAAAACAAGCATAAATATAACACTTATAAGTAAAGCTCCAGCTAGAGCTTCCTTTTTTGAAACACCGATATATAATTCAATATTCATAAATAAATATACACACAGTAAACTTTAAACCCATTATAAAAGAGCTTAAAAGAATATTAAAACAAAAAGTGAAACTCTATTTCTAAGCCAACGTAATTAAGGCCTAATTTTGAAACGAGCTTTTGGATGCTTCATAGGCACCAAATGCCCTAAAGAAAAACCCGGGCTTTGAACGGCTCGGGTTTCTTTTCAACCCACCTATTGTATTCATTTATTCTTTAATTAGTTTATAGTGTGATATTTTAATATTTAAGGTAACAATTACTTATTTACGTAAAGACCAATCTAAAATTGAATTGTTTGCGTATGAAAAGTCTAAGTTTTAAAATATCCAGCCTTAAATACATTATATGTTAAAAAAACTGTTCATTCTGTCCCTCATGTTTCTACCTTTTATAGCTTGTGTAAGTAATGTAGAAATTCCAGAAGAAATTACAGAGTCGATTAGCTACTCTGCAAGTATACAAACGGTTTTTAACCAAAGCTGTGGGGGCAGTGCTTGCCACACTAATGGTGGTAAAGCGAATGGTATTGATTTAGCTTCTTACAATGCAACTATTTCTAGTACAGGCACAAGTTATAGTGGTAAGACAATCATTCCTGGCAATGCAACTTCAAGCCCCTTAGTTGAGAAAGTACGTCCTAATCCAACCAAAGGAAGCCAAATGCCCTTAACCGGTTCTAAACTTGATGCTAAACAAGTTGCCATAATCGAAGCCTGGATTAATCAAGGCGCCCTAAATAATTAGAGCATAATGATACGAACCACTTTATTATTTTGCACTTTTATAGCTATAAGTATTGTGACACAAGCCCAAGTATATAAAACGGATTCTGGTACAGCAGTGTTTATTTCAAAAGTACCATTGCATAGTTTTGAAGGGAAATCAAGTTACTTGAACGGTGCAATCAATCTAAGTTCAAAAATTGTAGATTTTTACATCGACTTAGAAACTCTTGATACGGGAAATGGAAAAAGAGACAAAGACATGCGACTTACCCTTGAGACTAAAACATTTCCGTTTGCTGAATTCTATGGAAAATTGGTTTCTAACTTTGATTCCACATCTACCCTAATACAACCTGTAAAAGTTGAAGGTTTCTTCAGAGTTCATGGTAAAGAGAATGCCGTTTCTATTGAAGGTACATTGCAGAAGATTGGTAAGGAACTCGCTTTAAAAGCAAGTTGGATATTAAATTTAATCGATTATGATATTGTTCCTCCCAGCCTTCTTATCCTAAAAGTAGATGAGGAGCAAGTGATTGAAATCTCTGCGATACTTTATAAACAAACAAATTGACAAATATGAAATTATTGACTCAAGCAAGTTTCATCGCAATCCTTATCCTCCTCATCCCTCAATTTGCACATGCACAAATGCAACGAAAAAGGGCATTCTTGGATAGTCCTATTAACGATATATTTCTAGGAACAAGATTAGCAGGAACAAGCACTGTTTCGATGATGGAAAAAGGTGATTTGAACTTTATGATTATGCACAATTTTGGGGAGATTAGTACTGGAATTGATAATTTTTATGGTATTGATGGTGGTGCTAATATTAGATTAGCTTTTGATTATGGACTAACGGATAGGTTGAATATTGGAATTGGGCGCACAAGCGTGGATGATAATGTAGACCTAACATCGAAAATTGCGTTGTTACAGCAGATGGAATCAAATCGAATTCCACTGAGTTTAGTTTTAAAAGTTAATATTGGCATTACAACTGAGAAGTCTTTCGATATTTCGTTTACAGAGCGGTTAAATTTTCTCGCTTCATTAATGATAGCTCGTAAATTTTCAGACACGTTCAGTTTACAGATTGCTCCAATGTATTCACACTTTAATACAATATTCCCTTCAGCAAATGAGAAACAATACAACTCCACATTTGGTATAGGAATGAATACTCGCTTTAAGATGAATGAAAGAAAATCACTTTCTTTTGAATATTTGCCAATAATAGCTAATAAAAACTCAGGTATTATAAATCACCTTGCTGTTGTTTACGAAATTGAAACGGGAGGCCATATTTTCCAAATCTTTTTAATGTCTGGAAGAATGTTTACAGAGCAACACCTGTTAGCAAGAAATAAAATGGATTTCTTTGAAGGTGATTTCAGGCTTGGTTTTAATATTAATAGAGTATTTGGACTTGCTAAATAAAAAAAGGGAGCTTCCTCCCTTTTCATACAAACTCACTTTATACAAGTAATTTTAGTTCTTGAGCAACCTTACGATTGTATTGAAAGGTTAAATCTTTATAGTTTATTAAATCTACTATTATTCCTATAAAACAAAGTCCAGCAGTTAATATGTATAAAATTCCCATTCCTATTTGATTGAGGATAAAACGATGGACACCTGCAACACCAATAAAGCCAAGCAAACATAATAGAAGAATTGTTTGAGGATCTTTTCTCCTAGCTCTATAAACATTCGCAAATTTCGCACTTTGATCGGCAGTAAGATCAGATAATAACCTATCGAGATATAATGCCTCGTCACCTTCTGCCTCTGGTATTAAATCAATAATTTTTGACATCACTTTCTCCGTAGATGTTATTTTGTGTTTTATTTTTAAAAAGATTTACCCAAATACTAATAATCCGAAAACTTAGAATCAGTACGGTTAATATCCCAAAAAGATTCGAATTAATAGACTGTTTAAACTCCCCTCTAAAAAGAAAAGCTATGGAATGACCTAAGCCATTTCCTGGGCAAAAAGGTATTCCGGCTCGTTCAAGTAAACAAAAAGTTTCACCCGTATCATATGGGTTCATTGTCGCCATTAGGATTAATCCAATTAGGAAGGCTACCCATTCTATATGTGGTTTTAGTTTTTTCACACAAATATTTACGAAACTATTTTCATTATGTTCTACTGAATAAAATTTTTCTTTCTAAAGTAATGTGAAATTGTAAAGAATAGGCTATTAGACCTATAGAGTTTGCTAGTTGAAAAATCAGTACCAATTTCAAATTGCCAATAATTTGTAAATTTATGCTCTACACTAGCCCTACCTGTAAAAAACAAACCGTCTTTTTGTTCATGCTTCGCCATAACTTCAACTTCAATGAGAGTCTTATATTCATAATCATTTGGTTTTCTAAATCTGAAATCCAGCCCTACACCTTGAACAAATAGGTTATCAGGAGTATAAAAAGGAGTTCCTGACGTGAAAGTCTTAGAAGCGTCAGCAAATGCAAGCTCTGTAATCAATCTGCCCCTATAGGTCTTATTCCAAGGTTGTAAGTAAGCTCTTCCAACACCATCATATTCAAACACATTATTGGTGTAATATTTTGCTGAACCAGAAATTGAAGTAACGATAAAATCTCCAAACCAAAAATCTTCTCGATAAACTTCAGCTTGAGCTTTATAAATATCTTGGGAAAGCGAGTTCTGGGTTAGCACAGGCGCGAGTGTCAATTTCCCAATAGTGAATGTAGAGTCTATGTTATATGATAGTGAAGTGAACACCTCTCCAATAATTTTAGAATTACCAAAAAACGCAGCTGCTCCTGTTTGGAATCCCCAAACGTAATCTGAAGATCGATTATCAAGTAAATAGCCTAGCCCGTAAAAATTTGAACTTCTAGTTGTGTCTCTATTTGTCGTAGCTGTAAATAAATCTTCGACAGTAATTGTATGTGTTATATCTCGTCTGTTACCCAGTTCTATAGAAATACCGCCACGTCCTGAAGAGTTATTAAAATTATCGGTTTGATAATCTCCAAAAACTGACACTTTAGGTCCTTCTGTCCAGCGATAATCAGAGTATAATCTATTTATTTCGTTAGTTGAGAAAAAAGCGGGGTATTTTTCATAAAATTTCTTCCGATCAGGTAAAGTTTTAAATGTTAAATCTTCATTAACAAGAGTGTCTGATGGTGTGTTATACGCACTGTTATTAACAAATAATGGGTATAGAATCTCGTATGCTTGCTCCTGTCTACCTTCGTAAAACAATGTATTTCCAGAAAATATTCTTAGACTATCATAATTTGGTCTCTCTTCTAAACTCAACTTAGATTGATTATAAAACCTATCAAAGTCTCGGATTTGTGCAATCCATTCCAATTTTGTTAGATGACTAAATCCCGTTGCCAAATTAGCCCAATACAAAGCTTTAGTATAATTTAGTTTTTCAAAACCATATAAGTTTGCAAGTTCAGTAGCATACTGGACTAATTGAGGATGACTACTCGATGGAAAGTCATCGACAAGAGCCAAAGTACTGTCCGCAGCTTCGTAATAGAGCGATCTCTGTAAAGTAAAAGCATAGAGGCTATCTGAATTTGGGTTTGAATCAATTAAAGCTAATAATCCTTTTTTCTGAATAGGCCAGTTTTCTTGGTTTTCAATACTTGATAAATAGTTAATTGCAAGTTTTGCGTTACTAGGTTCTAATTCTAATTCTCTTTCTAACCACCTAGCTTCAAAAGCCTCACTGTAAAGTCCTAAAGCAACTACAAACTGATTTTTTAATTCTATCACTTGAATATTGTGGTATTTATCCCACAAATCTTCTAAATAATCTTCTGCCCTTTTGAACTCCGACTCCCAACCATAGAACATGATAAGCCTGTTAATATCATTTCTAGTCCAAATTGGATTTCTATATAACCTAGTCTCTAGTATCTGTAATGCTCGTAAAACCTGTTGAAATTCAACACTTAAAGCAATGAGCTGCTCCTGTGCAACTAAATTATTCGGGCTTCTCTCATAACGCCAAATTGCATCTCTTAATCTATTATCTGGTGTATTTGAATCATCTATATTATACTCGTCTTCAGGATCTAAGTTATAATTTGAGAAATTTGCTAAAACTTTATTTTCCAAAGCTTTTTTGAACTGTGGGTCAAAATAAAGTTTGTTGTCTAGATTAGGAAAGTTCAAAGTATCTTTAGATGAATAAAACTGATACAGATAGCCATTCCATATTTTTGTGAATGCAAATCCATCCACTTCTTCTTTCATAAATTCCTCTACATCGGCACGTCTAGCACTTGGAACATACATAAACCAATGATTTTCTGTACTAAGATTTGACTTTATAGTATAATTTGATGGATATCTAGTAGTTAACTGATACGAATTTCCTTGGTCTTTATATGAAGCTTCTTTCTTCAACCAATCTTGTGTAACTCTTGCACCACGTTCTGCAGTAACCATCCGTATAAAGGGATATGACCTTCTTGTGTAATTCATTCTTTCTTTAAACACATGATATAAACCATAACCATGAACTTTACTACTTTTCCAACCGAGCCCCAATGGATTACGACTTTCAAAATCATCTTCTTTTCTTTGTGAAATCTGGAACACATCATCAGGATGAATAAAATGTGTCCATATTCCAGTAAGTAATTGAAGGCTATGCTGGTCAAATAATGAGTTATTTTCCATAGTATATCCACTGGTGATTCGAGGATAATCAAAGATCTTGGTATTGTATGGCTCATTACCGAATTCACGCTCTCCACCTTCTGCTTTATAACCCAAGTACAAAGAACTTAGCACTTTTAAAGACGGCATTCCTCGTGTTATGGCTTGTACACCAACTGAATCGATGTAATTTGTAGGAGGAACGTAAGTTCTAGGTAAGTCTCCTAGGCGGTCAATTCTCCATCTCTTCCGCGAAGACTGAAGTGATGCTGCCATAAAGTTCATATTATCCCAATCAGCTAGCCAAAGCGAAAAATGATTGTAGCCGTGAAAAGCCAACTCATGTCTCGACTCAGCAACATCTTTTGCAAGATAAATACTTGCCTCAACATCTTTCCCATTTATAGAAATTTGACCAGACTTCCATTCCTCAAAATCGAAAGGCGGAGTAATATTGGCATTATAATTGAATGCTGTCATTGCAGAGTAATCGATATTAAATGAGTCAGCAAATGCCTTTGTATCTGGCCACCATATTTTAGAAACGAATGTTGCTTGGTCTACTCCATATTCACTAGCAATAGGTTCTAGTTTTTCATTATAGAGAGGTGATGGAAAGTCATCCAGAAAAATAGTACCTACATTCGCAACGCTATATGGAACCCCTTCTAATCCTTTAAGAATAGTAGAGAATAGTACACCTCTATAATCCTTCTCGACAGGAGTATTTCCATTAATTGTGATAACTTCTCCTAAACCTATCTTGTTTCCAATTATTACAGGATAGGTAGTGTCATTTTTAGCTGCCGCATAAACAATTATATTGTCATTGAATTGAGACCTCGCGAAGCCATCGTGGGTAATACTAAAATTGGTGCCATAGTCGCCACCTTGGAAATTTGTAAAGACATTTCTATTAAAGTGAAAGCCTTTCGTATCTTTTTGAATCAAAAAATCTGATTGGGGCTTAATGCCTTGTAAAAAAGAGAAATTATCATATCCAATTGGCGCTGTTAAAAGTAAACTTCCACCATTAGCCACAAAACGAACAAGCTTTTCGTTATCTGAATTAGAAATTTCATTTATTAGATATGACGTATTTATTATTAAACGAATGCTCTTAGGAATCTCTACGCCCTCTGAAATAAGTCCTAAATCTAATGTTTTGTAAGGAACTTTAGTATAATCTAAGGCTCGAGTAACTTGTAGAGATATTTCCTCTCCCGTTATATCTTTTCTATTTTTTATAATTAGAACAACTGGATCAGACTTAACAAACTCAATGTTTGGAGAAAATAGATTTCCATCTTGACAAGAGATTAAGCTTGTAACAACCAAAACAGTAATTATAATTCTATTTAAATATCGTAGAAGCACGACTCTCCTTTTTTGGATAGATATTTAAAAGAACATCTCCAAGTTTAGATTCATTCTCACGATTAGTTATTTCATAGATAATTGCATCTTCAGACTCAAAATAGATGCTTAATTTCCTATTCTCTAAAGTAGAAAATGTTGCAATCCATTGTTCTAAATCTCTCATAACAATTGGTGCATCATACAAAATGCCCTGTTGTATTGAACCATAAGGGGCTTTTTCAAGAAATAAAAAAATACTAGCTGGTGGAACAGCTTCTAATTTTCTCAATTCTAATGGTACTGTTAAGTATTTCTGATACAATGAGTCAATCTCTCCATAACTTCTAAGAAAGTAATCATAATTCATAAAATAGTGTCTGTTTCTTGATAAAGCTCTATCAATCTCAGGACCAACAGTGGCATAAGAATAAGCCAATCGTTCGTTTATGATTTTATAATAGGCATCAAAAAAACCATTAGGAAGAGTTTTAGGAAGAGATTTGTTGGTGTTAATCCCTCCTGTTGACACTATAACTACAGAAAAAAATGAGACTACTAAAATCATCTGAATGACTTCTGGGAATCTATTCTTAAGCCTAAAGACGAAAGACATAAACCTGACTCCAGAATGGAAGACTAATCCAGCCATAATAGAGATTAATAAACTATAAAGTATTGTTAGCTGATCAGGGTCTACTATTAGAGAATCAGTTTGGAAATAAGGAGTAAACAAAAATGAAACGCCTATAAAGAAAATCGAAAAAATGATATCGTCGCCAATTTTCTTTTGCTTAGTTAATTTATAATGAATTAAAAAAGCTATTAAAAGAACCAAAGCTAAGCCTGAATATACAATACTTAAAATATCTAGATCCATTATTAAGTTAGGATAATAGCTAAAAACTAAAGTACTAAATAACTGTAGTTCGAAAAATGGGATAACATCAACACCATTCAATAATAGGTAAAAAATATAGGGGGCAAGTGTACTAACAAGTACTACAAAAAGATAGAAGCTTACTTTGGATAAAGAACTGAAGTATCTACGTTTAGGCAAAAATAACAAACCCAATATAAGCAATGGATAAAGTATAATAAGTAATACAAATAAGTTAATTAATCCTGTAGCTAAAATACCTATTGTTACATAAGACCAAGGTGCTTTATCTATAGAGCGTAAATTTCTTAAGAACAACACCGCTGTAGGTAAAGCAAAACATATTGCTAACGACAATGAACTTGTGGCCCCTTCAATATCAAGAGAAATCGGCAATACAAGAGTAGGAATCAACGCATAAACACTCATTCCAAAAAGTGCTGCAATAGGATTTTTACCTCGAGTTAAATCTCTAATCATCCAAAAGATGAGCATTGCAAGAAAAAAAGAAATTAAACTGCCTAAAATCTTTAATATCATTTCGGGACTAACCTGAGTTAATGTACTAAAAACTTGAACTAGAGAATGCATTCCCTTAGGGTTTGGGATGTCTCCAAAGTAGTTTTGTAGAGGGATATTTTTAATAGCATTTAATTCGAAGTACCAACTTCTGCTGTAAGGGGCAGAATTTTTAAATACTGGAATCAAACGAATTATTGCAGCAGCAATCCCGATTAATACAGCTGAGATAGTAAATTTATTATCTAAAATTGAAAATTTAGGGATCTCTGAAACTCTATCTCTAATTGTTTTCTTTTTTTTAGTTGTTAAAGTTTCAATGAATTCAACATGAATTTTTAACACTCTATTCTCTATAACTCTAACTACTGAGCTAATTTTTATTCCACTTTTAACCTCTTTATATATAAATACTAGAAAAGGGAAAAGTAAAAGGCATGCCAAAAGGCTTATGAAATCGTATAAATGAAGATTTGCAAGTATCATTACATCGATTAGTATCAAACCGCCTACAGCCACAAAGGTGTAAATAAGTTTATCAATACCACGTAAAGTTCTTGCATGAGGTAAGAACTTAGGCCCAATCCATCCAAACAATACAACGAAGCAAAGAATAACTCGAAAAACAGAGAATAAAACTAGTAACGAATATGACATACGCTATTATTGTTCTTTCAAATTAGTAATAATTGCAGGATTCTCAGGAAGAGTGTTTAAAGAAATATTACTAATAAAATACGGAAATCCTTCAGCTCTCAACCGATTTGAAGCAGTTAAAATTGTTTCTGGAGTTACAGCAAAATCAATAATTAAAAAAGGTAGCCCACTCTGTTTAGAATGAGTTCTAACGAGGGCCAATCTCTCTTCATACTCGTCATCAGTAACTATTTTATATTCTTTGGTATCAAAGTTATACATAGTGGCAACATCTTCTATAGCAACGGCATCTACAACATCTTTTGTTTCTTCAAGAAGAAATAACCCGGCATTCTGAATAATCACGATATTAGGATATCGTTCTCTAATACCTCTAATAAGTTCGAGCATATACGGTGCCAAGTGATTCCTACTTGTATAAGGTGATACGGCATCCACTGTATCTAAGAACAGTCCATCTACGCCTTTTTCTATAATTCGGGGAATTACTTTATCCAGCATCAACTTTCTGGTTTCTGGATCTTCTAAATCTAAGAAAGGGCTATCCCAGTTTTCGTTAATTCCAAGAAAACCAATCTCTTCTAAATCTGGATAGTACCATCTGTATTTATCCACTTCGCCAAGTGTGACGTATGCAATAACAGTGGGTCCTTGTCTCTTGAATGTGTATATATCGGCAGGTGTATAGAAGTCGGGCTCAATAATTATCATATTATAGTTAGATACTTCCGAAGGATCTACCCTTGCATAACTTATGCCAAATGGTGCAATACTTTTTTTATTTATAGTATGTAACTCAGTTGTTTTGCACTGCACAATTAACCCTAGAAAAATAAATAGAACGAGTTTTTTTAATATCATTATAGACCTTCATTTACACCTAAAGCTAAACAGTTTTGCCAGCCCAACATTTGAATAAGTTGTATTACAGTAGGAATTAAAACCATATCGAATTGACGATCAGCTCTCTCTATAAGATTTTTACTGAGCAGTTCTATAAGTTCTTCATCTGTTTTACCATCAGTCTCAAGATTAGACTCAATAAAATCTACTACATATTCAAATACACAGATTATTTTGCCAGTCCAAGGTATTCTATCAGCTTCAAGTCCTTGAGGGCTTCCCTTACCATTTACCCATTCATGATGAGTCTTAATACCCTCTATTACATCTTTAGAAATAGGTAATTGTGCTACCATAGTAGCTCCAGAAATTGGATGAGAAAGCTCGGACTCTATGCTTGCAATGTTACTTAAGCCTGCTGCTCCTACATAACCAATATCATGAAGTTTTGCAGTGAGTTTGATTATTTCTGTTTCATCATCTTCTAATCCAAAAAGCATTGCAAACCTTTCTACAAAGGCGATTAGTCTAGGAGAATGGAATTGAGTTTTTGGCCTTTGTGATTCAATCTCACGTAAAATTGCGTAATAAGTATCAATCAATTTAAATGAAAATGTATGATTGTCTTCACGGTAGGTTAACAAACTACCAAGCATCTCTGAAATAGTTTTAATAATCTCTTCAGCACGTTTGGTATGGTCTTTATCTTCTTCTAATACCAACCATAAAAATCCATGTGTGTATTCACCATTGATTGGAAATATAAACGGGATAGTAGACTTATTTTTAAATGAAAATAAACCACTATTTGTTAATTCATAGTTGCCATTATCATAACTATAAAAAGCTTCAGAACTTGTTGATAGCAAGCCAGCCTTAAATTCATCAGAGAGATTATTTTGAGTAACTATTACCGGCTTATTACCAGCATACTCTACAACGGCACCTTGCTCTGCTTTTAGCGAATTTATTATATATAGTAATACTAGTTGGGCTAAGCCTTGCGTGTTAAGAGCACCTGATCCTAAATTCTCAACAAGGCTAGATATTCGTTCGGTGTATTCTTTTTGAGACTTCTTTTCTTTTTTATCTAACTTTATAAGCCATTCCGAAAGGATTCTACCAACAATAGATAACTTAGGCTCTACGCTATCCGGGCTTTTTGTATGTGGGCCAACTACATAGACACCCCATATCTCCCCTTGTTTGTTATAAATAGGAATGTGTTCACAATTACCAATGGTGTGAGATGATATTCCGTGCCCTCTAAATTCATCGTCCCATTGTCTTTTTTTCTCTAGATTCTGAATTTGATTTTCAAAAACTTGAATCGACTCTTTTTCTTGTAAAGTGTAATTAATTGACTCAGAATCATTTTTACTCTTTTTGAGCAAATTTTCAACAAACATATGCCTTCTTGCTAAAAGCAGAAACTCCCCTTCTTTCTTATAGACAAAATGTAAAGGTGCTCTATATAAAATATCAATCCAGCTTGCTATATCAGAGAAAGATGGTAGTTCTTTCCTAGACATATGTTCGGCAGAGAGTGACCAGAATTCTAGTTCATCTTCAATTCCAAATGTTTCCATCGCAAAAGCCTTGCCAAGGCGAGAGCTAACGGTGTTTAAATAATCCTTTACATCTTTAATCATAACAAAGCCTCAATAAGCAGAGTAGTAAAAATAATCCAGATGCTTAAAAAATTTCTTAGCTAATAAGCCAGAAATTAAAGCAAAAGTAATTGAACCAAAAATTAAACCCACAGTTGCGTATTCAAATGAAAATACACGGCTACATATAAAGCCTACAAGTAGGTTAACTCCTAGTGATGGAATCATTGAATACAATACAAATTCAGGACGATTCATCGTAAAAAAGAACAGTGAATTTAAAAGTCCATAAATTAGAAATACATATCCAAAGCTTGCCATCCAGAATACTTTAAAAGTAATCGGGTTGGCGAAAAAATCTTTTATCTCCGGCACTTTATCTTCAAATACTCTAAGAGAAAGTACGCCGTAATAGGTTGCAATAATTGAAATTATACTTATAACTAGAAGCAAAAGTATTTGAGAGGTATAAAACCTTCTAAAATAGCGGTTGAAGAACTTAATACCACTTAATTTGGCTTTCTTTTGAACAGGTATAATATTCTTGGAAAATAATTGAATGCTAAATTCTAACATCGCAACAGTTAGAACCAGTGTTATTAACGCCCAATCCATTCCCAATTCATAGGGTGTATTGAACCAGATTATATAAGGTGGAATAATTTCTCCAGTAGACCATGCTAATAGCCTATCAACAAAAAGAAAGGTGAAGTAAGAGAAACCATACAAAAAATATCTATAGTTATTATAGTAGCTTACTTCAGTATTTGGTAAAGACTGCTTAAATAATTGCTGCCTTAAAGACCGTATTTTAAATTGATAATAAACAATAAAGTATATTGTTAGAACTAAAGTTGATGCAATGATTCCAATCCATTGAGATAAATATATACCGAGGTTTAGTACTTCCATTCCAAAAATCACAACTGCCGTACCTACTAGAACACTAACAAGTATCACTGCTCTCTGTTCACTGGCATATAACACCGCAGCAGCAAGCATCATAAATGAGATTAAGATTAAATAAATCATCGAAAGAAATACCATTTTTAAGGGATAAAACGGTAAGATGACATTCAAACCAATTAGCATTAAAACTGAAAGTAGAATAACAGGTATTGCAAGCTTTAGCACTCCTTTAATAGATTTGAAAGCTAAAAAATAATTTTCTTCCCCTTTATATTTTGAAACTAAGCGCCCTAAAACCTGAATAAAACCACCAGTTAAAATAAATGCAGCAATAGTGCCAAAGGCAATAACAGAGGCTTGAGCTTCATTAAAGTATAACCAAGCCCAAAGTGCATATTGAAAAATAATAATGGCTACAATTTGTGATATCATTGGTAGTGAGAACAAAAGCCCTGCGCTATAATATTTCAAGAACATTGCTACGCTATCACTGAAATTGCCAAGCTTTATATGCTCTTCTTCCTCAACTTGATCTTGTTTAGAATAGCGTTTCTTTATTTTTGTATAAACGTCTTCAGCTAATTCAAAAACAGTAGGGTAATTAAAATCGCTTATTGCATCTACATCTCTAATTCCAATAGATTCTATAGTAGCGGCAACAGCCCAACTACTAACTGGATTTCCAACTAGTTCTTCTACCTGATTAACTATGTCATTGAATCGATCTTCTGGTGTAAACTCAACTTCAGGAAGAATATTAATGTGCGTACTCATAATCCCTCCTCTTTAAATAGTCTACAAGTTCTAATACAGAATCTACCTTAACACTATTCTTTAATATTTCCTTTTCTTTGTTTACCAGCTCCTGATAACTCTCGTAATACCCATTAACAGACTTATCGGTAGTAAAGTTAAGGAGAACTTTTTCTCTAGCTTTAATTCCTAGCTCAATTCTGAGGCTGTCATCTTGTAGCAACTTTATTACTCCATTTGCAATTTCTTGTGGTTCGCGTGGTTTACACATAATACCACAACCTTCAAGAGCATCTTTAATGCCCCCAACATCCGTTGCAACTACAGGTCTTTGACAGCTCATTGATTCAATAACGGTGTAAGGAAAACCTTCAGAGATGGAGGTAAGAATAGAGATATCACCTTCATTAAAAATCATATTCGGTTGATTATGAAACCCTCCAAATCGGAAATTATCATTTAAGTCTAGTTCTTCAACTAGATCTCTACACGTTTCCACATATTCTTTATCTACATCTAAACTTCCATAAACAATGTATTGCACATTAGGAATAACCTTTCGAACTAATGCACAACTCCTGATCATTGTTTCAATATCTTTTAAAGGAAAAACCTGTGCAACGGCAATTACTGTTGGTCTGTCTGAAGTATGTGGAGGTTTCGGTGTTGGCTTGAATAAATCGGTATCAACGCCATTATAAATAGGCACAATTCGCTCTTTAGGGGCTTCAAATTTAAGTTCCCATTTTACATTGGCTGTTGTAACTGGAGATATCTGATCTGCCGTAAAATAAACTGATCGAGTTATAAGAGTAGATAAATCGACAAGCAGTTTCTTAGAAAAGAAAGGCATTTCAGCTCGACCGATATTAATAAGCCTTTCCCGCATGTATACGCCATGATCTGTAACAATACCTGGAGTTCCATATTCGTATTTTGCTACAATAGATGCGATGGCAGGGAAACCAGCTAAGGTTGCATGCGTAATATCCACTTCTTTTGGAATTGGAACAGCAAGAGGCATTAGAAAATGATATAACCATCGCATCCCAAAAATGGTGTCAAATACTTTTGGTTCATCTCCAACTTTATCAAGATCTAACTCTGTGTATTTGGTAATTAAAGCATCTTTAAACTCTTGCCACAGTAAAGGCTCTCTCATGGTTAACTTATAATCGTAATACTGAAAGAATTTCCACATTCCATAGAGTACATCACTTATAAATTTAACATCCCGAAAAGGGTCGTGAAGACATTCAATAAAATCCCTGAAAATTGGAAGAAAATATTTCTTAACAACTTCCTTAGTTGTTCTTCCTTTTCTTTGGATGTGATTAGAAAAAGGGTTTTTCCGATCGAAATATTCAACAGGCTCTTCTACACCCCATAACGGAATATGAATAATTTCCTTTACATTAGAAGGAAGCTTGTATCTAGTTTCAACAAAGGGATTTCCTGTGATTGCGTAGATGTAAAAGTCTATTTTCCCTTCAAGTTCAGTACATAATATATGCGACCACGTACTTACACCACCACCACTATATGGATACGAGCCTTCTGTTAAGAAAAGTACGATGGGAATTTCTTTACTCATGAATTAGTTCGCAACCTAATCAAATTGTTTTTACTGAAAATATCTTGATACTTATCAAAGATAGTTGTCCAATTGTGATCTTCCACAACTTTTTCATGCCGTTTTTCAACCATCTTATGGAACAATGTACTATTGTTCCATAAACTCTCTACCTCATGAGCAAGCTGTTTAGATGAAATATCTTTTGCTACCACAAAAGCGAATTCTGAATCTACATCTCCAACTTCCCATCCAATAGGTAAAGCTTTATTTGCTAGCGCTTCAAATAATACTAGAGGCTGAGACTCATTATGACTAGTTATACAAAGCATATCTAAACGATGCATATGCTCAATTGCAGACTGATTCCAAATCATGTCAATATCAGGATGATTCGCTGCAAGTTCTCTAACTTCATCTTCGAGAGCTTTTTCATTCGCGTCACTTAACATCATCACAAACTGCGGTTTAACATCAAGAGCTTTAAATTCTGCGACAAATTCAAAAAAAAGTTTCGGGTTTTTCATTTCAGCACATCTTCCGACCCAGCCAATTACTGGATTCTTAGTACGTTTTTTTTCACTTACAATTGCATCTTTAGGTATCCCGTTGGGGATATACTCAGGATTGTAAGCACCCATCTGTTTTTGTTTTTCCAAGTTACATCTTGAAACTGATATGACTTTGGCAGAAACTGAATACACACGTTTTGCTATCTCTATAAACGTTTGCACTACATGATTTTTAGCTGATAATGTATCGGGTATTTTATATCCACACTCTAGCGCAACTGCACCTTTCTTAATTTCTTCCCAATAAATAGCATGTTCTGTTAGAATAAGTGGTTTATCCATTTTTAGTGCAATTTCAGCGCCGAGCCAACCTGCAAAGCCAGTATTAGTGACATGGATACAACTCGAGAATTGAGCTAACTCTTGTAGTTTTTCTGAAATGGAATCATACCATGACTTTGAATCTATCTCCCAGCTATTATTCATGCTTGGTGGACTAATCCTAGTAAATTCTATAATATTTTCTGTAAATGGATAGAGTGCTTTGTGAGGGTCTAAGCCTTGAAACTCATCGGTTGCTATCTGAAGAACACTGAAGTTTATAGTTTTACAATATCGTAAATATTGATATGTCCATTCACTAACACCCCCTCTATACCAAGGATAAGTGCCTTCTATTACAAGTAAAATATTTTCAGCCATA
The DNA here is from genome assembly GCA_048267905.1 of Balneola sp. Classification (GTDB taxonomy): domain Bacteria; phylum Bacteroidota; class Rhodothermia; order Balneolales; family Balneolaceae; genus Balneola. The sequence continues at coordinate 650,359 of JBLWWM010000001.1, forward strand.
CTAAGAATGACTTCGTTTGTACAGTCTCCAAAGAATTGATCCAGCTTGAGTTGCTAACCTCGAAATGAGCTCATATTCAGTAGATGAGAATAGCACAGACCTCTTAAGTATTAAAACCCCAAAAAGAGCAGCGTCTTCTGGTACAGACATATTGTTCATTAAAAGAGCTCTTTCATTTACTGAGTATAATGGTACTCCAATTTCAGAAGGCAATTTGTTTTGTTTAGAAAAAGGAAGAAAGCATCCTAAATCTTCATTATAAATATGATTGCTTAAAAAGGCCGTTCTATTATTAAGCAAATGTTGGTATGTTAAAGACGATTCAAAACCGGAAAGATCTTTCTCTGTTGGTAGGTTGCTACCTCTAAGGATGACGTTCGAAGGGGCATTATTATCAATCACCCAAAACCCTGAGAAATCAAGATCAATAATGGATTCAATTTCTGAGCAAAATACTTCCATAGTACTTTCAAAAGAGCCTGAAATAGCTTGGCCCATTAGCTTCATTACCAACCCATCTTTCTTCTTAGTTAAGTCCTCATCAAGGCCTTTAATATCTATATCGGTAACAATTTTCATCCGAATAATTTCAAGAACACCTTCTCTATCAGTATTAAATTGCTCTTTTTTAATAAAATCGGCTGCTCCTAAGTCAAATGCTTTTTTCTCCTTCTCAATAGTAGGAAGGTTTGTCATTATCAAAATTGGAATCTGATGCTTTTCCTTATCGTCTCGAATAGACTCGAGTAACTCAAGCCCAGAAAGCCCGGGCATGTGAATATCAGAAAGTATTAAGTTTACTGTATTTTCAGAAAGAATATTTATTGCCTGTTGTCCATCTCTAGCGTGTAACAATTTAAACTCTTTGGCCAATAAATTCTTAGCCATAAAGTGTATTGGTTCATCATCATCAATTACTAGTATCGTATAAATCATCTAAAATTATTTAAGATCTGTTGGTAGCTCAATGAAGAAAGTTGTACCGACTTCCTCTTTAGATTCTACCCAAATTTTTCCATTATGTTGTTCAACGTTACTTTTTACAATATCAATTCCAAGCCCAGTACCAATTTCACCACCTGTACCAATTGTTGAACTAAGTTTATCCATCCTAAAGAATGTGCTTACCATTGAGGCGGGAATGCCAATACCTGTATCTTGTACTTGAATCAACACAACATTATCCGTTTTACTCACCTTAATAGTAACCTTTCCTTTAGAAAGTGTAAACTTTAAAGCATTGGAAACTAAATTTATTAACGTTGTTTCAATTTTGCTAGAATCAAGGTTACAGACTATGGGTGGGCCAATAATTTCATAATCGAGATCTATATTTTTTTGTAAGGCCTTTGCGTTATTTAGCTCGATTACCTTTTGTGCTAAATCTCCGAGATTTGTTTCACTTAGTAAAAGCTTACTTGAGAATGTATTATTTGCTTCGTCATCTAGAATTTTTTTAACAAGAGCGAGTAACTTTTCACTACTATTTTGCATTACACCAAGCATATCTTTTACTTCTTCTTTCGGAATATTGTCATCTCTAATTAGAATAGATATTAGCCCCATTATTCCTGTAAGTGGGTTTTTTATATCATGGCTCACCATTCTAATAAGTGCATCTTTATTTTTATTTAATAGGCTTAACTCAATCTCCCTATTCTTTAAAATATTGATTCGCTCTTTTCTCTCAATTTCAAATACTCTTATTTTTAGGTGTGTTTTAATCCGCTCTAAAATCTCACCTCTATTAAAAGGCTTGTTAACATAATCTACAGCCCCAGCTTTGAATGCATCAACTTTATTTTCCGAGTCAGATAAAGCACTTAAGAAAATTACAGGAATATCTTTATTATCGCCTTTTTTTAATTCCTTAATAACATCATAACCTGATTTACCTGGCATCATTATATCAAGAAGAATTAAATCTGGATTCTCTTTCTCAACCAAAACAAGCGCTTCATCTCCATTGCGAGCAACAAGTATATGATACCCTTCTTTTCTAAGCACATGCGATAGCAAAACTACATTTGGTTCTGCATCATCTACAATAAGAACCCTGTGGTTTTGGGGATTTATTTCTTGGCTTTTCAAAATCTAAATTTAGAATTACTAGGTATAAAAATTATTATATAAATATTGAAACTTTATTTATAATTAAAGCGTGTTAAATGCTAATATTTTTTTGTACTAACATTAAATTTCTTATCGGTATTCTTATGAAATATTTTAAGTTTTTACTTCCGATTTTAATTTGCACCTTCTTTACCTCATCTCATTCATTCCTATTCGCTTCAATAAATACAGACCCTATAGTTCTCATTGAGATTACAGACAAATATAAAGAAGTTAGACTTGGAATTACAGAGACAAGTATTTATTTAAAATTTGATAAAAAAATACTCGAGTATGTGAATCAAGATATATTATATCGAAATACATTGGAAGCTAATCATTTTTTAGATTCAGAGGGCTTCTTTGTTCCCCACAATTCCGCTTTCTTGGAAGATACAAAGATAGAATACTTGCTAACAGATATAAAAGCTATTTACTTAAGCAATGGGATTCTTCAATTCAAATATCATAATAAAAAGACATTTGTCTTCGAAGACATAACCCATAAAAATGGAAATATGGTTATACGAAACTTTAGTATTAATGATCTCAAACTTTTTATACAGTGCTATAATACCCTAACATCATAATACTTTTTTAGCATAGTGTAACGAAATGCACTCAACCTATCTCCTATAGTAAAAGTAGGACAAGGAGTATAGAGATGGTGAAATATTTATTAATTTTTGTGTTCATGTTGATGGGCTATGTAGTTTGGACTGAGATTCCTATAGATAGAGGCCCTGGTGTTACCGCCGAAAATAACCCTGTCCTATCAGAGAATAAAGTCAATGAAAATATTGAATTCAAAGAAGCCAATTTAACCACTATTAAAAACGTAAGTGGGCAAGTTAGAGTTTTAGAAAGAAAAAGATATTTTTTTGATAGTATGTCGTCATTCTCATCTACAGATATATTAGTTGGTTGGGGGGCAATGTCTGACCAACGGAATTTAGAATTCCTCCATTTTGGTTTAAGTAATAGGAATTGGAAGCATAAACTTACCAGACTACCTCTCACTGTTGACGAAATAAAAGCCCAAAGCGCATTATGGCATTTAATACCTTCCACACCAGAAATTAAAAAAAAGATTCATAGCCTTAGGAAAGGTCATATCATAACAATGGAAGGACTCTTAGTTAACGTTACTGATAAAGACGGGCTTAGATGGGAAACATCAACTGAGCTAGACGATACTAAAAATCCACGAAACGAGATAATCTGGGTAACCTCTTTCAACGTGAAATAAAAGAAAAGCACTTTTAGCTTTTATCTTCTATCTTTGTTTCAACATTTAATAAGCATCACCCATGAGTTGGATAAAAGATACTATATTAGATTTAATAGTTTTACTTACTATTATTTCTCTCATTTTTTTCAAAAGCAATACCATTATAATCGCTTTATGGGCCTATACTTGTTTGCTTTTGGTAGGAAAAGTGCTTGCCTTGTTTATGCCATCATTAAAGCGTAGATCAGATAAAACGAGTACTCCAGAATGGTTTTATCATATTATATATGTTAGCTCGATAGCTATACTTTTATATCTTCAAGAGTATTATTTATGTGGAGCATGGTTCATTGTTTGGATTCTTTCTATTATTAGCTCTAATAAAACTACAAAAAAATAGAGCTTTTGATTTTTGGCAAGTACAGTTTATTAAGCCCCCTATTGCTAATGGCATGTTTGGTAATTTTTGTAATTAATCCTAAAGCTGTTCTTTCACAAAATTTATCCACAAACAATGTTGCTAATTATCAAGTTAGAACTTGGTTTGGATATTCTTACCGTTCAGTAGTTCTACTTGGTAAAACAGCCAACACAACCACACAATTCTATAGTTTAGGAATATCAAAGCACATTAAGTCTTATTCGCCTAGCAGCCACTTATACTATACTGTTGATGTAACTCCATATCTAAAATATAACTACCCTCAACGCGACAAAGACCAATTAAAAACTGAGGTTACTGGAGTTGGGTTCTCGCCATTCGGAGTGCAATTAGAACATTTATTTTCAAATAGATTATCCCTTCTTAGTGGTACTTCAGGAGGGTTTGCTCTAGTCAATCATAATTTCCCTACAGATAAAGGCAGAAAACTAAATTTTATGTTTGATTTATCAACCTCTATTTTAACAAAAGTAGCTAACCATTTATCCATTGCTCTAGGTTACAAATTTCATCACATTTCAAATGCCAACACAGGCTCTCAAAACCCTGGGATAGATTCTAATTTTATTTATTTTTCAATTCACATTAATTAATACAATATGCTAAAAGCTATATTTAATACCTCAAAAGGAACAATCAATGTTTCATTGTTCGAAGATAAAACACCAAAAACGGTAGCAAACTTCGTTAACCTTGCTACTCGTGGCTATTACAACAATCTATTTTTCCACCGTGTAATCAATAATTTCATGGTACAGGGCGGTTGTCCAAATGGTGATGGAAGAGGCGGGCCTGGTTATATGTTTGAAGATGAGTTTACTTCAGAACTAAAGCATGATGCACCAGGTATACTATCAATGGCTAATGCAGGTCCTAAAACAAACGGTAGTCAGTTTTTTATTACACATACACCTACAGACTGGTTAGATGGTAAGCATACTGTATTTGGTTCAATCCAATCTGAGGAAGATTTAGCTGTCGTCAACGCGATTGTTCAAGGTGATAAAATTGAATCGATCGAAATTGAGGGCGACTATGATGCACTTCTAAAAAGTGTACCTGAGGTTGAAATGTGGAATGAAGTTCTAAATGAAAAATTCCCAAATCTTAGTTAAATATTTACTTATATGTATTACTACTCTAAATCTTCAACCTCCTCGAAGATTTAGAGTAAACTTTTTCTTTGATTTTGCGTAGCCAACCTCAAATATAATTTGGGAAAAAGAGCTTACTATGAAAAAGATATACTTATCTACTCTTATTTTACTTTTTAGCATTCTAGGAATTACTTCCGAAGTTAATGCACAGTATAACGACTCTTATGATAATCTAAGATATCGTAAATGGAGAGTGACATTAGTCCCTCCCGTTGGTTCTAATGGCATTGCAGCTAATAAATACACCGCAAAATACTCGTTAAACCTCCTAGTTGGTTCTAATGGTGGCTTAGATGGTGCTGAAGTTGGTGGGCTATTCAATTACAACAAAGAATATTCACACGGTTTTCAAATTGCTGGTTTAGTAAACGCTACTAGTGGGGAGATGCTAGGCGCTAATATTGCTGGTCTAGTAAATTATGCTAATCAAGATATGGCAGGTATTCAGTTAGCGGGGTTAGTAAATACTTCTGGTGGAGATATGAGCGGTCTTCAATTCGCAGGGATATCAAATTATTCTAAACAAGATGTATCAGGAATTCAATTTGGTGGATTTGGTAACTTTTCGAGACAAAACATCTCTGGTCTTCAATTTTCGGGAATAGTAAATGCTTCTAATGGAGATATGAGCGGTATTCAGTTTGCAGGTGTCGCAAATGTAACTAATGATGATTTAGAAGGTATTCAAGCTGCTTCAGTTTTAAATTTTTCTCGACGAAATCTATCTGGAATACAGTTTACTACTGGAATTAATGTTGCGCTAGGCGATGTAGAAGGTTTACAAATGGCTGGAGTTCTCAGTTATGCTGGAGGTGATATCTCTGGATTACAAATTGCTGGTATAAGTACTATTAGCAGACAGAATACGGAAGGGTTAGTTATTTCTGGTGCATTAAACTATGCACAACAAAATGCTTCAGGCTTATTTTCAAGTGGCGGATTTAATATTGCCAAAAACCTTGAAGGTGTTATGTTTTCTGGGATTGGTAATATTGCAAATGATATGAGTGGCGTACAGTTTTCTGGAGTTTTTAATATTGCAGAAACCGTTGAGGGAGTACAGATGGGATTATTTAATTTTGCCAAAGAATTCCATGGTTTACCTGTTGGTTTTATCAGTCTTTATGGCAACGGAAGAAAAAACTTAGATTTTCGTTATTCAGACGCTGGATTCAGTGAATATACTTTAACTACTGGTACTCATAGAGTATATAACATGGCTATTTTTGGTTACAATACATTGCTTGATCGAAATGTATATAGAATAGGAATGGGTGTAGGACTCGAGAAAAATATTCAAGATTCATTTCCCAGAATTAAAGATGAATCAATGTATGTGAATCAAGAATTTAGTGTTGTTCACAATTTTGAAGAAAAATGGAGTAGTAAAACTAATTTAATATTCTCGTACAAGTTCTTAGTAGGAAAAAGACTAAGTAGTGGACTATCAATCTATGGAGGGCCCTCTTATAACGTACAAGTTACTAGAGTACCAACAGCTAATGATTACACTTGGTATAGTTTATGGTCGCCTGAATGGAATGGTAGAACCTATAGATTTTGGGTTGGATTTACAGCAGGTATTCGTTTATTCAAACAAAAACAACTCCCTACTTTCAATAGCAACTGGGATTATGATAATGAATGGTAATACTAAAATCGTGGTTTAATAGTTAGCTGTTAAAACTCAAATAAATTCTTTACAATGAAATTGCTAATTATAATAACTTCTGCTATTACGCTTCTTGTCACTGGTTTTATTGCATTACCAAATTCTAAAGTGATAGAATCCAATAATCAAGATATAGTGATTCATACTTCAGAACATGAAATTCAACAACCAGGAAACTATCCTGTTAAAAAAACAGAAGCTGAGTGGAAAGAGATTCTAACCTCAAGCCAATATAGAGTTTTACGGAAAGGCGGTACTGAATTCCCATATACAAACGAATATTACGACAACAAAGAAGAAGGCATTTACGCATGTGCCGCTTGTGGCCAAAAACTATATAGTTCTGCAACAAAATATAAAAGTGGAACAGGATGGCCTAGTTTTTGGGAGCCATTGGATAAATCATTTGTCCAAGAAAAAGAAGATAATAGCTTGTTTATGAAACGTACTGAAATTGTTTGCTCCAACTGTGGCAGTCATATTGGTCATGTTTTTGACGATGGCCCTGAACCAACCGGTCTCCGTTATTGTATGAACTCAGCAGCTTTAAACTTCATCGCAAAAACTTCAGCCCCTTCTAAATGATTAGCAGTTTCGCTTTTTAGTTTTATATTAAGGTATCTCATTTTAGGGATACCTTTTTTTTAACCATACTTTTTGAACATGCCAAAAAAAGCTACTGTACTAGAAGTCGCTGACTTCAATCCGAAAATAAAATCATACTTATACTGGTATATAAATTTTATACTTCTCATCTGCCTCTTCACAATACCTATTCTTCCATTAAGTCTAATCTTAGCACCATTTTTTATAGGCAAATATTTTGATAGGCTACAATGCCAGCTTACTACTCGGTCTTTAAGTTTCAATAAAGGATTTATATTCAGAATTGAAAAAACTATTCCTCTAGATAAAATTCAGGATTTAACTTTTAAGGAAGGCCCTTTACTCAAAGCTTTTGGTTTAAGTATACTTAAAATAGAAACTGCTGGAAGTTCCGCACAAGGAACTGCTGATTTAACACTTATAGGTATTGTCAATGCTTCAGAGTTTAGAAATAAGGTTCTTGATCAAAGAGATATTGTAACAGAGAACCAACAACATAATAACTCTGAGCTCAACTCTGAAAGTATGCTATCTGTATTACAAGAAATTAGAGACTCACTTAAAAATATTGAATCCAAGTAGGAGATTCAGCTTCATCTCTCTGAGTTAGCCAATCCCCTACCCAGCTTTGATTTATACGTTCGAGATATTTCGAACGTATATTCTGGCAAGACAGCTAGAGTGTTATTAGCTACCCTTTATTCTTTGCAATTAGCTTTCTATTGAACAGATAGACTAGTAATAACGCGAGAGTCCACTGTAATAGAACTGTAGCTACGGAGAATGCGCTCAAAGGATTGTACCATGTATCAGGTGCGTATTCTGCAGCACTTAAATACATCCACCAACCAAGTAGCGTTATTACCTCTACAGGGACAATATACTTAATCACAATTTCCCACCAAGGCCCTAACGTAGTACTTCGTTCCTCAACATTTATAAGTTCATTCCTAAACCTAGATACTCCAAACTTAATAACCGCATAAGAAATAAAGGCTCCAGAAACCATTAGTCCGACTCCCCAAACAAAGTCTTGATTCGCAAAAATTGTAAGATTTGTTGCAGATGGTATTCCCAATACAAAGCCTGTAATACAAATTAAGATCGTTGCTTTAACGCGCGAAGCCCCTGAGTCTACAAAAACCTTTACTGCGAGTTCTATCATAGAAATAAGTGAACTAAATGCCGCAAATGTTAATCCTAAGAAAAATAGAATAGAGAAAATCCCTCCTCCTCCCATGCTCGCAAATAGTTGAGGCATCCAAATAAATGTTAATCCTGTTGATGCTGGACCGGAGCTTTTCATTACACCTAATACCTCACTATTGCTCATTGTAGAGCCTAGAGAACCAAATACTGTTGAGAAAATAATTACAGCAGCAACTAAAGAAACCACATTATTACCAATTCCTGTTTGAAATGCAGTAATGGTTATATCATCTTTTTTACGCATGTATGTAGCGTATGTCAAAATTAACCCCCAAGCTGCGCCAGTATCCCAAGCGTTTTGAGTAAGTGCTTCGAGCCATAGGTTTGGGTTCTTTAGTCCTTGCCAGTCTGGAGTAAAGAGATATCTAACCCCTTCAAAGCTTCCTTCTAATGTTAATGATTTTACCAAAGAGACAAGTAGCACCACAAGTAGAGCCGGAATAATAACTTTGTTTACTTTCTCAATAGACTGAATACCCTTTATAACAATAAGCCCACCAAATAGCATCGTTATAAAATGAGTGAATACAGGCCAATTTGAGCCCTGAAACCCATTCCAAACCGTCATAGATTGCTCGAAAGTTGTTGGAAGCGAGCCTGTTATTGACTCAAACAGATAATACAAACACCAACCGGCTACAACGCTATAGTAAAACATTATAGCTGTAGCTACAAAACCAATGAAGCCACCCATCCACCCTTTTTTTTCGCCGATTAAATCTGCAAATGAGCCGATTATTCCCTTTCGACCATTTCTGCCCATTGCATACTCAGCTATAATGAGAGGAACGGACCAGAGAAAAAGAAAGAATAACCATGCAATCAGGAAAGCACCTGCACCTTCCTCCCCTCCATTTTGGGCTGCAATACGAGGGAAACGCCAAATATTTCCAGTTCCAATTGCTATACCTAATACACTCAGAATGAGCCCTATTTTTGAAGAGAAGCGTTCTTTTTGAGAATCCATATATTATTCTAGAGTTATTTTTAAAATACTATTGCAACATAGACGTTCACCACGCTAAAGTTTTTTACGTTTAGATGTTTCTTCCGTTTTGATTCGAAACAGGCTATGCCTATAATTGCGGTTCTATATAAAGGTAAAAAACGATTATCCAAAAACTTTTTCAGCAGAAAATCATAGTCAATGTTTTCAAATCATAAAACTACCAATAAGTACCTAGCTCTACTAATATTTTTAGTATCTCTTGTTGTCTACTCATTAACTCTCGCTCCTACTGCCAGCTTTTGGGATGCTGGAGAGTTCATTGCTGTAGCACACGGCCTTCAAGTTAATCACCCACCAGGTGCTCCACTTTACTCAATTCTTGGACGAATATTCTCGATGTTTGTGCCAACAGAATATGTGGCCTTGAGTATTAACTTCATGAGTGCGCTCTCATCGGCACTAACAATAATGCTCTTATATCTCATTATTGTTCGCTTAGTTAGAGAGTTTAAAGGAGAAGTTTCTCTTATGAGTACCATGGATAAAATTGGTATGTATGGAGGAGCAATTGTTGGTTCCCTAACATTTGCCTTTACAGACACATTTTGGTTTAATGCTGTTGAAGCTGAGGTTTACGCAATATCTATTTTCTTTACCGCTATTGTAGTTTGGTTAGCGCTGAAATGGTCTGAACAACACGACGAGCCTTACAACGAACGCTGGCTTGTAATGATTGCATACATGTTTGGCTTAGCGATTGGAGTGCATCTACTTAACTTACTTGCCTTATTCTTTGTAGCGTTAATTATTTACTTTAAACGAAAAGACTATTCCCTATTTTCGTTTGGGTTGATGGGTGTTTTAGCTGTTCTATCATTCTTTTTGATTTATCCATTTACCATTCAAACTATTCCTGATATTGCTTCGAGAATCGGGGCTGCGACTTACGGCCTTATCGGACCTATGACTTTTATTTTCTTAGTTATTATTGGTGTAATTTTTGGGATCTATTACACCCAAAAACGCAAGTATAGATTGGCTAATATAGCGTTAATCAGCTATTTGATGATTTTAATTGGCTATTCGTCGTACTCGGTAATCATGATTCGTTCGATTGCCAACCCACCTATTGATGAGAACGACCCTGAAACGGTAGAAGCTTTTGTAAAATATCTTAAGCGTGAGCAGTATGGCGCCACTCCTATTCTAAAGGGTAATAATTTTGATGACGTTACTGGACAAATTGATAGAACTTCAGAAAGCTTTTTTCCACGCCGTTATTCTCAAGACCCTAATCACTTAAAATATTACGCACGTTTTGATAGTGATTGGTCCTACTTTTGGAACTATCAGATTAACCATATGTATATCCGGTATTTTAACTGGAATTTTATTGGAAGGGCTTCTGATATACAAGATACTGGTTGGCAATCTGGATTTTCAGAACCGATATATCCCAATAACAAAGCCAGTAATTCCTTTTATTATATTCCATTCTTACTTGGAATTTTTGGACTTATATATCATTATTCCACTGATAAGAAACGAGCTTTTGCGGTCTCTATTCTTTTTGTTGTCACGGGGTTGGCAATTATCATATTCCTCAATCAACCACCCTATCAACCTAGGGAAAGGGATTATGCCTATGTTGGCTCTTTTTTCGCCTTTGCAATTTGGATTGGTTTAGGTGTAACAGGGATTGTGGATCTTTTGAAATCATATTTAAAAGAACAACCAGCTTTGGCATATGCAATTGTTGGATTATGCCTTATTGGTTCGCCAGTACTTATGGCATATCAAAATTGGGACGATCATGATAGAAGCGAGAGATATGTAGCTCCAGATTATGCTAAGAATCTTTTAAATTCCGTTGCTCCGAACGCTATTCTATTTACAAACGGTGATAACGATACTTTCCCGCTTTGGTATGCCCAAGAAGTTGAAGGCATTAGAACTGATGTCCGCATTGTTTGCTTGAGTTTATTAAATACAGATTGGTATATAAAACAGCTCAAGAAGCAATGGTCACATGAGTCTGCCCCTCTACCTATCAATTTAAGTGATGAAGAAATTGATAACATGACTGCAGGTTTATCTGCTTGGCAACCAGCTCAACTATCTATTCCTGTAGATAAAGAAATGTTAAGAAAAGCATTTTCTGAAGATTCACAGTACAAAGAAGCAATTGGAGTTAAGACGGATAATGAAATTCCAATTCTTCAAACTGGAACCGATTTTGAAATGCCTGTAGACTCCCTAGATGATGCCATGAGTTGGAGATTTGATGGTCGTTTATATGGAAGCAATGCTAACGGTGAAAATATTTATTATCTCCAAACGCAAGACAGAATGATTCTTGAGCTTATTAAGAGTAATAACTGGTTACGCCCTATTTACTTTGCAAACACTGTTTCTCAATCAAGTCAGTTAAATCTTCAAGACTATTTTAGAACTGAAGGAAAAGCATACCGAATTGTTCCTAAAAAACATTCAAATCGTACTCAAGGATACATAAACACTGAAATCCATACAGATAGACTTCGAAAGTTTGAGTATAACAATTGGAATGATACCGATATGTATTTAGATGAAAATATCCGTCGGATGCTAGGAAACTATCGTTATAATTACCTTCAATTAGCAGAGCGTTTTATTGAGCAAGGTCGACCTGACAGTGCTGCATACTGGTTGAAGTTAGGTGAAGAAAAGATTCCTTTCAGAAAAGATGAAAATGTAGGAACCATCATAATACTATACGCAAACAGGTATGCTCAAATAGACAGGCAAGATGACGCGCTAAGATTGGTTAACTCGGCCATTGTAGAGCTAGAAAAAAACCTTTTTGGTTCTATGGATGAGTTCAATGCCTCTCAAACTGAGCTTCAAGAATTAAACACTGAATTCGAAGATGCTCGTAGAAATGCAAATATGAATGCTCAAAGAACTATTCGCCAAAAGATGAACACTGTCTACACAAAAGGTCAAGATATTGGTCGAAATGATGTAATGAGCGCTCGTCAAGCTATAGTTTTAGCGCAATACGTATACTTTATTTCAGGCGATAAAGACAAAGGATTAGAAATTGCTGAGAAAGTAAATACTTTGTTTAAAGACACCCCTTTCCCAGAAATTCCAGCGTCAGAAGCTCAAAGTAAGGCAACCGTTTCTGGATATGGTTTATAACAACAAATTATTTATAGTTAGCTGTGGGTATTGTATATTCCTGACAGCTAACTTTTTTTTATTATGATTCATCAATTTACATCCGAAAATATTTCAACCATTGGAAAAGTACTAGGAGCTCAACCAAAACCTCTTGGTAACGATGTTTTCCGTATTGAAGTAAAAAACGAAGAAGAAAACCGCAAACTCGCGCTCGAAATTCATCTTGGCCTAGACGTTAATGGCAAAGAAATGAATATGGTTTCTGTGTATGCTTATAACACCTTTCTTCAACTACATAACTGCACAGCTTTTATAGCAAGTGAAATGCTCCAACAAGTAACTTTCTTTGGTAAATCAGGGGAAAAAACATCTGGTCTCATCGTTGAGAAAGCAGCAGGTTGTAGCCTTTATGCGAATGTAGACGAGTCTATTTTGAATGGTGATTTTACCCAGCTTCCTGACGATATGATGATGTGTGGAATTGCACTCTCTCTTACCGAAAGTATGGACGACGATTTCAGCTTTTAATAGTAGCGACGTGTCTGATTCCTCTCCGCTTCAAATACTCAAGCAAACTGAGCTTACCATTCCATTTGAAGAGTATGAAGCCGAACTACTTCTAAATCTGATTCAAAATGAACAAAAATGTAGTTTCTCTTTTGTGGAACTTGTTTATGTAGACGAGCAAGAAATCGTTCGCTTTAATAAAGAATTCTTAAACCGAGATTATGTTACCGACATCATTTCTTTCCGCTACGATGATGACGATGAAAAGGAAAACAATGCCAATTCTGATATTGAAGGCTCTCTTATCTGTTGTGCCTCAAGAATTCAAGAACAAGCACTAGAGTTTAACCAATCTGAAAAGCAAGAGTTTCTTCGAATTTTAATACACGGTCTACTTCATTTAATTGGCTACGACGACCAAACTCCAGAAGATAAATCAGAAATGACTCGCTTGGAGGATCACTTCTTAAGTAAAATTTCTTAGATAATCGTATTGAAATCTTAACGCCATTTTTTCAAAACTTTGATGTACTATCTTCGTAGTCAGAATAAAAATATTTAGCGCGTATGTCAGACGAAAAAAAAAGTATCATTTATCAACGAACTAAAGAATATGGAAAACAACTTTGGGGTTTAGTTCAAGGTAGAATTGATCAACTACAAAATGTAGAAGATGTTAAAGTTGAAAGAATCCCTCCTCTGAGATCAACATCTGATCATCCCATTCTTTTAAAGCTTCTTTTTCTCTTCCCCTATTTACTCGCCATTACCTTTTCCATCTCATTCTTCTGGGATTTTGACAACTTAGAAGCGATTATATTTGGTGTTGAAGTTACATTCGAAGGACTCCTTCGTATTTTAAGTATTAGTGGTTTAATTGGCTTTCTTACAAACTGGTTAGCTATTACCATGTTATTTAAGCCGACAAAACCTCGTCCAATTTTTGGCCAAGGATTAGTTCCAGCTCAAAAAGAGCGCATTTCATATCGTTTAGCAGCGGCTGTTTCTGAAGATTTAATCAATCCTGAAATCATTAAACAGAAGATTCAAGAATCTCAGGCAATCTCAAAATATAGAGAAATTGCAACTCAGTACATTCGAAATGTTATTGATGACCCAGATTTTCGATCCGGAGTGAAAACACTTGCTATAGATTACGTTGATGAAATGGTAGCACAGCCTGAAGTACGCGCAATGATTGCAAAATCTATAATCGAACAAATAGAAAATAACCTTGAAGACAACTCATTCGAAAAAGTAGCTCTAAAAGCTTACAGTTTTATAAAAGGTCAACAAATGCAGCATCTAGTTGAAGATGCTCTTACAAAGTTACCTGATGGTGTTGAAAAAGGTTTAGACAAGCTAGATCTCTTTCTAGACAAACTACCTGATAAAATTAACGAGAATAGCGATACCATCGAGAATATAGTAACTTCATTGCTCTACAAATTGATTAATCAATTAGATGTACATGCTTTAGTTGAAGATAATTTGCGCCAATATGATGAACAGCGACTTGAAAAATTGATTAAAAATGCTAGTAATGACCAACTTCAGTATATTCAATTTTTAGGTGCAGTTCTTGGTACTTTTGGTGGTTTTGTGATTTGGAAACCAATTGCAAGCCTCGTATTGTTGACTATTGTAATTTCAGTAACTTTTGGGCTAGATTCTTTATTATATCATTTCAAAAAGAATAAGTAATAGTTGATAAGCCCTTTAAAGATTAAATGCATTAAGAAAATTTTTAGCATGAATACTTTTCGTTTATTTTTTCTAGCAACGTTACTTACAATAGCGTGCTCCTCAACTAAGAACACAATAACTACTTCTCCTTCAGTAAAATCAGATTCAAATATTTCTGATGAGATTGAAACCATCGTTAAGACAGCTGAAGCTGACAACAATTGGCACTTGGATTCTATTATCAACTCTAAATATTACGGTACTGAAACTGCCCGAGCTTACTCAGAACTTCTTGCTAATAAAACTCCGGCTAAGAAAGTGATTGTTGCTGTTATTGATTCGGGAACGGATATAGCACACGAAGATTTAGCTGATAATATATGGATGAACGAAGATGAGATTCCCAATAATGGCATTGACGATGACAACAATGGATATGTTGACGATATCCATGGATGGAACTTTATAGGAGGTATAAATGGCGAAAACGTTAACAAAGATTCTTACGAAATAAGCAGACTTTATAAAGAGCTTTATGCAAAATATGCGGATAGGAGTTCTTCAGAGATAACAAATAATGAAGAGTATGCACTTTATCTAAAAGTGAGCGACGAGTATATAACTAAGCGTGATGTTGCTCAAAAAAACTTTGAGCAACTGACACAAGTACAACAAGCAGTATCATGGGCTAAAACTCAACTTAAAATATCTTCTTTAGATTCTGTTGACAATGAAAAAATGAAAGTTAACAAGTACGATTCGCCAATGATTCGACAAGCTAAAGAAATTACTACTTTCTTTACCGACCAAGGCATTAATGAAGAGATAATAGATAGTGAGTATAACCATTACAAAGATCAAGTAGAGTTTGCTTATAACATCGATTTCGATCCACGCCATATTGTTGGAGACGACTACAAAGACCTTACAGATAGATATTATGGTAATAACGACGTTACTGGTCCACGAAGCGATCATGGAACGCACGTAGCTGGAATTATCGGTGCTGTTAGAAATAATGAGCTCGGAATGGATGGTATTGCAGATAATATTTCGCTTATGATTGTTAGAACTGTTCCTGATGGCGATGAGCGAGATAAAGACGTTGCTAATGCTGTTCGTTATGCCGTAGAAAACGGAGCTGATGTAATTAATATGAGCTTTGGTAAAGGTTACTCACCTCAAAAAGAATATGTTGATAGCGCTTTTAAGTTTGCTGATGAACAAGGAGTTCTGGTAATTCATAGTGCCGGAAATGATGGCAATAACATCGATAGTACTTTCACTTATCCTAATAAATTTTATACAGATGGTGGTTCGTCATCAAACTTCATTACAGTTGGTGCTTCATCATGGAGAACTGCGATTGATTCTACACTTGCCGCTTCTTTTAGCAACTATGGGCAAACAGTAGATATTTTCGCACCAGGTGTTGATGTGTATTCAACCGTTCCTGATAATGGATATAAAGCTAATAGTGGTACAAGTATGGCTGGACCGGTAGTTTCCGGTGTTGCAGCGCTCATAATGGCTTATTACCCTGAATTTACTGCAAGCGATGTG
This sequence comes from Balneola sp., assembly GCA_048267905.1. Classification (GTDB taxonomy): domain Bacteria; phylum Bacteroidota; class Rhodothermia; order Balneolales; family Balneolaceae; genus Balneola. The sequence continues at coordinate 666,658 of JBLWWM010000001.1, forward strand.
AAGGAAATATTGCTTCAATCGGCAACTAAAGTCACCAACACTCCCGTGTATAAACCAGGTAGCAAAGAAGTTGTTGACTTCTCTTCACTATCAGCTACTGGTGGAATTGTAAATGCTTTTGAAGCGTTAAAGCTTGCACATATTAAAGCCACAGGAACGAAATAATTGTGCCAACTTTAGAAAATAATTACGACGCATATATAATTGGCTCTGGTCCAAATGGACTTGCAGCCGCTATATCACTTGCTCAAAAAGGACTAAAAGTAATTATTTATGAGGCTAAGGATTCTATAGGTGGTGGAACTAGAACTAAAGAGTTAACTGAACCAGGTTTTTATCATGATGTTTGTTCTGCTGTTCACCCTACAGCTGCTGCATCTCCCTTTTTTAGTACATTACCTTTAGCCGATTACGGCCTTGAATGGATTCACCCCGACTTCCCCATTGCTCATCCTTTCGATAATGAAGAACCAATAATTATTGAGCAATCTTTCGATAACACACTCCAGCGTTTAGGTAAAGATGGAAAGAACTATAATGCCTTATTTAAAGAGTTGATTGATTCTTGGCCGTATCTAGTTAATGATGTTTTTGGTACGCTTAGAGCTCCTAAACATCCACTTACCCTAGCTAGATTTGGTTGGTACGGGATGTTTTCAGCTAAACATTTATCCAATTCAATTTTTAAGTCAGAGCGTCTTAAAACTTATTTTGCAGGTTTAGCGGCCCATAGTATACTACCTCTAGAAAAAGCCTTTACTTCAACTTTTGGCTTAATGCTGGGAATCACCGCACATTCTGTTGGGTGGCCAATTGCTAAAGGTGGATCAAAAAAAATTACTGACGCTCTAGCAGCTCACTTTATTTCTCTTGGAGGAACCATTGAAGTAAACCGCCATATCGAATCTTTAAATGAATTTTCGAAAGGTAAACCCGTTTTATTCGACCTCACCCCTCGTCAAGTAGTGGAAATTGCTGGAACGCGAATATCAGATTCTATTAGTTCAAAGCTCAAGAAATATGAATATGGGCCAGGTGTTTTTAAGATAGATTTTGCACTTTCTGAACAAGTGCCTTGGACCGATCCTGAATGTAGAAAGGCTGGAACTTTGCACCTTGGAGGAAGTTTTACGGAGATTTCCCGTTCCGAAAGTGATATATGGAAAGGGAAGCACAACGACACGCCTTACGTTCTAATTTCTCAACCAAGTATTTTTGACAATACAAGAGCTCCAAAAGGCAAACATACGCTTTGGGCTTACTGTCATGTACCAACAGGAAGCACTCAAGACATGACTACGGAGATCGAAAACCAAATTGAACGCTTTGCTCCGGGTTTCAGGGATACTATTATTTCCAAAGCAGTAATGAACACCGTTGAATTTGAAAAGTATAATCCTAATTACATTGGTGGAGATATTAACGGTGGTGCACAGTTTGTAAAACAACTTTTCGGGCGACCTTTATTAAAGTGGAATCCTTATAAGCTAGGTGATGACGGAATTTATATCTGTTCTTCATCCACACCACCAGGCGGTGGCGTACACGGAATGGCTGGCTACAACGCTGCCCAAACAGTTCTAAAAAACGAGTTTAAAGATCTTTAGCTATATTCTCTCAATCATCAAATTCGTTACGATGATTATCTGGATCTAAAAATCTAAGAGTCTCCCATCTGTACATCCCGCTATCGTGCCCATCAGCCCAAACAATTTGAATGGCATGATTTCCAATGGTATTGATATTTCTTATATGAATGTGTTCTGGATCTTTCGTAAAAAATGCTGATGGCTCAAAGTCGCCCATATTGGCATGCCCACCTCTGCAGATTACACAAGGACAGTTAATTCGTAAACCTCTTAACGGAAAGATAGACTTCTTATCATCCGACCAAGTTATTTCTAATTCCTGTTCGCCATTGCGTACTTCAATTCCCGTTGGATAAATTTCCATTTTTTTGGTTTACTTAAGCTAATTTTATGCTGAAATTAAGAAATGATTTGGACTATTATCTCTGCCATTATTGTATTCTCTGTCGGTCTGTGGTTTGGCCTCAAGAAAAACCTCCATCTAGATCAGATTACTTCTAGATCTGTTCTGTTTTTTTGCACCATTATACTTGCATTATTTCTAATTCTTCGTTTACTCAATGATTTAGGATTTTTTCCTGAAGCCATTGCTGGTGCCTTTATGGCTTCTATGTACGCTTTTGTAGCCGGCTTCTTGCTTGTTAATTCTTACGGCCAATATAGCAGCAAGTTAGAATTGGGTGACATAGAATATGTAAACCGAAGTTTTGCATCCGACACACTACCAAACTTAATCGCCTTATCATTAATTATAGCTGGAATTGCTCGTACTTCTATTTTTAATGATTTAGCGATTACTCCCATTCGTTTGGCATCAGGGCTTTCCATAATTGGGTTAGGAATTTTAGGATTAACACTTCGTTTAACGCCCGAATTTAGACGAAAGGGTATTGTGTTGATTGATCGCCATGTACTATGGAAAGATTTCATTTCCTATAAATGGAGTGATGAAAATGTGCTAGAAATTGAATTTCTGTATAGCGAAGTTCTCTCAAGCTATCGCACGGTAATCCCGATGGATGAAAGAGCAAAAATTGAAGCTCTGCTAAAGAAAAAACTCATTGAGAAACTAGAGAAAGAAAGTGATTAATCATTAATGGTTTATTTCTTATTTTAGGATTCCATTTATAGCAAACAAAAAAGAATTTAGTAGTCATGCCATCATTAGACATTGTAAACGAGATTGATAATCAAGAAGTAGACAACGCAGTTAACAATACCACAAAAGAAATCACAACCCGTTACGATTTCCGTGGGCTTCACTCTGAGGTGACTTATCATGATAAAGAAAAACGAATTCATATTGTAGCTGCTGAAAGCATGAAAATGCAAGCTATTAAAGAAATGCTGATTAAGAACTTTGTAAAACGTGGTATTGACTCGAAAGTACTCGAGTTTGGTGATGAAGAAGGTACTTCTCAGGGGCATTTAAAGATGGATGTTCAGCTTAAAGAAGGCATAGACCGAGAAACAGCTAAGAAAATTGTGAAAGAGATTAAAGACACAAAACTTAAAGTTCAGCCTCAGATTCAAGACGATCAAGTTCGTGTTACTGGTAAAAAGATAGATGATCTTCAAGCGATAATGTCCCATTTAAAAGGTAAAGACATGGGCGTTCCTTTGCAGTTCACCAACATGAAATAAGTACACGAATAACTTTACCCATTTATTCTCGTAGCTAGTTTTGTGCTCATCAATAAAGCATTTTTTATTAATCTATTAACGGCGTTTAAATTGAAAAACCAATTCCCAAAAGAACTCATCCTATTAATAGTTGGGCTATGTGTTATAGCTCTTTCTCAAATAGTTTCACATTATGTAACTCTATCCGACCTCATTAATGGAGCTTTTATGGGACTTGGGCTCGGAATGATAGTGTTAGCTCTTGTTTATCGTAGGTTTAAACCTGCTATCTAGGATGTGAGTTTCTTGGCTTTAGGCTAGAACTCAGTTTCAAAAACACTTTCTAATTCCCAAAGTTTCTAACTCACATTTTGAAATTATTAATCATTATAAATGTCTATTACTGAAGAATCCGAATTAATTGGGATGAAAAAAATTAGTGAAGTTGTAGGGACGACACTAAAATTGATGCGAGAATACGCTAAAGTTGGTATCTCAACCAAAGAATTAGATGAGTATGGTGGGAGTATTTTAAAAAGCTATGGAGCTAAATCTGCACCTTTCGAAACTTATGGCTTTCCTGGTTATTCCTGCATAAGTGTAAATGAAGAAGTAGCTCATGGAATACCATCAGAGAAAAGAATATTAAAAGAAGGCGATTTAGTTAATATTGATGTATCCGCAGAGTTAAATGATTTCTGGGCTGATAATGGAGGGTCTTTTGTACTAGGAGAAGATATTCATAATCATCAGTCTCTTGTTAATGCTTCGAAAGAGATTTTGCGTAGAACTATAAACTGTATCAAAGACGGAAGAAAGATTGCTGATATTGGCTATTTCATAGAAACCGAAGCTAGAAAATCAGGATTTAAAGTAATCAAAAATTTAGCTGGTCATGGCGTTGGTAGAAGCTTGCATGAAAAGCCCGAAAACATTTTAAATTATAGGGTAAAATCAAATAGAGAAAGGTTTAGAAAGAATACAACAGTCGCTATTGAGACTTTCATTTCAACGAATTCGACAATAGCAGTTGAATTAAATGATGGCTGGACTTTAGTTGGTAATAAGGGTGGATTTGTAACACAACATGAACAGACAATACTTATAACAGATAACACTCCTATTATTCTGACTAATTCAAATGAGATATGGAGTTAGAATTGGCTACAATAATGGATCTTTAATAACTGAGAACAACCTATAATGAATATTTCTTTAGCGGACTATATCAAAAAACGAAATGGTGTTTCCTTTGGTAGTCCTAATGCGTTAAGAAATAATCTGTACCGATCATTAGGTTCAAAGAACTTCTCTACCTTTTGGAATTATTGGAACCCTATATTTGGATACTATCTAGGGAAATTCATTTTCAAGCCAACAAAGAAAATCCTTCCTACATCTATTTCATTACTAATTACCTTCATTTTCTGTGGTATGCTACATGATACTATTACAACTTTCCTTAGAGGTGAATTATCATTGTTCTTTTCAATTTGGTTTTTGTTAATGGGATTAGCTGTTTTGATAACTAGACTTCTAAATCACAATTTCTCAAAACAGATATGGGTAACAAGAGCTAGCATAAATTTGAGTATAATTAGTGTGTGTTTAGTATTGACCATCTATGTTAACAGATTTTTAACGTAGGTATTTAAACTAACTGAGCAATTTAGTTAGTCGAAAAAACCAACTACTAGAATGATATCAATTATGAAATACTTGTTCTTTTTGATTCTAATCTGCTTTATATCTACATCAATATATGCGCAAGTAGAGCAACCAACGGACATTCAATTGGACTCGTTGAAGACAAAACTCGAAACCCTTTTGATGAAAGACTAGCTGTTTCGAAGATTGTATCTAGATGCTGAGGAGAAATTCGGTCAAACTTCGTCTGAGATGGACTACTTCTGGAAAGTAGTTGAAGAACAAGATGACCAGTTAGAGAAAGAACTGATTGTCATTCTAGAGCGCTATGGTTGGCTAGGTATAAGTGATGTAGGGAGACGTGCCAATGCTGGGATTTGGAGCGTTACACAGCATAGTTCTATTGAATTTAAAGAAAAGTACGCCCCATTAATGAAAGAGTCTGTTCTAAAGGGCGAGTCGCAGCCTTTACAATATGCTCGACTAATCGATAGAATGTTTGTTAATGCTAACAAACCACAAGTCTACGGCTCCCAAACAACTCAAGACAACGCTGGGAACCCAATATTCTTCGAAATTGAAAATCCAGAGACTGTCAATAAAAGAAGAATGGAAATTGGACTTGATGATATCGAAATCTTTGCTAAATCAAGAGGCATTGAGTGGGGTATCATTCAGATTAAATAACATGATGGGCTTTGTTCGTTGTTATTTAATAAATGGGGTTAAGTTTCAAATATTCAAATTTTGAATAATTAAGTCAGTCATCTATTTTCAAATTTTCTATCTTAAAACCTAAGTTAAATGGCGTTTTAGAATAAGAATCACTCTACACAGATCTGCATTCTCATCTACAATATCGTTAATCAAATACTAGTTTAGAATTAGAGAATACCTAAAGGAAAAGAAGCTATAGATAAAAAACTTAACGCCGAGTAAAGTTACATCTTGCTCTCTCCTGCTCTAATAAAGACTGTTCAAAACGATACAATTCAATCAAGAGATATTTTTCCATTAATGAAGACTCATAAAGCCATTCGATCTGTAATGGTGGCCACTTTCTTATTAATGCAAGTTGCATTTTTAACCATCATAATAAAAGACAAATACGAAACGGAAGCCTTTTCTACTGTCGTATTAACATTTATAATTGCACTTACTATGCTTATTGGATATAAGTATATAGACTTGCATCACGAAGAGTATTCATACGAAAATATTCTAGTTGTTATGTGGGTTCCTGTAGGAGCTGTTGTTTGCTATTTATTGAGCGTTTATGGTGGCTTAGGTAGTGTTTTATCGGCCGGAATTACAGGAACGTTAGCATCATTTTTACCAAACTTAAATAAAGAATCAGACTACTTAAAACAGTTACCCGCTTCTATTTACTGTGGTGTATTCATTGGTATGTCAAGCGTTGAAATTTCGCCTTCAATTGGCTTTGTAGTTGCGGCCGGGATCTTTGCAAGTATATTCCTGATGCTATCAAAGAACTTATTTCTAGGTATCGGGGGAAAGCTTGGATCTGTTGCTTTTGTAGGAGTAGTTATTGTGACCTTAATTAATACGCTTTCAAAATGATTGTTTTAACACCTAATCTTATCATTGTTTTAACAGGCGTTTTAGGTGCTACACTTACGTTCTATGTTAGCGAAGAACTTAAACAAGGTCCAGTGCGAGCTTCGGCTTTGCTTTCTCTTATTGTCGGTTTGTTTTTCTATTGCTTTCCGAATGCACTCAGCACTTATCTAACCATAAATATTCAGATAGTATTTATTGGGACTTCTTTTATAGGAATGGTTTCTTCCCATGCAATGAAGAGCTATAAACGTTTAGCGGTAGCCGGAAGTTTATTCAGTATTATATATATCAATAGCAACAATCTCTTTGAAGGATATGGAGGTGCCCTAGGAGCTTTGGCTCTAATTGCGTTATTGGCAACAATGGGAACCTCAACTGTGCTTTCAAAGCGTGATAGAATTGCTTCTAGATTTATTGAACTGAGAAATTGGATGGTTAATCAAAAAGATTGAATAGTGTTGTTCCTGAACTAAACACATACATCTTACTTGTACTTAATTTTTGGGATTAGAAATTGCTCGTATCTAAACTATTTCTTAAATAAAGTGAATGAGTTTCACATTTCTGTTGTTGATTTATTAACTATAAAAACGACATGCGATAGACAAAATGTGGGACGACCGATATTCAGCTCAAGATTATGCCTATGGAATTGCTCCAAACAATTTCTTCAAGGAATCTATAGAGAAATTCAAGCTTAAAGGTAAGATACTATTACCGGCAGAAGGAGAAGGAAGAAATGCTGTTTATGCTGCGAAAATGGGGCTAGAAGTCACTGCATTTGATATCAGCATAGAAGGTAAAAAGAAAGCCTTGAAGTTAGCTAAGGATCAAAATGTAGAGATTAATTATGAAGTCGGTGATTTTTTTAAATTAAACCTAATCAACGACCAATACGAAGTTGCCGCTTTGATTTTTGCCCACTTCCCTCCTCCACTTTTATCTCAATATCATACCAAAATTGGAGAATTAATTTCGCCAGGTGGAATAATTATATTGGAAGGATTTAGTAAGAATAATTTGAAGTTTCGAGAACTAAACCCAAATATTGGTGGTCCTGCCAACAAGGAATTTTTATTCACTAAAGAGTCAATTCAAATGGATTTTCCTGACTTCGATATTATCCAGCTTGAAGAGAAAGAAATTGAGTTGAAAGAAGGGAAATATCATAATGGAATAGCGAGTGTAATTAGATTCATTGGTAAGAAAAAATAGGTTTACTTATACGTGAAGCTAAATTCCCCTTACTTCAGTACACCAAAAATCCCCCATTATAACACCACTGTTTAGAGCTATTCTTGAAGAGAGCTTTTGATACTCATTTCCCACTAGGTTCATTCCATTAACAGCTATATGTTGCCTTTATTTGAATTTTGAAATCGAGTAGGTTTTAATCATCTTAATCGCTGATTTTCCAGAAGCCAAAACTTAAGCAACTAGTTTTATGAAATACGCTTATACAATACTAAACGTAGAAAGTGTAGCTGAAATTATTGAATTTTATGAAACAGCTTTCGGGTTCAAAAGAAAATTTATAACTCCCGAATACGACTATGGAGAACTAGTTTCGGGAGACACAGCAATCTCATTTGCTTCGGTAGAATTGGGGAATTCAAATTTTAAAAAGGGAATTCAAAGAACTATCTCGCCCCGAAATCTAATGGAAATGCACAATCCTCATGTGTTTAATAATACAGATTATCCTACAGCGCTATAACCAGCTTCCGCTTTGAAATACACCTTCTTTTATTCATCTTCAAACTTGTTTCATCTTAACACAAAAGGCTATAGAAGTTGCCAAAAGTCATCAAATGAACACATTAATATGACTCGAATATATTTTGTACTAGTTCTATCATTTATCGTGCAGCCTTTGTTTTCTCAAGTTTATACTGAAAAGCAAAGTAGGCATCGTTTTGCTCAAATGACGTTAGGACTTGACCTTCAATCATCTTTTGATGGAAGCACAAGCTATATTGATGCCAATGGAAATATCAAATCTATTAATTTCCCAGGCACTGTTGTTCCAAGATTTATAATAGGCGGTACTCACTTCTGGGGGCATGCAGATTTTTTCATCGGGGTTCCACTCTACTCACCAACAGTTAAAATAGAGAATCAAGAAATAACGTCTATTATGGGGGTTGAAACAGGATTTAAATATTATCCATATAGAATCGAGAACAGCAAAGTCCGACCTTATATTGGAACTTCCTTTGCCCCATTCTACCATGAACAAAGAAATAATAATTTTGAATATAAAAGTGGTCCTGAACAAAATCATACATATTTCCCACTATTATTAGGTTTAACGTTACGTTCGGAGCAGCATTTATTTGAACTTGGTTTAACATGGGATTATCAAAATGAAAGAGGTTATCATATCTCTCGAAATCAAATAGAAACGATTACCACTCCCCCTTTTTATGCAACCCTGTCTTATAAATTTGTACTTGAAACAACATTAAGTGCTGAGCGAGATTGGGAATCGGGAAGAACGGAACTTGTAACAGAGAAACTTGCCGAACTTGGAAAACTAAACGGATTCTACGTTGGGGCCGGAATTTCATCAGCCTTTTGGCTAACAGAAAGTAGCTACAACACTACTAAAAGGCCTTATATAGAAAAATATAGCACCTCCATTATGCCCGATTTCACCATAGGGTATTATTTTCATAAACCAGATATCAATCTAGCGTTTGGTTATCGGAGCTATCAAGGTTCCACAAATAGCTACGGCGCCAGTCAGGCTTTAAAAAGGAAGTCCATTTTATTTGAAGCGACGAAATACTTATTCGACTACCATGGCTTTGCACCTTTTGTGGGGCCTTCCATTAGTTATGAAAATCTGGCTTTCAGAGAATCTTTTGAAGGTAACAGAACTGTAGATATAAGTGAAAGTAAAATGGGTTATGGTCTTACTTTTGGATGGGATATCCGACCAAACCGGGTACAAAGTTGGTTATTGAGAACTAACCTTCGCTGGTACCCTAGCTTACACTTAGAAGTAGAACCCAATTCTAAAGTGTCTTTTTCTAATTTAGAATTTAACTTCATACAACTGATTATTTATCCAAGCAGAATGAGATGAGAAAAGTATTTTTTGGAATAGATCAATTTTGTGCCACTGCCGAGCATCATACTAAAACTCGCATTGGCTTGGTGACCAACGATGCGGGCAAGAATGCCTTTGGCGTTAAATCAAGAGTCGCTTTAATAGACGCTGGTTTTGAAATCGTAAAACTATTTTCGCCTGAACATGGATTGTCTGCCAATGCCGCTGATGGAGCTTGGGTTCCAAATAAAACCGATGACTTAACGAGCTTACCTGTTGTTAGTTTGTATGGGGATAAATTGCGCCCTTCAGAAGAAGATTTACAAGATGTAGACGCCATTGTTTTTGATATTCCTGATGTGGGTTGCCGGTTTTACACCTATTTATGGACCATGACACATATTATGGAGGCTTGTGCTGAGCTTCACAAAGAATTTATTGTTTTGGATAGACCCAACCCTTTAAGTGGAGATTTAACCAAAGCTGAAGGACCATTATTAGATTCCACGTGTTCTTCATTTATTGGTAGATGGAGTATTCCAATCAGGCATAGCTGTACCCTTGGAGAATTAGCAAATTATTTCGCATCTAAGCACATTCCCAAACTCAATTTACAAGTTGTGGAAATTCGGAATTGGAATAGAAAAGATCTTCCTAATCAAGGAAGCTGGGATTTTGAACCGACATCACCTGCTATTAAAGATACAGAAACAGCTCTAATCTATCCAGGGTTAGGATTGCTGGAAGGAATTAATGTTAATGAAGGTAGAGGCATGGGAAAGGAGTTCAAGGTCTTAGGCGCTCCGTGGATAGACTCCACTTCTTTACAAGCCAACCTCGATAGCTTAACCTTGCCAGGCATTTCTTTTTCTGAGATTCGATATACACCAGATTGGGGATTGTACCAAGGTGAAGTTTGTTTTGGGTTAAGATTAAAAATAACCAATGCGCAAACCTTTCGGCCCGTCTCGTTTGGAATTGAAATACTAAAACAACTGATTACAGAATATCCAACTGACTGTAAAGAACGGTTGTACATAACAAACGCCAATCCAAATGGAGATGGTCATTTAGATAAGTTATTGGGCGTCCATAATTCCTTCCAAAAACTAAAAAAGAACCTGACTATAAAGTCCGAACTCCGAAAAGACGAATGGCAGGATATTGTAGAGCCCTATCTTTTATATTAGATGGATACTCTTACTAACTACTACCATCCATTTTGAAATAGAATTGGTTTTAATCATCTTATGCCCTGCTTTGTTTAAGTTGAAATTCCGAACACAAAATGAATTTATATGAAAAAGATTATTTACTACGTAGCAAGTTCTCTTGACGGATATATAGCTGGAAAGAATGACGATATAAGTCAATTCATACTTCAAGGGAAAGGAGTTGAGAAATATCAACAGGATCTTTCAACGTTTGAAACGGTCATCATGGGTAGGAGAACCTATGAATTTGGTTTCCAATATGGACTTCAGCCAGGTCAACCCGCCTACCCAAATATGGAACACTATATTTTTACTGATTCAATGAACATTAAGGATTTAGCAAACACTGTTCATATTGAGAAAAAATCCATCCAAAGAGTGCTCGAAATCAAAGAAAGCTCTACTACAGACATTTACTTGTGTGGTGGCGGTGACTTTGCTGGATGGCTTTTAGACAATGGACTGATTGATCAACTCAAATTGAAATTGAATCCCATTATTCTTGGGGAAGGCATTAGATTATTTGGAAATTCCAAATCGACTCAAAAATGGAAGTTAGTTGATACAGAATCTTTTGACGATGGTCTTCAAATTCTGACGTATGAAAAGGAATAGAATGAAGCTTAGGCTACCATTATCAGCTTTAAATCACAATCCTGACTAATGATACAAATTGTTGCTTATGAAAGTTCTCATCAAAATGGGATTGATGAGATGATGAATGGAATTGCATTGGAATTTGATGAGCAAATAATCCCCAAGACTACTTCTAAAACCCCTATTGTACCAGATAAATATTGGGTTGCATTAAGTAACGGAGAAGTTGTAGGAACGGTCGGAATTATTGTTGTAGAAAAGGATTTTGGGATATTGAAAAAAATGATGGTTAAAAAAGAATTTCGAGGCAAGGAATTTGGTATATCTAAACTATTACTCGAAACCGTTTTTGATTGGTGTAAAGAACATCGAATTCCTAAAATTTATCTAGGAACAATGATTCAATTTAAAGCAGCTCAATCTTTTTATGGAAAAAACGGATTTATACAAATAGCGGAAAATGAATTGCCTCCTAACTTCTTAATCAATTCTTTAGATAAGGTGTTCTTTGTTCAAGAGTTGAATATCGAGTATTAGATTTATACAAATTTAGTTGCTCTGTTGTCGAATACCTAGTTAATACTCCTGTCTCCTTTTGGTTTTTTCAATGCTAATATCTTTTTCAGAAAAAACCCTCGGCTATCTTAGGTCTTATATCTTTCGTCTCACTTCTAAAATCGATCTTCCATTTTGAAATAGAATCAGTTTTAATCATCTTATCCACTTATTTTTTAATGCATAAACTTCAAAACAATCTCTTTAACCTATTGTTTTAATACTACACTAATCAGCAATAAAATGACAAAATACTTTGCATTTCTTCTTCTCTTCATTAGCACTTCAGTTTTTGCACAGACAAATTTTAATGAAAAGAATCTTGATAAAAAGCTTTTAGAATTACAGAGAACTACTAAAACAGTTGGATTTTCTGTTGCAATAGTTAAAGGAAACGAGATTATCTACGCTAAAGGATTTGGCTATAGAGATCTAGAACAGAAATTAAAAGTAGATGAGAATACACTTTTCGCTATTGGCTCAACTACAAAAGCATTTACCACTGCTTTACTCGGCATAATGGAGGAAGAAAAAGGATTTTCTTTTAATGATAGCCCCAGAAAATACTTACCCGAACTAGAATTTTACAACGACGAGTTAAATAACACGATTACCATTTTAGATATGGTTAGTCATCGTACAGGTTTACCACGTCATGATTGGTCTTGGTATTTATTCCCTACTGATGACAAAAGTGAGTTGATAGCTCGTGTAGAATATCAGGAACCTTTTACTGGCATTCGAGAGCAATGGTATTACAACAATTTTATGTATTTAGCTCAAGGTTTAATCACCGAGAAACTTACTGGCAAAAGTTGGGATGACAATATTAGAGAACGTTTTTTTAAGCCCTTAAATATGACAACTTCAACCTTAAGTATTGAAGAACTAAAAGAACAATCCAATGTCTCTAAAGGTTACTCACTAGAAAATTTCGAGACAAGTAATGTAATTCCTTACTACGATATTGCAGCAATGAGTCCTGCAGGAAGTATTAACAGCAGCGCAAAAGAAATGGCTAACTGGTTAAAGGTTTGGTTAAACGAAGGGAAATTCAACAACAATCAGATATTACCTGCAAAATATGTTGAGAAAGCTGTTAACCCATTAATGCTAGTTGGTAATGGAATAGCAGATGAACAATTTCCAGACCAACACTTAAACAGCTATGGTTATGCTTGGTTCATATCTTCCTACAAAGGACATTACAGATTAGAACATGGTGGAAACATTGATGGATTTTCGGCAAATGTAGCCTTTTTTCCTACCGATGATATAGGCATTGTGGTTCTCGTCAATCAAGATGGATCAGGGTTACCCACTTTGGTAAGAAATGCAATTTCTGATGAAATTTTAGATCTAGAAAAAACAGACTGGAAAACCTATTACAACGAGAAAATAACTACTCTTAAAAAACAGGGCGAAGAGGAAACACAAGAACAAGAAGAAGGCATCATACCTAATACTAAACCTACACATAGTTTAACCGAATATACTGGAGAATACACTCACAAAGGCTACGGAACGTTTAAGATCGAAGTTAAAAACGATTCACTTTGGTCACATTTAGCTAGAGAAAAAGCGTATCTGAAACATACCCATTATGATATTTTCAAACCCTACCTGATTGATGATAACACATTAGATTTGGATGAATTGGGATTTAACTTCAACTTTCAAACTAACGAATTAGGCGACATAGAGTCTGTAAAAATAAAGTTTGAACCTACTTTAGAACCGATAGTCTTTAAAAGAACACCTGTAGAAATAGCTGTTTCAACAGACGTTTTAAACAAATTTGTTGGAAGTTATTTGCTTTCTGGAATGGAGTTAAAAGTTTCTATCAAAAAAGAAAAATTAAACCTACTTGTTCCTGGTCAACCTGAATACATTTTAATTCCTATAAAAGAAAATGAGTTCTCAATTACTGGATTATCGGGCTACAAAGCAGTATTTCAAGAAAAAGATGGCAAACTGAATTTAGTATTACACCAGCCTAATGGAGTATTCACCGCAGTAAAAAAGTAAGTATCGTTTTGAAGTACAAAATCTACGCCAAAAAACTATCGATCAAACCTTTAGGATGGCTTGTCGGAGTAATGGGGAAATCAAACCACTGTTCTAAATCTTCATCAAGCCCTTCTTTGTTCAAATAAGAATTTAAAGCGCGGTTTAAACCCTTCGTATATTTTGGGTGATCCGTTCCTTCTGGGTCTTCGTGCCATAAATCGTTCTGAGCAAATCCCTCGAATTCAGGTCCTGTTACTATTATTCCAAAAGCATCAGGATTATTCCCAATCGGACTATGTATGGTAGTAGTGAATAGATGCCAAAATGCAGATTGAATACAATTCTTCTCAAATAATTGCCTTACAACCTCTAACGAGTCAATGGTTTCTTGCTGGGTTTCGGTAGGAAATCCATACATCAAATAAGCATGAACCATAATTCCATTTAGGGAAAAATTATTGGTAACTCTGGTAACTTGAGCAATATCTACCCCCTTTCTCATCTTTGCTAATAATCTATCAGAGGCTACTTCCAATCCGCCGGTGACTGCAATACACCCTGCTTTTGCCATAAGTTCACAGAGCTCGAAATTGAAAGTCTTTTCGAATCGAATGTTAGTCCACCAAGTAATAGATAGATTTCTTTCTATCAAGGCTTTTGAAAGCGCCTTTAGCATTTTTGGTGGAGCAGCTTCATCCACAAAGTGAAAACCTGTGATTCCCGTATCCTTAATGATCTTTTCAATTTTATCTACCAAATCCTCTGCGGTTGTATTTTGGTAGTTGCCGATGTAATCCAGGCTTACGTCACAAAATGAACATTGCCGCCAATAACACCCATGAGAAATAGTCAATTTATTCCATCTTTTATCCGTCCACATACGATGCATTGGATTCACTACGTCCAAAAATGACACATATTTTTCATACGGTAATCCAGCATAACTAGGTGCCGGCAAACTTTGATGATGATAAATGGTGTTTGGAGTTTTGTTCTTGTAAACGACTTTCTCGTCCTCTAGAACAAACGTTCTTTCCAGCTCATCGATATCAACTTTTCCCTCTAGATAATGAACCATTTTTAAAAGTGGCCCTTCCCCATCGTCCAGAGAAATGAAATCGACAATCTCAAAGATTCTAGGATCCTCAAGACTTCGTAACTCGGTGTTACAATATCCGCCACCGAAAGCAACATGTATATCCGGATAATACTGTTTAATGAATTGTGCACATCGTAAAGCTGCAAATAAATTCCCAGGAAAAGGAATAGTAAACCCAATTAGATTGGGAGTATGGGTCTTGATCTGTTCTTCCAAAATATTCAACATCTCATCTTCGATGAGAGTTGGTTGGTAGGTCAAGAACTCGTCTAATTGATCGAAACTACTAGCAGAGGTTGCGATTTGTTCGGCATACTTAGTGAAAGCGAAAAACTCATCCACATTAGCGTGAATAAAATCTCCTATTTCCTCAATGAAAAGAGTAGAATAGTGCTTAGCTTTGTCAATGACACCTATCTTTCCTTCTTCCCATCTAATTTCAGTGTTAACATTCACCAACCTGTGGCCTATCGGTAAAAAGCCGGGTTCCAAAATTATGTTTGCTGTTTCAAAATCAGACTTTTGAAGAAAACCAATAACTACATCAACTTTTGAAATATATAACTCTTTCATTTCTCGAACAGTAGGATACAAATCATTGCCCAAATCTTCTGCTTCTTGAATAATTTCAGCTAAAAACTCCCCTGTAAAAATAGTGGTGAAAAGCTCAATGCTTAAATCACAATGTGAAATAGAAACATCGTGTTCTTCCAAAAAGCCTTTGAGATATGCAGTAGCCGGGTATGCCGTGTTCAACTGAGTAAAAGGAGGAGTAACTAAAAGGAGTTTTGATCGCATATTTTATGATAGTGCTCTTATAAATAATTTCAACTTTAAAGTATTGTTTTATAGAATGAAGAACATGATAATAATCAGCAGAGACAGTCTCTTAACTATTTTACTCGGCTCTATCACGAAGTTAGTACAGCGACATACCCCTCAATGCGAGACTTGTTCTGATAAATTCTAAATTTTTTATACTTCCCTTTTTGAAAAACAATCAGTTTTATTCATCTTATCCACCGATTATTGAATATTACTCATGCTCGTTCCAACACTTATAAAAGCCATCCTTTTATGAAAACCTCATTTCAAATCTCAATAACTGCCCTCTTCTTACTATTCACTCTTCCCGTCGTTGCTCAAAATAATACAGAAAAAGGCTGTTTAGCCGGCGATTGCACTAATGGGTACACTGTAGTTGAGTACCCTAATAAAAGTAGATATATAGGATTATTTAAAGACGGAATGAAACATGGAACGGGGTTATTACTGAATCCATCCGATAACGTTTATCTTATTGGAGATTGGGCGAATGATAAACAAAATGGGTTTTCAAAGATCTACACTCTAGATAACGAGCTTATCTTTTCTGGAGAATTAAAAGATGGAAAACCTATCAAAACCTATACTGAGTTAGATTTAGAAGAAGGATGTACTTTGGGTGATTGCGTAAAAGGATTTGGACATTACAAATGGAATAATGGAGATGTTCATATTGGCGAGTTCCGTGACAACATACAACAAGGAGAAGGAACCATTACTTGGGGTGATGGAAGCAAACACATCGGGAATTTTAAAGCTGGTCTGCAACATGGCTACGGAAGATATTTCGATGTAAACGGCAATATTGCCATGGAAGGAATCTTTGTCGATGGGCAGTATATTGAAGGTTCTAATACCGAAAAAAACTATACCGAGGATAGAAAATGTATCTCAGGAAATTGCATTGATGGCTACGGTGTTTATATAGAAACTTTTACACCAGGCTGGGAAGATGCTTATCAAGATTATGTAAATACTTTTGAAGTTCGATATGAAGGTTTTTGGAAAGGTGGCAAAAAACATGGCTTTGGATTTCAAGAAGATCGAATGGCAAATAAATATGTGGGTGAATTCAATAATAATGAAGTTACAGGAACAGGTGTAGTTAGCTTTGCAAATGGTGATATGTACTCTGGTGAACTTGAAGACGGCCTTATGCATGGTCAGGGAACCATGAAATACGCTGATGGCACAATTTATATAGGGAGCTGGGACGATGGCGAAAAAGTGGAATAATTCTGTACATTAAACCCTGATTTTCACACCTAGTATAAGAAACCCCTTTTGCGATAGGTAGTTTATTCTTCTTTTTACATTTACAGACTGAACTTCAAAAGGTCTATATAGTGTGGCAAGACGTTTCCAGTAAAACACCCATCTAACTACTAATATCCATTTTGAAATACACTTCGTTTTCTTCATTTTCTTTACTGCTTTTAAAAAGCGTATTACGTATCGCCAAATAGTCGAAGCAATTTATAATGAGAAACTCAAGAACTGATTTATTATCAAGACCTCTATTCATATTCGCAATAAGTCTTCTGCTCCTCAATGACTTTTACCTGAAAAACGAGTTCTCTAATGTTTTCACCGGAAAGCTTTCTGACATAGCAGGCCTTTTCATGTTTCCTTATTTCATATCAAGCTTCAAAATCAAATGGACTAAGTCGATCTATCTTGGGACTACTTTGCTTTTCATATTTTGGAAGTCCCCATTTTCACAAGAACTAATCAATTGGTTTCAATCAATTGGAATTGGCTTCAATAGAGTTATCGACTACACTGACTTAATCACCTTAATAATTCTCCCCTTCTCGTTCAGTTACTTTCAGAAACAACTATCAACTGAATTAAATACAAGTAGATATTTAACAGTTCCGCTAGGAGTTCTATGCTTGTTTTCAATTTGGGCAACTACATTACCAGAACAAAGAGTTACACTGAACCTAGATGTAAATGAACCTTATGATATACAGCTAAGTAAAATAGAACTTTTGAATTCAATTCCGGCGGGGCATCCATATAGCGAAAACCAAGCAAGAAACTTGGCCGACAGTCTTTTTTATTTACATTTTGAGATGATAGATGGCAGTCGAATAGACGTGACAGCACTCATTACTATAACTAGGATTGACACAGCCAAATCCAAGGTCGTTCTCGATTCGGTGTTGTACGGAGTCATTTCTGGTGGGCTTTTTACAGGAGTAGACACTGAAGATGTTGAACACTTGAAATCCCTTTCTTCGGAAAAATTCAGCAATCATTTTGAAAGCACTATTTTGAGGTCCATTAAAAAGGGTAACTTGGAACATGTTTACTTTGACAATAAAGTTATTCACGACTCCTATCAAAACAAATCTTCGGTAAATACCGAAAGCCAAAAGCAACTTACTAATCATAGCAGTCAGTTTATCGACACGAAATACGAGTATTCTAATTCAATTGGTAATAACCTGATCATAGAAAACAGTTTGCCAAAAGGTGGACTCAAATACACTGCTCCTAATGGTAAAGACTATGTTTATGCTATATTTTGGACTCGTATAACTAATGAAACTACTAAGGCAGTTGATTTCACGATTGATTTTCCCTCAGATTCAATTGAGCTTCCATCTTCAGCGGACAACTATTTTAGAGTATTTCTTCCGACTGAAACAATAACTTCAGATATGGAATCCTTATTTAATTATGGTCTAAAGGATTTAGAATCTTTGTTAGATAAAGGGCTTTATAAATCGCCCTTCTTACAACAAACTATTAACCCATATGATTCGAATACCTTTTATGTGGTAACTCTCTTCAATAGAGGTTTAGAAGGCACAATACGAACAGGTTTTAGTTTGAAAGGTGAACAGCTACTTTATACAATTAACGGTAAAGAAATTCATTCCGGACAGTTAAATTTTAGCGAGAGTTCTTTAAAGAAATAGTTTGAAAATACACTCGGTTTTATTCATCTTGCCCCCCCTGCTTTTGAAAATATAAACTGAACAAGAAATAGAATTGAAATATTATGAACAGAGTTCGTACTATTTTGAAGTTAAACAAAATTGAATAACTCATTCCTACATATAAATAGCACCAATTGTAACTGGAAAGTCGGTGATGAATTATCCTTTGAAAAAGAAGACAATAACTATTGGAAATCTTTTTTAAGAAAAGAAGACTCATATAACTTTCAAGGAAATAAACATGATGCCTTCAAGGTATTGCATTCGGCTTTTGAAGCATATGCAAGATTACATAATCCCCCACTGGTAATGAAGGAGTATCATTTCAACCAAATAAATACGCTAAAAGAATCCTTAGATTGTCTCCGTAATACTATACTGATTAATCGAGAGTTGATTTTTGAATCAGTTAGGAATGAATTCTTTCCAAATCTACCAAGTCGGCAAAAATGTATTTGGCTAATTCCAAACAATGATGATTCACTAGATTTTTGGATAAACATATTAAAAAGCAAAGGTTCGCATCATAAGCTATTTAGAATTGAAACGGTTAATGGCACAATTCACAAAGCAACGCAGCAATGGCTTGAAGGGGGAACTATTTCCATAAACCAGTGGCAACACATGGCTACAAACTATTGGAAAGGAGTAAACTCTGGAAAAATAGACGATGAAATCCTTTATCAAGGAAGAATCAAAATATTAGAAGAAATAACTATACCCACCCTAAAAAAAGACAATACTTAAATTATAACCCCATTCGCTATCTTTGCTGTGGTATTAGAGTTTGAGTAGCCATTTTTTTCACATTACATAACTATGCTGCGGAATGAGAGTTTCATTTAACTAGTTTGAAATACTTGCCCTTTACCTATTTTTTGTCTGTAACTTTTAAAAATCTAATTGGTATATAAAGAACTAAATACGTCATACTCCATTGTAGATAACTTGTACAGATATTTCATGATTAGATTTCTATTATTCCCATCCATTGCTCTTCTATTATTTAGTTGCCAATACATTTCTAACCCTTCTAATGAAAAGACATTGAATCCAATTGAGTATTCGATGGACAATAGTGCAAAGGTGATTTTAGAAAATCCTGAAATCAATTCTATTTCAATCGGGGTTTTTAAAGATGATACCACGTACACAAAGTATTATGGAGAAATTGATAACGGCAAAGGTAACAAAGCGAATGACAACTCAATTTTTGAGATAGCATCTGTAACGAAAACATTTACGGCCTATATAACAGCTCAAGCAGTATTGGAAGAAAAATTGCGTTTAGATGATGATATTAGGAAATACTTGGACGGTTCTTATACTAACCTAGAGTTCGATAATCGTCCAATTCTTGTTAAAGATATATTAACCCACACATCGGGAATTAAAAGAGAACATTTTTCTAAAACGTTAGCAAAAATGTTTTCAATTGATGCGACTGAGGATGAACGAAAGGCAATTATAGAGTACAATAAATCAGATTTCATAAAGGATCTGAAAAGTTACAAACTAGAAGTTCTTCCTGGTAAAGAATATGACTACTCAGGGTTTGTAGCTCCTGAAATTTTAGCACTGATTTTAGAAAAAGTATACCAAAGACCGTATTCAGAACTATTGGAGGAATTTATTCTTGAAAAGGCTAAAATGAGTCATACTTCATTGCGCGTTTCGGATGAAGATCAAAAATATGTTCTGAATGGATACACCAATAACAATCAATTGGTACAGTCGCTACAAATGCCATTAACGGGTGCTGGTGGTGGATTAAAATCTACAGTTCCTGATATGCTAAAGTACATTGAGTTTCTTCTTGAAGGTGACAATCCTGTAGTTAAAGAAATGAGAAGACCTCTATTTTTCGATGAGAATGAAGATGAAGAGTACGGGTATTTTTGGATGGTAAATGGAGATGACCTAATGTTACATAATGGAGGAACAGGAGGAAGTGTCAATTGGTTGATTTTATTGCCAAAAACTAACTCTGGGTTTACCGTTTCCTTTAATTATAATGGCGATAGCGCTGGTGACTTAATAAACACCATGGCTTCATTTCTTATCACGGATCTTTTGAATTACCCTACAAAAAATGCCTATTACCTAATCAGAGATTATGTTCGTGAAACACCAGATACTTGGGTAGATAAATACCACCAATTAAAAAAGGACAATGGCAACGAATACAATTTTGATGATGCTTCTTTGCTATACGATTTGGGCCATGAATTTTTAGAGTCGAATAGAACTAAAGAAGCAATTCAGGTTTTTCAGCTGATGGTTTCTGAATTTCCCAATTCAGTATATGCCTATAATAGTTTAGGAGAAGCTTATTTTCTCAATGAACAATATGACCTCTCTTTAGATAATTTTAAAAAATCACTCGAATTAAAACCGGACAAGAATAAAGCCCTTGAGATGATTAAAAAAATTGAAGAAATTAAAAACGACGAATAGAACCTTACACAATTAGGTATATAAATAAAAGAGATTTAAGTATTAGACTTAAATCTTAGTTATAAACCCGCTACTACTTATGCGGAACCGTTTTGCATAAGTAGTAAAACAAGACATCTAGTGAAATTGAATCACATTATAGACATATTTGAAATTGAGAAAATCTGTGAATATCGAGGTGAAAATTATCACGTAAGAGATAATGGCTTTGTTTATAGATGTAGAAAACCTGAAAAAAGAAAACGCCCATTAGACGAAAAATGGACAGCAGGAAAACCCGACAAACAGAAAGGTTATTTAAATTTTTCTTCTGAAACAGTTCACAGAATTGTGGCAACAGCTTTTCATGGCAAACAACCTTCAGACAAACATATTGTTGACCACATCGATACTAATAAGAAAAACAATAGACCAGAAAATTTAAGATGGATAACCAGATTGGACAACATTCTACTTAATCCAATTACTCTATCAAGGATAATTTATAAGTATGGTAGTATTGACAATTTCCTTTCTAATCCGACTAAACCAATGAGCGGAGAGCTTGAACAGAGTTTTAATTGGATGCGAGCGGTTACAAAAGAAGAAGCGGACAACACTAAAAAGAATTTAATCACTTGGGCTCAAGAGGGTAAAATTCCAGTTGGAGGACAATTAGGAGAATGGGTTTTCTCAAATCTTGATCATCAAATAGAAACTCAATCTAAAGAAAATCAACTAACAGAATCCTTAACACCAATTGCAATCCAAAAAAACTGGCGAACAAAAAGTGAATTTCCAAATTGTCCATCATCATTAACTGATAACTCAATTAAAACGTACAAGGAAAAGCTATTGAAAGGAGACGTATTTTCAAAGAATCAATATGGCAAGTCTTTAGTTGATAATTCTGAACTATCTAAAAACAAACAAGAATTATTTATCCTAACATCAAGTGATAATTTGAAGCCATTTGCACTTGCAAAAGTATATATTGAGAAGGGAAAATTTGTTCATGAAAGTCTGGGTACATTCTTCACCTTAATCGGGGGACAAAAGCAGTTTGACCTTGCATTAGGACTTGAATGGACTGGAGAAGACTCAATTGATGATTATTCATAAAAGCTAAACACAACATCCTGTCATACAACTCTTTAAAAACTTTGCATCTTCACCTCCACTCCTTTCCTACTAATTTTACTTTCACCTCGTTCCGTAGCTCTGCTGCGGAATGCATATATGGAAGCTCTGCTTCCAGTTTGGCATTTTCAACTGTAAACTAGAGAACACCCCTCTAATGGGAGACTTGTTCTGGGTGATATTAAAAACTCTTGCCTCTTTACTTTTTTAAGCCGCCCAACTCAATACTCAATACTCAAAACCTAGGAACGATTATCTATTTCCAACTGGTTTAGATACACTACCTTTGACAGAGCATTTCTTAGCTTTTGTTGTATTAACATTCACCAGTTTTATTCATGTCGACCCATTCTACCGCTTACTCTATTTTAGACCTTGCCATTGTAACTCAAGGAAGCACTATCACAGAGACTTACGCCAACAGCATCGCTTTAGCTCAAAAAGCCGAAGAATTTGGTTACAAACGGATTTGGTTTGCCGAACATCATAATATGGCTGCCATTGCGAGTAATGCACCTCCCATTTTAATTGGTAGAATTGCCCAAGCCACAAATACCATTCGTGTAGGCTCTGGCGGCGTGATGCTCCCAAACCACTCTCCTCTTATCGTGTCTGAGCAGTTTGGAACATTGGGTGCTTTATATCCACATCGTATAGATTTGGGCTTAGGAAGAGCTCCTGGAACCGATCAAGAAACAGCGCATGCAATCCGACCTAATTTCATCCAAGCAACACAATCCTTCCCCGAAGATATTGAAACCATTCAACGTTATTTTTCTGTAGAAAATAAAACCTCAAAGGTACGAGCTACCGTTGCTGAAGGTGTGGATGTTCCTATTTACGTGTTAGGATCAAGTACCGATAGCGCTCATTTGGCAGCCAAAAAAGGATTGCCTTACGCCTTTGCGAGTCACTTTGCCACCGCCCAATTATTTAACGCTTTAGATATTTATCGAAATGAATTTCAGCCTTCTAAATACCTTGATAAGCCATACGTAATTGCAGGGATTAACGTATTTGTTGCCGAAACCGACGAAGAAGCAGACCGAATGTCCACGAGTTTCATAAAGATGATTGTTGGAATTTTAACGGGTTCACGAAAAGAGTTTCTAGATGAAGCCTCTGAAATGACGCCCGAATTAAAAGAGCTTTCGCTGCATCCTTCCATCCAACAAATGACTCGCTTCTCGTTCATAGGTAGCAAAGAAACCGTGAAGGAACAAATAGCAGATTTCTTAACACATACCAACGTGGATGAAGTCATTGTCGCAGCTAGTATTCATAATCCTAAAGATCGTATACAGTCCTATAAACTCTTTGCTGAAATTATGAAGGAACTGAATAAAGTTTGATGGTTGGGAATCCGTTTGACCCTGCATGCCATTTCATGTTGTAGTAGACTTTTAAGCCTCAATAGGATTCCGAATTTATTTCAAGAACTTATACAATGAGCTTCAATTCGTTTATCTAATTCATAAAACTATAAAGTCTTCAACCCGAAATTAACGGAGAGCTATTTGCGAACGAAGTTTTCGAATAATTGAGTCGGAAGAAAGGAATTCGTATCAATAATTATCGCCGAAAGCTTTTTTATTCCGGCGTTTCAGGAATTTTAATCCTTATACTAATCTTACCATAAATACCCCCAAAAGGGTATTTATACCATCATTTATTTCAAATATCATCCATTAAGTCTTAACAATACTTAAATTTGAAATGAAATATTTATACACAATAATTGCACTATTACTTTTTAACATTACTAATTCATATAGTCAAGTTTCAACCCAAAAATTACCAGATATAGATGGCGGAAATTTCTTCTCAGTAGTTGAATTTCAAGACACATTATACACCATTTCCATTGATTCGGAGGTATTTACATCTGCTGATAATGGAGCAACATGGGTAAAAGATGAACGATTTAATCAAGGTTGGGCTCCTGCATTTAGCGTTGAACAAGCTGCTTATCTAACTGTAGATGAACATAGAAATCAACTGTACGTTTATGGCTCTTTCGGAATGATGATTTATTCATCAGGAACTGTTAGTGTACCAGAAAATTTACCCGAATTCTTTGGAAGCAAAGGCGCTTTTGGGGAAATAGTGGTTTCTGATTCTGCTTTATATGCTAGTTACCGGTACTCGGTTTCAAGTCAAGGTGAAATTATGAAATCGATTGATGGGGGTTCAACATGGTCGAGTCATGATGCATCTAACAAATATTTTACTCACTTAAGCTCTACGTCAGATGGAAAATTATTGGGAGCTTCTGGTAAAAACCTATTTCTTTCTGAATCAGGAGGAACTACATTTACCGAATTAACAATACCAAGTGAATTTATTGACCGAATCACCGATATACTTGTGGTTGATGACGTGTTATACATTTCTTTATTAGATAACGGTGTTCAATCCTCAAGTGACTTTGGTGAAAACTGGACTCAAGTACACACCGAAAACGCATTCAGTTTAACTGAATTGAGTGATGATAGAATTCTTGCTGGTGGTTTAAATGGTCATGTTTATACTACTTCGGATGGTGGCTCAAACTGGTCGGATACTGACCTTGGTGTTACGAGCGGATTATTCGCTTACCAAGGCATTAAGGATGTAATTGAATTAGAAGATGGAACATTGGTTGCTACTTCTGTATGGGGTGATGTTTATAATAATGTTTATAAAGCTGCATCTGTAGGAATGTATGTTTCAAACGATGGCGGGACTACTTGGGTCGAATCTAATACTGGTCTAGCAGCAACTTTAATATCTCAAGTATTTGTAGATGAACCTAATGATGATATTTACATTTACTCTTTAGGAAAAGGTGTCCTAAAACTTGATTCAGAATCATCTAGCTGGGTTCCAGTGGGTACTTCTCCAGATGTTACAAGTCTTTCTGACTACAGTACTGCAACTACAGGTTGGTTTCCTATTGGTGATGCTGTTAGTTTATCAAAAAATGTTACTGATAATGAATTAGTATTAGTTTCAACAAAAGTAACATTGGTACTTAACAATGAAACTGATGCTTGGGATGTTGTAGAACATGATCCTGTTGACTTCTTAAGTCCACAAAATCTCTCATTTACATCAGATGGAACAGCGATTGTACACGAAAGCCTTGGGCCATTTCAGGGACTTTATACTAGTACAGATTATTCAAATTGGACTAAAATTGAGAATGATATTAATAGCACAAACATCAGCAACTTCTCATACATAGATGGTTATATGGCCTTCTTTGACAATTACGCAGCTGATGGTGGAATAGGTGTACATTACTCTTCTGATCTAGGAGCTACATGGTCACATATTCAAGAAAACATTGAAGGATCATATTTCGGAGGTGGCTATTTTATGGATCCTGTTAAAAAAGAAATTCTAACGACAATTAGTACCTACCCTAAACCAACGTATCAATTAACTTCTACAATTCAAGTTTTGAACTTAGAGACTAAAGATACTACTCAAATCGCATTTTCTTCCGCAGAAGAAATTAATTTGCCCAATATGAAAAACATCTACCGTTTACCAAATGGTACAATAGTTACTTTTGTATATCAAACAGATCAAACAACATACATTGAAGGTCCTCTAGGCTATTTCTATAGCTCAGGAGATACGTTTTCAAAGCTAGAAGCCGATCTACCAGAAGGTATTGCCGATGAAGTTGTGATTTCGGGAGACAATTCATTAATTATTCAATTTGGCAATGATTTATATAAGGTTGAATTTGAAGAGATGGGAACATCTATTTATGAAGAAGTAGCCGCTAATCCTTCTTCTTTCGAACTTCTTCCAAATTATCCAAATCCATTCAATCCAAGTACACAATTACAGTTCGAATTAAATCAACCTTCTTATACAAAAATAACAGTGTATTCAACAACCGGACAAGTTGTAAAAGAGATTGATATGGGGAAAATAGCCTCAGGCTTGCACTCCGTTCGTTTTGATGCGTCATCTCTTGCCAGCGGCATTTATTTGTACTCTGTTCAATCGGGTTCACAAATCAGAACTGGAAAAATGACACTGGTTAAATAATTTTTTCCAGAGGTTAGAAAAAATATTTCAGGACCTTAGGATTTATCGGGTTAGATATTGAGTGTTAGGATGTAGCCTTTCTAAATATTTAACCCATAAATTCTAGAACTAAAAGAATGGTTTGAAGCTTGTCATTATCAGATTTATAATGCAAATGGGCCGGAAAAAACAATTGAGGAAGAAACTTCCGAAAACACTACCCCTACAAACAAATGTGTAAAAATCCGGGCTACTAACTTTTTTTAAGTAATAACGCCTTAATTGCTTAAAAGAAATTTTGTGGTTATATGTTACTTTGTGATGAACCCAAAAAGTAGTGTTCTAAATCCCCTACTGTTCATATACCTTAGCGATAGCATACATTATTAATAATTATCATGGGACTTTACGACAAGCATATTCTACCTAAACTTATTAACTGCGTTTGTAGTCAAAACCCCAATATGCGTCAACGAGAAAAGGTAATTCCTTTGGCAACTGGTAATGTTTTGGAAATTGGAATTGGTTCAGGATTAAATCTTTCAATGTATAACAGCGACCATGTAAAACACTTAATGGTTTGCCAACCCTGAAGATTCATCGGAAGTATCCTCTGAATGACGGGATTTGTATTTAGATTTACTCACGTAAAACACCTCGGTCATCCCGAATTTATTTCGGGATCTTACGGAATGGCTCGTGAGTAAAACGACTCATTTACCATCTTATAGCTTTCTACTAATCCCTGGATCAAGAGAGCTCTATTTGTATTTAGCTTGTAAATCCGTTTCTTAAAAAAAAAGAATCACCGACAGCTATTTGGAAAACATCAACGACATCCTTCATATTGATTCGAACGCTGAAACGAAGCAGTTCAAAAAAGGAACATTGTTGCTACAAAAAGGACATCTTTCAAACAGTGCATTCTTTGTTAAAAAAGGTTTATTAAGAAGCTATATCATAGACAGCAAAGGCAAAGAGCATATCTTCATGTTTGCCTCAGAAGGTTGGATTATCGCTGATATTGAATCCCAGGAGTTCGACCATCCCTCCGAATTGTATATTGATTGCTTGGAAGACTCCGAAGTGGTTACTTTTGATCGTTATTCTCTGCTCCTCTCCGACTCCAACTCCAAGTTGGCCATTAACAATACCAAATTAATATACAGACGGATGGGCGTTTTACAACGCCGCGTTCTGATGTTGATGAGTTCTTCCGCCAAAGACCGATACTTTTACTTCATAGAAACA
The DNA here is from genome assembly GCA_048267905.1 of Balneola sp. Classification (GTDB taxonomy): domain Bacteria; phylum Bacteroidota; class Rhodothermia; order Balneolales; family Balneolaceae; genus Balneola. The sequence goes on from JBLWWM010000001.1 coordinate 694,257, forward strand.
TATCCTGATCTACTGAATCGCATTCCTCAACACATGATTGCTTCCTATCTGGGAATCACACCGCAAGCCTTAAGCACCATCAGAGGCAAGATTGCGCGTAATAATTAGAGTGCATATTTATTAATCTAGATGAATGCAAAGCTCATTCTAAGTTTACACATTGCGTTGAAATAAATATTCAAACCTTTGGAATGAGTAAGTATTTGGGAATAGCACTACAGAGGCTAATTTACTATTTCAAACCAATTTTAGTACTATGAGTAAAGAATATTCGAATGGAACCATTACCATAAAATGGGAACCTAAGAAATGCCAACATACCGGTATTTGTGTAGCAACCTTACCCAAGGTTTATAATCCTAAGGCAACTCCTTGGATAAATGCAGTAAATGCTTCTACCGAAGAACTCACAGATCAGATTAACAAGTGTCCTTCTGGCGCTTTAAGCTATTATATCAATGAATAAAAACAACGAATCTCTCCAAAGCTGGCCCGTTCTTAATTTTGAAGAAATGCAGGAAACAATCGAAACCATGCACCAATGGCTTCAGATTGTTGGTAAAATTCGACTAAAAACTATGCCTTGGCAAAATCACTCTTGGCATACCGCCCTTTATATAACTTCAAGCGGTTATTCTACTCATGGTATTCCTTATCAAGGACGAATTTTCCAAATAGACTTTGATTTCAAGAAGCACAAACTAATTATTCAATGTTCGAATACGGAATCTGTAACTATGGAATTGTATTCTAGAACGGTTGCAGACTTTTATGCCGAATTGTTCGAGAAGCTAAAAAGCGTTGGGATTGATATAAAAATCCATGCGCGCCCCAATGAGATGGAACCCGCTATTCCTTTTGCTGAAAACACGATTAACAAAACATACAATCCAGAAGCGGCTTATAATCTTTGGCAAGCCATGTTGAAGGCTAACGAAGTATTCAATCAATTTAGAAGCGAGTTTATTGGCAAAGCGAGTCCTGTTCATTTGTTTTGGGGTGCATTCGATTTGGCCGTTACTCGATTTTCAGGAAATGAAGCTCCTATGCATTCCGGCGGGATGCCTAATATGCCGCTAGATGTGATGCAAGAAGCTTATTCCCAAGAAGTGAGCAGTGCTGGATTTTGGCCAGGCTCTAAAGATTCGCCTCTACCCGTCTTTTATGCCTACGCTTACCCAAGTGATGCACGTTTTGGCGAGCAGAAAGTCCTTCCAAAAGAAGCATTTTACAGTCCGGAAATGGGAGAGTTTTTCCTGAAGTACGAAGATGTTCAAACTTCAGACAATCCAGAAAAGACCTTGCACGATTTTCTTCAAAGCACATACGAGGCTGCCGTTAACACCTCTGATTGGAATAGAGACAAACTAGAAAAGAAGTGATTGTTACTTCTCGGACATCCATATTAATGTCAGGTAGTTCGTACTAAACATCGTTCACAGTTCATCCTGAAGATACTTCTGAATGACGGGATTTGTATTTAGATTTACTCACGTAAAACACCTCGGTCATCCCGAATTTATTTCGGGATCTTACGGAATGGCTGTGAAATTCGACTATCAAATCATTAGTTGTTTTCCTCGTTACGCAATGCTAGAACGGTTAACCGTACTTGGAGCAGAGCTACGTAATGAAGAAAGTGTCCCTCCTTGGGGAGGGGCAGAGTCAAAACTTGTTTTGTCTCAGGGTGAGGACTGTGTTGGCAATAAGTTGACAATGCAGCATGAAGCTCAGCATCACCCAGCGCAAACTTGCATATCCCCTTTTTTGAAGGTCTGGATAGTCATTCCATAATTCTTTTTGAAAGTCTTGGATAAGTGACTTGAATCAGTGAAGCCCAACATAAAAGCAATTTCCTTGATGGAATACTCGCTATGCTTAAAGTAATTCTCTGCCAGCTTTAATTTTGATTTGATTACATATTCCTGAAATGAATACTCGGAGTGTTTTTTGAAATATTCGCTAAAGTAAGTTGGGGAGACATTAAACTCTTTGGATAAATTCTCAAGTGTAATCTTATCTTTCGCGTAGATATTATGCTGAATGTATCGGATGATTTCTCCAAACTTGTAGTCTTTAGAATGTCCGTCGTCTACATAACTTCGCTCGATATTTCTTGCCAGAATATTTAAAATGCTTACCATTAAGCTTTCTATAATGGTGATTGAATAATCATCCTTTGCCAAATATTCCTGATGAATCTGCTTAATCAAGTTTATCAGAAGCTCTCGCTCTAAACTAGATTGAGTTTTGATGATATCCCCTGCCACTTTATTGTAATTGGAAAGCACATAGGAAAGCTTCTTAAACCAATCACTATAATTTCCATTCAGCGCTTCTTTAGAAAAGAACAAATCTGTAAATCGGATAAAATAGAACGTTGTTTTCTCTTTAATCTTAAAAGAATGACAATCTAAAGGTGGTAATAGAAAGATGTTTCCACTTGAATAAGGAAAGTCTACATAATTGATGCACTGAAATCCCTCGCCTTTATCTACATACACCAACTCGAAAAAATTATGCTTATGAGGACGCTTCTCCCATTTCTCTAACTCTTCAATATGTATCTCAAAAGGTTTGTATGTTTGTTCTATATGCATAATCATGATTATTTAGACAATTATCGAGCCCAAAGATAGCAATTCGTAGCTGATAACTTCATAAAGACTCTCATTTACCTTTATTTATACCATCTTTACCAATAATTATACATCAATGTAATTCAGATATTCTGTTATCATTGTATCAGAAATTTAGAACACAACTCAAATACAGAATAATGAAAGCAATCGGATTTAAACAATCACTCCCCATTACAGAAAAAGATAGTTTTATCGAATTTGAAACTGAAAAGCCAAGTCCGAAAGGATTCGATCTTCTAGTTAAGATTGCTGCTATTTCAGTAAACCCTGTGGATTTCAAAATCAAAGAAAGCGCCGCTAAAGATATCATCCTTGATACTCCAAAGATTATTGGCTGGGATGCTGTAGGTGTTGTTGAAGCTGTTGGAGATAAAGCTTCTTTATTTAAAGTTGGCGATGAAGTGTATTACGCAGGCGATATTACTCGCAGTGGTAGTAACGCTGAATACCAACTAATCGACGAACGCATTGTAGGCCACAAACCTAAAAAACTTTCTACTGCGGAATCAGCAGCTATTCCACTAACAGGATTAACCGCTTGGGAATCTCTTTTTGACCGTATTAAAGTTAATCCAGAAGCCGACAAAGGTAAATCCGTTCTGATTTTGGCTGGAGCTGGTGGTGTTGGTTCAATGGCTATTCAATTGGCTAAAAAAATAGCTGGACTTACAGTTATTGCAACAGCTTCAAGACCCGACTCCATTGCGTGGTGCAAGGATTTAGGAGCCGATTTTGTAGTGAATCATCACAACTTAAAAGAAGAATTGGAAAAAATTGGTCATAGCCAAGTAAACTACATTCTAGATTTTGTCGACTTAGAAGGTTATTGGGAAACTGTTGCTGATATCATTAAGCCACAAGGTCATATTGTATCGATTACAGAAAGCAGTAAACCGCTGAACTTAAACCTCTTGAAAGGCAAAAGCGTTACTTTTTCATGGGAATTGATGTATACGCGTTCAATGTTCAATACCGAGGATATGGTGAAACAACATGAGATTCTAAATCAAATTGCTGACTTATTGGATGCAGGTACCATCAAAACATCGCTAACAACTACGCTTAATGGATTTAGTGTTGAGAACCTCAAAAAGGCTCACGAAATGCAAGAATCCGGTAAAACTATTGGTAAAACCGTAATTCAATTTTAAGCATAAAATTATGTCATTAGCATTATCAAAAATGATGGAATTGGGAGCAACAGCTCCTGATTTCAATCTATTGGACACTATTTCTGGGAAACACTTATCGCTTTCTGATTTGAAATCGGATACAACTACAGTAGTTGTTTTTATTTGCAATCATTGCCCATTTGTTCATCATATAAATTCGAAATTGGTAGATGTTGCAAAACGTTATCAAGCTAAAGGCGTGCAATTCATCGCCATTAGCAGCAATGACATCGAAACACATCCACAAGATGCGCCTGCATTCATGACACAAATAGCAAAGGAACAGAACTACCCTTTTCCTTATTTGTTCGACGATACTCAGGAAGTTGCTAAAGCTTATTCAGCTGAATGCACTCCCGATTTGTTTGTGTTTGATGACGAATTGAAATGTGCATACAGAGGCCGTTTTGATGAAACTCGTCCAAATGTAGGAGTACCAACAGGTAAAGACTTAACAGCCGCACTAGATGCTCTTATTGAGGGCAAAGAAGTTTCCTCCATTCAACACCCAAGTATGGGTTGCAGTATTAAGTGGATATAAAGGAAATTGATTTAACGAGCTGAGTCATCCTGAAAATACCTTCGAAGGATCTTCAAATCTAATTCTGGGTCTTATAGAACGGCTATGAATGAATGAGGTTTAACATTGGTTAGGGGAATTGGATGAGTATTTTTTAACTAAATCGATTTTACACATCTTACTCCTTGCTTTATTTCCATAATGAAGCCCTAGCTACAGAAAATAATCACATTGTTAAAATGAAAATCGTCCTTTCAATTGAATGTGTAGCTACTAGGATTTTCATGTGATTCATCATAACTCAATAAATAATAGTATGAGAAACGTTCTTTTACTTCTGTTGGTTCTAATTGCCCTAGTCATGCTTTATTTAGGAATTAAAGCAAGCATGATTCCCCCTGCTCTCACCGGAGTTGGATTTATCATCATAGCTGCATTGTTTTATAAGAAAGAGATTCAATGAGCTATTTCATCATCAATTCTTAACAAAAGATCATGAAAAATTTTGACGCGATAATCATTGGGTCTGGTCAAGCAGGTACGCCATTGGTTTTTAAAATGGCCGCGAAAGGCAAAAAAGTAGCATTTATAGAAAAAGAGCATTTAGGAGGAACCTGTTTAAATGTAGGCTGCACGCCTACCAAAACTTACGTGGCAAGTGCTCGTCGAATGTGGGATGTTAAGCATGGTGAAGAATTGGGTATTCACATTCCAAATGGCGCTTATGCAAACTTAAAAAAGATAAAAGCTCGCAAAGACGAACTCATTAAAAAGTCGGTGGATGGTATTGCTGCTGGAATAGAAAAAAATGAGAATATAACGTACTTCCAAGGGGAAGCAACCTTTATTGGCCACAAACAAGTGCAAGTTGGCAATGAGAAACTCACTGCAGATCAAATATTCATCAATGTAGGTGGGCGTCCTTTTGTTCCCGAGGGATATGAAAACGTACCTTACCTTACTAGTTCTTCGATTTTAAAATTAGAAGAAATCCCAGAACATCTAATAATTGTTGGCGGAAGTTATATTGGTCTTGAATTTGGCCAAATGTTCAAACGCTTTGGAAGTCGTGTTACCATTGTAGAAAAAGGCGATACAATTATTGGTCGGGAAGATAACGAAGTGAGTGCATCCATTCTTCAGTTTCTAAAAGATGATGGAGTAGAATTTCGACTTCAGGCAGATTGTATCACAGGTCAGCAAGAAAAAGATGGCTCTATTTCTGTTACTGTGGATTGCAAATTGGGTGGCCCTCCAAAAATTACAGGAACGCACTTATTATTAGCCGTTGGTAGACGACCAAATACTGACACTTTAAATCTAGCGTCAACAGGACTTACCACCGACAAAAGAGGAAACATAGAAGTAGATGATTATCTACAAACAAAAATTCCTGGTATTTATGCATTGGGTGATTGTAACGGCAAAGGAGCTTTTACTCATACTGCTTACAACGACTATGAAATTGTTGCTGAAAATATGTTTGACGGTAAAGACCGAAAGGTTAGCGATCGCATTTTGACTTACGGACTTTTTGTTGACCCTCCAATGGGTAGAGCTGGTATGACCAAAAAAGAAGCTCTTGCAAAAGGATATAAATTACTAGAAGCTAAAAGGGAAATGAGTCGCATTTCTAGAGCCAAAGAAAAAGGCGAAACAAACGGATTTATGAGTGCCATTATTGACGCCGATACCAACAGAATATTGGGTGCTTGTGTATTGGGCGTAGGTGGCGACGAAATCATCAGTAGCCTTCTAAATATAATGTATGCTGATGCATCGTTTGAAGTCATTCGAGATTCCGTTCAACCTCACCCCACCATTTCTGAACTGATTCCAACTATGCTAGAATCGATGACTAAAATATCTTAAAAATGTAACCAAGAACAGTTTTGTGGTGACACCTGTTCTTGGGTTTTTGTAGTTATCTATTTTAGAATACTATCGAAGGGTCCTAAAATCTTAAACAGCATTGATAAAGAACGCTGAAGATCCTTCAGAAGTATCTTCAGGATGACTTTGAGCGTTGTTTAATTTATTAAAACTGTCATCGAATTTTCTAACCCCTACAATCTTGAATGATGAATTGCTTAAGCCATCGCTTTTGAGTATTTAGTGCAAGCTTTAATTGATAATAAGATATGCTTGAAATACCACAGGAATACTGGAATAAACTTGCTGAACAACTCATTCTAATAAGTTCTCTATTAAGTGGTTTTTCCATTGCTGTAGTTGCGAATTTACTCGTTCACGACTCTAAAACTCGAATCAACAATACCATCTTTAAAGTTGCAACCGTTGCTGCAGGATGTTTTTTAGTTACAGTCTTTGCATCAACTAGTATCTTAATGATGACTACTCCCGGATATCCTCTAACTCTAGATGAAAATAGCTTATCCTTCCCTCAAATTGTGGGTGGTATTTCTTTTTTACTTGGTATCGCTTCTCTCTCGGCTGTTATTGCCTTGTCTGGTTGGACGAAATCCAAAGCAACTGGCATATTCACAACTGTTATTGGAGTTATAACTTTTCTTTTTGTTCTAACTTTTTTAACGAATTAAACCACTTTAACACTAAAATATCACATATATGAAAACAATGACCTGCAAACAATTAGGCGGCGCTTGCGACTTAGAATTTACCGCTGCTACTTTTGAAGAGATGGCCGAACTTAGTAAACAACACGGCGTTGAAATGTTTCAGAAATCAGATCCCGACCACCTCGAAGCGATGAATGTAATGCGAGAGTTAATGTCATCACCCGATGCTATGGGCGCTTGGTTTGCCAGCAAACGCAAAGAATTTGATGCCCTTCCTGAGGATTGATTAATTTAAGAAACCGACATTACATTATTTTTTATAATCTTATAAAATAGCCTTATCCAATTCCGAAAATGAATACCAAATGGATTAAACTCTTTCTACGCCTCGCACTTTCGCTAAGCTTTCTATCAGCTGTGGCCGACCGATTTGGAATGTGGCCATCAGAAATTTCTGTATGGGGAAATTGGGATGCTTTTTTAGCTTACACCCAATTAATAAATCCGTGGATACCAGTTTCTTTAATTCCTGCACTTGGTGGTTTTGCTACGGCACTTGAAGTCATATTTGCAATCGCACTTCTCATTGGCTTTAAAACTGAGCTATTTGCCAAACTAAGCGGCTTGTTGTTATTGATATTTGCGCTTTCAATGGTTTTTTCTACAGGAATTAAAGGTGCTTTCGACTACTCCGTATTTAGTGCTTCGGCTGCGGCTTTTGCTTTAAGCATCATCAATACAAAGTACCTTGAGTTGGACAGCCTTCTAAAAAAGTCATAAACATAGCTAGAACAGCGAAATGCATGTGGAGCACTCCTACTTCTTCTATCTTACATCTTGAATCTTTTACCCTACGTCTTAATAGAAATCCCCCTCTTTGATATAAAAACGGTTTTACTCATCTTATGCGATAAACCAACGAAAATAATATGAAAGTAACAGCCGAACACAATGAACGGATGGCAAAAATGACATTTACCTCCGTGTACCCTCATTATGTGACAAAGGTGGAGAAGAAAGGAAGGACAAAAGCAGAGTTACATCAAGTGATAAAATGGCTTACAGGTTATGATGAACTAGAATTAATAGGCTTTATTGAAGAGAAAATAACATTCGAGAAATTCTTCCAAAATGCTACACTGAATCCCAAGGCTCGCCTCATTAAAGGCATAATTTGTGGATACCGAATTGAAGAAATCGATAATATATTAACTCAACAAGTACGGTATTTAGATAAATTAGTAGACGAGTTGGCGAAGGGACGCAAAATGGAAAGGATTTTAAGGGAAGATGATGGTTAAACGTTTACCAAACAACACAACGAGATTAAATCTTTTGGTCTCACATCCTAAGTCCAATATCCTTCCTCCTACTGCTATAACCTAGATTCTTTAAAAACATATTTCATAGATATATAACACTAACTTTCATTTTGAAATATTATTAGGAATGCTCATCTTAAAAATTCGAAAATAGCTATACTCATTAACTCTTAAGAATACGCTAAAGACAGAATAAATAAAGCAATTTGTAGGCTTGATCTGGAGCTATTAATAACTAAATACTGAAAATACAATGAAAAACATTCTATTGGGATTGTCAATTTTCCTAACTCTTGTCAATTGCACAACAACGCAAAATGTTGTGCAAGTTCAACCCCAGATTCAGACAGTTAAAGTGGATGAGCAAGTCTTAAAAAGAAAAGTTGCTATAGCACGGTTTTCGAATGAAACCCAATATGCAAAGGGTTTATTCTATGACAAAGAAAATGATCCAATTGGCAAACAGGCTTTAGATATTTTATCCACTAAACTTGCCTCAAGTGGGAAATTTATACTGCTTGAAAGACAAGATATGGACAAAATCGAAGCCGAATTAGAATTAGCTGGTAATAATAATCTTCAAAAAGTTGGCGCTGATTATTTGATTATTGGCTCAGTAACGGAATACGGAAGGAAGAACGTAGGTGATGTTAATGTATTTTCAAGGAGTAAAACGCAGACCGTTGAAGCAGCTGTTAGTATTCGATTAGTTGATGTTTCAACTGGACAAATTATTTACTCCGAAGAAGCCAAAGGCCAAGCTGAGACCACTAGTCAAACGGTTATGGGTTTGGGTGAAAGAACAGATTATGATGCAACTTTAAGCGATAAAGCCATCTCTGCTGCTATTTCTAAGCTTGTTGAAAACATAATTAATAACAGTATGGAAAAGCCTTGGAAGTCCTACTTTTTGACCTATGATGAAAACGGCATATTGATTTCAGGTGGGGCAAGCCAAGGATTAGAAGTTGGCGATGTTTTTGAAGTAGTTGAAAAAGGAAAAAGCATTAAAAACCCTCAAACAGGAATGATGATGGAACTTCCGGGTAAAGTGGTTGGGAAAGTCAAAATCGATTTTACAGGGGGAGATACTCCTCAGAATGAATTTTCTCTCGTTATTTTTACCGAAGGGAACATTGATCCTCAAAACTTAAGTGGCTACTACATTAAGGAGATAAAGTAATGAAAAACCTATCGTTCTTAGTTGTAATCGGGTTATTAATCATAACTGGGTGTACTGGTGTAAAAACCGTATCAAAAGGATTAGAAAACCAAGCATATTTAGAACTAATCGGCAATCCCGATAATTATTCGGGTGGAGTTAACGTGACTATTGACGAGACTACCACTTTTAAAGCTGATGTAAATAAACCTAATGCTAAAAGACCTACGGGCTCTGTTTATGCGATTTCAACAGGGAAACACTTGTTAACCATTGAATACAATAAAAAGACTATTTACTCGAAACAGATTTTTGTTTCAAATCAAGAAACTAAACAAATAATTTTGCCATGAAGAAGAATATTATCCTCTTTGTTTCTATAGCATTATTAGCATCTTGCGTTCCTGCGAAACAATTGTATTCATGGGAAAACTATGGCACAACAAGCTACAATTACCTAAAGAATTCAGATGAAGAATCCTTACAGAAACTGATTGAAAACTATCAGATAGTTATCGACAAGCAAAAAGGTACTAGAGGCGTAGTCCCTCCAGGAATCTATGCAGACTTTGGTTTCTTATTATTGCAAAACGGGGAAACTGACAAAGGAAAAGTAATGCTTCAAAAAGAAATTGAACTTTATCCTGAATCAAAAGTATTTATTGATCGAGTTTTAAAAATGATGGAAGAATGAAAAAATTAATTCTTATTGCCGTTCTAGGTTTGGTTGGACTTACTAACTGTACAACTACTTCAAACATTGCAAAATCGACTGCTTACAAAGGTATATATGTCGAGAAACCCAATTCAATATTATTAATGCCCCCTATTAATAGAAGCACTAATGTTGAAGCTAAAGAATATTTTCATTCCACACTTAATGTTCCCATTGCTAATGCAGGGTATTATGTAATCCCTCCTTTTTTATCAATGGAAATATTAAAAAAGGAAAGCGCTTATGACGCTGAGTTATTTCTAAACTCACCACTTTCAAAATTCCAAGATGTATTTGGTGCCGATATGGTCTTATTTACCATAATCCATAAATGGGAAAAGTCTGGAATAGCCGCAAATGTATACGTTGAAGTTGAATATATCATCAAATCAACCACCACAAATGAAGTGATTTATACAAGAAAAGGCGATGTAACTTATAACGCTTCAATAAATTCAGGCACTGGTGGATTTATTGGCCTCATTGCAGATATGGCTGTTTCAGCAATCAATACAGCCGCAACAAAATATGTAGATGTAGCACGGGCGTGTAATGCACATACCTTTAAGGATTTACCTGCAGGTAAATATAGTTCGAGCTATGGCACTGATGGTGCTGAGATGGCCGGTAAAAAAGAGTACAAGGCTACACTAAATAAGAAAACCAATTAAGAAACATCCCTCTACCTCCTTTTACGATTACAATATCGTTATTGGGGATTTGAATGTTTGGTTAGCCAAATCAAGTAAGGTTTATCTTGCTAACACTAGAACAAGCCTGAAAGAATAACCCACTAGCTATGAATTATCAGACATTTCAGCCTCATTCAGACTTAGAGTCGCTCATTAACTGTTATTGGACGTTAGAAGTCCCAGCTGATAATGATTCCCAGAAACAACGCATTGTCCCTGATGGTTGTATTGAAATGGCATTTATTCTTGGAGATGACATTAAGCGATATACTTCGGAAACCGAGTTTATCCTTCAGCCTCGTGCAATGGTATTGGGACAAACCATGGAACCTTTTTATATCGAACCAACGGGATATGTAAATACCTTCGCAATCCGATTCTACCCATACGGGTTTGCCAACTTTGTATCTGAACCAATCAAAAACTTAACGAATACTGAGACTCCATTAGCATCTTTGTTTGATGAAAAAGTAGCAAAGGAACTCGAACAAAAAATAATCCAAGCAAAAGATGTTAAGCAGCGTATTGAAATCATAGAAGCTTTTCTCTTAGAAATGTTACATGCCAATTCAACGCTAGAGAACATTGTAAAAACAACAGTTGACGCTCTATTATCTACCAAAGGAAACGCGTCTATAAAGAATATTCTAAAAGATGATTTGTCCAAAAGAAGACAACTTGAACGAAAGTTTAGAAAAGAGATTGGTGTTAGTCCAAAACAGTTAGGTAAAGTAATTCGGCTGCAAAGCGCTTTAAAAATGCTGATTAACCAAGAAGTAGATAGCCTAACCAATATTGCTTACGAAAGTGATTACTATGACCAAGCACATTTTATCAAAGACTTTAAAGAGTTTACTGGAACAAATCCGAAGGAATTTCTAGGAAATGACCATATGGCCCTCTCAACTCTTTTCTACAAATAGATTAAGTGTCGCATTTATACAATTCCATCCTTCAAAAATAATCTAGATTCTATTCATTAACTAAATAGTAATAATGAACAGAATCATACGAAGTGCCATTGTAATATTTGCTGTAAGTCTAATGGCGTGTACTAATCAAAATGCATCTAATTTAGAAGCACAAAACATAGATTCTAGCTCACAACAAATAACTACCGATATGAATAGTTTTATCTCTCTTTTTGAAATCCCCGCGACGGATATTTCCCGAGCAATTAGCTTTTACCAAGGTATATTGGACATTAACATTGAGAAAATGGAAATGCCAGGAATGGAAATGGGAATATTTCCCTACCAAGATCAGCTAGTTCCTGGAGTTATAGTGAAAGCTGAAGGAAACGAACCCTCTGCAAATGGTGTGACCATCTACCTCAATGCCGGTGATGACCTTCAACACATTCTTGATAAGGTAGAAATAAACGGCGGGACAATCATTCTCCCAAAAACCGCCCATGCCGATGAAAGTGGATTCTTCGCTTTGTTCCTAGATACAGAAGGAAACAAACTCGGCCTTAATTCCCCATCCTAATACAGGAGGGGAATTCTCTTTCCTATTCCCTTTGTCTTACATCCTACGTCTCTACTCTCCAGCTTTGATTTAAAAACGGTTTTATTCATATTAATACACTGAACTGGAATATTATGGATACAATGCTTTGTACTCGATCATTCGCTTCAAATAAGAATAATGAACCACAACATTAAAATTTTAGATACTGAGTTGAGCGACTCATATACACTAAAAAAAGGCTTAACGAAATTAAGAATTAATTCACTTTCAACGCCTTTCCTCATCACAATTATATATTTAATTGTAGAAATCACGGATGCATTTTACTGGAAATCTGGAATTGAAACCATACTCGGGCTTTGGGTCGGAACAATATTGATAGTATTATTCACAGGATTCAGACTAAAATACATTTATGGTTATTCTATAAATGATGATATAGTCTGTCTTAATCTTGTGAACTTCTTTGGTAAGAAAAAAGAATTTGTTTTGCCAATTAACCAAATTGAAAAAATCAAATACAGGAAAAAGACTTTATCTTTGGTTAAGATTTGGATCCACTTAGACGATTCCATAAAAGAATTCTACTGCATTGAAAAAGGACTTGGGGACGAATTGTACGATGGTTTAAATGTAGAAAAATTATAAACTGATTCTTAAGTCCTACGTCTTAAATCTTAAGTCTACTCTCTCCCCAACCTAGCGCAAGCGTCTCGTTTGTGCGCTAACTTCACCTATTGGAAGCTATCGTCTTTCCCTTGATGAAGTGTGAAACCTATTTAGAGCAGAGCTCCAAGGTGGCATTCCGCAGCAGAGCTACGGAACGAGGTTTAAAATATTCGAAGAACACTATCCATACTTTATCGCAAGTATCTCGATGTGCTTTCCAGCTATAGCCTCTCACCTCTTCCTAATTACATTCACTCCATCGCGGATTGGAAGTAAGACTTGTTCTACTCTTAGGTCTTCGGCAACAAGTTGGTTAAAGTCTGCAATTGCTTGGGCTTTATGGTCTTCTGGGTTTAACACTGTTCCATCCCAAAGTACATTATCAGCTACAATCAAACCATTGGACTTTAGCTTTTGCAAGGTTTTTTCGTAGTACAGCGAGTAGCGTAACTTGTCGCCATCTAAATACACCAAGTCGAATTCCCCTTCTAACTCACCCACTGTGTGTTGGGCGTTGCCACAGATCATCCTGATTTTGTGTCCCACCGAAGATTCATCAAAATGCTTTTGCGCCAACTTCTGGTATCTCAAGTTCATCTCTAAGGTCACCACTTCGCCATCTTCAGGAAGAGCTTCCGCCATTGTCACAGCCGAGAACCCCGTAAAGGTTCCAATCTCCAGAATACGCTTTGCTCCAGATATCTGAACGAGAATCTTAAGTAATTCCCCTACAATCCTTCCGCTTAGCATATCAATATATTCCAGTTCCGCATCGCTAGAAGCGATTAGTGCTAGAATTTCTTCACTTTCGGGTGTAGTATGAGCTTCTGCGTAGGTATCAATTGCAGAATCGGTAATGGGAACAACAGGTTTGCCACGGTGTTTTTTCATACGCTAAAGATAACAGGCTTAGCACTAAATTCACCAACCTATCTACCTAAAATATTATGAACGAAATTCCGCCACTTCACCCCCGTTTAAGCGTTCGCACTAATCGGTATTATTTACAAATTTTGGGAATTCATTTTTAATTGATTCTTACTCATAACATGAGCTTAATATGGTTTTAATGCGCTTTATATAAACTTTACTAATTTTCTAGTTATAGTTTCATTTTAGTGCTGTGTTAGTCATATTAGCAATAGATGAAAGCAGTGATTGAAAAATATCTCAGGTACTTAAGTGTGGAGAAAAACTTCTCTGAACACACTATTATTAGCTATAAAACCGACTTGAATAGCTTTTTAGATTATTGTGCTTTGCAGCAAGAAGTAGAATCTGATGGCGTAGCCATCGAAAGTATCACACGCATTAACATCCGACTATGGTTGGGTGAACTTTCTGGCAGAGATTTAGCTAAAAGCACCATTGCTAGGAAAGTAGCTTCCCTTCGCTCCTTTTTTAAGTATGCTTTTAAACGCGGATATATTCAAAAGAATCCGGCTCATCTGTTGGTAGTTCCAAAAAAAGACAAAGTATTACCCAAAACGGTTACTTCCGAAGATATTAGCAGGTTGATGGAGTCGGTAAACACCGAATCGGCTACGGGGAAACAAGATTTAGCAATTTTGGAACTTTTCTACGCTACAGGCATTCGTTTAAGTGAACTTGTTAACTTAGATGCTGAACATATTAATTTTCGTCAAAATCAGGTTATTGTACTTGGGAAAGGCAATAAACAGCGCATTGTTCCATTAGGAAAAGACGCGGTACTAGCATTGAAAAATCATCTATCAGAAAAACCAAAACTATACGGAGCACGAACGAGTACAGACGCACGAAGAGCGGCATTTATAGCGGCAAGTGGCCAACGGATGTATCACCGCGCAGCACAGCGTATAGTGGAGAAATATCTAACTAAAACCAGCGAGGTAACACAAAAAAGCCCACACGTTTTAAGGCACAGTTTTGCAACGCACATGCTTAATAATGGGGCCGACATACGAATAATAAAAGATTTTCTGGGACATGCGAGCCTTGCGGCTACTCAGATATACACACATACAAGCGTTGAGCGATTAAAAAATGTGTACGAACAAGCGCATCCAAGAGCGAAAACTTAAATTATTTTTAAAGGAGACTTATGAATATTTCACTAACTGCTCGTCATTTTGAAGCAAGCCAAAACTTAAAAGATTTTTGTACCGATAGCGTTGATAAACTAACCCTGTTTTACGATCGCATTGTCTCTTGCGATATCATCTTAGAGCCCACACCAAGCGATAAAACCCCACAAAAAGTGGATCTTATTATTAAAGTACCCAAGAAAGTAATTACCGTATCAGAATCTGCCGAATCGTACGAGAAAGCGATGGGCAATGCTGTTGATGTTGCTAGTAGGCAACTAAAGCGGTACAAAGAGAAATTATACGCTACATCCTAATTCATTAATATATGCCCTTTTCAGTCAGTGAGCCTATTCCACGTAAAAGCGAAATTAGCGTAAGCTATTTAGTTAAACGATTGCAAGAACGTGTTAACCTTGACATCGTTTCTTGTTTAAAAGGTGATTGTAGCGATCATCGTTTTGTTCGGGAAATTGAATTGCATCGCCCTGGAATGGCTCTCGCTGGCTATATAGAGCTATTTACCTATCAACGTATTCAAGTTATTGGGAACACGGAGTCCCAATTTTTGGAGCGTTTATCAAAAAAGAAAAAAATTGAGGCTTTCGCAAATCTCACTCAGTTTGATATTCCCGTCATCTTTTTAACCGATGGCAATACCCTACCCGATTACATCATAGAGATGTTACAAGAGGCCAATATTCCCGTCTATTATGTTTCCAAAGAAACCACCCGTTTTATGTTTCTACTTAGGGATTTTTTAGAGGATCAATTCGCATTGCAAACGATGGTTCATGGAGCTATGGTTGATGTGTATGGAATTGGAATTTTGGTAACAGGAAAGTCTGGAATTGGTAAGAGTGAGGTAGCTTTAGATCTTATAGAAAGAGGGCATCGCCTTGTCGCAGATGATGTTGTGATGCTTACCAAAAAGAATCATATCCTTATGAGTTCCGCTACAGAGATAAGTAAACACTTTATGGAAATTCGCGGATTAGGCATTATCGACGTTATGTCGATGTTTGGTATTCGGTCTATCCGTTATCAAAAACGATTAGAGGTGGTTTTGGAGCTAACATTATGGGACGAAACGCACGATGTTGAGCGCACAGGACTTAACCACGATTCAGTGAGCATCTTAGATTTAGACATTCCCCTCATTCAGCTCCCAATAACGCCTGGTAAAAACATTACAGTAATTGCTGAAGTCATTGCAATGAACTATTTGCTCAAACATTACGGTTATGACCCCGCAGAGGCATTTCAAAAGCGAATTAAGGAAAGCATAGCAAATAAGACACCTGGCTCTGAAGAAGTTATGAAGCGCGCCATTGAATATTTTGAAGGCGACTTTGAGTAACATTAGAATATGTAACTACTCTTTGTATCATACGTCTAGTGTTGGTAATTTGTAACGTTTCGGGAAATAAATAATCTATGCCGTTGAAAAACCATTATTATTACGACGAAGATTCTTGTGAATTTTTACCCATCGAATACAGCCGCTCTGAGCAGATTGTATACAATTTGTCTATCTGGATATTAACTGGCGTTGTACTTGCTAGTTTGGGTATCATTTTCCTTTCTAATTACGCGGCCACTCCAGCCGAACTTAAGCTTCAAGCAGAAAATGAAGTGCTTTTTAAGCAGTTAGAGTCTACAAAGAATTCTATAACCACATTAGATGAACAGCTTAGATTGATTGCCACTACAGATAACGAGCTTTACAGATCTGTTTTAGGCATGGAAGAAATTTCAAAAGATGAACGCGAGGCGGGTGTGGGTGGCTCTGATGCTTACTCAAAGTTCGATTCGTTTAGTGAGTCTACGGCAGATTTACTTAAATGGACAGCAGAGAAGGTCGACAATTTAGAGCGCCGTATCAGCATACAGAAACTTAGTTTCGAAGAACTTAAAAGTGCTTACAACAATAACAGAGATGTTTTAAAGCATTTACCAGCTATTAAACCTGCAGGTGGTACTATTATTAGTGGTTTTGGCATGAGAGACCACCCTATTTTGATGTACAAGAGAATGCACAATGGAACTGATTTCCGTGCTGATATTGGTACTCCTGTTTATTCTACTGCTGATGGAGTGGTTAAATTTACTGGCCTCCGTGGAAATTTAGGGCGTGTTATTATTATTGATCATGGCTATGGATACGAAACTCTATACGCTCACCTTTCCTCTTATCCTAAGAGCGTAAAAAAAGGTGTTAAACTCACTCGTGGTGAACTTATCGCTTATTCAGGAAACTCAGGCTTAACAGAAGGCCCTCACCTTCACTATGAGATTCACTTGAATGGTAAAACTGTTGACCCAATCAACTACCTTTTTGCAGACATATCTCCAGAGGAATTCAAAATGTATCAAGAGATTGCTGAGAAGAACACGAAGTCAATGGATTAAGTATCCAATTACTTTTTTATAACTTATTTCAATAATAAGAAGGAATTAGTCTAGCTTTTTCCCTTTATTTGCTCATTAATTAATTCACCCTGTTGATAATGATGCAAAGAACATCCCTCACACTATTCCTTTTACTTTTTGTAACTAGTCCACTTTTCGCGCAACCAAAAACTGTACTTACCAAAGCTCAAGTTGAGACAGCTAAAAATTTAATAACCTCGTCTATCGAAAGTGATGAAGGTTTTAATCGTCTCACTGATTTAGTAGATACTTTTGGTTCTCGGTTAAGTGGATCCCAAGGCCTGGAAGATGCTATAGATTGGATTGCTGGAAAAATGAAATCAGACGGTTTCGATAAAGTATGGACTCAACCGGTTAAAGTTCCTCACTGGGTTCGTGGTAATGAGTCTGCTACACTGATTTTACCACGCAAAAAGGATTTACCTATGCTTGGACTAGGTGGAAGTATCGGAACGCCTAAGGAGGGAATTCAAGCTGAGGTAATGGTAGTAAATAGCTTTGATGAATTGAATGAACGCAGCGCTGAAGCCAAGGGTAAGATTGTACTTTTCAATGTAGAGTTTACTAGTTATGGCAGAACCGTTTCTTATCGTGTGAATGGAGCCATTGAAGCTTCAAAACACGGTGCTGTTGCCAGTATTATCTCTTCAGTAGCATCTTATTCCATTCAGACACCACATACAGGTGTTATGTATTACCAAGAAGGCACAAAGAAAATTCCACACGCGGCCATTACCGTAGAAGATGCTAACATGATTGAACGCATCATTGATAGAGGTGAGAAAGTTGTTGTTCAACTAAACATGGAAGCCGAAACCCTTCCTGATGCTGATTCCAGAAATGTAATAGCAGAAATTACGGGAAGTGAATTCCCAGACGAGATTATTGTGATGGGTGGCCATATCGACTCTTGGGATGTTGGACAAGGCGCTATGGATGATGGTGGCGGATGCGTTGCTGCTTGGGAGGCATTGCGTTTAATTAAAGAAAGTGGAATCCGACCAAAACGCACCATTCGAGTTGTTCTTTGGACGAACGAAGAAAATGGTTCAAAAGGTGGTTTAGAATATCACCGATGGGTAAAAGAAAATGAAAAATCCTTAGAAAACCATGTGCTTGCAATAGAATCAGACGGCGGAGTGTTTAACCCAATTGGTTTTGGCTTTACGGGTAGCGATGTTGCTTACGAAATACTCAAAGAAATCGGCTCCATTTTAGAACCCATCGAATCTGGAGAAGTTAGAAGAGGCGGTGGCGGAGCGGATATTGCTCCATTAATGCAAGATGGTGTTCCTGGAATGGGACTTATTGTTGAAGGCGACAAATACTTTTGGTTTCACCACACCGACGCAGATACCATCGACAAGTTAGATATTGATGAGTTTAATCAATGTGTAGCAACGATGGCTACTTTTGCGTATGGCGTTGCAGATATGGAAACGAGATTACCTAGGTAATCTCTCTTTCTCTCAAGTACTTATCAGCGAGTTGTTCACCAGCTTTGATTGAACTTTTCAACCAAGTTAAAAGAAGCTCATTTCTTTTTTCTTCGGATAATCTCCAATCAATGTTGGAATTCTCTTTTTTCATCCTTGTGGTTAAATCATACATACAAATTGCCGCACTTACCGAGATGTTGAAACTTTCTGTAAAACCATACATCGGAATTTTAACAAAACCGTCAGCGTGTTCTAACACTGTTTGGCTAAACCCATCCAATTCGTTACCAAAAACTAAAGCCGTTGGTTTCGTAATATCTAAGTCATTCAAGTTAGATTCTTTCTCGTGGGGCGTTGTAGCTATAATCTGGTAGCCTTTGGCTTTTAAGCTCTCTAAACAGGTTATGGTATTGTTATTGTCTGGAGTGTTATATCGATTGATATCGAGCCACTGGTCGGCCCCTAAAGTTATTTGAATATGAGGGTCAAACTCACAGGTATTTTCAATTACATGAACGTCTTTGATGCCAAAGCCATCACAACTTCGAAGTACAGCACTAGCATTATGTGGTTGATAGATATTTTCGAGGACTACCGTTACATGTTCAGTACGTTTATCTAAAACCTCGTTAATGGTTTCCCATCTTCCCTCTTTAATAAACCCTTTTAGGTAATCTATTATTTCTAACTTTAAACCGTATTCCATAAACAAAAAGGGCTGCACGTAGCAGCCCATAATTTAATCTATTTCAAAAATGATTATTCACAGCGAAAGGTGAATCCTTTCTTACGAACTGTTTCAATGTAATCAGTTTCTGTGTATTCTCGAATTTTCTTACGTAAATAACTGATATATACGTTGATATAATTTGTTTGAGTATCGAAATGTATATCCCAAACTTTCTCAGCGAGTTCTTCTTGGGTAATAATTCTATTTCTATTCTTCAAGAAATACACAAGTAAGTTAAACTCGTTATTGGTGAGCTGAACTTTTTCACTATTAACATGAAACTCTCTTCTAAGAAGATTAACCTTAAGTTCGCCACAATTAATAATTTGATCACCTGATGCTTCCGACCTTCTTTTAATTGCTTCTAGTCTTGCAATTAATTCTTCCGTATTAAAAGGTTTAGTAAGGTAATCGTCAGCACCCACTTTAAGGCACTTAACCTTTACATCTGTTTCTTGTTCCCCAGAAAGAATAAGTACAGGAGTTGTAATACTCTCATCTCTTAAATTTTTACAAACCTCATAACCATCACCATCTGGTAAGCCCAAGTCTAAAATAATCATATCATAATTATTTTCAGTTGCTTTAGCTTGACCTTCTGTAGCAGTGTCTGATGTGCTTACTTGATTGCCATTATGCTCAAGTACCGCCTTTACTAAAGTCCTTACTGAGGGATCGTCTTCTACGACAAGTATGTTCATACCTAAATCTTCGTTATTAGTTCAATCACTTTCTTAATCGTACGCATTTATGATAAGCAAAGCAATAGTATAATTAGAAAATATTAACAAACATTAGAAACTGCAACATAGATATGAATACTGTCTCATCTGTTAATAACCATTCATTATTAACCAGCTTTTAGACGCTTCTACAAAAGGTTTGGTTAGTTTATGACCTTCATCAAGTTGCACAAAATCTGCAACAAAGCCTTCTTCTTTTAACTTTTCTATTTCCTTTTGCTGTGGTTCGGGGTATACATCGGTATCATCCTTGCCATGAAGTGCTAATATTTTAATGTGTTTTGCAAACTCTAGTTTATCTTCAAAAAGCTCTGTTTTGATTCGCGCTCCAATGATAATAGATTCGGAAACATGTTTCCACCTTGAAAGTGCAAAATAACCTGCTTGATAGCCACCCATAGAATATCCAAAGAGGCAGACTTTATTCACTTTAATTACATTAAACAATCCTTCGATAATTTCTTGAATAAATTCAGAAGTAACTTCAAGAGATTTAGCAAATTGACCACGCTTACCATCATATAGATACCACGACCTTCCCCATTTAGAAACACTTACCTTTCTAGATTCATCATAAATTGGATACGGCCCTTGAATAAAAAGATGGTAAGCATTCAGTTCCATCATGCCTTCAACTAGCGCCTCAAATTTCTTGATATTCTGCTTATATCCATGAAGGTATACAATCAGTGGCTTTTCACCTTTCGGGCCTGTTTCAATCAATTTATAAGGAACTTCTATTTTGAAAGAACTCTTCCCCGATATTAAAACTTCTTTTGCTGACATTAATTTGTGTTTATTAGTTTGTCTATTGCTTCTTGAGCTCCCATTAGAAGTAATTTATCACCTTCTTTAATCTTAAAGCTAGGCTTTATAACTCCAAGAACATCGTAGAGTTCTACTTCTTCTTCTGTATCAGTCTCTTTAATCTTTGGCCGTTTTATAGTGAGTAAGTTCATATTGTACCTTTCTCGGATTTTTAAGTCTAACAAACTATAGCCAACCATATCTTTTGGTGCTTCTATTTCGAAAATACCAACTTCATCACTCAGTTTAAAATAATCAGTGATAGAAGAACTCATTAAACTTGTTGCCATCCTTACACCTTCATCTTTTTCAGGATGAATGACTTCTTTGATTCCAATTTTATTAAGAATCATTTGTTCTGTGTTACTAGATGCTCGAGCAATAATTCTTCCTACTTCAGCTTTTAACAACTCCATGCAAATAAGTACCACAGGTTCAAAAGAATCTCCTATTGCTACGATAACAATATCTGCGCTAAAAATACCATGTTCTTTTAGCAATTTTGGATTTGTGGCATCAAATTGAATGGCTTGATCTACATAGTTCTTTATTTCTTCAATTCGGGCTAAATCATGGTCAACAGCTAATACAAAAGCACCATTTTCTGCTAAAGACTTTGCCAGGGAGAATCCATACTCACCAAGCCCTATTACTACAAATTGATTCTTTTTCACCTATACCTCACTAATTATGCTACAATCACCGCTTCAGTTGGGTAATTGTAATTGGAAATTCGTTTTCGGTTTGCAAAAGCTAGCGCCAAGGTAACACTTCCTACCCTTCCTATAAACATAGATATGATAATGATATATTTTCCTCCATCGCTCAAAAGCGGTGTGATTCCACGTGAAAGACCAACAGTAGCAAATGCAGAAAATTCTTCAAAAATTAAATCTAAAAATGGTAAATCTTCTGTAATAGTAAGCCCTAAGGTAAATATAAACAAACAAATTACCGCCAACGTAAACGCTGTTAACGCCGTGAATATAGTTTGGGGCATTATCGTTCTGTGTGAAAACTCAACTTTATTCTTACCCGTTATCACTGCCCAAGCTGCGAGTATAATAACAGAGACGGTTGTTGTTTTAATCCCTCCTGCTGTTGAGGCTGGAGAAGCACCTATTATCATTAGAGCAAGAAATATTACGGTTGTGCTCATATTAAGCGCTCCAATATCTACAGAGTTAAAACCAGCGGTTCTAGTAATTACACTTTGGAATAATGAAACTAGAAATTTATCGGAAGTGGTATAATCTTTTAAGATACCATTCCATTCTAACGAGAGAAAAGCTACCGTTCCTCCAGCAATTAGCACTGCCGTTGAAATGAGTACTAACCGAGTATGAATGGATAAATTCCATTGTTTAATACTTCGGTTTCTATTTCCTTTAACTAATTCCCAAATGGTTGTGAAGCCTAAGCCGCCTATTACTACTAAAAGTATAGTGGTAATATTAACGCCCCAATTAAGTGCATTTTCAGGATCGGCTAAGCTATTACTTAATATTGAAAACCCTGCATTACAAAAAGCTGAAACTGAGTGAAAAATTGCGTTATATAGCCTTAAACCAGTATCAGGAAAAGCTTCCATCCAGCTTAGGTAATAGCCAATTGAACCTAGAACCTGTATAAAAATGGATATCCCTAAAATTTTCTTTATAGTATTAAGGGTTTCTCCTGCACTGTCTTCGCTTATTACACCTTTTAAGAAGGTCATTTGACCAACGCCCAAGCCAGAGCTTAAGAATAGAGCGAATAAGGTTGCAAACGTTAAGATTCCTAACCCTCCAATTTCAATAAGTATTAGAACCACTACTTGCCCAAATGTTGTTAATTGAGTAGCCGTATCTACAACTATTAACCCAGTTACGCATACCGCACTTGTTGAGGTGAACAATGCATCAATAAAGTCTAACCCAGCATTATCAACCGTTGAGCGTGGAAGCATTAACAAAATCATTCCCAAAAGTATAAATGAGAAATATGATGACACAATTACTTGGGCCGGATGTTGCTTAAGTGCCAATAGTATTGGAAGTGCTTGAACTACTTTTACAACAAGGTAAACGAGTAAGTATATTTTTGTTAAAATGGCAAGCAAAGCAAATGCACTTTCGATACTAGTTAACTCGAGCAAAATCTTAAGAATATTTTCATAGTCAAGGAAGATCAAAAAGCCTGAAATCATCAAAAAACCAAAGAGAATGGTTTCAAGTACTTTGCTTTTTATTAACTCCATACGTTTCGATGTAAGAATTAATCGGAACAGATAATTGAAAACAAAACCTAAAACAATGGCAAACTCAAAATAGCTATTGATGAGTCCATATTGAGAGTCTAACAACAGAATATCGGACATTACTAAACTTATAATAGTAAGCGAAGCCAGTACTATATTTAAGATACGAGAGTAAGGTGCAGCTTTCTTATTGAGGTCGTAAAGTTCAACCTCAACGTCTTTAAAAGAGTTTCTCAAAGTTTTCACCTTGCTCCTACTCTGAGCTAAGTAGTATAGAAATGAGCGTCTCCATTTTCTCGGTGTGTGCATTGTTAAATATAAAAATTATCTTACGAGAGTTAGTAAGATTTTTTACTCAAGAATAGTAATTACAGTAAAAGGCTCTTACTTTCTTAGAACTTTTTTTGAAACACAGGGTATTCTATGACTATGATTCGCAACAATTGGACACAAGAAGAAATTACTGAACTTTATAACACTCCTTTAATGGAGCTAATTTACAATGCCGCTACTGTTCATCGAGAGTATCATGAAACGGGAGAAGTTCAAGTTTGTACGCTCTTATCGATTAAAACTGGTGGGTGTTCTGAGGATTGCGCCTATTGCCCTCAATCTGCTAGATACAACACCGAGGTTAAAGCTGAGAAGTTGATGCCAAAAGAATTGATTCTAGCTTCTGCACAGCGTGCTAAAGATGCTGGTAGTACTCGCTTTTGTATGGGTGCTGCTTGGAGAAGTGCTAGAGAGAATAAAGATTTTGATCAAGTGTTAGAAGTTGTTTCAGATGTTGCTTCTATGGGCTTGGAAGTGTGTGCAACCTTAGGAATGCTTACTAACGAACAAGCTGCGAAACTTAAAGAAGCTGGATTATATGCATATAACCACAATCTTGATTCCAGTGAGGATTTCTACAAAAAAATTATCACTACACGAACTTATGATGATCGTTTAGATACCATTAAAAAAGTTCAGGATAATAATATCTCTGTTTGTTCAGGTGGGATTATTGGGATGGGTGAGACTCACGAAGATAGAATTGGTTTATTATACACACTATCCAATCTAGATCAACATCCAGAATCTGTTCCTGTAAACGCGCTTATTGCCGTAGAAGGAACACCAATGGAAAATCAACCTAAAGTACCTAGTTGGGACATGGCGCGAATGATTGCCACCGCTAGAATTTTAATGCCAGCTTCTATGGTTCGTCTTTCAGCTGGTCGTGTAAGAATGAGCTTTGAAGAGCAAGCACTTTGTTTTATGGCGGGTGCTAATTCAATTTTTACGGGAGAAAAGCTGTTAACTACCAACAATAATGAGTTAGACAAAGACATGCATATGTTTGAGTTATTTGGTTTAAAACCTCGCCCATCATACAAAAATGCAAAACCGGAGCACTTACCAGAATTGGCTTAGTTTTTAAAATTTACTTAGTACGATCCTCCCTACTCATTAGACTGTACAAAAATAATAATACGTTTATAATCTCTTTCTTTAGAATAAATTCGAATATCGATGGATAACGCTCCAACTAGTATTAATGAGCTTGAAAGAATTCTGCGTTTAGCCGAGTATGATTTCGATTATTCTCAAAATCAAGAAAATTTAGACAATCTTACTAAGTTAGCAGCCCACATTGCTGGCGCACCAATTTCTCAGATAAACTTAATTGGTCCAAACAACCAATGGACTATTTCACATTTTGGGCTAGAAGACAAGCAAATTGCAAGAGATCAATCTATTTGCCAATACACCATTCATGAAGTTGATTTCTTTGAAGTGCATAATTTGGCCACCGACCCACGCTTTATGGATAAAAAGTATGTAGTAGAAACTCCAAAAGTTAGATACTATTTTGGTGTTCCATTACACACTTCAGACGGCTTTAATATTGGCGCACTCTGTGTTTTGGACCAAAAAGGCCACACTTTTTCTCAGAGCCAAATTGAAATGCTACAGACTATATCCGATGAGATTATGTCTGTAATAGAGCAAAAAAAAGCCACACAAGAATTGCGCCTCAGCTTGGTTGAAGCTACAGAAGATGTTTGGAAAGTTAGTCACGATATTCGCGGTCCAATTAGCGGTATCATTGGTTTATCTGATATGATTAAAGTTGAATCTATCGATATAAAGTCTGAAAAAATCACCGAATTGATTAACCTCGTTAGCAAAAGTGGTAGATCAATAATCGATTTAGCAGATGAAATACTTTCTAATAAAAAAGAAAATGCTCATTTGAAAGAGCATAGTGACGATAGGATTACCATTGCCGTGTTTCAACAAAAACTAATCGATTTATACTCACCTCAGGCATTAACGAAAGGAATCTCTCTCAATATTCGCACAGACCTCGAGAATAGAAAAGTCTTTTTTTCAAAAGCGAAACTTCTGCAAATTACAGGTAACCTGATTTCTAATGCAATCAAATTTTCTCATGAAAATGGCCAAGTTATAGTAACACTATCCCTAAAAGGTGATGATCAACTTAAAACCCTAGTCTTAACGGTACAAGATAATGGAGTTGGTATGAATGAACGCCAAGTTCAAACAATGCTCAACTCGGATAGAAATAAAAGCACAGAAGGTACTACACAAGAACGCGGATTTGGCTTTGGGTTCCAGCTTGCTGTTTCTTTGATTAAATCCTTAGATGGTAAATTACAAATCTCTTCAACTGAAGGAATTGGTACTACTATTACTGTGAAACTGTTTGTGAAAAGCTTTTTTAATTAGTTTTATTTATAGCTTAATTCTGTTATATATCGATAGAACTTAATACTTAAATAACATTTGAATCATGGTTAAAATAAGTTTTCTACTTTTTCTCAGCATTGTTTCATTAAGCTGCCAAAAAAATTCACCTGAAAATTTTAAACTTGATACTACTCAATTACAAGATTCTACTCATATAGGCTTTAGTATTACAGAAGGGTTAAAAGGTCCGGAAGCTGTTCGTTACGATAACGACATGGACGTTTTCTTTATATCAAATTTTAATGGTGGTGGAAATGTAAGAGATAAAAATGGTTTTATAACCATGATATCTCATCGTGGAAAAATCTTAGATTTAAAGTATATGGTTGGCACTGTAGACCATCCCCTTCACGCACCAAGAGGAATGTTTATTGTGGATAAAGAACTATTTGTTACAGATGTAGATGGCGTACATGTATTCAATAAAATTAATGGAGAGTGGCTTCAGTTCATTGATTTCAGCTCATTCAATCCAGGTTTTTTAAATGATATTTCATCAGATGGAAGCTCAACACTTTTTGTAACTGATACTGGAACAGCCAAGGTTTATAGAATCGAAGATTATATTCCCTCTGTCTATTTAGACTCACTACCTACCTTTCCAAATGGTATTACTTATAATTCCATTAGTGACGAATTTTTACTGTTGCCTTGGCGCGGCGAAAGAGCATTCTATAGCTTCAAATCCAAGTATGGCGTACATAAATTATATACCGAATTAAGTGGTGGCTTTTTTGATGGAGCAGAATATATTGGAAACACCTTATTAGTTACTAGTCAACTAGATTCCGCAATCTATGCGTATGACGGAGTTAAAGAGTCTCTTATTATAAAAACGGTTGGGAGCCCTGCCGATATTGGACTAGATACAAGAAGACATGTTCTTGGGGTTCCATACATCAGCCTAAACAGGGTTGATTTCTGGAAACTCCAAATGAACTAATCTTTTAATGGGTGATATTATTTAATCACCCATGTTTCAGGTCCCTCTAGTAATTCATCTAGATTTGCTGGACTTTGAGTATCTTTTACATGCTGAATTTGAGCATTTGCCTCTACGTCGTAACATGGACGATCAACAGCGTAAAGCACACCAAATGGTCGAGGAAACGCTACTCCATCCCCATTTCTTGGATGTTCAAAGAAACGAGATAGTAAGTGTGCTTTTGTAGGATCTTGTTCGTTATGAACCCATAAATCATCTTTCGTAAAATGATCGCCGAGTTCAACTACTTCAGGCATTAAGCCATTTAAACGAACACCTTTTTCGCCGTCTTTACCGAAAACTAATGGTTGTCCGTGTTCCAAATAAATTGCTTCTGTTGGGCGACTTTTCTTATCCGTGAACAACTCGAAAGCACCATCGTTGAATACAATACAATTCTGATAAATCTCTAACATCGAAGTTCCTTGATGATTATGACTTCTCAAAATCATCTCTTTAAGATGCTTGGGGTCACGATCCATCGCTCTTGCCACAAAAGTACCATCGGCGCCTAAGCTTAATGCAAGTGGGTTAAAAGGATGATCAATAGAACCATAAGGAGTAGATTTAAATACAGAACCTTCTGGTGTAGTTGGAGAATATTGCCCCTTTGTTAACCCGTAAATTTGGTTGTTAAATAATAACATGTTCACATTCATATTTCGGCGTAATAACTGTACAAAATGATTTGCGCCAATAGAAAGAGAATCACCATCTCCTGTGATGATCCAAACCGTTAAGTCTGGGCGAGATACTTTCAAGCCTGAAGCTATTGCCGGTGCACGGCCGTGGATGGAGTGCATACCAAACGTATCCATGTAATATGGAAAACGTGAAGAACAGCCAATTCCTGATATAAATACAATATCCTTTTTGGCAAGTCCTAGCTCTGGCATCGCATTTTGAACCTGCTTCAAAATCGTATAATCTCCACAACCAGGGCACCAACGCACATCTTGATCGGAGGCAAAATCTTTGGAGGAATACGAAGGTAGAATATTCAAATCAGCTTCGTTATTTGATACAAATTCGTCAATTAGAGTTTCAATAGACATTGTGGTAGCAATTTAAGAGTGAGCTGATACTTGATCAGATTCAATAACTTTGATGATATCGTCTTTAAGTTCATGAACATTAAAAGGACGACCTTTTACTCGGTTTATTCCAACAGCATTCAACATAAATTCAGAACGTACAAGGCGAACTAGTTGACCATCATTAATTTCAGGAACTATAATTTTCTTATAGCTTTTTAGAAGATTGTAAAGATTTTTTGGGAATGGACTTAGATAACGAACGTGAATGTGCGAAACATCTCTACCCTCTTTCCTAAGTTGGTGAACGACAGTACGTAGCGTACCGTATGTTCCTCCCCAACCTAATACAAGTACATCTCCACCTTCAGTTCCTTGATCTATCTCTTGCTCTGGAATGTGATAAGCAACTCTATCACGTTTACCTTTTCTAAGATCAGTCATCTTTTGGTGATTGTCAGGGTCGTATGAAACGTTTCCTGTTTTGTCTTCTTTTTCCAAACCTCCAACACGATGTTCGATTCCTTCAGTACCAGGTATAGCCCAACGTCGAACAAATCGGTCATCACGTTCATACGGTAAAAAAGCAGCTTCTGAATCTTTTCGAGCTTTTTGAAACTCTACTTTTATATCTGCTAATTCAGCACTTGTTGGAAATTTCCATGGTTCAGAACCATTTGCAATAAATCCATCAGAAAGATACATCACTGGAATCATATGCTCTAAAGAAATTCTCACCGCTTCATAGGCCATTTCAAAACAATCTGCAGGTGATGAGGGAGCCACAATAACAAGCGGACTTTCACCATTTCTACCATAAAATGCTTGAAGTAAATCGGATTGTTCTGTTTTTGTTGGCATTCCTGTTGACGGGCCTGCCCTTTGAACATTCAAAATAATCAACGGAAGTTCAAGCATTACAGCTAAACCAATTGCTTCACCTTTAAGTGCAATACCAGGCCCAGATGAACTCGTTACTCCGATGCTTCCACCAAATGAAGCTCCAATTGCTGAAGAAACAGCTGCTATCTCATCTTCAGCTTGAAAAGTGGTAATTCCATACTTTTTATACTTCGATAATCCATGAAGTACATCCGAAGCTGGTGTAATAGGATATGAACCCAAAAACATTGGTAAATTACTTTTTCTTGCTGCTGCAACAAGACCTAACACAGTAGCTTCATTTCCAGTAATATTTCGATACTTACCAGGCTTTAGATCAGCTTGTTTAACGGTAATTCTGGAGCTAAATATTTCAGCAGTTTCACCATAAAAATAACCAGCTTTTAGCACTTTGATATTTGCTTCTGAAATTCCAGGAATCTTACCAAATTTCTTATTCAGGAAACCAATTGTAGAATCCATAGGCCTATTGTACATCCAAAATAGTAGCCCTAGAACGTACATATTTTTGGTACGTTCTTCATCTTTGTAGCTAAGATTCAAATCCTTTAGAGATTCTTTAACCATCTTATTAATATCAATCTCAATGAGCTCATAATCAGCTAATGAGTTATCCTCCAAAGGATTTACACCTTCTGGATATTTAGCTAGATTTAAATTCTTTTTGTCGAAACCAGCGGTATTAGCAATGATTATCCCACCTCGTTTCAATAGACTTAGATTAGCTTTAAGCGCAGCAGAATTCATTACTACCAAAACGTCACAAACATCACCTGGAGTTAATATTTCGTGGCTCCCAAACTTAAGCTGGAAAGAAGAAACGCCAGGAACTGTACCGGCAGGAGCGCGGATTTCAGCTGGGAATTCAGGAAGTGTTCTTAAATCGTTACCAAGAAGAGCTGCGGTATTGGTAAATAGTGAGCCGGTTAGTTGCATACCGTCTCCGGAGTCACCTGCAAAACGAATGGTGACCTCCTCTCTAATCTGATTTTTGATGCTCATTAGGAGTAAATTATGTTAAGGCTAATTCGTTGGGTAAAATGTGTTTTTTTACAATTAAAAGAAAACCTTTGCTCGCCTATCACCAAAAAATAAATGGAACCGCTTCTTTTCTTAAATTCTAATATTTTAAAGCGGCACCATCATCACAAGTTCAAAAATAACTCAATCTATCAGTCAAACATCTGCGAAACTTCCAGCATATTATCAGTTCGACTTGTTAGATATCTACGTGATTCAAGATATCGATTAAGGTTATACTCACTAAAATTCTCAGCGTTCGGATCTACACTATTTATCTGTACACGCGATGATGAATGAATGTACTCATTGTTACCAATCCACATTCCAACATGCACTACACGTTGCGGTTTATCGGCTGTTGCTGGAACACCAAAAAACAATAAATCACCTGGTTCAAGATTCTCAAAGTTTTTAGTTAAGTCTACATTTTCACCAGCAGTAATCTGTTGAGATGCATCACGTGGAATAATATCTCCATTCATCAAGTAAATAGTTTTTGTGAATCCACTGCAATCCACTCCTTTTGTAGAAGTCCCACCCCAAAGGTAAGGCACTCCCATTAACTCTTTGCCTGTAGCAACCAAACTTTCTTGTGTTGCTTTCAATGAAGTTCTCCAACGCTCAAACGGTTGTGCCTCGCTACGTAATACAAACCCAATTCTTCCATCTGGATATTTCACTTCATAGAAATTTCTTTGAGTGTCAACAAGTTGCAATACATTACCCATCACCAAGTCACCAATTTTTGGTGAGGTAGATTTTGCGCTTTCATAGCTAAAGCCATAATTAGATAAGTAGATAATCTTATCGGCTTTTTTCCAACTATCTAGCTCTTCTTTATTCATGAGCTTGATGCCGCCTTGATCAATCCAAGAAATATACTCATCGGGTGATTGCACAAGATACCAACCACCACTCTTCTTTAATACATTTAACGGCATTCCTAAAAGCGCTTGAGTTGAAAGTTCAGCAGAATGACGAGCGTTAGAGCGCATATTAACTACAGAGTTATTAGCAACAGCATATATTTTATCACCTAGTTCAGTTGCAGGTAGTGTTTCAATTTCGTTTTCAAATTCTATTCCCGCTTTCTTAAGCGAATCAACAAACAACGCCATTCCTTCAACCTTATCCGTCTCTCCAGTTAAAGTAAGTGCACCATTTTTCCGTTCAGCTGTAACATTAAATACCGCAACTCTTTTATCAGGAGCGTATCTAGTTTTGAAAATGGTAGCAATTTCGTTTGTTTTATCAACAGTTTGGCCTGAGTTACATGCTAGTAAAAGTACAGCAAAAACAATAGTTAAATGGGATAGAAAATTCTTTTTCACAGTTAAAAAATAATTTTGATTTAGATTTCACTGAAACGTACTAAACTTTTCGGAAAGCCACACATTCTCCTTATCTTTACCGCCATGAAAAAAGTAGCATTCGAAACCTTAGGCTGTAAGCTCAACTTTTCTGAGACATCATCGATGCGCAGAGATTTTGAGAATGAAGGATTTGCATTGGGCGAATTCAATGAAGAAGCCGATATCTATATTATTAATACTTGCTCTGTTACTATGGATGCTAACAGCGCTTGTAGAAAAACTGTACGCCAAGCTTTACGCCGTAACCCAGATGCTTTTGTTGCTGTTGTGGGTTGTTATGCTCAGCTTGAACCCGATGAAATTGCACAAATTGATGGTGTTGATGCTGTTCTTGGCGCTAAAGACAAGTTTAAACTCCTCGACCTATTTGATGATTTTGTGAAACAGGAAAAAACAATCATTCATAACACCGATGTAAATGAAGCGGTTGATTTCCATAACGCATTTTCTTCTGATGATAGAACTCGAGCATTTCTAAAAGTTCAAGATGGTTGCAATTATAAATGCTCATTTTGTACCATCCCATTAGCACGTGGTGCGAGCCGAAGCCCTAAAATTTCTACCGTTGTCAGGAATGCACAACAATTAGTGGAAGAAGGTTTTCAAGAAATTATTATAACGGGAGTAAACTCTGGAGACTTTGGTTACGGCACCGACGAGAACTTCTTTCAGATGCTTCAAGCTTTAGAACATGTTGATGGACTCGAGCGATTACGAGTCTCTTCAATTGAGCCAAATTTGCTCCACGAGGAGATTATCCACTTTGCAGCTGAGTCAAAGAAATTACAACCTCACTTTCATCTCCCTCTACAAAGTGGATCAGATGAAATGTTGAAAACAATGCGCCGACGCTATCGTTCTGATCTTTATCAAGGTCGTGTCGAGTTAATTCGAAAACTTATTCCAGACGCTTGTATTGGTGTGGATGTAATCACCGGACATCCTGGTGAAACTGAAGAGCTATTCCAAGAATCATTCGATTTCATCAACTCTCTTGATGTTTCTTACCTACATGTGTTTACTTATTCTGAACGGCCAAATACACATGCCCTTACCTTAGCTCCAATAGTTGACAAACCAGACAGGAAAAAACGAACTCATAAACTTCGTCGTCTTTCTGAGATTAAACGATTTGAATTTGATGCTCGGTTTGAAGGTGAAACACGTCCTGTTTTATTCGAGGAAGAGAATAAAGATGGATTCATGTTTGGCTGGACAAATAACTACGTTCGCGTAGCTACCCCTTTCAACCCTCGTTTAGTAAATACGATTATAAATGTAGAAATTGGAGTTCGTTCTAAAGATGGTTTCCATTTCGGAAAACTCCCTAACGAAGTAATCGCCGAACAAAAAACTATTCAGGAGCTTATCGGTTAATGTCAGATTCTTTTAGTCCCGACGAACTTATTGAACGCTCAATAAAGCTTATTAAGCAACAACGAGAACTTTATGGTGATTTTTCAACAAACATTGAGTCACAAAATTCTACAGAAGAGTCTGCTCCTAAATCTGTTACCGCTGAAGAGCCTTCTATTTCTTATTCCGAAACAACTCAAAATTCAACATCACAAATATTTACCTCAATTCAAGATAAAACCATTTCTATGCCTTCTAAATCAGATTTAATCGCTCAGTGTTCAACCTTAGACGAATTAAAAACACTTTGTGAGAAAGAAGAAGTTCTTAGGACTGATTTAGAAGATACAAATCTCGTTTTTGGTGTTGGTAATCCAAATGCCGATTTACTCATTGTTGGCGAAGCTCCAGGAGCTAATGAGGATAAAGTTGGCGAGCCATTTGTTGGTAGAGCAGGCAAATTGCTAGACCAAATTATGGAAGCAATTAATTTTAAGCGCGATGATATTTACATAGCAAATATTCTAAAACACCGCCCTCCAAATAATCGTGACCCGAAACCTGAAGAACGCCAACGCAGTCTTCCATATCTTTTACGCCAAATAGAGCTTATTAATCCAAAATTGGTACTTTGTGTGGGGCGAATTTCCGCAACTACACTTTTAGGAAATAACATGTCTTTAAAAGACATGAGACAGCAGTTCCACGAATTTCATGGTCGTGAGTTAATGGCAACCTACCACCCTGCTGCTCTCTTAAGAAATCCGAATTGGAAACGTCCTACTTGGGAAGATGTACAGCTACTGCGCGAACGTTATGATAAGCTAGGCGGTAAGCCTTAATAATCCTAATTGTTAACAATTTTGTTGACATCGTGTGGATAGTTTGTTCAAAACAACTCAAAATTAGTTTTCAGTAATTAATTACTTTAGTTAATCTGAAAAGCTCCTTTTTCGAAACAATTTTAATCAAAGTGAATTTCATTTCTCTTCATCTGAAGTGAAAGTGGCTATTTTAACTTTATGGCAAAAAACAACGGTTCAGGATATAATAACAATAAGAAGAAAGATGTAAATGCTCTTCTTGAACAAGAAGGCAGAGTTCCACCACAAGCTGTAGAAGTTGAGGAAGCCGTATTAGGTGCTATGCTTATTGAACACGGTGCAGCAACTATCGCGTTGCAAATGTTGAAACCCGAAGATTTCTATAAGCCAGCTCATCGTCATATTTATGAGACGCTTACCAATCTTTTTGAACGTGATAACCCCCTAGATCTACTAACAGTTGAAAACGAACTTCGCGACCGTGGTTTACTAGACGTTTGTGGTGGCTCAACATATTTATCAGATTTAACACGGTCTGTTAGTTCTGCGGCAAATATTGAATATCATGCCCAAATTATCACTGAGAAGGCGATAAAGCGCAATTTGATACTTAGCTGTACTGATGTAATAAAAGACTCTTACGATTCAACTAGTGATGCATACGATGTTTTAGATGATGCTGAGCAGAAAATCTTCGACTTAGCCAATCAAAAAAATAGAAGTGCTGCACAACCAGTTTCAGACATCTTAAAAGATACACTTCAGTATCTTGAAGATATGCGTGGCAAAAAGTACGGTATCACCGGAGTTCCTTCTGGTTTAGCAATCGACCAGATGACAGCCGGTTGGCAAAAAGGAGATTTAATTATTATTGCGGCTCGCCCTTCTATGGGTAAAACAGCTTTTGTACTTACTGCTGCAAGAAATGCAGCTATGCACCCCGATTCAGAGCTTAAAACTCCAGTTGCTATCTTTTCTTTGGAGATGTCGAACCAGTCTCTTGTTCAACGTCTGCTCACAATGGAAGCTAGAGTGCGTGCTGATGAAGCTCGGAAAGGAACACTAAACGACGAAAGCTTTAAACATCTAATTGATGCAGCTGGTAGACTTTTTACTGCCGACTTGTTTATTGATGATACTCCTGCAATTACCTTAATGGAATTACGAACTAAATGTCGCCGCTTAAAAAGTGAGCATAATATTGGAATGATTGTTGTGGATTATCTCCAGTTGATGCAAGGCTCAGCAAAAGACTCTGGAAGTCGTGAACAAGAAATTGCTTCTATCTCTCGAGGGTTAAAGTCACTTGCTAAAGAATTAGATGTTCCTGTTATTGCTTTGTCGCAGTTAAGTAGAGCTGTTGAACAACGTGGCGGCGATAAACGACCACAGCTTAGTGATTTACGTGAATCAGGATCGATTGAACAGGATGCTGATATTGTAATGTTTTTATACCGCCCAGAGTATTATGGAATTGCAACAACTCCAGAAGGACAAAGTACTGCTGGCCTTGCCGAAGTAATTATAGGAAAGCAACGTAACGGACCTGTTGGTAGTAAATGGCATCAGTTTATTAAAGATTACGCTCGCTTCGAAAACCTTACCTCTTCTGATTCTGGAAATTCATTTTTAGGAAACGGTGGCGGGAACGAAATTAGTAGTGGTGATTTCACCCCTGCGGATGCTCCTCCACTCCCTCATAATGTAGCGCCAGATGAAGACGCTCCTTTCTAACACGCTCATCCTTTTTTAACACTCTTTATTAAGGTCTACAATGAAAAAATCAGTCCTTCTTCTTAGTTTTTTATTAATAATTAGCTTTAAAAGCTCTGCTCAAGTCTTAGAGTATGCAAAAGAAGTGGTTGGAACGCTTGCTTCAGATAAATACAAAGGGCGTGGCTATGTAGATAATGGAGATAAGTTAGCTGCAGAGTTCATCCGTTCTGAATTTGAGAAAATTGGGCTCCTCCCGTATTCTAATAATTATAATCAATCTTTTACTACACCTGTAAATACCTTTCCTAACGCAATTTCGTTAAAACTTAACGGGAAAAAACTTATTCCTGGTAAAGACTTTCTTGTTGGCGCTGGATCACCTTCCATAAAAGGTTCTTTTAGCACCGTTTCATTAAGTGTGGCTGAAATGATAAACGAGAAAGTATTTATCGAAAAACTATCTCAAACCACGGGTAAGTTTATCGTCATTCCTCCTTACGATAAGGACTTATTCAGTAAAGAAGAGAATGACAGGATTAATGCTGTAATTGGCTTTCTAAAGTATCACGAAAACAATCCTTCAAAAGGAACCATTTTTCTCACTGATAATAAGCTCACTTGGGCAGGCTCTACTTCAGTATATCCGAAACCCCACTTTACGATTAGCTCTGAAGCTTTCAATGAAGAGTTAACAGATATTGAAGTAAATCTAAAAAATAAGTTCTATCAAAAATACAAAACTCAAAATGTTCTTGGTTATATAGAAGGTACAAATACTGATTCTCTAATTGTATTAGTTGCACATTACGATCACTTAGGTATGATGGGCAAAACAGCTACATTTAATGGGGCTAATGACAATGCTAGCGGTGTTGCAATGTTATTGAATACTGCAAAGTATTACGCTCAGAATAAACCAACATATACAACCGCTTTTATAGCTTTCGGAGCTGAAGAACTTGGTATTCTTGGATCGAAATACTTTACAGAAAATCCACTATTTGAGCTCTCAAGGATAAAGTTTCTTATCAACTTTGACTTAACTGGTACTGGAGAAGATGGAATTCAAGTTGTGAATGGTTCTGTATATCAAGAAAAATTTAATCAGCTCAGACAAATCAATTCCGATAACAATTTATTAGCCGAGGTCAAGATTAGGGGAGCTGCATGTAACAGCGATCACTGTATGTTCGACAAAAAAAACGTCCCCTCTTTCTTTATTTATACATTAGGTGGAATCAAAGCTTATCACGATATATATGATCGACCAGAGACTCTCCCATTAACCGAGTTTGAAGACTACTACCAATTGATTCTACTTTTTGTGGAATCCCTCTAAAATCTAAAAGCCTTATGAATTCGAAATCATTTTTTCGAATAACTTGTCGTAATCTTTAATTTTTTGACTCCAATCAAGAAGTTTATTAATTGTCTGTAATGACGATTTTGGTAAAGACTTCGTCTTTGCGGAAAGCAAATCTCTGAGGAAGTAGAACAATTCATCTTCGGTTTCATAAAGCACTGGAGCATGTAATAAAGGCTTTTTAAGGTGCTCAGGTATCAACTCAGGATAATGAAGCGATTTTGGTAATAAAGGATGGCAACCACAATAAATAGCTTCCAAAATTGGAGTGCAAAAGAATTCGTAAGTAGCAGTAGAAATTACAATATCTCCAGAATGAAGTAGTTTGCTATAATTCTCAATGTCTTCGACATATCCAAAATGGCTAATTTGCGTTCCATACCTTTGCCAAGCCCTTTCAAACTCTGCAGGTTTTTCATGCTTACTATCGCCTGCAAGAATTAAATCGAACTTTAAGTCAATATCGTTTAGTCGATTTAAAACACGAAAAAACATTGCTGGATTTCTATCAAATTGCCAACGCTGGTTCCAAACTATTACTGGGTTTGGATTATTCTCTCTTGTATCTGGTTGGTTATCAAAATGCTTTAAATCTAAACCGGGGTACATCACAATGCTCTTATCCCTAATCTGATCTACGGTTTTGTAGTGCTTGTCATCAGGGAAATTATTGAGAAACTTTGGAAGAGCATCTAACAAATCGTCTAAGTGGAACTTTGAAGAAAATAAAAGTTTATCTGCCACTAACATACTTAAGTAGTTAATGTAACAAAATGTTAAGTCTCTGGTTTCTCCTTCTGGAATAGGCCGTGTAAACTGATTATCATGCATGTACATGATTTTCGGAGTAAAAGCAAAGCGAGGATTTGTAAGTGCTAAAAAAGCAGGGAGATTGGTCATACTACTGGTGAGTAGTAAATCAATATCCTCTTCAACCTCATTTGTAAGTTCAGCTAAAGTAACAGAATCTCCATGCATTCTCCATTTCCAGCCTTTATAATTCAGCTTTATCGGAATAATATTATGGCTGGAATGTTTCTCTAATCCTTTTAGAAATGCTTTATGTGAACCACTATAAAAAGGCTCGATAGCAAGAATATTCATACGTTTACCTAAACCTAGATTGTATCTCATCAAGAGAAAGATACACTATTGTAGGCTTTTGCAAAGGGTCTAAATAAGGTTGATCGCATGCAAAAAGTTGGTCTACTAAAGCTTCCATTTCTTCCTCGCTTAGTTTTTTCCCCCTAGGTATAGCCGCCTTAGATGCAAAAGCTATTGCTAGTTTTTCACGCGCTTCTAGTTGTAATTTTTGCCCTAAATCCTGATACTGATGGAGCATTTCAACTAATACCTCTTGTTCATTACCAATTTCTATATCGGCAGGTACTCCATTAATCATAGCTGTATTTCCACTTAAAAGCTGAACTGAAAACCCCATGCGTTGTAAAATTGGGTGCAATTCTTTCAACAATGTATAATCACTTGCCGAAAGCTCCATCGTTTGAGCAAAAAGCAGTTGTTGAGTACTCGGTAATGCAGATTCAGATGCAGTTAATGCCTTTTCAAAAATAATTCTCTTATGAGCTAGGTGTTGGTCAATTAAACAAACTCCAGTTCTAGTTTGGGTAACTATAAATGTGTTATGGAGCTGCCAAAAGCTTTTTTCTGAAGGTTTATTTGATGTTGACTCAGAACTAGAAAAAGCTAGCCCCGCACCACTCTTAGAACTTAATCCATCTTTCCTTGCATACATTTGACCAGCAAAATGGTCGCCATTGCCTTCTATAGAATTTTTATTAATTCTAGATGGGATATGAAATCCGGTTTGATCTCTTGTTCCCAAAGCGGGTTTATTGAAACTTAATCCTGTATCAAATCCTTTTCCAAAGTCGTCGCTAAGATAAGAACTCTCGTCAGGCTGGATATTGGGAACTTGGAAATGCGCATTAAGAGCTCGATTTACAACCGATCGAGCTAACTGAATCACACTTCTCTCATCTTCAAATTTAACTTCCATTTTAGATGGATGCACATTTACATCAACCTTAGATGGATCAATTTCAAAAAATAGAGCGTAAAATGGATATTCATTATTTCGAGTCCATGCATCATACAAACTCAAAATCACATGGGTAAGATAGCGATGTTGAAAAGGCCGTCCATTTACAAATAAAAACTGCTCGCCTCTACTTTTCTTGGCCAATTTGGGATCAGAAGCAAAACCAAAAATACGGACATAACTAGTTTGCTCCTCGAATTTTATGAGACTTGCTTTATAAGGGGCTCCAAAAATTGTAGTAACACGCTCTTTTAACGATTGAGCTGGTAAATTGTAGATTTCTTCAGAGTCGGCTATAATTTGAAAAGCAATCTCAGTATTAGCCAGAGCTGCGTATTGAACGGTGCGCAAAATATGCCGAAGCTCTGTCACATCCGTTTTTAGAAATTGCCGCCTTGCTGGTACATTAAAAAATAAATTCCGAACCGATATTGAAGTCCCGTTATCGGTTGCTACTGGTATAGGCTCTTTTTCCTTACCTCCCCAAATTTCAAATTCCCAGCCGTTTTCGTCTTCAGCTCTTTTTGAGCGAACTGACACTTGAGAAATCGAAGCAACTGAAGCCATTGCTTCACCTCTAAACCCCAATGTTTTTATACGAAATAGATCCTCTACAGAATTGATTTTTGAAGTAGCATGACGTTCAAAGCAAAGCACAAGATCGTCCTCACTCATTCCACAGCCATTATCAATAACTTGTATTAGCGTACGGCCAGCTCTCTCAATTATAATTTTTATTGAGTCAGCCCCAGAGTCGATGGAATTATCAAGTAATTCTTTAACTACTGATGAAGGTCTTTGAATAACTTCCCCAGCGGCAATCTTATTACTTATTTCTGGAGGTAATTGATGTATGATAGAATTGCGGGTACGCGTCTCGCTCAAGGGTTAAACTCAGCTTAAAAGTGAAATGATATATACAACTAGGCCTAATAAAACAGCAAGCGAAACTACTCTAGAAAATTGCTTTGGCCGTACTCTGTTATGAGTCTCAAACTTAATGTTTCTACGCTCTCTATTACTCTCTCTCTCCTCCTTTTCAGGATCATAGTACCTCAATGGTAAATCAAATTTCTTAGGCTTCGGGCGGAAACCAAACATAGGTCTAATCATAACTCTACCTCGTTTTTATGGTTTGTTTTCTCGGAACGCCATCTAAGGCTTTTTTGCACATTGTAATATACATAATCTTGCCTTCGGTTTCATCCTAAAACCCATTTCAATCTAAAATTTTGCTGGATTGGAACTTAAATATCTTCTCAGAGCATAAGCACTTGCAAATGGTTAATTACTAGACCTCTATTTAGCCCTTATTCATAAGATGTAAAGTCATTTTCGAGTATTTATCTTTATCGCAAATACAAAAGCCAAAAAGAGCCATAATTTGGCAACCCTGTTCCAAATAAAAACTTGATTTAGGGTAACATTAATACGATCTGCTCCAAAAAATATCACTCTATTTTCTACATCTTCAAATATCTGTGGATATCCAAAAATCCACCATATAAACATAAATGCACTATAAAGAGTTAAAAAACCAATTACTGGTTTTGTTAGTTGAATACTTTTATACCCTATAGGTAACATAATTACTGAAACTGTTCCAATTTGTAATAATAGAACTCTTAGATCTGCAGGGTTAGTTAACCAATCAAAAAATAAAAATTTATAAATACTCTCAAATATATATATGAAGGCTAAAACTATAACAACAGAATTGCCAAAAGAAATCGGATCTGCCAAATTCCTATAAACCCAAACACTTTTAATCAATAAAACACTAATCATTAAAAGCGTTGTTCCATCAAGTCTGTCTAAAGCATTAATATAAATGGAGCCTGTACTAGCTATTATAAAAACGAAGAATAAAAACCCCGAAAATCCCATACAAGCTAAAATTAGACTAAGCGGTCTTTTAAAAGCATGGATTAAAATTTTTATAAACATATGATTTTCAGAAGCTATTTAATATAATTTTTCGATCATTTGTTGGGTTTATATTAATCTATAAATCTATTTAATTCCAATAAGTACCATCAGGCAGTAAAACTAATTTTTGCTACATCCTAATTTCCTAAATATTTGAAATCCACAAATGAAAGAAACCCTACCTCCTATTATTCAAGCTTCAGAACTCTTACAGTTATATAGATCTCAAAATTTGGTTCTTGTAGACGCTAGTAGTGGTGAGAACTCTCGAATTAAATATGCGAATAAGCATTTGGATGGAGCTATTTCTATAGATCTGAATACACATCTTTCACAATTAAAGAATAATTTTTCGAATGGTGGCAGGCATCCTCTTCCAAGAATTGAAAACTTTACGCGTATAATAGCAAGCTTTGGGATTTCACCTGAAAGTCATATTGTTATTTATGACGACAAAAATGGTTCAAACGCTGCAGCTCGTTTTTGGTGGATGCTTAGATCCATAGGCTTGGAAAAAGTACAGGTTTTAAACGGGGGACTAGAAGAGGCTGAGAAAATAGGTTTTCCAACAAACTCAACAACTGTAACTGTAACTACTTCAGATGAATTTAAAGTAAAAAAATGGAAGTTACCTACTGCCGACCTTTCGGAAGTAGAAAATTCCTCACAAACCAAACAAGATTACATAATTGATGTACGGAGCCCTGAACGTTATGATGGAGTTTTTGAACCTATCGATTTAATTGCAGGACACATCCCAAATGCCATCAATATCCCATTAACTGAAAACTTAGACAACACGGGACTTTTTCTTTCTCCTGCACAACTAAAAGAAAAATATGAACCTCTATTTAATCACGAAGGTAAAGACATTATAGTACATTGTGGCTCTGGAGTAACAGCTTGCCATACGTTACTAGCAATAAATTACGCTGGGTTTAAAATACCAAAACTGTATGTTGGTTCTTGGAGTGAGTGGAGTCGTAATGATAAACCTATTGCAATAAAATAATTAACTACTCCAATTTAAAGTTATGTAAATCTATATATTTATCCCCATGAGAATTGTCCTCGTAATTACGAGTAACTAAATAGATTATTTATGAATTGGATTCTATTGATTATTGCTGGATTATTTGAAGTAGCGTTTGCCTCATGCCTTGGTAAAGCTAAAGAAGCTACTGGAAATGATGTTTACTGGTGGTATGGTGCGTTCTTTATTTGCCTTACTTTTAGTATGGTACTACTTATAAAAGCAACTCAGAGTTTACCCATTGGCACGGCCTATGCCGTTTGGACTGGTATCGGCGCAGTTGGAACTGTTTTGATGGGTATTTTTGTATTTAAAGATCCCATCACATTCTGGAGAATCTTTTTTTTAGTAACCCTTGTAAGCTCTATTGTTGGACTCAAGTTTGTTTCAAACTAGGGTATAATTAAAAATTTATATAGCTTTTTTAAGTTCGTAATTACACAGAAACCCAATATTACTTTAGTTCATTATCTAGCTTTTAAGTAACCGCCAAACAAGAATTAGCCTCTATAGCGATGCAAGTTATCTTTAAAATCGCTAGGACTATACCCCGTATGATATTTAAAAAATTTGTATAAAGCTTGTTCATCGGGAAGCCCAATTTCCTGTGCAATACAATAATTTTTTTGGCAATTTTTTGAGCTCAACAGTTTTAGGGCATGTTCAATTTTGAGCTGGATTAATACTTTCGAAGGACGTTTATGAAAATGATTCCTGAAGTATTTGGAGAAAGACTTAGCGTTTGAATATCCGTATTCTTTGGCCCATTCCTCGACCGAATACATGTGATTTAAGTTACGAATGGCGAACTTTACTGCATCATTTATTGGAGGTGTCATAATTCTAAATTTTAGGTTATAAATTTACATTTACCCTAAGCTATAGTTATTGTCCTTCCAAAATAGGTACTACTCTTTTGTGTTGTTTTTACTTACCCTACAACTAATGAAATATATTTTCCATTAAAAATCAAATTTTCTTTAAAATATTGCTATTACTCTACCTAGCACTTGTTTTTGGGGTATAAATCCCCAAAATCGACTATCCATGCTTTCATAGGCATTATCGCCCACCATAAAGAAAACACCATCTGGAACTACAAGCCCGTTTCCATTATCAATAATATTAGAAACCTGTAGAATTAGGCTATCTTTTCTATCCATTTGATGGATGAGAAACTCAAAATACCTTCTAGAAGAATAGCTCATTTCGTTGTCTTCATCAGTGGTAACTAACATCTCAAATATTGGATCATGTGGAATGCTCATCCCATCAACAATTAATTCATAGCGGAAAGCATAAACTGTATCGCCAGGAACTGCTGCAACCCTCTTTATAAATGTAATTGAATCTTCTGCTGATTTATGGAACGCTACAATGTCACCTTTTTCAAGGACAGTATTGGTTATACTCTTATAAATCAGCACATAATCGTTTGGCTGAATAACATCGGCCATAGAGTTTGTCATTACTTTAAATGGTTTTATCATTACAACCGAATAGATTACTGAAACAAATAGCACTAATCCTATAGTTCTTTTTAAGGTAATGTGGCTCACTTTCTCTATTCTATCTATAATTAAATAACATCAATTGAGATTGCTTCACTCTTAACTAATCACTCATTAGGATTTTATCTATTCTTAAAACATTAAACCCTATTCCTCTAACTCTATTTTGTACGACATAAACATGTACTCTTTTCTATCTTTATAGTAAGAATCTAAAATAATTCTGTCTCCTTGAACATTCATAGAAATACTCCAGAACTCCAGTTGTACAGAAAATTCATAGGCTAATGTACGTTTATTATAAAAGTCGATGGTATTACCATGCCCGTTCTTCTCTCCTGAATATAAAACGAGTATAGAATTCCCGAATTCTCCAATACCTCTTGTTTGGTACTTGAAATCTTAGCTTCTTTTCTCAGTTCTTGATTTTTTATCCTCTTTGATATCGGTCTTATTTTCAACAATAGCGTCAACCAAACTATTACTCAGCTCAAACGCATTATCTATGAGACTAAATTTTTTTAGTTCGGACCTACCTTTTGACGCAAAAAATAGTAACGAATCGTCTGCTACTATTTCACCTGCATCTAAAAAAGTATTCCTCTTCTTTCTATTATCCTTTATTCCTGCTATTAATTCTTTATCAAAATTATAAATCAGGTAATCACCATTCTTTGATCCAGTTGCATTATATAAGAATATTTTATCGGGAGTACAGCTTACCCTTGATGGTGAAAATT
Organism: Balneola sp.; assembly: GCA_048267905.1. Lineage (GTDB taxonomy): Bacteria > Bacteroidota > Rhodothermia > Balneolales > Balneolaceae > Balneola. The sequence goes on from JBLWWM010000001.1 coordinate 738,230, forward strand.
TCTTTGGGTTAAAGCTCTTTTCAAATTTCCCTGAAGTTACATCCCATATGGAAACTCTTGCCAAATCAGAATCTATAACTACTAGCTTCTCTCCTTTTGAAGTTATAGAAACACACATATCAGCGGGGTTTCTAAACTCACCAGGTCCAGACCCTTGACCGTTCCCAATAGCTTCCATATCCACAATTTCGCTACCTTCTATAGACAGTTCAAATAAATTTTTCTTGGTATAGTCAAACACATACAAGGCACTATGACTATTGTTTATAGTGTAAATTTCTGCGCGGAATAATTCAAACTCAGAAGGAACAAACCTCCACTCCTCTTTAAGAACCTCTTTAAACTCTCTTTTCATTGTTGAGTTTTCAATATCTTGAGCGGTGGCATTATTTACTACAAAGAGTGACCAAACAATAAGTCCTACGAATATTAGAAGATTTTTTTTCATGTTTAACCTCACCCTATCTTAATGTTCAATTATATTCTGTACTCCATTATTATTCTATTGCATAATGAAAATTAAATACCATTGTAATTGAACACTGTTATGTAGTACTCACCGCTGGTACTCTCTCTAAAAAGAATGATATTTTTACTAGTTACTGCAACTTCATTAAAGAGATACGGTACTTCAATTGAGTACTCATACTTACCATCTTCTGAGGAGTACACATCCAAAAGTTTAGAATTCATATCTTTTCTTCCTGAATAGCCTACAATCATTTTTCCATTGCGCACAATAATATCACCTGTAGCTCTTCTAACATCTGATGCTGGTTCATAAAATCGCCCATCTTTTATCATTATGTTCTCATTCTCTTCAAAACCATAAACAGGAATTTCAAATATGATCTCTCCTTTGGTATTAAATTTCTTTATTTCATTTATATACAGAGGGGCATGGTACAGGTATTCATTTTCATCACAGCTCAACCTACCATCAGTATAGTATGGGAACCTTTTTTCAAATGATTTTATCTTAAAAAAAGAATTAAGTAGCTTTCCTTCTTCACTCACTCTATGGAATATGCCTTTTTTCCCGTACTGATCGGAAAGCACATAAATAGTGCCATTAGGACACCTAGTTAATCTAGCTGGAGATGGTAAGTTCTTGTTAGGCTTAAACTCTTTTATAAATTCACCATCCGTATTCCATTGCACGACAGTTCCTTTATCTCGATCGGTTAAATATATATTTCCTTCATTATCAAGTTTTAAGTCCTTGACCATCTGAAATTCTGCTGGACCACGTCCTCTACCTCCTCGCTCGAACAACTTAAAGTCCAGTTCATCAATAGAGGTATAGGCAATTTTAAACTCACTATAATCAAATATAACTAAGTCACCTCTATCATTTACTGACAGAAGAGCTGGTTCATAAATACCGTAATCAGATAACATTACTTCTTTCGACTTAGCAAGTTCAACATCCTTAAATATCCTATCCTGAGATCTCAAGTTTGTACTTATTAATAAGATGGTTAACGTCGAATAATGACATATCTTCTTCATGTTTTTAATATTTCATTAAACTTTAATTTAAATATTAAATGGTACCCACTCATTGGGCACCATTTAAGTTTGATTATCCTTCAATTGATAACTCATCATCTTTATTTTTCTTCTCGCCATCACAATGTCTTAACATTTGTACGCCACCTATTTCGAGAATCACATAAGTTGTACAGTATCCAACCTTTCCAACACACCCTCTTCGTCCACAAGGGCCTGCATAGGCTTCTTCAATGCCGATTACTGATTCAAAAGTATTAACCATTCCATCGTTAGTACTTATTTGGAATCCACTTACAAGAGTAACAACAGTTAAAATTGCTACAAATTGATTGATATAATTCTTAATCTTCATGATTATCTCCATTTGTTATTGTTTGTTAGTTAGCTCACTCCGAGCTTCACTTCTTTCTTGGTTTGGTAGTACATCCATCCAGACATTCCTGCCAATACCGCATTTCTTAATACCATCGGAAAATCAAATCTTCCAAACGAAAACCGTCCTAAACAACCACAAGCAAACTCCCAGCCATTGCTATACCCAACTACAGCTATCAATAGAAAAAAGCCACACAGCAGTGCAACAAGAAAGTGTATAAGTTTCTTTTGTACTTGTTTAAATAAGTACATGGCGAGTATAATTTCTGTTGTAGCAGCGGCGTACACTAAAAACTTAGCCGTACTTTCTGGGTATACTCCAAAAAAGAGTAGTACCTCAATCATATTCTCTGGATCTATGATTTTTAAGATTCCAGCTACAGCTAATACCGCACCTAAAATCCATCTAAAATATTTTGTAATTCTTATATTCCCCATGACATTTCTTTTATGCTATTATTCTCTTCGAGAACAATATTTTATATCACACTTAATTATTCAAACTATTTAAGTGACTAATTTTTCTATCTAAAAAGACTATCTAATCAGGGCGAATACCTCTATACCATTCTTCGAGATTGAGCTTTCCATCCCTAAAGTAAAATTGAATGGCACATATTCTTAGTAAGTAAGTTGTGTGTGGAGTTCTAAGAAGCAGCGCTTTGTAACTGATTAACTATTACCCGCTAATGGGAAGTTTATTTTGAAGAATTCACGGGTTTTGGTCCTTATAACCATCCTCTTATTATAGCTTTGTGAGGTTACTATTATTTCAACCTTATCTAAAACAAGACATTTACTCTCTCCTTTTATTTAATAATATTAGGGATACTAATAAGAGATTCGAATACTTTAAATTTCAAGAAATGAATTTATTGCATATTGGACTTTTGCTCGCCCTCCTCACTTTAAGCAGCTGTGCTTCTAGCTACACAGTGATACATCCGGAAGATCTTAGTTATAAATCAATGGATATCAAAAATGGAGTAACTCTAGAGTTTAAGTATGACCTGTTGAATCAGAAATATGCTAATAAGGAAATCAACAAAGGTATAAAAGTTGTAGCGGTTAAGATTACTAACAACTCAGAAAGAGATATTGTATTTGGGAAAGACATAAAGCTGGTCTACGGTGATGGAAGTGAGTTTACAATACTTGAGAGTGAGCACGTATTTAAATCCTTAAAACAACGAACTCTCGAATACTTTCTTTATTTATTCTTAATACCAGTACCAATAGAAAATTTTAGAGGCGGCAAGAAAGCCCAGTTTTACCCAATCGATCTTGCTGTTGGTCCAAGTATTGCTGGCATAAATATGCATATCTCCAGAATGGGAAATTCACAATTCAAAAAAGAGTTATTAGAATTTAACATCAATGGGACCACTATTCAACAAGGCGAAACTAAAACTGGATTAATTGGAATAAAAACTAATAGCTATGAGTCTATACTCTTAAGCGTAGACTAAATGTTTATTTCTCCCTAGTTAATTTGTAAATATTCACCGGACTTAAATAGCTTATACCCTCTCGTTATTCTTTCATAATTAGGCTGTCTAAGGAGCTCCTTTTTTTGTAAACTTCATGTCCTAATTCAATTACTCCTTTTGGGCTGAATTTGTGGTGCTTTAACCACTTCTTGGCTTGGAGATTCACTCCTAATTTAGATTACGCATGGCAACAGATACTCCTAAAATTATTTATACAAAAACAGACGAAGCTCCAGCTTTGGCCACTTACTCTTTTCTCCCAATGGTTCAGGCTTTTACAAAAGCGGCTGGCGTGGTGGTAGAAACTCGTGACATCTCGCTTGCTGGACGGATTATTGCTAATTTCCCTGAGTATTTAAACGAAGGCCAACGTATCTCTGATGCCTTAGCTGAATTAGGTGAGCTTACGCAGTTTGAAGAAGCTAACATCATCAAACTACCAAACGTTAGTGCTTCAATCCCACAGCTAGTGGCTGCTATAAAAGAATTGCAAAGCCAAGGCTATGCTCTCCCCGATTATCCTGTAGAACCGCAAAACGATAAAGAAAAAGAAGCAAAATCTCGTTACGACAAAATTAAAGGCAGTGCGGTAAATCCTGTATTACGTGAAGGGAACTCTGACCGTAGAGCGCCTAAAGCTGTTAAAGAATATGCTCGTACCAATCCTCATTCGATGGGTGCTTGGAGTGCTGACTCTAAGTCGCACGTAGCAACAATGACGGGTGGCGATTTCTACTCTAATGAGAAATCTGTGTTAGTTGAAGATAATGACACGGTTCGTATCGAGCATGTATCTGAAGACGGATCTATTACGATTTTAAAAGAAAAAACTGCGCTACTTCCTAAAGAAGTTATCGATGCTACCGTGATGAATAAAAAAGCGCTCGTTAGCTTTTTGGCAGAACAAGTAGAGAATGCTAAGAAAGAAGACGTGTTGTTTTCACTTCATATGAAAGCAACCATGATGAAAGTTTCTGACCCTATTATTTTCGGTCATGGCGTGGAAGTATTTTTTGCTCCCGTATTTGAAAAACATGCTGCTACTTTCAAAAAAATTGGCGTAGATGTTAAGAATGGTTTTGGTGATTTAGTAGCTAAAATCGAAACACTTCCATCTGACGAAAAAGCTGTAATTGAAGCTGATATCGCTGCCTGTTATGCCACTCGTCCTGATGTAGCGATGGTAAACTCCGATAAAGGAATTACCAACTTGCACGTTCCAAGTGATGTAATTATTGATGCATCTATGCCAGCCATGATTAGAAATGGTGGACAAATGTGGAATAAAGATGGAAAATCTCAAGATGCTATCGCTGTGATTCCAGATAACAGCTACGCGACAATGTACCAAGTGGTAATTGAAGATTGTAAGAAAAACGGTGCTTTTGATCCAACAACAATGGGAACAGTGCCGAATGTAGGTTTAATGGCCCAAAAAGCTGAAGAATACGGTTCTCACGATAAAACGTTTGAAGTTCCTGCAAATGGTAGTGTTCGTGTAGTTGACACTAAAGGATCTACTTTACTTGAACATGCAGTTGAAGCTGGCGACATTTGGAGAATGTGCCAAGTTAAAGACGAGCCAGTAAAAGATTGGATTAAATTAGCTGTGAATCGTGCTAAAGCAACTGGTTCACCTGCGGTTTTCTGGTTAGACGAAAACAGAGCTCATGATGCTCAAATAATCAAAAAAGTACGTACTTATTTAGCTGATTACGACACTACCGGACTAGAGATTCATATCATGGCGCCACAAGATGCTATGGCTTTCTCACTAGAACGTATCAGAGCTGGCAAAGAGACTATTTCTGTAACTGGTAATGTTTTACGTGATTACCTCACCGACCTCTTCCCTATTATGGAGCTTGGAACTAGCGCAAAAATGCTTTCTATTGTTCCATTGATGAAAGGTGGTGGATTGTTTGAAACAGGTGCCGGTGGATCAGCTCCTAAACACGTTCAACAGTTTGTAGAAGAAAATTACTTACGTTGGGATTCTCTAGGTGAGTTTTTAGCACTTGCAGTTTCTCTTGAGCATTTGAGTGATACCTTTGGTAACGCTAAAGCAAAAGTATTGGCAGAAACGTTGGATACTGCCACTTCAAAATTCTTAGCAAATGACAAATCGCCTGCACGTAGAGTTGGTCAAATTGACAACCGTGGAAGTCATTTTTACTTAGCGATGTATTGGGCTGAAGCTTTAGCAAATCAGGATAACGACGCTGACTTAAAAGCAACTTTTTCACCTGTTGCAGAGGCTTTATTGAGTAACGAAGCTGTTATTAACGAAGAGTTAATTAGTGTTCAAGGTAATCCAGTTGATATCGAAGGCTACTATCAGCCTAACGAAATAATCGTAGCAAAAGCGATGCGTCCTAGTACTACACTAAACGCAATTATCGATGGAATTTAAATTCCTCCAGAGCTAACTGATTTATGATTATTCTTTAATCTTATCTGTTTAAATTTAAAAGCCCGAGTGTTTACATTCGGGCTTTTTTTTATGAGGATGTTTTCTAAACGCTAGAATAGCTCTATTTATTTAGGCTAGTAGAACTGTTACTTTGGGCAATAAAACTAAATCACATCTTATAGTAGGTTCTGTAATGTCCGATAAATACATAATCCCTTCTCAAACTAGAATTGGTCATGTACACTTAAAAGTTGCCGATATACAACGTTCGCTCAACTTCTATTGTGGGCTACTAGGTTTCGAGTTGATTACAATGTACGGAACACAAGCTGCGTTTATTTCGGCAGGTGGATACCATCATCATATCGGATTAAACACGTGGCAAAGCAAAGGAATGCCACCATCTAATCCTCAAAGTGTTGGGTTGTTTCATACGGCAGTTCTATACCCTGAAAGAAAAGACCTTGCTGAGATATTCGTTCGAATTCGTGATGCTAAATATCCACTAACGGGAGCTAGTGATCATGGTGTTTCAGAAGCGTTGTACTTGAATGATCCAGATGAAAATGGCGTTGAATTATACTGGGATCGTCCTCGAGAATCATGGTCTCTTAAAACCGATGGTTCCATAGAAATGTATACCAATGCTCTTGATATCCATGATTTGTTAACTGAGTTAGATTAAAACCGTTGTTTTGATTTAATCGTAATTAAAAGCCATCAGTCATCTCGCAGCGAATGCCCGAAATCGAGATTGATAGTGAAGGTTGTGTTGATTAGTAGCTCTAGGTTCATACATCCATAGGAATGACGTAAATCTTACACCTCAACTACGAATATCTGAAACTGAAAATATTGTTCGTAATATACTTCTAACTCTATAAATAACTCATGGAGTTCTTCCAACTCATCGGCTTCTACACGTGCAATTCTTATGGGCCGGTCTTTGGTTTCGATGTCAAGTGTGTACCACTCCTTTGTTGTTAATCCGCGTTCACCGAGGGCTTTACCTGAATCCTGATTTGAAAGTAATATTTGTTGAACCTCTTCAAATGAAATAGTTCTTCTTCCGAATCTAAAGTAGCTAAATACTCTTAATGAATGTTTAATTTGGTAACTATCGGTATCAAGTACGAAGTCGTGACTCGTAAAAAGCTTGATAAATACAGCTGCAGCAAACATCCATAAAAATAGTGCGAAGAAGATTCCAAAAAGAAAACAAGCAAAAAGCACCATGAAGTCGATAAGCGTGAAGCTCGCTTCCTCATTTAGCCTTCGAAAATTACTCCCTTTTGTGAGTTTATATCTCATCTAAGAAGCTCAACAAATACGAAATTAGAGTCAATTGTTTTAAGGCTTCTATTAATTATTCTCTTATTTTGAAACAATACTGTTTCAGCACTCTACACTTATTATGAATATGAACACACTGAACAAATTTTCTTTACTTTTTTTAGGGCTTATATGCCTATCTATTTCATCATGTGATTTGGGAGGAGACGATTTAAAGTCTATTAATGGTGGCGTTAATTTTACCGTAGGCGAGTACTACCAATACTCCAACTCTTACCCAATTCCTGCTATTGGATTTTATACTAATGAATTATTTTCCTGTAATAACAATCTTCTTTATCAATATCTAGAAACAACTACTACTTCTATTACTATCACACTTCGTGGGTATCGTGCAAATAGTTCCTGCTCTGGAAGTTCTTCCCCAGCCTCATCTATTGTTCCTTTATATCAAAATAATGGCACGTACGATTTGAATATCAAGTACAAAGATTCAGAAGATACATACAAACTCACCATTTCAGATTCTACGATGGTAATAACACAAGATGAAATTTTCACCTTTTCTAAGCCCAACAATACTAAATACTGGAAATATCCTGAATCATCTTTTGCCATATTTTCTGGTACAGAATTTGGTGCTGATACACTTTACACTCAGCTTTTTGACTCGTTAGAGCAAAATTATGATTTCACAGAGTTTTCATTTCCAGACTCTGGTCTTACACCTTATCCAGATTCTCTTTCTGGATTTGAAGTAAATTATGCCACTCGTTTTTTCAAGTATGAGAATATCCAAAACGTATATAGTGCGGGATCTTTTATAAGAGAATTTGGTATTAATAATATCGTTGATAGAGATAAAAACCGTTTTATTCTCTTAGACTGGACCAATATATTATTTACATCTAGCGACCTATAGTTACACTTGAAGTACACCTGTTTTGTATGTTTCAATCTCTGGATTTAGATTCGCACAAGTTAAAGCTTTAGAAATTCGTTCTCTGGTTTCTAAAGGGTGAATGATGCCATCAACCCAAATTCTTGAAGCTGCATATCGCACATCCGTTTGCTTTGTATACCGCTCAGTAATTTCCTTCATAAGCGTTTCTTGGTCTTCTTCACTAACTTCTTGCCCTTTCTTCTTCATTGCCGCAACTTGAATTTGAAGCAATGTTTTTGCAGCAGAGGCTCCACCCATAACCGCAATTTTTGCTGTTGGCCATGCGTACATAAATCGGGGGTCATAAGCTCTTCCGCACATGGCATAATTACCAGCGCCATAACTATTCCCAATAACAATAGTGATTTTCGGAACCGTGCTATTGCTCATTGCATTTACCATTTTTGCTCCGTCTTTAATTATCCCGCCATGCTCGCTTCGTTTTCCAACCATAAAGCCTGAAACATCTTGTAGAAATATTAGAGGGATCTTCTTCTGATTACAATTCATGATAAACCGAGCTGCTTTATCCGCACTATCAGAATAAATAACACCTCCAATTTGCATCTCCCCTTGCTTAGTTTTCGAAATTGAGCGCTGATTTGCTACAATTCCAACACTCCATCCATCAATGCGAGCATAGCCTGTTATAATAGTTTGCCCATAGCCTTTCTTAAACTCGGTAAAACTATCAGCATCAATAATACATTCTAGAATTTCATTCATATCATAAGGGGCCGTTCTCGACTCTGGCAGAATCTGAAAAATATCAGATGCGGGTCTAGCAGGCTCTTTTGCAGCAGCTCGGTTAAATTCCGCTGTTTTATAAGGCCCGAATTTGTCAATCAAATCTCGTATGGTCTGCAGACATTCCTCATCATCTTTCATTTTATAATCAGTAACGCCACTTATTTCGGTATGAGTAGATGCCCCCCCTAAAGTCTCATTATCAACGGTTTCGCCGATAGCTGCTTTTACTAAATAACTTCCAGCAAGAAAAACACTCCCTGTTCCATCAACTATAAGGGCTTCATCACTCATAATGGGTAAGTAAGCGCCGCCGGCAACACAACTTCCCATAATAGCTGCTATTTGAGGTATTCCTTTTGCAGAAATAACCGCATTATTTCTAAACATTCGTCCAAAGTGTTCTTTGTCTGGAAAGATCTCGTCTTGCATAGGTAAGAATACGCCCGCAGAGTCTACCAAATATATAAGAGGAATATGATTCTCAATTGCAATTTCTTGCGCTCTCAAATTCTTTTTGGCTGTTATTGGAAACCAAGCTCCAGCTTTTACAGTGGCATCGTTAGCTACAATCATACAATCTCGCCCACTAACAACACCAATCCCTGTAATTACACCACCTGAAGGGCAACCACCAACCTCTTCGTACATTTCAAAACCAGCCCATAAATTAAGCTCTTGAAAGTCACTGCCTTTATCAGTTAACAAGCCGATACGTTCTCTCGCAGTTAACTTTCCCTTCGAATGTTCCTTCTCTATTCTAGATAAACCACCACCTAACTTAATCTCTTTTTCTTGGGCATTAATCTCATCAATAATTTGTTGTAGCCAATGATTGGTAGCGCTTCCAGTTGTTTTGCTCATATTTTTAGAAAAATCATTTAAATTATAATACCTATTCTAATTCGCACGTTGAAAATAGGCATTTTATATTATTGAAATTGCGATATTGATGTAATTGAATTTAAAACCCGTTTCCAATGATAAAAGTTCTATTCACCTTCTTCACTGTCTTCTTTATTTCAGCTCCGTTGTTCGCGCAACAAAGAGGCCGAGGAAGACAAGTTAACTATGCATCGCTTGTAAATCGGGCTTCTTCACCAGTATTCTTTTTTGATGAGGTCACCATTCCTGGCAATACCGACAGTACTACAACTATCGGATTCGTTTTTCGCATGGATAATAATTTCCTGCCCTTTAAGAAAATTCATTTTGAAAATAACTTGAACCAACCAAAAGGCTATGAATTTTTTAGTACGGCTCGAATTAACTCAGAAATTTTTAATGGAGCATTAAAGAAAAAAGATGGATTCATTACAACATCTGTTTATAGAGACGCTTGGCAAGACACTATGTTTGCCAAAACTTTTGACGATACTCAATCAAATAAAATCTATACCTCAGGAATTTTAACCGCTGATTTAACACCTGGTTTATATAATTATCTACTACAACTAAGTATGATGGAGGAGACTAATGACAGAAACTCAACGCGGCGAAATATAAAAATTGAAAATTTAACCACAAAGGAAAATGGTGAAATTCACCTTATAAAGACTGTTCAAGATTCCAATTCAGATAAATCACTTATACTTCTCAATATGGGTAATAATGTGATTTATGGAAAAGATTTCCACACGTTAATTCGTATCCCCAAATTTGACGCCAGTGCAGAGTATTCCGTAGAGATGTTTAAAGCAAATATTGGAAAAAAAGATACTACCAATCAAGAATCTGTTTTTAAAACTACAGTTAGCAAAAGTAATATCTATGATAATGCGAATCTCACCTTTGATAAAAGCTCGGAACCTTCGCTTATTCTTACAAAAAATTCGTCGCCTTTCACTTATGCATTGGTTAACATTCCAAACAATAAGCTAGAGAATTCATTGTATAAAATTGAAGTGAAGAAAGTAGGCGCCGCCAAACCTTTTGCATCAAGGGTTATACGTTCATATTGGCCAGACATGCCACCTAGTCTATTGAATGTAGATATTGCACTAGAAATGCTCAAGTTTATCATTCCTGAAAAATCTGTTGATGCTCTTAGAAAAGGGAATAATCAAGAAAAAGAAACTAAGTTCCGAGAATTCTGGGCAAGTAAAGATCCCTCTCCAGACACAGAATACAACGAGTTAATGACCGAATATTACAGACGTGTTGATTATGCTTTTAAGGAGTTCAGAAATCCCGAGCATCCTGATGGTCAAGATACAGACAGAGGAAATGTGTATATAAAATACGGCCCACCAATCTCGACAGAGCGTCAATTTCCATCTAAAGGTAGAGTTCTTGAAACTTGGAAGTATGCGGATAGAACATTTGTGTTTGAAAAAGGCACCGGTTTTTCAGATTTCATACTAATGGGTAAAGAATGACAATGCGTTTTTAAAGCTTTAGCAGTACCTTAAGCTTGATGAAACCAACTATCGGCATATCACTTGGAGATTGTAATGGCATAGGCCCTGAGATTATTCTCAAGGGCCTTAGTGATATTGATTTTTCGCAATCAAAACCTGTTATTATTGCTCCTACTTATATTCTAGAGTATTATAAAGACTTGCTTGGTCTATCAATAGAGCTTAATGAGATTTCAGAGCTTCAGCAAGCAAAATCATCAACCATTAATGTATATACAAATTCATTTAGCACCACCTTTACGCCTACTCCTGGCGTACAAAATAAGGAAGGCGGTTTAGTTGCAATGAAATCCATTGAGGGAGCCATCGATCTTTGTTTATGCAAAAAGATTAATGCAATGGTAACTGCTCCAATTTCGAAAGAAGCTGTTAACCAAGCTGGATATATAATTCCTGGTCATACTGAATTTCTAGCCGAAAAGACTAATACTAGCTCTGTATTAATGATGCTAGTTAATAAGCATTTAAGAGTAGCACTTACTACAGTTCACATTCCCATTCGAGCAGTTGCTGACGCTATTACAGAGGAAGTTATTATTGAACGACTAAAAGTTCTAAATAAAAGCCTTACTGAAGATTTTTTAATTCAAACTCCTCGTATTGCTGTTCTTGGCCTCAATCCACATGCAGGCGATGGTGGAGTGATTGGAATGGAAGAAATTGAAATTATAAAGCCTGCAATCACGAACTCAAGAAAAGAAGGTATAGAAGTTGAAGGCCCATTCCCTGCTGATGGTTTTTTTGGCCAGAAACTTTATGAAAAATATGATGCAGTGCTTGCTATGTATCACGATCAAGGGCTCGCTCCTTTTAAATTAGCTTCTTTTGGAGATGGCGTTAACTTTACGGCAGGACTTCCAATTATTAGAACTTCCCCAGATCACGGTACGGCTTTCAATATTGCTGGAAATGGAGTCGCAGATCCGTCTTCCTTCAAGCAAGCTTACAATTTGGCGGTGAAGTTAGCTCAAAAAAAGTTGATTCATGAATAAGGCCGATATTTATACTTCGTTAGCACCTTTGTACGATCGTTTGATGGAAGACGTAGATTATGATTCTTGGGCGGATTATATCGACGAGATTCTTCAACTTCATCATCCCTACCCAGAAAAAATATTGGAATTAGCCTGCGGAACGGGCTCTGTAGCCATCTCTCTAGACGAGTTTGGGTATTATTTTATTACTGCTACTGATTTATCGTCAGAGATGGTCGAAATTGCAGCAATAAAAGCAAAAAATGCAGATGTAAACGTTGCATTTAGGCCAATGGATTTTCTGAATATCGACATTGAGGATTCTTTCGATGCCATTTATTCTCTCTTCGATAGTGTAAACTATCTACATAGTGAGCAAGATATATTAACTATGCTCAACCAATGCCATAAAGTTCTAAAGCCTGGAGGACTTCTTATTTTTGATTTTTCAACTCCAAAAAATTCTATGGAAGCTGTAGATTATCTAAATAATGAAGAAGCAACCTCTGGAAATTTTCGTTTTTTCAGAACTAGTCGCTATGATCATCAGAACAGAATGCATTATAACGAATTTGAGATTGAAGAATTAGCCGATGATGGAAAAACAGTGATTCAAGAACTTAAAGAAGTTCATGAACAGCGTATATATTCCTTACAGGAAATGTTGTCAATTGTGGAACAAACCTCCTATCATCTAGTTGCCAAGTATGGCGACTTTGAACTGCTAAATGCAGATGAACAAAGCTCAAGAGTAACCATTGTACTTAGATGTCAGACACAGCAGTAATAGAACTTAGAAATGTTAGTTTGAATTTTGAGCATCGTCCGATTCTCAAAAATATCAACTTTAAACTCCATAATGGTGAGTTTACCTATTTAATAGGTGCTACCGGAATTGGTAAAAGCTCTTTCCTAAAACTTCTTTATAGAGATATTGTCCCCGATTCGGGCTCGGTTAGAGTTACTGATTACCCAGTAAATAAAATCAGTTTAAAAGAAGTTCCGATGCTACGTCGCAGACTAGGAATTGTCTTTCAAGACTTCCAACTTTTGCAAGACCGAGACGTTTTCGACAATGTTGCTTTTGCTTTGCAAGTTACTGGCGAAAAACCAAAGTTTGTTAAACAACGTGTCATTGAAGTACTCACAATGGTTGGTCTTAGCCACCGCCGTAAGCATATGCCTGATGAACTTTCTGGTGGAGAGCAACAACGTGTGGTTATTGCTCGTGCATTAGCAAATGAGCCTCGTATTCTCCTTGCAGATGAGCCAACTGGAAATCTTGACCCAGTTGCTAGTAAAAATATTATGGATCTTCTTAAACAAATTAACAATCGTGGAATGGCTGTTTTAATGGTAACTCATGATTATGCACTAGTGAAAAAATACCCTTTCCGTACGGTACGAATGATTGACGGAGCTTTGCAAGAACTTCAATGGAAAGGCGATAAACTTGTGCCTGTTCAGCCTAAATAATTTTTTTACATATTATGAACTCAGCAGAGCTTACCTCCAAAATCCGGTCTAAGGCATTAGATCTTGGTTTTGAGGCTTGCGGATTCGCAAAAGCTGGTTTTATGGAACCAGAAGCTCGGAGGCTCGAAGAGTGGTTAAACCAACAAAGAAATGCTTCTATGAGTTGGATGGATAACCATTTTGATAAAAGAACAGACCCAACATTACTTGTTCCAGGTGCTAAAACAGTTATATCAGTCCTTACTAGCTATCATCACCCCTCCCACAAAAAAATTCAACAAAAAAGTGAATTAAAAATTGCCAAATATGCACTTGGCCGAGATTATCATAAAGTTGTAAAAAAACAGATTAAATTACTTTATCAATTTATAGAAGAGACTGTTGGTAAAATTGAAGGGCGGTTCTTTGTTGACTCAGCTCCAGTCCTGGATAAAGCATGGGCTGTACGAGCTGGACTTGGCTGGATTGGCAAACATTCTAATCTTATAAGCCAAGAAATTGGCTCATACTTTTTTATTGGGGAGATTATTCTAGATGTTGATTTGGTTTATGATGCACCTAAAACAGATCATTGTGGCTCTTGTACACGTTGCATTGATGCATGCCCTACAAATGCAATTTACGAGCCTTACCGAGTTGATGCGGGCAAATGTATCTCATATCAGACCATTGAGCATCGTGGAGATTTCATCAAAGACCAAGGTGAAGATTTGAGCGGCTGGATTTTCGGCTGTGATATCTGCCAAGATGTGTGTCCTTGGAATTCGAGAGCTACACTAGCTAAGTATGAAGATTTATTTCCTAGAGAACGAGTTACAAATATGGGATATCAGGAATGGCAGAATCTAAATGAAGATCAATTTGACATTCTATTTGAGGGAAGCCCAGTTAAAAGAACTAAATACGAAGGTTTAATCAGAAATATTAAACACGCATCGAAACGTTAATTACAAATAGTGTTGTTGAGGTTTTCATCCCAACAAATTTTGTTATTTCTTTCCTCTAAATAACCTCTTGAGGTTTCATTATCTAATACTACTGAGAATTGAGAATATAGGTTTGAAAATTTAACCAAGTTATTATTCTGTGTTTTTTCGATGGCAACTTTGATGTCTTCTTTAGAGTCGTTACTTAAAAAAGACACTTCTATTTTATCTTCAATACGTTCAATGTTCACAGTATGAACAGAACTTTTTGGCGAGATAATCTTCCAATTTAATATTCTTCCTAAATTATCATTAATACCATTCATAATTTGAACTTCCGATGAACTTGAAGACTTGTAAGCCATTTCCCAATTCATTAAACCAGCAAGAAACTCACCAGTTAATGTAAACTCGCCGTTATATTTACCTGAAGAAATATATTTAGTACTTCTGACTTCACCATTTTCGAAATTCTTGATAGAATTTACTAGTTCATTAAAAATACTAACCTCTTCTTCTACATATTCAGAAAAGTAACTATGGGCTAACTCTAATCTATAGGCTGCATTAGCGGCATTTTTAGAAGTTCCATCAGTTCTATTTGAAGCTTTAGATTTAAATAGTGTGTGATTGAAATCTAAAGCTTCAAAGTCTGGAACAAGTACTTCTTGAGTTTCTTCATTATCAACTAGTGCTGGAACACATGCAATGTTCGCGAAGAGTAATAGAAATAATAGATAGGAAATTTTCATGTCTGCCTTTGTTTATTTCTAAACTTTACGGCAGAAATGAATTTTTATTAAGATTTTCTAATATTAGTAAATCTTAATATTTATAAGTGCTACTAAAAAGTATCCTTACGGTCTATTAAGGCTTTATATAAAAGCTCTCTTGCTCTAAAAATATGAGCCTTTACTGTACCCAATGGTAAATCAAGTTGTTCCGAAATTTCATCGTAACTCAATTCTTCCATGTGGCGCATTTGAATAACCAACCTATACTTCTCTGGTAAATTATTTATAGCTTCGTGAACAATAACTTTACGCTCTTTTTTGATAATCTTTTTGTCGGTTGCATAAGTCTCATCAGGCAACTGAACCTCCACTTCCCCATCTTTAGTTTTATATGGATCGTTAATGGAGAGCGTTTTAAGCTTCTTTTTTCTTAAGTAATCGATAGTATGATTTGTAGCTATTCGATAAAGCCATGTAGAGAAAGCGTATTCGTTACTATAAGTTTTAAGGTTGTTAAACGCTTTCATGAATACTTCTTGAACAAGGTCTTCTACTAATTCCTGTTCGCGAATCATTTTTTTTATGTGGAAATAAATTGGACGATCGTATTTATCAACTAGTTTCTTATACGCGCCTTCATTTCCCGATAAGGCAGAGCTAACCAATTTATCATCTTCAATGCTACTCGATGATGCATTTTCTCTTGGCGATGGGTTATTTGTAGTGATGACGTCTGACATTCATTATTATTATAGTACTAAAATACAAAGCTTATGCTAAATGAAAACTCCATTTTTTAAGAATCTTTATTCTTTAGGATTGCTCCGTGCCTAATCCCCCCTGTTGAAACTAACATCTCCTCTAAACTATAAAATTTCATAAACTCTTCTAAAATTAAAAGTCCAGCTAAGAAAATATCTTCTCTCCCTTTCATCAAATTAGGGCTCAACTCCAATAATTGATCGTGCGTGTGCAAACTAAACAGCTCTATTCCTTTACTGAGCTTATCTTGCCTAATTAGGTGCCCATTTAGCTGGCTAGTGTCGTATGTCTCTAACTGCAAGTCTATTGCTGCTAATGAGGTCATTGTCCCTGCAACACCAATTGCAGTACACTTTTTTCGCGGGCGGAATTTATGGGTATTTAAAAGACTCTTAATCTGTTCCTTACATTCTCTAATTTCTTCCTGAAATGGAGGATCTTGTTTTAGATAACGTTCTGTAAACCTAACACAGCCCATATCAAAAGAGTAAGAGTCAATAAGCTGCCCTTTCCTACCGAGAGCAATTTCAGTGCTTCCACCTCCGATATCTAGTACAAATATATCTTCATCTGATTCCGAATAATTTGTATCGAAAACAGCTAGAGCACCCGAGTAGGTATAATCTGCTTCCTCCTTTCCAGATAAAATTTGAACGGTATATCCAGTTTTAATTAACACTTGGTTTAGAAATTCTTCTCTATTTGCAGCATCTCTAACCGCACTTGTTGCTGTTACAATAACTTCACAACCCGCAAATTCTGCGTCAATAATATCTTTGAACTCTTTAAGAACATCTATAACTCTTATAGTACTTTCTACAGAGATGTTTCCGTCAGCATCAACGCCTTTTCCAAGTCTTGGCAACCTATGCTCTTCTCTACGAATTTTTAATTGTTGGCCGTTTTCTTCTG
Source organism: Balneola sp. (assembly GCA_048267905.1). Taxonomy (GTDB): domain Bacteria; phylum Bacteroidota; class Rhodothermia; order Balneolales; family Balneolaceae; genus Balneola. Next base: position 755,210 of record JBLWWM010000001.1, read on the forward strand.
CAACAAGCAAAAGTACTGTGTTTGTGCCTATATCTATTGAAGCTTTCATGAAGTAAATAATAGCGCGATCCACTCTTGTTGTTGGCGCGTTTCTATATGAGTTAATGATTTTAGAGATGGTTGAAGAAGCATAGTTTCTTCGTCATTTTCTAGCAATCCTGAAAGTAGTAATTTTCCACCTCTGCTCAAATGTGTTAAAAGTATTGGTAAAAGTTCTATCAAGGCATTTCTATTGATGTTTGCGAGGATGACATCATACTTTGTATTTTGCGGAATTACTTCTGTTGAGCCTAGCTTTACGTCGAATCCAGTCACTTTATTAAGCTCAATATTCTCTTTGCAGTTATCTTCGCTCCACTCATCAATATCAAAACCAAAAACGGAACTAGCACCTAGCTTTAAGGTTGCAATGCCTAAAATCCCAGTTCCTGTTCCAGCATCAAGTACGGTATTATCAGGAGTTATAATATCTTGCAAAAATTCGAGAACAAGCCTTGTTGTTGCATGGTAACCAGTACCAAATGCCATCTTCGGGTCAATAAATATCTTCGTTAAATCTGAATCATCAGGTAAAGGAGCACCCCAAGTTGGTGTTACATAAAACTTACCAATTGTTTGAGGTTGAATGGTTTTCTCCCACTCGCTATTCCAATTTTGAGGCTCTACAATCTCTTCTTGCTTTATCTCGGCACCTTCAATACCTGATAAAGCTCTTTCAATATCTTGACGTTTAACATCATCGAATTGATTGGAAGCTATAGATGCTATTAACAGATTTTCTTCTTCCTCAAAACCGTCAAAATCTAAATCGAAAAGTTCCGCAATAAGTAGCTCTTGATAATCATTTGGGCAAGTAATATGCAGACGAATATAGTTCATTAAATACGATTATAAATGAGTTCGGAAAGTACTTCACCAACAACTTGAAGCGTGTTTTTATCAATAATTGGCAGGTCATCTTTATGAGTATGCCAATGAGGAGCAAAGCGGATATTTCCATCTTCACCACGTGTATGGTTGATAATATCAATCATCGGAATTTTAGTCTCGCCTGTAACGATGTAATGGTCATCGAGTACTGCGGCACCTACTTCATCCAAAAATATATCCCCAAAACCTTTCTCTCCAGCAATACTCCATATTTCATTCATAAGATTAGGTGCATAAGAAATTGAATATTCTTCTTTAGGGAAAAATGCATTTTCGGCACCAACCATATCTAATAAAATTCCAAAGCGAGGACTATAACCAGGAACAGGAGGATTTATAGACCAGTGTCTAGAACCCAAAAAGTAATTAGATAAATCTCCAGATGTACCATAATCTTCACCGTCAAACAAAACGATGTCCACACCTATTGGCGGTGGATTTTCGGAAAACATTCGAGCCAGTTCTAGTAATACACCAACTCCACTAGCTCCATCATCAGCGCCAGCAATAGCATCTACCGTTCGTACAGAGTCTTGATCAGCTCGAGGTCTTGTATCCCAATGTGCTGCTAGCATAATTCGATCTGCAGAAGTGGTATTGAAAGCCGCGATAACATTAGCTAACTGTAAGGTATCGGAAGAGTACCCTTCTGATTGAAAATATTGAGTAAAAACAGCGTTTGTGCCTGCATAAGCTTGTAAAGTCTTAGTTAAATATTCTCTCGTTTTAACATGACCATAAGTATTTGGAACTCGCGGTCCATTTTCCAACTGTTTTTCTATAAACGAATATGCTGAATCGGATGAGAAGCTTGGAACGTTTCTCCCCTTATCAGAGAATTGGAGCTTATTTATGTCTGATTTGGAACATGAAAATAGAACCAGTAGAAGTATGATTAAGAACTTAGGCATCTCGATGAACTAGAGTAGGTGATGATTGATAAACAGGATACACAATTGTATCCATAATATTTACGTGTTCTGGGCGGTTGGCAATAAAAAAAATTATCTCCGCGATGTCATCCGCTATCAGTGGCTCTAATCCTTTATAAACAGAATCCGCTTTTTCTTGATCTCCTTTAAAACGCACATTACTGAATTCGGTTTCAACAAGCCCAGGGGAAATCATACTAACACGTACTTTTGTACCATGAAGATCCATTTTTGTTGATTCTGTAATGGCTTTGACCGCATGTTTAGTTGCACAATAAAGTGCACCACCAGCATAAGCGCTATGCCCAGCTGTTGAGCCTAAGTTTATGACGTGGCCATAATTACGAGCTTTCATTTTTGGAGTGATTAACCGCGTCAAATTAAGCAAAGCCTTAACGTTGGTGTTGAGCATTGCGTGCATGTCATCCTGTTCAAAGTTAAAAACAGCATCCACTCCTATTGCTACGCCAGCATTATTAATAAGTACATCAACATCTCTTTTTAAGGAATCAACGAAATTAACACAAGCATCATAATCTCTTATATCAAAATTATGCAAAGAAACATTTACCCCATATTTATCAGTAAGCTCTTTACCAATTTCATCAAGTCTTTTTTTACGCCGACCTGTTAATATTAAATTGGCTCCATTCTGAGCAAATAATCGAGCTGAAGCGGCGCCAATTCCAGAGGAAGCACCCGTTATAAGTACAGTTTTTCCAGTAATTCTGTTCATAGCTACCTTCTGCCTTAAACTAAGCCTAATGCTATTAGTTCTTTTTTAGTTCAACTAATCGAGCAGCGTTCAAAATATTTAGCTCCTTAAAAGTATCTCCCATAAACTGTATTCCAAATGGCAATCCATTAGAATGGATTCCTGCTGGTAAACTTATTCCACAAATACCAGCTAAATTTGCAGAAATAGTGTACACATCATTTAGATACATTTGTACAGGATCTTCGATTTTAGCACCTATATCAAATGCAGTTGTAGGCGCAGTTGGGCTTACAATTACATCTACTTGTTCGAATGCATTCTTAAAATCTTGCTGAATAAGGCGTCTTACTTTTTGAGCTTTTGCATAATATGCATCGTAATACCCAGAACTAAGAACATAAGTACCTAACATAATTCGGCGCTTAACCTCGGTTCCAAATCCTTCTGTACGTGACTTTTTATATAATCGGACTAGCTGTGAATCCATCTTTGTGAACTCTACTTCTAACTCAGCTAATTCACTTTCGTTAGCAGTTTTCATCTTTTCATTAAGAGCATTTTCTTCTGCTTTAAGCTCGTCAATAACAGAACCTTTATCCGCTCTGTGACCATATCTGATTCCATCATATCGAGCTAAGTTACTTGATGCTTCCGCAGTGGCCAATATGTAATAAGTGGCGATACCATATTTAGCATGAGGTAATTCAATAGGTACAAGCTCGGCTCCATCAGCTTCAAGTTCAGCTAAAATATCTTTGATACCTTTTCCAATTTCAGAATCTAATCCTTCCCCAAAATACTCTTCAGGAACACCAATTTTGATGTTTTTAGTCGGTTTAGAAACTACCGAGAGGTAATTATCAACTTCAACGTTTGCAGAAGTATTATCTCTCTCATCAAAACCTGCAATAGATTGAAGAACCTTAGCAACATCTTCAACTGTTTGAGCAAATGGCCCAATACTATCGAAAGATGAAGCATAAGCTATAAGCCCATATCTAGAAACTCGGCCGTAAGTTGGTTTTAAGCCAACAACACCACAATATGAAGCTGGCTGACGAATAGAACCACCAGTATCGGAGCCTAAAGTAGCAGTAGCCATATTTGCAGCAATTGCTGCAGCGCTTCCACCAGAAGAACCACCAGGAACTTTTGTAAGGTCGTGAGGATTTTTTGTAGGGCCAAATTTACTGTTCTCGTTAGACGAGCCCATTGCAAACTCATCCATATTTAACCGCCCAATAAAAATAGCGTCATCTCTTTTTAGACGCTCAATTACGGTGGCGTCGTACACGCTTTCAAAATTCTCTAAAATCTCAGAAGCGCACGTTGCCTGCTTTCCGCGCTCACAAATTAGGTCTTTGATACCCAACACTGCGCCAGCTAAAGGGCCAGCGGTACCATTTTTTATCTTCTTTTCGACCGCTTCAGCTTGCTCTAAGGCCTCTTGAAAATAGGTAGAAACAAATGCGTTAACTTCAGGGTTCTTGGTTTCTATTTGTGAGATATACTCTTGTACGATCTCTTTAAATGTGACTTCCCCACGGAGTATTCTCTCATGGATCTCGGCAATACTATACGTCTTCAAACTAGATTTATTTATTTCGAGATTCTGTTTTTTCTGAATTTACGGCATCTTCTATATCTCTAGAACTATCTTCGATTTCTTTCTTGATATCTTGAGATGCCTTTCTGAATTCTTTGATTCCTTGACCTAAGCCTTTAGCAAAATCGGGAATTCTTTTCGCGCCAAATAGCACTAAAAATACGATTGCTATGATGACCCATTCCGTTACTCCCATGCTTCCAAACATAAAATAATCCTCTTTGGATTTAGTTGATGTATTTGTGCGAAGATAACAATATTTTCGGCACGATTTATGATCAAAATAATTTTAAATGATACTTGTATAATTTACACACAATTGTATTATTCATCACTTACTTATTTAACAAAATAAAAATACTATGATTTGGACAGTTGAACTTGCGGCAGCACTTGACGAAGCTCCCTTCCCCGCGGATAGAGATGAGCTTATAGAATGGGCTGAACGAAATGGCCTTCCACAACAGGTACTTATTAATCTCGAAGAATTAGAAGAAATTGATGAGGGCGAAAATACTATTTACGAAGGTATTGAGGATATTTGGCCAGATTACATTCAAAAAGAAGACTTTTTCCACAACGAGGAAGACGAAGGTTTTGATTACGATGACGTTTAATAATAGAAAAGGCATTAGACTTACCTAACGCCTCTATTATTAACGTGAATATCTCACCCCTTTATACCTAATACTATTAAAGTAGCTTGGCTCTTTCTTATACTATTTATAACTCCTGTACATTTATTTGCCCAGGAAGCGCCCAACACTGAACCGTCATCAACTCAGGATGTTGTAAGAAGGTTACGCTTTTCAGGCAACAAACAAATCAAAGACCGTACATTAGAAACTCTTATTCGCACAAGAACTAATCGTGAGTTTCTTGGTATTAATAGGTTCACACCTTGGTATTACATTTGGAAAGCGAGTGGCGGGAAATTTGGTGAAAAACCCGTTTACCTTGATCGACAGGTTGTTATAAACGATATGGAGCGACTTACGCTATATTACAATGCTCTTGGTTACAGAGGTGTTAAAGTTGATACTACCATTATTACTTTTAAGAAAAATCAGGTCGAAGTTTCTTTTTTAATTGATGAAGGTAAAGCATCTCATTTAAATACCATTGCTTATTCTGGGATTCCTGATTTCAAAGAAACGAACACAAAAATTAACTTTCTTAGAAATAGTCCTTTAACAAAAGACCGAATTGACGATTCCACTTTTGTGGTAAACCGGCAATTCAATATGCAAGAATTGAGGCAAGAACAACTACGGATTATCGATTATTTAAAAAATAATGGGTATGCATCTATCCAAAGAGACTCGGTAATTGCGCTAATTCGGCCGATGCCAGAAGACACAACCCAATTAGATGTTCAATTTCGAGTGAATGCTGGTAAATTATTCCATTTTGGGGAAGTTTACCTTAAGCTAGCTGATACCAAACTTCCTGATAATTACGACCGTGTTGATACGCTAAATGGTGTCAAATTTACGAACGATAGCACCAAAAAAATCTATCGTTCGCTAGAAAGGAGTACTCAAACGAATCCCTCTTTATTAAGTGATCAGATTCTTTTTAAGCCTGGTGATGTTTACAACCACGATCTTTATCTAAATTCCGTGAGGGAGTTTCAGAACCTTGGGATGCTCTTTATTCGCAGGTTTGGACAGAGCGAATCCTCTGTATTACCTGATTATCAGAAGGATTATATCCCTACATATATAGATTTACAAACTGTTACTAAGCATAGCTTTAACACAGAGCTATTTGGAATGAAAAGATATGGATATGGAACAGGATTGGGTGTAGATTATACAAATAACAATGTCTTCGGTAAAGCCGAAAATTTCACTCTAAGTGCAAATACTAGCTTTGAGTTTGTGAGCCAATCAGTATTGGAAAATATTGCTGATACCGCTACTCAGTCTTCAGTATTTAGGAGTTATGAAATTCGTGGAGATTATACAGTACCACGTTTAAACTTTCCTTTCACTTTTTTAGATAATACTAAATATTTCACTCGTGGAATAACTCGATACTCACTTTCTTATAGTCGGTCTGATCAACTTTATTTCGACATTAACTCAGACATTCAGTTTAATCTAAGCTATGAAGTTACACATTCTCCAAGATTCTCTAGTTTTTTAGATTTAGTGGAATTAGATGTGGTTGATGCAAGTCCAACAGATGAGTTTAGACAAAATCTGAACAATGAATTTGGTGTTGAAGAAGGAGATCCAAAGCCCATTGAGCTATTGAGAATTTTGGAAGACTTTGAACCTCAGGTTTCTTCGGTAATTCGTTACTCTTTTAGAAGCCAGCGCACCGATATGATTAAAAGAAATTACGGCTATTTTAGTGAGTATTCCATCGCTTCTGGTGGTAACATTCCATTCTTACTCGATAAATATGTAATTACTCCCGGTACTATTGAAGGTGATTTACCCTCATTATTTAATCTTAGTAATAACTCGCTAAAATATAGCCAATATTTTAAACTCACTGCCGATTATAGACGCTATTACTCCTTATCAAACTCCTCCGTTTTTGCATGGCGCTTATTTGGAGGTTTAGCTCATCCTTATGGTAAGAATCCTTCTATTCCGTTAAATCGACGTTTCTTTGCCGGAGGAAGTAATGACATTAGAGGCTGGGCTCCTTTTCAGTTAGGGCCTGGCGGATTATCTGGAACTAATGTTACAGTAAATGGAGGCGAAATTAAGCTTGCAGCTTTTACTGAAGCGCGACAAATATTTTTGAGGAATTTCCTAAAAGCAAACTGGCACGCTGCATGGTATGTAGATGCTGGCAACATCTGGTATGGCCCCAGAAATGAAGCCGCTCGAGAAGAAGGTCGTTTTAAAGTAGATGAGTTTTATAATCAGGTTGCAGTTGGATCGGGCTTAGGACTTAGACTCGATTGGAATTATGTTATCGTAAGATTTGATTTTACCTTTAGAGCACACGACCTAGACGTAGGTTGGTTCAATAACAAAAAACTCTATTTTAGTTTCGGCATCGGCCACTCCTTCTAAATACATATATTATGAGCAAACTTAAAAGGATACAACAACAAGTTAATATTGTTTTCAACTCTCGTTTTTTGAAAAACCTATCTACTGCTGAGCGTTACGAATTCTTACAACTATGCCATCATAGAACTTATAAAGAAGGTGAATATATATTTTTTAGGAACGACCCTGGAACAGGAATGTACTTCATTCAGGAAGGTAACATTGAGCTTACCATTGATACTTATGATGAAAACTCCACTGAAGAACAAAAAGAAGGTTTTTTACTAGAAGCACCTGAAAGTTTTGGTGCGCTCTCTATTGGGTATAGTTTACGTCGTAAATCTACTGCCAAATGTTTAACTGATTGTAAACTACTGGGGTTCTTTAAACCTGATTTCGAAGTTTTAAGGGATCGGCATCCTCAAGTAGCGGTTAAATTCTTGCAAACTTTGTCTAATATTGCATTAAGACAACTCGAAAGAGCAACTCAAACCATAGAAGAACTATCAGATCAGCATCATGCATTGCGTGTTCAGTTCGATTCATACTACGAAGATCAAAACGAAGAATAAAAGATGGCTTTAAAAAAAGGCGTTGAACTCACGCTAACAATAGATGGTGCGGCGTTTAAAGGAAAAGGTGTAGGTAAACATGAAGGATTGGCTGTTTTTGTTCATGGAACAGCTCCCGGAGATGTAGTTAGAGCACGCGTAATTAAGAAAAAGAAAAGTTACTGTGAAGCTAAACTTTTAGAGATTGTTGAGCCAAGTCCTGACCGGATTACACCCAAGTGCCAGCATGCTCCGGTTTGTGGCGGCTGTAGCTGGCAACATATACCCTATGCTAAACAAGCAGAATACAAAGGTCAACAAGTAAAAGACCACGTTCAACGAATTGCTGGCTTAAAAGAAACTATCGTTCACCCTACTTTAGCGTGTACCCAAGATTTCTATTACCGTAATAAAATGGAATATAGTTTTGCCACACGCCGTTGGTTAACTGAAGAGGAAATTAATAGCGAAGAATTTGTGGACGATAATGGCTTTGCTGGAGGGTTGCATGCTCCCGGTCGCTTCGACAAAATTCTTAACCTTAATGAGTGTCATCTTCAAAGATCTGAATCATTCGAGATTTTAGATTTCGTTCGAAATTATTGTTTGGAAAATGATTTACCAGCTTTTGATCACATGAACCATGAAGGTTATCTAAGAAATGTGATGATACGCAACTCTCAGCATACTGCTGATTTCATGGTGAATTTAGTTACATACAAAGATGAACCTGAAATTGTACAAAAGCTTTCTGATGCTCTTTTAGAACAATTCCCAATTATTACTACCATCGTAAACAATATCAATGATACAAGAAGTCCAACTTCTATAGGACGTATTGAGAAAGTGATATACGGCCCTGGCTTTATCGTTGACCACATTGGTAAACATTCATTCAAAATTCATCCAAACGCCTTTTTCCAGACAAATACATTACAGGCAGAAAAGTTATACGCTGTTGCTCGTGATTTCGCTGAAATCAAACAAGATGATATCGTTTACGATTTATACTGCGGTGTAGGAACACTAAGCTTATTTGTAAGCGAGCCTGCTAAAAAAGTATTGGGAATTGAACTTGTTGATGTTGCCGTAAAAAACGCAAAGTTCAACGCGAAAGAAAACAAAGTTGAGAATGTATCCTTCATAAAAGGTGATATGAAAGATGTTTTCACTCAAGAGATTGTAGATGAGTTCGGGGCGCCTGACGTTTTGATTACAGACCCTCCAAGAGTTGGAATGCACCCTGACGTAGTTAAACGTCTTTGCGAGCTTAAGGTGCCACGTATCGTTTATGTAAGCTGTAATACAAGTACTATGGCACGCGACTTAAAAGAGTTAGCTGAAGTGTACGACATCGTAGAAGTTCAACCCGTTGATATGTTTCCACAAACCTATCATGTAGAGGCTGTTGCAAAACTTATATTAAAAACTGAAATTTAGATTACATAAATTTTAAATTATATTGTGGAATTACTCTGAAAAAGCGTTCTACTCCTTAATTCTTAACATATAATATTTTGGAAAAAGACCTAGACAAGAATTCAGAGCTCCCTAAAAGCAATTTTGACGAAAAGCTCAGTAAGTATGATGCCAGAGGTGTTCAAACTTTATTTCGTACGCTTTTGAGAAACCATTACAACCTATTGAAGATGGTTGATAGCAAATCGAGTATTATCCTTACAATTAACTCGATTATCATTTCGCTGCTTATGGGAGCATTATACGTTGCCCCAGAAACAGACATTGAAGTTTTAGAAGTAAGCACTAAAATTCTCATCAACTTTAGTATGCTTTCCATGCTTTTTGCTTTAATTAGTATGTTACCTCATCGCTACATTGGCAAAAGGTTTGACAGAAGCGGTTATAAAGGAAGTCTATATGCTGCGAACTTTTCTACTCAAACTCTTGAAGAATTTCAAACAGAGATAGTTAGAGTTATGCAAAATGGAAAAAGCCTATATGATGAAATGACGAAGGACTTATACTTTCTTGGCAAAGTTATTTCTTATAAGCAGCGAATGCTTTGGCTTTCCGTACTTGTTTTTTTAGCGGGGATTTTGACCGTGCTAGTTACCACAAGTCTTTATAATTTGGGTATTTTATAGATTACGGCTACACTGTAGAGCTTTGAGACTATCATCTTTAGTTGTACAGAAAACCAAGAACGAATCACCCCCATCCTTCAGTTTAAAACGCTTTTTCAAATCTGTCGCTCCTTCGGGATAATTACGTACTACCACGTTTACTTTACCAGATGGAAATCGTTTTTTGATTTCTTTTTTCGAAGGTTTGAATACTTCTTCAATGCTATAAATCCGACCTGGAAAATCTGAAACTAGAACATCAGAAGTATATAAATGCGTACTTGTATGGAGCTTTTTCATACCATTCCTCAACGCCATAAGCTGATATGGTCCAGCTTTCATTAATGCCGAGTTTGGCTCATATAAATATTTTAAAGGTTCGCAAAACTCTGAGTAAGAAGCCTTCTCTTCAGAATAATTAAAAGAGAATAACGAGTCTTCTTTTTTGTCAGAGATATTCCAAGCTTCGATAATAGCCTCACTATCAAAGTTCTCTTCCAGGTAAAAAAGAAGTTCTTTCACTTCATTATCAACTGCTAGAACTTGGACTTTATAACACACTTTAAGTTCTCTCAACGACCTTTTAATATCAAGCATGGGCGATGCTTTAATAAGTACTTTACTGCCCGCTCTTAATAGTTCCTCTCTAAGTTCTATCACGTTTGGGACACAATCCTCAAACGCATACACTCTATTTTTTGCTTTATCTCTCCTCGAAGGATCTATAAAAACCCAATCGAATTTTCGCGTATTTGATGACAAAAACTCTTCTGCAGTGCTTGAAATGACCTCAATATTTGTTCCTAATTTTTCAAAATTGTATTTCGATATTTCACAAAGGTGAGTATTTGGTTCCACATAGCTTGTAGTTTCGGATATCTTGGAGAGAAAAAACGTATCAATACCTGAACCCCCTGTTAAGTCGACAATGTTTTTTCCATCTAAAAACCGAGATTTAAACTTGGCCGTAATCTCGGAAGAAGCTTGTTCCAAGTTTTCTTTGGGTGGAAAAATAATTTCTGAGTTGGCATACCACTGCGGAATCTTTTGTTTTCCTTTTTGGCGAGAAGCAATTTGTGAAGAAATATACTTCATCGGCAAATCAGAAAATTTACAGGCAGATAGCATCAAGGTAGCTGTATCTGTTTCAAGATGAGCTTGAATGAACTCAACGACATCTTTTCTAGTAGCGTCAGTAAAGCTCATAATGATATTTTCCAAAAGAGATTAATGGAGCGTGTACTAATAAGTTTCTGCTCTAGAACCTAAATTTACAACTTCTACATTGTGCAATTTTCCAGCCTCAATCCCAAAACGGATAATCGTCCGTTCTTGTTGAAATCCATGTCTACCCGCAGCTCCTGGATTCATATAGAGCATTTTCTCTAGTTCTTGATCGCGCGCAATTCTGAGAATATGAGAATGCCCACAAACAAATAACTCAGGCGTATTACGTTCAATTTCTTGGCGAATTGGAATGCAGTAGCGTCCAGGAATTCCACCGATATGAGTCATCCAAATATCGAGTCCTTCACGCACAAACCTTTGGTGTAATGGATAATCTTGTCGGATATCTTGTCCATCAATATTACCATAAACTCCCACTAACGGAGCAACTTCTTTAAGTTGATCAGCAATTTTAAGCGTACCGAAATCACCGGCATGCCAAATTTCATCCCTATCAGAAAAGTAATCTAATACTTGTGGATCGAGATAACTATGAGTATCTGAAATAAGACCTATTTTGATCATACTTTTTTGGTATCATCCTTCATTAATTCATTGGGAACAAAGAAAACACATTTTCTTAAATTCTCCTATTCTAATTCTTATAACAAACGTTTTAACTTTTTCATTCTTTGCAAGGGTTCAGCATCATCATAGTTACATGGAATGGTCTTCATCATTTAAAGACCTTCTTACCTTCGGTAGCCTCCACTACTTATCCAAACTATGAGATTATTCTTGCAGATAATGCATCAACGGATGAAACCAGAATATGGGTAACTGAAAATTACCCCGAAGTGAAGATAGCTACTTTTGATGATAATTATGGATACTGTGGTGGCAACAATCGAGCTGCTAAATTAGCTCAGAAAGAGATTCTTCTTTTCTTGAACAACGATGTAGAAGTCACACCCGGTTGGCTTAATGATATCAGTGAAGCGTTTGAGACCGATAAAAAAATAGGAGCAGCACAGCCTAAAATCCTCGCTTTCGAACGTAAAGATTATTTTGAGTATGCAGGAGCAGGTGGTGGTTTAATTGATGGCTGGGGCTATACTTTTTGTAGAGGACGTGTTTTCAATTATGTTGAAGATGACCATGGCCAATTTGAAGAACAGGCTGATATTTTTTGGGCCAGTGGCGCTGCTCTAGCAATCCGAAGAAACCTTTTTAATGAGCTTGGCGGTTTCGATGAAGATTTTGAATTTCATATGGAAGAAATTGACTTATGCTGGAGAGTTCAGCGTGCAGGGCTAAAAGTGAGTTATATCCCAAATAGCAGAGTATATCATCTTGGTGGAGGGTCTTTACCAATGGGTTCTTCTCGCAAGGTCTACTACAATTTCCGGAACAATCTATTTATGCTTTGGAAAAATGCTTCTTCAAAATTCATGCTCACCAGATTCCCGATTCGCTTTTTGTTGGATATAGTGGCAGCATGGAAATCTCTTTTAACCGGGAAACCAAGTGAATTTTTTGCAGTCGCAAAAGCACATCTTCATTTTTTCCTGCTTTTAAAGAAGATTCATCAAAAACGTAAGTCAAGCCCTCTACCTCATCCAAATTCACTAATTGGACAGTATAATTTCATGCTAATTTGGAATTATTTCTTTAAAGGAAAAAGAGATTTTGACGAATTTCCACTTGATGATACCTAGCTTAGATATCCAACAACTAGGACTTTTTCTTAAGAAATGGGGACTAAGTATTCTTTTTATTCTTTTTTCTTGGTATTTATTCAAGCAATTCTGGTGGGCTCTTAGGTTTAATATCTTTTTTGCAGTAAGCTACGATCACGTCTTCGGCTTTAATGCCATATTTTTTTTGATGGATAGTTTGACGCTCATTATCCATGAAGCAGGTCACACTATACTCGGTATATTTGGATGGAGATTTTTAACAATTCTAGGAGGAACTCTTTTCCAGCTAATACTTCCCCTTCTCATTGTGATTTATGGCTGGCAGAATAGAAAGTTATTTACCACCCAATTAGCTTTATTTTGGTTAGGTTTTAGTTGGTTTGATACAGCAGCTTATTGTGCAGATGCATTTAACCGGCAACTTCCATTAATTGGAAATCTTCCTAAAACCGCACACGATTTTTTTAATATTCTAGATACGCTAAATTTATTTGAACACTATAAATCTATCGCCTGGATCTTATATGCCATTGGCGTAATTATATGTATTATGTCAGTTCTCTGGCCTCTATTTATCTCCAAAGAAATGGAACCTATCACGTTAGATTTAGAGTTATAAAATCTAATTTATATCTTCATTTTTTGGATATACGAATACAGGAGCTTGTTCGTACCATTTATCCGTTGTAAGACGCCGAGGGTTTGAACCATCTGCATCCATAATATAAATGTTGTAATCTCCATCCCATTCTGTTGCATTATACACAACTTGCTTACCATCTTTCGACCACGCATGCCATCCTTCGCTTGCCGGATACCCTTCTTTTGTAAAGTCTAGAGTAATTTGAACAGGCTCTCCTCCATCGGGTGACGTTGAAAAAATACTGTAATTATCATTCTGTTTAGACATGTAAGTAATTGTAGTATCGTTTATCCATTGAGGTGGGCCAACATGATACTCCCAATCTTTTGCCGTTGTATCATCTTCTGGATAATGAGTAATTTGGCGGAGATTAGAACCATCATCATCAATTATGAATAGCTCATCAAGACCATCTCTATAAGATCTAAATACAATTTCAGAACCATCAGGAGAAAATTGAGGGTCCGTATTTTGAAATTCATCATCTGTTACGCGAGACAAAACATTACCTTCTATATCAATAATAATCAAATCGCGAGAATCAGAATCTTCTTCCAAATTTGCTGATATCACAAATTCACTTCCTACATTTCGACTTCCAATCCACGAATCATGAACCAAGTAATCTGTAACTCTTCTTACCTCCGTCCCATCCCATTTCATTTCATACAAAAAATATTTTCTGGAAGTAGAATCTCTATCTGAGATAAAGTAAAGCCGATCTCCATAGGAGTAATACAACCAATCGATGCCTACTCTATTTGAAATATTTGTTTGGTTAGAGCCATCTGCATCCATTACAAAAATTTCGTAATCATCTTTATATCCATCATAAAGTACGTTATATGCAATTTTATAGCCTGCATTATTCTCTACATAAGAAGAGCAAGCGCTTAGGCTTGCTCCAATAATTAATAACAAAAATAAATGTTTAATAGCTCTACCTCCAAGCTCCGATGATTAATCCCATAAGTGTAAATACTACCGACCAAAAGCCACCAGTGATTAGAATATACTTGAAAGAACGTTGTTCATAAAGTGCATTTACACCAATTGATAGAGCTACCCAGCCAAAGCCAGTTAGAAAGCCGTAGAAAGCGCCCATTTGTGCATCAATTTCATTGCCAAAAAACATAGCTAAGCAATATGCCATAATAAATTGAAAAATAGCTGTGAAACCAAAAATTTTAGCCATATTCCCGTTTTTAGCATCATCTTCCGTCATTCCTATTTCGGCCATCCAAGCCTTACCGAATAAAGGTCCATACCAAACAAAGCCAACTGCAAAGCCAACAAGAGTCGCTGCAATAACGGCATACCAATTAATAATTACTTGATCCATATTTCTCCTTTTTTAATTTGTATAAAAATGAGTTCGATTAACTCATAACTATTGTACCGCAATGAATTAACAAAATTATTAGATTACGTACAATTCAATTCTATAAAGGCCATCTCTATATAGCCTGGGTTAGAACATTTGGATTTATTAAAATGGGGTTGGTGATTATTGAAAAAATGTAATGTTTTGTTCATTCCCATTTTATCCAAATGTTGAGTACCTTAAAAGCCGACTAAGTTCCAATTCCCTATAATATTATGAGCGTACAAAGTTTTTTGAAAATTACCCCAATCGATCAAGTTGCTGTAGAAGAAAAAGTAAGCCGATTGAATAAACGTAGCATTAAAAAAGAATCTAAAGTTCAAGCTTTAAAATTAGCTTTAAGCATGATGGATCTTACTACGTTAGAGGGAAAAGATTCTTTGGGCAAGGTAAAACAACTTTGCCAAAAAGCACGCCAACCACACCCTGCAATGCCAAATTTACCAAGTGTTGCCGCTGTTTGTGTGTATCCAAGTATGGTAAAAGTTGCTAAAGATAGCCTGAAAGGCACTAATATTAATGTAGCAAGTGTAGCAACAGCCTTTCCTAGTGGAATGTCTCCTCTTAGTATTCGCCTTGATGATACTAGGTTTGCAGTTAGCGAAGGCGCCGATGAAATTGATATGGTTATTAGCCGAGGAGCGTTTTTGCAAGGTGAATACAACCTAGTATTCGACGAAATTGCAGCGGTTAAAGAGGCGTGTGGTAAAGCTCATTTAAAAGTTATTTTAGAAACAGGCGAGCTTCATACTTATGAGAATGTACGACTAGCCAGCGATATTGCTATGCACGCGGGCGCTGATTTCATAAAAACATCTACTGGGAAAATTAGTCCTGCAGCTACACAGCCCGTTACCATGGTTATGTTAGAGGCTATCCGCGATTACTACTACGCCACAAACAAAATGATTGGAATGAAACCTGCTGGCGGCATTAGAACAGCGAAACAAGCTATTCAATACTTAGTTATAGTAAAGGAAACTTTAGGTGCAGCTTGGCTAACACCTAATTACTTCCGTTTTGGTGCAAGCTCATTAGCTAATGACGTGCTTAAACAAATTGTGAAACAAGAAACTGGACTCTACCAAGGATCAGATTATTTCTCTTTGGACTGATGGAATAAAACAAATAAATCGCGATTTAAATTTGAATAAATTCGTGTTACTGAAGAATTCTTGACGAATATTTAATTGATACAACTATGTCTGAATCAACAACAAACGAAACTAATTACAAACCTACCTCTCCTACCTCTAAGCTAGACTTTGCTTCTTTGTGGGAATATGCTCCAGCTCCAGAAAGTGCTGCTAATCTAGAAGTAAAGAAAAGATACGAGCTTTTTATTGATGGTAAGTTTGTTAAACCAGCCAAAGGCAGATATTTCAAAAGCACGAATCCTGCGAATGGTAAGGAAGTTTCTGAATTTGCAGAAGCTACTCAAAAAGATGTAGACAGAGCAGTTAAGTCTGCTCGAAAAGCTTTTGAAGGTGAATGGTCTAAAGTTTCAGCAAAAACTAGAGCAAAGTATATTTATCGTATTGCACGCATGTTGCAAGAAAGAGCCCGTGAATTTGCAATTGCAGAGTCTCTAGACGGTGGAAAGCCAATTCGGGAATCTAGAGATGTAGACGTCCCTCTAGCTGCAGCACACTTCTTCTATTATGCTGGTTGGGCAGATAAACTTGACTTTGCATTTCCTGGTAAAAAACCAGAACCTCTTGGGGTGTGTGGACAGATTATCCCATGGAACTTTCCAATTTTGATGTTGGCTTGGAAAATTGCTCCAGCTTTAGCTTGTGGAAATACCGTTGTTCTTAAACCCGCCGAAACAACTTCGCTAACAGCCATGCTTTTCGGTGAACTTGTAAAAGATGCTGGCTTGCCTGACGGTGTAGTAAATATTGTAACTGGAGCTGGCCAAACCGGTGCAGAAATTGTAACGCACAAAGATATAAACAAAGTAGCATTTACGGGTTCTACTAAAGTTGGAAAGATTATTAAGCGTTCGCTTGCAGGAACTGATAAAAAATATACCCTTGAGCTAGGTGGTAAGGGCGCACTTATTATCTTCGAAGACGCAGCAATAGATCAAGCTGTTGAAGGAATTATAAATGCCATTTACTTTAACCAAGGTCATGTTTGTTGTGCCGGCTCTCGGCTTTTTGTACAAGAAGGTGTTGCAGATAAAGTTATACAAAAGCTTAAAGACAGACTGGAAACTCTAATTGTTGGTGATCCTTTAGATAAGAACACAGACATAGGCGCCATTAACTCTCGACAACAGTTCGAAAATATTAGCAAGTATCTAGAAATTGGATTAGAAGAAGGCGCAGAGGTTTATCAGAGTAGCTGTAAAGTTCCAGAGACTGGCTATTTCATCCGCCCTACTCTACTTACCAACGTTTCTCAATCTAATCGCGTAGTTCAAGAAGAAATTTTTGGCCCCGTATTAACTGTTCAAACCTTTAGAACAGCAGACGAAGCCATTGAAAAAGCAAATAACACTCCATATGGCCTCGCAAGTGGCGTTTGGACCGATAAAGGCTCCAAGATATTTAAAGTTGGAAGTGGCCTTCGATCAGGTGTAGTTTGGGCGAATACTTATAATAAGTTCGACCCAACATCTCCATTTGGTGGATATAAAGAAAGTGGTGTAGGCCGTGAAGGTGGACTACACGGATTAGCAGCCTACGTTAACCTGAAATAATAGTACCATGTCTGAAAGAATAGAAGTTCAAAAAACGTATAAAACTTATGTTGGTGGCCAATTCCCTCGAAGCGAATCTGGACACTACTACAAGGTTAATTCCAATGTTGGTGAATTATTAGCCAACGCATGTCGCTGTAGCCGTAAAGATGTTCGGGATGCCGTATTAGTAGCCCGAAGTGCATTTTCAGGATGGAAATCACGAAGTGCTTATAATAGAGGTCAAATTCTTTACCGTATCGCAGAGATGATGGAAACTCGTCGTGGTGAATTTATCACAGGATTAAGCCGAATTGGTTTTAGTGCTGAAGAAGCGGCTGCCGATGTAAATGCATCGATCGACCGTCTGATTTATTATGCTGGCTGGACAGATAAATACCAACAAGTATTTGGCTCAGTGAATCCGGTGGCAAGCGCACATTTTAACTTTAGTTTACTTGAACCAACAGGCGTAGTAACAATTTTAGCACCAGAGCAAAGTCCACTTTTAGGCTTGGTTTCTGTGATTGCTCCTGTAATTGCTGGTGGAAATACTTGTGTTGTTCTTGCCTCAGAACCCTACCCTCTAATGTCTATCACATTTGGGGAAGTTCTTAACTCTTCAGACGTGCCTGGTGGAGTGGTAAATATCCTCACAGGAATAAGAAAAGAATTAGTGGAACATTTTGCCTCTCATATGGATGTAAATGCTGTATTCTATACTGATAATCTGGATAAAGAAACGGTAGTACTAATTGATGAAATTTCTACAGAAAACATGAAACGAGTAATTAAAACTTCAGTGAAAGATTGGTACGATAAAGAATCAGAAGGCCCATACTTCATCGTTGATTTCCAGGAAACAAAAACAACATGGCACCCCGTCGGATATTAATGAACTTTAGAACTTCTTTTTTAATCATTGGCTCCTTTTTACTTTTTAGCTGGAGCTGCTCAACACCACAACCATTAACCACACCCTCAGATAATACTATTTCAACAGATATCGAAACTGCCCCAAATCTGAGTTCAAGTGACAATACATTAAACCAGGATGGACTTCTAATTAGTAGCCTAGGAGACTTGTACGCATCACAAGAGAATGAAATTCCCGCTGTATTTGAAAGAATAAAAACTTATAAAGAGCAAGAGTTTGATGTTTCAAAAGGTTACCGAATCCAAATTTATTCTGGAGAAAGTGTTGCAGAAGCTGACACTATAGCTTCTAAGTTCCGAGGATGGATTAACAACTCCATTGAAGGCTATCAAGCTGAAACATATACTTTTTTTAAGTCTCCTCATTACCGTGTACACGTTGGTGATTTTCATAATAGAGAACAAGCACTAAGCTACTCTAGATTAGTTAAAGGACAGTTTAAAGATGCTTGGGTAGTTTATGATACCGTTGATCCTTTTATGGTGCCGGCCGATACCGTATCATTTTCAATCCGATAAACTACATAAGTCGTATAGATTCATATATTCCCTTAACTAAACTTTAAGGGAATGATTAAAAACGCTGTACTTATTTTCGCTGGTTTTCTTCTACTTGGGCTCAATTTGGCGTCAACAAGCTCCTCAGTAGTTAACCGTGGTTCACTCTCAATTACGCTTGATGGGAACTCTGTTTCTGGTAATGTTACCTTACCAAGTTCGGTTATAGCTCAGCGCTCATTCCGAGGAAGAGCTTATCGAAATAGAGGCAATACAACTTCCAATAACCAGAAAAGCGAGAGCTCTAACAATAATCCTTTGATTGATACAATTATCAGTCTGCATCCAATGGATTATAAGATGGCAGTAGAACCATTGGTAGAGCCTTCTATCATTCAACAAAAAGACGCAGAGTTTATACCAAATGTAACTCCTGTAACTGTTGGTTCCATCGTTCAGTTTTTAAATGATGACCCATTCTATCATAACGTTTTTAGCCTCACTCCTGGCGCTCGATTTAATATTGGCCGCCGCCCAACTGGCGATATCTATGAGAAAAAAATTCCAGCAACAAGTTGGAAGGTTGAAGGTTTAGGTGAGATTCAACTTTTCTGTGATATACATTCACAAATGAACGCAGTGATTCTAAGTCTCGATACTCCTTACTATACTCGAGTAAACGAAAGTGGAGATTTCAGCATAGAGAATATACCTGATGGGGAATATGAACTAAGAGCATATCATCCACGACATGAGCTTGACTCACAAGTTATCTTTGTGAAAAATGAACAGAAGCTATCCTTAGATATAAATTTTAGTAATTGAACACTACTGGCTTAAATATTAAAACTAAGCTCTTTCTTCTACTTTCTGGGCTCACTATATCGGTATTAGTTTTAGTTTTGGTAGCAGTAAACCAGACATCGTCAACTACTATTCGAAACGACATTCTAAACAATTTCTCTCAGCTACAGAATTTCTTCAAAACACAACAACAACTTCAGTACGATAGATTTCTAGAAACCGCTATTCTATTAGCAGAGAACTCTACGTTCAAGGGCAATGTAGAGACTGGTGATTCTGCAACAGTGGCCTTTAGCGTACTTGAGTTTTCACAATTTGCTAAAGCAGATTTATTTATAGTAACTGATGATTTGGGCAAAACCTTAGCTTGGTTTACTCACCCTGAATATTTTGGCAGAGATATCTCAGATAAAGTTGGCGTAAGAGACGCACTAAGAGGCATTCCTCCTCCCTATGAGCCTGAATGGGCAGAACTTTGGTTTATTGAAAACCAACTTTATCAAACAGCCACAGCAGCTATTTACACGCCTACGAGCCAAATTATGGGCTCCATAACGGTTGGCTCAGAATTTAGAACTTTTGATGCCAAAGCCCTTCGTGAAGACTTCCCTGTTGATGTTACTTTTTTTTACGACAATCAGTTAATCGCTTCCTCACTTGAAAATCCAGATACTACCGAATTCATACAGATCGCAAATCAGTTTTCGGCAACAATAGATACAGTCACCCAACGATCTTCTATTACAGAGCCATTTCAACTAATTATTAACGGTGAGAAGAACTTGGCTTTCTTTAGCCCTTTAGGTACAGGCGAACGCGCCTATTATTTAGCAAGTACGCCCATTGCCAAAGAGTTTGAGTCATTAGCTGATATGCAGAGAAATATTTTTATTATTGCTGCAATTTCAATTATTGCAATTATGTTGATTGCCTACTCTTTAGGAAGTTTTGTATCTACCCCAATCAACAATCTTACCCAAGCGATGATAAAGGTTCAAGAAGGTGATTTGGAAGTAACCGTTAACTCTACTTCAACTGATGAAATTGGAATTCTTACAAATGCCTTTAATAGCATGATTATTGGATTGCGAGAACGTTTTGCCTTAACAAAGTATGTAGGTGATCACACTCTTAAAATGATTCAGACAAACGAAGAAGTGAATCTTAATGATGGAGGCACACGCAAAACCTTAGCCATTTTATTTACAGATATTCGAGGCTCAACTAATAAAATTTCTACTACCACACCTGAGCAGTTTATAAATATGCTGAATAGAACCTTAAGCGACCAGTCGGATGCTGTTCTTTTACATGACGGTTCAATCGATAAATTTGTAGGCGATTCTCTCATAGCACTATTTGCTGGTAAAGATGCTCTTACAAGAGCAATCAAAGCTTCTATCGACATCCAAAAATCATACTATTCTGACAAAGACGTATCGTCTTTCTTTAATGGATTAGGTGTGGGTGTGAATTATGGAAGCATGGTATTAGGAAACATGGGCGCAAAAGAAAGAATGGACTATACCGTAATCGGAGCGCAAGTAAACCTTTGTGCGCGCTTATGTCATGAAGCAAAATCTGGACAAATTCTAATTCCTGAACATTTGATTAAAGAAAATAATTTGGACAAACTCTTCAGTTTACGTCCAGTAGAAAGTAAAAATCTAAAAGGGTTTTCAAACCCAGTAAATACTGTAGAGGTACTTTATGAATAAACGTATTCTTTTAATCGCTGGATTATTTACGGTGTTCTCTATTCAAAGCGTAGCACAGATTCAATTTAATGGATCTATTGATGTTGGTTTGCGTAGCGGAGGATCCAACTCCTCATTTGTTAAAAACGGAATTGAGTCGGAGTTCAAATATCTACATCTAGATATTGCTCAAGTAAATTTATTCTTATTTGCCCCCATAAACGACGACTTTTTTGTTGAAGCACGCCTTCAATCCGATACTTGGGGAACAGGAACTTTAAATGACCCTCGTTTCACATTAGCCAATATCACTTGGGCAAAACCTAGTAACAGTTATGCAATCACAGCTGGGCGTTTTGTAAACCCTGTAGGTTTCTACTCCAAAAGAAACTTAATACAAGATCGAACAATTTTTGAACTTCCCCTTAGCTATAGCTACTTCACAAATATTTCCGATCAGAGAGGATTCTGGCCATTAGCTGGAGAGCAAGGTGCATACACATCTTCTGATGTTGGCTTAACCACCATTTATTTTGGAGGATACGCCACAGGTGTACTCTTAGATTGGCAAATTAAACCCGATCGAGTTCGGTTAGAAACAGCAATCACTTCTGCGGCTCCGGCATCCGCCGAAAACTACACCAATTTAGCCAACGCAGCTATTCTAACTCATTTAACTTTGAACCCAAATATCTTTTGGCAAATTGGGATTAGCGGAAGCTATGGCAGTTTTATGCGTGAATCAAATATCAATGCCTTTTATCGTCCATATAACCCGCTAGAGCAATACCGTCAAACTATTCTTGGTGTTGATGTAAAATTTGCCTTCGGCTTTTGGGAAATAGTTTCCGAAGCAATTTATTCAAACTGGAAAGTTCCAAGTTATAGTGGTGGGGGCTTTCAAACGGTTGGGCTTTCCGATAAATTTGAGGAATACAATCTCTCAAATCTCGGTATAAATGTTGATCTCCGCTTTGAACCTCCTTTTTTTACTGGAAGTTACATCGCAGCAAGATTTGATCATCTCAATTTCATGAATGAATCATCAGAGAGTTATCTAACTACCAAAGACTGGGATGAAGATGTAACACGTATTTCAGCAGCATTAGGATATAAATTGGGTAGAAACATTGAGGCCAAAATTTCAGTGAGCGACCAAAATCCTTTCGACTACTCCTTTTACACTTTTAGAACAACCATCTCTGCGTTCTTTTAAGAATTTACAATTGTTGAATACACTTGAACTAAAAGGGTGATATTTTCCTTTTGCTATATCAAAGTTTATAAAATAATAGTCGATAAATGAACCGTAAAACTTTTTTAAAATCAATTCCAGCTTTAGGTATTGCAGGTGGTTTATCACTTGCTGGCTGTAGCACTGGTACTGGGGTAGATTCCGGTTCTGATTTATCTGGAGACAATGCAATTATTACCGGAGCGGCAGAACGGGAAGCTATTGCAATAAAATCTTACGTAGCAGCAACAGAGTCTGGTATTATTACCAGCCAACAAGTATTAGATACGACCCTTATTTACAAACAACATCATTATGAGCACCTTGGCTTGTTTAACCAATTACTTGAAGAAGTTGGTGCAAACATAGTTAATTTGGATGATTTTTCTCCCGACAGCCGAATATCTGGAGTTGATTCTCAAGAGGAAGCAGTAGTACTAGCAATGACGTTAGAGATGGAAGCGGCAAAATCATATTTCACTAACGCCGTGCTTGAATTACAAGGCCCAGTTGCGCGAGAAGTAATGGGAAGTATCTACCCTATAGAACTAGCGCACTTTATAACTTTAAAAGCAGCTCTTGGTAGAAATCCCGCTGTAAATGCCTCCACTTTTGGAGATCTAACTTTCGGTTGATAATTAAACCGACACACCACTCCATTTGGTTTTAGAGACCCATATTTATGAAAGCCATTATAAAGTTTGCAGTTATTCTAGGTGCATTTTTTACCGTCACTTTACTTGTTTTTAAAGCATTTGATTTACTAACTGTAGAAGATATTAAAGCTTGGCTCATTCAATTGCAGCATGCTCCTCATTGGATTATTGGGATGTTCATTATAGCTCTTCTTCTGGTAGATCTATTCATTGCGATTCCTACTCTTTCATTAACCATTTTATCAGGTTTTTTTGTTGGTGTTGAACTTGGCGTTCTTTACTCCTCTATTGGTATGGCTGGTGCAGGAAGTTTAGGTTATGGGCTAAGTCGATATAAAGGAGAACATTTTTTAAAAAAACTTTGCAAAACCAATGACGAACTGGCGGAAATGAAATCATTATTCTCAGCACATGGGCCAATGGCACTCAGTTTATGCAGAGCTGCTCCTATGCTACCAGAAATTTCCAGTTGCTTAGCAGGTGTTACCAAAATGCCTTTTAGTAAATACATACTTTTTTATCTCTTAGGTACTATTCCGTACGCAATAATTGCGGCGTATGCAGGCTCAATAAGTTCATTAGACAATCCATCTCCTGCATTTTATACATTTATCGGGATGTTTGTTGTTTTAAGCTTAGCTTGGGGAGTATTTCTGATTTATAAAAGACGTCAGAAAAATCGAAACTCATCACAGATGAAAAACTAAGCGCTTCCCTTCATAAATTTTTATGTCCGAACATATCCATTACGATAAAACTTTCGAAGGCATTGTTTATTCCAACAAGGAAACAAAAAATCGAGAGTTTGATCAGTGTGCTTTTATAAACTGTGACTTTTCAAACGGAATGTTTACCTCTAGTACTTTTACCCGATGTACATTCACAGGCTGTAATTTAACTTCTACAAAGCTTGTAGATTGCAAGCTAGACAAGATTACTTTTAAAGGTTGTAAGCTTTTAGGGGTGAATTTCAGCGAAGCTAACGACCTCCTTTTTTCTGTAAATTTTGAAGAATGTATTTTAGATTACTGCTCCTTTAATCGTAAAAAAATACGCAATACCCCTTTCCGTGATTGTTCCATAAAAGAAGTAGATTTTAGCGACTCCGACCTCACAAACTGTGTATTCCAGAAATCAGATTTAAGTCGTTCTGTTTTTAATAGAACCAATTTACGACAAGCCGATTTTAGAACTGCTGAAAATTTTAGCATTGATCCTGAACTTAATAATATCCAAAAAGCGAAATTTTCACTAATTGGACTGCAAGGATTACTTCAAAAGTACCATATCATCATCGACTAGAAACCACAATTTTTTATCCTTATATCCTATTATGCAACTAGACCCCGATTTACAGCTTCTAAAAGAACAACTTTTTGATATCTGCTCATTACAAATCAGCAATTATCAAGTTGATAAAGAATGTGTTGATTATTCTGGCAGTACCTACAAAGTAGAAGCGTTAAATATTATTGGTAGAAACGCTAAGAAGACGCCGATTAAAGATGGCTTTTTCGTAACTCTTTGGAAACGAAATGGCGATGGACCAATTCAACCTCTTGAAAATACTGAAGCCTTCGATTACAGTATCATTACTGCGAGAGAAGATGGACACAGTGGCGTATTTATTTTTCCAAAGTTTGCACTAATTAACCAAGGAGTGTTAAAAAGTTCATCAAAGGCGGGTAAAAGAGCCTTTAGAATATTTCCACCTTGGGAAGAAACTAATAGTAAACTGGCTCAAAAATCACAAAAATGGCAATCAGAGTACTTCTTAGAATTGAACTCTCAAAAAAAGCTAGATTGTCAACTTGTCAAAAATCTTTTAAACTTACGTTAGATTTCTAGAAGTTCTAGCTTAAAGCTTTGCTTCATCCTAACTCTTATAAGTGAACACATTCTATGAAAATATCAGACGTTAAAAACATCATTGGTTCTGTTCCACACATGACTCCAACTCAAGGTGAGTTGATTTATAGCATAATTCTAGATAATGATATTTTTGATATTCTTGAACTTGGTATAGCTCATGGAACAGGAAGTTGTTACATGGCAGCAGCCCTTCAAGAAAAAGGTAAAGGCTTGGTAACAACCATTGACAATAAAAGCGCCTTACTACGTAAACCTGATATTTTCGAATTGCTTAAAACATGTGATTTAGAAACCTTCGTCTCCCCTGTCTTTGCGGATAGTAGTTATAATTGGGAACTCATGAAGCTCATTAAGCAACAAACTAAAGATGGAGTTTGCGCCCCATTATTCGACTTCTGTTATATCGATGGAGCTCATAATTTTGAGATTGATAATAGTGCCTTCTTTCTTGTCGATAAACTTCTAAAACCTGGCGGTTTTATCATATTTGATGATGTAAACTGGACCTATGCAAGTAGTGCAGGACTTAAAGACTCCGAGTGGGTTATAAATATGGGAGTTGATGAAAAAACGACACCACATATTAAAGCTTTGGTTGAGCTTGTTGTGATGAGTCATCCAGATTATACAGATTTTCAGTTTCACGATGATTGGTTTTTAACACGAAAAAAATCTTCTATAGCACAAGAAAACAAAAGAAAAATAACAATAGAGCAGTATAAACCTAATACCGACATTGCCCACGATACGAAAGCTTTATTACGAAAAATTGCAAAAAGGATATTGGGCAAAAGCTAAAACCAACACTCTTTTCAATAACAAAAGCCTGCTCCATATACTATAGAACAGGCTTTTTAAATTAGATTTAAATCATTTACTCCTCTGAAGGTGTTTCCTTAGAAGGCTCCCATGTATTATTACTTAAATTCACATCAGGAAACTCACCTTTTGGGTCAATTTGAATTTTGGTAATTGGAGCAGTAGATGCATATTTAAAAGTCCAACTATTCCCTGTATACCAAACCTCAACAGGTAGCTTTACCATTTTTGGTGCATGTCCCTCTTCAGTTATTTCAATATGAATAGGCATCACCAAATCAAAATTATTAGTGATTGTAATTAAAGTACCATCTTTTGGATTATCCGTTACAAGTTCTACATGCTCTACTGCTTGATCTAGTTTCGCAGCAGTTTTGAACCAGCCTCTCCAAAACCAATCCAAATTATATCCAGAAACATCTTCAATAGTATTAAAAAAATCGTTAGGAGTTGGATGTTTGTAAGCCCAGCGATTTATATAAGTTTTGAACGCTTCATCAAATAGCTCTGGCCCAATAATAGACTCACGTAGCATTCTTAAGCCAAGACCTGGTTTGTAATAAGCAACTGTTCCCAAATTACCTGGTTGAACTTGATCTGGTGCGGTCATTAGAGGTTCTGCAAGAGGTCCATCCATCCATTTGACTATTCCATTAGTGTTTGTTCTTCTAGGTTGATACTCTCCGTCATTAAACTTCTCAGTGCTATAACCGTTTATAAAAGTGTTAAAACCTTCATCCATCCAAGCATACTCACGCTCGTTGGATCCTACAATCATCGGAAACCAAGTATGGCCAAATTCGTGATCGGTTACACCCCAGAGTCTACCTTCTCTCGATTTCCAGCTACAGAAAACAATTCCAGGATATTCCATTCCGCCAACAATTCCAGCTACGTTTACCGCGGCAGGATAAGGATATGGAAGCCAATCTTTGGAATACCCCTCAATCGAAGCCTTTACATATTCTGTAGATCTTGTCCATGCGAAATCGCCAGAACTTTCAACAGGATACAATGACATCGCAAGCGACTTTTTCCCATCCGGAAGATTGATTCTAGCAGCATCCCAAACAAAAGCTTTTGATGCTGCCCATGCAATATCACGAGAATTTTCAATCTTAAAATGCCAAGTAAGGGTTTTACCGTTAGGACGAGATTCTTTACTTCCAACTTCTTCCGGTTTAACTATGTAAACCGTTTTATCACTGTTTTGAGCATTTTCATAGCGCTTTAACTGTTCTTTAGTCAAAACCTTCTCTGGGTTCTGCAACTCACCAGAACCAGTTACGATAAAGTCTGCTGGTGCTGTTATAGTATAATCGAATGAGCCGTAATCCAGATAAAATTCACCACTTCCGAGATAGGGTAGCACATTCCATCCCTTCACATCGTCATACACCACCATTCGTGGATACCATTGAGCAATCTCATAAACCCATCCATTTTTTGTTTCTAAACGGCCCATTCTATCAGAGCCATATTCTGGGATATTGAATCGAAAATTGATGTTGATGATAACCTCCCCTCCTTTTGGTGAAATTCCTTGCTCTAAATTCAACTTCATGTTTGTATCAACAATATGAGATTTTGGAGTATAGCTTTTGCCATCTTGTGTTATTTGGATTATATCTAACTCAAAACCACCGTCAAACGCTTGGTTGCCGAAACGAGCTCCGCCAAAAGGTGTGGTTTTTGAACCCCAAGATGAAGTTTTAAATAGATTCTGATCGAGCTGAAGCCATACAAAGTCTAATACATCTGGGCTATTATTTGTGTATTGAATGGTTACCGAACCACTTATCTGATTCTTCTCTGGGCTTAATGTAGTTTGTATTGTATAATTAGGCACATTCTGCCAATATGATGCACCTGGTGCACCACTTGCGCTTCTATAAGCTGTACTAACGCCCGTGTCGAATGGTAAAAATGCTTCTTGTACATTTGGGTTCTGTAAATGTTGGGCATAAACCGAAAAGCACATGCTCAACATAAAAGACAAAACCACTAATTTTTTTAAAAACATGGTTCTTATGTAATTTAATATTTTAGAATTATTTAGAGACTGAATTTATCACACATAAATATCAGAAATCTGTACTTTATATTCTTTTACAAAACTCTATGAAATAGGAAGTTATAAATACTAAAACTACCAAGTACTTTTTATCTTTTTAAATGGAAAAAAAACATCTTTTATTCTCTTACGGAACACTACAACTAGAACAAGTGCAACAACAAAGCTACGGTCGTTTACTCATTGGTTCAAAAGACACTTTACAAGGTTACAAACTCGAGAAACTAGAAATAACAGACCTTGAAGTACTCATAACTAGTAGTCAACAATTTCACCCTATCGCAATTAAAACAGACCAGCCTTACGATTGTATTCATGGAGTTATTTTTGAAATTACCGAACAAGAATTACTTAATACAGACCAGTACGAAGTAGCAGATTATACAAGAGTTTTAGAGACCTTCATATCAGGGAAAAAAGCTTGGATTTATATATCTAAACATCATTCTTAAATTGTAATGAATTAGATTATACCTGATTATGAAATAGAAAATAGCGTATATTTGAAATTATGAAAAAATATAGTTCCTGGTATTAAAACAGCTATTAAATCTACTTATCAAGTTCTAATAAAACACATTGTATGAATATTCGTTTCTCTATTCTTTATATCTTTTTTCTCTTTCTAGCTAATTGTACTCCCGATAATCAAAAAGTACCTTCACAACAAACTAAAGACACTCAAACCCCTGAGAACTGGATTGGACATTATCGTGGAGTTTTGCCATGTGCTAGTTGCCCAGGAATTGATACTGAAATTAAGCTTTATCCAGATTCAACTTATGCTATCTCTCGAAGATACCAAGGTGAAGACAAATCTATTTATAGAGATTTAGGAAATTTTATTTGGAGTGAAGATCGACAGAATATCATCATACAAAATGAATCTGATAGTGCTCAAAACAAATTTTACAGAGTTGAAGAAAACAAATTAGTTCAGCTAGACCAGAGCGGAAACAGAATTGAAGGCGCTTTAGCTAATAAATATATTTTAAAGAAAATCCCATTTACAGACGCTATTACTGAAAAGTATTGGAAGCTGATTGAGCTCCGAGGGCAGAAAGTATTTATGGCTGAAGGCCAACTAAAAGAAGTACATCTTATTTTAAAAGCTAACTCAACTACATTGTTAGGTTTCGCTGGGTGTAATCCTATGATGGGGAGTTATAATACAGAAGCTGGAAATAGAATTAAATTCTCGAAGGTTGCAGTTACCATGCGTGCATGTTCGAATCTAGATTCAGAAAAAACTTTTTTAAATGCTATTGAACAATCTGATAATTATGCTATTAAGAACGACACGCTCTCGTTGAATAAATCAAAAATGGCACCATTAGCTAAATTTGAAGCAGTTTATTTGTACTAGAACTTTAGGCTCGATAGTTTCTATTGGGTCGGTTCATAATCATCAAATTCTGATGACACTAACGCTCATTCTATTCCTACTTTTACTCGGCCTAATTACGGGATTTTATTCGGGATTAATAGGTACAGGTGGTAATATTATTTTAATCCCAGCACTCGACATTCTTTTTGTTTACTTCGAAGTAACTCCTCACGACTCAGTTAAGCTAATCATCGCCCATTCTCTCTTTATAACAGTTTTTCTAGGAATTTCAGTTAGTATCAAGCAAATCAAAATTGAGAATTTTCATCTTAAGGAAATCCTCTTGATTGGAATTCCCGGAATGTTAACAGCTTTCTCACTAACCGAGGTTATAAAAAATTCAAACTGGTACGACAAAACATATTTTGATATCATTTTTTTATTTTTAATGATAATGCTTGCTTTGCGAATGATTTTCTTTCATCCCCAACCATACGCTCTGTTAGCAGAAGAAAACAAGCCTCTAAAAAAAGGCTGGTTAGCAAGTTTAGGATTGTTCACTGGCGGCGTAACTTCTTTGTCGGGACTTGGAGGCGGTGTTATCTTAATTCCCTTTCTTACCGATATACTTAAAAAGCCCATCACCAAAGCAAGTTCCATTTCCATTGGGGTGATTACGCTTCTTGCACTCTCTGTAAGTGTTAGTTATTTGTTTATAAACAGCACTGGTGATGTACCTTCCGTTCTACCTTACCAAACAGGATTCATTTCCATACCGTTGGTGATACCTGTTGTAATTGGTTTATTCCTCTCTTCCTCACTGGGCGTAAAAGCGGCACATAAAGCTAGCCCAAAAACACTCCGCATCACTTTTGGCGGAATCATCCTCCTACTCACCAGCAAAATGGTTTACAGTATTTTCTTCTCTTGATTTGAGGAGAGGTTATTTGGTAAAGATTACTGGGAATTGAGGGATTTCCCAATCTAAACATTCAATTTCTTTCATTGAAATAACTTCAGCATTGAATTCGAAAGATCATTGTGATGCTCGTAGTTTGAAATTAAATCCATTTTATTCATATTGGCCTTCACAATTCAAATAATAACATGGGTATAACCTGCTATATACAACAGAGGATAACATTCATAAAATGTGTTATGCTGCTGTGTAATTTGGAAGCACATAGAATTACTAATTCAAACAAAGTAAAAGTGAGTATTTTCTCTTACCATTTAGTCGAATTTCCCTTTTTTAATGCAATAAAAAGAATACTCTCTAATTCAATTTCCAAAAACACTGAAGGGCTGATTCACTCAGAGTATATGACAGCCATGACTTTAGGTTCTCCAATCTTTCTACCTCTAGAGTTCTTTTAAGTCAAGTAGCCATTTTTATTCAATGGGAAAATGAGACTGCACTTGATAATTATTTGGAACAAGACAGTTTTGGAAGAATTCTTAAAAAAAAATTGGCACATACGTTTGTCTTTTATTAGAGAATGGGGAAAATTTAGTGGATTCAAAATACCAGACTATAAAGACAAATTAGAAACTCCAAATTCACCAGTTGTTGCTGTAACAATAGCAAGAATAAATCTTTTTGCAGTAATATTTTAAAGTAATTGTCTTATCACCTCTATCTAAACCTCGTTTTTATATTGGTTTTACCCTTCATTAGATTGATAGGAGATTGAACATACAAAATAATTGTTGCGCAGTTAAATAGTTGCGCTTATATTCGCAGTCAAATAACTGCGTATGAAAAAAAGAAGAGACATATTTCAAGCAATAGCTGATCCAACTCGTAGAGCAATTATTGTTTTGGTGGCTGCCAATGCGATGACTCCATCAGCAATATCCAATAATTTTGATTTTTCGAGACAAACCATATCGAAGCATATTCAAATACTCACAGAGTGTGAAATATTGGAACAAGAAAAGAAAGGAAGAGAAATATACTATCAGCTAAACCCAGATGGAATGAAAGAAATAGCTGATTTTATTGAACCTTTTAGAAAACTATGGGATGATCGATTTAACAAACTTGAATTTGTTATGAAGAATTATCAATCAAATAAGTAAAATGATGGAATACAAAACAAGAATCACTGCCGAAGATGGTAAACAAGATTTAGTAATCACAAGGGAATTCGATTTACCCGTTGAATTGCTATATAAAGCATATACAGAACCTGAGCTTGTAGAGCAATGGATGGGCACCAAAGTGATAAAACTCGAAAATATTAATCACGGTAGCTATCAATTCGAAACTTCATATAACGGCAGTGTTGTTTTTTCCGCAAATGGTACTATTCATCAAGTTATACCCAATCAGAAAATAGTAAGGACTTTTGAAATGGAAAACATGACTATTGGCGTACAGCTAGAATTTTTAAAATTTGAAAAGCTTACTAATGACAATAGTAAACTAACCATACATATAATTTATAGGTCAGAAAAGCACCGAGCAGAACAGGTCAAATTACCTTTTGTCAATGGGTTAAGTATGGCTCATGATAGATTGCAAGAAATTTTAAACACTTCAAAATAATCGAATATGTCAAAACGAAACAAAATCATTTATTGGGTAACAACAGCTTTTCTTGCTTTCGGTATGTTAGCAGGTGGAATTCAGCAAATGCTTCAAATAGGAGGCTACAATGATATAGTAACGCAACTTGGTTACCCTCTCTATATGTTATCAATTTTAGGAACGTGGAAGATCTTGGGGGTTATTGCCCTTTTAGTTCCCAAAAGACCTTTAATAAAAGAATGGGCATATGCAGGCTTTTTCTTTGCGATGTCAGGTGCCACCATATCACATATTGTTGTAGATCATTCCTTTACAGAAGCATTACCGTCAATTATATTATTAGTTATAATATTGCTGTCTTGGCATTTCAGACCTATTGACCGTAAACTTTAAAAGAACTGATTATGAAGTTAGAATTTAATCCACAAGTTGACAAATATCTAATTGATGGCTGTATGCGTTGTAAATATGGTGCAACCCCACAATGTAAAGTCAATAACTGGAGAAAAGAATTAGATTTAATAAGACAAATAGTATTAGAAACCGGTTTGAAAGAAGAGTTAAAATGGGGTGCTCCCATCTACACGCGAAAGGGTAAAAATATTGTGTCAGTTGGTGCTTTAAAGGATTCTGCAAATATTGGTTTTTTCAAAGGTGTTTTACTTACCGACAAGCATAAAATACTTAAACAGCAAGGAAACTTACAGTCAGATAGAATTATAAAATTTACCAATGTATATGATATTGAGAAAGTAAAAGATATTTTGAAATCATACATTTTCGAAGCAATAATAATTGAGGAAAGCGGAAAAAAAGTAGAGTTCAAGAAAAATCCTGAACCAATTCCGGAAGAACTAATAGAGGCATTTAAAGAAAACCCTGATTTTAAGTTGGCTTTTAACTCATTGACACCCGGACGCCAAAGGGGTTATATAATTCACTTTTCAAAACCAAAACAATCTCAAACAAGAGTTAATCGAATTGAAAAATACAAGGATAATATTTTTAATGGCATAGGACTGAATGACAAGTATGGCTCCTGACAATTATATGTAGCATAACTATAACAACAACTAAACAATGATTCAAAACTAAAGTGTTTGTTTATATCATGTTATACTTTTTTTCAGATTGCAAACAAAACATTACAAAGCCAACTCTTCCCTACCCCTTCTTACCTTGATTTGGGAATTGTAAATTTCCCAATCTAAACATTCAATTTCTTTCATTGAAATAACTTCAGCATTGAATTCGAAAGATCATGGTGATTTGCGTAGTTTGAAATTAAGTCTCTTTTATTCATCTTATTCCCTGAAATTTGAATACTAAACTGATTAACACTTAAACATGTAATTTGGATATAGTGAGTAAAGTTCGCTTTGCATTGTTAGTGGCAAACATTTAAAACAAATAAATGAAGAAAATCATAACTGTATTCTTATTTCTAACTTTAACCTCTTGTAAGGCTCAAACAGCTTTCCATTCAACCATTGAATTTACATCAGATTTAGAAAGTTTTGGAACCTTATCAGAACTAAAAAAATCATTACGAGATGTTGAAGTAATAGCTCTTGGTGAGAATACACATGGCCTTGGAGAAGTCTTTAAAGCAAAAACTGAATTGGTGAAATTTTTACATCAAGAAATGGGATTTAATCTAGTTCTATTTGAATCAGGTTTTGGAGATGGAGCTTTAGCATGGGAGCAATTGGATTCGTTATCCTCAACAGAATTTACTAGCTATTTTAGCTCAAATTTCTATTACAACTCAGAAGAAATAAAAGAACTTGTCGAGTATGTTAAGTCTCAAAAAAAGAACTTAAAGCTTCAAGGTTTTGATTCTCAACCACAACAAAACTATCTAGTTAAGCGAATGACTGAAATTGCTCAACCATTGGACTCAGTGTTGGCAAAATCAGTTATGCTGGAGATGAGAAATTTTAACAACCTATATCAATTTGAAAATGCCAAAGACACATTGTCTTTCAATAAACAAAGAGACGTATTTAAGGCTTTTTTAACTGATTATGATGCTTTTTTAGATCAAAATGAACAAGAATTGAATACGTCAGGAACGTCAAAAGATGAAATTGAAGCTATCAAGAAATCAAATGAAATTTTTATTAATACATACTCAAATATTGAAATTGGGAGTATGATGGGGTGGCCTGCTTCAGATAACTTGAGGGATAATTCCATGTTTGAAACCATAAAGTGGTTCAAAGAGAAAAATCCTGAATCTAAAATCATTATTTGGGCACAAAACAGTCATATCGAGAATAAGACAAAGCCCAACTATAATGTGAATTGGATGGGACACAGTTTAAAAGAAACTTACGGCAACAAGTATTATTCAATTGGAGCATTTGTTTACAGCGGTAAAAACCTGAGTTACAATGGAACTTTTGATTTTGAACATAACGATAAAAAATATCTGGCTTATCACTTAAACCAATTTAACAAGGACCGATTTGTTTTAGATTTAAGTAATTATGATAAAGTCGACTTTACTAGTCAGCTACTTTTAGGGATGGAAAATAATGGAAATACTGCTGAATCTATTGTCAAAGAGAGATTTGATGGATTACTTTTTATAAAGTATAGTGATAGCCCAAAACTGATTTTAAAAGAATAAAATAACATTTTGCCAACAATGGCTATTACTAGCTTCTTCTCTCCTACTTCTGAAAAATCTTACTTATGATAAGTTTGGTGTGTACTTGTAAAAGTTAATTGCGAAACCACAAAACTACACATAGCCCAGCACGTAATCACTTAAAATACTCACTATATGAACTTAAAATTACTCCTTACATCAATACTGTTTTTATTAAATTCCACGTGCTTTTCACAAACCATTGTAATGGATTACACCGTTGGTCAAACCTTCCTAATTCAATCAGAAATACTTAATGATAAAAGGGAAGTTCAAGTCTTTTTACCAGATGGTTATGCTGAGTCAGAGAAAGACTATCCTGTCCTTTATATTCTGGATGGTCAACGTTATTTTCTACATGGGGTTAGTCTGCAAAAATCTTTCGTAGAATTTCGCCAAGCTCCTGAATTTATTGTTGTGGGTATTCCTAAAAATCAATCAGACGGAAATACTAACTTTAGTACTAATTCAGAAAATATCTTGAGTTCATTGAAGAAGAAATCATAGGTCTAGTTGACCAAGAATTTCGTACGTCTAACGAACGTTTATTATTTGGTTGGGCATTTGGAGGAGGATTTGTTATTCAAACCATGACTACCAATCCTGACCTATTTGACGCCTATATTGCTGCAAGTCCGTTTCCTGTAATTGAAAAAATAAGCGACGTAGATAGTCTGCTAACAATAAATCCAAACTTTGACAAGCTTTTGTATTTCACCTCTGGTTCTGACGAAGGCATAGTGAGAGATGGAACCGCTCAATTGAATACACTTCTGACGAATAGAGCTCCAAAAAACATGAACTGCTACTTTAGAGAATTAGAAGGAGAACAACATAGATCCACTCCATTTACTACACTTTATCACGGAATTGAGAAGTACTTCAATTACTATCCAGAACTGCAATTTAATAGCCTTGACGAATTCACAAATGCAGGTGGCTTGAATTATGTTTACGACTATTACGAACAAAGAGCGCAACGATTCGGCTTTCCTGCTGAATTGACCAATTGGACAATGTTTACCTTAACCAGAAATGCAATTCGGGCAAATGATTTTAATCAGTTTGACACCTTTGTCAATGAATTTGAAGAAACAGAATTTATTGTTGAGCTAAGAGTGAGTCGTGCCTGTACAATTGCTGAATTTTATTTACAACATAAGCAGTACGATGAAGCCATAAGCATATTTACCTACTTATCCGAGAAACAACCTGACTCTGAAAGGCCATTAATTGGATTGGGAGATACATACAAGGAATTGAAAGAAGATGAAAAAGCTTCTAAGTATTATAAACAGGCACAAGAGCTTTCTAATAAATGATAGCAGTTGCTCGACAAGAACCGGTTGATAAATTACTGGGACATTAAAATCAGCCAAGGACAACTCGCATTTGTATAAGCCAACACTATATTGCACACTTACGGAGTTCCGCGAAGAAAAATGTGGACTTTTCACTCTCATCAAAATGAATGGTGTTTGGAAGATTTTTAACGTTTCGTACGCCTCTACCCCATTGTCCGATGACGAGAAGATACTCAACAAGAAAACTTTCGCCAATATAATAGACAAGTGTAGAGCGGCATCGGTCCTGAGTTCGTTGAAGAAAACGGGTCGCTACAATTGAATGAAAATCAACCTTCTGTGGGAAGATTTCAAATTAAAGAAGTGGCAAATAGTTTCATGCGTGACCTTCCAGATATGGTTGTGAATTATGACAGCCTTGTAATCAAATCATCAGGAACTGAATTTCAATGTACAGTAACTGGCACAAATTGTGGCCCTGCCGGCACAGTTAAAAAAGTTGAAGTAAGTGGATATGAGCTATGGCAAATGGGCAAAAATAGCCTGATTTTAAAATCGGAAGGACATTTCCCTACAGAGCAGTACAACCGCCAACTTGAATTGGAGTAGAAAATTAACTGAGTAATGGAAAATTTGAAGAATAAAGTTCTAAAGAGTCTAGCTTTATTGATAGACCAAAATAGAAAGGCAATTGTAAGTGCTAATAAAGCTGATGTTTTGGCGGTTCAAAATATTGACCCCTCTTTGTTGGATAGACTAAAAGTAGACCTCCAGAAAGTTGATGGAATGATTACTTCTGTAGAACAACTAATAAACCTCCCTGATCCGGAAGGAGTTGTACTCTCATCGTATACTCATCCAAATGGCATGTTAGTCGAAAACAAGCGAGTTGCTTTTGGAACTATACTTATTATTTATGAATCTCGTCCTGATGTCACCATCGAAGCAGCAATTACTGCATTCAAGGCAGGAAATAAAATTATTCTAAAAGGTGGCAAAGAAGCTAGGTTAACGAATCTAAAGCTCGTCGAGCTTTGGCATAAAGCTCTTGAACAAAATGGATTTGACAAGTCATACATCCAATACTTGGATTTAGGTAGAGCTGAAGTTCAAAAATTGATTAAGAATGAAAGAGAAAAAATAGATTTAATTATTCCACGAGGCGGTGAAGGTCTTATAAATTACATTAAAGAGAATTCTTCAGTTCCAGTAATAGTATCTGGTAGAGGGAATAATTTCATGTTCGTTGATGAGTCTTTTGATTTCGATATTCTGAAAAATGTGGCTTTAAATGGAAAAAGCAGGCTCAGTGTTTGTAACGCTTTAGATAAAATTATTTTTAGCTCTAACATTGAAAACCTAGACAAGCTAATTACTGAGTTGGCCGACAGCTTTAAGTCGATAGGTATTGAGGTTTATGGACCTTCGAAGGTTGCAGCAATGTGCAATTCAATTATAATTGATGATAGTGAAGAAATACTTTCTGAGGAATTCTTATCAGAAAAAATATACTTCACATTTGCTGATACACTTGAAACAGGAATAGAGTTGATTAATAAATATTCCGGAGGCCATTCAGCAACAGTAATCAGCTCTGATAAAGCCAATGCCGAGACTTTCCAAAAAGAAGTAGATTGCGCTGCGGTATATCATAATGTATCTACGAGGTTTACAGACGGTGGACAGTTTGGTTTTGGTGCTGAGATTGCAATTTCTACCCAAAAGCTACACTTCAGAGGGCCTTTAGGACTCGGCGAATTATTGACAAATAAATGGTTTATTTCAGGGAATGGTCAAACAAGATAAAATGAGTGAAGTCCAGAAAAAAAGATTAGTTATAAAGATTGGAACTTCAACTTTAACCGCAGGAACTGACCGTATTTCTAGAGGTAAGATAGAAGACTTAGCTAGGGAAATTTTAAAGCTTAAAGAGGATTATGAAATAATTCTTGTTTCATCAGGAGCTATTGCAGCAGCTAATCAATTAATTATTCAGCATAATTGGTCTCATGATGTAAAGTCTAAGCAAGCCAAAGCAGCTATTGGTCAACCTATACTCTTACAAATCTACAATGAAGTTTTTAGAGATTTTGATCTACGAACTGCCCAGTGTTTATTGACGTATGATGATTTCTCAAGAAAAAATAGTCGCAACAACACTTTTAATACGATTAATGAACTTCTATATCATTCCTATATACCAATTATTAACGAAAACGATACGGTTTCGGTAAGTGAAATAATGGTAGGCGATAATGATAAACTATCAGCCTATGTTGCTAAATTATTGAATGCAGATAAATTGATATTAGTTTCTGATATAGACGGGATTTACGACAAAAACCCTCACTTGCATACTGATGCACAACTTATTGAAAGAGTTAGTGCTGTTGAAGATGTGATGGATTGTATTGAAGAGAAAGAAAGTGATTTAGGTACTGGTGGTATGACAACCAAGCTTGAAGCCGCCCAAATATGTCTCGATAATGATATCGAAATGTATATACTTAATGGCAATGAGACTTCTTTTATTAGTAACGCCTTTAGCGGGAATAAAAAATATACTCTGTTTAAAAAATAGGTTTAAGCGTGTATACCGAACATCGTGATTACAGAATTGTTAGATTTTTATGACTCGGTCATTCTTGTATATGTTATTTAATTTGGTGATGGTTTTAATAAATTAAACAACGCTCACCGTCATCCTGAAGATACCTCTGAAGGATCTTCACAGCTATTAAAAAGCAATGGTTTTGTTTAAAGATGATAGCCTACCCTACCCTTAACATTATTGCACCTCGTTACGTAGCTCTGCTGCGTAATACCGTCTAGAAGCTCTAGCTTCCAGTGTTTTTGAGCTTTGGTTTAGTTTATGCCACTTTGCAAACTTATTTAGTGATATATAAAGATGGAATTTTTCAAGATATAATCCGAAAGAATAAGGTGATGCCCGCACTTTGAATTAAAATCCCTATTATTCATAGTAGCCTTACTATTCTAAGGATATCATGATTATAACCTACAGATCCAATACGGATAACATAAATAGTGTATGTTATGCCACTGTTCTACGCCATTTCAAAATGTACCGATGAAAAATTTACTACACTATATTAATTCAAGATTTCTAATATCAGACGTTGAAATTAGTCACCTAGAAAAGTTTTTTATAGCCGAAAATGTACCGGCTCAAACCAAACTTTTAGAAGCAGGTAAAATAGAACGATATATTTATTTTTTAAGTAGTGGTATAGTTAAAGGGTATCAAAACATTGATGGAAAAATTGTAATTCAACATCTTGTAGCTGAACACGAATTCTTCACTTCGTTAGACAGTTTCATGACTGAAACTCCGGGACTAGATTACTTTGAAACCATTACAGCTTGTAGCGTTATTAAGATTTCAAAACCAGACTTCGACCTCCTTCAAGAAACCACC
The DNA here is from genome assembly GCA_048267905.1 of Balneola sp. Classification (GTDB taxonomy): domain Bacteria; phylum Bacteroidota; class Rhodothermia; order Balneolales; family Balneolaceae; genus Balneola. Next base: position 794,477 of record JBLWWM010000001.1, read on the forward strand.
ACCTTTTGGAGTGAATTTATTAGCACAGTAACTAATGAGCACTTAAACTGTAAATTAGAACGTGTTAAAGATTTTCAGATTTTGACCGCGAAAGAACGATATCTAAAATTTTTAGCTCAAAGTCCTAAGTTAGCATTAAATGTTTCCGTTGATAATATTGCCTCTTTTTTAGGAATAGAGCCTCAATCTTTAAGTCGTATACGCAAACAAGTCACTTTCTAACAAATGTTATATTTTAATTCTTAAAAACTCCTGACATTTGCTCAAACTAAAAAAACAAGATATGAGCAACGAGATTTCATTAGTAACAGGTGCAAACGGACATTTAGGTAACAACTTGGTTAGGCTATTGCTTTCTGAAAACCAAAAAGTAAGAGCAACAACAAGAAACATTCATAATCAAGAGCCTTTTGAAGGGTTAGATTGCGAAGTAGTACAAGCTGATATTACGGACAGAGAATCACTTAGAAATGCATTTAAAGGTATTACAAACTTATATGCAGTAGGTGCAAACTTTAGTATGTGGGCTAAAAATCCTAAAGTTGAAATCTATGATAACAATGTACAGGGAACGCAAAACGTATTTGATATTGCAAAGGAATGTGGTATAAAAAACATCGTATATGTTAGTTCAGTAGCGTCTCTCGACTTTACAAAGTTACCTGCTCATGTTGACAATGGCTATAATAGAGATAGAAGAAATTGGTATTACAATTCAAAAAATGATTCTGATAAACTAGCTATTGAGTTAGGTAAAAAATATGGAATCAGGACTGTTATAATTCTACCATCTGCTATGATTGGCAGTAAAGCCTTTAAATTAAGCTACACCAACAATTTAGTGTATCAAATTATAAATGGTGAAATCCCTGTAGATACTAACGTTACATTAAACTGGATAGATGTGAAAGATGTAGCCTTTGGAGCATACAGAGCTATGCTAAAGGGTAACAATGGAGAACGTTACATCCTCGCCAACGAACAGCATACAACGTTACAAGAAAGTGTGAAAATAGCATCTGAATTATATCCTGAGTTAAAACTACGAACACCTAAAAAAGTACCCAAATGCTTACTCTATTCTGTTGCTGGGTTAATGGAGTTTGGAAGTAAACTAACAGGTAAAGAACCGTTATTACAACGCCATTATTTAGATATGTTTTATGGTTTAAAACAAGATTATAATATAACAAAATCAAGACAAGAGTTAGGATTCAATCCTAAACCTTCAAAAAAAGCACTAATCGATGCTTTTGCATATTTAAAAAACAACTGGGAAAAAGAAAAAACGGCATAATTTACCTTGATAGGAATTGTTAGGTTCTAGCCCGCCTCCAAACATCCTGAACAAAACCATAATAAACAAACTCGCCCCTATTCCACCTTCTTTAATACGTCAGTTAATTCACTGACGGTTTTAATAAATAAAACAACGCACAAAGTCATTATGATCACGAGACTTCAGGTGAAGGATCTTCCCAGCCATTTAAAAAGCAATGGTTTTATACGCCGGTGATTGTCGGCCTTATCTTTTACATTATTGCACCTCGTTACGAACGTCTTCGTTCGTAATGCAGTCTGGAAGCTCCTGTTTCCATTGTTTGATGGGACAGAACGAGCTAGTGAACGAACAAGCGAGACGGTTGTATGAGGTTGGGAATTATTGTCGAAGAATACTAAGACCTATTAAGGTATAATTCAGAAGAACAAGATGTTCGTAGTTTGAAATTAAATCCCTTTTATTCATCTTATACTCTGAAATTTGACTTAACAAACTGCGTAAAAAGAATCTTATTTTTTTAATATGATAAGTGAGAACAGTGAATAAAGAAATTAAACGAATCAAGGGCAAGATTAGCTGATGCATTTACCATTATTACAAGACATACTTATACTTTTAGGGTTCTCAGCTGTAATTGTTTTTGTACTACAAAAACTTAAACTGCCATCGATTATTGGTTTTCTACTTACTGGAATAGTAATCGGCCCATACGGTTTAAGCCTTATTAATGCCATTGAACAAGTTGAAGTGTTATCTGAAATTGGGATAATACTCTTGCTATTTGTGATTGGAATGGAATTGTCTATAAAACAATTGGCTTCAATCAAGAAAACTGTTTTTGTTGGCGGATTTTTACAAGTTGGTATAACCGCATTTGTAACAGGAATAATCTATTATTTTCTTGGCTATTCATGGAATGAATCTGTTTTTGTTGGCTTTCTTTTTTCATTATCAAGCACAGCCATTGTCCTAAAAACATTACAAGATAGACAAGAAATTTCAGCGCCACATGGTCGAAACGCACTAGCAATCCTTATCTTTCAAGATATTATTGTAGTTCCCATGATGCTCATAACACCTCTTATTGCAGGTGAATCCACAAATATTGGAATGAGCGTTCTTTCTCTAATTGTAAAATCTGCTGTTGTAATAGTAATTACGGTAATTAGTGCACGCTATATCGTACCCAAATTGATGTATGCAGTTGCTAAAACAAACAGTAAAGAACTATTTCTTTTAGTAACATTTACGCTGTGTTTTGCTGTGGCTTTTCTAACTTCTGAAATTGGTTTATCCTTGGCATTAGGGGCTTTTATTGCAGGTTTAATCATTTCAGAATCTGAATATAGCTACCAAGCTACAAGCATTATTTTACCATTTCGGGAGCTCTTTACGAGTTTCTTTTTCGTTTCAATAGGTATGCTACTTGATCTAAGCTTTTTCCTTAGTAACATCCCAACAATAATGTTCTTAGTGCTTTTAGTTTTTATAATTAAATCAATTATAGCAAGTCTGGCAGTTGCTTCGTTAAAGTATCCAACTCGAACCGTTATACTTACAGGACTCTCTCTTTTTCAAGTTGGTGAGTTCGCCTTCATATTATCCAAGGTTGGGATTGAATACAATCTATTATCTCCTCAAACCTATCAATATTTTCTTTCTGTATCTATCGTTTCTATGATATTGACACCATTCATAATTATTTTTTCCGATCGTATAGCAAACAGGTTTATCGGTATTTCTAAGAAAATTGGACTTGATCCTACATTAGTTTCTGATAAAAATAAATCGGAAATAGGTAAGGATAAATTAGAGAATCATCTAGTAATTATTGGTTATGGAGTAAATGGTAGCAACCTTGCTAAGGCAGCAGCAGCAAGCAGTATTCCTTTTGTAGTAATTGAGATGAATGCCAAAACAGTTAGACAGCAAAAAGCTAAAGGCCTACCTATCATTTTCGGAGATGCAACTCAAGATCATATTCTTGAAACTGTTCACCTTTCTGAGGCTAGAGCGGCGGTAATAGCCATTTCAGATAATAATGCAACAAAAGCAATTATTAAAAATATCAGGTCTCATTCAGAGTCGCTTTATCTTGTAGTGCGAACAAGATATGTTAAAGAAACTTCCGACCTAATTGCATTGGGAGCTGACGAAGTGATACCAGAAGAATTTGAAACTTCGGTACAAATATTCACCCACGTACTTCAAAACTTCCTAGTTCCTGAAGACGATATTGGCCAACTCGTAGACAATGTACGTGCAGATAATTATCAGTTGTTTAAAGGAGAACTGAAACTCCCTAAAACCTATCGGCCAAAGAATATTGCAGACTTTAATATAACCTGCTTAAGACTAAACTCTGACAGCAATGAGTTCTTAGGAAAACCTTTAAGAACATTAAATTTGAGAGCAGAACATGGAATAAATATACTGGGCATTAAACGGAAAGACGAAATGTTAGATAATATTCATCCCGAAGAAATATTAAAACAAGGTGATATTATCTATGTGCTAGGAAATCAGAGTAAGATTGAGCAATTCCATAAAATGGTGAAATAACACAAAGGAAGCTCCACACTACGCGATAAGTTATTACCACACGCTGTACATACACTGACCACAACAACCATAACCCAGTACTTTAGAAGAGCAGAAATGGAGAATTTGAATACCTATGTTTCGATATATCAAGAGCAGTTGAAGAAAGGAGATATATTGATAGCATATAACGAATTGGTGAAATTTGTTATGAAATTAAGAACTGACTTTATAAAAAGTCTTTCTGATCACTATTCATTTGGCGGAATTCTTCATGGATATATGGACTACACCTATTTCTACTATTCAAACGATTTACTAAAAAGTAAAAAGCTAAAGTTTGGACTAGTACTCAATCACTTAGAAATGCGGTTTGAGATTTGGCTTTTGGGAAATACAATACCGACTCAAAAAGAATATTGGGAGTTGATGAAAACGACCAAGTGGAATAAAGACAAAACGGAAATGCCTACCTATTCCATTCTTGAAACCACCTTAGTTGAACATCCTGATTTTAATAACCTGAACCTATTGGCCGAACGAATAGAAATCCAAATGATTCAATCTTCTAACGAAATATTGGATTATTTAGAAAGAATGAATGGATAGAATCTAAATCTAAACGCCTTCCCTATCCCTCCTATTCTGATTTGGGTTTGCTGGTTATCAAAGCTTAAATAGTCCAATATTTATCTAGAATAAACGCACTTTCATATTTTGATATTAAACTGGTTTTACTCATTTTACTCCAACTTATTTAAGTATAAAGTGAATAAAACTTAACCATGAAACTGGGATAAAGTGAATAGAGTTCACTTTACTCTGTTGTTAGGCAACATTGTGGAACGAGATAAAACATAGAATATATGAGTTTTAACAGATGGACATCGAAAGATAAATTTTCTTACGCGTTTAGACTTTTTACAAAATATCACACCTTTATGAATTCTTTGTATTGGGCTCACGTTCCAGCGTCAGTTCATACGCAGACAACATATCGTGGTGCAAAATCAAGTAATCCAAAACCAACTACTCAACAATTATATAATTTGAGTGGAACAAACGCAAATAGAGTTGCGGAGTCAATTGATGCATATAGTAATCATCTAAAAGAATTTGACAATTGGACTAGACTCAACACGCTTGTAGCAGTCCTTTCATACTTTGAAACATACTTAAGTTCTGTTGTATCGTTGGCAATTGAATCGGATTTAGGATTAATCTATTCTATACCCAAAAAGATTGATGGTATTATGATATTAAAACATGGAACGAACTCTGACTATTCCTTTTTTGACAAATCTGAATTAATTACAAAGGGAACTTGGCCTCAAAGAGAAAGTAATTATAAAAAACTATTTGGTACAGCTCCCAATGTGCTTACATCGAGTATTTCTGACTTGGAAAAAATGAGAAAGATTAGAAACAATGTAGCTCATGCTTTTGGTAGAGATATAGATAAAACAAGAGCGAGAGAGACCGTAGAAATGCTTCCTATTGAAAGATTAACTGAAGTCAGACTTCAGAAGTACATGGAGATAATACGAAAAATTTCAAAAGCTATAGATAATCAATTGTTGACAAACCATATAGGCGAATTTGAATTAGTCCATTTTTTTCATAAAAACAAAAACTTACTAAAACAAAATCAAGAAGTACAAGATTTGAAAACAAGGATAAATTCTTTATATGTCGAAAATAGAAACCATCAATTCTGTAAAGAATTAATTGATTACTATAATAATTTATAAAAACAAATACTTGACAATATGAAATACGTTGCACCTGAAGTATATTTGAAATCTTTCACGTGTCCTCACTGTGGGGTTTTAGCAAAACAAGATTGGTCAATTGACAACTGGTATTTTACTGGCCAAGAAGGTCGAAATACAGCAAGTCTTATAACAGGGCATTGTCAGCATTGTCAGAATCATACTTTATGGATAGTGGATAAGATGTACTTTCCAGAAACAGGTAATGCTCCATTTCCAAATCCTGAAATGCCGGAAAATGTCAAGAAACTATATATTGAAGCAGCATCTATTTCTTTAAAATCACCACGGGGAGCTGCCGCTCTTTTAAGATTAGCAATTCAATTACTCTGCAAAGAATTGGGAGAAAAGGGAACAAACGTAAACAATGACATAAAAGAATTAGTTAAAAAAGGACTTCCAATTATTGTACAACAATCTTTAGATATTGTAAGAGTGACTGGAAATGATGCTGTTCATCCTGGACAAATTGACACTGATGATGCTGAAGTAGTAAACAAACTATTTGACTTGGTCAATATTATCATTGAATATATGATATCATTACCCAAAAAGGTTGACAGTTTATATTCTACACTTCCTCCAGATAAGATTGACGGAATAAAGAAAAGAGATGAAAAAAAAACGTTGCCTAACACGCGGTCATAAAACAGTTGGGGCTCAGTGGTTTGCGGGTCTTTTATTCCCGCATCAGCTTTTGTCTCAGTGGATAGTAACGAACTCCGCAAACCCAACCGTTTCATACCGCCATCCGTTAAAACCACATAAAGATAATAATTGAAAAAAAAGATTTATCTTTTATTGGAATCTATTATTTGATAAAGTTTTTTCTTTCCTTTTACAGTTAGATAAGGATAAAGTATACTTAATAAAGTATTTGCTTTTTTTTCTATTATACTCTCTTTAATTCTCCCTCCATATAATACAGTAGAATACAACCAAGTATTGCTATAATTAATCATTTGTTCGGCAAGATTTTGACATTCCCAATCCATTATAGATGCTTTCATTAATTTATTCTTTTTTAATTGAGTAAATAAAAAGATATAACTCTCAAATCGCGCATCATATATTTTATGAAAATGTGTTTTTATATTATCATTTAAATTTAAAATATTATATAAGTCTGTCCAGAAAAATTGATAATCAATCATTCGCTTCATCGTTAACTTAATTTCAATTTTTAATTGATTTATAGAAGCTTCCATCTTAGGGAAATTTAAGAGTCTATAGTCAAATTCTCTTGTCATTTCAAAATATAAAGCCTCCAAAATTTCTTCACGTTTTTTAAAATGATAATTTAAATTCCCTGAACTCATCTTTAATGATTTTGCAATCATTCTAATAGTTACTGAACTATAAGATTGCTCATTAAATAAGTGCCTTGAATTATCCAATATTTTTTCTTTTGTCGATTTCATTAGTAAACATGTCCTAATTTAAATTATTATTAGTATATTTGTCCTATAATTACAAAAAAAAAATTAGATGAATAATATAGAACAACAAAAGAAATCTTTTAATATTAAAATTCTTGTAGAAATAGCAATTGTATTCCTTACTATATTGAGCATAAAACACCTTGCAGATTATTTCAACGTGATTGGTGCTGGCTCAATAGCAATTTGGTGCGGAATTATAGTTAGTACAGTTTTCATGAAACAAAAAAAAATAAAATGGAAAGAATTTGGATTTAAGTTTCCAATAGGCATAAAAAATTGGTTGATTAATATATTACTAGCAATTGGAATTGTTATACTAGTATTTTCAATTATGGGGTTAATAGTGAAACCAACATTGGAAAGTTTTGGTCTAACGAATCCAGCAGATGTAGCAGATAGATTTGCCTTTTTTATGGGAAAACCTCTTGTGTTTATAGTCTACCTAATTACAGTTGTTTGGTTTGGTGCAGCGTTAGGTGAAGAATTGTTATTTCGCGGATATTTACTAAATAGATTGATCGATTTTACTGGAAATAATAAATTGGGAATAATTATAGCATTAATTATTCATACTATAATATTTGGAATGCTACATATTTACCAAGGACTAGCAGGTGTTATTGCTACTGGTTGTATTGCCCTTATATTTGGTTCAGTCTATTTTATAATTAAGCGAAAACTTTTTCCTATAATAATTGCACATGGAATTATTAACTCTCTTAGTCTTATTGGATTATATCTAAATGATGGCGTTATAAGTTAGAGATAAAGAATTGAATAAAACCTACAGCCAACAACGTGTATAATTAATTTCTTTGGCAAGTGATTATTTGGAAAATTCCTTCGTAATTTTCTTGCGTTCGTTTTTGTTTACTAATTTAGTTGCTGAAACACGCAACTAACCATTCACAAGACCGGTTATGCACAATAAAGCGACATGAACGAAAGCATTTATTTAGGCGGATGGGAAGTTGACTTTAAGAACGAAGACGAACTTCGTAACTTCATTATCCAACATCGACTGAATAAAAAAGACTTTGAAGTTTTTACAGCTATTCAGTCAGGTCTTGAAATAAAAATTGAGAACGGAAAAATCATTGAAGTCTTAAATCAGTTGGGGGACGAAAAGGTTTCTGGGCCTTTAGATTTACCAATTCCAGACTCTGAACCTCATCAACTCTTTTGGCTCAGACCTTCAGCATCCGGGCGACATCAACTTGGAGGGAAAATGCCAAATGAACTGAAATTCAGCAGCAACGATAGTTTTGTTCCGCTATATCTCGGACACCTAGATTGTAAGGATTCACACTTTTCGTGGCTTGGCATAAACAAGCTACACCTCTTTTATCAATTAGACTTCTACTATGAACCAACCTTCATAGATTACACCAACGAACTTAAACCAGAGCTTTTATCTGACGGTAGTAAATCGGAATTCCGTCCTATGGAACAACTCAGTTCATTGACGTTTGAAGCAACTCATAGTGATAGTGTAACGATTGAAGAAGTTGAGAACGAATCTGACCCTATACATCAATGTGGTGTACCACTTTGGTATCAGTATCCAGAACTCCCAAAATGTCCAAAGACAGGTGAACTAATGAAGTTCGTTTGTTCCATTTCGTCATCCAGACTAATAAACGTCATGAAAAGGGGAATCTTCGGAAACAAAAAAACTGACAAATTCTTAATGTTTGGAGATATGGGAACGCTCTACGTTTTCTTTCACCCAACATCGAAAATTGCCTACTTAACTACTCAATGATTAATGTGCATAACATATGCTATGAATGAATGGGGTTTTATCGGTCAGGAAAGTTTGGTGGAGGTTGGAAAGTCTGCCACAAGTTTTATATTTAAATCAAGGCGTGGCTATGTGCGAGACGAGAGGTTAGTGCTTCCTAATGCCCTACATCCCATACACAATACGTTAGGCTTTATTATGAACAACTAATAACCAATATAAATTATTAGTTCAACTTATGTAGTTGGTTATATTTAAATTCAAAAGAAAATAATGAAACAATATATCTACTTATTAGTACTTACCGGATCGATTTTAATGGTAAATCAACATGCAATTGCACAAACAACCGAGTCCCAAACAGAGCAATTTCAAAATCGAATAGTGGATTCCATATTTTCTAAAACTTTAAGTGAAAGTCGTGACTTTTGGGTAAGATTACCAGATAATTTTCAGCCAGATAATGATGAAAAATATGCCGTGATTTATCTAATGGATGGATTTTCACTAGAAAGCACTTTGGAAGCTGTTTATGATAATTATTGGGGGCATTACCTACCACATATGATACTTGTTGGGGTTTCTAATCGCAAGAACCGAACAAAAGATTTAACTACTTCGCAGATAAAAATGAGACACGGTAGTGCATTTGATTATGAAACTGGAGGTGCAGAAACCTTTACTAAATTTATGGAAGAGGAACTCATCCCTTATATTGATAGTAAGTATCCAACCATGACCTACCGTACATTAATTGGTCATTCCCATGCGGGTCAGTTTACTATAAATATGCTTGTTAACCATGCACATCTCTTTGAAAATTATATAGCCATAGATCCAACTTTGGATTGGGATAACCAAAAATTATTAAAGCAAGCTAAAGAAAAATTTAAAACGGAAGATTACAATGGGAAATCGCTTTTTGTTTCACTTGCTGCAGAGATGTTACATATACAAAATGAAAGTATAACTATTGATAATGTAATGAGTGACACTTCAGAATTCTCATTGCCTGCACGTTCTATAATAGAATTCTCCCAACTTGTGAAGAGCCAAAATCAATTAAACTTTTCATGGAAGGTTTATCATGAGGATTTACATGGTACTGTGCCTCTACCAACAATAAGAGATGGGCTGATTTTTCTTTTTCAATGGTATCAGTTCAAATCTCCTCAAAAATTTAATAATCCAGAGACACCTATAGAAGAATTGGCTTCGCTATTGAAGGAGCAGGAACAAATCTATACCGAACATTTTGGTGTTCCCACTGCACCAATGGTAGACGAAATGTTAAATGGTTATGGCTATATGAATATGCAAATGGGACAGCCTGAAAAAGCTTTCATGTTTTTTGAAATGAACATTAAACAAAATCCAAATAGTGCAAATGCCTATGATTCGATGGCTGAGTATTATGAATCTCAAAACGACAAAGAGAATGCCTTAAAATACTTAAACAAGGCCTTTGAATTAAGTGGTAAAGATTACTATAAAGAAAGAATTGAAGCACTAAATAAAAAATAACGAAAGGCTAACAACGTTTATAAAAAATAGCGGTTTGTTCGCTTAAATAAATGAATATCAATAAATTATAGGTCATTTAAAACTGAAAAAATAGTGCGTAAAATCCGCTACTTTTCATATACAAGAACGTTAGCACCAATTAGTAGAAATGGAAATAATATTTAAACATACTTGGATAATGTTCATTGCGGTAACTATTGCAAACGGACTAATTCTAAAATATCGCTCTAAGAAATATATCGCCCAAAATCCTGAATTAGAAAAAGGATATGACCAATATTTTAAGGGATGGATTATTTACGGTAATATTCCTTGGGTTATTATGATGGTTGGAAACTTAAGTGGAATAACACAAAGCACTTTTGAATACTTGAATCCAAAAGCTATGAATCCAATGGTGTTAATTTTCCACTTTTCGATAGTCATACTTTGGGTACTAAGTGTGAGATGGATATACTTTAAAAATGGTGCGGAATTTATCGAAACTCACCCAGGTCTAATTCAGAAATCAAGTTTTAGCGGAAACACAAATGTGACAGCTAAACTAATCAAATTATTCTTCCCTCTTATGCTTTTGGGAGGAATTGCAGGAATGGTTATGATGTGGTTTATGAATTTCCCAACACCTCAATTTTAGAATTGAAAAATGGTGCTAACACTGTATATAGCAAATAGGGCATTTCTGGTAACCGAAAGTTCAATGCTATTTACCAACACCGCCAAATCGTTGATTTGGCTTTTAAGAATGAATAGAATAAAAACAAAATACAACGTTTTGGCTCAGAGCAAACTTGAAAGTTTATCGCTTTCTACTGCCCTATACAAACCGTTGCCATTAATTAAAAACTGCAACAGTTTAATTAATTTATAGTCTTTCAGTAAAATTTCAAAAATGAATAGAATAAAAACTCTCTTTTTTCTAACATCAATAATCTTTTTCACAAACTGTCAAAACAAAAACAATCCGGCCGCAAAGTATTTGTCTGAAACAACAATAAACCAAATAGACACATTGATGAAAGTGTCATTTGATCGTGGATTATTCAACGGGAATATCCTTATTGCAAAGGGCAAAAATATTATATATCAAAATGAATTTGGATATTCAGATGCCTCTAGATCAAAAAAACTTAGTAGAAACTCAATATTTAACATTGGTTCTATAGCAAAAGAATTCAACGCTGTTGCGATAATGATTTTAAATGAAAGAGGGTTACTTAATCTGGATGATAAAATCTCAAATTTTGAATTGCAATTACCAGAATGGTCAAATACCATTAGTATTAGGCATCTACTTCAATATACTAGTGGACTGCAAAGAATCAACTGGAACAATATTAAAAATGACAAAGATATCTATAACGAATTAAAAAATATTAAACATCTAAGTTTTAAACCTGGCACAGATTACTTGTACAGTAACAATAATGTTTTTCTACAAAGAAGAATTGTTGAACAAGTATCTGGAATGAGTTTTAATGATTTCATTCAAAAAAACCTACTTATTCCTGGCGGCATGACAAATGCTATTATTGACGCGGATTCTCAAAACCCTGAATTAGTAACCGCATTTAATAATGCTTTTGTAAATGATAGAGCAATGGATATCGAATTCTCTGGTTGGGTAAACCCTACTGCAAATGATATGTATAAATGGATAATCAACTTACATTCAGGACAGTTTATATCTGATAAATCGTTAATTACTTTATTTGATTCGCATTCTAAGGAGAGTTCTTCTGCTTTAGGAATTGGGATAATTGAGAATGACACTTTGCTAATTCATCAACATCATGGATCATCTTTCAATTATGAATCTTTTATCCATTATAATGTGAAAGAAGATTTATCAATCGTTTTAATGACAAATAATAAAAACCGCAAGCTTCGAGAAATAACTGATGCAGTCGAAAATATATTAAAAGGCAATTCCTTTTCAATACCACAGAAGTCTATTTATTTCGCAATTAGAGAAAAATGTTATGATAATGCTAATGAGGGAATTCAGCTTTATAAAAACTTAAAAAAGCAAAATTTTTCTGAATATAATTTTTCGAATGAAAATGAATTAAATCAACTTGGCTATGATTTGATTAAGAAAGGTCAAATAGAAGAGGCTATTAGCATTTTTACATTACTTATCTCAGAATTCCCAAATTCATCAAATGCATTTGATAGTATGGGCGAAAGTTATTTCTTAAATGACCAATTTGAATTATCAAAAATAAGCTACCAAAAATCTTTAGAACTCAATCCTGAAAATACAAATGCAGAAGAAATGATAAACAGAATTGAAAAAATAAATGTAAAAACAAACTAATGGCAACAACGTGTATAATTCATTGCTAGTTCTAGCCTACTTTCAATCCAATAATCTTCCCCCCCCAACATCACCAATAAATAATCACTAAATTAATCTCCCCTATTTCATTACCTATAATCCTAAATCCACGATGTTGAGATATTTAGTCCTTCTGCTGTTCGTTTCTTTGGCTTGTAATAATTCACCTGAGAATAAGTCGGCTTCCCAAGCTTTTGAAGACATTCATAACCAAGCAATCCTCGTTGATACTCATAACGACATCCTCTCCATAACGATGGAAAAAGATTTCATTATGGATACTGATTTAGCCGGTAAAACGCATAGTGATTTAGAAAGAATGAAAACGGGCGGTTTGGATGCCCAGTTCTTTTCCGTTTGGAGTTCTGGCGAACAAATCGAGCCTTTTAAATTCGCCAACAGACAAATTGATAGCCTGGATGCCGTCATCAAAAGAAATCCAGATAAAATCACCAAAGTTGCTAACACCAAAGAACTTCTAGAAGCTGTACAGCAGAACAAAATAGCCGCTCTTATCGGAGTTGAAGGCGGTCACCATATGGAGAATGATTTGGACAATTTGGATGCGTTGTTCAATCGTGGCGTGCGTTACATGAGCCTTACGTGGAATAACTCAACAGATTGGGCAACGAGCGCATCAGACGAAACTGAAAACAAAAATTTAGACCCCAAAGGACTTTCGGATTTCGGCAAACAAGTTATTGCAAGAATGAACACATTGGGAATGTTGGTTGATGTTAGTCACTTAGGGGAGCAAACTTTTTGGGATGTTATCGCAATTTCCACAAAGCCCATCATTGCATCACATAGTTCGGTTTACAGTTTATGTCCACATCCTCGCAACTTAAAGGATGATCAAATAAAAGCCATCGCCAAAAACGACGGCGTTATTCAAATCAATTTCAATTCAGGATTTATAGATCCAACTTCAGAGAAAAAAGAAGCAGATTTTGTACTAAAACATAAAGCAGAACTTGATGCCCTCACAGAATCAGGAATGGATCCTTACAACGCTACGGAGTTCTTGTTTGCAAAATACGCGGAAGAATCTGAGCAAATAAAAGCTCCTTTTGATCTCGTTATCGAACATATTGAATATGTAATCAATATGGTTGGTGTTGATTATGTTGGAATCGGCTCTGACTTTGATGGAATACTACTTCCGCCCCAACAACTCGATGATGTAACCACCTATCCGCTCATCACCAAAGCATTACTTGAAAAAGGATATTCCGAACAAGACATCTCCAAAATTTTGGGCGGAAACATATTGCGAGTTCTAAAAGCTAATGAATCGGAGTAATAGCTAGTCCCAATTTTCATTAATGAAGCCTTCCAAATAATTTTAATTATAACTAAAGTCGTTACAATAGACTTAATTAATTTTTACTTTCCATTTTTCATTTCTAATTCAATTTAGATTATAATCCACACAGCATTGGGATTGAGTAATATGATTAGCCCACTTAACATGAAAGCAACAGAACGAAGATGATTAAAAGAATTTTAGTAGCCCTTGATAGAAATAAAGACACTCCTCTAGCTACTCGATATGCAATTAATATTGCTCAAACTTTTAATGCTAGCCTTACAGGGCTCGCATCTGTAGATTTACCTACTATTAACTCTGTGGTTGGCGGCGGCGGAATTGGCACCATACATTTCGCCAAGGAGCTTAAAAGTAAATTGGCCAAAGAATCTAGACAAGCAGCTGAAACACTTCTCAAAAATTTTAAACGATTAGTAGAAACCTCAGGGCTCGATCATTCAAAATTTATGTTTGAAGGAGTGCCACACGATCGAATAATTGAAGATTCTAAGTATCACGATTTATTGGTGATTGGAAGACAATCTCATTTCTTCACTAATCGCCCAGAACTTGAAACAAAAACACTGGCTAGTATTGTTAAAAAAGGCGCTGGTCCCACTCTAATGGTAACTGAAGCGTATCGCCCAATAAAACGTATTGTTGTGGCCCACGACGGCAGTAAAGCTTCTGCCTGTGCTTTGCAATGGTTCATACAATTAGAACCTTTTGGCAGAGATATTGAAATTGATGTTGTGTATGCCTGTAACAATGAAAAGAAAGAAATTGCTAACAAACGAAATCAAGAGCTTAGTCTAGTTTCTGACTATCTGAAAACCCATGATTATAAAAACGTGAATACCCTCTTGTTAAATGAAAAAGGTGGGGTCGCGAAACAGATTATCAATCATGTTAACGATACGGATTCTGACTTGGTAGTAATTGGCGCGCATTCAGCTACTTCAATCCGCCGAGTAACATTTGGAACGGTAACTCGCGAGCTAGTAAAAAACAGTCCTGTTCCATTGTTTATGAGTAGTTAAAGGCGTACTTGCCCCGCCTTACTTCTCCAATAAAAAACCAGCGACTTCCATTATAAACTATAATCGGATTTGTTCATCTTGCTAAGAGTTATCACGGCAAAGTGAATACAATTGGAAGTGATATAAGTTCTCTTTACCCTCCTCCTATCAACAAGTCACAAATAGTATAATAAATGACCAAAGAATCTATCCTCCTCCTTCATTCGGCATTCGGCGTAATTGTATTTGCTTCAGGGCTGTTACAAATCCTTCTAAAAAAGGGTGGGAAGGTTCATCGAGTCATTGGGCAAGTTTACGTTTATAGCTGGCTCGTGCTTCTTATATCAGGCGCTTTTCTAGGCGGAGTAATGATAACTACAGTCGGTATTTTTGGCTTTTATTTTGCGTTGACAGGCGCTAGAATTGGCCATTTGAAGAACAATGCTATTACATTATTTGAAAAAATAATTTTTGCTTTCGGTGGGCTTATCGCTCTTTCAATGCTATACTATTCTTCAGTTCTATTTTTAAAAGGTGATTTGTCCTTTTCAATTATACTGGGCGTTTTTGGAAGTATTTTTTTACTAACCACTACTCAAGACATTGCTAAGTATATATTCAATAAGCCGCTGAAAAAGCAGATCTATGGAAAGCAAGATTGGTACTTCGAGCATTTAACAAGAATGTGTATTTCATTTATTGCTGCCGTTACCGCTTTCACCTCCATTCAAAATGTATTCAATAACAATACAGCGAACTTTTTAGTACCAACAGCTGTAGGTGTAATCCTTATAAATCTTGCAACTAAATCTTATAAAAATAAGCTTATTAAATGATTTATTGTCGTTATTAATTTTGTTTTGAATGAGGGTTTACTAACTTTATGAAAACCTCATTTCAAGTTTCAAATGAACGAACTTAAAACGTTTAATCTAATCCATAGTTGAGAAGTGATTGGATAACAGATAATGGGCAAAAGACTGATTACGTATATATACATTTTGGGAAGTCATGGTGTTTACTTCGCTTCTAGACTAAATAGTATTTGTTAACTTAATTAATCCATTCAATGAAAATTCTAAGCTCTACCCTATCCTTAGTGCTTTTTATGATAACTCTTCCTTCGTATGCCCAGGAAACGATTGAGGATAATTTTGCCACTAAATACGAACTGAGTATTGTAATAGATGACATCTTTGATCAAGACCTCACATACGGATCATCTGGCAGTAATTATTACTCAGCTACTTATAATACTACTAAAGTAGGTTTAGGATATAAGTATCATTTTGCAAATTCAGCATTCCGTTCAAAAATTTCATTCGGTTCAAGAGATGTTGTAACGGACCAAATAAATGATAGCTACAAAACAGAGGACTCATTTTCGACATTAAGAGCTTTCATAGGCTATGAATTGCATAAAAACACTACTAAATCTCAGTTTTTTTATGGCCTAGATGTGTTTGTAAATCACAGCGATTTTCATTCTAAAAGCACTAGCTACGCGAACTTTCCAAATTCGTCTAATGAAGATAAATTCAATACTATCGGTATTGGGGTAAGTCCTTTGATGGGGGTAAAATACTTTTTTACCTCAATGGTATCCGTATCAACAGAAGTGAAATTTAGTATCGAGTCATATAAGAAAAAAATTGTAGATGGTTATAATAGAGATTGGGTAGGAGAAAAAACAGAAGAAACAGGATTGTTTATTAATTTTGGGCCTATAGGTCAACTCTCTATAAATATTCATCTTTGATAGCTTAATTCATAGAAAATGAAAAAAGTAAGCTCGATCGTATCCTTAATGATTTGTATGATGGCCCTTCCCTCATACGGGCAGGAATCGACTGAGGATAATTTTGCCACTAAACACGAATTGAGTATTGTGATAGATGATATCTTTGCCAAAATCTTAACAAGTGGACAATCTCAACAGGATTATCATTCAGCTATTTATAATGCCCCTAAAATAGGATTGGGTTATAAGTATCATTTCGATAACTCAGCAATACGTTCAAAAATCTCGTTTGGATTGGGCGATTACACAACTGATAATAAAACTTATCAGCATAAGGAAGCTGATTCATATTCGGCTTTAAAACTATTCTTAGGGTATGAAAGGCATAAAAATTTAAATAATTCTCAATTCTTTTATGGCTTAGATGTGTTTTTATATTTCGGTAAATTTCTTAATACAAACACTTATTATTCGGGTTATCCTTATAACACCTATGAAAATAAATACAATACCACTGGCTTTGGTGTAAGCCCTTTGATAGGTGCAAAATACTTTTTTAACCCAATGATATCGGTATCTACAGAGCTTAAACTTAGTATCGAATCATATAAAGAAGAGAGCCTAGATGATTATAAAATATATAGGGAAGGTTCTAAAACAAAAGCTTCTGGGTTATATGCTAAGTTCGGACCTCTTGGGCAAATTTCGATAAATATTCACCTTTGATGGCTTAATTATTCAAAATGTATCCGTTAAGATTGATCGTATTCTTAGTATGCTGTGTAATAGCCCTTCCCATATACGCACAGGAGAGCAACGAAAATAATTTCGCCACTAAACACGAATTAAGTATAGTGATAGATGATATCTTTTCGGATAATTACGCTATCGAGGATTATTACATGGATAATTCAAGCGTTGATTGGATAGCTCCTAAAATAGGATTAGGATATAAATTTCATTTTGCTAATTCAGCAATCCGTTCAAAAGTCTTATTTGGTATAAAAGATAATGTATCCGACGTAGTCAGTCATGAAATCAAAAACGAAAGCTCATATAAGTCTCTAAAAGCATTTGTAGGCTATGAATTGCATAAAAATCTAACAAAAACGCAGCTATTTTATGGCTTGGATGTTTTTATAAATTACAACCACCTTACCTCTAAAGAGTCATTCCAATACAATTCCCAAATAGTTTCAATTAATAATGAACTCGAAAATTTCGGTTTTGGGGTTATTCCTTTGATTGGTGTAAAATATTTTTTCAGCCCAATGTTATCGATATCAACAGAAGTTAAATACCAAATTGAATCATATACGGAAACTAGAATATATAGTAATATTTATTCGGAAGGTTTTAAAACAAAAGTAACTGGTTTGAATACTACTTTTGGGCCTCTAGGTCAGCTTTCGATAAATATTCACTTTTGATGACAATATATTGGATTATCAAACAGTCTAAGAGTTTAGTAGTTCTTAAAGTCTCGGGCTTACCTGTAGATGCTAAGTAATTCGTTGACAGAAATAGCTTTTTGATTTCCTTCAGAGTGTCAATACGCCCACCAAACCACATCGTTTAGGCTTATTCTAAAGACTGTACAAGCACTATTCAAAACTCTTACAAGAACTGAATCAAATTCATGCAGGAATTTGAACGAGTTCTTAAAAGGATTGGTGAGAGAAGATGAAATTAACAAAGAGCTGAAAAATAATAGAGAGATTCTCTTTATAATAATCTATTCTAATAGTTAATTGTTGTTTAAATAAAAAAATAGCTTTAGTCGACTTAACGACTAAAGCTATTTAAATTTTCAATGGGTAGGAAGTTAAACTATTGTTCTTCGAAAATAAAATACCCACCATTATCAGCATGTGCAAATATGATGTAATCTGAACTTGTATCAAAATTATAGCTAGATAAATCCATCGAACAGCTTGAAGAATTGTAACACCACTCCTTAATCTCAGGATCGCCATTAAGAGGTGTTACTCTTAGAGCTATTATCGATGATTGCGTCTGGGAACTTAACGAAAACACGTACTTAGATTGCGAAGGTGTTACATAAAAACTGCCATTAGGATTCACGTTCTTTCCTAAATTACTTGGATGAAGTACAGCAAATCCCATGAAAACGAATGCGACTAATAAGCTAACAAATATTACCGATATTTTTTTAAACATATGTATATGTATTTATTAATATTAATAGATAATATTTAATTTAATTCATCAATCTTCACAAGTATAAAATTATTTTTTTACATTATTTTATCAGTGCCATTCTTAAAATCGTTACGGACGTCCTCGTTCGTAATACAGTCTGGAAGCTCCAGCTTCCAATTGTTTCAAAGCAGGTGAAATGCGTCCAAACGAGACATTTGCACGAGACTAGGCTAATGCCGATACATCTTTTGAGTTGGGAGAAATGAACTTTAAGCTTATCTAATTCAACATTCCTAATTTAAAATTCATAATCTAACATCTCCCAACTTCCCTCACCCAATTCTCAAAATCATCTTTTTGAAACAGGATTTAGAGGATGGACAAGATTTTCAAGATTGATGAATTTTACTTTCGCATTCTCACACTGAAACAACTTTAACCAAAAAACGTTTGAGGAGCCTAATCTCAAATAGTTAGTTGTATATGGCAGTTTTAGTAGTAGGTGCAAGTGGAGCAACGGGTACACATTTAGTTGAACAACTCCTGAGTCAGGGACAAAACGTAAAGATTGTTGCAAGATCTCCCGAAAAATTACCTGAGTCTTGGAAGAAGAATGATAATCTGGAAATCATTTCTGCAAGTATTTTGGCATTAAGTGATTTAGAAATGAAAACCCTGACTATTGGTTGCCGAGCAATTGCTTCTTGCCTAGGACATAACTTGAGCCTCGAAGGAATTTATGGAGAACCTAGGCGACTTGTTACCGATGCCACACGTAGACTTTGCGAAGCTGTAGTATCAAATAATTCGGAACGTCCCGTTAAGTTTGTTTTAATGAATACGACTGGGAATCGTAATCGTGATTTGAACGAGCCAATATCGTTTGCTCAGAAATGCGTTATTGGCCTTCTTCGTGTAATACTACCTCCGCATATAGACAATGAACAAGCCGCTGATTATTTACGAATTCAAATTGGACAAAATAATCCAACCATAGAATGGACTGTTGTTCGCCCTGATGGTTTAATTGACGATGAACTAGTAACCGAGTATTCGGTACATCCCTCACCTATTCGAAGTGCTATCTTTGATGCCGGTAAAACGAGCCGAATAAATGTTGGACATTTTATGGCAAATCTAATCAGCGATGCTGAATTATGGAATACATGGAAAGGACAAATGCCGGTAATTTATAATCAACAAGAGCTTGGTTAAGAGTTACTTTACTATTTAGAATTTAGATTGTGATTAGATGAATTAAGGATCATTATTCATCCATCGGTTTAATGAGCAAAAATAAAAAACATACTAGTTAGTATTTTTTGTATCTTCTATTCATGAAACAAGAATTAAAGTCTGAACTTACTAAAGAGCTTATTATTGATGAGGCATTTAAACTCTTCTATGAAAATGGGTTTAAATCAACCAGCATCGATAAAGTGATGAAAGCTACTAAGCTTACTAAAGGTGCTTTTTACCATCATTATAAAAGTAAAAAAGACTTAGGACTCGAAGTTATTAGCTCAAAGTTACAAGTACGAGTTCATGACTCCATGATCTCTCCACTATATGAGTCTGGTGATGCCTTAGAAATATTGAAAGCCATCTTTTTAGACCGAATTAAATCGTTCTCTCTGTATTATAAAAAGCACGGCTGCCCAATGAACAATTTCATTAATGAAATTGGAGACTATGAAGCAGCTTACCAATTGGCTTTGAAGAATATTATTGAACAATGGAAATCCGCGCTGGTTACAGTGATTGAAAGAGGCCAAATGGAAGGTTCCATCAAGAAGAACATTTCCAGCCAAGCTGTTGCCGTTTACTTAATTAGCGCATTTGAAGGAATTCGAGGCATTAGAAAGCTCTATGATGATGATTTAATCCTTGATGATTATATATCAGGGCTTTCACTATATCTCGATCAATTAGCAGTATAAATTTTTTACCCTACAACATACCACTCAGTATGTTTTATTAATTTAAAAACAAATATGAAATACAACCGAAGAGATTTTATTAAAAAGACCTCCCTCCTTAGTTTGGCAACTTTGGCTATGCCAACCGTGGGATTTTCATCCTCAAAAACTAACATTGAATTGAAAAGTGACCCAGGAATAAGACCCAAAGTCCTTTTCTTTGATGTAAACGAAACACTTCTTGATTTAACAGCTATGAAAGTAAGTGTTGGTAAAGCTTTGGGTGGAAGAAACGATTTACTGCCTTTATGGTTCACTACCATGCTGCAGTATAGCTTGGTTTCAACAGTAACCAATCAGTATAGAGATTTTGGACTTATTGGCGTTGCAGCGTTACAAATGGTTGCATCAAACAATGGGATTAGTTTGAGCGAGTCGGATGCCAAAGAAGCCATTGTAGGGCCAATACAGTCTTTGCCAGCACATCCAGATGTGAAAGAGGCTCTAAAAAGTTTAAGAACCGCTGGCTATAAATTGGTGTCGTTTACAAACTCATCTAATAAAGGTGTTGAGACCCAATTCAATAATGCTGGGTTAATTGACTTTTTTGATGAACGGTTAAGTGTTGAAGATATCGGAAAGTTCAAACCTCACGCTGATGCTTATGCTTGGGCATCAAATAAAATGGGCATTCAGCCAAATGAAAGTATGCTTATTGCAGCTCATGGCTGGGACATTGCTGGTGCACTCTGGGCGAACTGGAGAGCTGCGTTTGTTAGCCGACCTGGAGCTCAGTTATTTCCGTTGGCTCCCACTCCAGAAATCAATGAATCGAACTTAAAATTAATAGCTCAAAAATTAGTCGCTTTAAAGTAACAACTATTGATTTTACAAAATCATACCACAAAAATATAAGAGCACATACCATTATTTAAAAAGTGCTTACCTCCTATTATTCATAGCCGGACAATCTAAATTATTATTACAATGAAAACTGAACACACACAACGCCCTTTAGAACTCGATTTAAAAACTAGAAAAGAAAATTTTGAGAATACCGCTCCACCCGAAATCATGAAATCTTATACAGAAGGTATAGAAGCTGTAAAAGAATCCAATATCGTGAAGAGTGCATTACAAGTTGGTGATACGGCGCTAGATTTCACTCTTCCAAATGCGTTGGGTAAAGACGTAACTTTATATAACGAGCTAAAGAAAGGCCCTATTCTTTTAATGTGGTACCGAGGCGGTTGGTGTCCTTATTGCAACGTTGCACTACATTATATGCAAGAAGCCCTTCCGGATTTTAAAAAGTATGGCGCAAATTTAATCGCGGTTTCACCAGAATTGCCAGATCGTTCAATTTCCACTAAAGAAAAACACGAACTCGAGTTTGAAGTGTTAAGTGATGTAGATAATATAGTTGCTCGTGAATATAAACTCGTGTATACATTGACTGATGAAGTCGCTGATATTTACGAAGGTAAGTTTGTTTTGAGTAGCTATAACGGTAATGAAAAAGCCCAATTACCACTGGCAGCCACCTATGTAATAGATCAAAACAAGTTGATTAAATATGCTTTTCTAGATGCTGATTATCGAAATAGAGCCGAACCATCTGACTTAATCGAAATTCTAAAGGAACTATCATGAAAAAAATCTGGGATCAAATCACAAATTTTATACCTGTAATAGCAATGATATACTTTGCTATACCAAAGTTATTAGGTATGCCCCGAAGTATTGCAGGGTTCAAAACATTTGAAAATGCTATTCATATCAATGCTGACTTTTTCAGAATTTTCACAGGTGTATCAGAATTGGTACTAGCTGCTTTAATTCTGATTTTTGTATTCAGTAAGAATAAAACCATCGGTATATTTGCTTTTGCATTTTTATTAATCACAATGATTACAGCATTAGTCTTAGAGTTTTTTGCCCGCCCAGAACCTGTAACATTATTAGTTGTAATAGCACTAATCTTGGCATCAATATCTATTTATAAATTATCACTATTAAGAAAAGAGTTATCTAAATGAAATTAGAGAATAAGGTTGTTATAGTAACAGGTGCTTCAAGAGGAATTGGAAAAGAGATAGTTCTTCTACTTGCCGAAAATGGCGCTAAGGTTGTTGTCAATCATTCAAATAGTGCCGCTGAAGCTCAAGAAACAGTTGATGCTATCTATAAGATTGGAGGAAGTGCTTTAGCTGTTAAAGCCGACGTTAGCCAAAAAGACGATGTAACCCTGTTGTTTGATAAAGCAATTGAGACGTACGGGAAAGTAGATATATTGGTAAATAATGCAGGTATTTTAGTTACTAATATGTTGAAAGACCTTTCTCAAGATGAATTTACCAGATTGTTTGATGTAAATGTGAGAGGAATATTTAACACCTTACAAGAAGCACATAGCAAACTAGCCGACAATGGAACCATCATCAATTTTTCATCAAGTACGGTGAAACTGATGTTCCCAACTTACGCATTGTATTCTGCTTCAAAAGCGGCTGTTGAGCAAATGACCAGAGTTTTCTCTAAAGAAATTGGTAGAGGGATTTCCGTAAATGCCATTGCTCCTGGTCCCACTGAAACAGATTTATTCTTAAATGGAAAGCCCCAAGAAGTATTAGATCGATTACGTGGACAATCTGCCTTTAATCGTTTAGGTAAACCAATTGATATTGCACGTGTAGTTTTATTCCTTGCTAGCGACGATTCAAAATGGATTTCGGGTCAGGTTATTGGAGCTAATGGTGCTTTGGTGTAATTATCTCTGGAATCATTTAAATTTGAATCTATAGAAATAGTTCTATTTTAAAGTATTCCACAGGAGAAAAGCATGAACCCTAAAGTTGATTTATTTTTAGATAAAGCCCAGCAATGGAGCTCTGAAATGAGTTTGCTACGGAACATAGCTCTTGAATGTAATCTTGTGGAAGGCTTTAAATGGATGCACCCATGCTACACCTTCAACAATAGTAATGTGGTACTTATTCACGACTTTAAAGACTATTGCGCTCTTCTATTTCATAAAGGAGCGTTGCTAAAGGATCCCGATAATATCCTCATTCAACAAACCGAAAATGTGCAAGCTGCGCGTCAACTTCGATTTACCAACTCTCAACAGATTATTGACTTAGAGCCCATCATTAAAGCCTACATCTTCGAAGCCATTGAAGTTGAGAAAGCGGGACTTAAAATAGAATACAAGCCAATTAAGGAATATGAAGTCCCAGTAGAGCTTCAATCCATATTAGATGAATTGCCCGAACTAAAAGAAGCTTTTGAAGCCTTAACGCCCGGCAGACAACGAGGATACCTCCTTCACTTCTCCCAACCAAAACAATCTAAGACTCGTACAACTCGTGTTGAAAAGTGCATCCCCAAAATCTTAGTTGGAAAAGGTTTTAATGAAAGATAGCCCGGTAGTTCTAGGTTTATTCCTTTTAGATTTTCCTAATTCTTAATTGTAATAGCATTACTATTTCTGAATTGGAATAAAAACTTGTTTATATCTAAACGATTGGTTAGTTTATAAGAATCAATTACAGATTATGGCACGAAAAAAGAATTATATAGAAGAAGAAGTTATTGAAAAGGCTATGACCTTGTTCTGGCGAAATAGCTATGAAACAACTTCAATGCACATGCTTGAACAGGAAATGGGCATCAATAAATTTTCTATTTATTCTAGTTTTGGAAGTAAACAAGGTGTTTTTCTTGAAAGCATTAAATGCTACAAAGCTAAGATCAATTCCACTTTTGAGAAATTCAAAAGAGCATCAAATGGTGTTGAAGACATCAAACAGTTCTTTTATGATTCTGTTGAATTATGTAATCAAGAAGGAAATGAAAAAGGCTGTTTAGTTACAAACGCCTATAATGAATTTTCTGAAAGTGACGATCCACTGATAAAGGAACAAATGACCTCCTTTATGGATAATCTAAAGACCTTATTTATTGAAAAATTAAGAATGGATTCTTCTAAAGATGAAGAAACTATTCAAAAAGAAGCCAACTTTTTGGTGTTAGCCAAGCACGGTTTAGCAGCCGCTACTAGAGTTAACAGCCAAAAAGAAATTGAAGATTATATTGAAATGACATTCAAAAATATTTAAGCATTTTTTTTACAACAATACTAACCGATTGTTTAGCTATTAATATTAATTACAAAATCACTAATACTATTATGACAACATTAAAAATTCACACCATCGAATCTGCACCAGAAGGCAGTAAAACATTATTAGAACAATCTCTTAAAGCAAACGGCATGATACCTGGTTTACACGGTGTATTAGCTGGTGCTCCTGGTATTCTTGAAGGATACCAAACCTTACATAAATTATTTTCAGAGTCTTCATTCAATAACGAAGAATTAACCGTTGTATGGCAAACTATCAATGTTGAACACGAATGCCATTACTGTGTACCTGCTCATACAGGTATTGCTAAAATAATGAAAGTAGACGATGCTATTTCAGAATCTTTACGCAACGAAACTCCTCTTGAGAACCCAAAATTAGAAGCATTGCGTGCTATGACATTAAACATTGTGGGTAACCGTGGTCATGTAACATCAGAAGAATTACAAGCTTTTTATGCTGCTGGTTACGAAGAGAGACAAGTTCTAGAAATCATTCTAGGTTTATCTCAAAAAGTGATTAGTAATTATACAAATCATATTGCAAATACACCGGTAGATGCCCCCTTCCAAAAATTTGCTTGGTCTAAAGAAAACGTGGAAGCCTAAAAGCAAAACTTGATAGAATAAACCTTCCGTGAATAGGCGGAAGGTTTATTTAAATTAAAGTGCTAAGCCAACGATTATACCAAGCTCTATTAATTGAATGATGGCCAATAGTTTGTTTTCAGTGAAACGCCTTAGAATCGAGTATGAGTTAATGGCTAACCAACCAGTTGCAGCCAGTAAACTATTACCAAGCAATTAGAGGGTCTATCAAAGTTCATTAAAGTGTAACCTACAGTTCAAACTTTCGTAGTTGCACCACATTCAATCAAGTCAAAATATTAGATGTCTTGAATTCATATATTCCATTTTAGGATTATTATAAAAATTTAGGGTTAGACCAGTGTCAGTTCTAATATCAAAAGAAAAAGTTTAGGATATCGGCACAACTTGTCGATATATTTAAACGAGTGCTGGCGGGATTATAGATTTTATAAAAAGTACAGTCTTAATTTATTAGGAACTTAATTACATGGAGTCCAGTTTTAGTGATTCCAATCAAAAAAAAGGATATGAAAAGAGTTGTTATAACAGGTTTGGGTGCCTTAACTCCCATCGGAAATTCGGTAGATGAATTATGGCAAAATGCCATTAATGGGAAAAGTGGTGTTGCAAAAATCACCAAATTCGACCCTTCATTATTTAAAACAACTTTTGCAGGTGAATTAAAAAACTTTGACCCGACAAAATACCTTATTCGCAATGAGATTAAACGAAGTGATCGCTTTACGCAATACGCTCTCTATTCAGCAAATGAAGCTATCGATGATAGTGGCTTAGATATTGAAACACTCTCCCCTTTTGATATTGGAGTTATCTGGGGATCTGGTCAAGGTGGTATGCAAACCTATGAAGATGAAGTAATGAGTTATACCTTGGATGGAAAAAACCCAAGATTCAGCCCGTTTTTTATCCCAAAAATGTTGGTAAACATGGCTTCCGGAATGATTGCTATGAAATTTGGCCTGAGAGGAATTAACTATACTGCGGTTTCTGCTTGTGCCTCTTCTAATTCAGCGATTATGGATGCTTTTAATTACATCCGATTGAACAAAGCCAAAGTTATGGTCACTGGAGGTTCCGAAGCTCCTATTACTCAGGCATCTATTGGTGGCTTTAATGCGATGAAAGCTCTTTCTACACGAAATGACAATCCACAAGAAGCGTCAAGACCTTTTGACATCGACAGAGATGGTTTTGTGATGGGTGAAGGTGCTGGTGCATTAATTCTTGAAGAATATGAGCACGCAAAAAAACGAGGAGCAAAAATTTACGCTGAAATAGTTGGTGCTGCAATGACTGACGATGCTTACCATATCTCAGCAACACATCCAGATGGTATCGGAGCCATCAAAGCTATGGAGTTAGCGCTAGAAGAGGCAAAAGTAAATCCTGAAGAGATTAACTATTTGAACGCTCACGCAACTTCAACTAATGTAGGTGATTTAAGCGAAATGACAGCCGTTGATAAAGTGTTCAAAAGCAAATTCAAAAACCTTACGATTAGTGCAACGAAATCTATGACAGGCCACTTATTAGGTGCCGCTGGAGCTATTGAAGCAATACTATCTATTATGGCAATCGAAAACAGTATCATTCCACCAACCATTAACACTGCTACAATTGATCCAGAATTGCCGAAAGGAATACCTATTGTAATTAATGATGCCGTGGAGCAAAATGTTAATGTTGCTATGAGTAACACTTTTGGTTTTGGCGGACATAACGCAACCGTAGTTTTTAAGAAAGTATAGAGCCCATCTCTTGTCGTATTAATTCTGTAATTGTATAGAGAACAAGCTATCAAGTAATAATTGGTAGCTTGTTCTTTTTAATTATTGAGCTTCTTAGAATACGCTGAATTATTTAATCCCTATTCTTCTTCTCTTTAATAATCCTTCTATTCAAATTTTGGTTTTTAAATTAAAGTTTGTTTAGTTAGTAATTGGGATATAGAATGATATTTCACTGTTTAACTTTGTCTCGCTTTTTGAGTATACCCTTAAAGTTAGATTAGGAGGTAAAAATGGGATTTACAGACCAAGCAGTAAAAACAATTAAGTACAATCAAAATCTTTTAAATAAGAAACGATATTTCTCTAAAGTTGGTGAGCCTAAAGCAATTAGAAGACCGTTTAAAATTGATTCTCATAGGTTAAAAGGGAAATCTAACCTCTTGATCAAAAGACATCGTAAAGGTAGAATTTTGCGAGTCCTAATCATTTATCCCGTAATAGTTACTTGTTTAGTAGTAATACTTGTTAAGGTTTTTTCTTTGTTCCTAGGCTAATACAATTACCTGATACATCTCTCCTGTTTAACTTGTTACCACCCACTTTTTATTAAAGCCTGTTGTAGGTTTAATTGAATTAAATAACGTTTACGATTATTCCGAGGATACTTCCGAAGGATTTTCATAGCCATTAGAAAGCCATTACACCATTTGTTTGCGATTGCTGATTCTACCTTAGGTTAAACCTTAATTTTTATATCTGTTCTTAGGTCTAAAACATTAGCATAACCTGAGAATACATCCTTCACAAATCACTGCCTTTCATATAGTTACCGAATAAATTAGTAATAGCAATTCCGATTTTATTGAATTATCATGATTTGATTTTCTAATACAACAATAATTTTATTCGGGGGCTATGGAACTTAAAATCAACAATTTATCAAAAACCTATTCTAATGGTGTTAAAGCATTAGATAATGTAAATCTTGAAATTGGAACCGGAATGTTCGGGTTACTCGGTCCTAATGGTGCAGGAAAATCATCCTTAATGCGAACTATTTCAACTCTGCAAGAACCAGATTCTGGAAACATTCAATTTGGAGATATTGACGTTCTTAAACAGAAAGAAGAAGTCCGAAAAATATTGGGCTATCTCCCTCAAGAGTTTGGGCTATACCCCAATCTTAAAGCCGAATTAATTTTAGACCATTTTGCTGTATTAAAAGGAATTACGAATTCTGGTGAACGTAAAGACACCGTTCAAGCACTTCTTCAACAAACAAATTTGTGGGATGTTCGAAAAAAGAAAGTGGGCGGCTATTCCGGAGGAATGAAACAACGCTTAGGTATTGCAATCGCCTTGCTTGGCAATCCTAAATTGGTGATTGTTGATGAACCTACCGCCGGGTTAGATCCAACGGAAAGAAACCGTTTTCTAAACTTATTGGGTGAAATTGGGGAAAATGTAGTGGTTATTCTTTCAACGCACATTGTTGAAGATGTTAGAGAGTTATGTCGCAAAATGGCTGTAATCAACAAAGGAAATGTACTTACCCAAGGTTCTCCCGATGATGCAATTGAAGAGCTCTCTGGTAAAATTTGGAAGCGTTCTGTAGAAAAAGATCAGCTTGACGCGATGCACACAGAGTTTGAGGTCATTTCAACTAGGTTAGTAGCTGGAAAACCATTAATTCATATTTTTAGCGAAAACAAACCAGATGCAACATTTGAAGCCACCGATGCTGATTTAGAGGATGTCTATTTCCTCAATATCGCACGCGCAACAGTGGAGGCATAAGCCATGTGGAATATTACCAAATTTGAGATTTCGTATCTGTTACGACGTCCTGCTACCTACATTTACTTTTTTATCTTATTTCTGTTTGCCTTTCTATTCCTAGCCACCGACATCGTAGAGATTGGCGGCGGCGTTGGGAAAGTAAACCTGAATAGCCCATTTGTTCTCTTTCAAGCTTCCATGATATTAACACTTGTGGGAACTTTCATCACTACTGCCATTGCTGGAACGGCTATTATCAGAGATTTCCAGATAAAAACCCATGAGCTTTTTTATACCAAACCAATTACAAAAGCCCAATATCTATGTGGCAGATTTATTGGTGTAGTTGCTATTATGTTATTTGCCTATTCTGGAATCCTCTTTGGTCTTGCTTTCGGAGAACTTATGCCTTGGGTAGATGCCGATCAACTAGGCGCTTTCAACTTTCTTACCTATTGGAATAGCTTTCTCGTCTTCATTTTTCCAAACGTACTTTTTATAAGTGCTCTGTTTTTCGCAGTGGGAACATTGACTAGAAATATCTTTTTAGTTTACGTTCAGGGTATCATTCTAATAATAGCTCAGTCTATTGCCCAAACCCTGACCGTCGATTTAGATAATGATAAAATAAGCTCTCTCACTGATCCTTTTGGAGGGGAAGCTTTTTCGCTCGTTACAAAATATTGGACCGTTGTTGAACAAAATACTCTACAACTTTCCTTTTTTGATAGTTACATATTCTCGAATAGAATACTTTGGATTGGAATTAGTTTAGCCATTTTTGCTATCACCTATATTTTCTTCGACTTCAATGTACAGCCTATTGGCTCTCGAAAAGCCAAAAAGAAAAAGGTTCACTCTGAAGAAAAAGAAGATTTTTTAGGTACCTATTTATCCCTTCCAAATGTTGTTACCCATTTCGACTTTAAGGCACGTGTTAATCAATATTTAAGCCTTACAAAATTCTATTTAAAAAGTATCGTAACAGAAATTCCGTTTCTAGCTATTGGAGCTATTGGAATTCTAAACTTCGTCATGTCGGCGATATACTCAGATTCCATTTTTGGAACAAGTACATGGTTGGTTACACATGCCATGATAGAGGCAATCAGCGGATTCACTTTATTCCTACTTATTTTAAGTACGGTTTATGCTGGTGAATTGATTAACCGCGAACGAGAGTTGAAACTAGACCAAACCTTCGATGCACTCAATCTTCCAAATAGCACTACCCTTTTAGGAAAGTTTACTGCGCTCATCATTGCAATGTCATTGTTATTCCTGTTGCTCATACCAATTGGTTCCGTCGTACAGATTGCTAAAGGATTTACAGACATCGATTTCTCTGTGTACTTAGGAGGATTTCTCTTTTTACAGCTTCCAAATATCCTCAATTATTGCATGATAGCATTTCTCATACACACGCTAATTAACAACAAGTTCATTGGCCACTTTGCAATGGTTGCCTTTTTTATTCTGAACGAAATTGTATTAAACCAGATTGGATTTGAACACAACCTTTGGGAATTCGGATCTTCAATTGGAATCACATATTCTGACATGAATGGCTGGGGCCCTTTCCTTGGTGCTAAATTGATATGGGAATTACATTGGTTCTTTGTTGGTGGCTTCTTCCTTTTCTTATCCAATTTGTTTTGGGTCCGCGGAACAGAGTCTAGTTTTAAGCTTAGAATCAAATCTATTGGTTTGAGGCTAAATAAGTCGGCAACGGCTATAGGTGCTATTTTGCTCTTGGCTAGCTTGATTACTGGCTCAATCATTTATTACAACACCAATGTACTTAATGACTATCGAAACTCAGACGACACAAACGATATTCGTGCACAATTCGAAAAGACGTACAAATCTTACGAAGACCTAAAAACTCCAAAAATCGTAGATACTTATGTTGAAGTAGATTTATATCCATCTGAGCTCGCATATCATGTTAAGGGTCGAAATATTCTTGTAAACAAGACAACCTCTCCTATCGATTCGGTTTGGCTCAATTGGGAAAAAGATAATCAGTACTCAGAACTGGGCTTTAACAAAGCTGCTAAAGAAGTTCATCGAAATGAAACGTATGATTTTAGTATCTACGCATTTGATAAGCCTCTTATGCCTGGAGATAGTATCGAGCTGGCTTTTGATTTTGACTACAAGATTGAAGGTTTTTCAAATAGTGGAATTTCAACTGCTATAGCTGGCAACGGTACTTTTCTAAACAGTAATATCTTTCCAAGCATCGGCTATAATAGCGGAATTGAGCTAAGCGCTGATGATGATCGTAAAGAACAAGGATTAGCTGAAAAAGAAAGGACGGCTTCTATTTATGACACCACTGCTTACGCAAGTCACGGCCTTGGCGCTGAAGCTGATTGGGTTAATTTCGAAACCATAGTTAGCACTGAATCTGGACAAATTGCAGTTGCACCTGGTTACCTACAAAGTGAGCGGACTGAAGGCGGACGAACTTATTTTCATTACAAAATGGATGCACCAATTCTATACTTCTTCTCATTTTTAAGTGCCGATTACGAAGTGGTTGAAAAGTATTGGAGCGACGTAAAAATGCAGATTATGTATCACTCTTCCCATGCCTACAATACAGATCGCATGATGGAGTCTTTGGAAAATTCATTTGAGTATTTTTCAAAAGAATTTGGAGAATATCAGTTCAAACAAATACGAATTCTGGAGTTCCCTAGATATGCGGCTTTTGCCCAATCATTTCCAAATACCGTTCCATTCTCAGAGGGAATTGGCTTTATCGCTCGGCTAAAAACCAACGACGATATTGATTACCCTTACTATGTAACGGCTCACGAACTTGCTCACCAATGGTTTGGTCATCAAGTAGTTGGTGCTGATGTTCAAGGCAACACGATGTTAATCGAAACCTTTGCTCAATATGGCGCCCTAATGGTGATGAAAAAGGAATATGGCGAAGATGTGATGAAAAAGTTTCTTCGATACGAACTCAATTCCTATTTGCAAGGAAGAACTTCTGAAAGAAAAAAAGAGCTTCCATTGATGCTAGTAGAAAATCAGCAATACCTCCACTATCGCAAAGGATCGGTGGTGATGTATGCCCTGCAAGACTATTTTGGAGAAGAGTTGGTAAATGGCGTAATCAAGGACTTTGTGAAAGACAACAAATTCCAAAACCCACCTTACGCAACCACTTTGGATTTTGTTAGCCGTTTAAAAGCCGCTGTTCCTGATTCTATGGCCTACATAGTTGAAGATATGTTTGAAACGATAACCCTCTACGAGAACAGATCTAACGAAGCTACATTTACCGCTTTGTCTGATAGTACTTGGGAAGTTTCTCTTACCATTAATACCAAAAAACTTAGAGCTGATAGTCTTGGACTTGAACAGGAAATCGAGTTCGCTGATTATATAGATATTGGTGTTTTTGGGGAGGAATCAGAGACTACAGGAGAACTCGGAGAACGTCTTTATTTTACCAAACACAAAATCTCTGGTGGTGATGAAACCATCTCTGTAATCGTTAATACTAAACCAGTCAGAGCTGGTGTTGACCCTTACAACAAGTTAGTAGATCGAAATCCTGACGATAATGTGAAACGACTAGAAGAAAAGAACTAGATTAAAAAGGATGGCCAAATAGTCATCCTTTTTTTTAACTAGATAAAAGCTTTTTGCCATTAACTGACAGCAAACACTTCTACCCTTTCTGAAACTTGTATTTTAAAATCTACACCTCAATACCCTAGTTTTTATAATAACTACTCGTTCTTTTCGAATTGAATCAGGTTTTTGAATAACGAAATAGCATTTGAGGAACCCAGAATAGCCCAAGCATCACGCTTGAATATTAGTTACTACAATTCTATTACTCATATTATAGACTTCATCATTCTATAAATCCGCCTAGTTCAGCACTTATCTCATCTTTTTGAAATAGAACTGGTTTTCACCATCTTCTTGTTTAATTAAAATATATTCATCAACTAACATGGAAAACCTTCTCTCATTCTTTAATAATACCGCTCCGCTTTCAGAAAAAACGTTGAGTTTGATGAGTAATATTTTTGCTTTTGATGAACTAAAAAAAGGTGATTATTTCATAAAGAAAGGACAACTCGCAACAGAAATCGCATTTCTTGAAACTGGAATTGTGAGAGCCTACTATATCAATAATGCTGGCAAGGAATACAACAAGCACTTCTTCTCATCGCCCTCAATAATAGGTTCGTATGCATCGCTAATTAGTAAACAAAAAAACAACGTCGCTCAGCAAGCCCTTACTGACTGCCAAATATGGAAAGCTTCATACAGTATAATAGAGCAGTTTTCGGAAGGAAATTATGAGATTGAACGGTTACGGAGAATCATTTCAGAAAAATACTTTTTGAATTCCGAAAAGAAAGAACTTGAAATGGCTATGCTAGATGCTGAAAAACGATATTTAATATTTCGTGATGAATATCCTGGAATTGAATTAGAAATACCTCAGTATCATGTTGCTTCCTATCTTGGTATTAGCCCCACTCAATTAAGCAGAATTAGAAAAAGAATGTCAGATAGAATTTCTTTACCTAGGTAAATGAAACACAACTGAAGTTTGCTTTATTTGTGTTTCAATTCTTAACTAACATTTATTTTGATGGAAAACAAAGAGCTTACTTTTTTTAAAGCCTTTTTTATAACTGCTTCCCTATGGAATTTAATAGGTGCATTTTTCGGTTATTTCAACACTGCTTATACTTTTAATGAATTTTTCGATCGTGAATTGACAGACCCTCTATTCTATGCCATCTATCAAGGTGCGTGGGGAACGACTCTTGTCTATTTTATTGGCTACGCAATAGTTGCTTACAACCCATTAAAGCACTACGGAATAGCAATTGTTGGTGGAATCGGAAAAGTTGGTTTCGCCATTTCTTTACTAAAATTCTATCTAACGGGTCTTGCCAACTCCATTGTATTCGTTGTAATCATAGGCGATTTTATCTTCTCAGTGCTTTTCTTGTATTACTTTTATCGATTGTACAAAGTAAATAAAAAGGGAAATGTTATATGAGCCGTTTTAATAATAGGTATTTGGTACTACTTATTTGTGCATTCTTTTTGATATCTCATCAAAGTTTTGCTCAGGATTCATGGGAAATTGAAATAGATAAAGATGATATCAAAGTTTACACAAAAGCTGAAGAAGGCTCCGACTTCAAATCTTTTAAAGCTGTCGTACCACTTCTTGCTTCAACTGATGAAATCCTCAGAATACTACGGAATGCAGATGAGTATTCAGAATGGTACGGCTTCACGAAGACATCTGAACTCCTAAAACAAGAGAATAATATCCAATACAATTATGTTGAAACCATATTTCCGTGGCCTTATAGGAATAGAGATATGGTTTACAAAATGTCGATTGATACACTTAATCATGAAATGATAAAAATATCTTTGATAGGAATACCTGATTATATTCCAGCAAAAAAAGGAAAAGTGAGGATGGAAAAAGCAGAAGGATACATTTTGTTACAGCCCTCAGCTGATTCAACCGAAGTAATCTATATATTTCACTCAGAGCCTGGTAATAAAATCCCATCTTGGCTAGCCAACAATTCAATAGCCGAACTCCCTTTTAAAACTCTAACTGGATTAAGAAAAATGCTCCAAAGATAAATAAGTGTTTAACACAGCCTTTCAACAGTGAGTTCTTTATAGAAAACAGACTAAAACTATAAGTTTATTATTATTCTATAACATTTTGATTTTAGATTCGTGTAAGTGATTCAAAAATTAAAATGCCTACTATTTATAATGAAAATCATCTATACAATCTTTGTTTTAACATCATTTCTCTTTGCATCAAGTTCATGCGATAATGAAATTACAAATCCGATAAGTGATTTTTATCTAAGTATTCCAGACAATCATTTTGAAACCATATTAATTGAACAAGGCATCGATTCAGATGGTATCGTAAACCAACAAATGCTAATAGAAGATGCTGAGAAAGTAAACCATTTGGATTTAAATCTATCTAGTAATTTTGGTGATATTAGTGATTTAACCGGAATTGAGGGCTTTGTGAATATAGAGCTATTATCTGCTGCTAGACACAAAATAGAAACCGTTGATTTAAGTTTAAATATCAAATTAGATACTTTATTACTCTATGGGAATTATTTAACTAGCATTGATATTAGCAACAACCCAAATTTAATTCTTGTCGATGTTCAAGCGAATGAAATCAGTTCAATTCAAGGACTTTCAAAAGCCACAAATTTGAAAAAGCTAAATATAGCCTGGAATAACCTGAAAGAATTCAGTATTCACAATGAATCTATAGAGGTTTTACACATTAGCCAAAACCTGTTGAAATCTTTTGATACCAGCGGAGCTATAAATCTAACAAACATTTTGTTAACAAGTAATGAGCTTACTACAGTAGACTTCAGCTCCAACACATTGTTAGAGACCTTACTGATTTCTGATAATAAAATTCAGGACATGAATCTTGCGAATAATGGCAATTTAACCCACTTATATATTACAAGTAATTCACTTACTAATCTCAATGTAAGCAACAATTTAAAACTGGTGGATTTAAGAGTGGATAGAAATCCAGATTTAACCTGTATTGAAATTAAAAATGGGCAAGAAATCCCAACCGTATCAATATCGGATTACCAAAAGTTGAGTAATATTTGTAATTAGGTTAAATTAAACAACGCTCATCATCTAGACGATACTTCTGAAGATCTTCAAAGTTATTAAAAAGGAATGGTTGGTTGGAGATGATTGCTGACCGTATCCTTACATTATCCGCCAGCATGCAAATGTATTAATCTCATCAACGAGCGTACTTCCCTTTTTGAAATAATAATAGTTTTACTCATCTTAATCTCGATTTTTTAAATACAATTTGAAATTGGGATGAAATGAAACAAAAAGAACTTTCAGGATTAACAGATCAAGAACTGTTAGCCGAAGTAAAAACAATGAAATCAGCTTCCATAATTGATGCCACATTAATTGGATGCATGATTGGAGTTGTCATTTTCAGTATTCTGAAAAACACTGTTGGATTGTTCACCTTAATTCCTTTGTTTTTTGCTTTCAAAGTATTTCATAAGCCAAAGAACAATGAGTATAGAAAAGACTTGGAAAAGCTTTTAAAAGAACGGAATTTGAAATAAGGATTGACTAAGGATTGGCAACATTACAAAACAGTAATTCATCAGAAACTATTGTGGATAAAGCAAAATCATATAATTGGAAAAAGTACGGATTTGAATTTTTATCAATTTTTATTGCTGTTGTAACTGCATTCGCATTAAATAATTGGAATGATAACAGAAGAGATGCTCACTCTGAAAACAAAATTCTAATTGAAATATATAATGGCCTTGAAAAAGACTTAGAGGATATTAAGCTTAATATTAGTGGCCATAAAGATGGCATTTCAGCTTGTAACTATTTCAGAGGGGCATTTGCAGGTAATAACATCAAAATAGACTCTTTGATGGTTCACTATTTCAATCTAACCCGTGACTTTGTGTCTATACAAAATATTGCAGGCTATGAAACTCTGAAATCAAAAGGCCTAGAATTAGTGGCCAACGATTCTTTACGACTAGAAATCATATCGCTTTACGAATACGACTACAACACATTAAGAAAGTTAGAAGAAGAATATGCCGAGATGCAATTTCAAGAAAACTATTTTAAAGAGATCAACGAAGTAGTAGCCCCCTACTTTAACATTGATAGCAATGGAAACATCACAGGAATTGATTTACCTCTAAATATTCAAAAAGATAAAAGAAACGAACTCTTACTATATCTCTGGAAAATTCAATCCAATAGAATCTTTATCCTTCATTATTATTCTGAAATTGAACAGAAAATCAATGAGGTTAAGGAACACATAAATGCAGAAATCCATCGTTAATTGATTGCTGGCTTATATAAAGCTTTGGTCGATAGTAGTCTGTGGCTTCTTCTATTACTTCTTTTAGTTTACAAACTTAAATAGTTAGGGAAATCTGCATTTCAATACTCAATACTAGCATTTACCTACATATTCCGTCTATACTGCCCACCGACTTCGTAGAGGGCGTGAGATATTTGTCCGAGTGAAGCTACTTTTACCGTCTCCATCAGTTCCTTAAATAAATTACCATTATTACGCGCCACCGCTTTGAGTCGCTCTAAGGCTGCGTCACGAGCTTCTTCGTTACGTTTCCAGAACAGTTCCAGGTTGTCAATCTGTTGCTTCTTCTCTTCTTCTGTAGAACGGATGAGTTCAATAGGCTTTTCCTCTTCGTCAGAAACTTTTTCATTCAAGAAAGTATTCACTCCAATAATGGGAAGTTCTCCGCTATGCTTTTGCGATTCGTAGTACAAACTTTCATCCTGAATCTTTCCGCGCTGGTACATGCTTTCCATAGCGCCCAATACACCACCACGTTCAGTAATGCGATCGAACTCGGTAAGAATGGCTTCTTCAACCAAATCGGTAAGCTCTTCAATGAAATAAGAACCTTGGTTTATATTCTCGTTTTTAGCCGTTCCTAGCTCTTTGTTAATAATCATCTGAATCGCTAAAGCACGACGTACTGACTCTTCAGTTGGTGTTGTAATTGCTTCATCATAAGCATTGGTGTGCAATGAGTTACAATTATCATAAATAGCCAATAAAGCCTGCAAGGTAGTTCGGATATCGTTGAACTGAATCTCTTGTGCGTGCAGAGAACGACCACTTGTTTGGATGTGATATTTCAGTTTCTGTGAGCGATCGTTGGCGGTGTATTTGTTCTTCATGGCGATAGCCCAAATACGACGAGCTACACGTCCTATCACCGCATATTCAGGGTCTAAACCGTTACTAAAGAAAAACGACAAGTTATGAGCGAAATCATCCACACTTAACCCACGAGCTAAGTAGTATTCCACAAAAGTGAATCCATTCGCCAATGTAAGTGCAGCCTGTGTAACTGGATTTGCTCCTGCTTCAGCAATATGATATCCCGAAATGGATACCGAATAATAATTACGGACTTTGTGTTCCGTGAAATACTCTTGAATATCTCCCATCATCTTGAGGGCAAATTCTGTAGAAAAAATACAGGTATTCTGGGCTTGATCTTCCTTCAAAATATCCGCCTGAACCGTTCCGCGAACTACACTCAGTGTACGTTCCTTAATGGCGTTGTACACTTCAGTATCAATTAACTCATCTCCCGTAACTCCAAGTAGCCCAAGACCAAAACTATTATTACCAGATGGAATTTCATTGGAGTATTTCGGAACAGGAACGTCAAGTTGTTTATATTTATTAGCAATTTTCTTTTGAGCCTCCTCCCACTTTCCTTCTGTTTTTAGGTAACGCTCTACTTCTTGATCGATAGCTGTATTCATGTACATTGCTAGAATCATAGGCGCCGGCCCGTTGATAGTCATAGAAACAGACGTTGTTGGCATAGTAAGCTCAAAGCCTGAGTAAAGCTTCTTCATATCGTCTAGCGTACAAATACTCACACCAGAGTTACCAATTTTCCCGTAAATGTCAGGGCGATAACCTGGATCTTCACCATACAGTGTTACAGAATCAAAAGCGGTAGAAAGTCGAGCGGCTTCCAATCCTTCACTCACATAATGAAAACGCTTGTTAGTTCGCTCTGGGGTTCCTTCACCAGCGAACATACGCGTTGGATCTTCTCCTTCTCGTTTAAACGGAAATACACCAGCTGTGTATGGGAAATAGCCAGGTAGATTTTCCTTCAGCGCAAACTTAATTCGCTCGCCAGCATGCTTTGTGTTTGGTAGTGCCACACGAGGAATTTTCAACCCACTTAACGAAGTTCTATACAAATCATTTTTGATAACACGATCACGAATTTTAACTTCAAACACTTCTTTAGTGTAGCGCTCATAAAGAGAATCCCAGTTTTCTAAAATCTTTCTTGGAGCGATATCAAGCTTGCTTAACCAATGCTCTTTCATCTTAGAAAGATCTTCTTCAATCAATTCCTTATGTTTTGGCTTCCAATTACTTAGTTGATTCAGCGTACCAGATACCTGATCTAACTTAGAAGCAATATCCGCCTGTTCTTTCGCCCAGTCATGGTAATCTCTAACCGCGTCTGAAATCTCAGAAAGATAACGCACTCTCTTTCCAGGTATAATAGCTTGTGCCTGAATACCCTCAGCTGGTTTTGAATCAGTGTAAATTTTCGTTTCCCAATTCATCCCAAAGCGATCATTAATTTTACCAATGATGGCAGCGAACAAATTATTAACACCTTGATCATTAAACTGTGCTGCAATAGTCGGATAAACTGGCATTTCCTCTGGTTTAGCATGCCATTCTCCACGATTGCGCAAAATCTGTTTGCGAATATCACGCAATGCGTCTAGCGACCCTTTTTTCTCGAATTTGTTAAGTACAACCAAATCCGCCAAATCAAGCATATTGATTTTCTCTAGCTGTGTAGCAGCGCCGTACTCGCTAGTCATTACATAAATTGGAATATCTGTAAGATCTACAATCTCTGTCCCACTTTGTCCAATTCCACTAGTTTCAACAATGATAAGATCGAAGCCAGCTAGTTTATACAACTCAATTACGCCATCGAGGGCGGCACTGGTAGAACGATTTGATTCTCGGGTGGCTAAACTGCGCATAAAGACGCGTTCGTTGTCAATGCTGTTCATTCGTATACGGTCACCTAGTAGCGCGCCTCCTGTCTTAATTTTGGAAGGATCTACTGAAATGATACCAATGGTCAAACTTTCAAATTCTGTAATGAAGCGAAGTACCAATTCATCGGTTAGCGAGCTTTTCCCCGCTCCTCCAGTTCCAGTTATACCCAACACTGGAATAGTTTTAGTAGTTGAAGCTTTAAGTGCTTTCCCATCTTTGGTAAGCAGTGCCTCGCCATCATAAGAAAGCAATTCATCATTCTTATTCTCTAGAGCTGTTATACAGCGAGCCAATGCTTTACGGTCTTTATCTAATACGTCATTTGAATTAATATCGCTCTTAGAAACGGTATTGTAATCACAGTGATAAATCATATAATTGATCATTCCCTGTAAACCCATAGAACTTCCATCTTCTACAGAAAAAATTCGCTCTACACCGTAATCGTGAAGTTCCTTGATTTCATCTTGAACAATAACGCCTCCGCCTCCGCCAAATACTTTTATGTGTTCCGCACCTTGCTCACGGAGCAACTCAACCATGTATTTGAAATATTCAACATGCCCACCTTGATAGGAACTGATTGCAATACCTTGTACATCTTCTTGAATAGCGCAGTTTACAATTTCGTGTACTGAACGATTGTGACCTAAATGAATCACTTCCACTCCACTGCTTTGCAGAATACGACGCATGATATTAATACTAGCATCATGACCATCAAACAAACTAGCTGCAGTTACAAAACGAACTTTGTTATTTGGTTTGTACGACTCAGTTAGGCTGAACGGAAATTCAATATTCTTCTTCGAGGATTTTTGTTCTGTTTGTACAGACATACTTTCAATCAATTTTTCTGTTACTGGAAGCGGTTCCATAAAATAAGAAATACTTAACCCTTTCGATACACCTAGCAAAAACGAAAATGTGTTTTTACGTTTAAATAATGAATCTAAGAGTTTGTTGAAGTTGAGTCTTGAGTCTTGAAAGCTTCATTTTTGTACACAATCGTACGATGTGGAAATGGAATCTCTATCCCTTCGGCGTCGAAGCGCTCTTTAATGCTTTCTAGTAGATCACAGCCCATTACAAATGCAGAAGGTGGGTCAATAGCGGTGGCAAGTGCACGTAGGTTCACTGATGAATCACCTAATGAGATTAACCGAACAGGTACAATTTCATCGCCCTTCTCTAATTGTTCTTCAGATCTAGCGTCAATAAAGCTTGGGTGAGACAGAATCTCTTCCTGCATAATCTTTCTCGCTAATTTGATATCTGAATCGTAGCTAATACCAATTTCTACCCACTTAATGATTTTATCATCATTGTAATTAGAGTTAATCAGAATTTCATTACTAATTACTGAATTTGGAATAATGATTCGCTTGTTCTCGAAGTTACGAATAACAGTATGGCGCAAGTTTACATCTTCAATAACTCCGGTTAAATCGGTTCGAAGCAAAATGCGGTCACCGATTTTGTAAGGTTTAAAAATGACGATAAAAATACCGCTTACGATGTTTCCAAGTGCCTGTTGAGCAGCAAAACCAACAGCAATGGCTAATAAACCAGCACTCGCTAAGATGGATTTTGCAATGAATCTAAACTGAGGAACCATATATACAGCAAAGCTAATTCCCACTAAGTAGATAAGAAAAGTGACTCCACGCTTTAGGAACTTTAGGCTCGTCAAATCACTTGACCCTTCAGCTTCAGCTTTCCTGATACCTAGTTTAAACAATTTTGCTGCAATTGTACCTGCAATACCTGTCAGAAGTAGTATGGCTATTATTTCTATAATAGTCTGGAATTCGACTGGAATATATTCTTGGAGATCTTGCATCAATTAAAACTGATTAGAATTTCGGAGGTAAAACCTTTCTGTACTTTTAGTTCTCTTTGAATATAATAAGGTTCTGGGGATTTAAACGGTGTTATTGTCCCAAAGTCCCATTTATTATTTCCATTCAAATCTTCGAACACAGTAAGTGTGTAAGAAATAGACGGAATGTTATTGATAGTATAAATCCCACTAAAGGAAGTATCAATATCAATAGTTTTTTGATTGTCGGAAAAAAGCAAGTGATATACTTTCGCTGAATCGGCAGATTCTATTTTAATCTCCACTCCACCAAAGTCAATTGGGTCCCACGTAACAGGCGTAAAAAGTTGACGCTTCCTCCTCACAGGATCCCACATCAAAAATTGATAATCAACACCCTCGATCCACTCGCCTTGTGGAGGAATAGAAAGCTTATTATCCTTCACCGTGATATTTGGCCAGTCGTCAAAACTCACATCCCCTTCTACAACAACTACGGAATCAATGAGGTCTTGATCTTGAATAGGTGCTGCATATTCTACAGTGAAAGCTTGGTTGGGAAATAATCCACTCTTTGCATTATTCGCGATGATACGCTGCTGCGTTGTATCCACTTGACTGCTTCCTTTGAAAGGTGATTCTAAAGTTAAGGCCTCATTACCACTAATATCTTTAAATCCCTGAATAGCAATATAATAGGAATTATCATTCGTCAATTCCTCACTACTAAAAGCAAAAGCGATGAAGGGCTCTTGTTTAGAAATATTGAGCGGGATTACATTCCCGATTTCGTTCTTAAGAGAGTCTGTAATTCTTATATATGCTTGATCCGTGAACTTAATTTCTTCACTAAAACGGAGTCGCAATTTCTGAGATGAAAGCAACCCCACAGCTTGTAATTCAGGGCGGAGTGTATCCGCTTCAAACCAATATGCAACATCTAAAGTATCCTTACTTCCTTTAGCTAAATCAATCCACTCTCTATTAAAAGATCGTGCCGTTTCTGAAGCACTTTCCCATATTTTATTTTGGTTACGGTCGTCTATCATAATGGCTTTGTACCTCCCTTCTCTTAAGTACGAAAATCTAAAAACTCCACCAGTATCGGTTTCAGCAGAATACGCTGCTTTTTTAGTCAAGTCTAGCGGTTCGCGATATAATAGAACTCTCTGCTCTTTTCTAGAAGTACCATCAGAAACTTCTTTAATAATTCCCACAATTTCACCGTTATCAATTTCATCACCAGTTGAAATTGCCAGCTTAACAGGAGTTCCCATCTTATTATTTCTTAAATCGGTAACACCGGCGCCGAGAGTCAAAATGATAGTAATGGAATCTGGGAGTTCATCTTTAAATTTTACTGTCGCTCTCTTTTTCTTCCACTTAATATCGTATTGTATACCCAAATCTGGTTCAATGATTAAGGCTTTCTCAAAGCTTCCTCTGTTAACATACTCTGAAAACTCAAACTCAAAAGTATCGTCTGAATAGTTAACAGTACCCGAATTCGGGTACATAGCTTTAACAGTAGGTCCAGTTTTATCTACAGGCCCTCCAGTGGGTGCTATTGGCGTTGCACAGGAAACAAATAGCAACCCTACAACTAACACGTTTATGTGATGCATCAATTTTAAACTATTCACGTACATTTTTACTTAACTTTGCAATTGTAAATATAGCAATGGGAATACAAACAATTTCGAATTAGATTTAATTGAATTACGGATGAAATTTTCCAAAACAATGACAACCGCACAATCACGGTTTTTAATTTTCGGGTTACTACTTCTGCTACTTACGGGTTGCCACTCTTATGCATTGGACAAAGCCCAAGAAGACATTCGTTCCAGTTTTACTGCTGGCGATTTTGAACTCACTCAGGCACAACTAAAGAAATTTAAGAAGAAAGACATCTATAAGTCTAAGGACGATGTGCTTTATAACCTTGAAAGTGGGATGGTATATCATTTTTCAGGAAAATACGACTCTAGTACCGTTTTTCTTTCTCAAGCAGAATTAGAAATTGAAGATAATTATACCAAAAGTATCACTCGCGGTATTACTTCCTTTTTAGTAAACGATAATAAACTAGCCTACGATGGTGAGCCATACGAAGATATCTATATTAACGCTTTTAATGCACTTAACTATATTCATATGCAAGATTTTGAAGGAGCTCTTGTTGAAACGCGTAGGATGTCCTATAAAATGGAACAGCTTGATATTAAGATAAAGGGCTTGGTTTCTGCATTTGCCAAATCAGATTCATCGGGACGAGTTGATTGGGGAGATGGGAAAGTTAACATTCAAAACAGTGCACTTAGCCATTATTTAGCGTCCATACTTTATGCTAAATCTGGTAATATTGATGGCTCTCGCATTGAATATGATAAATTGGGATCTGCTTTGGAAGAACAAAGCACCATATCTGAATTTAGAAAGCGTCCTATTGAAGATTTTGAATATCTAAAAGACCCAGGAAATTATAATGTGTTATTAGCTGGGTTTTCTGGCCAAGCGCCTTACAAGGAACAAGAAGACGTTAGATTTTTTGGGGATGATTATGATGATAGCAAGAACAGCGATTTTTATTTAAAATTTTCACTTCCTACTATTCATCTCTACCCTTCAAAAGCATATAAGGTACAAGCAATTATCGATGATAGCGTAAAAGTACCTCTAAACTTAATTGAAGAAATGGATGTTATTTCTTCTAAGGTATATAACGCAAAGCAGCCTATCATTTATGGAAGAGCATTATTAAGAGCTAGTTTTAAAGCTGGAGGCACAAAATTGATTTCTGGAGCGGTTCGTAAGGAACATGCTATATTAGC
This sequence comes from Balneola sp., assembly GCA_048267905.1. Lineage (GTDB taxonomy): Bacteria > Bacteroidota > Rhodothermia > Balneolales > Balneolaceae > Balneola. Next base: position 838,888 of record JBLWWM010000001.1, read on the forward strand.
TGACATTATTGAAATACTAGGTTTTATCACTCAGGAAGCCTCAGAAAAAGCAGATTTACGTAGCTGGCAAACTATGCCAGGAAGCGCTTGGATGCACGCCATCAGGTTATCACCTGGTCAACATACCGTTCGCATAGAATACCTCTCGGAATATGGACGTGTAATGTATTTCGATGAATATAACGTAAACATCACCGACCGAACACGACTCGAACTTATAGAATCCATTTACTCAAATTAACCTAAGAACTTAATCACAATCAAAACTGACCATTATGAAATATTCATTACTTATAACCATTTTTTTCGCGGTTCTTTTTACAGCCTGCGAACCTTCAAATAAAATAACTAGAATTGACGCTGGCACTACTACCGATTTATCTGGGCGCTGGAACGACACCGATGCTCGTTTAGTAGCAGATGAAATGATAAGCGACGCGCTTACAAAACCATGGTTAAACCAATTTAGTCGTTCAAACCAAGCATCACCTGTAGTTATTGTTGGCCGCGTGCGCAACGAAACGATGGAGCACATCGACACTGAAGTTTTCACTAAAGAGATGGAACGTGCTTTTGTAAACTCTGGAACTGTAAGCGTAGTTGCCAACTCACAAGAAAGAGAAGATGTACGTGATGAAAGAGAAGACCAGCAAACAAATGCGTCATACGAAACTACCAAAAAGATGGCTCAAGAGCTTGGTGCAGACTTTATGATGATTGGGAATATTAGTTCTATTGCTGATGAAACGGTAAACAAACGTCATGTTGTAATTTTCTACACCATCAACTTAGAGTTTATCAATGTAGAGACAAATCAAAAAGTTTGGATTGGTAATAAGAAAATCAAGAAACTTATTGATCGCAAAAATTATCGCGGTTAATATTTTTTCCCTACGTAAAAAGGCTTTCTGGTTTCAGGGAGCCTTTTTTTATGCAAACTATTTTATTATTAAAAAGTTCTAAGGGTAACTGTTCATTAAAAAAGTCATATTTGTGCGGTACAAAAAAAGGAGACTGGATATCCTCCAATCTCCCATGAATACGTTGGTTTTTTCGGGGTACAAAAAATCAAAATAAAGCTACAATGTGATGTTGTGGCTTTTTTTTGAATAAAAAATATCAGTTTTATCCCCAGAGTTTGGCTGCTAACCCACTATTTCTTGAAATCCTTTGCATAATAGCTTGCTCAACTACACCCCAGTTTCCTACTACAAGAAGGTTTTGACGAGCTCTTGTTACAGCTGTATATAAAAGTTCTTTAGTAATAATGGGATTATGTTCGTTTGGAAGCATTAGAACCACATTTTCAAACTCAGAGCCTTGGCTTTTATGAACCGTTATTGCATAAGCTGGTTGATACTCTTTAACTCGGCTTACCGAAATCTGACGGTCTTCATTTCCCTCTACCATTACTTTACCATCGGAATAAGATTTAGTAAAAAAGATCCCTGTCTCCCCATTCTGAACTTTAAGAAACGCATCATTCTTTGTAAACATAACAAATCGACCATCGAACCATTCTCTACCTCTTGAAATTCCAGATTTGGCTTTAATCACCTGTTCAGCTTCTTTGTTTACACGCTCTATTCCAAAGTCACCTTTACGAATGGCACATAGAATCTGGGCATTAGCATAGGCTTCAAATTGTTGGACAGGACTTGCTTTAGAATTCTTTGAAAATACATCCACACAATATCTCTTAATAATCGCAGGCACCGTATTATTATCAGGTTCCAACCAATGCACATCACTTATCTCACTATTTGTAAGAATCTCAAAAGCTAGCGTTGGGTTTTCTTTATTAATTGCTTCAGAAAGTAGCTTTAGCCCAGAGTTTGCTCCAAAACGATAAGATTTTGTGAGCAAAACAATACAATCATTTAAACTACCCTCTTCCATTTCTTTGGCGTCAACTTTAACTTCGCATTCCGAGAGGGTATCAACCAAAGTTTTTGAGAATATATTTTCAGCACCTTGGCAAATATCTCCAAGCACCGCTCCAGCTTCAACTGAGGAAAGCTGGTCTTTATCTCCTAACACAATCAGCTTAGTTTGGTCAGGCAAGGCTCGAATTAACTGAATCCACAATCGTATATCAAGCATTGACGCTTCATCTACTATAACAACATCGTAAGATAGTTTGCGATTTTTACCAAAGGCAAAGCTTCCATCCACTCTAGCTCCTAAAAGCTTATGAATGGTCTGTGCACCTAAGTCTTCACTTGAGCCATTCTGAAACGATTCTGAGAGTCTCTGCGCCGCTTTACCCGTTGGTGCAGCAAGTGCAATTCTTTTGGAAACAGAGTCTGAACTTTGAATGGTTTCAATAATTTTACGAACCGTGAAAGTTTTTCCAGTTCCTGGTCCTCCCGAAATAATTAGAAAATCTTTTAATACTGAAAGGAAGACCGCTATTTTTTGCCAGTCTGTATCGTCAGATGTATTGGCTTTGAACTGCTCTTGCACAGTTTCAATAATTTCTTTGGTGAGTTTTGAACTTTCTCGGCTCGCGCGTTCTTTAATCCAAGTCACCAACTCGTTTTCATATTTCCAGTAACGTTGAATGTACAATCTGTTTTCTTCGAGGATAAGTGGTTTAAATTCACCAGGATTTCCAACAATACTGGAAGCCCTTAATTCGTCCTGCAATGCTTCTATATCAACGGTATGACTCGGTAAAAGGCCCAACAATTCAGCAATTCTTTTATCCTGATGAATCCTATCTAAGAAAACGCACACATTTCCATTTGTTTGATGAAACGAACATATAACAGCCGTAACTAAAACAGTAGGACTCAAATCTGGACTTATTCGCAACAATGTACGGGCAAATTCCACTTCTAAATCGGATATGAGTTTTGCTTCTTTAAGTTTTAGAAGTTCTTTGAAGATATACATCACTCTTCCCTCCCATTTTTAAACAATGCATCCAGCTGGGCTATTTTTTCAAAACTTGGAAAATCATAGAAAACACCTTGGCTCGTATCTTGATTGTTCAAACCGCGGACAAACAAATAGATTACTCCACCAAAGTCTCTTTCATAGGAGTAGTTAGGTAATCTGGATTCTAGGAAACGATGTAATGCCACCGTGTAAACATAATATTGCACATCATAACTAGCAGATTGAATTTCATTAGCGAGCTCAACTTGAGCGTAATTCTGATACGAACTTCCAAGATGATTACTTTTATAATCTAGAATGTAATACTTACCACCATAGCAAAAGGTTAAATCAATAAAGCCTTTCATAAAACCAAAAACTGTAGCAGACTCCATCTCTAACTCAATTTTATCTTCTCTTATTATTTCGAAAATATCAGAAGTCAGAATTCCATTAATAGGAAAGTGAAAAGCCATCTCTTTTATTACTTCATTAGGCTTTAATTCTCCCAAAATTATCTCTTCTGAAGTAAGTGGATGGGCTAGCGTTTGTGACACCCATTCCTGAACAACTTGTTCCCATTCGATTCCAAAATTAGCACGTTTAAGTTCTCTACTTATCGTTTCTACCAAATTGCTTTTTGTATCAAATTCTACCTCTTCAAATAGAGCATGTAGAAAGTTCCCAGCATCGGCACCTTTTGGGAATGTGAAGACACTTTCTTCATCACTGATTAGTGAAACTTCCTTATCTAGAGTTATGTCAACCTCATCAAAGTCGAAACCTACTTTATCCAAATTCCCTTCAATTACGGACGGTGCAGATTCATGCTTTGTTAACGCAGAATAACTTGTAACTCTAGGAAATCTGAATAGGTCAAGTCTTTGTGGTTCTTTTGATTGGGCAATATAACTAACTTGTTCATTAGGCTCTTTTTGTTGCGTAAAAAGCGTTGCTTCCCGAGGTTCTCGAATCGTTATATTTGGAGTTTCTTCAGCTACTTTAAATAGTACATTCGCTATTGAACCAATGTTTGGTTTGGTGTTATCTATCACTTTTAGAGCAAGTGCTTCTGCTACTTTTTGAGCTCCAATTAAAATGGATGAAAGCGATGAAAACTCCGAATTATTAACTTCTAAAAAGGGAATGAAATTAGCCGCTTTTGCTCGGGTAAGTGCAACGTAAGCTAGCCGAATAGCTTCCGCTAACTCCTCTTTCTTATGAAGTAATAACTGACTAGAATCTGCTAAGCTTCCAGCAACATTTAAGTATGTTTTGTTGTCTTCATGAAATTGAAAAAAAGGAGGTTTATCTAGCTTTATTGACTCCCAGAGATACGGCAAGAATACGATTGGATATTCCAAGCCTTTACTGCTATGCATCGTCGAAATTTGAATCAATTCTTCATCACTTTCTAAGCGAAGTAACTCATCATCTTTTTCTAGTGATTGGTCAATTATTTTATCTCGTAGGTATCGCAAAAGTGAAGACGGTGTAGAATGGGAGCTTGACTCTTGAGTAGCTAACAGCTCCATTATGTGGTTAAAATTGGTTACTCTCCTCTCCCCATTCTTAAAAGCAGCTAACCGTTCCAAAATCCCGAACTCAGAGTCTACTTTCATTAAACAAGCTTGAACTCCACGCTCCTTCCAAGTTCGAAGTAATTCCGAAAAGCTCGACACAACGTCTGCCCATTGCTGCTCATTTTCATCAAATGCAGTAAGTGCATTCGCGTTATAGCCAATGAGTGAGGTAACCAACGCACCACGTAACAACCCTTCAAAACTAGGCGACAAAATTGCTGAAAGTAAAATTTCTAAATCTAAAGCTTCCTCTGAGGTAAAGACAGAAAGCTTACTTTTTAGGATACTCCGTAGTCCTAACCCAGACAGTGCATCTTGAATATTTTGTGCTTGGATGTGATTTCGAACTAAAACCGCTATATCTGAAGGTTTCACTTTCTTATCATCTAGTGTATAAGAACTTGAAAGCAGTTGCTGAATTTCGGAAGCTACTGCTGAAACTAGCACCGGTTCACCGTCTTTTTTAACCTTAAAATCGGTACCAAAATGAATAAACTGCAAGGCTGTTTCTACTTCACCGTTGCAAAGAAGTTTTGGAGGTTTTTTGTCTCGTTGAGGATATCCTGCTGGTCTAAATTCTAAATTTTCTATTAAAAAAGGTTTTTCATTTAGCTGAAATAGCGTATTAACACCATTAATCACGGATTCACTCGATCGGTAGTTGTCATCCAAAGAATAACGTTGTTCTGGATTGGCGTCTGACTTTGCCGAGAGGTAGGTAAACAAATCGGCTCCCCTAAAACTATAAATAGCCTGTTTGGGATCTCCAATCATAAACAAACCTTTTTTCGCACTAGTATAAATAGATTTGAAAATATGGTACTGAACAGGATCGGTATCTTGAAACTCATCCACCAAAGCAATTGGGTATTTTTCTGCTATTTTTTGAGCAAGAACTCCAGATTCATCTTTTGCAATTCCATCAGATACAAGTTGAATCAAATCGTCATATGAAAGCGTATTGTTAGCTTTCTTCTTGACATTGTAAGCGGGTATAATTTCATTAATAGCTGTGTTAATAAACGAAATACTTACCGAGGCCAAACTAGATAAATGAGCTAAGTACTCGTCAATAAGCCTTGATGTTTCAGGTGGCTGAATGGAATTACCTTTATTAACACTCGATTCTAGTTTTTCAGCTCCAAAAAGAACCAATTTAGGAAATGGTTGAATTTCGCCGATGTCCTTACTAATCCAATCTAAGAACTGTTGCTGATTGTCTACAAATGCTCCTTGTTTATATACATTCTTTTTTAATGCACCCGATTTATTCTCAATAAGTTCTACTAGAGCCTCTTCATCGTGCTTAAAACTTAATTTAATAGCTTTGAATATCTGCTCTAGTTTAATAAATAATGTCTCACAATCTTCAATATCAATCGTTTCGGGGAGAATCTGAGCGTACGGTTTGCCAACAACTGGGTTGATATACTTACGAATTGAATCAGGATTGAATTTCTGGACAATCAGATAATTCAAAACCTCTCTTTTGATTGTACCAACAGAATATTTAGCAATAAATTGGTGCCAGAAATCATCAATGCAATCGTCTAATAAAACCGTAGAAGAACCGAGTATTTCAAAATCTGGTCGAATTCCAAAGGCAAGATATTCCTCTTTTAATAAACGGTGACAGAATCCGTGGATAGTTGAGATAACTGCATCATCAAAGCTATAAAGTGCTTTTTTTAAGTGTAAATAATCTTTTTCATCTAATACTGTTAAAAGCTCGGCAAGAAAATTGTCTCCGTTATCTTCCTTAGTCTCATAGGCGTGCACACATTCTGTAATACGATCTCTAATTCTGCTTTTAAGCTCTGCAGTAGCTGCTTCCGTGTAAGTAAGCACCAAAATTGAAGCCGGCATTAGATGCTTTTCAATAATGCTACGTATATAAAGAGAGGTTATATTATATGTTTTTCCTGTTCCTGCCCCTGCTTCTACAAGACTTAATCCTTCTATCGGAGCTTCAAAAATGGAAAGTGATTTCATCTCTATCCTTCCCTTTTAGATTGCATGAGCGGAAACCAGATTTCTTTGGCTATTTCTTGGAAACGAGGTTGGTTTATAGGTTCAATTCCTCGCCACAAAAGCTGATTGAAATAATCTGCACCTTCAGCATAAGAATTATACTGTGATGGAGTCCAAGCTGCTTGAGCTTTATCAAGTGCTTTTTCAGGAGTACCATTTCTAGCACCTAAAGCTTCGAAATACACTTTCATCACTTCAGGTAAAAAAGGGAACTCTGTTGGCTCTAAACTTCCACTCTTAAACTGTTTAATCAACGATTGAAGCAATTCTTCAGCATTTTCTTGAGGTGTAAAGAAAACCTGTTCCACTTCCTTTTTATTGACGTAATACAACACACTTCTAGTAATATCGGGGTGTGTTACATTTAGAAAAAGGTGGTTAATCCATAGAGTAATAAGGTTTTTACCTTTCAAACTTCCAAGTCGGATTTGCACAAATTCGTTGTCATAAATATCAGAAACTGCCCCTTGAAGTATTATTTCTGAGATTATTTCTTTGCCTTCTAATGTACGTTTTTCTTGTTTTGCATATTTTTCAAAAACCTTCTCCAGAGGTTTTAAGCTTTCAAGAAGCTCTTCAAAGATAATCTCACCTGGAAATTTCTGCGGTAGAACCCCTTTTTGTTGTAAAAATGTAGCTAAATCATTCGTCGCTATTTCACTATTAAAACTGTTGGCTATGGCTTCTTTCACTAAATACTTTTCTAACCCAGAAAGTGAAAATGGTTCTCTATCTGATATTTGAATTTCATCTCTATAGGAGGAAATGCCCAGAGCTCTACTTCCTATGAACTTAGCAGGTGATTGATAATAACTAATCAGCTCAGAAAGCTCTAAATTGTTATCTATTGTGCCAATTGGGTTAGCCGGAAGCTTTTCAATAAATGGATTAACTACATTCTGATGAGCATATATTTTATTTGAAAGAGATGCATTCGATTTCGAAAAAGTCTTGGAATGTGGTTCAAAATAACTTTTATCAAAGCCATGAAGTTTATGATATTGAACTAGGTCTTTACCTTCCAAACCAGATTTCTTTAGAACATCCATAAGTTGCTGCAATAAAATAGACGGCAACTGTTTATTCTCTGAATACTGACTCTGTCCTAAATAACTGAAGTAAAGTCGTTCTTGAGCGCTTTGAACAATTTGGAAGAATAAATAGGAATCATCTTCCTTCAATATTCTATCGCCAGGAAGTGGTGAGTTGTGAATTAAATCGTAGCTAGGACGAATTTCTTTTCTTGGGAAAACACCTTCATTAAATCCTAAAACAGCAATGTATTTGTATGGCAATCCACGGTTAGGAACATATGTACTTATTGTGATACCATGTCCAAATCCTCCAGAACTAGCACTAATATTGGTAAGTTGCGCTAGCATCCATTCCTTAAACATCGGAAATTCAATTTCGCCAGTAAATTCAGAAACAGTAACTTGTTCTATAAGTCTCTCCAAGTTTGAAATTAATCGATTGCAGCCATATTCATCATTATACTCTGGAATCATAAGTTGTCGTGCAGTAGCAATTGCAAAGTCTAACCACTCTTGTAAGCTCCTAGCTTTTAGAGCCTCATCAGATAAGTTTTTAAGCTGAGATACGAAACCACTTACTTTAGCAGCTGTTTCCGCTAAATCAGAGCTAGCAACTCCATCAAATGGAATATACTCGCCAAAATTTTCTAAATCCTCGGCTTCCATAGCATACCCGAGCATTAAGCTATTCAAACCATACACCCAAGAGTAGATGTTCTCACCTTTTCCTTTTCTAATGCGAAGTTCGCCCACCCATTTTCTCAACATCGAAAGGCCTACATTCGAAATTTCTATTTTGTAAGAAATAATAGGATGTTCAATAATTGAAAGAATTTCTGTCGCTTTAAAGTCTCCATTTACTTGGTTCATCAATTGCTCAAAAACAACTCCTACCGATTTGGACATCGCTTTTGTAGTTGATATCGGGAGCTTCGGATCTTTATGATTAAGACTAAAAACTTGTTCAATGGTAGCACTATATTCTTCGATATCAGGGACCAAAACTAGAATATCTTGAGGCATAAGCGAAGTATCCTCTTCCAATGCAGAAAGAAGCTCATCCTTCAAAACCTCAACTTCCCTTTTAACACTATGGCAAGAATGAATTGAAAAACTAGCATCGTTTTTAAACCTAGAATTTTCATTCCCCAACATCGCTTTTTGTATATTTAAGAGAAGGTTATCTGTAGTACTTAGCACACTTGGAATGACTTGAACTTTGGAATGAGAACTAAATCTTTGTTCACTATGGGCTAATACTATTTCCTGATCTTGTGCTGGTTTGGTAAGCTTGGTAATGAAATCTTTCCAAGATGAATTTCTATTTCCAGCACCTACATCACGAGTTCTTTGGCTAAAAAAATGAATATCAATTTTTTTGGAAAGGCTGGCGAGTAAATCGCTAAAAGGTTGGGAAATCTGTGAGACTCCAAAAACATAGAGAGCTTTAGGTAGATTCTCGATAGGGTATTGATCTGATTCCAGCCAATTAATTAACTTGGTGAGAGCTTGTGCCCTGCTTGGCAGAATTGTTTCACCAATCTTAGCACATAAGGACATCCAAATTTTAGCCTGCCACTCTTCTTCATTTGAAGTAAACTTTTGAAGGCCTTTTTGCCAGCTCAAAATCAAATCAGGACGAAATACTTGATACAAATCAAAAACATCGGCTAAGTTCGTACTTATCTGAAAAAGTCGTTCTGGATTTAAATCTTCAGAGTTAAAATCGAAGCCTAGCACTAAGTTAGGTTGTTCAATTAACAAGCTAAAAATACTCCACTGCATGGGCACCAAATCGAAAGGTAACACAGATGGTATGGAATTATCTTTGAGGCGATACAATTTCCAGATTAACTCAAGAGGAAATATGAATTTATTATTTGCTGAAATTCCAGACTGGGAAGCTTCTTTTAGGGTGAGCCATTGCTCCATTTCTCTATTCTGAACAACAATCCACCTTTGGGCTAAAGGTAATCCGCCCTGTGTTGCAGACCGTATAGACTGAAATTTACTCTCTAACCCATTAAGTGAAGTTGACTGATATTGAAAAAACATAGCACCTATTATTTCCGGCTATAAGTATACAAAATGAAGCGCCGAAAACCCTAATGTGTTCAGTCCGTTTCTTTCTTTTCTATGGAGGTGTTTAAAAGCTCGTTAGCTAAAGCTGAAAAAGATTTCTCTTCCGTTTTAGCAATCGTTTTTATCTTTTCAATCACCTCTTCTTCAAGATAGTAGCTTACTACTTTTTTGGATATAGTCCTTCCCTTCGCTTTCTTAGACTTCTCCTTTCTTGGAGCTGTATCTTTTATAAAATCAAATGAACCATGATTCCTTAAGTTCTGATCTAAAGGATTATGGCCCAAACTTGGTTTTTTGGACATTCTTAATGACCGTTTTTAATTTCCTTTGCCAACGCAAAATAATCTTGAGCTCCTGCGCTTCCACCGTCGTATTCAAATATTGTTTTATGATGGCTGGGCGCTTCAGCTAATGCAACATTATCGCGAATAATAGTTTTAAATACTTTCTTTCCGAAATAATCTTTTATATGCCCAACTACTTCTTTATTTAAGTTCTTTCTATTATCGTACATCGTACAAATGATACCGCCCACTTCAAGCTTTTTATTGAGTCGTTGCTGAACAATTCTAATCAAATCAAGCAATTTGGATAGGCCGTGTAATGCAAGGTATTCTGACTGTAGAACGATGAATATCTCAGTAACTGCCGTAAATGCATTAAGTGTGAGTAAACCCAAGTTTGGTGGGCAATCAATCAGCACATAATCGTATTCATCGGCTTTGAGTTGCGTTAATAAATTCTTGAGTAACCCTTCACGAGCAGGCTCATTGGCTAGTTCCATTTCTGCACCAGAAAGCTCTAGCGAAGATGGTATAAAATCGAATCCATTATGTTTAATCAGAATTTCTTTTAAGCTAGCCTCACCTTTCAAGCCATGATAAATGGTTTTTTCCATTCTATTAGAATGCATCTTTAAGGAATACGTAAGATTGGCTTGAGGGTCTAAATCAATGAGTAGAACTTTTTTGCCTAATTTGGCAAGTCCTGCACCCAAATTAATAGTAGAAGTTGTTTTACCCACTCCTCCTTTCTGATTTGTTAATGCGATAATCTTCATAGCGAAAGCTTGATAATGAGCCTATATTTAAATTTAGTATCTATAGAGAGAATCCCTATTGAGCAATGTTACATAGCAAAAAACTTAATTTCATCTAATGTAACTGAATTGTATACTTCCAAAAACTTAGAAGCTAGTTTTATTCTTTTTATAATAAATTTCTAATACAATCACATTCAAGTTGAAAAGTGAAATTAATATGTTCGATGTTAAACCTTAATGTTTCAGAATTAATTTTAATCGTACATTCTATAAAAACGAAAATAGGTTATGAATTTTCATAGTAGAAAACTTATCAAACCTCAGGACTTGAACGCACATGGTACTCTTTTTGGAGGAGCTGTGTTAAGTTGGATTGATGAGGAAGCAGCAATATTTGTGCTTTGCCAGTTAGGAAAGGGCAATATTGTTACAAAGTATATGTCAGAAATAAATTTTGTTAATTCGGCTCCTCTTGGCGAAGTTATTGAAATTGGAATGGAAACTGTACGATTTGGACGTTCTTCTATTACAGTTAAATGTATAGTGCGAACCAAATTCGAAAAGAAAACGATTATAACTATAGATGAGATTGTATTTGTACATGTTGATGAGTTTGGCAAGGCCTCACCTCATTTTGTTACCGAACCTGCAAACAACTAAAAGGTGGAACTTTTGAGTAATTCCGATAAACTAGTCGACTTCTCCTCTTTAATAGAGATGCTCTATGGAGAGAAAAAATACATTAAGGAATTCGCTGAAGCAGCTGTATTATCCTTTGATGAATTTCATAAAAACTACTCCTCTTTTCTTGCGGAAAGAGATGAAGTAAATTTCCGAAAAGCGGGACATAAGATTAAACCTGTAGCACAAATGCTAGGTTTACAACTTATAATAGATGAATATGAGTTTGCAAAAACATTGATTTGGGATCTTAAACCCGATGAAGATTTAAAAGCTTCTATTGCCAAAATGGACGGCATTTGTAACCAAGTACTTCAAGAACTCAACGATATTATTGCTGGTAGCTAGTAAATAGATATGAGACTTACGACATTAGATGTAAGACACTAGAATCAAGATATAAGACTTTTGACTTGGTTAATCGTACGCTTCATCTAGTTTAGTTGAGCTAGTGAAACCCACTTTTAGGTAGTTGATTTAATTTATCCTTTTTGTTTTAACTCAGCTTTAAAATTACCACATTAAAGAAAAATAACTTTACTTATGACTGTATTAGTAACTGGCGGTGCGGGCTATATTGGTAGCCATACTGTACTTGAACTTCTTGAAACGGGCCACGACGTAGTGGTAATAGATAACCTCTCGAATAGTAGCGAAGAATCTCTGCATCGTGTTGCGAAGATAACGGGTAAATCTGTTTCCTTCTATAACTATGACTTACTCGACAAAAACAAAGTTGAAGATGTTTTTCTAGCACATAAAATCGATTCAGTTATTCATTTTGCGGGCTACAAAGCTGTTGGCGAATCTGTTCAACAACCTTTAAAATATTATCAGAATAACATAGACAGTACACTTATTTTGTGTGAACTGATGCAAAAGCATGGTGTTAAGAATCTCGTTTTTAGTTCTTCTGCTACTGTTTATGGCGACCCTGCAACAGTGCCAATTACCGAAGACTTTCCTCTTTCTGCAACTAACCCTTACGGTCGCACCAAATTATTTATTGAATACATTCTAAAAGATTTCCATGTTGCTGATGAATCATGGAACATCGCCCTTCTCCGTTACTTTAATCCTGCTGGCGCTCATAAAAGTGGACTAATTGGTGAAGATCCAAACGATATCCCAAACAATCTTCTACCTTATATCTCTCAAGTAGCAGTTGGTAAGCTTAAAGAGCTTGCTATTTTTGGTGATGACTACCCAACTCACGATGGAACTGGTGTTCGTGATTATATCCACGTAGTAGATTTAGCACTTGGACATTTAAAAGCGCTTGAAATACTTCAAACCAATCCTGGCTTAGTGATTTATAATTTAGGAACAGGAAATGGCTCTAGTGTTCTAGATATGGTTAAGGCTTTTGAAGAAGCCTCACAAAAACCAGTGCCCTACCGCATTGCTCCACGTCGACCCGGTGATGTAGCATCTTGTTATGCTAAACCAGACAAAGCTAAAAATGAACTCGGTTGGACTGCAACCCGTGGCATTGAGGAAATGTGTGAAGATGGATGGCGTTGGCAATCCAACAATCCAAATGGCTACAATAGCTAGTTTATATTAGGTGGAATTTTGTGGCTTGTCTTATTTAGTTTAGTACAAATTTTAGGCTATCTGCTTTGCCAAGCTTATGTCACAGACTTAAGATATCATTGGGGCAAGAGCATCTTTCTTCCTACTTAACAAAAAAGGTCGAAGCGAGACGCTGGAAACAGTTTTTTTATATACTTGGATTAGCTGGGGCGCTGGCAATTCAAAAACCTACCGGCTAAATTTGAATTAGGAAAATTTTTAAATTTTATGGTTTGTTCTTTGTGATTTAATCGAAGCATACCTTATCTTTGTGACCTTCAAAGAAGCCAAAGTGGCGGAACTGGTAGACGCGCACGACTCAAACTCCTTCAGACCCTTCGTTTAAAGCGCATAGAGCCCACTTTTTGCATAATGAGTTACCAAATAGTTACTAAATAACTCGCTTATATCGTACTTCGCCAGATAAATATTTTATCTGGCGAGAACCCTTTTTCCCAAATTTTGGAGCTTACCCTCACACTTAATTTTAATATAACTGTGAGACCCATGGACTTCAAAATTTATCCGTTCAAACGAAATAAGAAATATATTTTCTACGTACGCTATACTGATAAGAAAGGTAAGACAAGAAACCTATCTACAGGTATATCCTATCCGGCCAAGTGTTCAGCCAAAATAAAGAAAGAGGCCCTAGACAAGGCTCATAAAATGGCGGTAACTATGCTCGTCGATGAAATCAAGCAAGCTACCATCCCTGTTGAGGAACGTCTTCTTCTTTCTAAGTACCTAGAGAGCAAGTATTTTAAACATCTAGAACATAATCTAGCCAAAAATAGCTATCCTGTTTACGCAAATGCATTGGGCAATTTCCTACGAATATGCGGAGATAGAGCCATTGGCGAGTATAAGCGTTCAGATATTCAAGAGTATAAACTCCAACGCCTTAGCGAAGGTCGTAAGAAAACAACCATCAATATAGAAATGAGATCCATTAAAGCTGGGTTTGGCTGGGCTGAAAAGAATGACTATTTGCAAAAAAGCCCATTCAGAGGGCAGGACTTTTTATTCGATGTTAGAGGAAAACGTCCTGAATTCAAGAGAGGTCAATTAGAAAGGCTCTTTAACGAAACGAAAGACTCAATGTTTGGCCTCGCTCTTCAATTAGCCTATTTCACAGGAATGCGAATTGGTGAAGCTACACACATTACATGGAGCATGATTAACCTAGACCAAGCTGCAATTGTTATTCCTGCATGCATTACCAAGTCAAATAAGGATCGAACGATCCCCTTAAGCAATCGTGCACTGAATATACTTTATATTTTGCGGTTACAATTGAGAAAGCGAATGAGGGATAATCCTGATTGGTATAGTGGTAAGACCATTGAGGATTGCTTTGTACTAATGAAAGAAAAAGAACCTGGACAATATAAGTCAAGATCCATTCAAGACAGGCTAAGTGCAATCAAACTACAATTAGAACTACCAAAAGAACTGACCTTTCACAGCCTTAGACATTCGTTCGCTACACATATACTAGAAAAAAATGGAAATATATACGCTGTAAGTAAGATTTTAGGCCACTCATCCACAGATGTTACTTCGCGGTACTATGATCATACAACTACATTGGCATTTAAAGACCAAGTTAACCTGTTATAAAGCTATTAAGGCTTAGTACAAAAATAACTTGAATACCCTTTAAATACGTATTCAGAATTAAACGGAGTTATTTGGAGTTATTTGGAGTTATTCGGAGTTATTCGGAGTTATTCGGAGTTATTCGGAGTTATTCGGAGTTATTTAGAGTTAATTGGAGTTAATTGGAGTTAATTGGAGTTATTTAGAGTTTTCTGGAGTTTTAAAGAATTATGTTTCCAAAACTGATCGAAAATGACTTAAAAGACCTATTTAAACTCTAAGAGTATACTATCTCCACTCTTCATACCTAAGTTTAAATAGCAATGAACTCATAATTGGTAATTACCGAGGCTTTTTGCTCATTTAAAAAGTTCCACTAGAACTAGGCCGAAAATAAACGCCATTTTGCTAACATTTTATGGCTTAATCTTAAATCTCTACACCAATAACAACGCTACAATCAGACTTTAAATAGTCTTAAAGACTATTTTTAATAAACTGTGTATCCGTTTAATACTTTCGTTCGCGCATCACCTAGTGTAAAATTCCTTTATATGTGTAGGTAGAATTGAATTTCCGATACTTTACTAACCTAAGACTTCTTAACAGGATGTTGAGATATTACTTAAATAGGATTTTAATGGTATTTAAAGACCGTTTTAACCTTCTATATAACTATAAAATTGTATTCAATGATTTCGTTAGCAGCTAATTATTCAATCAATCTTGACTCAAAATTGTACCGAATTACTTAGAATTACCTTGATTTGCATAGAATTATACTAAACATCTTCAGTTTCCGAGTATTTAATAGTCTTATTTAAATTCTGTCAATCCACTAGCCCTTTCTTAAAACCTAAGTTTAAATAGTAATGAAGTTCATTTTTGGTGGTTGGGGTCTACATTAAACCAAGTGGAGAACTTTGAGCTATAACCTTCTGGAACCTACCAACGAGTCATCGAACGTGAAGGTTATAAAACACCTGAGGAGTTTGCATTGAATGGAGTGTAAGCTCCGTGAAGAGAAGTGTGAACTTCTCTTTTTAGGTTGATTAATATGCTACTGCTTTAATCCAATTCATTATGTAGGATTAGGTAAATAACACAGCAGTCTCGGTTTACATATAACCGCTTGTGTTTAGGATTCGTTTTTTTATATTGAGGCTAATGGGCGAGGAAGTTCGTACAGTTTCTGTGGATTTTATACGAACAGCTTATCCGAACTCTTGTTCGTATAATGTCCCAAATAAACCGAAAAGATGATTCTACGGGCGCTGAACAAGGTTTATCCCCATTCGCCCTAATAAACCGTCGTTCGGATAATATTATGTTATAAACCATTTAAGAATGAGACTTCTATTTTTAGTTACAAGTTTATTTCTTTTCAGTTGTAGTACATGGAAGGAGTCCTTGAAAAAAGTTGGAGGTAAAGATGAAGCCATTCAAAATGCAATACTCGATTTCTCACATACAAAAAAATTATTTAGTCAAGACTCGGTGTTTTATGTAGGCGTGGATGATACCTTATCTAGCTTTAAACTTGTTCCCGAGAATGTGAATACTTCTGGATGGGTTGTTGATCAAGTTTATACAGATATTATTGGAATCAGTATTATTGGTGGTGAGATGCCATATCAAAAAAAAGACTTTGAAAATGAGAACATTAGAATCCCATCAAGATACTTAGTTGAACAAGGCAGATTATTTCTATGGTATGATGATGATTATCCTGTATCTGAAGAATTAATAAATGTACTCAATCAGTTCAATTTAATTGAGAATAATTCAGAAGCCCTTGTAATTTTTGATGATGCTAAGAAAGGAGCTTCTTATTATTTCTGTAGAAATGATTTGTCAGACTATAAAAAACAAGTTTCTAGTATTGGGATGGGATATGATGTCCCAAAACTTAAATGCCCTAAATAATGGTTTATAACAAGCGTTTCAAGCGGACTCGGACGGGTTTCGGGTCTTTAATTTTAATAACCAGGCTCGCCGCTTAAACGCCGGGTCGTTATACCAAACTAACTATACCGAATGTTTAAAAAGATCCCTTTTCTGCTCTGGTTTTTTCAGGTAATCTCACTTTTGGTAATTGTACTTCACAGCATCGGTTTCTTTATGTATCTCAGAGAGCTTTTAATGAGTTTCTCTTTTACCAATTTGTTAGGAACAATTGTAAATATAACATCACTATCACTTCTGGTAGTCATAATCATAGGTATTTGGAAGCGAAAGAAAAAAGCTAGAATTGGTGTAATTGTTTATTCATTTCTTTTTCTTTTTGGAGTATTGTATGGTAGTATGAAAGCCTATTCAAATATGGATATTTATCAGCCCGATGGACTAGCTACTTTCATTATTTTCCATTCAATATGGATAATAGCCTTTCTAGCTTTTTCTATATCATTGGTAAAATCGCAAAAAGTGAAAGATTTTTTTAATCAAAATGAAGGTTTGGTATAACAAGCGTTTTAAGTCGGAATAGGGTAGTGGCTCCGCAATTTTAACTTTCAGGTAACTGATTATTTCTGTTACTTTAACAAAAACCGAAAACCCTTCGCCGCAGGGACGTTAGTTTACCCAATTAATCATGATTACTATTACAGATATTGCAGCTTTCGGAGGTATCACTTTTGGACTAACTGGTATGATTCTTGGAATTATGAGTTATCTCAGAGATAAACCTAAAATATCTATGAATTTAAAGTGGGATATGGAAGCTGTAGGTGATCTGAGATATTCCAGGGACAAACTTTGGGGAATGGTTACTGTTACAAATACGGGAAGAAGACCAATCTATATAAGCCATATTCATCTCAAACTTCCTAAGGGATTTGACAGTACACATCTTCTATTATCTGAAGGAATAAGGGGGGACAGAATTGAAGAAGGAGATCCACCTAAAACATATATGATTGATCAAGAAAGTTTAACTAGATATAAAAGTGCTTGGAATAAGATGTATGCTGTTGCTATAGACTCAACAGGTAAAGAATACAAGTCAAGCAAGATAAAAGAGCAGCCTGCATGGGCTAAATAAATTTAAAAGGAAACTAATTATGGCATATCCACATGAAGACGCAAAAGCAATCTGCATAGCAACTTATTCATTATTCTATAAACTTTTAGGTATAGATGGTCAAACAAAAAAATTTGACCAAGTTAAAAGAGACGATGAATTAGCCAACCAAACAGTAACAATTGAAGATACATTTGGCATTTTGGACGCTTCCAGTACTTTAAAAATCAAGGTCACTAATGATGGTAAGTGGAATTATGTAAAAATAACTGTTGCTGGAAAAGAGTTTGAGAGTTTTGAATTAGAAAATGATTCTGAAGAGATTCTTCCTGAGTTTGATAAACATGTTTCTTCACATCTCAAACCGATGATCGATCACATAAAAAAACTACTTGGTCAGAATTAAAATTTTAGAAATACATGTTCACGGTTTCAAAAGCAAGACATCCAGGATATATCACAACCAGTGAAAAGGATTTAAAAATTAATGGTCTTTGGTATCTACCTGATAATAAAGAAGACGAAGTTAGCGGGACTCTTACCATATATCACAATGGTGGAATTGTTCTTGATTTGACTGGTTTTTTTAGCGATTCAGGTTCTGAAGAAATATCAGTAACGCATGAGATGAATAACCTTAGAGAGTACAATATTATTCGTGGCAATGCGAGAACTGGTGGCGAAATTACACTTCATAACTGTAAAGATTACATTAGAAGAACGCCTTTTGGTAGCGGTACTTTACACGCGTACATTTCTTGTGAAAGTGTCTATCTCAATAGAGCTTTTGATACAGAAAAAGAAATAAAATTTAACCGTTTTGACCTTAGGCTTCCTTATTTAAGAGAATGGCTTTGGTTATTCGGCTTCAATGCAGATATCAATGATCAGGACAATTGGAAGCTCTCCTTTAATCGTCCTGAGGAATACATCAGCCAACTTGATGAAAATAATGTCTCAATAAGAACCTTTGCTTCATATCATGAAGAAGGAAATAAGCGAATTGCAGAGCAAATCAGTTACTTTAAATTTCTACTTAAAGAAAAACTAAGTTTCGATGAGTTCAAAAAAGAATTTCTTGTCCCAACTCAAAACTTTCTCAGCTTCGTAACTGATACACCTAATTGGATTGAGGAAATAGCAGTCAAGTCTGATGACGAGAATAAAGATGAATCCTTGACGAAAATCCATCACTTATTTCCATTTAAAAGAGGTACTAAAGAAAAAAACACGCATCCGAAGGATTGTCTATTCTGGCTCAAAAAAATTGATTTAACTTTCGATGAAATTTTTACAAAATGGATGGAAATACATTCTGAACTAAATACGGTACTGGATTTATATCTCGGTGTTTTATTCAATAGAAATTTCTTTCCTAAAACTAGATTTACAAATTTAATGCAAGCCTGCGAAACGTATCATAGTATACGTTTCGATAGCAATTTGATAGACGAAGAAGAACACTCGGGTAGAGTTAAAGAAGTCGTATCTAAAATACCAGAGGAACATAAAGAATGGGCTAACCTTAATCTATATCATTCCAATTATAAGAGTCTTAAAGATCGTCTCTTAGAACTATTTCAACCAGTCAGCTTTATATACGAACCATACATTTCTTCATTTGATAAATTAACATCAAAGTTGAAAGATACCAGAAATTATTACACGCATTACAATGAGCGTTTAATAGAAAAAGCTGCTAATGATGAAGAACTGATATTATTAACGGAGCTTATATCAACATTACTTAAAGTTCATATCCTAAAAGAGCTCGGTTTTTCGGATTCTCATCTAAAAAAACTGAATCAAGATCATCAGCAGTTTAAGACATTAAAAGATGTTTTCCCTAAAAGAGATTATGAATATGTCACAGGGTAATCTAGGTTCAAGTTTGAAGTGCAACAATTACCCTCACTCACAACCCACTAGCAATTCCATTTAATTTTTATCACATTATGGTTTAAATACTCATAAACCCTCTTTTCTATGTGTGGACGTTACGCCTTATTTAAAGCCATGGATGAAATCGATCACTTTCTTGGAACACTAGAAAGAGATGGAGAGATTCGACCTAATTACAATGCAGCCCCCACTTCCGTGATGCCTGTGTGTTATACCAATAGCCAGGGCGAGAAAGTTCTCGATTCTATGTTCTGGTGGTATATGAAATGGCTTCCTAAGAATGGTAAGCCAGACTTTAAATACTCTACTTTTAACACTCGTGACGATAAACTTTTATCGAGTAGATTATGGGGTAAAGACTTCCAAGAGAAGCAGATCCGATGCATTGTCCCTATGAATGGCTTTTATGAATTTAGCGGCCCCAAAGGAAGTAAAGCAGCTCATTATTTTCACCCTAAGAGCACAGAACTTTGGGGAGCTGCGGGTATCTACTCCAAAGTTAGTCCAAACGAAGGAATGAGTTCATTTTCCATCATAACTACGACTCCAAATAGTATGGTAGAGAGTGTACATGATCGGATGCCTGCTTTTCTACACCCTAGTGAATTTGATGACTGGCTCAACCCCAACCATACTCCCGAGTATTTACTCGATATGCTCAAGCCTTACCCAGAAGATGATATGGAAACATATATCGCATCTCCTCAAGTAAGTAACTCCCGAAATAACTTTCCTGAGTTGTTGGAAAGATCAACATTGCTATGATTATGGATCTACAATTATTAGATAAAATATTGCCGGTATTAAGTGTGCTAATTGGAGCTATAGTAGGTTTTTTTGGTAATTACTTTGTTGGGAAATCATTATTCAATAAAGAGGTGAATCAAAAGAAAGAAGATCACTTGAAAGAGTTACTCAATGAATATATTACCGTAGTTAATACTTTAATCGATACGATAGAAAACATATTAGAAGAGACAAAATCATTACATAATAAAAGGATAGATAAGAGTTTAGAAGATAGCTTTGCGATTAAACATCATAAACTATTATCAACTGTAGAGTCAATTACTACAAATATTCATATTGTGGAGTCTAAATATGATTTCACTCTGAAGTTAGAATTGCAAAGTGAAATGGATCAGTTTCGTGCAATAGCTGGTGAGTTTCTTAACTTTATTGATACTGTAGAGAACTCTGGGGAAAAGATTCCTATTAAAAATAATGAATCAATGTTTATTTTTTCATTAGAAGCGAAACTACAAGTTTTAAAGGCGAACATTAAGTCAAAAATTAGTAAATATTACTCTGTAAGATTTTTACCTCACAAATAAATACTCTTTATCTACTTCCTGCATAAAGCGCCAGTCCATCTGGTCTAGGGTGTACACGAGATGATAGAAGCGTTCGTCAGTGTCTTCAGTTACGTAGTGGAGATGCTTTGTAATCATCGTATTCTCCATATGAGCGCTTTCAATCCTGCTTACCTGTATAGAGTTGTGTTTACCTCTTAAGAAGCGGTACGGTCTTAATCTGTCGATGAGTGCCATCTCAATCGGGCTCTTTCTTTCCACAGCTTCTTTGTCAATAATCTCGAAGCGTAAAGGCACCATTCGATGCGCATCCGATGGCAGGTGTTTATGCCGCTTCACTTGCACGAGGACTCTATCCACGAGTAGATCTTTTTGTTCCTCGGTCTTTAGTAGCGACCATAAGAGTTCTTCTTGGTCAAACTCAAGTTCATAGATACTGCCTTCCTTGGTTTCAATGGTATAAAAAGACTTTCGAATACCGCCTTCTACCTTGCTGTAGCAACTGCGAATGCGTTTTAAGTGCTTCACATACTCTGGTCTCCATGTAGGTTTGACGAGTCTACTGTGCCTGCAAAAGAATACTAAGATTTCTACTAACGGATACTTATTCATGACCAAATTGGGTTGGTCGTTTTAAACTATACACATATATTATACATATCAATACATGAGCGAAATAAATGCCAACTAAAAAAGACTTTTCTTACCAGCCAGAGAACGATGTGCATAGAATCACCCTCTATAACACCGTGTATCCTGAGCATCAACACCGGTCTAAAAAAGAGCGGTTGTATCTTCATTTTGACTTCGCTTGTTTTTACGCTCAGGTAGAACAGCTACGAAATCGGATGTATGGATTGCCTTTGATTATCGGAGGATGGAGAAAAGAGAATGGACAAGTAAAAGGAATCGTAGCCACCTCTTCCTATGAAGCTAGAGCCTTTGGTATTAAGACGGGAATGAGCGCTTTAGAAGCCTATAAAATTTGTCCGTTCGTGTGCATGAAACAAGTGGATTACACTACCTACACCGCTATCTCCAAACAAGTGCATTACATCTTTAGGCAATGCTCGCATACCGTAGAACGCTATTCCATGGACGAATACTTTATGGATATTTCTTTCCTCCTGGGCAAGCCTGAGTCTAAGATCCGAGACTTTGCAAAAAGTGTCCAAGACAAAGTCTTTGAAGCGACCAACTTGTATGGTTCCATTGGCATTGCTCGGAGTAAAACCTATGCCAAGCTATCGAGTAGTTTAGATAAACCCAAAGGCATTACTTCTATTATCACTGAAGAAGATGAACGAGCTTATATCTATCCTCTAGATGTAGATGAAGTCTGGGGAGTGGGTGGAAGAAGATATGAACATATCCTCGCTGAAGGATTTCGTACGATTGGGGATGTGGTAGATAAAGGAAATGAGAAAACGTTTATGCGTCTTTTTGGAGCCAACTTTGGAAAGATGCTCTATCAAACCATTACAGGACAAGACCAAGCCAGAGTCCTCGAGGAAAATGACAGCTATACACCAAAATGGGGAGTGAGTTATGGCCATACCTTTTCTGAAGGTTCTTGTGATGTGGAGCAAATCAAGGGAGAGTTCGCGATAGCCGTAGAACAAGTGTGCTACCGACTCAGAGCCTACGAAATTAAAGCGAGCTCCTTTAGTGGGATGTTTGGGTTCAACAACACCGAGCAACCAGGCGTAGGATTTCGATTTGCCGTAGATGGTTACACCAACATTGACAAGCTCGTCTTTGAAGCTCTTATGGATAAAATACTCCCAGCCATTGTAGCAGCGTGTAAAGCAAGAATGGAGATTCGGAATATTATCATCGGCACCAAAGAGATTGACAAAACCGACCAACTCAATCTATTCTTTACCGATGAAGCCAAAGAACTAGAGCGATTCAAAGCCATCGACCAAATTAACAACCGTTACGGAAAAGGAACCCTCACCAAAGCACACACCCTAGAAAGAGTACGAGGAAATACTCATTTTTTGGAAAGGAATGGATGATGTGGTTTATTACAAAAGGAAATTTAGATATAAACTAGAACCAAAGACTCTAGAGTAGCTTACCTATTCTTCTTGTAGTTTTCTGCTTGTTCGAAGATCTCTTTATAAACCTCATCCCTATCTACAGGTGGGTAATCATTCTCTGCGAGTAGAATAATAAGATCTACTTTGAGCTCTGCCTTAATATCGTCGCGCTTGCTCCAGTCTGTGTATTTGGCTTTGTCATCTACAACGGTTTTTACTTTCTGGGCTAAATCAATAAGCTTCTCTTCTGGGTACTCAAAGTCATATTTATGAGCTAATGCTTTTAGAATATCATAAAAGGCTTTTTCTTCAAAATCTATCCCCATCTCTTCAAAGGATACTCTTTCTTTTTTAAGGGCATGATATAAGCCAATAATCTCGTCGGTAAAATCTTCGAGTACTTCACTTCTTAGTACGTCCGCCTCTTCTCGCTCATTATATTTATCTACCACTTTCTGCATCTGCTTGGCGAAATCAATTCCTTTAATCTTATTAATCTTCTTAAAGTCGTCAATGGCTTTAGTAAGTAGTTTCTGTAGAAGCTTAATTTTGGTATTAGGTAGCTTAATCTTCTCAATTTTAGCGAGGTAGTCTTCATCAAAGATATCTATCTCTGTCTGATTGCCATCTCCAAGCTTGAAAATCTCTTCGACCCCTTCACTTATGATGGCTTCCTTTATCATCTCTTGGACTCTAGCATTCATTTGCGCTGTATCAGGCGATTCTCCTTTTGTGAGTTTAAACACAATAGAACGAACAGCTAAGTAAAAATGGATCTTATCCTTCTCTAGGTAAGTAAAAGCCTCACTTCCCGCACAAATATCGTAAGCAGCTTTCATACGTTTTACTAAATTCATAAAACGCTTTTCTAAATCTTGTGTCACCTGTACATATTCGGCCGCATTGTTAAGCGTATGAAGCTGTTGTATGGGAGAGCCATTAAAGTAATCGCTGTAATCAAACTTGTGGAAAATAGCTTCTAATAAATCTAAGTGATCTTTTACGGCAACTATACTTTGCTGAATATCTTCAAAGTTTTGGCTATCCACGTTAGAGTACTGCTGTAAGGCAAGGTTCATCTGCTTTTTGATGCCTATATAATCTACTACTAAGCCTTTCTCCTTTCCTTCAAACTTGCGGTTAACACGAGATATTGTTTGAATTAAGCTGTGACGTTGTACGGGTTTATCAATGTACATCGTGTCTAGAAAAGGAACGTCGAACCCTGTAAGCCACATATCTACAACCATAGCAATCTTGAAATTACTTTTGGCATTCTTAAACTGTTTATCAAATTCTTTTCGGTCTTCTTTGGTTCCTAAAGCGTTGTACAACTCTTCAGGATCGTCTTTCCCTCGCGTCATTACCATTTGTAGCCTAGCCATTGGCTTAACTTCTTTCTTCTCTTTACGAGTAAGAACCGCTCCCTCTTCATAGGCTTTTATTACTGCCCACTCTGGTCGCAGCTTGATAATCTCTTGGTATAATTGATAAGCAATAGTTCGGTTACTACACACAAACATGGCTTTTCCTTTTATGGTAGAACCTTCTTCAACCCGAGCTTCGTAATGGTTTATAAAATCGATGGCAATGGCTTTAATTCGGTCAGGATCGCCAAGAATGGTAGACATGCTCGCCATCTGTCTTTTACTTTCTTCTACCTGATACTCACTCCCACCATCTTCAACCACGTTTTCATAATACTCTTCAATCTCTTGAACTTTGCTGGTATTTAAAAGCACTTTGGCGGCTCTTCCTTCATACACTATACGAACGGTGATATCATCTTTTACAGATTCCGTCATTGTATAAGAATCCACAATCTCACCAAACACTTCCATGGTGGCATCAATAGGAGTTCCTGTAAAGCCTACATAAGTGGCATTTGGTAAGGAGTCATGCAGGTGTTTAGCAAAACCGTACGACTTTTTAACCCCGTCTTCTGTAACACTAATCTTTTGATCTAGATTAGTTTGGCTACGGTGCGCCTCATCCGAAATACAAATTACATTAGTTCGGTCGGTGAGTAGTTCTGTATCTTCATTAAATTTGTGGATAGTGGTTAAAAATACACCTCCACTATTACGCCCTTTTAACGCTTGGCGCAAAGCAACTCTGCTAGTCACACTCACCACCACATTATCGCCAATGTAGCCCTTGGCATTAGTAAATTGACCAGCAAGCTGATCGTCTAAATCAGTTCGGTCTGTAATGAGTACAATAGTAGGACTTGCTAGGTCTTTACTCTTCATCAACAAACGAGTGAGGAACAACATGGTATAACTTTTACCACAACCCGTAGCACCAAAATAGGTTCCACCTTTTCCATCACCTTTAGGTTTGAGGTGCGTTTTTATATTGCTATAAAGTTTGGTAGCGGCATAATATTGAGGATATCGACAGACAATTTTCTCGTCTTTCCTAGATGTATCTGGTACGTAAATAAAGTTATGGATAACATCGCGTAGCGTCTCTTTATTAAACATCCCCTTTATCATGGTTAGCATACTGCTAAAACCATCTTTCTCATTGCCTTCTTGGAATAATTGCCGATCTGATTCTGCCCGCCACGCATAGTAAAAATCATAGGGAGCAAAAAAAGAGCCCGCTTTGTTATTTACTCCATCACTAATCACACAAAAGGCGTTGTATTTAAACAGTTCAGGGATGTCTCGTTTATACCGAATGGTTAGTTGCTCGTAAGCATGATGAAGTGGAACATTTTCTCGAATAGCGCTCTTAAACTCAAACACTACCAACGGCAGTCCATTGACGTACAAAATTCCATCAGGAATACGTTTTTCAAACCCTTGAATCTCTAGCTGATTCACCATCTTGTAGATGTTCTGATCTTGGGCAGAATAATCGATGAGCTGTATGTAAAGGTCTTTTTGAGTGTGATCTTCGCGTTTGAGTAAAAAACCATCGGTAACCCACTTCATAAACGCTTTATTACTCTCGTATAAATCTGAGGCAGGAAGTTTTAGTAGCTCTCGAATAATGCCAGTTACTTCACTTTCGGAAATGTTCTCCTTTGCATACTGCTGAAGCAGAAATGATTTAAGGTCTTCTTGAATAAGCACTTCATCCGCAGAACGCACAATTTGCGCACCCAATACATGCGGATAGCCTTCTTCCCCTAAAAGATCTATAAATGCTTGCTCTAATTGTGCTTCGGTGAATTTCATGGCAATGATATTATAAAAATAAAGACTTAAGAACTAACATCGTTTTTCAAGTTCCATTCTAGCTTGGCTAACCTATCGTGTATTCGTAAAAGTGTTTCATACACCTTTTCTTGATTAGGTAAATCTCCATAAACAAGAGCACTGAACTCCTGCTCGTACGTAGTGCGAAGTTGCTTCCATATATTATCTGCGTCTTTAAATATACTAGCTTCAGCGGGATGTATTCTCAACCATTCCTCATTCACACGGAAACTAGCAATATCATCTTGGGCTACTGTTGATAGTAGTGCGTCAAATTTTGAAGACTCGAAGAAAGTATTCACTTCGTCTTTTAGGAGCATTAAATGAAGATCATAACAGTGCCTAATTTTATTTCGAAGAGATACAATAGGATTTTCATCATAGGAAAACCGTACCAAACTCATAATTTTTTCGCACAAAGTTCTGCTCAAGTCTAACACTCTCACATCAAATGGCTCCATCTCATATTCTTTGGCTATGCTCTGCTGATTTGTTTCTATCATCATTTCATAGATATAAGAAGAGATAGAGTGTTCATTATTTGGTTCTGAACTCCCCAACCAACTTGCTTCTACTATAACCATATCCCTTACTTGGCCGAACTCTCCATCAAACTCTTTAGAGTAGGCATGGGCTGTTTTACGGTTCCTTCCTCTTTTGTGGGATATACCCGCCACTTTAACTTCTGGCAACACTAAATCAACTGCTTTAGTAATCGCTTTTATTTTATTGGTCATCTTATTATCCGACTCCCCTGTATTCCGGACTACAACCAGATCGATATCCTCAGAGAACCGTTCTACAATATTATAGCATTTAGATAACGCTGTGCCTCCTTTGAAAATAGCATCTCCGCATTCTGGATGGGTAAAAATTGATTTTAAAGCTACTGTAACCCAATAATCCTTTTCTATATAGATTTGTGCAATACCTTTATAATCTGCCGTTGCCCTTACGGCTTCTTGGAATAGATTTTTATTTTGATGAAGCCTCATTCGATATTCCAATTTTTAGCGATGGGCAACACATCCAACACCCCAGGCATGTTGTAGCTTGTAATAGGATTTAGCGAAGTTCTCAGTTTATCTAAGTACTGCAAGTCTCCAGAATATTCCAATATTGCACCAAGTAAAGCTCTTGATGAAGGCGGATATTTTTTGGCTAGCCTAACTATGGTTTGCTTATTCTCTTCTGAAAGCTTTGAAATAATGTGCGCTAACCGTGTAGTAGATTTTGGGATGGTAGTATCGGGAATTTTTTTTATGTAACGGATAGAGTCTAGGATTTGAAGAAGGGGAATATTCTCTTTAGTAACCGTGTTTTTTTGGCGTACAAAACGGATGCTGTATCTCCCTCGTTTAAACGGAGGCCGAACTACATTCTTCCCAATCTGAATGACATTACTAACCTGCGTTGTTAATCCCAGTTTGTTATATATACTATAGCCCGTAAGGTAGCCCACCGTTTTACCATTTTCTTCTAGCAAATCTTTAACAATTTGATATTGATCTGGCTGTAATTCTCCAAAAGTGGTTTTCTCTGGCTTATAGTATTTGCCCTTGCTCAGCTTGGTGATTTTACCAGAACTTGCCATTCTGTTGAGCGCTTTTATAATGGCTTCTTTCTTTTTCACCTCCTCATAAAAATCCTCATAGGTGAACACATATCCTTTTGGGAAACGATCTATTGTAAATGCTATGTATTCAGTAATTTTCATGGAATTTTAAAGTCTATATAATTTTAGAGAATGTCCAGTTTTTTAATTAATAAACTGGACAAATATACATTACTTTAAAACAAATTGAAACAATGTAGATGGTAACCCGTAGTGCGTTTTCGCACTACGGGTTACCAAGTATACATCTTTGTTTAAATACTCTTCGGGTAATTTTGAAATTATTTCCATTTACGCACAATAAACATACTTCATAGGGAGTTTTGAACAACGTTCGATGTTGTTCAAAACTCCCTATGATAGGTTAGCCTTCAAACTATCTATAAGAGAACTACTCTATAGACTACCTAAAAGCTTTCACGATTCTTCATTATCTCTGAAGCAGTTCGGTCATTTGATCCTTAGTAATAAGAAGGAAATTTCTTGTATCGTACGTATTCTTTCCTACTCTTTTCAAAAAACCTAGGTAATTCATAATTCTTATAAAAGTGCGAAATGCAGTATCTGTGTAAGCAACGCCAATCCCCACACGACCAAGAGAAGCCGCATTAATTAGACTTCCCATAAAATGCTTTTTTGAATTTTTATTTTCTATTTCAATAGCCATTAAACATCTAGCATTTTGATTTTTTCTGATTAGCCTTTCAAATGGAAGTATCTTGATCTCGTTATAAATCTCATCACCAATGTTTTCTACATGTAAATCATAAACAGATTTGAGAAAATCTTTGATATCCTCGTTTTCAATTAATTCATTGTATCTCTGTAGCTGATTATTGTAAGGGTTAACCGAGAATGGCCCAACTGCAATATCAACTCTGGGTGAATAATGGTTACTGAATCCTCTAAAAGCCGTCCACTCTGGTACTACTTCTAGCTCAATAAGCATATTTTCCAATAGCGGGACAATGAGGTGTTGATATTGTTTAGTAGTCATTGTTAAAACGGTAAATTATCATCCCAATCTGATTCATCATGTGCATCAGATTGATCTTCTTCAATTTTATTTTCAGTGTTACCTTCAACAATGAATTTAGCTCGCTCATAAAGCTCATCAAAAGTAATAAATTCGATGTTTCTACTATCTCTTCTAAATAACTCAAACGTCTTTTTCTTGATTTCACTTTCCTGAGTAGTAGCACCATCCAGCTGTGACCACTTTCCGATAATAAGAATTACTTTAGAATCATAGGCTTTTTGAGTGATGGGTTCGCCTCCTGAAAATTGAGTTTGAGCCAGCCTAACTTGACCTGATGCTTTGTGTTCCAAAATCTGAGATACTGACTCATTTAGCTCTTTAGACAAACACCAAGACCCAGACCTGTTTTTGGATAAGCCGAAAAGTGGTGTACTTGGTTTCTTAAGTTCTACGAAAGTAGTAAAACGCTTATCTCCCAATAAATAGTCGCCAATTACACTTTCAGACCCGCTTAAAGTAGCACTCGAAAGATGTGCTTCACGTTGCAGAATAGTTTGAAAGCGATAATCTAATCCATAACCGAATATCCATTCATTTTTTATTAAGAAGTATTGCCAAGCTTTCTCCTCACTATTAGCAGACTGACCATTTTCTACTGCATAGGTTTTCCAATAGTCCTCTTCATTTAATAATCTTTCAAAAATTTGTAGCCCTCGTTTCCTGAACGAAGTGTTTACTATATCTTTTGATGTTATTAATCCCTGATCAATTAAACTTTCAATAACTTCTGCACCCCCTTCCTTAGAAAGTATTGTTTTGACACGCTTTATTGTATCATCATCTAATTCTTCATCATCAAGAATCTTGAGTCTTTTTTCGGTAATTCCTTTTAAGTCGATTGTTGAAATGAAAGACAAAAAAGCCTTTAGCTGTGCAAAATTAAATTTGCTGAGTTTTACTTTTTGAGTTGATTGATTTGTTACTTTGATAACCTCAAATCCTTCAATGTCATCATAATCTTTAAGATATACTACTTTCAACATAGTTCGAGGTGCAAGTTTAACTTCAAACCCATCTTCATCTTCATGTACGACTTGAAAGAACCTCCCCTTTTCAAACTCATTCCAATACAACCTGTTTGGCTTTGAGTTGCGAATGATTTCTTCTTCTGTCGGATTATCTTGTGTAATTCTACTCATCCAACTTCTCCTTTTCTAACTCTCCATCCTCCGCCATTTCCTCTACAAACGCCGTTGGCACTCTCACCTTACCGCTTATTAATTGTGGTAATAATGTGTCTCGGAGTTGGGTAAGGGTTTCGGTTTCTTTCTGGCATCTTAACATCTTGCCATTACTAGGCTCTAAAAGTTCAGAAAATCGACTTATTATATTGTTGCTTGCAATTAGGATTTCAATGCCTTTTAAAGCACTCCCTGAAACTTCCTTGAACGTTGAGCCAGATGCAACGCTATCAATTAGAGCTAGATTCGATTTCATAAAATGAAATAAATATTCAGTTGGTATTCCTTTATTTGGAACTAAAGATTTAAATCCCTGATTCGTAGAAATCTCATTTTCAGCAATAGCCATATAACCAATAGGTGCTCTCGATGAAAATAATACTGAGCCCTTTGGCATTAGCTTAGCACTACTTTTTTGAAGTCCTAATTCAGTAATGTCAATTGCACCTTTTGATATATATTTCCATTCATATCCCGATAAGTCCTTCGGTGAAAGCCACGAGATACCATCTTTACAGAAATATTCTTCAACTTTTGTAGAAGGTGTGCCTCCTCCGACTACAGTAGAAACATCACCAATAGTCTTCACCTCCCACCCTTCAGGAATCCATTTATCTAGGGTTTCGTTGAAGGTGAATTGGCTTGGGAATAGTTGGGCGAGTTCTGGGTTTTTGTGGATTAGTTTTTTCTCATCGGGAACGAGCTTTCGTTTTTCATATTTAGTTCTTAAAACATCAGGAAGGGCGCCTGCCTGTCCGGCAGGCAGGTTATCAAACACGGGATCAAAATCGACAAACCAACTCTTGAATAGCGCTTGCGCCATCTCTTCCAATGTTTGGTTCATCTGACGATTAAGCTCAATCTTATCATCCAATTTCCCTAAAATATGAGCGATAGCTTTTTGCTCGGGGAGTGGGGGGATAGTAACCTGTATATGTTGAAATGTATCCTTAGTTATTGTGTCAAAGACAGCCCCATGGGAAATCAGTTTTAACCCATTAATAGAATGTTTAGTTACATAGAAAAGATAATCATTAATAATAAATTGTGGTTTGGCATCTAAACCATAACAAGACTGATTGAATGCCATTGGTTCGAATACCTGTGCTAAAGCACCAATAGTACCCCTTGCCGAAATAATAATTTGGCCGTTTTTCAAAATCTTAGTACTACTTTTTTCTAGGCCTAGTTTAGTAATTTTTTCCTCAGATCCTCGCACATAACGACCATCCTTATTAAAATCTTTAACAGAAAGCCAAGGAATATCACCATCCCAATACTCTGGAACACTCCTTTTAGGTGTCCCTCCCCCTATTATATTGATGATATCACCAAGAGCATACTCTTTCCACTCACTCATAACCCAACAATTTTAGATTTTCACGGATATCGGCATCTAATTGTTCGGCTTGTGCCATCTGTTCTTTTAGTTTGGCGGTGAGGTCGGTCATTTTATCCTCAAAAGGAATGCCGTCATCTTCTTCCTCTGCAATGCCCACATATCGCCCTGGGGTAAGTACATAATCGTTGGCTTTAATATCCTCTAGCGTAGCAGACTTGCAGTAGCCATCTTCGTCTTGGTACGGTGTTTCTTCAGCTTGCCCGTCTGGCACAGACCGCCAAGTGTGGTAGGTTTCAGAAATTTTGGCAATATCTTCAGCGGTTAGCTCTTTTTGGGTACGATCTATCATAGTTCCCATGTCGCGCGCATCAATAAACAAGGTTTCGCCTTCTCTATTTCGGAAGTTTACGCCCGTAGAGTCTCCTCCTTTTTTATTCTTGGTAATAAACCACAAACACACGGGAATCTGCGTGGTGTAAAACAGTTGCCCAGGCAAGGCAATCATGCAATCTACCATGTCCTTTTCAATGAGTTCTCTACGAATATCGCCCTCGCCCGAAGTGTTACTACTCATAGAGCCATTCGCTAATACAAAACCAGCGGTTCCGTTTTCGGAAAGCTTGCTAAGCATGTGCAAAATCCATGCATAATTCGCATTTCCAACGGGTGGAGTGGTAAAACCAGCCCAACGTGGATCGTGTTCTAACTCATTTTTCTCCCGCCATTGGCTCTGGTTAAACGGAGGATTCGCCATTATGTAATCGGCTTTTAAATCGGGGTGCTGGTCTTTGCTAAACGTATCGGCAGGCACTTCGCCTAAATTCCCAGCAATCCCACGAATCGCCAAGTTCATCTTAGCCAGTTTATACGTTACAGCGGTATATTCTTGTCCATAAATAGAAATGTCTTTGGTATTGCCTTGGTGACTTTCTACAAACTTAATGGATTGCACAAACATGCCACCCGAGCCACAGCACGGATCGTAGATTTTGCCTTTGTAGGGTTCTAGCATTTCTGCAATTAGGTTTACAATACTTTTAGGCGTGTAGAACTCCCCTCCGCCTTTACCTTCAGCGGCTGCAAAGCGACCTAAGAAATACTCGTAAATACGGCCAACCACATCTTCTTCTTCATCTCCCACCGTATCAATATTATTGATGGTATCGAGCAATGCTGCAAGTTTGCTAGGATCTAGATTCAGTCTAGAGAAATAGTTATCGGGCAAGGCTCCTTTTAGCGAAGCATTATTTTTCTCGATGTTGTGTAGTGCGGTATCAACAATAAGCGCGATGTCGTCTTGCTTGGAGTTTTCTATAACATAGCTCCAACGGCTTTCTGGAGCTAGAAAGAAGACGTTCTTCATGTTGTAGAACTCCTTCATTTCGAGGTACTGTTCTTTACCTTCGACTTTAAGTTCCTTTCGGCGAGCTTCAAATTTATCGCTCGCAAATTTCAGGAAAATAAGCCCTAAAACAACATGTTTATATTCTGAGCTCTCAACCGTACCACGTAATTTATTGGCTGAGTCCCACAAAGTTTCTTCAATACTTTTCTGATTTTTACCCGAATTCTGTTTCGCCATCTGTACATTTAAAATTTGTCTATGTAATTAACGGATTATACATAAAACCGATTGTAAATGTTAGATAATAAGACGGTTAATTATGATGGAGATTTGGAGTAGCATATTTGCCCACTAGCCACAAATTCACAACGTCTTTATGTTTTATAATCTGATTCTAAAATTGGTTGAGAATTGATTCTTTCTTATCCCTAAACTCACCTTCTGTAATTAAATTTTTGTTTCGTAATTCATAAAGCTGCATTAATTTTTCTTCTATACTAGCTTTGTTATTAGGCACTAGATTCAAAGTGATAAGATTTAATACAAATCCTTTGAATAAGGATATCGAAATTACAATAACATGAACAACGGCAAAAACTGAGAAAATTAAACTCGAGAGAATAAGATCAAGATTCGAAACATAAGATTCAGTTATCCAAATAATAAAACTAATAAGTACTGAAGTGAAAATTAAAAATCTCACCAAGAATAAGTCTATGATATAATAAAATAGGTTTTCAAGGTTTTCATCATTTTTAATCCTATCAAAACTTATATGATAAAGTATTGCAATTCCAGCAATTAATAATGTAATAAGTACTTCTTCACCAGTTGTAATAGCAACACCATTACTCCGAGAATGTCTGGCACTCAACCCCCATGATGTGCCAGTAAATACATTAAATAAACCTACAGCTCCTAGAATTCCACAAATAGAGCCAATAAAGTTATTTCCGCGAGTTATTATCCGAATTAACTTGAGTTTAGCAGTCATGTTCAAACAATGATATTATTTATTATTTATAGCCCCATTGAGTAAAAGTAATATCGGGCCTTTTGATATTTCGGAAGAAAATAAATTTATCATTTTTAGACAAGGGAAAATACTTTGTTGAATCTTGTCGCTAAATTATTCAATCTAAAGGATGTGGACCTTCTATTTTAGAAAAGAGATTACATCTCTAAATCTATTTTTAAAATCAGTATTAGTTTTATACCTCTTTGGCTAATGATTCTTAAATTGAATGAGATGAATCTGCTTTAGGAAGTCAAAATATATTTTGATTGGGTGTTTAGGAAGTCTTTTGAAGAGCTTGAAGTCATTTTTAAAAAGAACATCCTTTGCAAAAAAAAAGCTAATACACTGAGTGAACAATGTATTAGCTCGATAATTAGTTGCCATTAACCATTACCTCTTCCACCACCAGATGGATTGCCTGTGGTACTAGGCCAATTCCCACCTTGATCAGGATGGCTTGAAGTTCTACCATCATTATTACACCTTAAATTAGAACAGTATCCTTTAGACATGTTGTCTCCTTTTCTTGGTTTAATATTAAAGTAAGGACGCTCCCAATAAATACTCAGAATCGCCATTACAAATCTTATAACCTTAAGGATCTGCTATTTATTGTGTTGGATAGTTAAGACTGGTTGAAACACTTATTAATTTTTTTTGAGTAATCTTTCTACTATATCCTTAGTTTGAATAATTGCATCATACACTTCTGAATCAGTAACAGAATTCAGTTCATGAATAGAGTTATTTCTTAATTTCCTTATTTGAAACAGTATATTTTTCTCATTTTTATTGATTATACCCTCATTAAGTGATGACATTATAATTCTATCATATGACACTTGTTTTACACCTTTGGGATTACTAGGATCTTTTAATTCATATACATAAGTACAATCTTTTTGACATAGCTTATCCTTTAATAAGTTCTCCAATAATGAAAAACATATTATTAAAGAAGCATTTGGTAATCCGTATAACCAAGCCTTCATAGCTTCGTCAAAATAATTAGAAAACTCATTGCTTTCCGGATTTACAGAAATAAAAGTCGGTTTTAGCATTTTAACACGTTTCGAAAAATCGTCTAACATATTTGACAATAAACCTGTGTATCCACCTGAAAGTAATTCATCAAAAATATCATTTGGTTCTAATGTTATCCAAAGAAAATCGATAACGACTTTATTACGTTTTTGTCTAGACTTATTTTCATCAAAGAAAAGCCTACCAGGAAACCAAATGAGATAATCAATAATCTCGGTCATTAAACTATTAGTTTCATCTTTTTTCTCATCGCTCAGTTGAAATAATTCTTGATCTGTCATCATATCTACGAAGAGGTCACCGAGTCTGTCAATTTTATTTAGTATATCTTCTTTGCTCATATTTAATCTTTAGGGTCATTATTGCCAGCGAGCTGTTTTTGAATTAATAAGTCCAGAAACTTATTAGAGTCCGACTTGAAATGCTTGTTATACAAAATTTATCACTTGAGTTCATAGCCTGCACTCTTTACCCAAATTGTTCCGGGATTATCAATTTGTATTTTATTTTCTAAAGCAGAGGAATGATTTAGGTATAATTGTATAGCGGATTTCTGGCTTTCTTGATCTAAAGATGGCCCTAATATGATAGACTTTAAAGGGAAAACACTTGATTCATCTTTCTTAATATATAGATATGATTGTCTGTAAGGGATTAATCCATAATTATTTTCCCGAAATTTTAATTTCTCTGGTTCATAGTGATCTAAGATTACATTGATTAATCTCCACTCTTCCTCTTGTGAAAATGCAGGGTTCTTAAATGATAAAATAAGGTCTAAAAAAATATTGCTTGCTTGTCCCCCCATTACTGCTGAATGATATTGTTCATCAACAGCTCCACTTACTTTACCAATAATTCCATTTCTGTAACCTTCTAATATACTTTCTAAGTATTCATCAATAAGTTTCTTTTGCTCACTTGGCTTATAAATTACCTTTCTAAATAACGGTTTATAACCGTTATCGAGATCGTCTGTGTCATAGTTAATCAAACTATTATCGCATATTTCAAATCCCAAACTAAAACCACCACCATTGTTTGAATAGGCTCTCCACTGACTCAAAAGATTTTCTGATTCACAAAAACAAGCTATAAAAACCTGATGCATTACTTTCCCAAAAGAACCAACACTGATCTTTATCGAATTATAAAATTCACGAAGATTATTGTCGGATTCTTCGACTATTTTTTTATCCAACTCTTTTAGAATTAGTTCTTGCCCATATTTTAATTCAAGTGGATCATTAAGTGTACTAATATGGCTGAGCCAGAGCCCTCTCTCTTTAAGAATGCCTCTCAATCCATTTAAGTCAGTGTAGTGAAATAGCTGTTTCTCATCTTCGAGTATATGTTTCTTTAGCCATTCTTTATGAAATGGCTCGACCGCTTCTTCAAGCTCAGGAGTAATTATTGCTGGATCTTGTAAATAAATTGGTTTTGAAGTGTAGGCCATATTCTAAATTTTGTATAACAAACCTACGTTTAAGCGGGTCAAAATTATATTTTACAGAAGTAACTGAATATTTTTATTACTGCCAAGAGCTAAATAACTAAAAGCATTATTAATACTTATAGTCAGCCTAAAAATGTAAGAAAGCATCTTCCAATTACTGTTTTTAAAATAAATCATCGGTCTACCCTGCTAAGCCGCTAAAGTTTGCTAATTATTTTAAAAATGCCTTTTTGAGTGTATATAGACAGATATTTAGTTAAGCAGCATATTTATATATCTGCTAAATACTGCTAATAGTTGCTATATATTTAAGCAAGGCTTAGCATCTTATAGCATACTTTAGCAGTTACATTATTTAGTGTAATCTAACTTTATTACTATCCTATCCCCTGTTTTGCTAACTTTTAAGCAGTTTAGCAGATTTAAGTTCAAATTATATATTATTTTTTCACTTCAGTCTTAGAGGTCTTTCACTTTCATAAGAAAGAGCTTTTTCAATCAGTTCTCCTAATTTCTGATTCTTCTTTAGCTGCTCCACATTAATAGCATAGCAACGTCTATTACTCTTTTTAGCCTCACCAATTGATTTCGTCAATATCGTCTGTACACCATGTTCTAAATAGTAGCTACTATTTTGTAGCTTCGTTTCTAACATATTTAGCGTGGTCGTTTTAGTTATATCTGCATGTACACTCTGTAAAACATTCCATATCCCATTTAAGGATAGATATAAAATATAACCAGTAAAATTCTCACCCGTTGCTAAAAGCGTATTTGATCCCACTTTGCATCGGAAGTGGCGATGATCTAATACATTTGTCCTGTTGCTATATTCTGATTCTAGGTCCAACTTTTGTGTGGCATAGTACTCTATCGCATCAAAAAACTCATGCAAAGGGTTCGCTTCCTTTTGAAGTGCCTCTTCTTTTTTTATGGCCTGACAAATTTCGATTCTAAGAGCCTCAAATTCTTTTTTCCAATGTGATAGTCCTGGAAAAATCATAGGTATAGTTTGAATCCCAGAAAGTACAATGCTCCAGTTGTCTACCGTCCTTCCCTCAAAATTTTGGTTAGCTAACCATTTTTTATTCTGCTTTTGGTAATATGAAAAGGATTCATAGGCCTTATCGTAAGATTTTAGAATGTGAGCTGTAAACTCAGAAAATCGATGGATGTGTTGCGTCACCTCTGGTACACGTAAAAGTTCATCTTTCTGTAAAAAATTGGAGTAGTTAAGAATAATAAACCTAGATAATACGGCAGGGTCAGTTGGCTTATCATTACCGGTCATAACTACGGTTGCCTTCATTGGAGTGTCTACGGTTCGATGATCTGTAGTTTTCATGGCCATTGAAGTTCCAATTTGGTGATACCAATTAAGTATCGAACTGGTCAGGTCTGGAGCCTGCGAATTATTTTCAATATTCCTAAAGTCATCTAAGAAGAATGGTAAGGTGGTACTAAGTGTCATATTTCGTTTCACACCGTTATAAGTATTTTGCTTTGATACAGATTGTCGGTTTCCATTCCTATATCCAAATAGTGCCATAAACCAATCCATACTGGAACTCTTTCCAGTACCTCTTTCTCCAAATTTAAAGAGCAATGGAAATGACTTTTCGTCCATCATAATTTTTTGGCTAAATAAGCACGCTAAGGCATACCCTAATGTACTCCGAACATTTAACCTCCCATTAAACGATTCCCAAAGAGTAAATTTCTCTGCTAAGAACTGGGTAGATTCCTCTTCATCATTAGGAATTGAGATGTTAGGTGGCTGTACTAATTCACTACCATCTGGACAAATTAATAAACGGTTATGATACCTTATACGAAATTTTTCATCGGCAGGATAAAATAAGTTCTCTTTAACGTCAAAAAGGCCATTCTTGAATAAAAACATTCCTGGCTTATATTCACCCCAGCATTGAAGCATTCTAACCGTTGGGAATTCTTGTTTGTTGATTAGAAACTCATGAAATTTATCAAACTGAAGGTTTGTACCTTTAAATTTGACGAATCCTTTTGACACCAAGAAACTAGAAAAACGAGTCTTAGTTGTTAGCTCCTCAAATGAAGCTCTCGTCAACACCTCGTTACCTTGCTGATTGTTTAATCGAATTCTGAAACTTACCGTTTTATCATCCTCTAACTGCCCAGGTTGTTTAATCAAGGTTTCAATGGCCTCTTCCACGATAACCTCACAGTCTACGATCTTGCCTAGTTTACCTAGATAGTCATCATGATTCTTTGGGATGTCCGACTTTTTTAAATAGGGATGGTCGTAACAAGCTCCATCTAAATTCATTATCTGAGGAGGAATAAATGATTTCTCATCTTCACCTAATTTTCGTTCTTTAACGCTAGTTAGACTCTCCTCTAGTCTCTCTTTCGCATTGAGATCCTGTTCTACTAACGCTAAGCTCCTTTTGGATGGAGGACGCTTAGTGTTCTTTCCTTTTCGAAATGCCTTAGGTCTCCAACCTGTTTCTTTGGCTATATCATAAATATTCTTGTTAAGAAATCCCTCCATATCATGTTCTTGAAATGAGTTAAGATTAGATTCAGTCCATTTCTCATCAAAATTAGATGGTACTGGCAGATGTCTTTTGTGTAAATATTCTAGTGCCAAAACTTTCCCTTCCTCATCGTGGTAAATACCTTTTAGTGCTTTGAACAATAATTCATGGTCAAATGCTTCAGGTAAATAATAAATGGCTTCTTTCAAGTCTTGTTCATGGATACTTAAATCAGTGTTTAATGGACGTACGTTTTCCATATCAGTTGAATTAGTGATTAGATTTTTGAGGTATTAACCTCGATTTTTATGTAGTGGAGTATGGAGCTCTGGTTAGGAACTGAGCTCCATTATTTGTTTTAGTGGATAGATGACCTTTCCTTTATGGAATCTGAAATAGAGCCTACCAGCCTCCCTATGCATTCGTAGCTCTGTATTTGTCATTTGGAAAATCCTTTCAGCTACTACATCATCAATAAAGAATGCGAAAATCGGAGGCATGTCCCTTAATGAAGGACTAAACATGTTGGTAACACCTAATTTTTGGAGCCTTATTGAAATGCCCTCATGGAACTTCATGCCAAATTCTTCAAAAGAATAGCGTTGCAATTTTTTGATGTTTGAATCGACTATGATAGGATCAATAACCATTAAACCTCTAGAATAGGAACCACTGATTTCAAACATCTCCTGGGCTGTTTTGTCTGTAATAATTTGATCAATCATTACTACCCTCCTTAATAAAGTCATTTCTTTTATTAGTGAGGTTAGGACGTTTAGCCCATCTGATTTTTAAGGCTTTTTTAGCCTCTCTAATTAATGAAGGCGACCAAAGTCTCCTTCCTGCAATTAATTCAGGATCGGGAATAGCTTTTGATCTGATTAGGTTATCGAGGTCGTAATACTTGACCTCTTTCTTTAATTCATTGGAAAGATATTCGGTGGCTTCACCGGAGGTTAAATAAGTTTGAATGGTGCTCATCTTTAGAACTGTTTTGTTAATAATTGAATCAACAGTTATTACTGCGATTATTGTAGTTCTAAAGGTGGGTAGATAAATGTATTTGGTTCTCGCAACATAAATAATTTATGTTGCGAGAACGGTACTAAGTATCTTTTTTGAATTGACTTAACACCTCTGATAAATCATTAATATTATTTTCCGAATTAGCAAGGTCAGTAGCAATTTTCCTTGAGTACATGGCATACAACAATTTAATAATATATTTTTTAACTCTGTTTTGGTGAGATTCTAGCTTTGCCCGTTGTTCCTCTGGATGTCTATGGATAGGCTGGGAAATTAGATTAACAAAATTGTTATTAAAAACTTTATTCAAATCATCTATTTGGTATTCATCGAGACAGATAAATAACTTTCCAAAGTCAAAATCATTAAACAAATTGTTAGGACTTATTCCATCACTTGATGATTCAATAATGAACCTTGTTTCATCTAATAAGTATGTGGACAAACTATGAATAAGCACTCCAAAATAGTATTCTTCAATATTTACTATTAACAATAGTGCTTTTAATTCCACTGGCCACTTCTTGTAATCCAAGCTCTCACGCTCTTCATTCCACAATAATTCATACCTGTAATCAATTTGTTCTTCTATAGGAAGGTCAGATATTTTAAGATTCTCATCTCCTAAAACAAAATTCCTCAGGTAATCGAGTCTTTCTTTAGTATTTTCAGATAAGTCAAGTCCAATACAAATTGAGTGAATTATATCTTCGGTAGGAGCCGTATCCAACACTTCAATATACTTTCCAATTATTGGACCAATTACCGACAATGTAGACTCATCTATTTTATACACTGACTCCTCATTACTATAAAATGCCTTAATGTACTTTCCAAAATTGCCATTATTAGAAAATTCATTTAAAGTATCAGTACTGTTGGAAAATATACCACCCAAACCACTTTGTAGCGATGCTATAAATTGATAATAGTATTGTCCAATATTTTCAGGTTCATGCTTTTTATTAGAAAACACAGCAACAGGGCCTCCTAAACTTTGAACTTCCCCTAATTTTGGTTTTTCTGGTTTGTGATTTTTTACACCTAAAGACCCATTCTCAATAAGTGAATTATTTTTACTCCTTCTATCCCCATCAATGGTCAAGTAAGGTCTTATTGTATGAATAACTTTTCCAGGCTCTTTAAATGCTTTACCTGACGATGAATAACTTGAGTTATTTTCTATATCTGGATGAAAATATTTATAATATTCACCCTCACTCATATCCGTAGCTTGCAGGATAAATGTCTTATAATTCAAGGCGGGTGACTTCCCTTGAAGATCATATTTAATACCTTCATAAGTTATCTCACCCTTTGCACTTTTTAATGCATTAATCAATGAAGCAAGACGTTCTCGTTGTACTTGGAAACTACCTCGTGGTACGTTCTTTTTGCTACTCATTTTCTAGATTCTTTTAGTTACTCTTTCCAGATTTGTATAGAAGTTAAGTAGTATCTACTATTTAAGAGTTATTTCCAAATATTCGAAATTAATCCAACAAATTGGAAAAGAACGTTGAAGAAGTAATACTTAAACTCTTATATTGGTGACTGCTGAAAAGCAGAATGTTCTTTACAATAATGTGAGTGGTATTATCTCCTCAAAACAGTTACCAATCAGTTACTAAACTGGGGTATTTTTGAGGGTGAAAAGTACGATATTACTCTTATTGAGTACCTTAAAGAAACTCAGTTAAACTAATGGTTATCATTACTTTAACACAATTGCCAAAGTGGCGGAACTGGTAGACGCGCACGACTCAAACTCGTGTTTCTTCGGAAGTGTGGGTTCGATTCCCACCTTTGGTACAATAGCAAAAAAGCCTTTTAAATCATGTTTTACGTGCTTTTAAAAGGCTTTTTTTGGATTCAGTAATTTTTGCTGGATAAATATTTCATCACGGGAACAGATTTGTTCCCATTTATGGGGTACAGATTGGGGTACAAATTGGCTTTTAGTATTTGTGCCTGAATTTTGACACAAACACGGAATATTAGTTAAAAACGCGCTTTAAGCTTGACACAACGTTGACACACTAATTATGGCTTCACTAAAAAAACGAGGACGCGCTTATTATATTCGATTTTCTAAATTGGAAAATGGGAAGCGTATTTATAAAACTTTTGGCCTGGGCACTAACTGGAAAGAAGTTGCTATAAAAAAGAAACGTGAACTAGAAGTGCTTCAGGATAAAAGAGAAATAGATCCGTTTAATCCGGACTTCTCTATTGATTTGGCTCTGTATGACGATCCACGGGTTATAATTCCTTCTACACTTGGCCAAGCGTTCGATTTGTTTTTATTGAGTAAGAATTACACCAGGTTGGCCACTATTACCGCGTATAAAAATAATGTGGAGCACTTTATGGATTACACACATACAAAGGCCATGCACCCAACTAATGTTACAGTAAACCATGGTAAAAAATTTTTACTACGTGATGGAATTAGCCCGGTAAGTGCTGGTACCAATAAAAAGCATCTTACCACCTTCTTTAATTTTATGGTAGCTGCTGAATGGATTACAAAAAATCCGTTCGATACTATTGATCTACCAAAAGTTGAATTGAATTATCACGATAAAATGTTGACGGATATAGAATTCAAGAAACTGTTTAAAGTATTTGATGCTTGGCATAAAAAGCAGATCTACCCTTCTCACTTAGCCGAGCAATACCGCCAACTTTGGTTTAAGCCAATGATAGCATTGTACTATTACACGGGGTTACGATTGAGTGAGGGAGCCTACAGTAAGCACGTAGACTATTCAGGACTTAAAGGGGCTAATTTTTTGCATGATTATAATCTAATCTATCTGCCAAAAACGAAAGGGAAAAAGGAGCGGTTTATACCAATTTCTAAATATTTACGGCCTTACTTAATCGACTACATTAAATACCGTGGTGAACCTGGGCCAGATGAATATCTTTTTGTGAACCGGAAAGGACGTTATAAAGGAGCTCCGATTGCTGGTAAAACGGTACGTGAAGCTTTTAATTTCTATTTGGCCAAAGCTAAGATACCAGCAACACGAACCATTCACGGGTTGCGACATGCCAGGATCACTAACTGGATTGAACAAGGACTTACCCTATCTGAAGCGGCGGCAATGGCTGGGCACAGCTCAACCAAGGTTACAGAAGGAACTTATACCCACTTAGCCGTGCAGAAATTAATGGATAAGTTTAGAGCGTTGGAAGATGGGGAATAAAAAAAGCTGGTATTCCATCACAAAATACCAGCTTCACTAACTCAATCATAAATGAACTTATCTATTTCTTTTAATCTTTCTGGGAGCGCGTTTAACGGATCTCTTCTTTTTTGGAGCGGCTTTCTTTTTGGATTTACAAACAGTGCGACCTTTTTTACCGCCTTTCGTATTTCGCGCGGTTTCTCGGAGATTTCCATCCCCATCTACAAAATACATGAATCCTTTTTTGCGCTTTACCGCTCCTTTTACAATGATTTTTCCTTTTGCCATATCAATTTAATTAGTTGGTTACGGTTATTTTCTTAATGCTTGAATTACTTGGCTTAGCTGGTTGGTTTTATCTTTTGATGCTGAGGAAGATCCAAAGTAAAAACCACCAATTGAGGTTACTACGGCTACCATAGAGCCCACAATGCTAAAAATCACGGATTTATTACTCTCTGGTATTTCTACAAATACTAAAGCTAGTGCAAAAGCAAATAGTATGAGCATAAAACCAATAGATAAGTAGGCCGGAAAGCGCCGTATAAACTTATCCTCACTCTTAGTAGTATCTTCGTACATCGACCGTGCATCCTGTCGATCTTGGAGCTCGGCAATATATTGCTGATAATCATATTGCAATTCTAGCAATGCTAGTTCCTTATCTTCTTTACTTAGTTCGGTAGAACCAGTAATAAGGTCTTTAATTTTACCAGATACCCCACCAGTGGCAATATTTAGCCCACCTTCAGCAATAGCGCCTACTAATTTGGGAGCTTTACCGGTTAAAAATTTTAACAAGTTTTTGATCGGGCCTTGGCTACTCATGGCATTTCTTTTTCTAAATTATTGAGCTTGGTTTCTACCACAGCCATTTTTACGAGTAATTTCTCTACCGAAGTAGACAACTTACCAATCTGGCCAATAAGCCATCCAATCAAAGCGATTAGGATAATTGGGAAAAGTGCCAACACAAATAAAGTGAATGGATCTACTAATGTTCCGTTTAGCGCAAATAACTGTGTGTATATTACTTCCAACATTCGATTGCCTTTTCTAATGATATTATTTCGTCGCGTTCTGAATTGTAGAACAATCCATCTATTAAGCTTTGATAGTAGTAAAACCGTTTAGTCTTGGTTTCTCCAGCTTCAATAACGTCAAATTCTTTACAGATCCAACGCAAGGGCCGGTTTGAAGCATACCCACTATCCAAGTGAAGCCCTGGAGCACGGCATACTTTACCTTGCTTTGTCGTGTAGTTCCAATCAAAGTATAAACCGACACCTGGAAAGCCCCATGTAGTGGCCAAGTTCCAAGCGTGAAGAAAATCAATTGGTTCTTCTTTCCATTTCTTATAAATGATTTGATCGGTAGCTAACCCTAATGGGTGATAACCAATCGTACCTGGGCGGTAAGAACTGGTTATTTGGGTTGAGAAGCCGTGCCACTTCCTAAATTTAAGCACTTCCTCCAAATGCACCGGATTTACATGAGTAATCGGTGCGCGGATCTCGAACTCTTCTACTTTAAAAGAGTTTCCGTGCTTTTTAATTAAGGCTATGTAATCGGCTTTATTCATTACTTCTTTTTCTTATCCACATCATGTTTTCCAGAGAAAACTTCATACAAAGCCCACACTACACCAGCGCCAATTAGCGCTTTACCCACTTTCTTCTGGCCTTCACTTAAGGAAGCTATTCCAGCGGTGGCAATAGGAGTGGGTACGGCGGTTGTTGGTTCAGTAGGATTATTCACGCTATTAATAAGAGAATTTGAACTATCTACTAGCTTTTGCACTTCAAGCAAAAAAGCATCAATTTCAGCTGGGTTAAAACCTTCTACCGTTCCAATTGGAGTTGTATCTTGTAAACTAGACATTTGCTAAAGTTTGTTGAAGGGCTGATTTTTGTTGAGTGAGTGTAACCACTGCTGTTTCTAGCACCACCAGGTAACGCTTGGCTTCATCGTATAGAAAAATAGCATCTTTCTTAACATCCGAATTGGTGGAAGTGCGGAGTTGCCCTATACTCGCCTTTACCGAGGTAACAGTCTGTATATAACCGGCCAACTTACTTAAACCAGCAATCGTCAATTCTATATTCTGGGTTAG
The DNA here is from genome assembly GCA_048267905.1 of Balneola sp. GTDB lineage: Bacteria > Bacteroidota > Rhodothermia > Balneolales > Balneolaceae > Balneola. The sequence continues at coordinate 883,787 of JBLWWM010000001.1, forward strand.
CTCGACTTTCTTTTGTTCGCTATTATGTTGCATTTCAGCAGCCTGAAGTTGCGCTAATCGAGATTGTAAGCTAGATATTTTATCTTCGGCACCAGCTGGTACCAAAGAAGTTGGGGCTGGATAATCGGCTAAAAAGCTTAGCGTGTTCTTTGGGCGAAATGCTACTAATCCATTTGGTAAACGGCGAGCATTACTATTGCGTAAATCTGGGGTGGATTGTGTGTCTAATCGGCTCATTACTTTTGGTTTTTAATTACGGAGTATGCAATTCCAGCAACAGTAAGCGCGGCTACTGGATAAGCAATTTTAGGATGTGATTTGAAATACTTTGTGAACCAGTTAATATTAAAACCAGCGGTTTGTAATCGCAAAGCTTCCTCTGCCCTAAGACGGGAAGTTCTTTCGAGCGATTCAAGCGATTGAATATGCCTAGCCTCCCTTTGTGCCTCCGTCTCCTCTTCATGCGGTCTATAATCGGCTAAGAAGAGGTGCGTATTTTTTGGCATAACGGCCATACGCGAATTAATATTCGATAATCGTAAATCGACGGGTGATTTTGTAGAAGCTATTAATCGGCTCATTATTTCGTTTGTTTAATTACGGAGTATGCAATTCCAGCAACAGTAAGCACAGCTATTGGATAAGCAATTTTAGGATGTGATTTGAAATAATTAGTTAATGCACCAACATTTAAACCAGCGGTTTGTAACCCTGATCCTGGCACGGTTACATCCTCATTATTACCATTACCATTGGGAGAGCCTGGCATTGTAGGGGTTGCAGCGCCTCCGCTATTATTACCACCGCCGTTTGTGTTTATTGGCGGTTGAGATATAGGTATTTTAGGTTCGTCAAGTAAATCTAAATAGAAATGTTGCTCTGAATTACCAGAATTATCATTATCTGTGCCGCTACTGTTTCGAACGGAAGCGCCGTTGTCGTCGTGCATTTCAAAAGATAGGTCGTTTAAAAAATTACTCATAGTGGGGTAGCTCCGATAAATTTTAATAGGCTTTTAGGCGGATTAGCCATTGTGGTTGTTTGTGGTGCGTTAATCCATTCGTACGCATTTAGCCCCATTTTTGGAGCGCTTGGTGGCATGTGTACTTGCGAATCTTCGCTGAGTATATCAATACCATTTATAGTATCAATTCGCCCAGGAATTTCAATTCCAGATGGGTATTTATAATATAAATGTAGCCCACCGCGCGGTGTTCGCGCCGTTACTGTTTTTGGGAATTCTACTGTTTGTTTGATTTTTTCAAAACTTGCTAAGCCTCCATAATGCGCATCAACATCTACCACGAAGAAACCAGCACCCCATCCAGGGTACGTAATAATGCCGCGTGGTGATTTGTCGCTTTCCATTACATCAATCGGAAAGCCCATCGAGCGATATGTTTCAGCTATTACATCTTCAAACATAATCTAACCTCTTAGCTAAGTAAATTATGCCGGCTAAAAAACCTAAGCCCAAAATTACTTTTCCATCCAATGACGCACTTTTAATAGGAACCGAAACAGCGCCCTGGCTACTTAATTGCTTAATAAGATTGGAGCGATAAATTACATCGGCCCCGTAATCTTTATCGGTTGTATAAATGTCTGGATCTATGTTTGAAGCAATCGCTGAACGCACATCATTTGGCCCCGTGTTATATGCTGATAAGGCATGTTTCCAGTTACCAAAAGTCTTGTATTCTTTGGCAAGAATTTCAGCACCCTTTGCTACATAAGCTCTAATATCGTTTGGATCTGTATCTCGCGCAAAGTTATATACACTACTATTTATTTGAGAAATACCTCTACTCTTTCCGTCGGAGCCATACCAACTATTTTGCACTAAGCCTGGTACGGTACCTAAACCACTCTCTCGAGAATCTTTAGCTAGTAAAATCTCAATCGGGATTCCATAATAATTGGCTGCTTCTTGGTAATGTGCTAACCAACCATTTTGAGTAGCATAGTTTATTTGGCTTGCTATTTGTTCGGGTGAAATCATTAGGCTGATAAACGTTGAATGGTGGTAGCATCAAATGATTTAGGGATATAAATAAGCCGTTTGATGTGGCCGTTTATGGAACTTGCTAAACCACCACGGTTTCCTATAACTATTTGTGAAGGTATGAACAAGCTTGCAATCGAAGCGCCAACAGCACTCAATCCATTTGCGCTAAAAAGAACTCCTGTGCCTGAATAAGAAAAACTATTTTTAAATTCGCTAGTGCCATCGGGTTGTGTAATCCCAAACTGACTGGCTCCACCAGTCAACATTCTTAATTCCGTTACGCCCGTATCCGAAAGATTAGCATACAGCCTCATTAACTCATTAAGAGTATTGTTATCAATAGATAATGGTATGCCTTTAGTGGCGGTATAAGCTATATAAACCGTTCCTTCAGTTTGATTATACATATCAGTAAAATCAGAGCCACTTACATATGCTGCATCTACCGAACGTGTAGCACTACTACCTGTAGTAACAATCCAACTGGTAGCAAAACTTCCAGCTTCAGCATTTGCATACGTTACAGATCCGGTTACGGTGCAAGTTACGGTACCGGCAGATGGTGTAAATGTAACACTAACACGTTCTTTAGTGCCCGTGCCTACTAAAGTTCCTACATAAGCACCACTAAATGTGATTGTTCCCGTGCCATAAAATGAAACAGTGTAGGCTTGAGCGGTTACGGTAATATCTTGCGTAGATAATGTAGCGGAGTTTAAGAAGATGTTTGTTCTCGCCTCCTCGATCAATAAACCTAGCAACTCGCCAGTAATTGGGTTGTAATTGAATCTGGGTGTATTGATAGCAGCACTTTGCATTGCACCTTTATAATCCCAATAAGAGCCAACGCTCCCTCTAGTAAACGTTCCTGGGCCGGTAGTGAAAAATAGATCCGCTTTTTCTTTAATATCGAAAATGCCTTGCAACGTTGGGTTTACATCAAACAATCCGTTATAATTGCCGAATTGGTGGGCCATTTCATATTTTGTTAAAACAGCAGTGTTTGGGGCTAAAGTAACTTGCATATCAACACACCTTCAGGTTAGTATTAGCGATTATATCATAATTCATAAACCACTCCGAAATAATTTTCTAAAATAACTTGGGTAAGTGTTTGCGTATCGAACGCATATAAAGGAGCCGTTGATTCCACTCCATCCTTTACCGTTACTGCATGAAAAGTGTGCTCCCCTTCGTCCGACTGGGTAAAGTTGTAAGTAAAATCATCGTAAGTGACAGTGTAACGTACCCTAGAATCGTAATAGGACGATAAGTTAGCTGGGTTTGTAGTTTTCACTCCATTGCCGTCATACAACAGAACGTCATCATCCATATAAATACGGATGCTATCAATTTCTACACCAGAAAATAGAGTGTAAGCACTGTTTATATTACCCCCATCAAAGAGGTTAAATTTATTAACCGGCTCAATACCAAATGCTTCAGGAACAGTAAGAGTATCCGGTAACTTTCCGTAGCCATTTGTAGCACTCCAGACAGTATCTAAATTCGCTCTAAGAGCTTGGCGTACTTGAGTATTGGTTAGCCCCGTTTCTTTTAACTGGGCCATTTTACCAGCAATAGCAGCGTTCACATAAGACGCGGTTAACTGCCATGATTCTTTTAAGGCGGTAGCCTCATAATAACACTCAATGCGAGTATTACCAGCAGTAACCGCTTCAGTTGCGCCAGGGCTAGTAGCTGTGATGTTTGAATGGTACCCTGTTGATAAAGTTGGCATACATAGAATGCGATCTTCATTCGTAACAATGTATTCCATTACCGTAGCTTCATTACCCATCGAGTAAGACATAATAATTAAGTCATAATCAGTTCGTGAACGCACCCAAGAAACAAATTCGTCTAGATCATTATAACCTACAGAAGAAACGCTACCCTCAATAACTCCTACTACATGATTGTTATTACCCAGTGTTAGATCCTCGGTTCGCATAAGAATATCTGCACCCCAATTACTTGGAGCATACGCTAGGAATGATTCGCGCACATTTAACTCATGGGTTAAGCTATTAGACATACCAATTATCAACGCACTTGGTAACACACGTTGTTTTCCTGGTGAACTAATAGCCGCCCTTCGCATTGGGTTAAATGAAGCTTTCATGTTAATTCACCATCGTTTTGTATTCTACATTAAGCGAGGCTGTAGCGGCGGCATCGGTATACGTAAATTGCGTAGTGGAAAGCGCTACATAAATACCCGTATTTAACTTCTGATTGAAAATAAATGAAGCCGTGGTATTACCAGGTAGCGTTAAACTTAACAGTGGCGTGGTTCCTCCAGCTGGTTCGGCTGCTAGGTCAAAGACTTGCAAAAATAAGGCCGTCGCTCCGTTATTCTCGATTACGGCACTTTTAAGAATAGCTGGGCCATTATTAATTAAGGCTTTACTTTCAATAGCGGTTGAATGGTAGTGAGAGCTCCAAAAAAAGAGTTCTAATAACCATTGAATACGTTCTAAGAGTGGTTTTATCATAGCGGTGTTCCGTCTACCCAAATGGTACGTTCATCGTAAGTACAACCGGTAGCTTTTAGCAAGGCTTTTGTCGCATACCAATTATCTATATTTGATCCTGTAAAATCTGATCCTGAAATATCAGCATCAGCAGTTAGCTGAAATGAACTGGTAAACTGACAATTTATAAATGTGTTATTAGTACATTCAGCGGATATTTTAGAGTGTTTAAAAGAAGAATTGGTAAAGATGCTATTTTCAGCTCTTATAATACCTTTATTAGCCGAATCAAGGTTTTCAAACACGCTATCTCTCGCGTCGGTATGCTCTATTTTTAAAGAATCTGTGAATGTTCCTAAAAACATGGTAGTGTTTTTAATTTCACACCCAATTATGAGAGAGTCATTCCAATTTTGGCTTAACCAATTATCGGTAATTTTAAACACTGAGTTATTAATTTTACAATCTGTAAAAATACAAGCATAAATAACCAGTTCGGGTGCGATTACATTTGATAAATTACATCCTGAAAATTTGTTTTCAACCCAAAGCCCAGAATTATTCGTGATGCCTTGTATATTGAAATAGGCATAACTAAAATCACATTCCGTGAATGTATTACCTTTTAGTTTAGCTTGAACCCACAAACTCAATGATAAATCGCAGTTATCAAACATAGTAGTGTATACTTTCGCATACATAGCTAATGAATACTTAAAATTCGTAGCCGTAAATAAACAGTTTGTAATCTTCCCTTGGTCAATCTCCCAAGTAGGGTAATAATGACCTGCACTATCTAGTTTAAGCATACTGAAAGGAAATGCAGACAAGTTTACATTGGTTTTTTCAATAGTATCTAGGTGTATATTTCTAAATACATCTATAGATCCAGCGCTCTGTCCTATTTTTAAAGCAGCTATGTAATCCGTAGCAGCATATTCCATACCCAAACCGTCGATTCGATCTGCTAAATATTCTGATATAGTTTTGCTACTAGCATGTGTTGCTTGCATATACTTCAACGAATCAAAGCTTGCCCATTGGGATAAAAGCAGTTCAGAATCTTTCGGAGTTTTTAAGCGTGTTAAATTCGTTTTTTCACTCATTATTCTTCTCTTCGGTCTGGTTCGCGTACAATTTCAGTTACCGTAATTAATCCATCACTGGCTACTGCTGGGTTAAATGTAATTTCACCTTTATAGGCAGATAATCCAGGGCCTGGCTCCCATCCGGAGTGAGCACCGATTTCATTTGTGAAATTTTCAGCACCGGCTATATCGCCACTAAAAGAAATATAGATCGAGTTATCACTTTTATTATAGCAGAAAAAGCCAATTCTATGCACATTTTCGTTTAATAATACTCGCTTGTCAACTACGCTTTCACCACTACTAAAATGGTTTCTAGTAGTATTGGCGCGTACAATACCAATAAAATTAAACCGCTTGTTTAATCCTTTTATCAATATTTCTATTTGGCTATATAGTCTTTCAAACATTAGTCTACCCTATACGCTTCGCAAATAATGCTAATCTCGTGAGTGCTTCCGTTATCTAAGTTTGTAACCTTAGCTTCAAATACTTCATGCTTATTAATAGCCACTGGGAGTGAGATTATATCGCTTTGGAATTGATTGTTGATTTGTGATACAAATCGCAATGGTACAATATCCACGTTGTTCACTTTTAGCGATACTTGGAGGTCGTTGTCGCTGGTAGATGAAATAGCAATGCGGTATAACTTTGTAGCTGCTTCTGGGATGTTAATTTTCACGGTCTGACTATCAGCACCGGCGGCAATGGTAGCGGTAGCGTATAAAAATTCTGGTTCCGGATAAGCTACGCCTTTTGCTGCGTAATTTGCTTTCACTGCTTCAAATTGTGGTGCATCGAATCCTGAGAGATCTACACCAACTATTTGCGTTGCGCCACTAATATTTTCAAGTGCTAGTTTAAAAGAACGTGAACGATCTATTTCCAAAGCACCCATTAATTGGCGGTACTGAAACAAACGTCTGAGCGCTTCTAATTGAACATTAGCAAATAGCGTTTTACGGCCGTCTAACATCGTTGCTGTTGCCTTAATTTGTGTCAGCTTTGTAGGATCATCGCATCCTATATTTAATTTCGTGAACGCAAACATATCGGAATTAAGGCCACGAAATTCTGGATAGCCAATCGCACCGTTCGCAATGCTTAATATTTTGGCTGGTGAGTAATATTTGGCTTCTGTGTTCATGTTATAATGGTATGAATGGTGGTTTTAAAAAAGCCCCACCGTTTGGTGAATTAGATGGGGCTTTTGGCTTTTTGGCTTCGAGGGCTTCCTGGGGGAATTTCCTAAGCGCCTAATTGTGTTTTGTAACGAGAAAATTGTGCCTCGTTCATTTCGGCTACCCAAATTTCTGTTTGGAGCCCAAAACGGTGTCCGGCAGTAGTCCAGTTAGCAGTTGTTGGCCATACAGAGTTATTGAAGTTTACTTTTAACGTAAAGCTTTCGTTAGGTTTCAAGTAAAATAGGTTGTCTGTTTGGCGTATTCCTGTACTCTGGAGTGCAATCATTGAGGTAACAGCATCGTCTGATGCAGCACTTGTTAATGCCGCTTCTAAGCCTGATAGGTTTAGATAATCCTTAATTGGATGGATGAAGTCTTGATTACGGCCCTCGTTAGTGCTTAATGTTAATACAGCATCTTTAATGCCGTTAATCACTTTAACAGGATCAATGTTTGCATCCTCTTCAATCGCAGCAACGGTAAGGTTGATTGAAATACCCAATAATACACGGTAATTAATACCTGGTAGTGGGTTTTGTCTGTAGTTATTGTCGGTAACTACACCGGATGGGGATGGTGTAAAGAATGACTTTTCGGAATCTCCGTTAGTAATTTCTTTTACGTCAAATAAGCGTTCGATTTGAACGCCAGCTTCTAGGGGTACTCTTGGTGTGAACATGGCTCGTTTAGCTTTGTTTTGTTTATTGTTTACCCTATGCACACAATTAACTGCTAAACCTGGCTGAGTTCGTTTTTAAAGCTGTTAAGCGTTATAAACTTCTCCTTCATTTGAAGACATTCCTGATGTGGAATAGGTAGTGTCTGCTAAAACTGGCGCAGTTACTACTTTAGGTACCTCTACTCGAGCTTTACCTACAATATGACCGTTGGCATCGAGAACTTGACCACCTGGGCCAATCGCGAGTCTATCCGATAACATTGAATTGCGTTTGTAGCCTAAAGCATCGCTAAGGGTTGATTCTGCTTTGGTAAACAGTTTATCAATGCCTTGGGCAACACTGGCATATACCATTCCGGACGCTATTCCTTGTGCAATCGCGTTTTTATTGGTTGATTTTACGGCTATTATAACACCAGCCGTAGCTGGAAACACAATAGTCGCATATTTTTGGAATACAGCTGGTAGGTTTTGTCCATATCTTTGAATTAGGTAGTCCGTAACACGTACGGCACCAATGGTTCCTACAGCAGCTACTCCAGTTTTAACCAACATTGCTTTGCCGGTTTTTACGACGGCCTTTGATGTTACTTTATTACTCATAGTTTTGGTTTTCTTGGGGGTTTGCTGTCTTTTTTTCCAAGCTGCTTTACCAGCGGCAACACGGCGAGGATCTTTCTTTTCAGCTTTTTTAGGAGCTGGATTTACTAATAAAAGTTCGGCTGGGTTTTTGGCGTATTTTTTAGTCATAACATTAATCAGTTTAATATTCCGCGTTCAGTCCATTTAATTTTTTCGATAATTAGAACACTTCCTTGTAGAGATACAGGACGTTTATTTGCATCAAAATCGTGTACGTAATAATGATCTTTACCTTTAGCATCTTCAGTACGCATTACTTTATCGCTGCAATACCATATTTTTGAAGCCGTACCTATTTCTTGAATTTTAGCTTCACTTGGATATGCAATTTCTAAATCTTTTCCATCAGCGCTGTAATTATGCCATTGTTCAAATAACTTATCTGCTTTAGGATCGTCGATAGTAGATGTCCGTTTAACCAGGTTGCTAGGAATAATATATAAGGTGTTTTGCGCGTGGTTACTGAACATCCCGAAATTACCTTCAATACCTTTCATCGTCGGATGTACTACATCTAACTTATCAACGGTACCTAAGTAAATGAGAGTTTCATCAGCTCCATTAATACGAAACAACGGGAGTGGTTTAATTTCCTCTCGATTTGGTAAAAACCGCTTATCCTTAGCTGTAAAACGTTCCTTCTTTCCTGTTTTTTCGTTTTTAAGTTGATACGTTTCTTTCTTTTTACTGACGATTTTATATTTAACATCGTCGTAATAATCACGCACAATATCGCCGACTTTAAAAGAAGTGAGTGAGTATAACTTTACTAAATCTTCAGGGGGATTAATTCTTTCTTCATCAACAAAAGCAGTATTAAAGGCTTCATTTTTTGCTACTGCTTCAATCGGATTAATGAGATCAACACGGCCTAATATTTTAATGTAATAGGTTCTAAATGCTGATTTAATAGCTATCTGTGTACTTTGCTTATATAAGTATGATGCAAGCTCAATTTCTTCTTTAGAAAATCTATCTTTGTTAGCTCCTGTAAATACATCACCTTGGTTTAAAAAATCATTTACAGTGCCTAATCCGTCATCGTTTTGAACGGCTTGCACAATTTCTACTGCTTTTTGCAATGTAGGGGTTAAATCATTTTTTGTGCCTATAAAGGGGATGATAAATCCATAAGCACGTTCAATACCAGCTTTTGTATTGTGCAATAGTTTGCTGAAATGTTTAAGCGCTGCTTTATTTTTATCGCTATCAAATACAAGTCCAGTTAATAGATTTTTGATAAAATCTTTTCCGTCTGAAGTTAATTCATTTGCTTTAACTAATCCGGATCTATCAATACCGTTGATTTGATCTAAAATTTTAAGTCCTTTATCGTTTATTATTTCAGATAGAGTTTCCCCTCTACTGTCATTAATAATGGAGCCTATAATTTGGCGTTTCTGTTCGCTTAATTGACGAACGAAGGATTTAGCCTGATCGAGCCTATTCATTTTAGCTTGGGAAGTATCTAATATATTTCCCAATTCAATAGCTCTTTTAGAGCTTACATTTACTTCGCGTACTAAAACCGGTTGGTTAAATGCTTCTATTGTTTGCGCTGTAAATCCGAATTTTTTAGCATTCGAAATTAAATAATCTTTATACTTTTTAGCGGATGTTGGATGTTCATCATAAGCAATTTTTAGTGCTACCGTTCGTCCATTACCTTGAATAACTTGGTTATCTGGCAAAACAATAGGAGCTCCATTAAAAGCTAAATTACCCTCAGTAATAGAAACTGGATTAAGGTTTTTAGCGATTACTTTAGGCTGCATACATAAACTATCCTCTGATCGGTCACGAGGCTGGCCTTGGCTAATTTTATGTTTCGAATTAATACTACAATCTTTATTGTGAGAAGGAATTAACTCTTTAGCTTCAACAATTACATAAGTACCGACTTCAGATAAAGAACCATCAGCTTTAAAATCTATAGTTATATTTGTAGGATCTTCTACTTTTTTAAATGGAGTTGTAGCTGTTGGTTTTGGATCTGGGGTTTTCGGTAGTTCGGGAACTCCTAAAAATTTATATAGATCAAGAGCACTTCCTTTGTAATAAGTGTTAAGCTGTCTTTGCCATACTTTATTCTTTGGGCTCCATTTAAAAGCGTGGCCAGCTTTCTTTAAAAAGCTTCGTATTTCAACTTCGGGTTTATCTTCGAAGTGAATTTGTATTTTATTGATTTCATAATTGAGCTCAATTTGACCTCCAGGAAAATCAATTAATTTATTCCCACCTTCTTTTTTAACATTCAGCTTCTTTTCTGTAGCTACTTGTTGCTTAACCCTACGGATATTAGCATTGTTATTACTTAACTGGTATTGGGGAAATATGCGCCCCTTTTCATAACTGTAGTTATTCGAATCGTCGTAAGTAGTAACAGCTTTTAACTCACTTTCAGACAGATTATATTTCTTAAGTGATTCTACAGATTGAGTTTTCTTATACGTCTTGAAAGCGCTGTTTAAGCGTTTCATTTGCTCTTGATGGGCTACAAGCTTTTTAAGCTTTGCTTCAAGTTTCGTTAAACTCCCTTCTTGGCCAGTTTTAATATCGGTATTAATTGAAGGAATAAGATATTTATCACCTTTATTGTAGTAATCAATCAGCTCTTTTAAACGTTTATCAACAGTAGCGTTTTTCTTTTCCATCCTTCTAACTGGGAAATTTGAAGGGCCTGTAATCATTGTTGATACTAAACCGTTCCTAGAATGTAAATAAGCTAAATAACGCTTCTTGTATCCTTCTTGAAAGCGCGGCCATTTTTCCTCAAACTCACTCAATCGGTCTGACTTAATAGCTTTTTCTTTTAAATCTTCGTACTGATTTTTTAAATCTGTAAAATATTCATTTTGATGAGCTTTAGCTCTTTTCTCTGGGCTAAATGATGTGCCTCTGTGCGCATCATACGCTACCTGGTAAGGTATATCGTCTTTCGAAAAAGGATATTTTACATCATTTTCTTCTTTTGGATCCGGCTGGGTTTTATCCTGGGCATTATTACTTTTGCTACTAAATTCTAAATTATTCTCACCTATATTTTTACTAGCTCCTGAAACAACATAGCTATGTGTACCAAGTAATTTGTCAAATTTTAATACACGATCAATTTGCCCAGATTTACCTACTTCCTCACCCCAAATAATATCTACTTTATCACCAATTTTATATTTAGGGGCTGACTCTTCGTAACTTTTTAAAGCGGTAGTAAATTCTTCTAATTTTGAACTTAGAAATAATACAGCAGTATCATCTTTAACACTTTCTGCATCAAATATAGTTAGCATTAAATTGCGTAAAGGAACATGAATAAATATGTTTTTCTTAGTGAGCTTGCTAATTCTTTCAACACTAATAAAAGAATGAGATTTATTCTTTTTTGATACCGTTTTTACAATATAACCTGATCCAAATTTTTCTTTTATAAGCTCTCTTATCTCTTTAGCATATTGCCCTATTGTTTTAGGTTTCTCTTTAACTATTACGGGCTTTTCTTCACTCTTAATTGCTTGAACTAACTTTTTCTGATATACGGGAATACCTTGTGCGTCACGGTCTAAAATATAATCTGCTGCGGCTTGTGCTCTGCTAGACGCACGGAAAAAGAATTTATTATCCTTCTTCATCTCATTTATTAAGCGAGCCTTAAAGCTTTTTAAATAAGCAGCTGAATTATCTCTTACCTTAAATAAAGTGCCAGCTTCAGCGCTTAATAATACAGCTCCGAACTCTGCAATCAATTCTTCAAAAGAATATTTAGGATCCCCAAATTTTTTACCAAACTCTCTTTTTAATCGGCTTGAGTGGCCTGTGCTATGAACTGATTCATGGAACAAGGTGCTATAATATTCTTGGCCGGAATTAAACAGTCTAAATTCTGGCATATTGATGTAATCTTCGCCAGGTGAATAAAATGCTCTTTTATTTTCATTATTTACTAATGGCGGTTTGTTTGGGTAATTTTCGAAAATCAATTCCGCAGCTTTTATCCTGTCTGCATCGCTTAATGGTGTTTTATTTACATCAATCCGGGTTTTATAATCAATTCCTTCAACATCTTCACCGCTGTATAAATTGTAATATCTCAACATTGGAAAGTAATGCGTATCTGCAAAGTCATTAGCTGGGATATTTCCCAATAAAGTTAGCTTTGATCGATTACTGTTTAACCATGCAATAAATTTTATCTTATTGCTAGTTGCATATTCAATTTTTGGATCTTCTTGTTTGTATGAATATAAAAGAGTGAAGTAATAGGCTGGATTTCCAAGTGAACCCTCTTTTATCTTACCACCTAAAGCTTGAACTTGCTTAAATGTGAACCAATAGGGGTTAGAATATCTATGTTCTCTATATACTTTTTCGCCTTTATCATTCAGAAATACTTTAAAAAAGTTAAGTAGAAAAGCATTAATCCCACGATATGATTTATTTGAAATAAAATTAGTAGCTGAAAATGCTTTATATCCGGTATCTGAAACCCAAGGTTTACGCCAAGGTAAATTTTTATCTGAATCTATTAATTCAATCATGTTTTTTGTGATTGAATCGTATAGCTCAGTAGGTGATGGAGAAGGATTTTCTCTTATATCTTCATCCTCTTCGATTAACTCTAAACCACTAAGTAGATCTTCATCTACTGGATTGAAGCGTGTTTCTTCCGGATTATCACGCTTTACCTGGTTTGCTGGTAATGGCTTTACGGGTTTGGCCCTTAGATCAACATCATGTTCGTAGAGTTCGCCTAATCTATTCTTGCCAGTTGCCTCTGTACTTGGGCGGCCATCTATTACTTCGAGTACACAATCCACGTTAAAAGCAGCGTCTGCGTTGCCGTAAAACTTTCCTTCTTTAGTGGTTTGAACAATACTCACAAAAAACACATCGTTCTCTTTGCACCATTTACGGAATTCTTCAAAGTGCTTTAACCTTCTATCATAAACTGTAAAGGAATCTATAAATAGGAATTTTATACCTTCATCAAGCACATATTTTTTAATGTCATCTAACGTGTCGGCTTCTGTAAATTTTACAGCAGTATTAGTAAGTTTGGTCCGCTCTAATTTTTCCTGGAGTGTAGGCGATATTCCCTCTTCAGCCGCTACATACCCCACAGTGCCGTGTGCGGTTAGTTCATCAGCAAACTGCAACGCATTGGTTGACTTACCAGAACCAGGGCGCGAATACATGAGTATAGAAGAATCACTGGATGGCTTACCAATTATGTCTTTCCACGGCTGGCGCAATGCTAAATGTTCAAATTTCATTTTCGATATGTCGGCAGCTGATATCATTACGCTTTTTGAAATTTTGAGAATACATAACTAAGTGCAATACCAGTGCCTAACCCAAGAGCAACGGGGGCGGCTTTATCTTTAATTCGAGCAACAAGGGTTTTTTGTATATGGGGTGCATATTGGGTAACAAAGCGCTGCACATCTATTAAGTCGAAATATTGATTTAGGCCGTCTTTGTTAGCTTGGGTTACTGCACGTAATGCTACCGGATCTTTAACTACTCCAGCTATGATAAGAGCCTCTGTTAATGGTACCGCTCGTTTACCTTGGGTTACTTTATCAACCGTGGATGCAATAAAATCTAAAAAAGAATCATTTAACGCACTTTTGCCGTTAAAATCGAACTCTTCTACTATGTTGGCGTCCTGAATCATCATTTAGTCTCAATACCAGCTAATTTTTTAAAGGAAGCGTTTACCACTTCTCGGTTTGTCCACAAGAAATAGCTAATAAGGCCAACCCCTACCAATTTACTTGCTTGTTTAAATGGCCCAGATAATTGTAACAGCCCAGCGCTTAATGGATTTTCGCTTTCATCACGAATAAATCCTGAATTTTTAGCATCAGCACTATTCAAATTCAAATCAAATTCTTGGGAAACATATACCGGAGTAACTCCGTCGATTTGCTGAACACTTCCACCATCTTCATAAATTTCAAATATCGCCTTACCAGAGTTACCGGCTGGCCATGAAAGATTAATAGATCCTTTACCTATACAATCGTTTACAAAGAAGCCAAAGGAAGATACTACCGTTGAGCTTCCAATTACTTGCAGTGTTCTAGCGTCTTTAACTACTACCATTACATTAGGGCATGATAGGCCAGAAATAGGATAACGGATTAAATAGCCAACGTTACGCGCGGTTTGTAGTTCTACATCAACGCTTGATGCAAGGCCGGTAGTTGGATATTTAGCGGTTAATACAAAATATTTAATTCCTAGCTCAAAAAAGTCTTGAGCACCGCTTTTGCTTTCATCACTAAGCATGGAATTAGATGGTTTAACAGTTGCTAACACGCTCATTTCTTGCCCTTTTTAGCGGTGAAATGCTTCCAAGTATAAAACGAACCCAATACCAGGCCTGCCCCTATTAGCAACGGTAAAGTGCTTTTATGTGTGGTGGTGGGCGGCTGGTAATTTGGGTTATTAATATCAGTTTCTTTGAGCTCATCAAGCTGCTTTAACTCTTCTTTTGTTTTTTGAAGAGTTTCATAAACGTTTTCAACGCGGTTATAAATATCATTGCCAATATTACCAATACGATCAAAAATTGAATCGTTTAAATGTGCCTCTAAGTTATTAAACCTGGGCATATCAGCGGTTTCTTCTCTAGTAAGTGGCGTTATAACAAGATTCATTATTTTTTGGCTGGTTTAGCATTATTGAACATCGAGTACGCTGTGCCAAATAAAGCCATTGCCAATAAACCGCCGCCAACGTATTTAATAGTTGGTGAAAGTGAAGCCGTTGAAAATGAAGCGGCAGAAGGAATAAATGAAGAGTTGGCGGCTGGTAGATTTTTCTCAATAATAGAACTAAGCACACCATAATTGGCTGCGGTATCTTTGTTAAAAAGACCAGCATTGTGCATATCTCGCACAACTTCAACGCCGTACTGATCGGCAGCTCTAGCAATATTATCTAAACCAGCATCATCAAAATTTTCAATGTTAGTGTAATGGCGGTCTTGGTGCCCTGACTTATTCTCATACGTAAATCCTAAATCGGCTAATGCTTGACGTTTTCGGCCTCGTCTTTCTGGCCCTTGATCGCCTCCTCCAAATAAACCTTTAACGGCATTAAATGCACCTTGGGCAACGCTGGCAACTTGGCCGGCTACAACAGTAGCACCAACAACTGAGCCTAAACCGTCATCATTAATAATGGTTCCATTTTTAATATCGTAAATGGGAACTGGGGCGATGGAAAGGGCTAATCTACTCATTTCTTTGCAATTACAAGGTTTGTGGGGGCTTGCATCTGCAAGCGTTATAAATTTTTGTCCAAATATTTGGGAATCTGATAATTCGTCGCCAGCCGTGGAGTGAAGTGTAGGATCAAAGCCTAACCATTGGCCGTTAGCTTGATACACCACATAAACATGGGTATAATTATTGGGTTGATTAGGATCTGCTTTAACAACTTTAAATTGAGTTGGAACGCCTAAACTAGATAGAAGAGCGGCTGCTAAAATACTTTGATCGTCGCAATCTCCATAACCAACTTCTAATGTTTTTAAAGGGCTTTGTAGTAATTCTACCTGGTAGGGATCGCGCACATATTGAATGTTTGCTTTCATCCAAGCATAAACGGCTAATGCTAAAGCATGATAATCGCGTCGATTTGGTAGGTTAGTTCTCGAATCTTTAGCAATGCCACTTGTGATTTGAACCGCTTTATCTCGAAGCGATAAATTACCTCTATAATTCTGAACCAAGGCTTTCATTTGTTCTAGGGTATGCTCTAAACTTTGGTAAGGCATACGCGAAATTTTGAAACTACCAGGCCGTACGCTCCTGGTTGCTTCAAGGTCTACAGCATTGTGTAGCATAGGTTCTTTATGTAGAGCTAAGTTGCTCAAATCAGCTTAATTTCTTTTTGAAGAGGGTTAATACATCTGCCAATACACTGCGTTCATCGTCGTTTAAATCCATTTTAAAAGTGTTTTCAATGATATTCATCACCACTTTTACTGGGCTATACTTAAGAGTGGTTTTAGCTACTTCAATATTCTCTAACAATGGCTCAATTACAGCATTAAGCCGTTCTGTGGGGATATTGTTGGCTATTTTATGCTGAACTAAACCTTTAGCAATAATTATCCAATTCTGTTTATCAAATTCTAAATTTTGGCTAGAAAGTGTATTTAAAGCGTTTTGAATACCATTTTTAATGTCTACACCGTTCGGGTTTTGTTGGCTAAGTGCATTTACGCCAATACTGAAAATAGTATCTACTACTTGCTGGGTGATAGTTTGGGCGTGTTGTTCGGGTGCCATAGCTTCAGAATCGTTTAATTCGGTATTGTGGGATTGTTCGGGGTTCGTTCGGCCAGCTGGGAGTTGCGGATGGCTTACTGCACTTAGCTTGTCTATAATAGCAGATGCAATGCCTTGTAATGCTGGGTTTTCAATGGCTTTTTCGAGATACTTTAAAATACCTTGGGTGTCTTTACCCTCTAGTTTAGCCTCTAGCTTCATTTCAAAATTCTTACGATCTAAATCGTTATTCTTTTGCTTAAGCTCTTCGTTTTCTCGCCTAAAACGGTCTAATTCAAGGTCATAACGAGCTTTAATTACACGCTCTTGTTCAATTAGCTCATTATTTAGTGTGCGAATTTTTCGTGAATTATCGTCTAATTCTTCATCGCGCTCTTTTATTCTGCTTTCAAGTCTTAGAATACGTTGTTGCTGTTGTTCGCTATCGAATGAAATAGTAGGAGTAGCAACTGGAGCTTGGCTAATCTCTTCTTTTATACTGAATGATAAAGTGGTTTCTTCGGCGTTCGTATCAGTAAAACGAATTTGGTATTCACCTGGGCCGTGAATTTGTTCTACATCATTTATAGTACCTGGCTTAGTTTTAGTGAATGTAGATGTAATGCGGTAATTGTTATCCTTCTTTTGTAGCAACGTGCCTACAAATGGATAATTCTCATATACGTGCTGCACCGTTGAGGAAAATTGTTGCCCAGCTACCGGATCTATGAGTTCATCAGCGTTTAAATACGAGTTTGATGTAGGCCGGCCAGCTAATTGAAGCTTGGGCTCTTCTTTATCATTACGTAATAAATGAGGGCTAACCGCTGGCTCAGGCATCTGTAACTCTTAATTAGTGGATGTTTACCTAGTGGGTACAAACTATCCATAATTCATAAAGCATTGCAACAGAACTACTTACGGGTGTAATAAATTGGAATTTAAAGTAGTTTATAGGAGTTTTACGGAGTAATACGGAGTATTTAGGAGTATTTTGGAGAGGGTAAAATTAAGATAATTAACGGTGTTTTTGGTAGAAACGGACTTTAAATAGTATTAAAGTTCACTTTTTAGAGAAGAGTTGAGAGTCGTGTGCGTCTGTGGGAGTTACTTTAGAGGTATTTGTTGGCTTAGAAACCGCTGATAACATTACTTTAAAAGCTTCAGCTAGGTTTTTATCGTTCTTTCCTTTCTCTGTTAAACCAGTTATATGAACATTTTCTATTTTTGGCATAATCCGTCTTTATTAGTGGTTAAATAGTAAATTTAGCTCTTGATACCCAGCCAATTAAGTACAGAATTACGGCATCCAAATATGATATTACTGGTAATTCTAACATATCAGTGATTAACCAGTTCCATAAAATCATTAGGAGTAGAGATACTATTAGTATAGTTATAATTAGTTCTAATATTTTTTCCATAATCCGTCTTTATTAGGGTTTAAAGTTGGTTTTAATCGAGTGTAGTATAAATTAGTTCCTTTTTCTATACAGGCGTTTACTATATCCCAATAATCACCACTTCTTTTAACTTTGTTAGTAGCACGTTCTACTAATTGATATATTTCTCTTTTCATTTTCGGGATTTTAATTTTTACACACTAACCGTTACTACTAGCCGGCAGTAGAATACACTTCAGAATCGTTGCTAGATGCTATTTGCTGGGGTTTTGTTTCTTCCAATCTCTTTATTTCTTTTTTCAATTTATTGATTTTGGCTTTTTGATCTTCATCTCTATTGCTCATAAAGTATAATTGAATGTTATTCAATATTATTATGGTTCCGCAAAGTATGAGAAGTAGTGATTCGTAATACATATCCGTCTTTATTAGTGGTTAAAGTTGGTTTAGTTGTACTAAGCATTGATCGCGAAGGGCTGCATTACCTTCATTCATTCGATTCAACATTAGTTTTTTCTCGAGTAAATAACCGTAAGAGAACCATTTATCCAGTTCTTTAATAGTAGATGTATTATGCAGTATATCCGCGTATTTAACCGATTGAGCGAGTGGGCTTACTTTACCCAGGCGTTCTGCCTCTAGTTTTTTACGCTCTGGGCGGTTTAAATGAGGAAAAGCTTCTTTTGTGTAGACATCGGTTAGATAAACAACACCGTTTACTATCCTACGGGCTTGGCTTCTTAAATAACCAAAGGATTGCAGATACGACAATAATTCCATTTTAGTGATGGAAGTATCTTCTATAATATCGTGGCATAAGGCTATTTCAATGCCATCTGGCTCGAAAGGTGCAACAATTTCAGCTACAGCGTAAGGGTGCGTCCAGTACGGTTCGCCAGTGTATTTTCGTTTTTGGCTGCCGTGGGCCGTTTTCACAAACTCAAGCACTTGTTTCTGTTTTATAGTTAGTAGCATAATTGGGGTTTATTAGTAGTTAAAGTTGGTTTTTTGGTTTTTTAGTGCTTCTCGCCAGATAAATATTTTATCTGGCGAGAACACTTTGCGCGTGGTTTTGTATAGGGAAACATCAATGTTGATAGCACTATGTTATAGGTAATAATTACCCAAACCCCTTTTGGCAATTAATACACTCTTCTTTATCTAAATCAAGTCCACAACTTTTGCAGATATTACTACCTACAACATCGTTATTTCGCCACCAATCTATCTTATCTTGGTCTGTCATAAATACAGCAGAACTTCCGCAGAAGTCGTAAAAGTCTTGTTCTAATATTTGTTTATCTGTCATAGCGTAATTTATATTGATAATATTCTTTTCATACCAGTTGTAAATAGTAGGATAGATTGCTTTAATCAGATCATCAAAATCTGAAACGGGTAGCGTGATTTTACTTACTTTATTCACTCGCTTACAGATAGCTAAGTATTTTTTACGTTGCTCTTTAAAAACTGCCAGAATTCCATCATCGGTTTTGATATTTCGAGCGATACGTAACTCTTCAAGTTCATTTACTGTAAGTTCAATAAAAACCTCAGCCAACTTACTAGATAGTATTTTAGTATTGTTAGTGCTTTTGGTATTTGAAATAGCTGCTATTATTTCTCCGGCATAGTATTTTGCTTTTTTCATGGTTAAAGGTGGTTAAAGTTGGTTTTTTGGATTATTTAGTGGTTTCTATACGATTTTTAAAATTTTCGCGGAACATATCAATCACCTCTTCTAATTGAGATACTAACACTCTAGGCGTAGACGCTATAACATTGCCTTTATCATCCCTTTCTACATTTAAAGGGGCTACTATTATGTATTTCCGGTATGATTTGTAATACTCAGTATCTTTAATTGTAAATAACGTGCAGAACACTATTCGAGCTTCACCAGGGGTGCACCATTCTTTCGATAATATCTCTTTGACTAATTCCATAGGGTTACTTATTGCGTTTTTAGTGGTTTTGATAAGGAAGTAAGTTTTTCGGGCTTTTGCCTAATAAATTAAAGGAGCTTGTTTTTTGCAGTGTGTATTTAACTCAGGGGTGTTTACTTTTCTAACCTTCTAACCATTTTAAATAAATACTTGTTTTTATTACATTATTATTGGTTAGAAACAGGGTTAGAATCTTTGAAAAGTTCTAACCTAATTCTAACCATTCTAACCCGTTTCTAACCTAATTCTAACCTTATATCTAACTATTATAAAATATAATATTATTAAATACTTATATACCTTAATTAATGGTAAGGTTAGAAAACTTTTTGTTTTTTTGGCTATTGTTACACAAAAAACAACCATACCTAAATTTTTTTTGTTAAAACGGTAATTCATCGTCCAAATCTCCTTTATTAATTACAGGCTTAATTACGGGCTCTTTTTCAAGTTCTTGGCGTAAATATTCAATCTCTCCAGCGTGATCTTGTTTATAAGGGAATAACTGATCTAAGAGGTTACGGCCAGCTACCTGGCTATATTTAAGCACATAGGAATGAATAGGCTTATTGACGTTTATCGGATCGTTGTTACGGTCAAAGTAAGTGCCGTACCATTTTTTAGTAGCAATTTCGTAACCGCCAAATTCTATGAAGTAATCTTTCAATATTTCTTTGAATTGATTCATTGAAAGCGATTTATCGCGGCGGAACTCAGCATATACTTCATAGAGTTGCGATATATGCACGTATAGCTCTTTATTACTATTTGAATAATGATATTGCCAACATTCTTTTACGCGCCCAGAAGAGGCTAAGTAGATTAGTTGGTTTATAAGTGCATTTTCTTTCTGGTTGGCTTTAGCTTGGGCAAAACGTTGCAATAGTTCCGATTTTATCCACGCGCGGTATTCTTCATCTATACCAAATACCAATTCATAACAGCCCAATATGCGTACATAATTATCGGTTAACCGGTGTTCAGCTACGTATGTATTCGGGTTTTTCTCTACTTCAGCGTCTAAATCGGCCTTAAATTTTGCGTAAAGTTTACGAACGGAGCTTTTTAGCTGCTTTCGCTTTTCATCGGTCTGGTTAAGGAGTAAATAGGTAGTTACCCGGCTTAATTGGCTTAGGTTTTTCTCGAACCACTCAAAAAGGTCGTAATTGCGTGATCGGTATTCCTTTTTATATTCGAAATAGATTACACGCGATTCGGTAGCGTCGGCCTGGTCCACATCTAAATTAATCGGAAAGTTGGAAGTGATTGAAAAGGTACTCCGTATTGGTGTAAATTTATTTCGGCCTGATCTATCCATATCACTAACTGATCTACCCGTTTTATGGTAATACCCGTTTATGCTTTGGTAGTTCATAGCGGTTTTCTCGGGGTTGTATTCATCGTAGCATACTGGTAGCCCCGAATTCATCCCCATTTGATTCTCTAAAGCAGAAGGTGATACGTTGGTACCTTTTATCTCTTTGGTATTCTGTAAGCCAAAAAACGCACGTAAAAAGGTATTGAAGTAGGTGGTTTTACCAGTTCCTTTTGGGCCATATACATATAGCATTACGGTGTGGCCGTTTACATCGTTAGCACGGTATAAATCTTTTTCATATAAATGATATGCTACATAGCCAAGTATGGTTTTACCAAAATTTGGAGCCCGGCCAGAACCATCACCACCACCAATAAGCTCTAGCAATTTTGTTTTAATTTCTCCAAGAAATTCACCAGCACCTTCAATATTAGTGTCTATTATAGGTACTAATTGCTCTTTTTCGGATTCACTTTTAAATAATGGCAGTGTAAAACCTACTGTTTTGTCTACTATATACTCGTTTTTATCGTTAGGTAGCACCACTCTACCAGTTTCTTTTTTATATGGTGGGCAAATTAGCGCATTACCAAATAACCAAAACGGCCGCGCTTCTCCTAAATCGGTAGGAATAATTAACCCAACATGATTTGGCCGCCGTACAATAGGCTTATCGAAGTGGTTTAGCAGCCATTTGAATATACTTATAGGTTTAGTGTTCTCGTTGCGGTACTGAATAATCTCGCCCATAGTATGTGGCCTAATGGCTTTATAAAAACCGCGTGTATCGTCTAAACTTTCAGGTAGTACCTCAATAGTATCGGTTATACGAAGCGCGCCACGATCTAATTCTCTTATTTTAATGTAGAAAATGCGCCCTTTTTCATCGTCTTTTACAATGGAGTTTATATCTATGGCAAAATCGGCTATTACCCGTTCATCTTCGCTATTAGAATAGGTTTTGTGATTTTCTTCGAAATAATAATCTATTGCTTTAGTGCGCTTTTCTTCCTCTGCTGGTCCAGAATTATTAAATAGCGCGTGGATCTCTTCAGTAGTGGCCACTACATCAGTTTTAAATGCTAATTCCAGTAAATCTTCTTGATTGCCGCCTTCCATTAGCCAATCGGACACATCCCCTTTTTCGGGGAGATCTGGTAAGTCTACTATTCTTATAGTTTTTGCAATATCTACTACTTTACTTGCTACTAAAATAGCATGATCGCGGCCGCTTTTATCATTATCAGGAATAATTACCAGTTCGGCATTGGTAAAAAAGGTATTGTAATCGTCTATCCATTTACCGGCACCCATTGGGGTAGTTGTAGCTACTAAACCGCGTTTAATTAATGCCTCAGCATCTTTTTCACCTTCTACCAAAAACACCAGTGTATCTTCGTTAATGGCTTTTAATACGGCTGGTAGGTTATAAATTACACGCCGTACCCCTTTTAAATTCCATTGCCATTTACCATTAGTTAATGGTTGGCGCTGCAGAAAGTCTTTAGGCTCTTTGCGAACGGCCTCGTACAGAAGTTTACCAGCTTCATCGGTATAAGGATATGTTTTAACAATTTTGCCTTGTGGCTTTTTGGTTTTTGGTTTTGGCGCTGGCTTTGGCGTAGTGGTTTTAGCTCTGGGCCGTGGCCGTGGCCGTGGGTTGGCCTCGTTAGAATTGTTGGCAAAAAGCACTTCAAACGTTAGCCCAAGTGATTTTAACACATGGCTGGTTTCGCATCCGGCGTGGCATTTCATAACAATATTGCCTTCGCTGGTTTCAGCAATAGAAAGGCTTTCGGTGTTATCGTCGTGGCCTGGACATTGTGCTTGAAAATCTTGGCCACGCGGTTTTACCCGGCACCCGGACCCGGCTAAAGCATCTAATAATTTTTGTAATTTTGTATTAATCAAAGCTCTGATATTTAAAATGTTGAGTTGTACCTACTATCTAAACCGCTACTTAATAATACCGTAATGGTGTCCAGTGAATGATCTTGCCTTTGTAATCTTCTTTATAGTATTGGCAGAACTCCACTAAGCTTTTAAAACCATCGTTTTCGGATAGTTCTCTTATATTTACACTCCATTCGCTTAAATCATCAATGGTGTAATACTCTACAAAGCCTATCAAAACTTTATCAATAATAATCTCCATTCTGTTAATGGTACGTGGTATCTGATAGTGCTTAATCTCTATGATGTTGGTGTGTATGCACTTCGCACGGTGGAATATGTGTTGATTGCACCCAGCTTTGGGGGTAGTCATTTCGATGGACATACCAGGGTGCCAGAGGTTCGCTTCATCTTTTCGGAAAGTGTGAAGCTTTTTCCCTTCTAAAATGGGATCTACAAATTGAGGGTAAAAGGCTAAGTTCATGACTGGGCCTCCTTTGGTAGATTGCACTCAAAAATCTCCAATACAACCATCCCTCTGTATTCCTTCCATTCATTACCTTTCGTAATAAATAAGAAATCGCCTACTTTTAAGCGCTTTTTATCTACAAAACGGCTTTTTAAATCTACCAACAATGCGTCGTGGTGTAATATTTCCCCTCGTTCATCAATCCATATTATTAATTTTTTATTTAAAGGGATTTTAACATGAATTATAGCAGCTGTAGTATCTTTAAGCCATTTTTCGCGTTCTAAATGAAGGTGTTTATATTTAGGAATGAGATTTACGTCTGTTGACTTGGGCTCCTGGTTAGCTGATTCTCTATTATAAAATAGGTTTCTTAATTGATCGTATGATGAAAGCAATCCGTCGTATATTTTATACATAAGCTCCGGTTCTTGGGGAATGGGTTGAAATACAAAAACCTCTTTACCAGCGCCTTTCATCCAACCAGCTTCAGTATTTGCAGAACGGCCACAAGGTAGTACCATCACACAACAATCAGCCCATTTCATAGCATCAAAGTCGCTTTTAAAACCCCGTTCAGCTATGGGATGGTTAAGAGCTTCTATGTATTCCTGTGTTGTCCAATTTTCCCATAAAACGTGAATATCCGACCACGCAAATCCCTTTTTATTTTTTGGGTTTCTGAAATCATAGACTTCATGCCCTAATGATCTTAATAGATCCACAACGTTAGGTTGGTATTCATTTCTCCAGCTACTTGCTACATATATTTTCATGGCTGGGCCTCCTTTTTTACTTCAGCTCTATTTATTTCATTTACTAGAAGGCCGTTCATTCTTTGCCATTCCCCATTTCTAAGTATCTGTACGGGGGTAAAATCTTCTAACTCGGCCATATTTACGAACGAACTATTGTAAATCCATGATTGGAAATCGCAATGCAATATTTCGCCCGTTTCGGCTACCCACATTCTTTGTAAGTCTTGGCCAAGGTCGGCATAAACAATTATGGTGTGGGTTTTCTCAGCTAACCAAGTATCAAATTCTTTTTGGGTAGCGAATATTTCATCTTTGTATTGGGGTATTAGTCCTATGCTCATGACTGTAGAAATTATGGGGCACAAAGCCCCGGGTTATTAGTTGGGGGTTTGTGCGCTTTGGCTGGCCAAGTATTGAATCATGTTTGCCTGTAGCCGGAAAGCATTTTCGTAAAAGGTGGATTCTGGTGGTATGCCATTAGCCCACGTATAGCCAAATAGCGTATTTATTAACGCCAGCATACAATGGGTTACGTTTCTGTCTATAGGTTGGTTTAGCTCTATATGGCGGTTCCACCAGGTAGCAATAGAGCTTATAGCAGCTATTAAACGCTCGGGCGTTATATCGTAAATAGCAATGTGTTTGGTATGGGTGAATATATCCACCAGGTACGGAGATAAATCCGTAGGGATAGGAGTTTGCATTGTACTATGTTTTAGTTTTTGAAGTATTGAAAAAATGGAACGGCGCTTCAAAAACCTGAACATAGTTAACAGGCCGTTATTCCTTACGGTAATAACACACCGTTCCGATATTATTATAAAGAAGAGATAGATTACATCTTTACCATTCCAAACTGAAAGACATAAAAAATCCGCTATATCGGTGCGGTAGGCCGCTACGTTTTTTGAGTTTTGAAGCTCAACGGAATGTACTAACAATTTGTAAGAAGTCAAATTCATACGTTTCGGGTTTTAGTCATTGCTTGGATATACCAAATTGTTGCTCTAGTGCTTATTTCATTTCCATCTAAAAATTCTGAGGCTACACTTACCACCATAGGTTGGCCGTGGAATATCCAGTCGTTATCTAATTTTTTTTCAATCTCTTCTTTAAATAAACGAGGGTCGGAAAATTGTATAAGTTCAAATTCTGTCTTTTTCATAGTTCTAGTAAAATAAAGTGGTTGTTGAAGTGTCGGATAAAACGCGGTTCCATTTAATAGATCCTCGTATGGTAGCTGGTACTAATTTATGAGTGCAATAAAGCCTTACTCCTGTTTTTAACAGTTCCTTAATAACATCTTCCATTTCTTCGTCGCTCAAATTGTTAGCTGCTTTCATGTTAGTAGTCATAAATTCAGCAATTTGAAGCCTATCGCTTGTAGTACATGCAAAAGCTTTGGTGTAAGAATCTCCACAAGCCCCAAAAACTAAGACCATTAGTATAAATAGAAGGATAATTACGATTTCAATAATTGGTTTTAGAGGTTGTATTTTCATAGATCTTGGGTTTTAGTGGTTAAAAAATTTAACTAGGCTTTGTGTTTGCCTTCAACATTAGCTTTACGCGATCTGCCGTGCGTTTATCGAGCTGTTTAAGTGCCTGTTTCATATACCAGATTGCATTGGCGTATTCATCGCAAGGATAACGAGCTTGTAAATGATTCATCCGGTCGATAAACATTTCTAGTACATCCTCATTTGTAGTGCCGTCATGCAGTGTTAATAGCTTACCAGAATCATCCGGTTTTGGGAAATACTCAATGAACTGTAATTTCTGCCCTGGGTTATCTGGTTGTTCAAAATTGGTGAGTTCATATAAGTGGCCAGGGGTTAATACTTTCATAATGGTGGTTATTTTGGGTTTTAGTGGCTGCTAAACAAAATTAGCCGTGCCTTTGGTTATTATATAGTGTGATGCACAAAGCAACTGGTAATTGCCTACGCTTGGGGAAAAAGAAATGCGATTCTTAGCATCTACTTCGTAGCTCCATTCGCCCTTTTCGAGTGGTAAAATGGTTAGTTGGCCACATCCACATAGGCATTTATGGCCAGAGGTGCCGTACTTATCAGAAATGTAGATTACACGCTCCTTCATTTCTTCCAGATCTGGCAAATATTCTACCTTCAGAAAAGAAACATCTACTTTTTTAAGCGTTTTCATAATGAATCTAACCGTTGTTCTAATTCATCTTTACGCGCTTTCTTTTCCTTTAGGATAGCAACTAACATTGCTTTAATGGCTTCTTGGCACTCAAAAGGTTGCAGTGTGTTGTCATATATAAAGCCGTGGATTATTCCAGATTGCCCATTGCCACGCCTGGTGTACTTAATATTCATTTCGCACACCTCACCGGATTTAATCATTGCCTTTAGACTAAAGATGTGCTGATTTATCGTCCGTAGTTCATTCATAATATCTTCGGCTCTTTTGTAGATTATTTTATCCATAATGCTAAGGTGTTAGTTAAAAAGTGATTGAAGGCCATAATTCATATCCTATAAACAGCAATAAAATGATTAGGGCTAATACCATAATTCCTACAAAACTCCAGAAAGTGATTATGAATACAATCCAGACTTCATTGTCTAGTTTTTCCCATCTCGAGTAACCAGTATCATTGCACATGGTTAACTACCCTCTATTTATAGCGCGAGAGCGGTTCTGCATACGGCGTTTTGCTTTTCGGGCTTTGCGGCTGCCGTGTGCAAATTTATAGAGAGGCCGGTTACCTTTTACTGAGTTACGACGCTTCTTTTGTCGCTCAATTTGCCTAGAGTAAAAATCTACTGGGTTATGGTATTGGGGTAAAGTTTCGTCAAACATGAATTTAAAAGGCTAAAAAGTGTGAATTTTACCCCGTTGCCCGTAATGTGGTTTTTATGCCTGGGGGGTTCGGGGGGTTGGAGGTTTGGGAGATCTAAGAGGAATAAGGACAGCCGGCTAAATCGCCGACTGGCTTATTTTTTTGATACGTAAAAGGGATTACGGGGCTTGCTTCCAGCTGGCCACGCCTTTCTTGCCTTTCACTTTGTTGGCGTGGGGAACATCTGGTGTCCAGATTGCGCCACTTTTACCAGCGCGAAGTACGTGGAGTGATACGATGTCGTCGCCGTGGTCAATAGATACGATACCAACGCTTTCGACGCCGTCGGTATCGGTATAAATTACCGAGTCTGATGTTTTTACTGCTACTTTTGCCATAATTGATAGTATTTAGTGTTATTGTTGTTTTGATTGCTTAGGGCGCGAAATACAGCTTCGTATTTTACCGTATAAGCGCCGTTCTAAGAGTGGTTAAGGGGTTTACATCACCCAATCTGATATACTTTCCGGTTCGTAATTGTTATCAATTGCATCGCGAACCGATTCAATAGCAAAGCCATCTTTAAAGGTGTGATCTATCTTCCTTTCTACTTCGATATATTTATCTAGTAATTCGGGATTAGCCTTACCAGCAACTACAAGTGCGTCTAGTGGGCTAAAAATGCAGAAGCAACAAGAGAGCCTTGGCATACCTAAATCATAAGCATGATGGTATGGTAAATTGTAGGTGTTTATAATTGACCATACCTTTTCACTGCTCCAGTCGTGGATAGGTAACCAGTCATGAACTGTGCGCTTCTTTGTTGTTAATTGCTTATTCAGGTTTAATGATTCCTTTTTAGCTCTGAATGGGCTTTCATCTTTACGAAACCCAAACACATACAATACTTTACATTCTCCTAAACCTTTTGTTAGGGCTGTAACAACTCTAGCCCCTGGTCCACGTTTGAAATCACTGGTGCAATAGCGCTGATTGTTACTAGGCCACTTTCCACGCCGTTCAACATATTCAAGAAGAGTTTCTTCGTATCCGTTCTTATCTCTTCGTTTGGAGTAGTGGGTTTCCAACCAAAATAAATCAGCTTGTTTCTTAACCAGTTCTTTAGTGCCCTTCCATTCCATAGCACCTAAGTCTTGATGCGAAACAACCATCTTGCTAGTTGGGTAATTTTGTTCTTCAGCTAATCGGCATACTTCCCACAAAGCACAAAGGGAATCTTTACCACCACTGGAGTTAATAATTACTATGTCGTATTCGTGTAAATCTACTTTCATAACGAGCAATATTTTAACAAGGGCTAAGGTTTAAGCTGGTTTCACCGCAACTTTTGGCGATTAAGTTTTCCAAATCCTTTTTTAAACCACGCTTTTTAGTAAGTAATGCTCTATTCTTCTGAAGGGTAAGAGCCTGATCTATTAGTATAATATCTTCGACAAACCCCTCCGGATCTTCGCTTTTTACAAGCAATTTTTGCCACAGTGCGGCTTCTTTGTTGGTAATAGTTAAAAATAATTTTTCTGATGGCATGACTGGTTATTTATAGTTTTTCAAGGCTTACAATATTTTTCTTCAAATTCTATGATGTGATCGCTGGCAGTGTCTAGTTCTATGGAATACTTGCCTGGCTCTGCTTCGGCTGAAAGCATCATAAATATGCCCATTGCGTAGAGATAACGATCGCGCTCCATTTGGGTAGGAAACAGCACTTTTTCGCCATCTTGAATTAGATCTAGCAATACTTTGCGCTGATCGTAATTAAGGGGCTGGTTAGCTTGTAAATTGGCTTTGGCGCGGTGTAATGCGTCTATATTGATCTTAGTATTACGAATTACAGCCATTGCGCAATCTCCATTACGGTAATTACTAAACTGCCCATAGCTACCATAACAGAAAGCCCCAAGATTAAACCAGCTACCGCTTCATAATCGCTTAGATCTGGCACGGGGAGTTCTAAAAAAGGGTTTATGCTAAGATGTTGTTTGTACCTATATATTTCGGCAATTTTACGCACGGAATACACGGTTACACCCAGGCCCACAAAAAACACTACTACCACTACTATTAAAGAGATCCATTCTCGACTAAGCATTACTGGCCTCCCGTTGCTCTTTGGTGGTAATGTTTAATACGCCGTCGCGCTCGAGTTGAGCAAGTGCCCTTTTACACGCTATCCGGAACAAATACACTTCGCTTTCTTCTGCTGGCAATCGTTTATTGGCCGAGGTTTTAATTTGCCAAATAAGGCCGTCGGATTGGCGTAATAACCAGCCTTTAATTTCGGTAGATGCAGAGCTTGAATTGATTTCGGAAACTTCCATTTCTCGAATCATTTCGTTGTAGAAGCTGTTTACATACTCGTTTTTCTCGGAAGCGGCACGGTACGAAACGATCTTTTGTTTTAGTGTATTATAAAAGCCCATAGTAGTTATGCTATTAATTGAGGTTGTTGGAGTTTCTCGGGTACTAATTGATTGTTAGTAAATTTTGGTGCGATAGGAATTAAGGCTTCATATGCGGTAAGAAGTACCTTTAATAGCTCTACATACTTTTCTTGGCCAGGTATATCTTCAAATATTTTTATGAGTGCTTTTAGCTTGGGTACACCGCCCATTTGCATAATTAAAGCGCCTATACCTAGTGCTTCGTTAGTTAGAAATCTCTTTTCGTGATCGCTTAATTCGATGTTTGATTCTGTATTCATATCCGTGCCGTTGGTTTTTGGTAATGCCAGCTTAAGAACTCAAAGAAGCTTTCTTCTGTGGGGAATTCGAGATCTGCTTTACCAGTGCTTTTGTTAATTAATCGACCGTCTACGCCTTCGTAGCCTAATTCTACCCAGCGTTTGGCCAAACGCTTGCTATAAATATCTGGACCGGTGCGTATGGCTAATATGCGGCCGTATTCCTGTGGCAGTGGCATAAACAAATCTACCTTGTAGCCATTAAATGTAAACTTCTGGTAGCGGTCGCCCCCCTTTTCAATGGTTATCATGTCATTACTAGCATCGCTTAGCCAGTTAATCACTTTATTTTGGCGTTCTATATCACCAAAAAGGCCAACTGGCACTTCGCGGTATAAAGGCAAGCATACTATTTCAATATCCTTTACCTCTGGTACCTTGCGCCGTACCGAGCCAGCTACTTGAATTTTTGTAGCTAAGCCTGTAAGCATAAATACAAGCTGGCTTGCTATATATTCAGCTTCCAATAGTTGTATTTTTGGCGCGGTGTTAGTCTTTACCATAATTGCAGTTGTTAAGGGTTAGAAAAAACGTTCATAATATCTACAGCGGCCGAGGCTTGAACTCGTAGCCTGGTGTTCTCTTCGGTGAGTGCATCTATGCGGCGGTATAGTTGAAATTCTAGTAGCTGAAGCTCTTTATTTTGATTGAGTAAGCCCTTAATAATGCCAATTAGAAACGGCACATCTTTACGATATAGAGCTATGAGTTCAGGCTTGGTAAGCGGTACAAATTCAGCGTCTAGTTGGCCTATTTCGGCATGAATACGCGCTAATTGGGGTGCTATGGATTTTTCCGTAATCACGAAAGGATTAGCCAGGTTAAACAAAATATCAACAGCGTATAGGCTACAATGGCAATAATAGCTACTACACTATCTTCATTAGATTGAACTACCGGAACCGGGGGTGTTGGCTTTGCCCCCATAATATCTATATGGCTGGGAAGCTGATTTGCTAGGTAATAGCTTACATGATCTATAAGCAGATGATCTAAACCGACGATAGTGCCGGTTTTGTCAACAAATGCAGCTCTAACGTGCTTTTTATACCACGCATAGTTATTTAATTTTGGAGTGTTATATAATGAGGGGTTTCCGTTCCCTATAACTATTACAGTTTTTGGTTTTAAACCAGTTTCAAACGGCTCGTTCATTGTGCGCCCTCCCTTTTTAATTCAGCTAATTCAGCTTTTAGTGCGGTTATTTCAGCCTTTTTACGTGTTAAGTGGCCACGTAATGCAGAATTGGAACGGTAGTATTCAGTATTACAATCACGCCAATGTTGAACAGCTTCCCCTCTTTGTTCTAATCGAATACGAAGGTTCGCAATCGTTGCTTCATACTCTTCTTTGCTCTTAGCAATCAGTTCTAAACTGTCGGCCACGCGAAGAATAGCACCCAGTTTGATTTGAGCAAATGTTAAACCATCGGAATAGATGCCATAGTCAACACGGCTTCCCTTTCTGTAGCTTAAAAATTCAGCTTCTTTCTCACTCATAGTTTTGCACCATTGATTTATGAATTAACCAGGTGCCATTTTCTTGTTTGGCCGCTTGGCCAAAAAAACCAGCGCTGGCTTTGTTTGATATTGTTTTTGGGGAGCGATTAACTAATCGCGCAAATTGGGTAGTGGTGAGATAATCGGTTAGTTCGGCGGCTTTTTGGGCTTCGTGGTGATCTACCAACTCTTTAGCCATGTGGTAGATCTCGTAAATACGTTGCTCAACATCAAATTTTGAAAAAAGAGCAATACGGTTATGGAACGGAGCCGGAAGCGTAGACGGAGCCAACACAATACGCAAACCTTGGAGAGAAGAAACTAGCCAGGCGTTCAACCTGGCTAGAGTGGGGTTTAGGGGTACAATACAAACTCGGTGCGCTATCGCATGGATATGTGGTAAAACTTTTTTGTTTCCGGCCGTAAAGATATTGAAATAGCTTGGTAGCATAGGTTACGCCACTCTATTTTTTTGTTTGTCGCGATAATAGCCAGGAAACTCAGCGTGGGCTTTCTGAATGACTTTTTCAATTTCTTGTTGAATCCATTCAGTGGAGTCTATGCCTTTGGATACTCGGATTATTGCAGTATGAGAGATTCCCTTTTTTCCCACGGGATTTTCGAGCGTCTCTCCTAGTTTAACAAACGTTATCCCTAGTAATTGAAGGGCTTCTTTAAGGTCATCGTGATTATTCGGGGTCATTTTTTCGTATCTTCTTACATAATGTTAGTAACACGATGTAAGTGTAAACATAATTATACATAAATGTCAAGATATATAGACATATTCAAAAATAATGGGTTTATTTCTTTTGGTGATGCACTTGATAACTTTAT
Organism: Balneola sp.; assembly: GCA_048267905.1. Taxonomy (GTDB): domain Bacteria; phylum Bacteroidota; class Rhodothermia; order Balneolales; family Balneolaceae; genus Balneola. Next base: position 915,843 of record JBLWWM010000001.1, read on the forward strand.
TGCAAACATGGGCATAAATAGAGTGTGGCTATGTGAAAAAATTCATCCCGACAAGAAAGAAGCAGCTAGTTTTAACACTCAAATTTCACGATGGATCAGAACTAAATCGAATCCAAACATGAAGAGTTTGAGAGCGGTTAATGAAGTGCTTTATGAATTTTATCATGTAACTATTATTAATGGCGTAGATGGGAAATGGATTTACGACCAGTGCAATACTCCAGTGGTGTTGGATAGTAGAGTGGAATACACAACGGATTGGGTAGCGTTCGAGAAAATGTTAGATAAACTTGATTTGCAAGTTTCTTCGAAAGAAGAATCAAGTGATGTGTCAATAGATATTGCGATTAAATTGCTAAAAATCGGAACACAAATTATTGAACTAAAAAAATAGGAACATCATGGAACAACTCACAATAGCTAGCATCTGGACTTGGATACTATTAGGAGCTGTGGCTTTGAGTTACGGTGCTTATGTACTCAACAAAAGAGCGAATAATACCTAACAGGAACGATACCTTTCCCGATTATGGGGTACAGATTGGGGTACAAAATTAACAAACAATGCACTATGAATACTTTAAAGGCACAAAAACACACGGCTCAAACTCGTGTTCCTCACGGAGTAGGGGTTCGATTCCCCTCTTTGGTACAATTACTAAAAGCCTTTTAAATCATGTTCTGCATGCATTTGAAAGGCTTTTTTTGTTATTGGAAGTTTTAGAAATGTTTGATAACTCCGCAATGTCCATGCGAAGTTTAAACTATACCTAAAGCTCTTGTATATTTTTATTCAATCTGGGTTTGAAATTATTACTTCTAAGCTACTTGCCCCATTTAATAAGTTCTGAAACTATTCTACCATTCAATCTCCAAAATGCCTTGCCTACCTAAGTAAAAAAAACTATATTACAAACTGAACGTACGTGCAGTCAGTTTAAATCAATTTATGGATAAAAGAGAAGAGTTAATAAGTATAGCCACAGAGTTATTTTCAGAAAGAGGGTTTGAAAGCACTCCCCTCTCCTTGATCTGCGATAAAGCCAATGTATCAAAAGGCTTAATCTCTCATCACTTCAAATCAAAAAATGGATTGCTAAGAGAGATATTTTTAAAAACTACTACAACAATTATTGAAATAAATAACGTAGATAAATCGAGAAGCACTGCAAAAGAGCAATTACGAGAGTTATTAGAATCTTTTTTTTTACAGTTAGAAAGCGACAAAATGCACTTTCAGTTCAATCTAAATATAATTGCACACCCATACACACGAGCTATTCTAAGTGACTTAATAAAAGAAAGATCTGAATTAATATTAGAATCTGTTCAAAAGATTTTCACTCAAATAGATCCTGAAACCAGCCTTATAATGAGCCATATGTTAATTGCTGAATTAGACGGGATATCTTTAAACTATCTAGCTATTTACGAAGATTTCCCGTTACACGAGATAAAAACTCTATTTATTAAAAAATACATTTGAAGATGAATTTTGTAAAGACATCAAAATTAGAAACGGTTATTAATTTAAGATCGAAATTATACAAAAAATTAACCGCTCCGATAGACGCTATGTGGGAGCTACTTTATATCGCATCCGCTCAAAACTATCTCATAGTAAGTGAAGGTATTAATATTGGTTACAGTTGCATCGATGATTCCAAAAGCCTTGTACAAGTCTACCTTGATGATGACAAACAAATGAATAAAGTAATTGAATCATTAATTCGGACAAAACTCATTACTTCCGCTAAATTAAGCTCTAATGAACCAGTTTCTTTTAACACCTGTTTGTTTCATTCCACATCAATCAAAACAAATACCATCTGTTTTCAGCATACAAATAACCCCTTAGAGGTTGGGAATACCTTAGATATAAAATTGGTTACAGAAGCTGATATTTCTGACGTAAAAGCATTTTTTAAGGAACAGATTGGTATGAACGACACCTTTGGTTATACTGAAAATCTTGTTGAAAGAAAGGAAATCTATTTTGTTAAGGAGTCTGGATTAATAATAGCAACAAGCGAATGTCGAATGAGTGATACTCAGCCAGAAATAGCTGATTTAGGAATCATTGTTAACAAAAACAAGCAAGGACAAGGTATTGCAACTCAAGTAATGAGATTACAAGTAAACCGAGTTTTAGAGGCTGGGAGGAAGCCAATTTGTTCTACTACGTTGGATAATACAGCAGCTAGAAAAGCGATTGAGAAGGCCGAATTCTACTGTACCAACATCATTTTTGATATCGATTTCAATACTGCCTGAACAAAAATATTTAATAATCATCTATTTTGAAAAACTAGTGGTTTTGCTCATCTTATTTGGCAAATATGCAAAAAAGCTATCCTCATGAATAAACACCTTGAAGCAACTTCTGGATCTGGAAAGAGATTTTATCAAGCGTTTCACGATAAAGGAGAAATCGTAATGCTCAACTTATTAAAGTTTAAAACCAAAGCAGACTATTCAGGTTTAGAAAAGATAAAGCCCAAGAATGAAATAAGTGGAGAAGAAGCCTATCAACTTTACATGGAATCCACATTACCCGAGTTAGAAAAAGTAGGAAGTAGAATCATTTATTATGGAAAATGCGATGGATTCTTAATCGGCCCAGAATCAGAAAAATGGGATGCTGTGCTTTTAGTAGAGCACGAATCTGTGACGAAGTTTATGGGATTTGCCCAGAACCCTGAATATCTGGATACTCTCGGACATAGAACCGCTGCACTGGAAGATTCTAGATTATTACCAACTTCTGAATTACAGGACTTTGCCTAAATTCCTTCTTGTACTTATCCTGCTTATATCCTGTAGCGATTCTAAGAACTCTGACTCAGAAAAGAATCATGCATCAAAACAGGAAACAACGGTTGCTGAGTTTCAGTCAATTCTTGATGCTGCCAAAGTAAAAGGCGGAGTTTTGATTTATGATCTACTAGGCGACACCTACTATTCCAATGATTTTGAATGGGCTAAGCAAGGCAAGTTACCCGCTTCTACGTTTAAAATAGCTAACTCAATCATTGCTCTTGAAACAACGGTGATTGCAAACGATAGTACCCTTTTTGAATGGATAGGCGAGAATAGAAACTTCGATGTTTGGGAACAAGATTTGACGTTTAGACAAGCATTCCGTTATTCGTGTGTTCCCTGCTATCAAGAAGTGGCAAGAGAGATTGGAGCGGATATGATGAACCTTTATCTGAATAAGCTTGAATACCGAAATATGGATGTCGACTCTTCCACCATCGATATGTTTTGGTTGGTCGGGGAATCTCGAATTAATCAATTTCAGCAGATTGATTTCTTAAAGAGATTCTATCAGTCAGATTTACCCATTTCTAGTCGCACCGAATTAATAGTAAAGAGTATGATGGTCTTAGATGAGAATGAAGAATATGCGCTTAGTGGCAAAACGGGTTGGTCAATCAATAACGAAATTAATAATGGCTGGTTTGTAGGATTTATTGAAGCCCAAAACAACACCTACTTCTTCGCTACCAATATTGAGCCTACAGATGACTTTGACATGAACTTGTTTGCATCAATCCGCCAGGAAGTTACTTATAATGCACTCAAACAGATGAAGGTTATTGGGGAGTAGGGACTGGCTGTTAGTTAATGGTTATTTGTTAATGGCAATTGAGTAGTCGCATATTCCTGAATCTTACGTCCTATATACTAAGACACAAAAACCTACCACTAACTCATATTTTGAAATAGAGTTGGGATTGCTAATATTACTCTAGATTTATAATGTTACGATGATGAAAGTAACAGAGTTATTAGATAAGAATAAATGAAGTGTATTTTCAAAATTGTATGAATCAGGATTCGGCAATTAACTGCATCCAAAAATGAAACATATTTACATCATCATATCTTTCTTTTTGTTGGGTTCTGGGGTTTACGGACAAACTTCAACTTCTTCCGTATACATCTACAAACTCTTTTCGGAGAATGGTGAGTATATCCTCCATTCCATTCCTTACGATAATGAAGCGCAATCTATTCTTGGTAAAACCTATGTGTTTAAGGTTGGGCAAAGCACACCTCTCTACACGGTAAATAGGCATTTCAATTATAATGGCTTTCCAAATAAAATCAATCTGAGTAATGATGGTCAAACGATTCTCTATATTAATGACGACTATGGAAATGATCGAATTGAGGAAAGGAAGTCGATTACCGTGTATAACCAAGGCAAACTGATAAAAAGCTATTCACTTGCAGACATCAACGATTGTGATAGCAATATTAAAGACTGCTATCTACTTTATAGAAATGCTGAGGTTATCAACCGCGATTCTACAAAATGGCAAAGTCCACTTGTGATTTTGGGATTTAATGCGGGCACATCTGAAGCCGAAAGATTTGCAAACACTTCAAATGTATTTTCTCATAACGACACCACCTACCTCATTAACCAAGCCAAGCAATTAATACGCTTTGATCTTAAAACTGGAGCTCTGCTAAACACCTCAAATTTTGATTCTTCTTACTCTTGGTTGCAGAGTATCTCTAGAACAAACGAAATTGAAGTAGAAACAATAAATAACGTCCTAAATCTTGATTTCCCGGTGCTAACAAATGGTGAAATAGTACAGAATGTACTTGCTAAACATTTGGGAATGGCTCCTATGGATATCTATGGAAAGAAAAGTTCTCAATATAAGAGTTACACTGTTATTGTAAATGCAATTATTGATACTGCTGGGAAATTGGAAATCAATGAACTTAAGGTTGACGATGGGCTTGACGAACAGAAAACCCGAGACTTTCTAACTGCTCAAACTTATGACATGACTAGGATTCCTAAAAATTTAGAAAAATGGAGGTTTAATGATTATCTCTATTTCCGAAATAAGTCTAAATCAAAAGCCAAAAAAGAAAAAATCCAAGAGCAGATTGAAGAAGAAAAGGCCTATAAAGAGAGACTTACCCAAGAAAAAATTGATGGCGTTTACATTCCTACAAATCTAGGTGATTGCTTTGTCCAGCTCGATTCTATGCTCAAACAAAAAGACAAAGAAACCATGAAAGCCTTGCCAAACCGTACTGATATGCTAAAATATCACTTCGGTTTTGGTAAAACTCTAAGAAATAGCTGGGGACTTTGGGGTGGGTCAAGATTGCAGAAATACTTTTTAGAACGAGGTGTCTCCCATCCCGAAGGTATGTCTGGAATAATTTTAGAATATTACCATGATTGGTTAAATGGCAAAACTGAAACCTGGAAAGAATGGGAAAAGGAAAACAAGATTAGAACAGAATAACTTCTCTTAAATTGCTATCATGCTGAACACTTCTGCATCCAGCTGATTTGAACCATGAGAAAAATACTATTCTTACTTCTAGTTTTAACAACTTCCACTTTCGCCCAAGAAGTAGAAATAGGCTCGGTTTTCATTATTCAGTTTAACGATCTAGAGAATGGAATGGAATTTGAGTTATTGAACAAAAGCTCGCTCAAACAACTCAAAGACATTTCTTCATTGGATGCGATTTTAGACTTCAAGCCTAGAGAGAATCAAATAATTGGTGTTTTTACAAAGGGTGTAACTGGCAACAACACGAATTCCGTACTCATTTTAATAAGTGGATTGAAGAACAAGCTCGACTATGATTTAGAATTGAAACGTCCCCTAAAATGGCGATTTCAAGAAACAACCACTTCTCCACTTTACCATGATGTGATGTCGCTACAGTTTTGGTCTTATAAAGTGGATAAAATCCTTTTTAAGGAGTTTAGAGTTCTTTAATTGTCCATCCGCTCCATTGTCATCTTACGACCAGGCATTTCAATTTCTTGTTTGAGTAGTTCTCTAGTGTCTTTATCTATAAAAAAGGTATTTAAGACTTTGTAATCAGAAATTTCATCTACAACCGACACTTTCCACACTTCTCTCCTAATATTGTTAATTAGAAACGTGTCACTTTCCACACTTTTAATGATGGCATTTAGAATCCCTGTTTTTTTATCGGGGTTAAAATCAAAAATAGAAATGGTTTTAGTATAGTTTTCTTCCAAAGGCAGCCACCTTATTAAATGTTGATAGCTATTGCTGTCAAAATACAGTTCCGTTGGTTTTTCATTAAGTACAATCTTCTCATTCGTTTTCTTATCTAGATGGAAGCCTGTTATAGTCTCCCCAAAGTTGATAACCATATCTCTACTTTGATTATGAGATGAATGATAAATAGGCGCCAGATTCTCACTTTTAACAATGGTACTATCCACCCACTCCATAGTGGCATTTGGTATATTTACTTTCGTGATGAAAAGAGATTCATCTGCCATTTGTTGAATCTCTGTTGTTATAACGGCTAATTGTATTTCGGTAGAATCTTGCAACATCAACCAATTCATTTGGTAAGATTCAGACTTTATCAACTCACTTTTGATGCTAGCATTTTGGGGAGTTAGGGATTGCCCGCTTACCGCTAATGCGAGTAATAGATTAATAAGGAAAAAAGTAATTAGTTTTGTTGAATGGCTCATGAAGTAGGTATTAATACTCAAAACAAAGGTGTTTTGAGCTCTTAGGGATGAATATTGTTCTATCTTATGTACACTGAAATAGTCGACTCACTGTAAGTCGTAATTAAGCTGATTTTGTTTCAATAAATGTTGGGGTGATGTTAGGGTATAGTCCAAATAGATGCGTCACCTAGTCGTTGCTTTCTTAAAACTGCGAAGATCTTTTTCAAGCATAGGATGACTGTGGTTGTTACCATCACAATCCTCACCCTGAGACAAAACAGGTTTTGCCCTATCCATACCCAAAGAGGCGTATCTTCTCACGGTCAATTCCTGTTTTAGATTTAAATTATTAGAGTTAGGCAGTTCCTATCAATTCTCGGGGGCGGGAGACAAATTTCACGCTTGATGTAAATCAGAGAGTGAATGTTCGGTCTTTTAGTTAGAATGTCGGATTTGGCCAATTACCAATCATCCTAAAATTGCAGCTAGATTAGCCTTGTACATCTTCCCAATTGGGATTTCATAATTTTCAATAAAAACCCGGTTCCCTTCTATACTTTTGATATGCTTTACAGCAACCGCAAAAGATTTATGGATCTGAATAAAATCTTCCGCTTGGAAAGAATTTAGAAGCTCCGAGATTTTCTCTCGAATAGTCAGCGTTTCATTCTTAGTAATAACTTTAGTGTAATTCCCAGAAGCTTCTAAAAATAGAATCGAGTCGATCTCAACTTGGGTATACTTCTTATTCTCTCTTAGAAAAATGGTCTTCGGTATTTCCGTTAGTTTTTCAGTAGGAATCGCAGTTACTCTTTTTGATGAACCAACTGCTTTATTAACCGCTTTCAAAAATCGTTCAAAACTAAATGGTTTAAGTAGATAGTCGGAAATATTAAGTTCATAACCTTCTAATGCATATTCCGCATAAGCCGTGCTAACAATTACTTTGGGAGGATGCGGAAGTGTTCTCAGAAATTCAAATCCTTTCAGTTTCGGCATATTTAAATCCAAAAAGATTAAATCAACAGTATGCTCACTTAGGTATTCAAAGGCTTCAAGAGCATCGTAGCAGCTCTTCATCAGCTCCATATTGGGGAGCATATCGCAATAATCTTTTATCACTTCGTGTGCTAAGTATTCGTCATCAATAATTAAATAGTTTATCATAAGAACTTAATTGATAAATGAACTTTATAAACACCATCTTCACACGAGGTAGAAAGAAAATGCTTTTTAGGATACATTAACTCCAATCTACGTTTTAGGTTTTTCAACCCTATACCCTGTTCTTCTGAACCTTCAATATCGTAGTTATTTTCGATTGAAAAATTAAGAATCTGTTGATTAGCAATCATATTGAGTTTGATGTAAGCCCCTTCTTTCAATTTTTCAACGCCATGTTTAAAAGCATTTTCGAGAAGTATGATAAATAATAAAGGCATTATCTGATACCCTTCTTCTTGAATATCTAACATAAATGAAATATCTATTTCTTTATGATAGCGCATCTTATGTAGCTCGATATAATTCTGCAGATACTCTACCTCCTGTTCTAGATTTACCCAATCTTTTTGCCCCTCATAAATACTGTAGCGCATCATATCCGAAAGCTTCAATATCATCTCTCTCGCTTTAACAGAATCTTTACCTACTAAAGCATACAGGTTATTTAAAGTGTTAAAAAAGAAATGAGGGTTAACCTGACTTTTTAAATGTAAAAGCTCCGTTTTAGCCTTCTCATGTTTCAACTGCATGACAGACCTGATTTTCCAAATCACCCATGGAATAGTAACTACTAAGGTAAAAATAAACATACCCAAAGCGGAAGTGGTTTCCATATCCGCTCCATCTTCCATTCCCTCTGAAACCACCATCATTAAAAATAAGATGAGATATCCCAGAATTATAAATAGCAGTCCGCGCTTTTTTATAAATGTAATCATCACTAAAAGTACTCAAGTATCCCATTCGGCACAAAGAACTTGATAAACAACCTTTCTTAGGTGCTCAACTTATAAAGTTTGATGACAAAGTAACTTCAGCGACAAGAAGTTGTTTTATGCCCCTTCTAGGTTATTGTTCATCCCTGCTAATTAAAAAGATGGAATTGCGTAATTAGATTTGTTGAAAATATACACAGCATACTAGACCTATGAATCAACTTACTATTTCACATTTATCCAAAACCTATTCAAACGGAGTACAAGCTCTAAATAATGTTTCCCTAGATATACCCACGGGAATGTTTGGATTACTTGGCCCAAATGGAGCAGGAAAATCAACCTTAATGCGAACCATCGCAACGTTACAAGACCCAGATGAAGGATCTATAACTTTGGGCGACCTAAATGTTTTGAAAGATAAGATGGAAATTCGACGAGTACTTGGGTATCTGCCTCAAGAATTCGGCGTTTACCCTAGAATTTCTGCCGAGATATTGCTCGACCATTTGGCCGTTCTTAAAGGCATCACCAATCGAAAGCAACGAAAGGAAATAGTCGAAGTTTTACTTCATAAGACAAATTTATATGAAGTCCGTAAAAAGAATCTCGGCGGATATTCAGGAGGTATGAAACAACGTTTCGGAATAGCTCAAGCTTTACTTTCTAACCCTAAGTTAATCATCGTTGATGAACCTACAGCTGGACTTGATCCCACTGAACGGAATCGTTTTCACAATCTATTGAGTGAATTGGGTGAGGAGACCATCGTAATTCTGTCTACTCACATTGTTGAAGATGTAAAGGAGCTTTGTACTAACATGGCCATTATCAATAAAGGTGAGGTACTAGTTCAAGGAAGTCCTACAAAAGCCATTGAGGACATAAAAGGCAAAGTATTCAGCAAGACGATTCACAAGAAAAAACTTGAAGCCTATAAAGACGAATATGTAGTGATCGCTGAACGGCTTTTTCAAGGAAAGCCCATCATTCACATTTTAAGTGAAAGTGAACCAGGTAACGGCTTCGAGCCAGTAGAAGCTGAACTCAGTGATGTTTATTTCTCTCATGTATTCGGAAGACACTAAACCTCCCCTAATCGTCACTGAACTCCTTATTCCAAAATTTAAACTCACTTCTTATGCTGTACGAAATATTCAAATTTGAAATTAATTATCGGCTTCGTCGTCCTGATACGTACCTATACTTTATCATTCTTTTCTTGTGTTCCATCTTCGCTGTTGACTTCATTTTTGAAGGTGAACTTGGTCCGTTAAAGAAAAATGCTCCCATTATCATTGCAAGAACGATGGGAATTGCCTCAGCTTTGTTCATGATGATAACCTCTATGATTATGGGAGTAGCCATTTTGAGAGATTTCGATCATAAAATGGAATCTCTGATGTTTGTAAACCCCATCAAAAAAAGAGACTATTTATTTGGTCGATTTTTGGGTTCGTTCGTAATACTAGTATTTGTTTTTAGTGGGTTACTTTGGGGTATGGTTGTAGGCAATTTTATGCCATGGCATGACGCCGAAGTTATGCTTCCGTTCAATTTCTGGCATTATGTACAGCCTTTTCTATTTCTTGTATTGCCTACTTTATTTTATGGTGGCGCTATCTTCTTTGTTACTGGAGCTCTCAGCCGAAAATTACTGGTAGTATATACTCAAGGCTTTTTCTTTTTGATGGTATATATCTTAGCAATTAACCTAGCCAAGGGAACAGATGACCTTTTCCTTACCGCTCTTCTTGAACCTTTTACGTTCCAAACTGTAAGAATAAGCACCGGTATTTGGACGGTATTAGAACGCAATTCACTTATGATTCCAATGGAAGGTGTGTTGCTCTATAATCGACTACTTTGGCTTTGTATTGGTGCTATTGCTTTGGTCATTGGATATTTTGGATTCAGCTTTAATGTGGTGAGAGGAACTGCTTCAAAAAAACAGATCAACGCTTCATCAGAGCTTGAGGATACCTCCAACCCAAGCCTTGAGCTCGGTTCTATTCCCTATTCGACTCCAGAGCGAGGCGTACTTTCTTTTCTAATTCAGTTTTTCCAGCATTCAATTTTTAGCGTAAAATCTATTGTAAAGGAAGTTTCCTTTTGGGCTATTGTACTTTGTGGAACAGGGATCCTGTACCTAAACTCGTTCAATCTAACTACTACTTATGGAGTTGATAATTACCCCACTACCTATATCATTGTAGGGGAATTAGTCGAGCTTACTTTTATTTTCTTTCTCGCTATTATCTTGTTTTATTCAGGAGAATTGATTTGGAAAGAGCGCGATATAAAAATCAATACACTTTACGATGCCTTACCTATGTCTGATTGGATAAACTTAGCAGGCAAGTTTATGGGGCTCATGCTAGTTATTGTATTTCTCTTCTTTACTATGATTGGTGCCGGCATTATTTTCCAAATAACGAAAGGCTATTATGAGTTTGAACTGACTGTGTATTTAGCAGGTTTTTTTGTTGAGATATTTCCTTTCCTCTTCCTTTTGAGCATGATATGCTTCCTATTTCAGGTTCTTGTTAACCACAAGTTTTTGGCACAACTAGTGATCATCATAGTTCTTGCATTTTTCACCATTGGGTTTCAACTCATGGGAATAGACCACGACTTGTTAACATTGGGAGGATCTCCCATAACTAGCTATTCTGATATGAATGGATATGGTCATTTTCTGGAACCTCACCTTTGGTTCAAAGTCTACTGGGGTGCTATTTCTCTGCTCTTGTTTTTAATCGCTGTTCTTTTTTCGGTGAGAGGTACTGAAATGGGTTTCAAAAATCGATGGCGTCAAATCCACTTCACCAAGCCATTAAAACAATTCGGGGCAATAGCACTGCTTATTTTCACCTTATCGGGAAGCTATATTTTCTACAATACCAATATCCTCAACTCATATACTTCCCGAAAAACGCAGGAAGCGTATCGAGCTGAATATGAGCAATTACTGAAACCCCTTCAACATCTCCCCCAACCTAAAATCGTTGATGTAAACCTTTCTCTGGATATGTATCCTTACGAACGGAATTATTCGCTACGGGGATCTTATGTATTAGTAAATAAAACTGATGCACCTATTAGTGAAGTTTATATTCAGAAATTCCCTACCGATGAAATAAAACTAGCCTCTCTCTCTATTCAAGAAGGTTCAAAAATTGACAGTACTTATAACAAATTTGGCTTTTTAACGCTCGTCTTAGATCAGCCAATTGAACCAAGAGATTCTGTAACCATGGATTTTCATCAAACCTATACAACCAACGGATTCGCTGAGCAGCCGAATACTTATGTTGTTTACAACGGTACGGTAATTGACAATTATCACTTCCCAACCATAGGATATAATGAAGACATTGAACTCGAAGATAAAGATATTCGTGCAAAATATGGTCTGACTCCAAAAGTAAGAACTGCGGATATTGAGGATCCAAATTGGCTTACTGATGGGAAGTCTAACGGCGACGGAGAAGAAATTAATTTCGAGATGATAGTGAGTACCGACACCAGCCAAACAACTGTTGCTCCTGGTTATTTGCAAAGAACTTGGTCAGAAGGAAATCGAACATACTTCCATTATAAAATGGATAAACCGATGTCGAATTTCTATCCAGTTGTTTCCGCTCGTTATAAAGTTATGCAAGAAGAATGGATTCCAATTAATACGAATCTAGAGCAACCTGTTAACCTTGAAATCTATTATCACCAAGGACACGAGTTCAACCTCGATCGCATGATGAATGGTATGAAACGTTCGCTGGCTTATTACAGTGAACACTTTAGTCCTTATCAGTACCAGGTGATGAAAATTGTAGAATCGCCCGTTTATAATGAACGGGCACAATCATTTCCTAGCATGGTGCCTTTTTCAGAAGGAATTGGGTTTATCATGGATATCACAGATGATGAAGATGTAGACATGCCATTCTATATCACCGCGCATGAAATGGCTCACCAATGGTGGGGAGATCAGATCAACCCTGCTAATGTGCAAGGACAAACCATGATTTCAGAAACATTAGCTCAGTATTCTGCACTAATGGTGTTCGGAAAAGAATATTCTGAAACTAAAGTAACTCAGATCTTAAAATGGAATATGAGGCAATATCTAAAAAACCGTTCTCGTGAAGAGATTAAAGAAATGCCCTTGGCTTTGGTCGAATCAGGACAAGAATACGTGTATTACAGAAAGGGATTACTAGCTATGAATACATTTCAACATTATGTCTCTGAGGATAGTGTAAACAAAGCGCTACAACGTTTTATTAAAGATTGGAATAGTCTAGATGGACATAAAAAGATGAACACCGAAAGCTATCCAACTACCAAAAACTTGATCCCCTATTTCAGAGATGTTACTCCTGATAGCTTGCAATATCTCATTGATGATTTATTTGAATCGATTACTGTTTATGATAATAAGATCACCCAAGCAGACTATAAGCAGCTTTCTGAAAATCAGTACAAAGTAGTTGTTATACTTGATTTCAATAAAACGAAAACAGACAGTCTAGGTACCGACAAACCCACTCATTTAAACGATTGGATTGAGTTGGGAATCTACACAGAGGATGATAACGGAGAAGAAAGTCTTATCAACTTAGAGAAGTATATGATCAAGGAACAGCAGAAGGTGATAGAACTGACTGTTTCTCAAAAGCCTGTTAAAGTAGTGGTTGACCCACACCTTCTCTTGATAGATAAAGATCTTAACGACAATGAACGATTATTTACACTGACCAAAGAATATCAATAGCCTTAATCTTATTCAATACTCTATTACGGAATATAAAGTTAGGATGAAAAATAGTTAGAGCAACTATATTAGCTTGCCTTATCCAGCGTCATCCCATTAGAGGCTAGGATTAGAGTTTATAAGAAGTTGCGGCCGTTAATACCAGATCCAGTCATTAGGCTTGAAAATATATTGGTTACGATATTTGGAGGAATCTAACTAGTTCAGCAACATCAATTAGCAGGATTTTTAGGAATCAAACCACCATCACTAAGTCGTTCGAAAGCAATGCTGAATACAAGGAAAATCCAGAAATGTTTTCATTTCTTAACTTAAGTGAACGATAATTTTTCCCTTTCTTTGCGAATTTAGATTTCCATTAAAGTTCATTTATAAATCCATCTAGTTAATCTATACAGAGATTCTAACCAAAATTTTGAACTAATCTTTGACAACTAAATTCAATAATCCCAAATCAATTTTAAAAAAAGAAATGAAATTATTTGCAAACATAAACTATAAACATATTATTAATCAAATCATACCAAATGCGTATGCAGTTATTTTCTGTTCTGTATTTATATCGTTTATTAACATCAGCTCTTCAAATGCGCAAACATATTTACAATCAAGGGTTGGTTATGTTCATCAGCAGTATAAACCACTTAATCCAGAAGTATTGAATCGTGATGAACACGATTATCTTGGTGGTTATATGTTTGATTTTGAAGTTGGGAAACAACTAAAAAGAAAACATATAACTTTTATGTTTGGAGCAAGAATTCAGCAGATAAAAGAAGATGTGAAAGGGATTTATACGCAATATCAAATTAATCCTGATGCAGATATTAACGTATATCGAACTTCTATTTTATTTACTGCAGGTTTAAAAACGCCAATCGCTGGAAAATTGGCATTACATTCTCAATTAAATTTTGGACCTAAATATACTTTATGGTATCAAGATGGTGAGTTTAAGGAATCCTTTTGGAGATATAATTTACCTTTAGATATCGGCCTTGAGCATCCATTGAATGATAAATGGAATTTAACAGGTGGAGCCTCTATTTCAATGCCTATTTATACTTCTCGAACATACATATTCTACTTTGGGATTATTACAAAGCTCTGAAGACAAAATTGAAAAACTAGAACTATGGTAACACCAATTATAATCGTAATTGAATTTTCAGTAATACTATGATTAAGAAAACAATAGCAATACTATTTATCGGATTATGATGAGCTGTTAGATACGTTATCCTTTTATCACCCTGCCCTCAACGAGTTTACTTTAAAACCTGATTTCGATAAAAAAGTAGAATAGCTAAGAGCCGAGATCGATAATAAAACAACCAAGAAAGATTCTATTTGGAAAGTGAGTGAAGTTTTTGCCCATGTTGATTGTGGACATACTTCACTTGACTTTTTTAATCAACAGAGTTAATTACTAAGACCTATAGAGTATTTCCCTTTACTAACAAGACTTATTGATGATAAACTATATGTAATAGACCATTTAACAAACAAAGATCACGTTCAAATCGGCCAAGAAATCACACAGATCAATGGGAAATCTATTAGTGAAATTATGCCGATTATATATTCGCATATCAACTCACAAGCAGATATTGAAATCCCAAAAAAAAGAATGTTTAACGGTTAAAACACCTCACTCATTCCTTATGCGTTAAATTCGCCAGATGTTTTCAATATTAAAATTGCAGGAAATAGTGAGCTAATCACATTAATACCCCTAGTTGAGAATCCGCCATCTGTTCCATTAGTTAGTAAAAATCATCCTTGCCAAAGCAACTACTGTTTAACCGGAATCAATGAAGAAACCGCTTTATTGACCTTAAAGAGCTTTGCCTACTATGGTAACCAAACAGATACGGTGCTAGATTTCCTTGATGATTATTTATCGGATAAAGATGTTGTTTTAGAAAAAGCGATAGAGTTAACTAACAATTAAAAAAACTAAGTTCGAAGTGCATCTAGACTCCATTTTGAAATGCACCAACTCGGATTCTAACAAAAAAATGATGAGTGAAAAGCTACTCCTTAAGACTCCCTAAAGTGATTTTAAGGAGTGCGACTTTCAACAAACCCATTCCAGAATGCTTTAAAAACCTCAATCAAAATTGATGGAATTACGGTTAACGAATTCCATAAATGTAGGTTTATATTGATCTGAAACCGCTATACGTTGATTATTGATAATGATTTGACTGCGTTCTATCACCTCAATGTTTTTTAAAGAAACTATAAAAGAACGATGCACACGCATAAACTCGGTTTTAGGAAGTTCTTCCTCTAGAGATTTTAAAGTCATAAGTGTTAAAATCGGCTTCGGGTTATCCTTTAACCATATTTTGATGTAATCTTTGAGGCTTTCGAAATACAGAACATCGGCTAATTTAATACGGAGTTGTTTGTAGTCAGACTTAACAAAAAGGAATTCCTTCTCCTTTGAAAGCGTCGTTTGCTGTTTTCCTTTTACTAAGCTGAACCAAGTATTTGCCTTGTTAGCTGCTGCTAAAAACTCGGCGTAATCAAATGGCTTTAATAAGTAATCAAGAGCCTCTACTTTAAAACCTTCTAGGGCGTACTGATCGAATGCTGTGGTGAAAATAACTCGTGTTTCTTTGGGTAGCATTTTTGAAAACTCAATCCCAGTTAAATCGGGCATTTGAATATCCAGAAACAGCAAATCTACGGGTTCTGCTTTCAAGAACTCCATGGCTTCAATGGCACTACTGCATTTCTTTTTAAGAATTAGAAATGGGGTTTTCTCTACATAACTTTCTACCAAATTTAGAGCAATAGGCTCATCATCAACAATGACACAGGTGATTTTCAGATTTTCCATATCAAGCAGTTTCAATTTCTAGATGGGCTACAAAGTGTTCATCCTTCACAACGCTTTCAAAACGATGTTTATTAGAGTACAACAAATCTAGTCGTTTTTCTAAATTCTGAATTCCAATTCCCGAACCACTTTTATCGTCATGTTTTTTAGGAAAATTGTTGTTCTTAATTTCAAAAGAAATGGCTTTATCGTTTGTGGTCATGTTGATTTCAATACGACTTTCTTTACTTGCAGAAACGCCATGTTTGAAAGCATTTTCAATTAAAGAGATAAATAATAACGGTGCTATTTGAATACCTGTTTCTTCTGAAGGAAAACTATAGTCAACCACGGTTTTATCCGAAACACGGAGCTTCATCAAATCGATATATTTCTTCATAAAATCGATTTCTT
The DNA here is from genome assembly GCA_048267905.1 of Balneola sp. Classification (GTDB taxonomy): domain Bacteria; phylum Bacteroidota; class Rhodothermia; order Balneolales; family Balneolaceae; genus Balneola. Next base: position 932,297 of record JBLWWM010000001.1, read on the forward strand.
TCGAAAGTGGAACCAGCTCCATATTCGTTTCATACAGCATATAGCGCATTAGCTTACTCAAGCTATGGATTGACTTTTTAGCCTGTTCAGGAGAAATATCAACCAAAGAGTAAATATTATTCAACGAGTTAAAAAAGAAATGCGGTTGTAGCTGATAGTGCAAATGCTGTAATTCTGACTGCAATTTTATATTCGCTGACTCCTTTTGTTCGGCCTCTGTTTTAACCCATCGTTTCGTTGTTTTCATCGCAATTGAAAGAAACAGTGGAGCCATATAGGATAGCATCTGAATATATAATATCATTTTGAGAGGTGGCCCTACTACCCCATTTTCCTCAGACGGTTTTCTGATTATATCCTGAAAAAAACTGTCTTCAATCCACTCTTTTAGCAAAATGAACGCCGTAATAACTGCGATGTTCAAGAATACAAACTGAAGCGTTTTCTTAGTAAAAAGCAGCTTGTCTATTAAACCGAAGTAATTGATATAGAAAATAATCCCATAAAAAAACATCGGAATCCAGAAGTGAGCTATTACCCTGCTCAAGTCTTGGTCTTGTCCGTATGACAAAACATAAGGCATACTGAACAAGACAAACCAGACAAGTACGTGAGAAAAAGCTGTAATTTTTTTATTTTTATACATAGTCATTATTCATAACGTAAAGCAGTTATCGGATCTAATGAAGAAGCCTTACGTGCAGGGTACCATCCAAAAAAGATACCTGTTATTGCACAAACGGCAAAAGAAATGATGATAGAGTATAAAGCAACACTAGTTGGCCAATTTAGGAATTCCTCAATAAACACTGTTGCACTAAGTCCTAACAATACGCCTAAAACTCCACCAGTGATACTTATCATAATTGCTTCAATCAAAAATTGCATCAAAATATCGGAGCCTCTACCTCCTACTGCCATTCGTAGACCAATTTCTTTGGTACGTTCTTTCACAGAAACATACATGATGTTCATGATTCCAATCCCACCAATTAGCAAAGAAATACTAGCTACAGCAACCAAAAGTATGGTTAACATTTCACTGGTTGAACTAAATGTTGAAATGAGTTCTTCCATAGAGCGAACTGAGAAATCATCCTCTTCATTATCTGTTAATTTGTGTTGAGATCGTAATATTTCTGTTACTTGAGTAACTGCTTCAGGAGCATCATCCTCACTAATAGCAGAAGCCATAATTTGATTTAAATAATCAATTGCCATAATACGTTTTTGTACGGTTGTGAAAGGCGCAATTACAACATCATCTTGATCCTGGCCAAAGGTATTCTCCCCTTTTTCTTCTAATACTCCAATTACTTTAAACGGAATATTATTGAAACGAATCATTTGCCCAACAGGATCTTCGATATCCGGAAAAACATTATCGACAACGGTTTGCCCAATGACCACCACTTTAGAAGCGGATGATACTTCTGCAGCTGTAAACATACTACCACTTTGTAAACCGACAACTTTTATATTTAGATAATCTGGATTAACACCATAAATAGAACTTGGCCAGTTGTTAGAACCATTAATAACCTGTCCACCACTATTAACAACAGGTGTGATGTAACTTATCAATTCACTTTGTTCCTTAATCACTTCGTAATCTTGAAGTGTTAATGTTTGCACGTTCCCACCACTACCTCTTGCAGGACCTCTATCATCAGCACCAGGTCTAATCGTAATCATATTAGAACCCATATTTGAGATGGTAGCTCGTATGCTTTCTTTGGAACCTTCACCAATCGCGAGCATCGCAATTACAGAAGCCACACCAATTATGATTCCCAACATGGTAAGCAACGTTCTCATTTTATTGAGGACAATTGCTTTAAAAGAAATTTTAACTAGATTAAATACTCTCATGGTTAGTTGTCCTCCTTAGGAAGTTTTGCAAGCTCTTTGCTCGCTGATTGTATATTCTCGTTCAAATAATCCTTAACAACGTGTCCATCCTTTAAGACGATCGTTCTGCTGCTGAAAGTGGCTATATCAGGTTCGTGAGTTACAAAAGTGATGGTAATGCCTTGTTTGTTTAGCTCTTGAAATAGAGACATAATTTCGTATGAAGTTCTAGTATCAAGGTTTCCTGTGGCTTCATCAGCCAGAATCATAACTGGGTTGTTCACTAACGATCTGGCAATGGCAACGCGTTGTTGTTGTCCGCCCGAAAGTTGAGATGGTGTATGATCTAATCTATCTGCCAAGCCAACCTTTTCTAAGGCATCTATTGCTCGTTTTCTTCGCTCTTCAGAAGATACTTTACTGTTATATAAAAGCGGAAGCTCTACATTTTCTAAAGCGGAAGTTCTAGCCAACAAATTGTACGACTGAAAGATGAATCCAATTTTTTCATTTCTGATAGCAGCAAGTTCATTTCTGCTTATGTCTTTCACCTTCAAACCGTCAATTTCATACAGCCCTGAAGTTGGTTGATCTAAGCAGCCTAAGATATTAAGCATCGTGCTTTTTCCTGAACCACTAGAACCCATGATAGTCACAAATTCACCTTCCTTAATAGTAAATGAAATACCTCTCAAAGCGTGAACTGTTTCAGTTCCCATTACAAACTCACGCTTTAAATCTTCTATTTTGATAATCTCTTTGCTCATGGCTAACACCTATTTTTTACCGCCTGGGCGTTGTGGCATAAATGGGCTTTCACCAGGGCCTTCTGCACTAACTTCGATGTTATTCACACTTTTCATGCTGTACACCAACTTCTCTCCTTCTTCGACGCCACTTAGTATTTGAACGTTTACTCCATCACTGGCACCAAGTGTTACCGTTTTAGGTGAAATAGTTCCGCTTTCGTCAAGAACCCAAAGTGTTGTGCCTTCACTGATTTCATTACCAGCTGGCGGTGGACCGTTTGGTGGCTCTGAATTTTGTAGTTGTTGATTATAAGCCATTAAAAGTGCTTGTGTAGGTTTAAAGTTAATCGCTTTGGCTTGAGCTGTTAACACATCGTTCAATTCTAATGTGTAAATAGAAATAGTTGCAGTTAAACCTGGTTTCAGCTTCAAGTCAGGATTCTCAGCTTTTATAACAACCGTGTAGGTTACTACATTTGAAGTTACTGTTGGATCCAATCGAACTTGAGTTACGATACCATCAAAAGTTTCGCCGATATAAGCATCAACGGTAAAAGTTACACGTTGCCCTTCGTTTACGTATCCAATATCTGCTTCATCAATATCAGCCTCTACTTGCATTTCTTTTAAGTCTTGCGCAATCGTAAAGAGTGTTGGTGTGCTGAAACTAGCAGCTACGGTTTGTCCTTCATCTATATCTTTAGACAGAACAACTCCATCTATAGGAGAATAAATGTCTGCATAACTTAGATTTGTTTTAGCTTTTTCAAGATCTGAAAGGCGCTGTATTTGTGTCCCTTTTGAGGTTTCATAATTATATACAGCTAAATCATAATCTGATTTACTAATCACATTTCTTTCATACAAATCTTTTTGACGATCATATATCGTTTTCAAATAAGTAGTTTGTGTTACCGCATTGTCATAAGCTGCTTGAGCTTGTGTAGTAGAAACTTTTAGGTTGGTTTTATCCAGTTCAGCAATAAGCTGCCCTTCTGTTACAACGCTGTTATAGTCTACATAAACTCTCTCAACAACTCCTGAAACTTGTGTACCAACTTCAACTTGTGTAATTGGCTCTATGGTTCCTGTAGCGGTAACCATGGTTGTAACATTCGCTTTCTTAGCTAGAATCGTTTCTGCCTCAATAATAGCAGTGCTGTTATCATTAAAAAGGCCATAAGCTCCAATAGTAACGGCTGCTAAAATTATACTACCTATGATTATTTTCTTCTTGTTCATCTTACTGTGGATTATAGTTTTATATCGTTTCCTTGATAATTTCAATGCTTAATACATTTTGTATTAGCGCTAAAAACAGCCTTTTAAATTCGATTTCTGATCTCATTTAGAGTGTTTTTAATCTTCACTCCAAAGGTCATGTTATTGGACTCTTTATAAAAGAGTAATAGACGTTCGGCTATATTGTCTCTATGGAAGGCGTGATTTTATAGATGGGATTTTTACTCTTTTTTCCATTCTGTAATACTTTTGCGAAATATCTTCTGAACCTCCTGTTTCCAGAGGATAAATCAATTCAGAACCTTAGGTCTGAGTATTGGACAAAATCATAGGTAATACGAGCTTTGACCGTCGTGGATTATGTTGAAGTTTAATTATATTCTAAAAAAAGAATTGCGGTTATGTGCTTAACCAAGGGTAGTTGCTTGTTGCTAAAAAACGTTC
>JBLWWM010000002.1:0-440727 GCA_048267905.1 Balneola sp.
GGAGATTCCTATTCCAAGGCGTCTTACAACTACCAGGTATCCATCATATTTAAAAAGATTAATCCATGATTTTGCGTAAGAACGCTGGTTGATCTGAATCATCCTTTTTAATGCGCTCTGTACGGCTTTGGAAAGGAGCGATGTTGTCTTTTGGTGCTTGTCTTTCTTCAGCTTTGTATTCCTCTTCGCGATAATCATTTGACTCATTGCGGTCAATAATTTCATCATTTTTTGCAGATAAATCACGTCGTAAGTAAGAAGGAGTGTCTAATCTTTTTAGATTTCCTTCCCCTTTGTAATAATCATTTGATGTGCGATTAAAACGAGATGGAACTTCATCTACTTTAGCTGTCTGAGTGCGAGCGATATTTTCAGCAGCAGCTCTAAGAGGAGCGTTTGGTGCTACTTTTACTGTAGTACGATCTTCAGTAAGTTCAAACCCAGTAGCAATTACTGTTACACGGATTTCGTCACCAAAGGACTCATCAAGAACTGTTCCTAGAATAATCTCTGCGTTGTCGCCAGCTTCTTGTTGTACAATACTTGTAGCAGTGGTTGTTTCGCGCATTCCTAAACCGGAACCTGCTGAGATGTTAACCAATACGCTTCTTGCACCGCGAATACTTACGCCGTCGAGTAGTGGAGAGTTTATAGCAGCACGAGCAGCGATTTCTGCACGGTCAGGACCTTCAGCTGTAGCTGAGCCCATAATTGCAGCACCACCGTCTGTCATCGTTGTTCTTACATCTGCAAAATCGAGGTTTATTAAGCCTGGCATTAGGATGAGGTCGCTGATACCACGTGTGGCATTATAAAGCACCTCGTTTGCTAGTGCAAAAGCTTCAACTAAAGATGTGTTTTCGTCGGCAATGTCGAGCAAACGTTCGTTTGGAATAACAATTACTGTATCGCAATTCTTTTTAAGTTCTGTAATTCCTTCTAGTGCGTAACGCTTACGGATTTTTCCTTCACATTCAAAAGGAGTGGTAATAATACCAACGGTTAAAATGCCTTTACGTTTTGCCATTCCAGCAACAACGGGAGCACCCCCAGTTCCTGTTCCACCGCCCATACCTGCAGTTACAAAAATCATATCTGCAGTTTCGAGTGATTCCTCGATTTCATGTCGGTTTTCTTCAATAGCTTCTCGGCCAACTTCTGGTCGAGCTCCGGCGCCTAATCCATTGGTTAATGTAGTACCAACCTGAATTTTGATATTAGCCTTGCTATTTTTTAGTGCTTGGGCGTCTGTGTTCAGTGCGATATACTCTACACTGTCTAGACCCATATTTATCATATTATTGATAGCGTTTCCGCCACCGCCGCCTACGCCGATTACTTTTATCTTAGCGTTTTCTTGGCTCTGTTCGTCAAAAAAGAAACGAGTATTATGGTTAGCCATGATAACTCCTGTTTATATTATTTTACTGGATTATTATTTGTTGTATTTGATTGCTGATTGCTAAAGTTCTTTGAACCAACTCTTCATGCGGTCGGCAATTTTTCCCATCACCTGTTCCATATTGTTTCCGCCTTTTTGAGAAGTTGATACAATATTTTTTTTGCTGTCTGCGCCTGTTTTTAAAGCATGCACAACTAAGCCTACGCCCGTGGCATAAACAGGGCTATTTACTTCCTCAACTAATCCACCGGTAAGACCAAGTGGAATTCCCACTTTTGCATCCATACCTAGGATTTCGTTAGCCAATGGGCATATATTTTTAATAAGAGCGCCTCCACCAGTTAGTACCACACCAGCACTTAGTGAATCAGAATAACCACTGCGCTTAATTTCGATGCCAACTATCTCGAGGATCTCTTCCATTCTAGCTTGAATAATTTTAGCTAAAATGCTTTTTGTAATTTCTTTGGGAGGACGGCCAGCAATTCCAGGAACGGTAATTACTTCGTCTTCTTGAATCATATCTGCAAAGCTTTCGCCATGTTTTCTTTTGAGTGATTCTGCTTGGTCGTCAAGTACGCTTAATCCTAAGCGGATATCATCGGTTACTTTTTGGCCTGCAATTGCAATTACTGCAGTATGCCGAATCGTATTATCTTGGAAAATAGCTACATCAGTTGTTCCTCCACCAATATCAACGAGAACAACACCGGCTTCTTTTTCTTCTTCGTCTAGAACAGAATATGAAGATGCTAGTGGCTCAAGAATGATATCGGCTACTTGGTAGCCAGCTCGTTCAACACAACGGTAAATGTTTTTTGCCGCCGAAACTAAACCAGTGATAATGTGAACTTCAGCTTCCATACGCATACCACTCATTCCCACAGGGTCACTGATGCCATCTTGTCCATCAACCACAAATTCCTGAGGAATTACGTGTAGAATTTGTTGATCGGTAGGCAACATAATACGTTGGCAATCTTCTAACAGACGTTCAACATCATGTGCTGTAATTTCGTTGTCGCGGTTATTGATGGTAATTACGCCTTTGCTACGCATGCTACGAATATGGTCGCCAGCAATACCAACATTAACAGAATTAACCTGAATACCTGATGCAAGTTCAGCCTGAGCTATAGCATCTTTTATGGCATTTACCGTTTTATCGATGTTTACAACAACACCACGATTAAGACCTTCACTAGGAGATTTACCAACTCCTAGAATGTTAATACGATTATGTTCAATTGAAGCTACGATTGCACAAATCTTAGTAGTTCCGATGTCCAGCCCTACCATTATGTTTTCTTGTTCTGACATGTCAGTACCGGTGTATATTATTGATTGCTAAATTGGTTCTAGTATCAGGTGTTAAATATGTTTTGTTAACTTTCACGGGTAACCACCTGGTTTAAAAATCTTAAATCTACTTGTTGAATTTTGTTGATCCCTTTAACTCGAATTACTTCCGTATAAAAGGCTTTCCAATTCTCAAATTTTGTATCGAAATCGTTTTCTCCAAAAAGAAGTTTTACGCCATTTTCTTGGCTTAAAGCTACTACGCCGTCTTCTTGGCTATAAGCTACTTCACTAATAGTAGCCCAACCAAATTTGTTGGTTCTAGCTGAAACCAATAGGTCTCTAATTTGTCTAAAAGCAGCGCTTTTTAAGGTGTCTTTTGAGAAAGAAGTACTAAATCCATAAACCAACGGTAGATTTTGTGTTTTACCTTTTATAATTGGAAGACGAACACCGTCTGCATCTACATAAACTCGGTTTGCATCTTTTATTAATAGAGCTAATGGTTTTCTTTCTGTGATAGTGATGTTTAAATCACCATTTGGTTCGATATAGGGAGTCGCTTTTTTCACATAATGAAGTGCTTCTAAACGAAGAACAATTGTTTCTAAATCTATACTATCTGGGTTTACTCCAAAAGGAACGGCTGCAGTTTTAGTAAGCTGTTCTGTGTCAGTGAAGTAATTTCCAGCAAATTCGACACTATCAACTTTCACATTTCTATTCCAGTAGATTGCAGCAACCATAGCTAGTCCAACAATCATTAAAATGGCTGTGATAATAGGAAGTTGACTCCGTCTCTTCGACTCAGTTTCAATATGTGGAGTGGTTTCACTCACTATCGGTTGTTGGTTTAAAAGTTCCAGATTTCAAATCGTTTGCAAAGGCTTCACCGAATTTATAAATGTCTCCGGCGCCCATCGTAATAACAATATCTCCAGCTCTAGTAATTGACTTTAGTTTCTCAGTTACATCCTCTTTGTTCTCTACATAGATAACTTTTTTATGGCCATACTGCTCTGCAGTATCAGCTATAAGCTTGCCAGTTACGCCTTCAATAGGTTTTTCACGTGATGGATAAACATCAGTGATTAGGAGAACTTCAGCATCAAAGAAAGAAAGACCGAATTCTTTGTATAAATCTTGAGTTCTTGAATACAAATGAGGTTGAAATACAGCTACTAATCTGCGATCAGGCCAGCCTTTGTGGGCAGCGTTTAGGGTAGCTTGTACTTCGGTTGGATGATGTGCGTAATCATCAATCACCATAATACCTTGTTCTTCAGCTTTGCGTTGAAAACGGCGGAAAACTCCAGAAAATCGTTCAAGACCAGCTTTAATCAATTTGAAATCTATACTTAATTCAATTCCAGTAGCTACTGCTGCGAGCGCATTGTTCACGTTATGATCGCCCGGCGAGTTTAATGTAATTACACCCAGTTTTTTGCCATCGTTTGTTACGGTAAACGTACTCGTAAATTGATTCATTTGAATATCAACTGCACGAATTTGTGCTTGAGGTGTTAGCCCGTAAGTGATAATTCTTTTCTCTAGCTGAGGTAAAATGCTTCTTACATTCGAATCGTCTAAACAGACAATTACAGCACCATAAAAAGGCACCTTGTTCGCATAATCAATAAACGCACCTTTTACGTCTTCGAGGTCGTCGTAGATATCTAAATGATCAGCTTCAATATTTGTAATAATTGCAATAGAAGGAGTGAGCCTTAGGAAAGTACGATCAAACTCATCGGCTTCAACTATAATTAAATCTCCTTTTCCAACAACAGCATTAGTCTTGTCAAAGCTATGTACTTTCCCACCTACAATAATTGTCGGGTCGTAGTGTCCGTCTTGGGCAACATGCCCAACCATTGTGGTAGTTGTTGTTTTTCCATGCGTACCTGCAACGCCAATACCGAATTTCATTTTCATGAGTTCGGCAAGCATTTCAGCTCTTTTAATAGTTGGAATACGTTTTTCGAGCGAAGCTTTTGTTTCTGGGTTTTCAGAAGCTTTTACGGCACTAGTATAAACTACAACGTCGGCGCCTTCAATATTTTCTTCGGAATGGCCTAAATAAATAGTAGCACCTAACTTTTCTAAGCGCTCGGTAGTTTCGCTACGCGCCCCGTCCGAACCAGATATTTTATATCCGCGTTGGAGTAGGATCTCGGCCATGCCGCTCATTCCAATTCCCCCAATTCCCACCATATGAATGTGGCGAGTTCGACCAAAAACGGGTTGTGTTTCTATTCTATGCTCCATCAGTTCAAACGGGATTTTGCGAGTTCTAAAATTTCGTTAGCAATTTGCTTGGCGGCATCAGGCTTTGCGTGCTTTAATGCGGCTTTGGTCATTGCAGATAGTTTTCTTTGGTCGTGTAAAAGCGTGTGTACTACGCTTGGTAAAGAGCGAGTTGCATGAGCATCAATAAGGAGTACAGAAGCGCCAGCCTCAACCATAGCTTTGGCGTTTTGTGTTTGATGATCTCCCGCCACATTAGGCGAAGGAATTAACACACTTGGTTTTCCTGTAAGCATCAATTCTGAACAAGAACTAGCGCCAGCACGGCTAACAATCAAATCTGAAGCAGCATAAGCTTCAGGCATATTTTCTATGTATGGAAGTAAGCGCACATTTGGATACGCATTTAAATCTATTTCGGAAGAAAGAGTATCGTAATACTGGCTACCACACTGCCAAATAAGCTGCACACTGGCAAGAGCTGTTAAGTTTGCTTTAACTGCGTTGTTTATAGATCTCGCACCAAGACTACCACCAAGCACAAGTAACACAGGCTTCGTGCTATCGAAATCAAAAGCCTTTAAACCCACTTCTTTTTCAACAGCGGTTAGCGAATTACGAGTAGGATTTCCTGTTTCAATAATCTCACTATTTGGGAAGAATGTTGACGCGGCTTTAAAAGCGATAAATATTTTTGAGGCGTATTTTGCAAGCATTCTATTTGTAACGCCAGGGAAACTATTCTGCTCTTGAATCACAAGGCTGATATTCTTTTTTGCAGCAACCCAACCAACTGGTCCTGCAACGTAGCCTCCACAAGAAACCACAACTTGAGGTTTAAAGGAATTTAAAATGCTGAAACTCTGGAAAATGCTTGTTATTAACTTAATGGGGAACAAGAGGTTTTTAAGCGTGAATCTTCTTTGGAAACCACTTATCCATACATTTACAATCTCAAAACCAGCTTTTGGTACAGCGTTCCATTCCATATGATTCTTAGTCCCTACAAAAAGAATCTCAGTGTCTGGATTTTGTTCTTTTAAAGCTGAAGCGATAGCAATAGCTGGGTAAACATGTCCACCCGTTCCGCCTGCTGCAATTAATATTCTTGGATTATGCATAGAACAATTGCCTCCTGTCTCGGTTGTGTTTCGAGATATTGAGAAGGATGCCAACCATCAATCCGGTAAAAAGCATACTTGTTCCACCATAACTTACAAAAGGCATTGGCAAACCTGTTACGGGAAGTAAACCACTAGCCACTCCAGCGTTTACATAGCCGAATAATACGATGGTGAGTGTACAGCCCATTGCCAGCAATGTTCCTAAATCATCTTCCGCGCGTTTAGAGATATATACTACGCCACGGAATAGAATGAGGGTGAAAAAGAAAATTAAGGTGAGGGCACCAATCATTCCATACTCTTCTGCGATGATTGCAAAGATAAAATCGTTATACGGTGCTGGGAGAAAATCTCGTTGCGTACTTTTTCCAATTCCAACGCCTATCAACTCGCCTTTGGCAATGGCAATTTGTGCTTGTTGGGCTTGATAACCTCTTCCTTGAAGTATCTCAGCACTCTCTATGTCTTTAATTTGACGAACATATTCATCAATTCTACTTTGGCGTACTTCAGATTGACCTAAAAGAATCGAACCTCCTAAAACAGCAAGAATAACAAGAGAGCCTAGTTGAACAACACTTGCCCTACCAATAAACATAACAATCAAGCAAATACTCATAAGGAGCCCGGCACTACTAAAATCTTGAATGCCGATGAGGCCACAAGTAACAATTACCCAAAACATAATAGGTAGGAAAGTCTTCTTGAAATCTTTGATATAATCTTGTTTCTCAGCCAAAAGAACACAAACGTGTAAAATGAGAGCAACCGATGCAAAAGTAGAAGGCTGGAATGTAAATCCTCCCACATTAAGCCAGCGTTTGGCGCCAAATTGCGCAGTACCAAAAACAAGTACAGAAATCAATAGTATCCAGCTTAAAACCATACCTAAGCGACTGAATTTAGCAAGAGTATGGTAATTGATTTTAGAGACAAGTAGCATTACTACAAACGCAATACCAAGCTTGATGATGTGCCCTGTAACTAGTTGAAATGCTGTTGTAGACTTAGATTCGGCGAAGTAAGCAATAGATGAATACACCGCAAGAATCCCAAAAATCATAAGCATAATAACCGACATTAACAGAACGCGGTCGCTACCTTGCGTTTTTGTGTCGATATCTTCAGGGCTTGTACCCAAGATGCTCTTAATGTTTCTATTTGGACTGGTGTGTAGCATGTATTCTTTTTGCGAAGCTTTAATGGTTAATAAAACTCCAACTCATTTAGATTTTGTTTACTTCTTCTTTAAATACTCTTCCACGATGTTCGTAATCGTCGAACATGTCGAAGGAAGAACAAGCGGGACTTAACAGTACAATTTCACCACGTTTTGCTACTTTCTTCGCCATTTTTACTGCAGCCCACATGTTTTCTGCAGCAACAAAGTTGGGAACTGCAGTTCCTAATTGTTCTTCAATTCTTTCTTTCGATTCACCAATAGCAATAATGGTGTGAACCTTTTCTTTAACCTGATCTAATAATTCGGTGTAGTCATTTCCTTTATCTCGCCCACCAAGGATTAATGTCATGGGTTCGTTGAAACTATCTAAAGCAAACCATACGGCGTTTACATTGGTAGCTTTGCTATCATTAATATATTTCACCCCATCTACAATCCGTACAATCTCTAGGCGATGCTCAACTCCAACAAAAGTTTTTAAGCTCTCTCTAATGGCTTCGTTCTTAATTTCAGCGGCGCGAGCAGCAAGTGCCGTTGCCAAACCATTACTTAGATTGTGCCGTCCATTTAATCCTATCTCGTACACTGCCATCAGAGGTTCTTCCTTATTGTTAAATTTGAAGATAATTTGTTCGTCGCGTACAAAGGCTCCTTCAGGAACCTCAGTGGAATTAGAAAAAGCCCAAATTTTTGGGGTATTTTTTTTCTTTTTTAAAGCTTCAACATGATCTCGAATTAATGGGTCGTCATAATTGAAGATGAACCAATCGTTTTGGTCTTGGTTCTCAGAAATTCGGAACTTTGAGGCTGCATAAGCTTCTAAACTATTTCCATATCGGTTTAAATGATCTGGAGTAATGTTTAGTAATAAACTTATTGTAGGCTTAAAGGTCTCAATGTGGTCGAGTTGGAATGAACTCACCTCAAGTATAAAATCATTGTGCTCAGCTTTTACCTTCTCTGAGAATGCAAAACCAATGTTGCCAGCAAGCGAATAGTTGTGATTTGCGTGCTTCCAAACGTCAGCAATCCATGAAGTAACTGTAGTTTTTCCATTGCTTCCAGTTATTGCAATGATATCATTACTAGTAAACCAACTAGCTACTTCAATTTCAGAAAATACTTTTTTCTTTTCTTTCAGATAATGCTGAATAATTGGAGATTCAGTCGGAACTCCTGGGCTTACCACCGCAAAATCGGCATCAAAAGCTTTTTGTGTATGGCCATTTTCTTCAAATTCAATATTGGCAACTGTAAGGCGTAATTTTTGATGGTCTCCAATTTTTCCGAAATCAGACACAAAGATGTTAGCTCCTTCTTGTTGAAGAAGAATGGCTGCTGCAACACCACTTCGAGCTGCACCAATCACGACGATATATTTATCCTTCACATCCATCATCGTATTTTGAGAGTTAGAAGACTAATAATGGCAAGCATGACTGTTATAATCCAAAAACGGACCACAATTTTTTGTTCTGACCAACCTTTCTTTTCAAAATGATGATGGATTGGAGCCATCAGAAAGACTCGTTTTCCTTCGCCATACTTCTTTTTGGTGTACTTGAAGTAGGTTGTTTGAATAATTACCGAAAGTGTTTCGAAAAAGAATACTCCACAAACAAAAGGTAACAGAAGTTCTTTGTGAAGCATCAAGGCTAATGCACCGAAAATTCCACCAAGAGCTAATGAGCCAGTATCTCCCATAAATACGGAAGCAGGATTGCTGTTGTACCATAAAAAGCCCATGCAAGCGCCTACTAAAGCGGCACAGAAAATGGTTAGCTCGCCAGCACCAGGTAAATACATAATATCGAGGAACTGAGAAAAATCTGTACGACCAGATACGTATGCAAAAATCGCAAAAACAAAGCCACAGATTGCAGAGACTCCTGAAGCGAGCCCATCTAAACCATCGGTTAAATTTGTGGCATTACTTACTGCTGTAATTACAAAAATGGCTACAGGAATGTAGATAAGCCATCCAAGTTCTACACCTAAAAAAGCATAATCTATATTAACGTTTTTAACAAAAGGAACAGTAGAAAGTGTATTTACATCAGCGAAGTTAGGGTGGAAATAAAGTGTTGAACCAACTACTAACCCTACAATAACTTGCCCCGCAATTTTAAAGCGCCCTGCAAGACCGCTTTTGTCTTTCTTAACTACTTTGATATAGTCATCTATGAAACCTACTAACCCAAGCGCAATGGTCACAAAAACGATTAATAGTGCATAAACGCTATCCATTTTCATAAAAAGCACAGCAGGTATAAGCACAGCCAGTATAATGATGACACCACCCATTGAGGGTGTTCCTGCTTTGGACTGATGATCTAAACCAACATCATCTCTAATAACTTCTTTAAGCTGCATGCTACTTAGCCATTTAATAATTCGATGCCCAATAATTAAACTTATAAGCAAAGAAGTAACGGCAGCTAAACCTGTTCTTGTTGAGATATATGCAAATGCTCCTGTACCTGGTACATCGTAAGTTTGGTCGAGCCAATAGAATAATTCAAACAGCATTAGAGGCCCCCTTCATTTTTTAGGTGAAGTGCTTTTCTCGCTATTACAGCATCGTCGAAAGGATGACGAACTCCGTCAACCTCTTGGTAATCCTCATGGCCTTTTCCTGCAATGAGAACAATATCGTTATTAGAAGCTCTTTTAATAGCTGCAAAGATAGCTTCATCTCGAAGAGTGATAGTTGTTACGTTCTCTGTTCCTGAAAATCCTTGAAGGATATCGGCGATTATTAAATCCGGGTTCTCTCTTCTAGGATTATCACTAGTAACTATAATATCATCAGCTAAGCGTTCACAAATTTCAGCCATCTCAGCACGCTTGGTTGTATCTCGATCTCCACCAGCTCCAAATACCACATATAGCTGTTGGTCTTTGTTTTTAAGTTCTTTTAGTGTTTTAAGTACATTCTCAAGAGCATCTGGAGTGTGTGCGTAATCAACTATTACTTTTGGTGAATTAAAGCCTACATCAACGCTTTCCATCCGTCCGGCAGCTCCAGTAGCGGTATTTAAAGTATCTACAATTCTACTAGAAGGAATACCCAGAGCGCAAGCTATCAAGAACGCTTGAGCGACATTGAATGCGTTGAAAGTTCCAATAAGTGGCGTTTTTATTTCGGTTCCATTAACAGAAATCACCAAACCATTTTGTGAGCTGGAAATGACAGACGCATTACTATTATTAAACCCAAAAGACATTACTTTAGCTTTGGTGTCGTTTAGCATAAGTTTACCAAAAGCGTCTTCTGTATTTATTACAGCTGTAGCAGACTCAGACAGCCCATCGAAAAGCAGTTTTTTGGCATTGGCGTACTCTTCTAAAGTTTCGTGATAATCTAGATGATCATGACTTAAATTAGTGAATGCAGCTACAGAGAAATCAATTCCTCCAACACGCTGCTGGTGCAGGGCATGTGAAGAGACTTCCATAACTAAATACTCAGAGCCAGCATCAACCATAGCTCGCATATCAGTGGCAAGTTCAATTGGATCGGAAGTGGTGAGCTTGCTTTCTAATACCTCTTCATTAATAACTTTAGAAACGGTCCCTAAAAGTGATGCTTTTCTACCAACAGCTGTTAGTATTTGATATACAAGTGTAGCGGTAGTGGTTTTGCCATTAGTTCCAGTAATACCAATTACTTTTAACTTTTCTGCAGGATTTCCCTGGAATTGTTGTGCAAGAGAACCGATGAGAGATCTAGTGTTTTCAACTTCAATTACACATACACCAGGTACATCAGTGTAGAAGGATTCTTCACAAATTAGAACTTTGGCCCCTCTATGAATCGCATCTTCTAAAAAGAGATGTCCATCTACTTCAGTGCCTCTAATAGCAATAAAAACTGCTCCATCAGTCACTTGTCTTGAATTTTGGACAAGCGGACCAATTTCACCCTCCGGTTTTGTACGGGAGACATCAAGGGGATTAACCAGCTCTATGAGTTCTTTAATAGTCAATTATCTTTTATCCGATTGAGATACAAATTCTAGTGATTTCGCTTTACCACGAAGAGTAATAGTGCTGTTTAAGCGCATTCTTTCCCCCCTGAGAGGGAATTGAGCATAAACGGTTCCAGATCCAATCATTTTAGTGTTAAAGCCAAGTTCACCAAGTAAATTATTGGCAACTCGCATATTCATTCCACGTAACTCAGGAACTAGTACATATCCTTTATTAGTGTTTGCACTATCAGCTGCTACATAGGTTTCAGAAAGGGTGAGAATAATTTTCTGCCCAGGTTCTATTGGGCTTCCAGTCTCAATACTCTGACTAATTATAGAACCAGTTTTTCCTTTAAACTGAAACGGGATATCGAGTTCGCTCAATAAATATTCAGATTGATTTTTTTCTAAACCAACTAGACTCGGTACGCGAATAATCTCTTCAGCATCTTGTTCCGCTTTAGTTAAATTGCGTTGAATATCATTATCTAAGCCAGCAATTCTCTTAGTAGTTTCTCTAAAAATTGGAGCCGCAACTACGCCACCGTAACCACTTGTTTTTGGCTCGTTAAGCATAATTAAGCACACATATTTCGGGTCTTCAACTGGAAAGAACCCTATAAATGATGCTAAATATCTATTAGTGTATCGGCCGTCAACAACTTTCTTTGCAGTTCCAGTTTTGCCTGCAATTCTAAGGCCATCGATTTGAGCGGCATCACCAGTTCCAGAATCACTAACTACACTTTCAAATACAGGTAGTAACTTCTTTAACGTACTTTCTTTGGCTACTCTTCTAATTTCTGTAGGCTCGTTCTCAAAAACAATTTCTCCATTTTCATTCTCAATATAATCTACTACGTAAGGACGCATCATTATGCCCTTATTTGCAAAAGCAGAATAAGCTTGAGCTACTTGAAGCGGCGTTGCAAGAACTTCATAGCCATGTGACATCCACGGTAAGCTAACTAAACTCCAGTCATAGGGTTTTTTTAAAGAACCAGCTACTTCTCCTGATAAATCAATTTGTGTTTCAGAACCAAAACCAAGATTTCTAACATATTGATAGAATACCTTCGGCTTTAAACGCATCGCAATTTCAGCTGTTGCCACATTTGAAGACTTCTGAATAACTTGCTGGAAGTTGATGTTTCCTAGTGGATCGTGATCTCTTAATGTAAGACCATGGATTTGAACTTCACCATTAGCGGGCGTCTCAAAAATCTCATTAAAGTCTACCACATTTTGCTCAACGGCCGCAATAGCAGTTATTAGCTTGAAAGTTGATCCAGGTTCAACCATGTCAGAAATAGCGAAGTTTCTACGATTTATATCCTCATCATTTCCTGGAAAATTAGGATCATAAGTTGGGTAATTGGCCATCGCTTTAATAGCGCCAGTTCTTGGGTCAATAATTATTCCCGTGCCATATTGTGAGGATGTTTTCTCGACGCCATTTTTTAGTTCATCTTCAAGGATGGCTTGGATATAAGAATCGATAGTTGTGTGAAGCGAATTCCCATTCGCTGGAAGTTTTTTGGGAGCACCCACATAAGCTGAAATTCTATTTCTAGGATCTCGTCTCACTTGCTGCAGGCCATCGGCACCTTTTAACTCTTCATTATAATAAGCTTCAAGCCCGATTCTTCCATCAGTATTATGGTTTACAAAACCTAAGGTGTGAGCTGCTAAGCTTCCAAAAGTATATTTTCTACGGAAACTCTCTTCTATTATTACGCCCTTAATATTCAAATTCTTGATAACATCTCGCGCAACGGGCGAAAGGTTTTTGGCTAGAATGATATATCTAGAGCGAGAAGGCGCGCTTTTTATCTTATCGTTGAAATCTGAAATAGGTTGCTTTGTTACCGTAGCAAGAGTTTTATTAAGCTCGTTAATCTGAGCTTTTGTAAGACCAGTAGTTTTAGGATCGATCGCAATTTGGTAGTTGGCAGCATTTGTAGCTAGCAAAGTACCGTTCACATCATAAATATTACCACGTTGAGCAGGTATAGGAATAGAATCAATCGCTTGTTGGCTCCAAAGCGTACGCAGCTCATCACCGTTCAGGTAATTTACCCTGAAAAGCTGAAACGCAAGTACACAAGGAATGAGCAAAAGTAGCCCAAACACAAGAAACATGCGACTCAATATGGCTGTTCTATCCGTCATTAATCTTTTATAGTTATTACTTTATCAGCTGGCCCACCATTTACAAAACCTGCTTTTTCAGCATTTCTGTAAATATCGGCTGGTCCAACCATTTTGTCGTACTGTAATTTTAAAGCGTCATGTTTACTTCGCGCTTTGTTGAACTCTACTTCCAGAATTTGAACTTCTTCTAAAAGGCTCTGTGTTGCAAAAACATGTGTCAAATACATGAATCCGAACAGGCCAACTATTACAGATGCCAAAATTACTTTCCAAGGTTTAATACCTTGGATTCTGCTTTTTACAGAACTTGATTTTACTTTAGTAGCGGTTCTCTTGTTTGTATGGGATGGAGTTGGGGACTCTACATTTGGCTTAGGAACTCTACGAAGGTTTGGTCGAGCTTCACGTTTACGAAGTGGTGATTGAACGATCATTTTTTACCTCCATCTACTTTCTCAGCAATTCGAAGTTTAGCGCTTCGAGCGGCTGCATTACGAGCTACTTCTTCTTCACTTGGAGTGATTACTTGTCGATTTATAGCTCTAATTGGGGAAATTACGTTTCCGTAAAAATCTTTTTCAATCTCGCCTTCTAAATTTCCAGCTTTAAAAAATCTCTTAACAATGCGGTCTTCTAGTGAATGGTACGACATCACTACAATACGTCCGTCTGGTTTTAGCAATTCGAGTGATTGCTCTAATACATTTTTTAAAACATCTAATTCACGGTTTACTTCAATTCGTATTCCTTGGAATACCCTCGCCAAGGATTTAATCGCAAATTTTGGACTTACTACACCTTTAATCACTTTGGCAAGTTGGCCTGTGGTGTCTATTGGTCGTGCATCAATAATAGCTTTGGCAATTTGCTTGCTGCCACGTTCTTCACCATAATGGAAAATAACATCGCGAAGAGCTTCGTATTCGTAATTGTTTACTACTTGGTAAGCAGAAACACCCGATAAATTACCCATACGCATATCTAATGGCCCATCTTCTTGGAAACTAAAACCTCGTTCCGCTTCTTTAATTTGATGAGTGGATACACCTAGATCTAACAATATTCCAGAAACTTGACCAATCGTTTGGGGAGGTAGGAGAGTAGTCAAGTATCCAAAGTTGCCTTTTACAGGAATAAAGCGGGAATCATCCCCAATACGTGCTTTAGCAGCTGCATGGGCTTCGTCATCTTGATCCACTCCGTAAAGTGTTGCTTCAGGTCCAGTCAAGGCTAGAATTTCTTTTGCGTGTCCGCCACCACCTAAGGTTCCGTCTATATAAATACCGTTCTCATCAGTAATGAGGGCATCCATACATTCGTGTAGCATAACAGGAAAATGCTCATGATAAACTTTCATCTTAAGCTCCTTCTCCTTGATTGTTATTACCTAGAACCTGCTCAAAAATTTCCTCAATCGATTCTGGACTCATATTTTCATCTGCTTCATAAAGCTTTTCTGGAGACCATATTTCTATATATTCTCCCATACCAATAAAAACAACTTTTGAATCTATGCCAGAGTAGGTAAGATGATCTGTGGGGATGGCAATTCGATTCTGTTTGTCGAGGGAGGCATCTTCTGCAAAACGTAAGAAATAACGCTTAGCTAAACGGCCGTTTTTACTGAAAGAATTAATGCGAGAAAGCTTGTCTTCAACAAGTTCCCACTCGTTTTCTGGGTATAGATACAGGCACTGTTCGGTTTGGCCACGTACTATTGTGAAGCGGTCTTGTGCGTCGGGACTGAGATTTTTACGCAGTTTGGCAGGGAAGGCTACACGACCTTTTTCGTCTATACTATGCTCGTATTGTCCTTTAAAGCTAGGCACGGCTCTACCAAATGGTTTTAGATTGCTAAAATTTTTGAATCTGGAAGAAGTCCCCACTATCTCCCACTTCACCCCACAATGTACCCTAAACTATTGTAATGTGTCAAGGATTTTGTTGGCTACCGTATTAAATATTTTTTAAGGATTGAACGAGGTTTTCGGATGGGTAGAAAAAAGGGCTGTGTAAATGTACTTTCAGTGTCTAATTTAGAAGAATTAGAAGCTTTAAAAGAAACGCTTATATATAAGGTGTAAAATGTGGGGTAGAGTGGGGGAGTTTTGATGAATATTTGGAATAAGAAGAAATCTGGCTCTAATCAAAAAAATCCAACACTGTTTTTATATACATATCTCGATCTTTCAAAATGGCTAGTGCATGTCTGCTTCCGTGAAAGATCTTAATCTCGGCATTGGTGTTTGCAGCTTCTTTCATTCGCTCTGCCATAGACACTGGCGTATAAATGTCGGCATCCGAAGTGATAAGCAAAATATGGACACAATTATTAGTATGCCTAAGGTGTTCCTCGAAATTAGCGTAGCGTTTATAAAATGGGCCAATCACATAAAAGAACTTGAGCATTTTGTACGCAAAGGGGAAATGAATCCAAAATTCAGGAAGGTTTACAGGTGAACTTTCTAAGATGATTTTTTTAAAAGGATTATCGGGCTCAGTAATAACTACCGTTCCCCAATTAGAGCCAAACGAAACCCCGTGATAATACAAATCGGTATTTGGGAAAGTTGTTAAGGTAAAATCTCTAACCGCCAGCACATCGTTATGGAACATCCAACTCCCCATGCTACTTTCGCCAAAACCGTTAAAGTCGAACAAGATAACATTGTAGCCATTGGCAAGTAATTCTTCAGCATAGCCCGTTTTTAGGAATTCGCCTTTGGCTGGTTTCCCCATAGAATGAGCCAGAACAACAGTAGCTTTTGCTTCTTTTTGGGAGGTAGACTTCCACCAAACTCTGAGTTGGGCTTTAGTTTTACTTTTAACCCAAGTTTTAGACCAAGTCTCGGTTTCTTTATCAGAAAGTGGATTTTTCCATTCCACCATGAATTGCCCAAAGAATGGTTTTTTTAAAATCTTGTACAATCCCATGAAAATAAAATGGTATAAATTCCAATTGCTATGTGTTAAAGCACAAAGATAGGAATTACAAAAATGGAAAATGGATAGAAGGGGTAGGAGTTGAGAATTATGAATTCAAAATTAAGAATTGGGGCTTATCCTCGTTCCGTAGCTCTGCTGCGGAATGCCACATTGGAGCTCTGCTCCAAATACAATCATCTTATTTATATCTGTGCTTTAGGTTTGGCTTCCTTGCTAGTTAAAGGGTTTTGAAGGTTCTTCGGGATTTGTGATTAGCTTTTAGTTTGGGGGCGTTAGGCTAGTTCCCAGCTCGTTATCACATTCATCTCTTTTATATCTGTACTTTTGTACCGCCCCGAATCTCGGGTTTTGTATGGGCGGGGTGATACTGAAAGCACAAGCGAGATGCTTGCGCTAGGGGTGGGATAACGAGCTAGTAATGATCGAAAGCCTCAACACCATTGGAAGCTAGAACTTCCAAACTACATCAAGCAGCAGAGCTACGTAACGAGGGTAATACCTCTATTTTTCAGCTAAAAGATGTTTCTCAGGGTCAAAAGCCTTGAGATTTTCCACAGATTCAAAGTAATAGATAGAGTTATCAGCCGCAGCCCCGACTACCGCTTCTGCTTTATTAATCCTCTTCTTACTTACTGGATCAAGCGCATATCTGTTTTCTTCCTTACTACTCAGGGTTTTGTTGCAGTTGTCGCAGCATCCAAAATATACGACGCCATCAATGGTAACTGGAACTTGTTCTTTATCGAAAGCTTTGTTGTTTTGCATACATACAAACCGAACTTCAACCTGCTTTAGAAGTGCTGTCGTTTGCTCTGTGTTAGTTTCAGTGGTTTCCTGAGCAAAAGAAGTAGTCATACCGCAAACACACAATGCCAATGACAGAAATATTACTGATAGTACTTTAGAGTTTCTCATGGATTTAACAGATGTATATAATTATTAGCGATTGAATCCACCAAAAACATAATCAATTCTTACATCACATTGAAATGGGTGAAAATAAATTATTTAAAAAGGCTTCTTGATACAAGGTTAGTGGTTGAATATGCCTTGTTTAGGTGAGTCTAGTTATGCGTTCAGAGACGCTGCCAGTTTTAAGCCTCCGCTTTCGTTCAGACTTAAAACATCATTTGGAAAGCACAAGCGGGAAGCTTGCGTTTGGGAGGGGGGTTGTACGTTCCAAAAGCTCTCGACAAGAATTATTGGTGCGAACTCCATTACATCGACTCAATTATTTCAAAGGTCCACGTTCGTCTTTCCCACATTCAAGCCCGAGCCTGTGGGGTAGCTCTCAGCTATTAGCGTTTAGCTTTTGGTTTGGAGACATTTCTTCATTCAGGGCAAGGTAGTAGAAAAAGCGTCGTCGTACATCCTATGTCTTAAATCTTAAATCTAATCATGCAAATCCAACAAATCATAGTTCAGAATTGGTAGGTTTAGGTATTAGCTTCCTTGCTTGTTACTGGGTTTTGAAGATTCTTCGGCAGTAGCCTCTGAATGACGGGCGCCGTTGGTTTTGTGATTAATCAATTATTGGGTTGCTATGCTGTTATTTTTGCGGAGGCGGGAGTCTAGATTATCACTGGAAGCTGGAGCTTCTGGACTGCATTACGAACGGAGACGTTCGTAACGAGGGTAAGCGAGATGCTTGCGCTTGGGTGAAGGAGGGGGGGAGGCTAGCCCATATTAGAGGTGAAAATATTTAGCTTACAGCTTTCGCAATGGCAATTACATCGGCAAGTATGCCTGCGGCAGTTACTTCTTTACCAGCGCCAGGGCCTTGAATTACGATTGGAGAAGTGGCATAACGACGGGTGAAAATCTGAATAAGATTATCAGTTCCTTTCAATCCGCCTAAGGGAGAATCAGAAGGGACTTCTTTGATTCCAATCTCAATTCCATCCGCAGAAAATTTCCCTACATAGCGTAAGCGGCTGTTATTAACCAAAGCTTTGGTATTTCTGTTTTTCCAGTGGTTGTCGTAATCGGGAAGATGTTCTAAAAATTCGTTTAAATCTAACTGAGTTAACTTTTCAGGAACTAAGGTATCAACACGAATTTGATCTCGTTCAAAAGAATAGCCACAAGTTCTTGCTAGAATCAAAAATTTACGAGCCACATCTTCGCCTGAAAGATCGTCACGTGGATCAGGCTCAGAATAGCCATCGCTTTTAGCGCGTTTCACAATTTCACTAAAAGCCACACCTTGTTGTAATTGATTGAAGATGAACGTCATTGTTCCTGAAACAACGCCAGAAATTTCTGTCACTTCATCGCCAGCATCCAACAAACTTTGGATCGTGCTAATTACAGGAAGTCCAGCGCCAACAGCGGTTTCATATTTATAATGAACCGTTACATTCTCGGTGAGCTGTTTAATCTCATTGAAATATTCTTGGCTAAAAGTATTAGCTCTTTTACTTGGAGTTGCAATGTGAACTCCATTGCCGAGTAGATTGGTGTATTGACGAGCCACTTTTTCGTTTCCTGTGGCATCTACAAAAATCAATATTCCTTGATCTTTAAGCTGAATAAGTTCGTTAGTAATTTCATCCCAATCGGTTACCTTTTCTGATAACGAAATAGCTTCTTTTATAGAATCAATTTCAGGGCTCCAAGCTACTTTTTTACTATTACAGGCACCAATTAGCGAGATGTCAAATGGAGAATTTTTGAGCTCGGATATTTGCTGGAGTAATGTCCCACCCACGGCTCCAATTCCTGCTAAGAAAAGAGAAACTGTTTTTGTGTGTTTTGATGATTGTTTAGACGAGGAAGATAAAGCGGGTGAATGTGTAGCGCTCATTTATACCGTTTTTGAAGAATCAGATTTTGCTAAGAATGAAGAAATTGAGCAGTTGATTTGCTCAAATTCGATAAGAAATGCATCATGGCCATATTCAGAAGATATTTCTGAATAGCTTGCACTTGGAATGAGTTGAGTAAGTTCTTTTTGCTCTTTTGTTGGATAGAGTAAATCCGAATCGATACCAATTACTAACACGGGTATGGTAAGTTTAGAAAGTGCCTCTTGGAAAGAATTGCGATCTCTAGAAACATCGTGCGTGTCCATAGCTTGAGATAAACGAACGTAAGAAAGAGCATCAAAACGATCTACAAGTTTGTCGCCTTGATATTCTAGGTAAGATTCTACCTCAAAGATGTCTTTTTTGGTGTTAAAATCTCTATCAAATTTCTGTTGGTAATTATCAGGAGTTCGGTAAGTAATCATTGCTAAAGAACGGGCTGCTTTTAAGCCATGAACAGGTGGATTTTCTTTAGTATACCATCCATCATTCCAGTTGCCATCGCCATAAATTGCTAAGCGTTGTGCGTGGCTAATTCCGATAGCCCAAGGAGAATGAGCTTTTCCCATAGCAATAAAACAAGCTGCTTTTACTCGGTTGTCGGTCAAAGAAAATTCTAGAGCAACCATGCCACCCATTGAGCCACCGATGGCAAGTTCAATTCCTGTAATTCCAAGCTCGTTTAATAATTGCTGTTGGAAACGAGCCATATCACGAATAGTAATGAGTGGGAAATCCGCTTGAAATGCTTTTCCTGTATCGGAATTTATAGACCAAGGTCCTGTAGAGCCATAAAAGCTGCCTAATTGGTTGATACAGATTACAAACTGTTTTTCTAAATCTATTACGGAGTTAGATTGAAATGGCCCCGAAAACCATTCTTCGGCATTAGAATTTCCGGTTAATGCATGAAAAATAACTACAACATTATCTTTAGCTACGTTTAATGTTCCCCAAGAGTGATATGCAAACTCTGGCTGACTAAAAGTGAATCCACTTTCAGTTGTAAAGGAATTAGGAGAAATATAAACGGTTGGTTCTGTATTCATTAAAAAAGAGAAGAGAGCTTTACATGATTGTAAAGCTCTCTTTGAAATTAATTATTGGAATTTTCGTATGTGATTGAACCGTTAATCTTTACCGGATTTTGAATGATGTCCAATACTGGGCATTGTTCTTCGGCAAGCTTTAACAATAGGTCTAACTTCTCTTTATCAGTTTCTGAAGTATCAATTTTTGTTTCAAAGTGTACGGTGTGGAAACCAGGGCGTATATCTTTATTGATATTTAGAAAGCCACGAAGGTCGAGCTCGCCTTTAGTTTCTACAGAAACGCTTTTTAGTGTGATACCGAGTGAAGTTGCATATGCTTTGATAACAATTTCTTGGCAAGCACAAAGCGAGCCAAGAAGAAGTTCTACGGGTGTAGGGGCTAGGTCATTACCACCAAGAGAAGCTGGCTCATCTGAATGATATTCAAATCCTCTAGAGGTAATTTTAGCTAACAAACCTTCTTTAAGTTCAGAACGAGTTGTAAATGTTGCGTGTGCTTTGCTTTCGTCAGCCACAATAGCGTTTACTAATGAGGTAACTGCATTTTTAATCTGCGTTGGGCTGTTTAAATGTGTTGTTTGTGTAATGCTCATGACAATCCTATTAAGCTGAAACTGCGGTTTTAAGTTTTGCAAAAGCATTTTCGAAATCTTGAATGATATCGTCGATATGTTCGATACCTACAGAAACGCGAACTAAGTCAGAGCTTACGCCACTTGCAACTTGCTCGCTTTCAGTTAGCTGTTGGTGAGTAGTAGATGCTGGGTGGATAACTAATGTTTTAGCATCGCCCACGTTAGCTAAATGGCTAGAAAGTTCTACACTTTCGATAAAAGTACGAGCGGCATCGTAGCCACCTTTCACCCCAAAAGTGAATACAGAACCAAAATGATCTTTTTGGAAATACTTTTTAGCTAGATCGTGTGAAGTATGCTCTGGTAAACCCGTGAAGTTAATCCACTCTACATCGTCATGGTTTTTTAACCAATCAGCGAGTTTAAGTGCATTTTCATTATGACGCTCTACACGAAGAGATAGAGTTTCTAGACCTTGAAGCAGTAAGAAACTGTTGAATGGAGATTGCGATGGACCGAAGTCACGAAGACCTTCAACACGAGCGCGGATTGCAAAAGCAATGTTTCCGAAAGGACCGTCTTCACCAAAAACTTCCCAAAAATTAAGCCCATGATATCCTGGAGAAGGCTCGCTGAATTGAGGGAATTTTCCGTTGCCCCAATTGAAGTTACCACCATCAACAATTACGCCACCAATAGTGGTTCCGTGTCCGCCAATCCATTTTGTAGCTGATGCAGTTACAATATTAGCACCATGCTTTAAAGGTTGTACAACTGCACCACCTGCACCAAAAGTATTATCAACAACTAGAGGAATACCGTTTTCTTTAGCTAGTTTGCCAAGTTTTTCAAAATCAGCAACGTTTCCACGAGGGTTGCCAATAGATTCAACATAAATAGCTTTGGTGTTTTCGTCGATGAGTTTTGCAAAAGTTTCTACATTATCATCTTCAGCGAATTTAACATCGATACCAAGGCGAGGTAAACTAACCTTGAATTGGTTGTAAGTTCCGCCATAAAGATTTTGTGATGAAATAATGTTGTCGCCAGCTTGTGCTAAATTGGTGATTGCTAAAAATTGAGCAGCTTGGCCAGAAGCAGTAGCAACCGCAGCAACACCACCTTCGAGGGCAGCAAGACGTTTTTCGAAAACATCGGTTGTTGGGTTCATAATTCGGGTATAAATATTACCGAATTCTCTTAAAGCAAATAAGTTTGCTGCGTGTTCTGAACTGTTAAAGTTGAACGAAGTTGTTTGGTAGATAGGAACCGCACGAGAGCCTGTTGTTGGGTCAGCCTCTTGGCCGGCGTGTAATTGAAGTGTTTCGAATTTATAAGAAGAACTCATTATGTTATGTTTATATGATTATCAGTTAATAAAAAAAACCCCTTTCGGGGATGAGTCCGAAAGAGGCTTATAAACTGAGCTCTTCGCACTCATCTTTCTCCTCACTTAACTATTAAGCGAGAAGCAGGATGTAGCACCTTTCTTAGTTTGTGTTTTCACACTAACTAAGCGGTTGCCAAGGCTTCGTAGGACCTGATCCCTCCACCTTTCTTGATGAGAATGCATGTTGTAAAAGAACGAATAAAATTAGAGCCAAAAAAAAAGTCCTTTAGGTCATGCACTCTAAAGGACTTTCAATTTCAAATATTCTTAAATATTCAGCCCCATGAGTTAGTATTGCACATACACATACAACACATGGTAAATCGACTGATGATATTTTGGCCTGTTAATTTCATTGCACAAAGATTACGACTTCAAAAAGTAAGGCGCAATACTTAAAAACATAAAATTTTTAGGAAGCGCTTTTCAGGAGTAATTAAGATTAATTAAAGTTTGCGTAAGTAATATAAAATCAATATTAAATATTGTGTGAATATAATTTAGCAAGTTTCATTTTTACAGCTGTTTTTGGAAGTTATTTTAGAATAATGGCTACCAGGTTCATTGCTTTTTGTGCCTCAAAGAGTGAGAAATTATCTGGAATAATCTAGAATCCTAATATCCCAAACTTTACATATCCTTTATTAGTAACCGAAATTCCGAACCATATTTTCTTTTTCGCGCCATTTTTCACGCACCTTTACATGTAAATCTAGGAATACTTTTCGACCCACGAATTCCTCAATAGATTCTCTAGAAGCAGTACCAAGGTTTTTAATTGCTCGGCCACCTTTGCCGATAATCATACCTTTCTGAGAGTTCCTGTTAACAATAACCTCGGCGTTGATGTAATCTAAGTCTTCACGCTCTTCATACTGGATAATGTCAACGGTTGTGGAATAAGGTAGCTCTTCATGATACTGTAGAAAAACTTGTTCGCGAATAAGCTCAGAAGCAAAAAAGCGTACAGGATGCTCGCTCAATTCATCTTTTGGATAGAAAGGAGGCCCAGGTAGTAAATTATCAATGATGGTAGTTAAAAGGGCACCGGTTCCAGTTCCGTTCATTGCAGATACACAAACCGTAGATTCAAACTTGAAGCGTGAGTTTAAATCGGAGGAAACCTTATCAACTTGAGCTTGTTCGTGTTGATCAATTTTATTGATAACAAGAACTACAGGCTTGTGAAATTTACGGAGCGAATCAAAAGCGTAATCTGGGATGTTGTTCTCATTGGCTTCAACGATGAAAAGGATGATGTCGGCATCTTTTTCAGCTTTTTCTACAAAGCGCATCATTGCTTTCTGAAGCTCATACTTAGGGTTGATAATACCAGGAGTGTCTAAAAAAATAACCTGTGCATCATCTTCAGAGTGAATACCAATAATTTGGTGTCGCGTAGTTTGTGCTTTATGAGTTGCAATAGAAAGCTTAGTGCCTAAAATTTGGTTCATCAACGTAGATTTACCAGCATTAGGTTTCCCAACTATTGCTACATATCCAGATTTATGTTGCTTTTTCTCTTCTGTCAAATTGTATCCTTGTAGTCTTTCAAAATTTCTAAATAGGCTTTTACTGTTTTTTCAAGTCCCATAAAAATGGAAGTACCTATAAGGGCGTGTCCAATACTCACTTCATTAAGATGAGGAATATGTTGTAAAAGTAAAGGTAAATTATCTAGGTTTAAGCCATGCCCAGCATTTACTTTGATGCCATAACTGTGAGCTAAAATCGCTGCTTTTTTTAATCTTTCTAGCTCAGTCTGTTGCTCTTGTTCTGAAGTTGCATTTGCAAAGGTACCGGTATGTAACTCGATAGCATCGGTGCCAAGCTCATGTGCCAGTTCTATATCGTTGAGGTTTGGATCTAGAAAAAGACTGATATCGACAGTTGTTTCTCTTAGAGCAGGAAAAACACGTTGTTTAAAATCATTGAAAACGATTTCCATATTTAATCCACCTTCGGTGGTTAACTCTTCTCTGCCTTCAGGAACGAGTGTACAAATGTCAGGTTTAATTTCCGTAAGAATTGAAATCATTTCCTCGGTTGCTGCCATTTCAAAGTCTAAGGCTCCGGTAACATGTTTCTTAAGATTGTAAACATCTTGATCTTTTATATGTCTGCGGTCGCCTCTCAAATGAAAGACGATTCCAGCAGCTCCTGCTTTCTCACAAACCAAAGCAGCTTCAATAGGATCGGGGTAATTTTCTCCACGAGCGTTCCTTAATGTCGCAACATGGTCTATATTGACAAGTAATCTCATCAGGAATTATATTTGTTATATATTTCTATAATTATACTAATTTTAGAAAAACTAGTTTTGAAATACCTTTTCGGTATAGTACTAAAGATAATGATCAAAGAATTAAGAATTGTAATAGTATTCATGTTACTTACACTTTCATGTGGAGTGCTAAAAAGAGGGGCTATTCCATGGGAGGCGAAACCTGTTTCAAAAACAACTTCTATTAAAAGTAAAACACCTGTCAGTGCTTCTGTTGCGGTGCTAAAAACACCAGAAAAGCTTTCTGCTACCGAAAAAGAGATTAAAAAGAAACTAGATGAAGCATTTAGAGATTGGAAAGGGATTCCATATGTATTAGGTGGTTCAAGTTATAGTGGGGTTGATTGCTCATCCTTCATGCAGATAGTTTTTGAGGATTATTTTGGTTCACAATTACCGAGAACTACGGCTGAGCAGTTAAAAGTGGGAAAGTCAGTTAAGAGAAATAAAATTGAAATTGGTGACTTAATATTTTTTAAAACGGGACGAAAAACTTTACATGTAGGAGTGGCAGTTAGTAATGGTGAATTTATGCATGCGTCAACGAGTTCAGGCGTAATGATTTCTGGGATTGAAGAGCGGTATTGGGCAGATGCATATTTAACTACAAGAAGATTATTCTAATCAACGCGATAAGTTTATATTAAGATTAAGATTAAAACTCATTCAATAAACAATGAAGCAGATAGAAAAAAAGAAAGTGCAAACAAAAGGCTTAATCTTAATAGGTATTATAACAGCCACAATATTGGCTTCGATGAATGTGTATTTAGTGCAACGAATTTTTTCTGTACAAAACAGTGAAAGTGAGATTATTAACCTTGCTGGAAGGCAAAGGATGGTGAGCCAAAAAATTGTTAAAGAAGTTTATAACCCTAACAAAGATGAAAAAAGCTTATCCAAACTAAAAACAGAAGTCGAAGCTTGGACAAAAATTCATAATAATTTTTATGATGATAATGCTTATTCAAGCAATAGAGGTGAAGTTGTAGCTCGACTGTTTGATGAATTAACCCCGTATCAAAGTGCTATTTCAAACGCAATACTGAGCGCAGGAACGTTGGAAGAGCTAAGTAAATCAGCTGAAATAATTGGTGAAAATGAAGCACATTTTTTGCCAATAATGGATGAAATTGTAGAAGTACTGAAGGAAAGTTCGAATAAAAGAGTCCAATATCTGATTTTACTGGAAATATTTTTAATTTTTGCATCTGCAATAGTAATAGTATGTGAATTCATATTCATTTTTAAGCCTCGAATAAATCGCCTTCATTCTAAGAATGAAGAGCTAAAAACAACTATTCAAGGAGTTTCAGAGACAAAAAAGCAAATGTTTGAAGCATTTCAACGCTTTGATTTATCTATGGATGCGATAAATGCGGGTATTTGGGAATGGTTTATTCTTGACAATACTGAATGGTGGAGCGAGAAATTTTATAGTTTACTTGGCTATTCAAATGGTGAAATTGAAGCCCAGTATAGTACTTTTATAAATGAATTAGTTCACCCAGATGAAAAGGAAGCTGTTTTAGACGCCGTAGATAAACATCTCCAAGATCGTTTGCCATATAAAATGGACATTCGCTTAAAGAAGAAATCTGGCGAGTATAATTGGTTTGAAAGTGTTGGAAAGGCGTCTTGGGATGAGAACGGTAACCCCATTAGAATGGTAGGCTCAATAATAGATATTAGCGAAAGAAAGCGCGCTGAAAATCTACTTTTGGATCAGAATAGAAAACTTGAAGAGATAGTAAATAATTTCTCAGAAACGCAAAAAGTGGCTAAAATAGGTACTTGGGATGTTGATCTAGCTACAATGACATCTAATTGGTCGGAGGAAGTATATCGTATCCATGAGATTCCAGAAGGTGAAATAATAAAAGTAGAAGATGGAATTAACTTCTATCGAGAAGATTATAGAGCCTTGATTCAGAATGCCATTGATGACTCCATTTCGAATAAAAAAAGTTGGGATTTAGAGTGCGTGTTAGTTACAGAAAAAGGGAACGATATTTGGGTTCGTTCAATAGGCTATCCTAAGTTTGAAAACGGCGAGTTAATTGGTTTAAGAGGTCTATTCATGGATATAGACGATGAAAAGCGAAAGGCAATTAAACTAAGAGAGGCCTCTGAAAAACTAGAAATGTCTGTAATAACAGGGCAAGTCGGAATGTGGGTTTGGGATTTAAGGACAAATTTTCTGGAATGGAATGAACAAATGTATCAAATCATGGGGGTGGGTAATTCAGACTTCAGTGGTTCTTATGATGATTTTTCTAAAAGAGTTCACCCTGATGATTTGAATAATCTCGAGCGTGAGGTAGGTAGTACTTTGGAAGGAAATGGAGCTTTTTATGCGGAGTTTAGAATAATAAGTACGAATGGTGATGTCCGTTATTTAAATGGGCGTGGAGATGTGATTCGTGATGAAAAAGGTAATCCAATTCGAATGATTGGTACAAACCTTGATATTACTGAGAAAATGGAAATGCTTGAAAGACTTAAAGCAAAGCAAACGCAGTTACAGGTTTTTGTTGAGCAAGCACCAGTTGCAGTTGCAATGTTCGATGCGGAGATGAATTATATTACAGTAAGTAATATGTGGTATTCAGATTATAATATTGTAGGAAAGAATATTATTGGAAAGTGCCATTACGATGTGTTCCCTGAAGTTAAAGAGAATTCCGAATGGCTTGCTATGCATAAACGTGTGCTAAATGGCAGAGAGATTACTAACCTCAAAGATAGGTTTGTTCGTGAAGATGGTACTGTTCAGTGGATATCGTGGAAATTGATTCCTTGGTATGATGAACCTGGCTCAATAGGTGGGATGATTATGTACACCTCCGATATTACTGACCAGGTGGAATATCAGGAGAAACTCAAAAATCTGAATGAGATACTAGAAGAAAAGGTAGAAGAAAGAACTCAAGCTTTAAATACAGCAATTCTTGAACTTGAATCATTTAGTTACTCAATCTCTCATGATTTAAGGGCACCTCTAAGATCTGTAAACGGATTTGCTGATATCTTGAAAGAAGATTATGGCAATGAGCTTGACGAAGAAGCAAACCGCTTATTAGATATCATCAAAAATAGTGGCCTTAAGATGGGTGAACTTATTGACGATATCTTAGCCTTTTCAAGGCTTGGACGAAAGGAACTAAGCAAAAGTAATATTAATATGACCACTTTGTTTACGGAGGTCAAAGATGAGATTTCTAATGAATATAAAGATCACAAGAGCGAAATACAGATCGATAATTTAGAAAGCATTTCTGGTGATAACGCTCTTATTAGGCAGGTGATAGTAAATCTTCTATCTAATGCATTTAAGTACTCAACTGAAAGTGAAATAATTAAAATAAAAATTAGTTCAGAATTAAAAGAAGGGCAGGTTATTTATAGTGTAAGCGATAAAGGCGTAGGTTTTGATATGAAGTATCATGAAAAGCTGTTTGGCGTTTTCCAACGACTTCATTCTAATAGCCAGTTCGAGGGGACGGGGGTTGGCTTAGCTATAGTAAAGCGAATCATAGAAAAACATGGAGGCGAAATATGGGCAGAAAGTGTAATAGGTAATGGTTCAACATTCTATTTCTCCCTACCTAAAACTTTTTAGAATGGATTAGTGTTAAAAAAAAAGAGGCGCTTCAGCTCCTCTTTTTTTAAGTGGTCGTGTTATGTTTAAATCTGATTGTTACTCTTAGTCATTTGTGCTTTTCCCTTTCAATTTTTTAACAGCATAAGCCCCGCCAGCTAAAGCAAGAAGACTAAGCCCTCCATATATCGGCGCTTGATCTGGCGCTGCTGGTAGAACTGGCTGTGCGTGACCCAATTCGGAAATTGCTAATAGGATTACAATCGAAACCGCTAAAGAAATAATTTTATAATTCATAATGGTTTATGTGATGTGGTAGTTTACTTCAGAAGTGTCATATATTTTGTATAAACCATTTCTCCAACCTTTAGACGATAGATATACACTCCACTCGATAGAGAGGAAGCGTTAAAACTATGAGTATAAGAACCCGCTTTTCTTAGTTCATTGGATATAAGCGTCTCTATTTGTCGACCAACGATATCAAAGATTTCAAGCGTGACGGTTGCGTCTGCTGGAATTTGATAACTAATACTTGTAGAGGGATTAAATGGATTAGGGTAATTTTGACTTAGCTCGATTGTCTCTGGAAGTACAAAGGTTTCAGCGTCTCTAAGCTTTCCCGATTTTAAGATGATAGAGTAGCGCTGTTTCTCGGCACTTGTTTTTATAAGCATGGTAGCTTTTTTTGCTAGCAGTGTACTACTGTTTCCTTTTTTTTGTGTTACGTCCATTTCAATTTCAATGATTGATTCTTCTGTAAGTTCAACATCTTGGTTCAAATCAGTATCTCTAAGGATAATTTTCCAATCACTGCCTAAATCATCAATCCCACTTACAAATAGTTTAGCTTTTGGAAAACCTGTTTCTCCTTTTAAATATAAAGGAAGCTCAACATATTGGTCTTCTTTATCTGGCAATGTATTAATAGAAAAGGCGTCATTATTTGTAGGGTTGATTGTGCCAACTTGAACATATTCTTGACTTAATGGTGCCATCAAAACTCCATCGAGTCTGTCTTTTCCTGATTTCCCTTCTGGATGAAAGCTTACAATTGTTGAAGATGAGTATTCATTTGCCTTAAGGGTAATCTGAATCTCTTTTTTGGGGTTCGAATAACTCTCTTTCTTTAATGGCACATATTGGTCAATCACAACTTCATCAGTTAATGAAAGCACTCCAGTTCCCCCTTCGGCTTGTACAAAAAAGCCTTGAAAGGCAGAGAGACGTCCCATATCCATAAGGGTTCCCGTATTTCCATTCCAGGTTAACCACTGTTTATCACCATCGCTCCAAATATGAATGGTGTTGTTTAGATATTTCTTATCCCAACCGCTTTCAGCATCCCAATTTATTGTATACGGATATGGGTTTGAAGCTAGATAAAAACCCCCATCATCGAGATCATCAAAAATCCTAACAACACTAGTGTTTACTAAGTAATCAAAGTTATCTACACTTACAAAAGATGTAGGACTGGAAATTGTTTTAGGAAAGCCCTCATCTTCGCCATTATTGTTGTTATCGCTAAACATATAGTGCAGAAATCCTTGTCCAGCGTCCAAATTATCGGTCAATTGATCAGATAAACCTTCCCAGGATTGAGAGCTGTGGTTCCAAGTCCAAGTGTTCAACCCAAATTGAGATCCGTCGGAGTTGGTAAATCCTTGCGTCCAAAACTGCCCTAATAGATTATCAAACACTTTACCTGAAGCTGGCCCACCTAACATCCGAAATCCTTCAGCGCCATATATTTTCTGTTCTACGGTATTCGTGAATACATACACTTTACCACTGGTGGTACCATTGGGATCTGCAAAAACCGAGCTTATCAGTACATCTGCATAACCATCTCCATTAACATCTGCTGTTGTTACAGCAGCCCCACTTTGATCTCCATAAGCCTCCCCTGATAATGATATTCCTGTTACTCCATTTATATCAGAAAGCTCTACTTCAGAATCAAATTCGGAAGATTTACCAAATACAATGTATGTTTTACCAACGTATGAAGTGCCGTTACTATTTGCTGCATTAGCCCCTAGAATAATATCATCATACCCATCTCTATTAACATCTCCAGAGGATACAGAGTAACCACTTCTTGAGTTTAACTCTTCTCCATTTATTATAAATCCAGAGGTGCTATTTAAATTTAGAAGCGAAATCTCACCCCCACTATTATCAGAGCTACCAAATACTATCTGTGTTTTCCCACTTGGCCCGGTGAGCCTACTACCAATAATAATATCATCGTATCCATCACCATTTACATCTCCGGAGGAAATTTTCTCAAGATATTCTCCAATTATAGTAAATACGCTGCTTTCTTCAATTTCAATTTCAGTCCCATACCCCTCCAATTTACCGAATACTATGAATACATGAGCATATGAGCCTTGGGCGATAATAACATCTTCAAACCCGTCCCCATTTACGTCTCCTGATGAAAGAGAGCTGCCTATTCGGTCGTAACTTGACGCACCATTAATAGAAAACCCATTAGAGCTACTCATATTCGACAAGTCAAATATCGAACCAAAGCTACCTGCTTTCCCAAAGATTGTATAAACTTTTCCATTTTCTGTCCCATTTGCATCAGCACTTTCTGATCCAATAAGTATTTCAGCATATCCATCCCCATTTAAGTCACCTGTTGAAAGGGCAGATGTAATATTTTGACCAGCGGCACCTTTTATTTTAAAGCCTTTTGAACTATTCAGACTTTCCGTGGTTATTTCTGAAGAAAAACTGCTTTTTTTTCCAAACATAACATACACTGTTGAACTACCTGAGCCATTAGATTCTAACTGAGAAGTGAAGATTATCTCGTCAAATCCATCTGCATTTATATCTCCTGTTACAACTCTGCTTCCAATGAACTCATCGGTACCTCCATTAATCATAAACCCATTTGATCCATCAAGACTGGATAGTTCTGTCTCATTAGGAAACCCGTTCTTTTTTCCAAATACCACATATATCCTTCCACCATCTACACTTTCGTTCGGAGATACACCTGTCGCATTTATAATTATATCATCGTAACCATCACCATTTATATCTCCTGATGATATCTGTGTACCAGTATAACTGTTGGCTACTTCTCCCAATAATGCAAAGCCATGCTTGTCTCCTTCTAGCTCTGACAAGTTTAACATGCCCCGAGGGGGAGTATAATTGTTAGGTAAGTTTGGTTGGGCAAGAACTGCTCCAGAAACGACCACCCAAAATACAATTTGACCACTAATACATTTTATAACATTCATAACCACACCTTTAATTAGCATTAATGTGATTAAGAAATCGAATTGGGAGAACTCGTGCGCTTACTTTTTAGTAAACGGTAGATTTATCTAGCGAGCGGTAGGTTATTTAAAGTTTACGGGAATATCATAGAATACTGATTCGTTCTAATAGCTCTTTTTTGTAGCTCCGTCCAATTGGAATTTCCTTACCAGATAGTAATAACTGTCCTTCGGATATGGAATCTATACGAATTAGGTTTATTAGATAAGATTTGTGAATACGTAGAAAGCCTGAGCTGGTCAATTTTTCCTCTACTTTTTTGAGTGTCTGGCTTAGCAGATACTTTTCCGTTTCGGTATATACGTAGGTGTAGTTATCGTAACTTTCTGCATAAACGATATCTTCAGGTTTTACGGCAATCATATCGCCTTTGTGTTTAATAAAAAACGAATCCTGTTTTATGTATTCAGGGGCAGATTTAGGGGTATGTTTGGCTAGCGCAATTTCAATATTGGCTTTTAGGTTATTTTCATCCCATGGTTTTACGATGTAGCCCGAAGGTTTTGTAGCTCGTGCTCTTTCTAAGGTGGTTTCATCATAAAATGCGGTTAAGAAGATAAAAGGAAGTTGTACCGTAGCGTTTAATTGATGCGCTACATCCACACCGTCCTGTGCACCATCAATTGAAATGTCCAATAGCACTAAATCCGATTTTGAATTGGGGATTTTTGATAAGGCATCAATCGCCGTAGAAGCAATTCCAGAAATTTCATATCCTATATCTTCGAGCGTTTCTCTGAGATCGAATAAGATTAAAGGTTCGTCTTCAACTACAAAAATTCGAGTTTTATTCATGTCCTTTTCGATATTTTTTTATGACTAGCTGAATGCAAGATCCGTTTTTATTTTCTACCGATAATTCGGCTTCCAGTTTCGTTGAAAGCATTTCAACAAGATTCATTCCAAAAGAAGCTGAGGTGTCTTCCATGTTAAACCCTTTTCCATTATCCTTAATCTGAAGAATGAGCAAGCTACCTCGTTCTTTTAGTGTTATTGATAGTTCACCTTTTTCAACATCATCAAAGGCATACTTTACGGCATTTGTTATTAGTTCATTAATAATCAGGCCAAGCGGAATGGTAGTATCTACATCAAGTTCTATATCTTGAATATCAACACTAATATTTATACGATCTTCAATCCCAAACGAGTTGGTCAGCGTTTGAACTAACTTATTAACGTATTCTTCTATCCTAACACTTGTAATATTTTCCTTTTGATATAAGCTTTGATGGATAAGAGCCATCGAATGCACACGGTTCTTACTTTCTTTAAGTACTAGTGAAGTAGATTCATCCATTGTTTGCCGACTTTGAATATTCAACAAGCTTGAAATAATTTGAAGATTATTTTTTACTCGATGATGAATCTCTTTCATCAAGATCTCTTTTTCGGCCAAATTCTTTTCTAATTTTTGGTTCAGCCGTTCCCGAATAAGTCGATTCTTATACATAACAATAAGTACAACTATTAAAAGTAGTGCTAAAAATATGGTGTAATTACGGACTATATTAGCCTTGCTGACTTGTACTACTTTAAGGGCATTTTCGGTACTTAGTATTTCTAACTCTTGTTCTCTTTCGCTTAAATTGTATTTCGTTTCTAATTCAAGAAGAGCGTTTTTAGTATTTATATTGAATAGAGAGTCTTTTATAACTCCTTCTTTTACTTTGTACTCAAAGGCTTTTCTGTAGTCTTTCTTAGCCGAAAATACATTAACCGCAGTTTGATAGAACTTTTGTTCAATTGAAGGTTCTAGGATTTCCTGTTCTCTTTTGGAAATGCTTTCTATAGCTTTTTCTGCTTCTGAAAAATCTCCTTTCCTCAAATAGTTATTGGCTAGCATGATGTAGCCTTCTATCTCGTGCGAGCTTTCTCCAACTTTACGAAGCTCTTCAATTCCTTTGTTAAGTAGTTCTTCCGCTTCTTTAAACTTGTTAAGCGATGACAAAGCCGAGCCAATATTCAGTTGTAAGGCACCAATTGAGCTATGATCTTGATACGTTTCAGCTATTAAAAGTGCTTCATTTGAGATTGATATAGCATTATCATATTCCTCCATTTGTATATAAAGGCTACCAATGTTCATCATTGTAAACATTGCTGAATATTCTCTACCGATAGCTTTTTTTAGTTGTGCAGACCGAAGGTAATACTCTAATGCTAATACAGTTTCCCCCTGATTTTTAAGCAAAATGCCCAAATTATTGTAACTCTGGCTTAAACCAGAGGAGTCTTGAATCTCTTCTCTAATAGCTAATGCTTCGTAATAGTAGTTTGAGGCTTTGGTGTAATCACCAGCATGGTAGTATAAAGCACCGATGTTGCTTAGACTGTTACCAATTAATCTCTTGTCGCCTATTTCACGTCTTATTTTTAGTGCATTGTTATAATACTCACTAGCGGTTGCAACATCCTCTCTGTAGTCAAAAACAATTCCAATATAATTCAAACCAATAGATACTTTTCTGAGGTCTCCAACTTGTTTTGCAAACTCATAATACTTTTCTGCATATACATCTGCGGAATCGTAATTGTTATTTAGCCAGTAATAATAGATTTCTTCTAGTAAATGGAATGTATCGTCATCTGTAGAAGCAGAATGTAGTTTTACATTAAGCGTGTCAATTGATGTTTCTTGCTGGGCAGCTACATTAATTGAGTGCGTTAATAAAAAAACAAGTAATAATGATTTTCTACCCAGATTCATCACGCAAAATACCTCTATTCTTTTTATACCTAAGAGCGTTTGACCTTTATATACCTATAATCAGGCAATTATAAAAAAGTAGTTATGCAGGCGTTAATAAAGAAATGTTCTAGGGGTAGTTAGAGAATTATAAAAGGATAAGATGAATATCTTGGTTCTTCGATATTGGAAATAGGTGCAACTTCTTCCAAGGCAGATGAAGAAGATTAAAAAAGTGCTACTCGAGGCTATAGGAAAGTCGGGAATCTAGTATTAGGCTTATAGATTTACTATAGTGAATATTCTTAGAATTCTAGTTTGAAGGATCGATTATACTTTAACTATATATAAATATGTAAAGAATATAAAATAGTGCCGAAGTAAAGCTCGGCATTATCCCTAAAGCGGCTTAACTCTGAGAGCGTTCAAACACTTTTCTCATCATTTCTTCGTAGGCGGGAGTTAAATCAACTTTCCGGCGCTTCATCATGGCTTTCATAGTCCCTATAGCTTTGTCGAATCTATATACTTTAGGGTTTTCACTATCAACCCAGCTAAACGAAGGGATATATTTGGGAGGAAAACCACTCATGAAAATATTAGAGGAAATTCCACAAACCGTGCCTGTTTTAAGCATGGTGTTTATGGATGTTTTAGAATGATCTCCCATAACAGTTCCTAAAAACTGAAAACCAGACTCAAGAAGCTCTTTAGTTTCCCAATCGGGTATTTTAACTGTGCTGTAATTATTGTTTAGATTAGAAGTATTTGTGTCAGCCCCGAGGTTGCACCATTGACCAAAAATTGAATTTCCCGCAAATCCATCATGAGCTTTGTTAGAGTAAGAATGAAAAATGCAGTGGGCAACTTCTCCTCCAACCTTACATACTGGTCCAATTGTAGCACCTTCATAAATCCGGCAAGCCATTTTTGTTACAGCTCCCTCACAAATTGCGACAGGTCCTTTTATGATGCTTCCAGATTCAATGATTGCATTGTGCCCAATAAATACGGGCCCTTGGCTGGCGTGAATCGTACAACCTGGTTCAATAGTAGCTG
Organism: Balneola sp.; assembly: GCA_048267905.1. GTDB lineage: Bacteria > Bacteroidota > Rhodothermia > Balneolales > Balneolaceae > Balneola. Next base: position 35,096 of record JBLWWM010000002.1, read on the forward strand.
TTGGAGATACAAAAATATTATTCGGACTGGAGAAGAAAATCTTTCCAGCATATTCTTCCGTTCTTAGAACTGGATAATTGAATAGTGGTAAATCATTACTTATTTCATCAGCATTGAACTTGAGCAAATCCCAAGTATTGCGTAAAAATTTAATCTCAGAGAGCAGTGGTGTTTTGGTTTTAACTTCAGGGATGGCCAGTTCTTGTTCTAGAAGCTCTTTCGTCTCGCTATTGGATAGTAAGACGACTAATGGAGTTTCATCATCATAAATGCCCTCACCAGAGCTAAGAGTTTTGATTTGCTCAATCAGTTCAACGGAAGGTAATAAGCTTGAGTTTATCCAATATGATGGCTGCTCATTATCTAGAGTGCTAGCGTCAAAAACACCAGTAAAATTGGAATTCTTTTGTCTTGTAAATTTCGAAGTCTGGAAGTGAAATAACCATTTTTCACGGATTGTTAATATGCCAACCCGAAGGTCATCGACTGGTCTAGTTATGGTAAGTGGGTGTAGATTGTGAGCTATCGAATCGGAAAAAAAGCAAATTTGCATTAGAATCTTATGAATTTAAGAGTGACGAATAGTAAGGTAGGGAAAATTATGTTACTATTATTTACAAATAAGTATTTATGATTAATATTAGTTAATAAATTTTTACAAATAGAACTGTATGTGTGGGATAGTTGGATACATCGGAGAAAGAAATGCAAGCGAAGTAATAATCAAGGGGCTTAAAAGATTAGAGTATAGAGGTTATGATTCAGCTGGTATTGCTCTTATCAATGGTAGCTTGAGTATCAAAAAAGGAAAAGGGAAAGTTAAGAAACTTGAGAATTTTCTATCTGATGGTGTACAGGGAAAAATTGGAATAGGGCATACGCGTTGGGCAACACATGGCGAGCCAAATGACATTAACTCGCATCCACATGTAAGTAATTCCGGGAAGTTAGCGTTAGTCCACAATGGAATTATTGAAAATTATACCACATTAAAGAAATCATTGATTTCGAAGGGGTATAGTTTCTACTCAGAAACAGATACAGAGGTTGTGGTAAAACTGATAGAGTCTTTTTTAGATAGTGATTCAAGTTCGTTGGAGAAGGCAATTCAGCTAGCGCTTGCTCAAGTGAATGGAACATATGGTTTGGCAATTATTCATGAAGACTTTCCAGATAAAATTATTGTAGCACGAAAGGGATCGCCTTTGCTATTAGGTGTTGGTGAAAATGAAATGCTAATTGCCTCTGATGCAGCCGCTGTTGCGGAATATACGGACAAAGTAGTTTATCTGGATGATGGCGAACTCGCTGTTATTAAAAAGGATTCTTACGAAGTAATATCTGCAGATAGCATCACACTTACGAAAGAAATTCATGAGCTAGCATTGAGTTTAGAAGAAATTGAGAAAGGCGGATTCCCTTATTTCATGTTAAAAGAGATTTTCGAACAGCCTAAAGCAATATCAGATTGTTTAAGGGGAAGAGTGAATGCAAAGAAAGGAACGATAACGTTAGGCGGAATATCAAACGTGATGGATAGAATTGCTAATGCAAATCGATTTATAATTGCGGCTTGCGGAACTAGTTGGCATTCTGCTTTGGTTGGAGAATACCTTTTTGAATCATTAGCAAAAATCCCTGTTGAGGTTGAGTACGCTTCAGAATTTAGGTATAAAGAGCAACTTATTGGTGAAGGCGATGTTATGATTGTGGTTTCGCAAAGTGGGGAAACCGCTGATACTTTAGCGGCACTTCGTGAAGCTAAAGCAAGAGGAGCTCTCGTTATTGGGGTGGTAAACGTAGTGGGTTCCTCAATAGCCCGTGAAACAGAAGCGGGGGTTTATATTCATGCTGGGCCTGAAATTGGAGTGGCATCTACTAAGGCATTTACTGCGCAGGTAACTGTACTTACTATGATCGCAATCCATTTGGCACAGTATAAAGGAGTTATTGAGCAAGATAAAGCAATTGCTCTAATTAAGGAGATGGGTAATATCCCAGCAAAAATTCAAGAGATAATAGACGATACCTCAACTATTGAGCATATTTCAAATTTATTTACTTATGCACCTAATTTTCTGTATTTAGGGAGATCATTTGGCTTTCCCGTTGCTTTAGAAGGTGCGCTTAAGCTTAAAGAAATCTCATACATTCACGCTGAAGGATACCCAGCCGCAGAAATGAAGCATGGTCCTATTGCTTTAATTGATGATATGATGCCTGTTGTTGTAATTGCCGCTGCAAACCATACCAATGATAAGATGGTGAGTAATATTGAAGAAGTTAGAGCTCGAAAGGGGCGGATCATTGCGATAACTACAAAAGGAAATTCAGAAGTGGAAAACCTAGCTGAATTCAGTATCAGTATACCTGATACTGAAGATGAATTAACACCACTTCTTACAGTGATTCCTTTGCAACTGTTGTCGTACTATGTTGCTGTAAATAGAGGCTGTAACGTAGATCAGCCTCGAAATTTAGCAAAAAGCGTTACAGTTGAATAAAACTTTTAAGCTAGGTGTTAAGTAAGTCTACAAAACGAATGGGGCTAAAAAAATGTAAAAAAGAAAGTTTTAATTTTGTGGATAACTTGTTTCTAAGTTAATAAATCCCTTCTTTCCAACTCTATAGGGTTATTAGTTAAGAAGGACAACAGATGAAAAAGTGGAAGCCTTTAATTTTTAAAATTACTGTGATAGTTTTAGTGAGTATTGTGATTTTTACTGCTTAATTTTAAAGTTGGTATAAAATAAACAAATAACGACATTTACTTTTCGATAAGGTTAAGAGAAGATTACGCTAAGTATTTACTTAAGGCTAAAAACTATAAGAACCCAATGAGCTATAAAATTGACTTGTCTTATTTAAATGAGATTACAGGTTTTGAGAGTGAAATAATGGTAGAGATGATAGATCTCTTTTTGGAAGAAACCCCCAAACAAATTGCTATTATTAGAGAAAGTTTCGAGCAGGAAAATTGGTATCAGCTTGGGGCTGAAGCTCATAAACTTAAGCCAACCTTCTTGTATGTAGGTCTTTCAAAGCTAAATGAGCTTACTCTTGACATGGAAAAATTTGCCAAAGAACGACGGAATTTAGATCAGATAGCTGAAATGATTCAAGAACTTGAGCAAGGATATGGAGAAGTAATTCCTGCTCTTACAAATGAAAGAAATCGATTATCTAGCTGATATTCAATTTGGTCGAATTGCCATCTGAATATGTGGAATGGCATCAACTTCATATACATCACTATCAGAAATGAAACCATACTTCTTGTAATAAGACTCAAGTTTAGCTTGTGCCTCAATTCTAATCTCTGTGTTAGGATAGAGTTTTTTACATAGAAAGATGCTCTTCTCAATTAATATTCTTCCGAACTTGCCGCCTCTAAATGCTGGTGCAACTATAATCCTACCGATTGCTGTTGCCTGTTTAAACTTAATACCTGGAGCAAAAAGTCTAGAATAAGCCGCGAGATTTTCTTTCTCATATAAAAGAATGTGAATGGCTTCCGAATCTGACCTGTCTATATCGGAATAGATACAATTCTGCTCAATAATAAATACATCTTGGCGAAGCTTTAGTACATCGTAAATTTCTTGTGCTGTGAGTTCAGCGAACTTCTTAATCAATTTTTCCATTAAAGGGCTAAACAATTTGGATTATATCTCGTAGTAAAGTTCGAATCTTTAACAAAATGAGAAGGCAACAAACATGATTTGGATTTGGTTATTAAACAGCGTAGCAGTTTTTATTACTTCTAAGTTACTAACAGGTGTGGAAATAAAGAACTTCTGGACTGCAATAATTGTAGCTGGGCTTTTAGCAATAGTAAATACCTTTATTAAACCAATAATTCTATTCGTATCGCTACCAATAACAGTAATAACCATTGGTTTATTCATATTTGTTATAAATGCACTCATGATTATGTTGGTCGATAAATTAGTTGCTGACTTTAAAATAAAAAGCTTTACATGGGCTTTGTTATTTGCAGTAGTGATGTCACCTATTAGTTATTTACTTCTTAAAGTTTTTGCATAAGGTTTTAAAAAGGGATTTAAATCCCTTTTTTATTATTCAACTTAAAATTTAAGCTTTGTAAGTAACTCTATAGACTGTCCCAGAGTTATCATCCGAAATTAAAAGGGAGCCGTCTTCAAGTTGTATAATAGAAACGGGGCGACCTTTTACATCTTCACCATTTTGAAGCCAGCCTTCAATAAAAGGATCATAGCTTTTTATTGAGCCATCATCATTAAACCTTACCTGCATAATTTGATAGCCGATTTTTTCACTTCTATTCCAACTTCCATGCAGTGCAATTAGAGCTGAATTTTGATAAACGGAAGGAAACATAGAACCTGTATAAAAAATAATTCCAAGAGGGGCAACATGAGGACCCAATTCCAGAATAGGTTTTTTGAAAGACGCATCCAGTGCTTTGCCAGCGTCACCAAACTCAGGATCCCACACATCATTAGCATGTAAATATGGAAATCCAAAATGCTGGCCTTCTTCTGTAATCTCATTTAGTTCACAAGAAGGTGAGTCGTCACCGAGCCAATCACGACCATTCTCAGTAAACCAAATATTGTTAGTTGTTGGATGCCATGCAAAACCGACTGTATTTCTGATACCTTTTGCTATAATTTCTTTACCAGTTCCATCTGGGTTGATTCGAGCTAAACTTGCATAAATGGGATTTTCTTCTTCTTTGTTACAAATATTACAAGGTGCACCAACTGGAACGTAAAGCTTATCATCTGGTCCAAAGGCTATGTTTTTCCATCCATGATGAGTGTCTGAAGGGAAATCATCCGTTACTAAAACTGGTTCAGGTGGGTTATTGAGGTTTTCATCAATGTTATCAAAGCGCCAGATTGTGCTTACATCAGCTACATAAAGAGAGCCGTTTCGGAAAGCTACGCCACTAGGAAATTTCAATCCTTCAGCAATAGTGTAAACTGTATCGGCTTTATAATCTTTGTCAGTATCTACTACGGCATATACCTTTCCAGCTTGTCGAGTTCCCACATACAAAATACCATTTGGGCTCATTGCCAATTGCCTAGCATTGGGAACATTATCTGCATAAATTGAAACTTCAAAACCGGCAGGGGCTTCAAGATATCCTAAAGACAAAGATTTAGGGCCTTTCTTTTCAGGGCGTTCAGAGGGGTCTACACAACTAGAAATTAGTACTGTAAGTATTGTGAAGAAAAGTAGGGTAGATGGAATTCGATTCTTGCTAAATAAATTCATGGTGTAATTAGTGTGTTAACTAGAGAATGAATTTAAGGATACATAATAAGCGACTAAAGTTCGATAAGTAATTATCTCCCAGTTATCACAAGCAATAGTGGTTCTGTAAGAAGTCTATAAAACTATTTGGCTTTAATTGATACTTACAATCTATCCCAAATAAATTGAGGTACGGATTTGGCTACCCACGCAAGTAGTCGCCACCGCTTGGTAACATACACGTGATTCCGTTTTTTTTCTATGGCGTGAACCATTTGTTGAACAGCTTTCTCTGTGCTAGATACCCAAAACATTTTGGAGTTATTCTCCGTCATTTCAGACTTAACAAATCCGGGTTTAATTTCTGTAACCGTGATATTTGCGGAAACTCGCTTTGCCTTTTGGCGAAAACCAGTCAGGTAGTTAGATACAAAGTGTTTGGATGCAGTGTATGCAGCGGAGCCTCCAGAGGCCACAAGAGAAGCAATAGACGACATCCCAACGATATGGCCATGACCTTGGCGGTTAAAATAATCGAATGCAAAATGGCAACCATGTGCAAAAGCCAAGATGTTAACTTCCAGTGTTTTTTCGTCAGACTCCCAAGCAGCCAGAAGTTTATGTCTTCCAACGCCAGCATTTAGAATCATGATATCCATTCCGCCCATTTCATCAACCAATTCTCTATAAACAAGAGTAGCTCCTGTTGTATTTCGCACATCTAAGGATCGGAAATGTACAAGTTCGCCAAGCTGCTGTTGCAGTTCTTGAAGACGTTCAGTTCTTCGGCCGATTAAGCCAACTTTATAACCTTTGGCAACTAGTTGAACGGCAAGTTCACGTCCAATTCCAGAAGTGGCGCCTGTAATAAGAACACGTTTCATTTTATTGGGGTAAGCTGGTTGGAAAGATGATTAACCAGTGGTTGGGTAGCAAGAGCGTCAAAAGCGAGTAGAAATTCTAGATATTGTTCTAAAACATTTCGTTTAGATTTTATAAGAATTTCATTCAATTTTAAAATCCCTTCTTTCAAGTCTAATAATGATAATGGGTTGTTATCTTCAATACGATTTATGTTATCAATAGCTGAATCTAGATCAAGTTCTTCTATGTGTTCCTCGAGCATTTGATGTTGTGAGATCATTTGTTGAAGATATTGGTAATTAAGAATACGGTTTACAGAGTCGGTATACTGTTGAGTGAAGTATTCGTTCTGAAGTTCAATTTCATCTAACTTGCGTTCTGCAATTTTACTCTTATTAGGTTTGAAAAGGGGAATAGTTAACCCAATTGAAATACCATAATCTGAATTTTTATCTCGAAATGGAAAGTATTCCGTCTGGAAGAAGCCAATATTAAAATCTGCTTTTTCAACTCTCACTTCATGTTTAGCTACTTCTACCTGTTGTGCAATTAGTTCTAATTCAGTGGAAGGAAATATTTTTTGGGCAATGGAGGTAGAGCGATCCCGAATCTGTAAAATGGATATGAATTCTTCATTATCCCAGTTAAATGAAGTTGTTTGAAGAATTAAAGCTATTTGTTGTTCAAGGTAAAGCTTTGTAGAGTTAGCTTCTTCGATATCGTTTAAACTTTCGATTTGGTCAAGTTTTGCTTCTACAAAATCCTTAGGGTCAAATAGTTTACTTTGCTGGTTACTCCCAAGAATTTGAGCTCTTTGTTTTATGATATTAAATCGTTCTTCTTGAGACTCAGTTAATTCTTTTTCTATGAGGTAGTTTAGGGCAATCTCATAGCGTTCTTGCAAATTTTCAGTGAACTGTAATTTTTTTTGGATACTGATCTCTTTCTTAGTGGCATTAAAAAGAGCGTTATTTCGGCGAATTTTCCAAGGGTTTGAGGGGCGAATCCTAAGTGCATATTGTTGGTCTTCTCTTGTAAACTCATTGTTACCGCCTCGAATTTCAAGCCGGTCAATAATGGGAATTGAATAATTACTTTTTTTTAGGAATTTAATCTGTGCGTCATATTGTTGCAGATTTATATCTTCGAAAGCCGTTAATAAAAAATCATTAACAGATTCCTGAGAATAAATACTAGATGAACTTAAGCAAATGAAAAGTGAAGTATAAGTCAGTAATTTGAGCGAAAAAGATTTCATTTTACAATAATTTTTTCGCCAACGGCTAGTTGATTTTCTTCTGAAACTTCAATGAATACCTCTAAGCCAAATGCTTTAACAGAGGTAGACTTTTGTAAAATTTCAGGTAATTCTACAACCGACCCAAACCCGATAATACTTCCAGGAATTTCGAATTGAGGATGTTCTAAAGAGCGAACAATAATATGATCGCCAAGTTTCTTATCACGGTCTTTCTTCCCAACTAGATATCCTACTACAGATGAGGGGTGTTTAGAATTAATTGAGATGACAGAGGTGAAAGCTTCAATTTGCTCGCCAGGTTTTACATAAACATTTTCTATCACTCCAGAAAAAGTAGCATACTTGTCTAATCTTTGCTCTTCTCGATGCTTCCAATTCAGTTCTTCTTGAGCAAGCTCAACTTTAGCTTGAATTTGTGATTGATCAAACGTGAATTCTTGCTTGATATCTAGTAATCTTATATCCAGAGCTTTCAATTCAAGCAATCCTTTTTCTTTGATAGATTTAATTTGAAGATGTAAGCCAGTAAGAGTATCGTTCAAAGCTTCATTATTCTGATTTTTTAAAATCTGGCCAGTTAATGAATTATTTAAATCAATTTCATTTTGAAGAAGACGAATTTCGTTTTCAATCTCACCATTTAGAATAGTTTTCTCAGATTCTAATAGCTGAATTTTAGAACTAAGAAGCTTAGATTTTTCTTCTTTCTCAGAATTTAAAAGCTGAATTTCCTTTTTTAGTTTTTCAATTTCAAGAGTGAGTTCTGGACTTTCGAGCTCAATAAGTAGATCGCCTGGTTCAACTGTTTGACCTGGAACTACATATGTGGCTAGTATTATTGCAGGCTTCTCAGTATTAATCTTGTATTGTTTGGAATAGGTAATACCCAAAAAGGAAGTGCTTCCTTTAAAAAAGTAGTTGTTTACCGCAAGTAAGGTGCCAAAAAGGAGAAATATTATAACGTAAAAGGAGTTTATTTTTTTCATGTTTAGTACTCCTAATTATCCTCTTGAATATTCTTAAATGAAATTCTAACCCGTCCAATGGATTCAATATTTTGTAATTCATTAAGAAAGTCTGTGTTTTCAACTTTGAGATTTAATTCTATAAAATACTCATAGTCGTAGCGGCCTGATCCGCGTGCCGTAACTTCCACATCTGCAAAATCGGAGCAGTAATTTTTTATTACAGCTATTACGGAATCTAGCTTTGATGAGTCGGCTAATTGAAAAAGCAAACGCCCTTTTAGTCCTGTTTTTGTACTAAATGGCGTGAAATGTAGGAAAAGGGAAGCCAAACAAAAAAGTATGGTGCCTGCAAAAGCAATGGTATAACCAAAAATTCCAATAGAAAGACCAACACTTAACGCCGCAAAAATGAAAAGAATATTTCTGGCATCTTGGATTCGTGTTCTAAAACGGATAATGGCAAGGGCACCAAATGCACCTAAACCTCTAGCCAAGCTATCTCCAATAGCCATCATAACCATGGCGGATACAATTGATCCGAGAGCTAGAGCTTGAAAGAAATTCTTTGGATACTGATGGCCAGTGTAAGTTACTTTATGGGTTATGGCAATCATAGAAGAAAGCACGAAGGCCCATATAAGGGAATAGGTAACATTTAGAAGTGTTGGATAGTCATAAACTGGCTGATCCGGAAAAAGTTCGAACATAGATTATTAATACTTAAATGCTGATCATTAAATCGACAATAAGTATACATCCTTTTTAGACCTTTTAAAAAAGGTTATGCTGTTTTAAGCTCAGTTATTTTTCTACTGGCAAGTTCGTAAGCTCCGAATAAAATACCAGAATAAACTAAATCACCAATTACGGTCATATGAAAAAACGGGATAGCTGCAGAATAACAAGCAATTAACCCTTGAAGATTTGCAGGGTAAGTTGGACTTGTAACCCAAACACCTAGATTTGAAATAATGAAAAAGATTGCTGAAGCAGCCAATCCACCAGTTATAACTCTTGAGAATGTAACTTTCTTGAAAATGAAAATACCGGCAAGGACAATAAGTAGCATAGCTCCATAAGTCCAAATATAACCAGGAGAAACAATTACGAAGCTATTATAGTAACCTGAGTACAAAATATTATTTACTAATAAATCACTTACAAAAAATGCGAGTACCGGAAGTAAGAAGGCAAGCTTTTTATTAGCGAAGTGTGCGGCACCAAATAATGACATTGCGCCAAGTGGTGCAAAGTTATAGGGGTGAGGAATCATTCTAGAAAATGCTGCAAGTAGAATTAAACCGAAAATGTAAATAAGTCGCTTGTTCATAGTATATATTTGTTTGACCCTAAAATAGAAAAAGCATCGCCTGATTAAAAACGATGCTTTTAAAAATAAGAAAAAAATGAGAAACTTACTTCTTGGCGTTAAGCTCAAGGTTAAGTTCAACTGTTACTTCATTACCAATTACAGCGTCTGAAATATAATCACCAGTTCCAACACCAAAATCATTTCTTTTGATTGTAAACTCTGACGTGATACCAGCAATTAGTTTACCGTTTCCTGGATGTTCCATAACGCCCAATAACGTAAATGGGAGCTTAAAATCTTTTGTAACATCTTTGAGAGTTAATTTACCAGTTGCAACGAATTTATTGTCACCAGTAGCTTCAATTTTGGTGCTTTTAAAGCTCATTGTAGGATATTTTTCAGCGTCAAAGAAATCTGCTGTTTTTAAATGGCCGTCTCTTTTTTCATTATCTGTATCAATTGCGTCAATAGGAATAGTTACTTCAATAGAGCTATTTTTTAGATCGTCTGCAGCAAAAGTAATATTAGCAGTATAATCGTTGAATTTGCCGTTTACTGGTGTGAAAAAGTGACGAACACTAAAGGTTACAGCACTATGAGATTTGTCAACGGTCCAAGGGGTTGAAGCAATATTAACAGCTGCAACTGATACAAGGGCTACTATTAGTAAAGTGAAAATTGTTAATGTTTTTTTGAATGAGTTCATTGTAATAATTTGTTTTGTTTGAGTTAATTAAATATTAAAAAAAAGTTTGAGGAAATAAATATACTTCAATGTTAAACTAATTTTAGATTCAAAGGAAATTATATTTATCAATCAGGCTAATAGATTATACAAATTTATTTAGCAGGGCTAGTGAAAGTGCAGTTTTTTACTCTAAACCGCCAAGGTAATAAAGCATCGTCGCCAGCATAATCTACACCAACTCTTGGGCTAGCGATAACTGATGATGCTTGAAAGAAAATTTTTCTATCCTCTAACCAAATCAGATTTCCTTGTAAATTCGTTCCGTAAAAATCTGTTGTAATACCAAGCGCGTTAGAAACAATCCCTGGACCACCACCAACATTGCGCGTTAGAGTTTTTTTATTTCTTCTCTGAAGAATAGTTTCAATTCCTTCAAGTGGTTCAATAGCTCGGATTAGTACAGCGTCTGCCAAGCCTTCAATATTGGTTACCACATTGAAAAGGTGATGGATTCCATAGCATAAATAAATGTAAGCGTGTCCTGCTTCCCCAAACATTACTTTAGTACGCTCAGTTTTGCCATGAACAAATGAGTGGCAGGCTTTATCACTTTTTCCACAGTACGCCTCTGTTTCTACAATTATACCCGCAGTAAACGCACCATTTATATTTGTGCATAGAACTTTCCCTAAAAGTTCTTGGGCAATTTGTGCCACGTCGTGTCTAGCATAAAATGACTGAGGCAATTTTTGGATCATCAATCCAAAACGGAATAGGGATTATCCTCTAAAGAAGCTCTATGAGAGCCATACACATCTCTATAAGCTCGCGCCAAAACTACTGAAATAACAAATAGGAGAGAGGTATAAAACGTCCAAATTACAACAACAAAAGCAATGGCGTAACCTTGGTAAAAATAACGATATGTTGAAAATGCATATTCTAAATAATTGCTAATAATAAATCGCGCAACTTCAAATAAGACTGTATAGCTTAGGGCTCCCATTAATGCGATTTTTGGAGCAATTTTTCGCTCGCTAACATACCTGAAAACTATAAATAGAAGTAGGAAAATGAAAATGATGGGAATCAAAAGATTGAGAAAATCATACACCCATGGGAGTTGAATCACGATGTCAGTAAAAGGAACGTGGATTTCTGAAAAATTCACAAAAGAAAACATCGAAATTGCAATGCTAAAGAAGAGAAACACTGAGCCAAGTAACCCAAAACCAAAGAAATTGTAGATTATATCTATAATGGGATGAGCTCGTTCTTCAATATCAAAAATATCAAAAATAACATGCTTAAGGGTGTGGATTAGCCCCTGAGTAAAAAATACAAGTACAACAAACCCTACAATTCCAAATACCTGACGAGCGCCAACTAGTGGACGAATAATGTTTTCTACCGTATCGGCACCAGAAAAAACGTCACTATTTTCAGGTTGGTAAGCGAATGCAGGCAAATAGTCACTTCCGAATTGCACCATATAATTAAATGCTTGGTCGTAGGAAAGTACATAACCAATTATTGCAACAAGAATGAGCGTAAAAGGAATGGAGCAGATAAAAAGGTTGAAAGTAACGGCTGACGCACTAAAGAAAAGGTCTTTGTCACTTGCTATCTTAAAAGCATGTTTCCAGAAATCTTTGAAAGTTTGCAAAACTACAAATTTAGTTGATTCGTAAAATACGCGCCTTCTGCTATTAATTCAAAACAAGAAGCTAGCACTTAGTTTTTAAGTCAATTCATTGGTAAGTTCCAACTCCAAAGGTGAGCATTAAAATCAGTAAAAGCCCAAATTAATAGTGATGGCAAGTAAGAAACAAACTCCTTTAATGAAACAGTATTTTGAGATTAAGGAGCAATATCCTGGAACAATATTGCTTTTTAGAGTGGGAGATTTTTACGAAACTTTTGCAGATGACGCAATTCTTGTGAGCAAGGAGCTTGGAATCACGCTTACAAAAAGGAATAATGGAGGCGACTTAACTCCGCTAGCAGGTTTCCCTTACCACTCTTTAGATACATATTTGCCAAAGCTTGTTAAAAAAGGCCATAAAGTGGCGGTTTGCGATCAAACCGAAACGCCTGATGAGGCTAAGAAAGCGGGAAGAAAGATTGTTACTCGTGAAATTTCTGAGATTACGACTCCCGGAATTACCCTTTCAGAAAAGCTTCTTGAACACAAAAGAAACAATTACATCATTTCTATATTCTGGGCAAAAGATAGAGTTGGAGTAGCGTTTTCGGATATCTCAACAGGAGAGTTTGGCCTAAGTGAGGTTTCGTATCAAGAGCTGCAAAGTTTGTTGGCGGCAATCCAACCTTCGGAAGTTTTGGTTCAAACTAAGCTAAAGAATAAGTTAGAAGGCGATTTTCATCACTTTAATATAACTCATATCGAAGATTGGGTTTATGAAGGTGATTATGGGTATAAGCTTCTTACCGATCATTTTAAAACACATTCCTTAAAAGGCTTTGGTGTAGAAGCTCTTAAAACTGCACATGTAGCAGCAGGTGCGCTTATGCATTATATGCAAGATACCCAGAAAGCTCATTTACGCCATTTACGCAGACTTTACACCTACGAAAGTAGTGGCTTTATGTCGCTAGATCCCGCGACCAAGCGTAATTTGGAGCTTACAGCAAGTTTACAAGAAGGAAGTGTGGAAGGAACGCTTATTTCCATTATGGACAAAACTTGTACAGCAATGGGAGGGCGATTACTTCGCCGCTGGATAATGCGTCCTTTAAAAAGATTGAAGCCCATACAAGAGCGATTAAATGCTGTTGAGAAGCTATTCAGTATTCATGATACAAGAGCTAACTTAAGAGAAGAGTTAGAACAAGTTGGCGATATGGAGCGGTTGATTTCTCGAATTTGTATTGGGAGAACAAACGGTCGAGATATTGCTCAATTAAAATTAAGCGTGGCTCAAATCCCAAGAATAAAAAGTCAATTTTCAGGGATTGACGATCCGCTTTTAAAGAATATTTCTGGACGCCTAAAACTCCTTATTGAGCTACAAGAAAGAGTTAATACTGTGCTGAGTGATGAACCTCCTGCCAGTGTTCGGGATGGCAATATGATTAAAGATGGCTTTAATGTTGAGTTAGATGAATTAAGAGATATTGCACGAAATGGAAAAAAATATATTGCTCAAATAAAGGATAAACTTTCTGCCGAATCTGGAATACCCTCTCTAAAAATCGGTTATAACAAAGTGTTTGGCTACTATATTGAGATTACTAATTCTCACAAGCATAAAGTTCCTGAGCACTTTATAAGAAAGCAGACTTTGGTCAATGCCGAACGTTATATCACGCCAGAGTTGAAAGAGATTGAGGAAAAAGTACTATCAGCTGAAGATCGCAGTAAAACGTTAGAGTACGAGCTGTTCGAGGAGTTGAGACTTTATGTAGCGGAGTTTGCCGATGACATTCAACAAATAGCTATTGCATTGGCTGAGATAGATTGCTTGCAGAGCTTTGCTGAAATCGCCTTTCGTAATAATTATGCCAAACCAGAAGTAAGCGACTCTACAGAGATAGATATCAAAAAAGGGCGTCACCCAGTAGTTGAAAAATCTTTACCGCTTGGTGAGCCGTTCATCCCGAATGATATTTTTCTAAGTAATGACGATGAACAGATTATGATTATTACTGGGCCTAACATGGCGGGTAAGAGTATCATTTTGCGACAAACCGGACTTATTGTACTACTTGCCCAAGTTGGGAGTTTTGTGCCAGCAGCATCAGCCAAAATTGGTCTAGTTGATAAAATATTTACACGAGTTGGCGCTTCTGATAATCTTGCAGCAGGCGAAAGTACATTTCTTGTAGAGATGAACGAAGCGGCAAATATTTTGAATAACGCTAGTCCACGGTCACTTATCCTTTTAGATGAAGTTGGAAGAGGAACGAGTACTTTTGATGGCTTAAGCATCGCTTGGTCGTTAGCTGAATATTTGCACAACCATGGAGCTGTAGCAGCGAAAACGTTATTTGCTACGCATTACCATGAACTGAATGAGCTTGAGCAAATGTATGAGCGCATTATAAACTTTAATGTGCAAGTTAAAGAATATGATGGCAAAGTGATTTTCCTACGGAAGCTAGTAAAAGGCGGTGCAGACCATAGTTATGGTATTCAGGTGGCTAATATGGCTGGTTTGCCTAAAGTGGTTATAGATCGTGCAAAAGAAATTCTCAAAAACTTAGAAAGCCATAGTTTAGATATTACAAACAAAAATGGTGGAATTGAAGATCAAGCAAGTTCGGGGAAAGAGGCTACAAAGAACATTGCTCGGAAAATTGAGAAGCAATCTGAAATTGAGCAGATAAGCCTCTTCTCTACTCATGTAGATCCTAGGCTAGAAACAGTTCTTAATAAGTTGGAAGCATTAGACCCCAATAGAATAACCCCAATTGAGGCGTTAATGCTGGTAACAGAATTGAAAAATATTGCAGCGAAGTAAGATGAGCAATGTTTCAGGGAAAATAGAAGAAAAGATTATTTTAAGAGTTTCCATATTATGAAAACTTCTGCTAAATATATTGCCAACCGAATTCGGTTGATGATATCGACCAAACAGTTCCAAGTAGGAGAGGTCTTGCCATCAACACGGGAGTTGGGGCAGCAGTTAGAAGCGAGTTTTCATACCGTTCGAAAAGCCTATCATCTACTAGTTGAAGAAGGCCTGATTTCTGGTGAGCAAGGCAAAGGTTTTGTTGTTAGGCAACAAAGTGGCTTGATGGATAAAGAAAAGCGTCTCGAAATTGGAGGAGACAAAGTCCAAGCGCTTATCGAAGAACTAGTTGGTTACGGGCTTGATGATTCTGAAATTGAGGTATTATTTCAGGAGCAGTTAGACTTTATGGAATGGCCAGATCGTATTCAAACATGTGCAAGTGTGGGCGAAAACCAAGAGTTAGGTAGCATGCTTGCCAGTGCAATAAAAAAACAGGTTGGGGTGCGAAGTAAAGTTATTGATATTACCCAATATGAAAGTGCCGCGAAATACGATGCCCTTTTTGTACCTATCAAGTTTTTGAACTTGTTCCAAAGCTTAAAAGAGTCGATACTCATAATTCCCATTATCTACAGTTACGATCCCGACATCTTACTTTCTATTGTGAATCAAGTAGCGATCCAAACTATTGGTTTGGTAACTGCCGCAGAAGAAAGCATCCCCAAAATAATTAGCGCACTTAAGCATTCTATTCATTTTGAAGGCTCTTTTGTAGCTGGGAGCATTTATGGACGTTCGCTTCCCCTTTTTGTGCGAGAGACTGATTTAATACTTTATACACCAGGAAGTGCTAAGCTCGTAGAGCAAAAAGTTCCGGAAAAGAATAGAGTTAAATTAGAATTTATCTTGTCTGATAGAAGTGCGGAGATGATACGTTCAGAACTTTGGGATCAGTAACCAACCATTAACTAGAATTGATTAGTAAAGAAAGTAGAAATTGAATTTAAACGATACTATTAGTAAAGCCATTTCGGCAATTGAAAAAGAGATTCTAGCTGTTAGAGAAACACCTTCTCATGATGTGCTTACACAGGGCGTAAGAGAAAAAAGTTCAACCCACCACATTTATACCTTTGAAACAAATAACCACGGTTTACGGTTTGCAGAAGAAATTCGGGCTAAACTAGACGGCAAGGACTTAAAAGTCCAAGAACTTGAATTTAAAGATGGAAAAGTTTGGCTAGAATTCCCTGAAGACTTTGGTATAGCAATAGATGAAGTGTATCTAGAATGGGAAAATGATTTTGTGCTGAAAAAGATTGAAGAGCACTTACACACCCTACAAGATAAAGCCGAAGACATTCCTCAACTTCACGCATTACTAAATCCTAGTTTGAACTTTGCGAAGGCTACAACTACTACTGCCCCAAAATTGGATACTTTAAGAAATGCTTCTCAGATTGAAGCCATCGAAAAAGCTCTGGTTAATAACACGTTGTTTGTGTGGGGACCTCCCGGCACTGGAAAAACTACAACGCTAGGCTTTATTATCGCAAACTTGCTTAGTGAAGGGAAGAGAGTGCTTTTTGTATCGAATACAAACCGAGCGGTTGATGTTGGACTCCTTGGAGCCATGGAAGCTCTTGGTGTAGTTGATCCTGATTTTGACTTACAAAATACAACACGTTTTGGTGAGGCCGCACTAAATGATGAACGACTTGAACCCATTCTGTTTGACTCTCAAATAAAAACGAAACTCAATAGTAAGAAAGAACAAGCGGTAGAGCTTAGCACTACTCTCGATCAATTTAAAAAGCTACAATTGCATATCGATGAGTTAATGGCAAAAGGCGAGGATGTCCCAAACGCTCTCGACCTACAATGCCAGTTATTAGGCGATAAGGTTGATAGAGAAGGTGGTGTTGAAGAGTTAGCTGATAAAATAGAAAAGTTGTTAAATGTAAACGAGCGCTATGAGCTGAAAAAGAAGCAGCTTGTTGCAACTACGATGGCAAAAGTGTGTACTTCTGAACTTTTCTATAATATAAGTTACGATGCCGTAATTGTAGACGAAGCTTCGATGGCAGGAGTACCGTATCTGTTATTAATGGCGGCAAAAAGTAAACAACATATTGTATTAGTGGGCGATCCAATGCAACTTCCTCCTATTGCACTTACTAACGACGGCAAAGCTCGAGATTTTTTAGAGAAAGATATTTTTAGTTTTGTTTCTGGGGCAGAATCGACCGAGGCTTTGTTTACATGGCACGATGATAATCCAGATTTTACCTGTTTTTTTGATACACAATATCGACTTAAATCTGATTTGGCAGGTGTAATTAGCGCTGTTTTTTATGATGGAAGGTTGAAAACTGGAAATGAATCTTTAGAAGAAACGGGGAAATCGGTAGCGTTAGTCGATTCTTCGAAATATGGACCATCCATTCAGCAAGAAGGAAATGAGAGAGGGTTTCGTCCACATAACAAAGTACACTTAAAATTAATACAAGAAAGTGTTCGTAAACTTACTCGGCGCTACGCAGATGATTCCATCGGTGTAATCGTTCCTTTTCGATCAAGCGTGTACACAGTTCGTAACCATTTAAGCGCAGAAGGGTATCGATATGTTGAAGTTGGTACCATCCATACCTTCCAAGGAAGAGAAAAAAAAGTGATAATATTTGATACCGTAATGAGCGGTGAACTCCAAAATGGTAGTTTGCGCCATTATTCTGTGCGCCCTTTTGATGAGACTAAAAACGGTTTAAGTGTACCAAGACTATTGAATGTTGCTTTTTCAAGAAGTAAGGAACTGTTGGTTATTATTGCAGATATGCAACATGTGGAACGGATTTATGGGAATAAATTTCTTGGAAAATTATTAGGTGCTGTAAAAGAAATATCGCTTTAGGTCTTAAATAGTAAGAGATATTGAAATGCTTTTTGGTGAATTTAAAAGTGCTCAGATAAATTTCAATTTTATTAAAATTAGAGTTGAAATGTATTCATTAATGCTCGTATATTTGGAACCGTTTCAGAAATGAAATTGTGAACACAAAAGCGAGAATAGCTCAGTTGGTAGAGCACAACCTTGCCAAGGTTGGGGTCGCCGGTTCGAGTCCGGTTTCTCGCTCAGGCTAAAGCCTCTTAGATTTTTCTAAGGGGCTTTTTTTATGTCATTAATTCTCCACACTACGGTCGAATTATTAGTTACTGCTGAGATATTCGAAATCCAGATCTAAATCTTCCTAACGAGAATAGCTCAGTTGGTAGAGCATCCCGAGAATTCGGGACCAAGGTTGGGGTGCTCCCGTGTTTACGGGAAGCCCAGTTTCTCGCTCAGGCTTTTTTTATGGTTGTAATTCTCCACACTACTTTCGAATTAATAGTTACTGATGAGATTTCACCAAAAACCTAGAGGCGTACTTCGAGCTAAAACCTTCATAAACCTAACAAAGGGTTATTGAACGAGAAGGCCACAAAGTTTCTGAAGAGTTTACATTGAATGGAGCTTAGGCTTCGAAATAGAAGACTTACTTTCTCTTTTTAACATAATCTAGAATGGTAGTCTTTTAATCGGCTGTTAAACATTAGAATTGCTTTTAAATAGTTAAATAATTTAGTTTAATTAACGTAAATGCATATAAATTAATGCCCATTTAAATATAACGAGATTAATAAGTACTACTTATGAGAATAAAAAAAGAATTACTTAGCCTGTCCCCACTTAGGATAAGCATTATTTATCTCGTTGTAGCATGTCTTTGGATTTTATTTACAGATAGGATTCTAGAGAGTGTTGTTACAGATGTATCTCAGATGAGTCTTTTACAAACTTATAAAGGCTGGTTCTACATGATATTTACTTCAGTTGGGTTGTATTTTTTTATAAAAAAGCAAAATGAAGAAGAGAAAGAGTTATTTAAGGAAAGAAGCCAGTTTATAGAAGCTATTTTAGAGAATATCCCGTTGGGGATTGCCGTAAATAATATTGATGATGGAAAAATGACTTTAATGAATGACCAGTTTTCTAGTGTTTACGGTTGGCCAGTTGAAATTGTGAAAGATGTAGATACTTTTTTCCTAAACGTCTATCAGGATGAGGAATTTAGACAAGAGATTAGGAAAAAGATTATGGTAGACATTGCAAGCGGTAATCAAGATAGAATGCAATGGGATAGAATTCCAATAGATACCAAAAATCATGAGAAGCGTTATGTAAATGCAAAAAATATCTCGTTGCCCGACCAAAATCTTATGATATCAACTGTTGTGGATGTTACTGAAAGGGTCATGGCCGAACAGGAGATAAAAAAATCAGAAGAGTTATACAGATACTTGTTTCACAAAAATCCACAACCAATGTGGATTTTCGAACTCGAAACGTTGCGTTTTCTGGAAGTTAATTATGCAGCAGTAAAGCAATATGGTTATTCTAAAAAAGAATTTCTTAGAATGAAAATAATTGATATTCGACCTATATATGAGCGACTAAAATTAGAAGCTGAAATTCAAAAACTGAATAAAAATGAAGATAATTCAAAAAATGAATGGATTCATTTAAAAAAAAATGGGGACCGTATAACTGTAAACACCTATGGTACTGCTATCGAATATGAAGGTAAATCTGCGAGACTGGTTCTTATTAATGATGTTACTCAAAAGAACAGAAACCAGGAATTATTGATAGAGGCAGCCATTCTGGGAGAGGATAGGGAACGTAAAAGAATAGCTCAAGAGCTCCACGATGGTATTGGACAATACTTGTCTGCAGTTAACCTGAATATGGAATCATTAAAAAAAGAAGTTTCCTCTTTCTCTGAGAAAAAGAAAAATCGCTTTTTAACAAGTCTTAAATTTGTAAAAAAAGCAATGAATGAAACCCGAACAATGGCCTATGCATTGATGCCGGCCGAGCTGGAAGAGTTAGGCCTTTATGCAGCTTTAAATACACTTGCCAAAGAAATTGAAGAAAGTGCCGAGGTTAAGGTAATATTGGAGGAAAAAGCAGATGAAAGCACTTTTGAAATAAAGATGATTAGTAATCTATACCGGATTGCACAGGAAGGTATAAAAAATGCAATCGAACATGGTAAGGCGTCAGAAATTAAACTTAAATTTGAAGAATCAGAAGGCCAGTTACATTTCATAATTTCCGACAATGGAATTGGAATTGATCCGGACAAAATAAACACCAGTTCAGGCATTGGCATCCGGAGTATAAACGCCAGAGCCGAGGCGATGGCTGGTGAGGTTAAAATGACAGGAAACAAAGGCGCTGGGTATAAAATCCAAATTAACGTACCCATAAATGGAAGTCATAAATGAAGATATACAATATATTACTGGCAGATGACCACAAAATTGTAAGAGGTGGAATTAGTGCCCTACTTGAAGACGAACCACAGTACCAGATAATTGGAGAAGCAAGTAATGGCCGGGAAACTCTTCAGCTATGTAGGGATAAGGAAGTGGATGTTGTTATTATTGACCTGAACATGCCAGAGGTTAGCGGGTTTGAAGCTATAATGCAGATAAAAAAGGATTACCCAAGAATAAAGATTCTCGCTCTCACTATGCTCAATCAGAATGAAGCTATAAAAAAAACAGTATCAGCCGGGGTAAATGGATATTTGCTGAAAAACTCAAATAGTGAAGAGATTCTAGAGGCCATTAAAACTATTATAGAAGGCGGGCATTATTTTTGTAAAGAAACCACAAAGACTATTATGGAAGGTCTGGTCGGTGTAAATGAACGAAATATCCTTTCAATTGAAGAGATAACCCCCAGAGAAAAAGATGTCCTTCAACTTATCTGTGATGAAATGACGGCTACTGAAATTTCAGAAGAACTTGAGATTAGTGTTCGCACTGTAGACTCTCATCGAAGAAACCTATTGCAGAAAACCGGAGCCAAAAATACAGCTGGTCTTGTTAAGTTTGCTCTTAAAACAGGTTTGGTTAGTCAATAACGGCGTAGGTAAAAATACCTATTTACTTTTAAGTATTAGCACTGATTTTTCTAATTAGGTACTTATGTACATTGACATCAGATACGTAGACATAATTACAGAGTATGGGGAAAGAAAAAATTAATGTATTAATAATTGGCAAGAGGACAAGCTTTAATAATGCCTTAGCAGATGTTATTGGTTCGATAAAAAGTTATTCGGTAACCTCCAAAAGCTATAGAAAGGCTAAAGAAAGTCCTTTTATAAATTATGGATTAGTATTTATTGATTTAACTGCGTCAAATGGAAAAATCCGAGAGATTATAGGAGAAGTTAAATCTGAACATCCTTTATCTAGATTAATTGCACTTCATCATAAGAATAGTGAAAATATGATTGCGAATACGTTATCCGCTGGAGCAGATGCTTTTTTGCCTACAGATATGACTAACGATCAGTTGATTGACACACTGAAACAATTACCACTTCCAACTACTAATCATTAGACAAGAGGTTAATTGCCTAGGTATTTTTACGGATGAGAACTAGGCAATAATGCTGTTAGCAAAGAATAGGTATAATAAGTGTTACCATAGACTTAAAGAATTCAGATATTTATTGCTGAATTAAAAATATGCATTAGTGATGCTAGTCAATGAGTAGCCAAATGAGAAAGTTAGAAATAAATAAAACAGTATCGACCTGTTCTGATAATTCTGACAGGCACGAAATAAGCATTATCTGTTTATTTTCAGATGATAGTTTATTTAAAGAGAGAATAAAGAAGACTCTGGAAGATGAATACAGAGTTTGGGCACTAGATAATGAAATGACTGAGAGCGCAGTGGGTGATTTTTACCTAGTTGATGCGGCCATTTATAAAGAAAATGAAACCTATCTCAAAGAGCTCAAAGAACTATATAGCCCTGAATTATTACCTGTTTTAGTTTTCAGTGTAAATAGTGAGGAATCTCTCCTTGACGAAGATGTGTATGAATTTGCAGATGACATTATTTTGCTACCTCAGCAAATCAATTCTCTGAAGAAAAGAATTAAAATGCTCATCAGATTCCGAGGAATTACTCGTGAGATGGTGCGAAGTCATGAAGAATTAGATCTCGAAAGAAAGAAGCTCATCAAAGAAAAAGAGCACCATGCACTGATAACTAATAATTCTACTGATGTAATAACGCTGCATGAGAGGGATGGTACTTATAAATATATCTCGCCTTCGGTTAAAAAGGTTCTAGGGTATGCCCCTGAAGAGTTAATAGGTACTGACCCATACGATACTACGCATCCTGATGATATCGCTGTTACCAGAATGAAACATGAAAAGCTTCTTAAAACCGGAATAACTGTAAAGTATACCCATAGAAAAAAGAATAAAAAAGACGATTTCATTTGGGTTGAAACTATACTAAAACCAGTCAGAGACAACAAAAGTGGAAATATCATTGGTCTAGTTTCGAATTCCAGAGATATTTCTAAACGTGTTATCCTTGAACATAAACTTAAAGAAGAAAAAGACTTTGTCGATTATGTTGCAGATAATATGCCTGGAACCTTCTATATGCTAGATGAAAATCTGAATTTCAAATATTGGAATAAGCATTTTATAAAAGATTTGGGTTATTCAGAAAAAGAGATTGAGAAAATGAGCCCTTACGATCTTTTTGATAAGGAAGGTAAAATTGCACTCAGGAAACAAATAAAGGAAGCTTTTAAAAAGGGGAAAACTGAATTCACAGTTGATCTATTTACCAAATCAAAGGATAAGCGAACTTATTTTATAGAAGGCTCATGTATTTCAAATGGGCATGAAAAATTGATTGTAGGTTTTGGAATTGACATTACAGAGCGGGTTAAGGCTCAATATGAATCCTCGCAGCAAAAGCAGTTGATGGAAGCAATCATCAATCAGTCAGATTCTGTGATATATGTAAAAAATTCTGAAGGTGAAATGAAACTAGTAAATCAGGCTTATCTAGATATATTCGGACTTAATTATGATGAGGCATCTGGTTTAAATGAGAAAAAAATATTAGCCCCAGAGATCATCGATGCCGTTAGAGAAAATGATCAAAAAGTATTCAGAGATCAACAAGCCTGTACGTTTGAAGAAAAAATTCAAGTCAATGGTGAATGGAGAATTTTTCACTCTGTAAAGTATCCACTGAAACATGTAGCAGGGCTGGAAGACTATATCTGTGGGATATCTACAGATATAACAAATAAGATAAAACTTCAATATGCTTTAGAAGAGAGAGTAAAAGAGAATAAATGTCTGCTTGATATTTCCGAACTTCTTGAAAAAGGAAAAGACGTTTGTGTAGCTATGAAAGAAAGCGTCAAATTAATTCCAAAAGGATTTCAGTATCCGGAGAATACTGAGGCTAGAATTATTTTCGGAGATCATACAGTTGAAACTACGAACTTCAGGATCAGTCCAGCAATGCTGGAATCAAAAGTAGTTGTTGTGGATTCCAAACTTCTTCAGATACAGGTAGCATTATTTCCTGATAAATCAGAGATGAATTTTCTAGGTGAGGAATTAGCTATGATTAATAGTATTTGTGATTCTATTAGATCTCGTGTAGGACGAATTATTACCATGCATAAGCTTCAGGAAAGTGAACAGAGATGGGAAAATCTTGTTCAGAATGATCCAGATTTAATTATGATTGTTCAACAAGAAGAGATTAAATACCTAAATAAAGCTGGCGCAAAGATGTATGAAGCCGAGCCTGAAGACTTAATAGGAAAGAAGTTGTTTGAAATCATAAATATTGAGAATGTCAATATTGCAATACAGCGAATGAACAAAGTTCAAAATGGAGATTGTGTTGAACCTTATATTCATAAAATAATACATCCAAAAACGAATGAATATAGATACCTTCAGATTCAGTCTTTACCCATTCGTTATAAAGGAGTAAATGCTATTCAGATAGTAGGTACAGATCTCACTACAAGAATCACGATTGAGAATGAACTCAGAAAGTCTTTAAGTGACAAAGAAGTACTCTTACAAGAAGTTCATCATAGAGTAAAAAACAATCTTGCGGTAGTTTCAGGTTTGTTGCAAATTCAATTGTTTGAATCAGATAATGAGGATTTGAAACACATCCTGACCGGGAGTGTTTCTAGAATTAAATCCATGGCTCTTATCCATGAAAGGCTTTATCAAACGGATTCATTGTCGGATGTAAATTTTCTTGAATACACAAAAAAATTGGTTGAAAATATTGTAGAAACTTTAAATGTTGACGGGACTATTACTATTAAATGGGATATAGATCCTACTGTAGTTCTTAATCTGAATCAGGCTGTTCCTTGTGCTCTGATTATGAATGAATTAATAACTAACTCCATAAAGCATGCATGGAAAGTTGGAGAAAAGGGAACGGTAAAAATAATGATGAAAGAAGAAAATGAAATAGTTACTCTAAAAGTAACAGATAATGGGATAGGGTTGCCAGAGTATTTTCTTGAAAAATACAACTCAATGGGTGTTACTATTCTAAAAACTCTAGTAGGACAACTAAAGGGAGATATAAGTGCTTATAATAATAATGGAGCATCTGTTACTTTGATTTTTAAAAAGAGAGAGGTAAATGGATCTTCCGGAAATAAGCAGGCCTAAATTCTTTCAGGGCACTTATGGTAACTATATCTTAAGAAAATCAGGGTCAAAAGAAGGTTCTATACATTGCTCTATAGAACTATTTACCAATTTCTCATTTTCGCAGTTATATTTTGGCTTTCTATATATCCGCTTTAGAAAAGGATTATCATAATATCGTTGTTAGCTCCTGCAAACAACGATTGAAAAAGTTTACGTTTGATTTCCTATTGATGGGGTTAATTTGTTTAGTATTTAAGCTTTTTGTCTCTTTTTTTAATGATGTCAGTGGGCGATAACATAAGAAATCACTCTTGCGAGAATAGATCAGTTACTCATTCTACTTTGGCTAAGGAAGCTTGGTTCTCTTGCTAAAGAACAACTATCATTTAAGGAGATTTTGTTTTTGAAAAAATACTTGAGCTAATAGATTTTACCATATTATTAGTTCTTAGAATACTCTCATCAAAATACATAGATAAAAAAATTACTTTCCAAAGTATTGCAGATAGTTATGAACTTGTTGGTAAAAACGGTTTAAGAATTATTTATCAAACCGATAATAAATGGAGTTCTATTTCAAAAGCATATAAACTTTTTTTGTATACTAACTTCCTTATAATATTATCTAAGGCAGTTTCTCATATCTCACTCAATGATGTCGTCTATTCTTATTTTTGCGCTTTTTTTTCTATCCTTTGATGAAATTCCTAGAGAAGTTTATTCTCTTGATAGTGCTATATATCAAACACAACCAGATACCCAAATGGTGAAGGTGTTGATGGGCGACTTGGAAGTCAGTCTTCAAAAAGGAGATTTTGCTGAGGCTCGCAAAACTATAAACAAGATAAGTAAGTGGTCAGAAGAACTTAATTACTTGTATGGGAAAGATGCTGCATCGCTGAATTTAGCGGAAGTATACCTAAACGTGCAGTTTTTTGATTCTGCTGAGGTTCTATTGAAAGCACTTACACTTCAACCAGAGTTAGATTCTCGATTAGTCTTACCCACATATAACTTATTAGCTACCTCTTATCGTTACCAGAATAAAACAGAACAAGCAATCGAAGCGTATATATCGGTTCTTGAAATTGCACAAGAAAAAGAGAATGATCAAATGATAGCCAGAATTCGGCAGAATTTGGCTGTGGCTTATGCAGATGTGGGCGATAAAGCAGCTTCATTAGAGAATCATTTACTCTCATTAAATTATGCAGAAGAAGCTAAGGATACTACTCTTTGGATAACCATACTTAATAACCTTGGAAATGAGCTTAATACTTTTAATGAATTAGATAAAGCAGAGTTTTACCTAGAGAAATCTATTGAACTAGCAACAATAAAGGGAAAGAAAGCGGATTTACTAAGATCTGTTACTAACCTCGCAAATGTTAAAAGTGGACAAGAGAAACTGGATGAAGCATTAAAGCTATATTTGCAAGCACTAGAATTAGCGAAAGAGGTGCGCCCAAATACACCACCTGTTATCGTTACTTTTAACTTGGGTTACCTTTATCTAAAAATGGATAATTATGTTGAGGCAGAAAAACTATTAAAGGAGTCGCTAAAGTATAGTGTAGAAATGGGCATCCCAGAAGGGCAATATTATAATTATGACGGCCTTGGTAAGCTGGAAGAGTTAAAAGGAAATACATCCGCTTCTACAGCATATTATTTTAAAGCATATGAGGTTGCGAAAACAATAAATTCTACTCCTTTTCTAGAAGAAAATCTACCTAAGCTATTCGATAGTTTTAAGAAAACAGAAAACTTCGAGAGAGCTTTTTTCTATTTAGCAGAATTCAAAACGCTCTCCGATAGTTTACATGATTTGGATAGAGAACGTGAGTTTGCAGAACTAGAAAATGAAATTGAGTTAAAGCGCCAATCTGAAATTAATGAGCTTCTTAGTGATAAACAGTTGGAGCAAGAGCGTAAGCTTCAGTTTCAAAATATTTTAATTATTGCTAGTATCCTCGTTATTATACTAATTCTATATATAGTTTATGCCTTACAGAGGGCAGGAAAAGAAAAAACTAAGGCAAATACACAGTTAAGAACTCAGCAGAAAGAGTTGGAAAGATTAAATCTTGAAATGAAAAAACTTTTTGCCATTGTTGCACATGATTTGAGATCGCCACTGACCTCTATGCAGGGTATTTTATATTTAATGAAGTCTGGGGATTTAGAGAAGGATCAAAAAGAAGATTTCCTAGATAAACTAGAAGGCTCAGTTCAAAGAAATATTGACGTAATGGAAGATTTATTATCCTGGGCGAAAGAGCAAATGCAGGGTATTACTTTTACTAAAGAGCAAATACAATTGTTTGAAATTGTAGATAAAGTGTTAGTAAGGCAGAAAGACAATGCTGGTAAAAAGGGTGTGATACTTAAAAATGAAGTTCACAATAGCGTTGAGGTACTGGCAGATAAAAATGGGCTAGATCTAATTTTAAGAAATCTTATCTCTAATAGTATTAAGTACACAAACCCGAACGATGAAATTACCGTTACCTGCTCCGAAAACGAAAAAACGGTAAAACTTTGTGTGATTGATACAGGTGTGGGAATGTCTGAAGAAGTTATAGACAAGGTGTTTTCCAATACAAGCATCTCGTTTTCAAGACGAGGTACAATGGGAGAGGTTGGGACAGGTTTTGGACTGAGTTTAGTTAAAGAGTTTATTAAAAAACTAGACGGTAAAGTAAGTGTTGAAAGCGAGGTAGGAAAAGGAAGTACATTCTGTATAGAATTTCCAAAAAAGTAACAGAAAATAATTCTTTTAACTGGAAATGAAATATCTTTACACCTTGTTGTTTAACGTAGAATACAATCTCAAAATAAAAAGGAAAAGTAATGCCAGATAAAAAAGCATCCGCTATTTGGAGTGGAGACCTTAAAAGTGGAAATGGAACAGTGAATTTGGGTAGTGGAGCCTTTGAAGGTTCTTATACATTTGCGTCTCGTTTTGAAGATGGAAAAGGTACAAATCCTGAAGAATTAATAGCGGCTGCTCATGCAGGTTGTTATTCTATGGCTTTATCTAACGAATTGCATAAAGCAGGACATAACTCACAGAGTGTAAGCACAAAAGCTATTATAACGCTAGAACCAGTTGATGGAGCACCAACAATCTCTACCATTAAACTTGTGGCAGAAGCTAATGTGCCTGAGCTTGATGCAGAAGAATTTCAAAAGATAGCCGAGGCAACAAAAGATGCCTGCCCTGTTTCTAGAGCTCTAAAAGCTGTTAAAATAGAATTAGATGCAAAATTAGTAAGCTGATTTAAATTCAAAGCCTCTTAATGAGGCTTTTTTTTAGAACTATATTCGTTGAATATATAATAATGTCCCTAGTAGCATCACATAATAAGAGATATAAACAGATAAAATGCTTCTGCGTAATAAGGCAATATCTAATTCCATATTCAGTATTTCATTTGTTATCTTACACCCCTTCAATTTCCACTCAATTTTAGAGCATATTAAATGAGCGACAAACCTCGCGAATATTGCGGAATTTTTGGCATCTTTGATCATCCGGAAGCATCAGTAGCAACTTACTACGGACTTCACTCACTCCAACACCGAGGGCAGGAATCAGCAGGAATTGTTTCTACCTATTATGATGAAGAAAAAGGTCGGCAGGTAATGCCATCCTATAAAGATTTTGGGCTGGTGCTTAGCGTTTTTGACAAACCTAAAATTCTTCACAAAATTTTGAAAGGCCGCTCATCGATTGGGCATAATAGATATTCTACTTCGGGGTCATCCAAAAATCCAGCTAACATCCAACCATTTCGAGTTCATTATAGAAATGGAAATTTAGCAATTGGCCATAATGGTAATCTTTCTAACGCTAAGCAGATTAGAGATCGTTTTCGTAAAGAAGGAGTGCTGTTTCAAAGCACATCAGATACTGAGCTTATTCTACATCTTATTTCGCACAGTGAGCATCAAGATCAGATGAGCCAAATAATGGATGCCCTTCACCAAATTGAAGGCGCATACTGCTTAGTAATTCTTACTGATGATAAGTTGATTGCAGTTCGTGATCCAAATGGTTTTAGACCGCTAGCGTTGGGTAAATTAGACGGAAAGTTTTGTGTTGCTAGCGAAACTTGTGCTTTTGATATAAATGGTGCTGAATACATTCGTGATGTTAAGCCTGGTGAGGTTATTGTAATAGACCAAGAGGCAACCGACAAAGATGAGCCAAAATCATACTTTATCGAGCCTAAAAGAGGCACAGGAACAAGTCAGTGTATTTTTGAATATGTATATTTCTCTCGCCCAGATAGTATCATTTTTGGAGAAATGGTTGACAAAGTTCGACGTAAATTGGGTAAAGCTTTGGCTAATGAGCATCCTGTACACGAAATTGTTAAGAATTACGATGAAGAGAAGAAACCCGTAATTATTTCAGTACCAGATTCTAGTAACTCAGCAGCTATTGGTTATGCGAGTGAGAATCAGAAAAAGGGGTTCGAATGTAAATACGATATTGGTTTGATAAGAAACCATTATGTAGGTAGAACGTTTATTTCTCCTGGGCAGAAGTCGCGAGAACAGAAGGTTAGAACAAAATTTAACCCAGTTCGGGGAGTAATTGAGGGGCGAGCGGTTATTATAGTGGATGACTCTATCGTTCGTGGTACAACTTCTCGATATCTGGTTGATATGATTCGAGCTTGCAATCCTACAGAAATCCATTTCTTAGTAAGCTCACCTCCAATCATTAGTCCATGTTATTATGGAATGGACTTTCCAGATCCCGATGAATTGATTGCCAATAAATATGATAGAGACATTAAAAGAATTGCCGAAGAAATTGGCGTAGATAGTTTAAGATATCTATCAGCAGACGGATTAGTAAACGCTGTAAAAGAGGCTAACCCTTCTAAAAACGATTATTGTACGGCATGTTTCACAAGTAAATATCCAGTTCCAGTAAACTTTGGAGTAGAAAAAGAAGATAATGAGCTTGTTTAACGGAAAAGCAGCATTTGTAACTAGTGCTACAAAACTTGAAGAATGCCCTGAGCCTATATTACCAGAAGTATGCTTTGCTGGACGTTCGAATGTGGGTAAATCGTCTTTAATTAACGCCATTGTAAACCGGAAGAATATTGCGCGTACTTCTAATGTACCGGGAAAGACGCAGCAAATGAATTACTATCAACTTGGATCGGATTTCTTTTTTGTGGATTTGCCAGGCTACGGATACGCTAAAGTGCCACATCGAGAACGAGAACGCTGGGGGCGCACCATTCGGGAATATTTGTTGAACCGTGATACCTTACGTCTCATCATTCACGTAGTTGATGCACGCCATAAACCAACTACGCTAGATCAAGACTTTATCTACTGGATGGCTACTAATGAAATGCGATTCTGTATTTTACTTTCTAAAGCTGATAAACTTTCAAATAACAAAGTATCTCAGTCTAAAAGCGAAGTAAAAAAGATATTAGCGGAAATGAATATTGAAGCTCCAATTTTGGCGTACTCTGCAGAATCTCGAAAAGGAATTGAAGAAGTTCAGAACATTATTACTGAATTTATCAAAGAATAACTCACTCAAACTCACTCATTAACTCATATCATGTCATTTAAAATTTTATTGTTAGATGGTGTTGACCCTATTTGTGCCAGCATCTTTAAAGAAAGAGGAATACAAGCAGATCAACCAGGTAAACTTACCGAAGAAGAGTTGATAAGTAAGATTGGAGAATACGATGGCATGGTTGTTCGAAGCGCAACAACTGTTACTGCTTCTCTACTAGAGCATGCTACAAATATGAAAGTTGTAGGCCGTGCTGGTGTTGGTGTTGATAACATCGATATTAAAGCAGCAACATCGAAAGGTGTTCTTGTAATGAATACTCCTGATGGAAATACCATTTCTACTGCAGAGCACACTTGTGGTATGATTTTATCCATGGCTCGAAATATTCCAGCAGCTGTAGCGACCGTTAAAGGTGGTGGTTGGGATCGTAAAAAGTATATGGGAACGGAAGTTCATGGCAAAACTCTTGGTGTTGTAGGCTTAGGAAAAATAGGTACTGAGTTAGCTAAAAGAATGATTGCTTTCGGAATGGACGTAATTGCATTTGATCCGTTTTCTACGCAGGAGCATGCTCAAGAAATTGGCGTAAAACTTGCTGATTTAGATGAAGTTCTCGCAAATGCAGATTTCTTATCTGTTCACACTCCACTTACTGAAAAAACGAAAGGTCTTGTTTCACTAAAGAATGCTGCAAAGCTTAAAAAAGGCATCCGTTTGGTAAACTGTGCACGTGGTGGTATTTACGAAGAAGCTGATTTATTGCAATTAATTGAAGATGGAATTGTAGGTGGCGTTGCGCTTGACGTTTACACTCAAGAACCTCCTAGCGAAGAACTATACAAAACTCTTAGCCATCCTCAAATCATTTGTACACCTCACCTTGGTGCATCTACTGAAGAAGCGCAAGAGAAAGTGGCTGAGCAGATTGCAGCGCAGATGTCGGATGCTCTTGAGCAAAAGAATTACAAAGGTAGCTTAAATGGTAAATCTATCTCGCTAATCACAAATAAAGAAGTTCAACCATACCTTGAACTTGCTGAAAAATTGGGAACTGTGGCAGTGCAGTTAGCATCTGACCATACTCAGAGCTTAGAATTCGAATACAGTGGCGATTGCATTAAGTATGCTGATGTATTGACTGATGGTATTTTGAAAGGAATGTTATCTCAGTATGTGGATGAGTCGGTTAACTTAATTAACGCTCGTGTTTATGCAGACGCACGTGGTATTGATATTCGCGAAGTAACTAACAACAAAACTAAAACTTACAAAGATCTTATTACCATCCGCTTTGCTAAAGGCGCTGAGTATGGTAGTATTTCGGCAGTAATTTTTGGTGATGGCGATTATCGAATTGTTGAGATTGACAATTATGCAATTGAACTTCGTTTAGAAGGTGACATCATTCTTTATAAGAACGTTGATAAACCAGGTATGCTTGCTTCTGTAAGTGGTGCTCTTGCAAAACAAGATATAAACATTGCTGCCTTAAGTTTAGGGCGCTCTGAAAAGGGATCTCTTGCAATTACGGCTGTTTCTGTAGATAAGAAAATGGAAACGACCGAGAAAGAAGCTATCGAAGCTTTAGATGGAATTAAAAGCACACGCTACATCAGCTTCTC
This sequence comes from Balneola sp., assembly GCA_048267905.1. GTDB lineage: Bacteria > Bacteroidota > Rhodothermia > Balneolales > Balneolaceae > Balneola. The sequence continues at coordinate 66,681 of JBLWWM010000002.1, forward strand.
TTAATAATATTAGTTTAGTCGAACGCTCCATTTCGGTAGCGTTCGGCTAAATTTTCTTCATTAATTCGCTTGTAGCGGGTAATTAACTGTGCATCTTTTGACGCAATAGTCATTTCTCTTTTACCAACAGTACCAGGAACACGAGCTACTTTCCAGCCAGCTATGGCCATTGCCCCTCTAGCTTTTGAAGCCGAACAATAGGTAGCAAGAACCGCATTATCAGAAGATAATTCTCTAAGTTTAATAAAAGTATTGGGTGTCCAGAGTTCAGGATTCGCACTGAGCGAAAAGGGATCATGGAATATATAATCGGTATTAATTGCCCCTTGCTCAAACTCTTCAAACAAACCTATATACAAATGGAGCTTTACAGGAAGGTAAGTGAAGGGCTGAATAATGTTTAGACCAGGTTTTAAATCACTAAAAATAAAAGAGAGACATGGAGCTAGTGCTGAATTGCTTAAAGCTTGAGCGTAATTGAGAGTATTAACAGTTTTTTTACTAAGAGGGAATGCCTCAACACTATAAAAATCGAGCGATTCTTTAGAGCTAGATAAAAGGTAATAGTGCAATGCTAGAAGAAAGTTAAGTCCTGTTCCAAAACCAACTTCAAATATCTTTATTGGAACATGGTTCTTTATCGAGTTGTAAGCTCCTGACATTTTAAAGTAAACGTGTTCACTTTCAGTAATTGCGCCACCTAAATTATGATAATATTGATTAGCAGTGCTTGAAAAAAGTGTAGAAGAACCATCTTTAGACAGATGATGCTCCGGTTGCTTAGCCATTTTTTTTAACAACTATAGTTCCAAAGTTAGATTTAGCCTGAATCTCAGTTCCTCCAATACCAATAGTTCCATTAACTGAATTCTTAGTTTTGTCACCTCTAAATTTCAAATCTTTCCCTATTTCAACAGTAGTCGCCTTTAAAATTAGGTCTGCATTAGCAGAAGAAGGAAGTTCGATATGGATAGTGCCAGCACCTGTTTTAGCACTTATATCTTTAAATGAATTAACCAAGCTAAGCTCTATATTTCCACCACCAGTTTCTGCGTTAAGAGGTCCTGTTACTTTTAAAGCTTCAATATTTCCACCAGATGTTCGCATTAAAAGTTCGCCTTTAAATTGGTCGGCTTTTAAATGTCCCCCCAACGATTCAACAATAAAATCACCAGACGAGTTACGTACTTCAATATGCCCGCCTTCAGTAGTTGCTTTTACATCGCCTTTTAAGTCAACTAATGATATGTGTCCACCTAAAGTTTTATAAATTTGGTCGCCCTGAATATTGGTTGAATTAATATGCCCAGCTTTTGTAACACTATAGATTTCCATATGCTTAGGAACTGTAAGAATCGCCTGTAAATCAAAATTGTTTTCGTATTCGCCCCTATCAGTTTCAAGTGTGAACACCGCAGCGTTGTCATCGACATTAATTCTCGTGGAAATAATAGATGATATCTCATTCGCGGATTCAATTTGTCCAGAAGCTTGTACAGTTAGGCTTGCTTCGGAATCGTCTGAACCAACAATTGTAATTGAACCAAATGGTATACTAATTGTAGTTTTTGAAAGCTTGGATGCATCAAATTTCTTAACGTAAGCATAAACACCTGGAGAAACAGCTTCCCAAGCACCTTGCTTTACATCATATTTTCGGTTTACAACAATCACACCATCTTTCACATCAATGCTTAAGTCTGCGCTGTCAATATCAAATTCTGAAATAGCTGAGTTAATCTCTTTTAAAAACTCTTCTTTAAATTCATTTGGCATTAACCGCGCCAATTTCTCCAACGACTTAAGACTTTCCAAGCTTTTAAGTTCTGCTATTTTTTGAAGTTCTTCTGCGTTTTCTAAATGTTTTAAATCAATAACATGTACGCTAGGCGGATGTGGGGGCTTTGGAGGTTTAGGAGTAGATGAGGTATGAACATCATAACTCTCATCTTGTCTATTGGAAGTAACATATATTGCTACTACAAACAGTAGAATACCAACAAAGACAATTTCCCAAGAAGTTTTGCGCATAATAGAAGTTTTTAGAGACAGACAGCCCGCTGTTACGGAACGAACAAAGTTAAGTTACACAATAGAATAATTAGCTGTATTTTCAACGAAAGACAAGTCCTAATAAATTAATTATGAGCATAAGTTTAAAAATTCAAGAACTCGCAAAAACTTACTTTGATGAGATGGTAGCAACTCGACGTTATCTGCATCAACATCCAGAGGTGAGCTATAAAGAGTTTGAAACCACCAAATTTATAAAATCAGAACTTGACAAGTTAGGTATTGACTATGAAAGCCCACTGGAAACAGGATGTGTTGGAATTCTGAAAGGCCAGATTGAATCGGAGCGGGTGATTGCTTTACGTGCCGATATTGATGCATTGGCAATGGATGAATTGGGAGACTTTAAAAAGGATTATTGGTCCAAAAATAAAGGAGCTGCACATTGCTGTGGCCATGATGCGCATACTGCTAATTTGTTAGGAGTAGCCAAAATCTTAAGCCAATTAAAAGACCAAATTGAAGGAACGGTATTACTAATATTTCAGCCTGGAGAAGAAAAATTACCAGGTGGTGGAAAGTTATTATGCCAAACAGGATTTTTACAAGATCGGAAAGTAACAGCCATTTATGGGCTACATACTTCTCCCACTCATAAACCTGGAACAATTGCAACAAAAGTGGGGGCATTAATGGGCAGTCCCGATGAAATAGAAATTGAGATTATTGGAAAAGGTGGGCATGCTGCTCGTGCTCATGAAGCTATAGATCCAATCGTTATGGCAGCGCAATTTATCAATGCGGCACAAACTGTGGTAAGTAGAAGCATTGATCCAACAGAGCCAGCTGTAGTCACCATTGGTAGAATTGAAGGTGGTTCTGCACATAATATTATACCAGAAAGCGTGAAACTTTGGGGAACTGTTCGAACACTTTCTAAAGAAACAGCAGAATTAATCGAGCAACGCCTAGAAACTCTTTTAAAAGGAATAACTGATGGATTTGGGGGTTCTTATAAATTCCTTTTTAATAAAGGGTATCCAGCAGTTACAAATACAGAATGTGAAGCTCTAAAAGTTTTAGAAAACACAAGAAAGCTTTTTGGTGATGAAGCCGCTATTGAATTGGAGCGACCAATTATGGCTGGCGAAGATTTTGCTTTTTATCAACAACATTTTCCAGGGGCTTTCTTTTTTGTGGGAAGTGGTAGCGCAGAATCTGACTCTACCTACGTTTGGCACCATCCTAAATACAATGTAGATGATCGGTTTTTTGAAACGGCAGCACCATTAATGGCTACACTCGTATTTCAGGACATATAGGATGTTAAAAGCGGTTAGAGAAATTGTTGAAAAACTGCCAAGAAGTAACAGTATTTTTAAACTTTATAGGAAACTAAAACTAGGAATTTATTACGGTCTTTTTAAAGGAAGGGAGTCTCTTTTTACAGATTACTACCGAATAAATAATTGGGGAAATCCAGAAAGTGGTTCGGGCTACGGTTCAACTATTACCTACACCGAACCTCTAAGAAAGAGTTTACCAGAATTATTTGATAAAATTAGGGTACAAAAAGTGCTGGATGCTCCCTGTGGAGATATGAATTGGTTTAAGCATTTACTCGAGTCAACTTCTATAGAGTATATAGGCGCTGATATTGTTCGATCTCTTATTGATGAGCATAAAAAGAATTTTAGTGAGGATAGCACTTTATTTCTTCACCTAGATGTTACCAAAGATTTTCTTCCAAATGCCGATATTTGGCTTTGTAGAGATTGTCTGATTCATTTTTCAAATAAAGATATCAAGAAGGCACTTACACAATTTTTAAATAGTTCAATCCCCTATTTACTAACAACTTCCTATACAGAAAGTACGGATAATTTTAATATCCAAACGGGAGAGCATCGCTACTTAAATTTAGAGTTACCACCGTTTAATTTTCCTAAACCAGATTTATATTTAGATGACTGGGTGGAAGGCTATGAAGTTAAAAAATTAGGTCTATGGCGAAAAGAAACTATCATTGAGAGTATTGAAAATCTAAGATAAAATGAATATGGCGAATTATTCTTTTTGGGAAGATGCATTGCATTCTAAGAAATATGATTTAATAGTTGTTGGTGGTGGAATCACTGGCCAATCGACAGCTTATTTCTATAAAAAGGCGTTTCCAAAGGCAAATATACTTGTTATAGATAGAGGAACTTTTCCGATTGGAGCAAGCACACGTAATGCTGGATTCGCTTGCATTGGAACTATAGGTGAGCATCTTTCAGATTTAGAAATTGAAGATGAAATTGCAGTTAAAAATCGAATTATTGCACGATATAACGGTTTACTGTTACTAAGAGAAATCCTCGGTGATGATGTAATAGATTATGAGCATTGTGGTGGGTGGGAGTTTTTTGACCAGAAAAGCGAGTTTGAGAAATGTAGTGCCGAGGTTGATAGATTTAATGCTTGGATGGTGGAGTTACTCGGCGAGAAAGAGATGTACCGAGTAGGGAAGTATCAAGGTTACCCATCCATTTTTAATAAAGTAGAAGGGATGCTTCATCCTGGAAAAATGATGCAACGTTTGCATGAGATGAATATTAAATCTGGTGTAGAATTTAGATGGAACTCGCCAGTTAAACGGCTTGATACTGATTTAGGACGTGTTTTTGTAGAAGAAGGAAGCCCATTTCATGCAGATAAAATAGTAGTGGCAACCAATGCTTTTTCAGGAGCGTTGGTTGATGGTCATATTATAAAACCTGGACGAGGGTATGTTTTTATTACAAAACCTCTCAAAAATTTCTCATGGAAAGGGACCTTTCATTACAACAAAGGCTATGTGTATTTTAGAAATCTCGGTGAAGATAGGTTGTTGTTAGGCGGTGGAAGGAACGTAGATATTACTACAGAAGAGACAACGGACTTTGGAGTAAATAACTCTATAAAAAACTATTTAATAGGGTTCGCAAATACAGTAATAAAACTACCAAAAAATTGGGAGATTGAAAGGGAGTGGTCTGGCATTATGGGGTTTACTGAAACAAAATCTCCACATATTAAACAAATTGGAGAATGTGGGTTGCTTGTCGCTGGATTAAGCGGAATGGGAGTGGCCTTAGGAATGCAACTAGGCAAAACCGCGGCTTCAACAATAACAACGTACTAATACTCTGATTTAGACAAAAACTCTTTGTAGAGTTCAATAAATTCACTCAATATCATAGCCGTTGCACCCCAGAGTGGAACTTGGTGTACATCCCAAAATGGAACATTATATTGTATGTTTCGAAGGTTCCACTCCTCTCTGATATGATTTTTCTTTTCTATTAAATCTGTTAAAGAAACTGTGAAAATTTCTTCTACTTCGTTTGGATTAGGAGTGAAATTTTGCTCTTGCTCTATAAAACCCACAACGGGAATTACCATATTATCAGAATGATTTATGTAGAGTGGCGTTAGAACTCCCGCAACATATACAGATTCTTCTACAAGGCCGATTTCTTCACGAGCTTCACGTAGGGCTGTGGCTTCAATACTTTCATCACCTTCTCGTCCTCCACCGGGGAAACTGATTTGCCCACCGTGTTTAATACCAGCTGTTCTGAGAGTGAAAACTACCTCCATTTGCCCATTCCAAGCAATGATAGGTACCAAAACACTACTATTCCTGAAATCATTAGTTTTTGGATCGTAATTTAACTTTGATACTGAACTTTGAGATGGTAGCGGTTGCATGATATTCTGAGCCTCTTTACCAGGAAGGGGATGTTTCAACCGGAACTCAAGAAAATCTTTAAAAGCCTTCATTAATTGGAATAAATGTGTTTTTAAAAAAGCAAAAAAGAAGTGAAAATAGTTCAATCTTTGAAGAGGAAAGTACAAAGCCCTAAGCAGAGTTTACAGCGAGATGATTGGAGAGACCGAAGTTCTAGAGGAAAAATCTCATCTCTTTAGAGATGAGATTTTTTTAAGATTGCTTAAACTGTGTCTTCTTTCGTCTCGTACATATCAATAGGAATGCAAGAGCAAATAAGGTTACGATCACCAAAGGCGTCATCTACTCGAGAAACACTTGGCCAAAATTTATTAAAACGAAGACGATCGAGAGGAAAAACTGCTTTTTCTCTTGAATAAGATCGGCTCCAATCAGCATCCATCACAACGCGCATAGTATGAGGCGCATTTTTCAGAACGTTGTTCTCTTTGTGAGTTTTACCTTCTTCAATTTCTCGGATTTCATTTCTGATTCCAATCATTGCATCGCAAAAACGATCCAGTTCTTCTTTGGTTTCACTTTCCGTAGGCTCAATCATCAAAGTTCCAGCTACCGGAAAACTCATCGTTGGGGCGTGGAATCCATAATCCATAAGTCGCTTAGCAACATCTACAGCTTCAATTCCTGCCGATTGTTTAAATGGGCGTAAATCAGCGATAAACTCATGGGCAGAGCGTCCACTTTTCCCTGTAAACAGAATAGGGTAGTGTTCTTTTAAACGATCTTTTAGATAGTTGGCGTTCAGAATAGCGTGACGAGTAGCATTCGTCAAACCTTCAATCCCCATCATACGGATGTAAGCATAAGAAATAACCAAGATACTCGCAGAACCAAATGGAGCTGCCGAAATCGCCGAAATTCCTTGTTCACCGCCAGTTTTAACTACAGCATGATTTGACAAAAAGGGAGCAAGATGACTTGCTACACCAATTGGACCCATACCCGGTCCACCACCGCCGTGAGGAATACAGAAGGTTTTATGTAAGTTTAGATGGCAAACATCGGCTCCAATTTCACCAGGACTAGTTAAGCCAACTTGAGCATTCATATTCGCTCCATCCATGTAAACCTGACCACCATGTTGATGAATTATTTCACAGAACTCTTTTACTTTGTGTTCAAAAACACCATGAGTTGATGGATAAGTTATCATCAAAGCTGAAAGCCTGTCGCTATACTTTGCTGCTTTTATGGCTAGATCTTCGCTGTCAATATTTCCATGCTTGTCGCAAGAAACCACCACAACGGACATTCCAGCCATTACTGCACTTGCAGGATTTGTTCCGTGCGCTGATGAAGGAATAAGTACAATGTTTCGATGAGAATCGCCACGACTTAAGTGATAAGCTCTAATAGTCATCAAACCAGCATATTCACCTTGTGCACCAGAATTGGGTTGAAGTGAAATAGCATCAAAGCCAGTAATTTGACAAAGCCATTCGTTTAGTTCATCAAATAGTTGAGTATAGCCAGCAGCTTGTTCTTTTGGAACAAAGGGGTGGATTTGCCCAAACTCTGGCCATGTTACAGGAATCATTTCTGCAGTGGCATTCAATTTCATGGTACAAGAACCCAATGAAATCATTGAATGGACAAGAGACAAATCTTTGTTTTCAAGCTGCTTCATGTAGCGAAGCATTTCGTGCTCTGTTTGGTACAAATGGAATACTGGATGCTCAAGAAATGTAGAGGTTCTTGTTAGCTCTGTTGGTAACTCGAAAGTTACGCATTCAGCAACTTTATAGACGTCAAAGCTACTTTCTTTACCCAAAGCTTTTGCAAAGATTGAGAGTACTAAGGCTACATCTTCCAATTCTTTTGCCTCATCAAAAGAGATGCCAATTCGGCCATCATCAAAGTAGCGGAAGTTAACCTCGTGAGACTCAGCTATAGGCTTAATGATAGCTTTATCTGCAACCACAGTAATAGTATCAAAGAAATTCTGAGAAGTAGCACTAATACCTAATTCATCCAGACCTTGTTTTGTAAGCTTTGTTAAGCCATGAATTTTTGAGGCAATTTGAACTAAGCCCTTGGGACCGTGGTAAACACCGTACATTCCGGCCATTACAGCAAGTAGAACTTGAGCGGTACAAATATTAGAAGTCGCTTTCTCTCTACGAATATGCTGTTCTCTTGTTTGAAGGGCCATTCTATAAGCAGATCTACCCTCAGCATCTTGAGTAACCCCAATTATACGTCCAGGAATTTGTCTCTTAAACTCTTCTTTTGTCGCAAAATATGCAGCGTGAGGACCACCATATCCCATCGGTACCCCAAATCGTTGAGTAGTTCCTACTACCACATCAGCACCCATTTCACCAGGAGGAGTTAACAAAGTGAGGCTAAGTAAATCTGCTGCAACTACAACATGAATATTATTTTCATGAGCGGTAGTAATCAGTTTAGTATAATCCTCAACTGATCCATCTGTTGCTGGATATTGTAATAAAATGCCATAAAGTTCAGGATCACTTACATCAACTTCGTGGTGATTACCTACAACAACGTTTACACCGATGGGTTCTGCTCGTGTTTGTAAAATGTCAATTGTTTGAGGATGGCAAAGGTCGCTCGCGAAAAATTTAATGGCCTCTTTTTTCTTTGCTCCTTTACGTTGGCCGAGCAACATGTTCATTGCTTCTGCGGCTGCGGTTCCTTCATCTAATAAAGAAGCATTTGCGATTTCCATTCCAGATAAATCACTAACTAAGGTTTGGAAGTTGATGAGGGCTTCTAAACGACCTTGTGCAATCTCTGCTTGATAAGGAGTATAAGCAGTGTACCAAGCGGGGTTTTCTAAAATATTACGTTTAATTACATTTGGCACCTGAGTGCCATAATACCCCATTCCTATAAAGGATTTATAAACCTTATTCTTGGAAGCTATTTTATGAAACTCTGCAAGAAAATCGCCTTCACTAAGTGCTTTAGGAAGATTTAATGGATCATTTAAGCGAATACCTTGTGGGATGGTTTCATCAATAAGCTGGTCTAAATCTTTAGCTTGAATAACATCGAGCATTTCTTTAAGTGCAACGGTATCGTTTCTGTTATGGCGATGAGCGAAAACTTCTTTTCCAAAATTGATATTCATCAAAGTTTAATCCTAAAGGTTAGTATGTATATTTGGTTAGATGAGTACTTAAGCGAGTGGAAAAAGTGCTTTTAAAATCTTAAAAAGATATTTACTAAAATAGTGAAAATAGAATTTAAATAAGAGTAAAATCGTGTTTCAAAAATTCTGTTTCTGATTTTTTTTCGCTTTATTGGGGGGTTATAACAAGTAAGATGAAAGTAATAGATGTTTTTCTAAATCAGCTTATTCGTAATTGAGGATAGAATGCGATTACAACTTATAATTGTGAGCAATAGAATGGGGTGTTATAACCTATTGCTGAGGTATTAATTAATGTATAAACCAAAAACCAACTACTATGAAAACAAATAATAAAAGTTCAATATTAACCTTTTTAGCATTGTTTGGGATACTTTTTGTCAGTTCAGAAGTATTTGCTCAAGAGCTAAAAATTGTTGTTTCGCCAAACCCAATTAATTTAAATGTTGGCGAAGTGTTACAAATTAAAGGAACTGTAGTTGACGCAAATGGAAAAGCGTTACCTGACACAGTAATGTTTTTTACCCGTGCGAGAAAAGCTCTTTCTGTAACAAGAGAAGGCATGATTAAAGCTGTTAAACCTGGCGTTTATAGCGTTTCAGCAATGAATGTCGCACCGCGTGAAGAACGTATTCGTACAAATTTTGAAGTAAATGTGGCGTTCCCACCTATTGCAAAGGTTGAAATTAAAGGCGTTCCAAATAATATTTACTCCAAGTCTACATCAGAGTTAGAAATTGTCATTACTGATGAAGCGGGTTTAGTAAGAGAGAACCCAGATGTAAAATACTCTAGCTCAAATAACGATGTAGTTACTTTTGAGCATGGCAAGCTGATGGCGAAAAAAACGGGTAAATTTACAATTACCGCACAGTCGGAAAGCAAGAAAGCTACCTTTAAAGGGGAAGTAAAAGAAAATCCTACTGCTAATGTAGAAATTGCCAATAAAAAAACAGTTGCACGAACAGGTGATGTGATTAATTTTGACGCTAAAGCTATGGATCGTAAAGGCGCAGAGCTTACTGATGTTCCAATGGTATATTCTTTTATTGCACAACCTGATGACGCTCTAGGAAATGCAGCTCCTGGTCAGGTTTCTCAAAACGGAAAGTTTGTAGCTAACAAACCAGGCTTATATACTTTAATGGTAAAAGCAGGTGGAGTGTTTGCGGAGCAAATTATTCGCGTTGAGCCTAGAAATGTAGAGAAAGACGTTGAGTATGTTGGCCGAGGTGCTGTATTAGATATTCATACTTCTGACCTTTGGATTTGGGAAGGTGTAGACGGACGTGATTATGCTGTAACTGGAACTTGGGGTGCTAATGGTGATGCGTACTTCTGGGACGTAACTGATCCAGCAAATATTGTAGGTATAGATACAGTTCATGTTGATGCTAGAACTGTAAATGATGTGAAAGTATCGGAAGATGGAAGAGTTGCTGTTTTAACTCGTGAAGGTGCATCAGATCGTAAGAACGGTATTGTGCTTTTGGATGTATCCAATCCAAGAAACGTAACAGTATTATCAGAGTATAACGAAGGTTTAACTGGTGGTGTTCATAATGCATTCATTTACAAAAACCATGTATACGCAGTGAATAATGGTCGCCGTTATGATATTATCAATATCGATGACCCAAAAAACCCAAAAACAGTTAGTCGTTTTGAACTGGATACTGACGGACATTCTATTCATGATGTTTGGATTGAAGACGGAATTGCTTATTCATCTAACTGGAGCGATGGAGTTGTTGCGGTAGATGTTGGAAGCAACACCAGTGCTGATATGCCAGGTGCGGGTGGGTCACCAGAAAACCCAGTTCAACTTGGTAGCTATTCTTACCCAAGTGGGTGGAATCATGCAGCGTTTCCATTCAAAAGTAAATCTACTGGCGATTTCTATATTGCTGCTGGTGATGAATCATTCCCATTTGGCTTACCTTCTAGAACAAACCCAGTTGGTGCACGTGGTTGGATTCACTTTATTAAATTTGATGGCTGGGATTCTCCCGATGAAGTTGCTCGTTACCAAGTTCCTGAAGCTGGAACACATAACTTTTGGATTGTAGATGACATTATGTTTGTTGCTTATTATAACGCAGGTGTAAGAATTGTAGATATCTCTGGTGAGTTGATGGGTAACTTATACGATCAAGGTAGAGAAATTGCAAGATTCGAACCAAATGATCCTGACGCAATTGTTCCAAATGCGCCATTTACTTGGGGCCCACAACCGTACAAAGGTCATATCTTTATTTCAGATTGGAATTCAGGTCTTTGGGCAATTAAATTAGTTGATAAACCAGTAACTGGAACTAATTAAAACTATTAAAATATGAAGAAACTCTTCACACTATTAATACTATTCATCATTCCGGTTGTTGCAAAATCACAAGACTACTATGTCTATGTAACTGCCGAGTCTGATGATCAAATCCATCTCATTCACTTTAATGCCCAAACGGGCATGGGTGAGTTGGCAAAAACAATCGAAGTTGGTCGTTATCCAGCTGAGAATGATGGGCCACATGGAATAAATGTTTCTCCAGATGGTAAATATGTATATGTGTCTATTGCCCATGGAATCCCTTATGGTTTCCTACAAAAACTTGACGCAAAAACGGGAGAGCTTATCGCAGAAGCACCTCTTGGTATGTTTCCTGCTAGTATGGAAGTTTCTTCAATCACAGGTTTTTTGTATATCGTTAATTTTAATTTACACGGTGATATGGTACCGAGTACTGTATCTGTAGTAGATCCAGAATTAATGGAGACAATTACTGAAATTCCAACCGGTATTATGCCTCATGGCTCTCGGATTAGTACTGATGGAAAATGGCAATATCATGTTTCTATGATGACCGATGAATTGATTGAAATAAATACTATTACAATGGAAGTTCACCGTAGGCTAAATTTGGTTGAAGGCTCCGCTGAAAAACCAAAAATGGCTGATCATTCTGGGCATGATATGTCGGGGATGAATCATGAGGACTCTGAAGGTATGACGATGCATAAAACCATGGTAAAACCAACTTGGGCAGATCCTCATCCAAGTAAACCTCTTGTTTACATAGCAGGTAATGGCTCCAATGAAATTCTTGAAGTAAATACTAATTCTTGGGCTATAACCAAGCGATTTAAATCTGGGAAAGCTCCTTATAACCTAGAGGTTTCACCAAATGGCAAACTATTAGTAGTAAGCTATAAAGGTGAAGCAAAAAGTGGTGTTTGGAACTTAGAAACAGGTAAAGAGCTTGCAAGAATTGAGAATAGCAGGAGAATTACACATGGTGTAGCTATTTCAAACGACAATAAATTTGCGTTTATGTCGGTTGAGGGAGTTGCAGGCGAGCCGGGTTCTGTTGATATAATTGACCTTGTAAGCTTGAAAAGAGTTGCTGTTGTAGAAACAGGAAAACAAGCTGGCGGAATTATCTTCTGGAAACAGAATTAATAGTTCCGAAGCAAAGAAATAATATGAGTGGCTCGGTTACCTTTCTTTTCAAGGTTCCGAGCCATTTTTGTATCAACAGCAGTAAGTTCATAACCTAATTTTGATGCCATACCCACTATAACTGGTTCCAATCTATCATTATCAGTATTGAAACGGACAAAAGCAGATCCTATGCGCAAGTCGATTTTTTTAATAGACCGCCCCAACATGTCAGCGCAACGTTCAATATCCTCAATGGTATAACTAAGCTCCTGAGGAATAGTTTTGGGTTTAAAAGACTTATTAGTAACACTTACAGAGGTTATTTTATCTGTTTTAGCATCAGTCTGTAGCCATTCTAAGCTGTGATCTAGCTCTTGGATAGTATATTCTAAATAAGAAGGGAATTTACTTTCAATAGAAAATTCAAAATCTGCAACCCACACGGCACTAACTTGCGCCATATTAATATCAAACCAAACAGATTGCTCTTCAATAGAAAAGATAAGCTCCTCGCTTCCTGGTCTACTATTAACCTTAGAAAGTAAAACGTCACCAATATCGATGGCATCTAGCACGCCTTCATTGCCAATTGTTATTAGAAGCCTTGGCTGGTCTTCTTCAGGAGTAAGGAAATCGGGGGCCTTGTTAAATAGACTAGTTTTAATCTGTTTAATATTAATAAGTATCCTTACGGCACCTTTTTTTAACGGTTTATCAAAAACTTCCAATAGCTCACTCATTAATCTATAACTACTTAACTAGGTAACACGATTAAGTTAACGCAAATAAAACAATAGTTTTATAAACGATCATTTTATAATAACATTATAAATGTTTAGTCTTAGCTAAATTTTTATTAAGTTTGTGTTAAAAATAATATACAAAGTAATATGTTTCTACCAACTTGGTTTTATGATTTGGGCCCAATTGCGCAAGCTTTGATTGGCGGCTTATTCACGTGGGGAGTTACTGCATTAGGAGCGGCTCTAGTATTCTTCACTAAAAAAGTTAACTACACCATGCTTGATAGTATGATGGGGTTTGCAGCAGGCGTAATGATTGCTGCGAGTGTATGGTCGCTTCTAATACCATCCATTGATATGGCTGAAGCTCAAGGGGTGTTGTCTTGGTTACCGGCAGTAATTGGGTTTTTAGGAGGTGGGCTATTTTTACGAGTTTGCGATCACTTTTTACCACATTTACATCCTGGTTTGTCTGAGGCTGAAGGAGTGCCGACAAGCTGGCGTCGTTCCACACTCTTAGTTCTCGCTATTACCTTGCATAATATCCCAGAAGGACTGGCTGTTGGTGTTCTCTTTGGTGCTGCGGCGTCTGGCGTTGACCCTACAGGCACAGCGACTGTTGCAGCAGCAATTGCCTTGGCTATTGGAATTGGAATACAGAATTTCCCAGAAGGATTAGCTGTATCTATGCCATTGAGAAGAGAAGGAATGAGTAGAGGGAAAAGTTTTTGGTACGGCCAATTATCGGGCATAGTTGAGCCTGTTTCGGCAGTAATTGGTGCAGCGGCAGTAATTTTTATTCAGCCTATGTTACCTTATGCATTGGCCTTCGCAGCTGGAGCTATGATATATGTAGTTGTAGAAGAGCTAATTCCAGAAAGCCAACAGCATGGGAATACTGATATTGCAACTCTTGGAACAATGGTTGGTTTTGCTGTGATGATGGTTCTAGATGTAGCGCTTGGATAAGATAGAGTCATCAGAATAAATAAAAATTGTTTTTGTAATAAGTATAGAACACAAATTCTATCCTATTATGTCTAATACATTACTTATTGTTGAAGAGAGTTATTATTTTTCTATGATACTCGAAAAAATGGTTGCTAAGCTTGGTTTCATTGTTGGCGTTGCCAAGAATGAAACCAAGCTCTAGTTCTTGTAAAAAAGCATAATCCAGATTTAATATTTTTGGGTTTAAACATGATAGTAAAGGTCTTTTCGATTCTATTAGCAGTACTACACCTTCGAAAATGGTTATTATAGCCGGAAGTTTTAATAGTACTGCTAACGTAAAACTACTGGAGGAAGAAAGTTATATTATTAAAAAACTTTTATGCTGGATGAGTTACAAACGGTTGCTAGAAATGCTCTAGGTCTAAAGGTATTTATAAATGAAAAACCGTTAGAGTTACACTAAGTTTTATTTAGTATCCAGCCTAGAGTAGTTTGAATATCTGCTAAATCGAAATCTTTAGCTTTAAAAGGAATACCTTTCGCTCCTGAGGCTGCTGTCACAGTTATACTAGCAAGGTTTTTACGAGCTTGTAGCGGATTAATTTGTCGATCAACAACTTGGACTCTATTTCTTTTTATAAAAGCGGTTACCCTAGCAAGTGTTCTATAGCGTAATGTTATCATCCCATTGTGGGTTGAAATTCCAGTGTCTCTAAATTGAAGCCAGCCTAAATAAGTTAGAAGTGGAGAGAGGAACACAATGCTCCAACCGTAATCAAAAGCATACCAAGAAAATGGAAGAGCAAGAATTAATAAGTAATTTGGGCGCCGTAAGAATTTAAGGAGCGCACGTTTTGGTGGCTTTATATCCAATTCGTTATGATGATGATAATCACTTAAGAAGCGTTCAAAGAAGATACCAACCTCTTTTTTAGAGATATAAGGGACGAGCATAATCGACTTTTCATTTTCCTTCACCTCAAACCCAGCACTTTCAACATAAAGCATTCCATAACCAATGGGCTGGCGTAGAACGCCTTCTACAAATCGAATAGCCTGAATCCGATTAAAAGGAATTGTGATGTGTTTTTTTTCAATTAAACCTGAAGTTAGAATTAACTCTTTATCTGTTTTCTCAACTTTGAAGTCTGAATATTTAAGAACTACACCTAGAAATGAAAGAGACCAAGAAATCACTATTATTAGCACGGCAATTCCAATAATGAGGGTAACGTTGTTTAACCCAGGAAGGTGGTTTAATAGATAATCAAGATTCTCTTCGTTAATAAAAGAGTCGAGCTGGCCAGAAGTTGCGCCAAGGATGGAAGCAATAAGTCCAAAGTTGCCAGAAGTAAAACCAGCCATCATTAAGTCTTTTTTAGATATTTCCCAAGTATCAAGGGCCCTGCTTGTGTCTACACTCTGATTCAGACTTTCATCTGCAAATACTGCATCTGACACCGCAGTATTTGTAGGTGCACGCAACTCGCTAATTAAGTGGTTTGCCTCAGGCTTTGAGATAGCATGGATAGTGGCACTTTCGGTTCCACTACCAGCCGTTTTAACTTCAATTTTTACCAAACCAAAAATGCGCTGCACAATCCCTTCGGTTACATCAATTACTTGAATCCTATCCTTAGAGAGGTAGAGATGTTTACGGACTATAATCCCTTTCTGAATTTGAAGTTCATCGCCATTAATTCGGTATCGAAATCTCCACCAACTAAAAAATCCCGTAGCTAGGCTTAATATAAAAGTACTTATAAAGACATAGAAAAAAATACGGTTATCATCGCCTCGGGTGCCCAAAAAGAAAAGAACAATAAATGTAATAATATTCTTTCTTAGGAGAGTAAAGAGCTGGTCAACTGCCGCCGCTGGATGTTGCCGTTTAAACTCAGACATCGTCCCGTACTTTCCTAACTAGCTGGGAAATTTTATTTCGAACTTCCATTGCGGTTTCATCATCAAGTGCTGGTATTTCATGCGTGGTAGCCGCTGTAGATACTTTAACTGACGAGAGCCCCAACTTTCTATAAATAGGGCCTTGGCTTGTATCAACATGTTGAATTCTATTAATAGGAACAATGGTTCTTTTCTGGATGATAAAACCTCGTTGCAGATCAATTTCGTTTTCTGTAAGATCGTATTTCCATCTTTTCCAACGCAATGATGGAAACACAAATACAGTTATAAAATAAAGTATTATTGCTGGGACTGAAGATGAGATGATGAGGGCTAATCCAAGTGATTCCATATAGGCTACGAAAATCAGAAGTGCAGGCACAACAAACCAAGCCAAGCCATAGATGGCAGCGGTAATTTTCCACGCTATTATGGCTTTTTTATTTATCCGTGTCTCTGGAGCAAGATTCATAGCAGTCTATTCTTCTGTAGGTTCAATATAAGGAGCGGTTTCTTCTTTTACGGTAAACATAAGAACTAATCCTATAACGAGCATAATCAGAATGGCCGACATACCGATGCGCTGGCTTCCAAACTTGAGGGTGAAAAATCCAACTAAAAACGGACCGATAAAGGAAGTTACTTTTCCTGATAGGGCGAGTAAGCCAAACATTTGGTTTGTTAACTCTGGCGGAGAAAGCCTACCCATAAAAGAACGGCTAGCAGCTTGTATAGGGCCTACAAAAATGCCTAAAAATAGTCCCCAAATAATAAACCATAATATACTTTTAACAACAATTAGAGCAACTAACGGCAATAATAGCCCAAAGATTGAAAGAATGATAGTAAATTTACTGCCAGAAATATCATCGAGCCAAGCAAATGCAAAAGCCCCAAGCCCAGCGGTAATATTAAGTCCTATACCAAACATTAGAATCTGCTCCTCATCCATGTCGAAAGTACCGGCTGCATAAACACCTCCAAGTGCAAAAATGGTGACAATTCCGTCGTTATAAAACATACGTGCAATTAGAAAACGGACGATGTTCTTTAGCTTACGGACATGCTTTATTGAGTCTCTAATTTGATTAAAGCCATGTTTTACCGACGAGGTTATTGATTTTTTTGTAGAGGGAGTGTCTTTAGTCAAAAAGAATAACGGAAGACTAAACAGCGCATACCATACGGCAGTAAGAAGAAAAGTGGCTCGAACGGGTTCAGAGGAGGCTTTATCTAAACCTAGCCATAATCCGTCTGTTTGTATGAATGCGAATAGGGCAACTAACAAGCAAGCTAGACCGCCGGCATATCCAAGTCCCCAGCCCCAGCCACTCCATCGGCCAAGTTTCTCTGGAGGTACTAAATCGGGTAGCATAGCGCTATAAAACATAAAAGCAAACTCGGCTCCAATAGTGGCTAGAAATCCCATAGAAAGCGCAAACCAAACAGAATCGATTCCTGGTTTAGCGTACCAAAGTAATGCACATGCAATGATACAAATAACTGTGAATGCTGCGATCCAAGGTTTTCGTCTGCCTGCTTGATCGGCAATAGCCCCAAAGATTGGAGCACCAATAGCAATCACGATTCCTGCTAAGCTAATCATATTTCCCCATTGCGCGGTGCCAATTTCTACATTAGCAGCTATGGCTTTAGTGAAGTAAGCCGCAAAAATGAAAGTTTGAATAATTACGAAATAAGAGCTGTTTGCCCAATCATATAAAGCCCAAGCAAAAAGTCCTTTAGAAGAAGGCTTGATTTTGTTGGCATTGTTTTCTTTTATCATCTGGATTATTCGATTGCTGTTGTCCCAACTGTGATGAATATCGGTTTAGATATTGCAAATGCAAAACGCTTTTTAACAAGACGGTATTTTTTCGAGTGGAGATGAATCTCAGTGTAATCTATATAAAAAAATAGCCTGTATTCTAATGGAAGAATACAGGCTATTCTGAATAAATTAATTACAGCTAAAGAGTCATTATTTCATTAGAAGCATTTTCTTAGCCACTACTTGTGTTGCAGTGCTGAGTTTGTAAATATAAACTCCACTTGCTAAACCTGAAGCATCGAATGAAACAATGTGCGAACCTGCAGCTTTAATTCCGTTATAAACTGTCTCTACTTTTCTTCCTAGCATATCAAAAACCTCTAAACGAACTTCGCTACGAGTAGGCAAGGCAAAACGTATGTTCGTGGAAGGGTTAAATGGGTTTGGATAGTTTTGATCTAACGAAAGTGTGTTAGGAATGTCATCAGTAAACTCGTCTTCGCTACTAACTGCGCCCTGAAAAGTAACCGCTTTAAGGTCGTCAAAAACGATAAACCCTTTATTTGGTTGCCCTACAGTATAAGTTAATTGGAAGCTATCAAAGTATACAGAGCCATCAATAACTCCATCACCATTGGCAAATGCGACTACTTCGTCTTCACCAAGATCCCATGTAACTAGTTTCCAGCCAATCCAATCAACGGTTGTCCATGCACTAGCTTCAAGTTCGTTGTCGCTATCTCTAACTACGAAACGCATTTTATTACCGTTTCCATCACCGAAAACATATGCCTGAAGTGTAAATCCATCACTAAACTTAGGGGATGTTCGTTCTAAGTATTCGCGAATTAGATGGATGTCTTTAGCAGTTTCAAAGCCATAATTTAGACGCATTGCAGAGGAACTAGCAGAAAGTAAGTTGGTAATATCACTAGTAGACTCATAGCTAGTGAAGTCTGATAGGTATCCAGTGGTACTTCCACTTTGAGTTGGCTCCCACCAATCAGTTAACCCGTCTTCAAAGTCATAGATTCCCGTTGTAAACTTATGTTGTAAATCTCCTGAAGTGAAGTTAGCTCTACGCTCTACCTCAGTTACATTTCCTGTTAAATCAGCAATACCTGGAGCTAAAACGGTAGTGAATGTAGTACTTTTAGCTAGTTCTTGATTTGGAAAGAAAGTAACTACAGTTCGTTCAAATACATCATAAGCCTTAACAATGCCGGTTATATTCTCTAAACCGCTAGCCTCTAGGTGAATAGATTGATCTGTAATTGTGCTGTGGTCTAATAACTCGTCAAAAGTAATATTTACTAAAGCTGTAGTTGTTAAAGTAGTAGTCTTAAATGGATCAATACCAGTTACCCTTGGCGCAGTAATATCTGCAGGGCCTGTTTTGAAATTCAAAGTAAAAGTACCGCCTACTTCTCCGTCTTTATCACCATCAAATTTAAGTGCGCTTGGCGAGTCATCTGTAGGAGATTCGTCAATAGTGATAGTATAATTTGTTTCAAAATCTAGATTAGATGTGGTTATGCCAATTCTCTTACTACCAGCCCAAGAAAATTCGATTTCGGTTTCAGGAACAATAGTAATTGCACCTTCAACTGAAGCACGATTCATGTTTTTATTGAAGTAGATATAAATGAACTCACCAGGATTATGTGTGGTGTCACTTTCAGCGGGTGTTGTATAATCTACTGCTGGTAAAAGGTTGTTACGGATGGAAGCATTTAAGTAGGTCATGTCCGTAGACTTTATATCTACTTGAAGTGTATCTGAGTCATAATTTGCACCACTAATAATCACTTCAGCAGGGCCAGGTGTTAATCCGTCGATATAATAAAAACCATTTCTTAGTTGATCGGGATCAGATGAGTATTGATTAAAAAGAGATTCAAAAGTGTCTGTTGTAACCGATTTGCCTTGAACGGTAATAGTAGCACCATTAACAAATAGTTCGGTGTCAAGGTCTTTGATTTCACCTGTTAAGATACCTTCAATTGGACGGTCAACACCTAGATACTCTAGAATTGACCAAAAAGCAGCACGTGCTTCTAGTCGTTTGTAATCAGCATTCAGGTTTCGTTGTTGCTGATAAGGATTTGTATGAAATCCACCTTCACTAAGCAAAGACGTCATGTTTGTTGTTCTATTTACATGAAGGTATGGCCATTTATTTGTGGAATTTTCAGGAAACCCTTGATAAAAAGTTCGATCTGCATAGTTACCTCGAGCAGACATTTTTGCAGCGGCAGTCATAGTTGGGGAAAGTATGTCTCCAAAGTCTTTACCGCCAGTAGGGTTTTTCTCAACAGTAACACCATTAGATCTCCAACCACCATACATAGTAAGAGTGCTATGTGCAGTAGTACTTCCTGCATCACTGTGAATAGAGTAATAGAAATCTGGATTTAAGCTATTAGCTAATGAGGTGCGTTGAGAAAGACTAAAAAGCTGAGAATCGTTTGTTCTCAAAATATATGCGGTGTCAATATCTGTTCTTTCCATTAACAATCGTTGCAATTCTAAACCAACGCGTAAAACTTTTTGTGGTTCAGAATAACCAAAAGCACCTTGGTTTTCAGTTTGGCTATGCCCTGGGTCAATAAAAATCGTAAAGCCACTTAGGCCCGTTATTTCTTGTGCAATTAATGGAGATAGAAAGCTAGTGCCACTTATAAGAAAAGCGAGACATGCTGTTTGTAGTAAAAGTCGTCTAGTAAATGTCATATCTGTATTATTGAGTAATTTCTAGAAGGTAAATATTGCCCTTGGTAGGTTCGTCAAAAATGATGCTACTTCCATCAGGAGCCCAAGATGGGTTTAGTGCAATTAGAGGAGTTGAAGCAGTTAAATTGGTTTGTTCACTTCCGTCAACGCTAAATGCATAGATGTCGGCTTCAACAATGTTATGACCATCGTCTTTGATTTTATTGGCAACAACATATTTACTATCTGGTGACCAGCTTGGATGGTTTGCAGGACCAAGATCAATTAACTGGCTCCCATCAACGTTCATCACATATAAATTACCACCAAAAATTTCAAAAGCAAGTTTCTTGCCATCTGGTGAAACCTGAAGGTTTAAATAAGTAGCATCTTCGAAAGGAGAGATGTTTTCAGTACTGTTATCAGGAATCATTCCTTTAGCTAGCTTATTTCTTTTTAATAGATAAAAAGACTGATCTGGAACCATTTTCTGCTTTTCAATATTGGCTTTTTTCCCAGAGTTAAAAGCTTCAACCTTTTCATCTGAAATAAGAACAACCTTTTCATCAAATTGTGCCCATTGTGGCATTGAGGTCATTCCTGAGCGAAACTCAGAAATCTGCATTTCCTCACCAGTTTCTTTATCAAAAAGCATTATAGCAGATTGCTTCCGTCTATTTACATAATCAGTTGCTCTAGTTAAAATCGTTTTCGAGTCAGAAGACCACGAAAAAGCGTAACCAGCATTTTTATTTGTGATCTGAGTTACCTTCGATCCACTTTTATCAGCTACCCAAATTCCTTGAAACTGGGTTGATGTAAATGCAAAAGAGCTTCCATCAGGTGCCCATACAGCATTTTGATAAAGCTGTCCATTACTAGGAACCAATATTTTTGGCTCACTTGTTGCCTTAGGTTGTGCCTTTAAAGCAAGGGGCATTTGGATGAAGGTAAAAAGGGCTGCAAATACAGCTAATTTTTTAAGTTTCATAAGTTAAAGTCGTATTAATCGGATTTATTCAAACATAGTGTAAAGAATATATCCGATTTAGTATTAAAGATTAGCTTAGGAATGTGTAAAAAGCGTTTACAGCGAAGGTATCCTAAAGTGGTTTTGTAACAGAATGTAAAAATATATTTGTACTTGTTCTTATTTATTTAATCAAATAAGGGCTTTCTTATTCAGATTGTATTCATAATCCATATCTTACGTATCAATCTACTTAATTATTACATGCAAAAAGAATTACAGCTTAGAACTTCGCCAGAGGTTGCCGCAAAATCAGAGCAATTAGTTGATTATATCAGCAAAAGTGCAGGGCTACCACATAATGAAATTCAGCACGTTGAAATCATAAAGCGTTCAATAGATGCTCGGCAACGTGATATCAAAGTAAATCTCAAAGTTCGAGTTTTTCTTAATGAGAAATTTGTTGAAACACCTATTTCCCTTCCTAATTACCCGAATGTAGAAAATGAAGAAGAAGTATTGATTGTTGGGGCTGGGCCTGCAGGACTATTTGCGGCATTACGATTAATTGAGGCTAGAAAAAAACCAGTTATTCTCGAGCGTGGAAAAAATGTAAAGGATCGGATTAGAGATCTAAAAGGAATTAATGTAGATCATATTGTAAATGAAGACTCCAATTATTGTTTTGGTGAGGGTGGAGCAGGTACATATTCGGATGGTAAACTATATACTCGATCTAAAAAGCGTGGCGATGTTAATAGAATTTTAGAACTACTAGTGGGTTTTGGTGCTGTAAGAGAGATTATGGTTGAGGCACATCCGCATATAGGTACTAATAAATTACCTGCTATTATTGCCAAAATGCGTGAGTGTATTCTAGCACATGGCGGAGAAATCCATTTTAATACACGAGTAACGGATTTTGTAGTTAGTGGTAATCAAATGGAGGGAGTTAGAGTACATACTGGTGATATTTTTAAAGCCAAGAATGTAATTCTTGCAACAGGGCACTCCGCAAGAGATATTTTCGAATTACTCCATCAAAAAGGTATTGATATTGAATTAAAGCCACTTTCTATTGGAGTTCGAGTAGAACATTCTCAATCTTTAATCGATTCAATCCAATACAATTGTGATGATAGAGGTGAGTTTCTTCCTCCTTCACCGTACAGTATTGTAAAGCAAGTAAATGGACGAGGAGTGTATTCCTTTTGTATGTGTCCTGGAGGAGTAGTAGCTCCTTGCGCCACTAGACCCGGTGAAATTGTAACTAATGGGTGGTCATCATCGCGTAGAGCTCGTTCTACTGCAAACTCTGGGATTGTTGTAGAACTAAAAGAGGCGGATTTCAAGCCCTTTGCAAAATTTGGGGCTTTGGCTGCTATGGAATTTCAAAAAGTGATTGAGAAAAAAGCATGGGAGTTAGGAGGCAAAACACAGACAGCACCCGCTCAACGATTAGTAGATTTTGTGAATGGTAGAGTATCTACAGATTTACCAAAAACTTCGTATGCACCAGGCATTACTTCTGTAGAGTTAGGAAATGTACTTCCAGATTTTATTCATAAAGCGCTAAAAGGTGGTTTTAATGCATTTGATTCATCTATGCGAGGCTATCTAACAAATGAAGCCGTAGTGCATGCACCAGAAACAAGAACTTCATCGCCTGTACGAATACCTAGAGATTATAAAACCTTAGAACATATTCGCATAAAAGGTCTTTTCCCATGTGGTGAGGGTGCAGGGTATGCCGGTGGGATTGTTTCTGCGGCGATTGATGGAGAAAAAGTGGCGATTGCAGTTACAGAAATGCAGTAAATCCTGTATATATACCATACTTTGAAATTTCTTATAGTACTTCAATAAAGTGCCTATTTAAACTTGATGTAGGAAGTTTAAATAGATAGGTTCTGAGGATGAAATCTTTAAATATCACTTTACTAGAACCCTTTTTCTCGGGCTCACATCGCCAATGGGCGTTAGGTTTACAAAAACATTCGTCTCATAAAATTAATATTCTGAGCTTACCGGGGCGACACTGGAAATGGAGGATGCATGGTGGTGCAATCTCGTTAGCAAAACAGTTCTCTGATTTAGAGGAAATTCCAGATTTGATATTGGCAACTTCGATGTTGGGGTTGAGTACATTTCTTTCGCTTACTAGAAAGAAATCTTCATCTGTTCCCGTTGCAATTTATTTTCATGAAAATCAGCTTACATATCCATGGTCGCCTCAAGATAGAGACGTTAAAAATAAGCGTAATAATCATTATGCTTTTATCAATTACACAGCGGCTTTGGCGGCAGATAAAGTGTTTTTCAACTCAAATTATCATAAGAACTCTTTTCTAGATGCGTTACCTATGTTCCTATCTCAGTTTCCAGATAAAAGAGAGAAAGCAAATATTGAGTTGATAAAAGCAAAAAGTGAAGTGCTATACTTGGGGTTAGATTTGCATAGGTTCGACAGTTTTATAGACTCAGAAAAGGAAAAAGAAGCAGAGGCTGTTATCTTGTGGAATCATAGATGGGAATATGATAAAAGACCAAAAGCCTTTTTTAAAGCTTTATTTTTGCTTAAGGAAAAGGGAGTGAAGTTTAAGCTAGTGGTGCTTGGAGAGCAGAATGATATGATTCCTCCTATTTTTGAAGAAGCAAGGGATAAGCTTCACGACGAAATTTTGCATTGGGGCTATGCAAATAGTTTTGAAAACTATGCTCGCTGGTTATGGAGATCTGATATTCTTCCTATAACATCAAACCAAGATTTTTTTGGTGGAAGCGTGGTTGAGGCCATGTATTGTGATTGTTTTCCCATTCTCCCAAATCGGTTGGCTTATCCGGAGCATATTCCCAAAGAGATTCAAAGAGATTACTTATACGAAGAAGGGGAGCTCGCGATAAAGTTAGAAACAGCCATCGAAAATGTAATGGCTGTTCGGCAAGTGGATTACCAATCGTTAGTCAAAAAATATGATTGGAAAGAGCAAATTGAAAAGTATGACCGTTATTTTTCAATCACATAGTAAGCACAGGTAGTAATAAAATTTCGTAAAACTGGGATTGCAGAAATTAGCGATAGTTGTATCCGAGGTTTTAAACCAAACTTATATTTATAAATTGGGTTTAAAAGGAAGAACTGTTTTTTAATAATCGAATAATGCTCACTTTTCACAATACGTTCAAAGCGTTCAATAGTAATCCCGGTGTCTTTAATTTCCTCAAGCCCTGTAATAGTTTCGGCCGACTCTCCAAACATCTTCAAAACACCTTTGTACACTGAATATGGAAGTAAATGAAAATAAGGCAGGTACATTAAAATTTTGCTTTTCGCAATTTGTTGATGGCCACCAAAAGGCATTTGCCATGGCGGGAACCCGAAAAATACTTTTCCATTTGGGGCTAAATAATCGTGTAATTTCTTAAAAAATTTCTCTTGCTCAGGAATATGCTCAATTACATCTTTAAGTATAATTAAGTCAAACTTGTAACCAATATCATTCATTATGTCAATGTCATAAATATTCTTTACAATGAAATTGATTTTACCTTCAGCTACTTCATCAGCCATGAATTTTCTGGCAAGCTCTATACGGTTACTTTGAAGTTCAATGCCAGTGCATATATCGCCTCTTTCAGTAAAGGCTTTAAGCACTCCTGCTTCTGCACAACCAATCTCGAGTACCTTAAGATTAGTGCCTAATGCACTGTTTTTCTCAAGAAAAGGAATGATATACTCTTTAGCTGTTCGGTATTGGTAATCAAAATAAAGAGGTTTATCAGAGTGAAATTCGTGCATGTAGTTAAAAAGGATATTGTATTGGCTGAGATGGATATTCTCTGTTAAATTTAATCATCAAAAAGTAGCATAAAATATACTAATTCAAACTTATATTTTAAGTTCAATTTATTGGTGTAATTACTTCAAGCCAAAGGTCTTCAACTTCTTGCCGTGCCCAATCGTGACGGCGTAAAAAATGAAGGCTAGATTTTATACTAGGATCCTTTTTAAAGCAGTTTATATCGATGTTATAGCTTAATTGCTCCCATCCATAATACTCTACTAAGTCTTCTACCATCTGTTTTAGCTTAACCCCGTGTAAAGGGTTATTTGGTTGTTCTGTCATTGTTCAGCAATTGCTTTAAGTATAGGGAGAGCTACTTTCCACCCTTTCATTGTCTCAATATAACGATCTTGACCATTCTCAACATACGCAAAACCTTTTTGAGTGATAATAAGATGAGTTTCTTGTTCATCAGATTCAATCTCAAAAGTAGCAACAAGATAGTTTTCCAAGATGTCTTCAATTCCACTTCCTGTAGGGAAAAGGGTGTATTCAAGAAGCTTGTAAGGTTCGGAGCGAATAACTTCTCCTTTTATAATGGTGCTTTCTTTTCCGTTTTGAAGTATATAAAAATTTGATTTACTACCAGGCTTCCAATTGCTATTACAACGTGCCCCAAACATATACTGCTCAATTTTATCAGGGTTTGTAAGAGTATCCCAAATTTTTTCTGGAGTTGCTTCAATCGTAGTTTTTAATTCAATTCTATTTTCCATGTATTATTGATACTTATTTTTAATTACCTCAATAGAAGAAATGATCATTTCTTTTAAGACTTCAACATCAATATCTGAGAGTTGTTTTATATAAAAACAGGATTTACCAATTTTGAATTTTCCAATCTTATCGAGAAGCTCTTCATATCTAGAAAAGCCAGCCATTATATAGATAGTAATATTCTGTTTTCGATTTGAAAAACCGATTAAAGGCATATCGCCCTCACGCCCAGATTCATATTTAAAGTGGTAGCTTCCATAGCCAACTATACTTGTTCCCCACATTACAGGTTGTTTCCCAGTAATTTCTTTCATTAAGGTGTTTAGAGCTAAGCAGTCTGCTTTACGCAGATCATTATCTATGTTTTCAAGATAATCTTGAGCCTTTAAATTAATAGGCTTAGTCTTATTCTCTGCCATTTGAAATCCATTTTTGGAGTAACATCATCAGTTTGAAAATTCCATTTATAATAAATTTTCGAGCGGATAAATAAAAGCGAAGGAAAATAAAATCAAATCTATTAATCACAAAATCATAAAATTGGTGATTTCTACACCAATAATTACATTAAAGGCTAATGCTCAATTAAAGTATAAATGCCTTGAAAAGAAATTTTACCAAGTATTTTGGTCCCAGTACCTTGGTTACCGCCGCTTTTATTGGTCCAGGAACCGTTACCGTGTGCACACTAGCAGGCGTTAAATCTGAATATATGCTCTTGTGGGCGCTATTATTTTCGATGGTAGCTACCATTATTCTGCAAGAAATGTCTGCAAGATTAGGCTTAATCACTCAAAAAGGCTTTGGTGAAGCTATCAGAAGCGAGATAAAAAATCCCGTATTTAAAATTGTTAGTACATTATTAGTACTTGGAGCAATTGTTATTGGAAATGCAGCCTACGAAAGTGGAAACATTTCAGGAGCAGCAATTGGTTGGGAAGAAATGGCTCTTGGTATGGATTTAAAGGTGAATGGTTTTACGCTCCGAATAGCACCTCTATTAATAGGAGTCATATCTTTTTGGCTTTTATTTTTAGGGAATTTTAAGCGGATTCAAAACTTCTTGGTTGGCTTGGTAGTGATTATGAGTGCGGTATTTATCACCACTGCAATAATTATCAACCCAAGTATTAGTGATATCCTAAAAGGAATGTTAATCCCTCAAATAGAAGCAGGACAATTACTGATGGTTATGGCTTTGGTGGGAACCACTGTTGTTCCCTATAATCTCTTCCTTCAAGCGGCAGCAATTTCCGAAAAGTATAAAGAAAGCAATGAAATACATGATTTAAGAATTGAGAATGCAGTTGCAATAATATTGGGTGGTCTTATTTCTATGGCTATTGTTATCACAAGCGCAGCAGCTTTTGGTGGAACTGGCGCCGATATAAATAATGCAGCAGATATGGCAAAGCAGTTGGAACCTTTGTTAGGAAATTGGTCGGCAGAGTTTTTAGGGATTGGGTTGTTTGCCGCGGGAATTTCCTCGGCTATCACAGCACCTCTTGCTGCAGCTTATGCGGCAAATGGTATTCTTGGTTGGAATGCGGATTTGAAAAACACAAAATTCAGAAGTGTTTGGATGGGTATACTCTTAATCGGCGTTGTTTTTTCGATGATAGGTTTTAATCCTATACAGGTCATCCAATTTGCACAAGTTGCCAATGGTATTTTACTTCCATTTGTGGCCATATTCCTACTTTATATTATGAATAGAACCGATTTACTAGGAAGCTTTGCAAATAGCCGCCTACAAAACTCACTTGGGATTTGTGTGATAGTAGTAGCGATAATTGTTGGATTTAGAAGTTTAAACACTGTATTCCACTTTTTACAATGACGAACATAGATTTAAACTGCGATTTGGGTGAATGGAAGACGAAGGATGGTTTTGCTCGAGATGAAAAGATAATGCCGTTTATTTCCTCATGTAATATTGCATGTGGTGGCCATATTGGCGATGAATTCAGCATGAAAAAAACAATCGAGCTTGCGTTAAAACATAAGGTGGCAATTGGAGCACATCCATCATTTCCTGATCGAAAAGGTTTTGGCCGACGCATTATACCCATGTCTTCTGATGAATTAACAAAAGTAATTATAGAACAACTTCAGGCTTTTGTAAAAGCCCTTAAGAAAATGGGGGGGCAACTACATCACATAAAACCACACGGGGCTCTGTATAATGCTGCTAGTGTTGATGAACAAATTGTACTTTCAATCATAGAAGCAACTAAAGAACTTGGTCTCAAAACTCTGATTTATGGACAATCAGGTTCCGTTTTCGAAGATGTGATTTCATCAGGAAATTTAGAATTTGTAGCTGAAGTTTTTTCAGATCGAGCTTATGAAAACGATTTGAGTTTGAGAGACCGAAACTTAACGGGAGCTGTTCTTCACTCAGAGAAAGAAGTTCTAGAACATGTTCACTCTATGGTAATAAATGGGAAAGTGAAAACTTACTCAGGCGATTTCCTACCCATTAAAGCGGAAACTATTTGCTTGCATAGTGATACGGAAGGCGCCACTGAATTAGCCGAAAAGATATGTTACTTTTTAAAAGAACATGGTGTCGAAATTGTTGCAGCTTAACAATAATAATTGGGGCGTTACATCACTTGGGGAGAACTCCATTCTGTTGGATCTTCAGAATGATGAATGCGACACTCTTTCAATAATTCATAATACGGTATTACTAATTGAGGGCGCTTATTTCAAAAACTTGGTGGATGTAGTTCCTGCTTATAAATCAATTGCACTAATATTTCGAAAGCCTATACATAATTTGGAGCAAGTAATTAGTCAGCTTCAGGAACTTGCCCAACAATCAGTGAGAGAAATTCCCACTAAAAAAATTATAGTTCCTGTTTGCTACAATTTCGGACTAGATTGGGAAGAGGTAGAACGGGAAACAGGATTGCAGCGGAGTGAAATTATCCGTCGGCACGTTTCTCAAACTTATAGGGTAGCAATGATGGGCTTTATTCCAGGCTTTGTGTTTCTTGATGGATTAGACAAATCAATAAAATGCCCAAGAAAAAAATCGCCAAGAATGACAATTCCTAAAGGCTCCATAGGGATAGGTGGTATTCAAACAGGAATATACTCGTTAGAGAGCCCTGGAGGCTGGCAAATTATTGGTAGAACACCACTTTCATTTTTTGATGTGCACCAAACTCCGCCTTCGGAAATTCAACAAGGGGTTAAGCTAGAGTTTCAGAAAATTTCTGAAGAAACATTTAAAGCGCTCGAGGCAAGTGATGGGTAAACTTTTTGTGTTGGATGGAGGAATTTTCACGACTATTCAAGATGCTGGACGGCATGGGTTTAGGAAATATGGTGTCCCAACTTCTGGCGCGATGGATATAATAGCATTTCAACTTGCAAACACCTTAGTTGGAAATCCTCAAAATCTCCCAGCTCTAGAATGCACGCTTAAAGGAGGTTGCTTTAGATTTGAAACATCAGCTACTGTCGCACTAACAGGGGCCGATATGCAGGCCACTTTGAATGGAGAATTTGTTGAGTTAGAGAAAGCTTTTAGTGTAAATCCGAATGACATCCTGCTACTAGATTATGCTATAAAAGGTTGCCGGGCATATATTGGAATTAGAGGTCTTTTCGAAATTGAGAAAATTATGGATAGCTATTCTACCTATGTGATGGGCGGTTTTGGTGGCTTTGATGGGAGAACGTTGAAGTCGGGTGATGAATTAAACTGGCTAAATTTAAATGTTGAAGCGAATGCACCATCACCATTAAAACAGAAAAAACTAGATTATGCAAATAAGGTTAAAGTACAGGTTTGTACTGCTCCTGAATGGAATTGGCTAGATGATGATTCGAAATCATTTTTCTTGAATGAAGTGTTCTGTATAAGTTCGCAGAGTAACAGAATGGGAATTCGGTTGGCAGGAAAATCATTGCATATTCAACAAAAGCAGATGCTTTCATCTGCGGTAATTCCGGGTATTATACAGTTACCTTCTAGTGGACATCCTATTGTACTAATGAACGACGGACAAACAATTGGTGGTTATCCAAGAATTGCCAAAGTGCTCGATAAAGACTTGTGGAAACTAGCCCAGCTTAAACCAAAAGATGAAGTTGTATTTGAACTAGAATAGAAGTGTTTTGAACAAAAAGTAGAAATAAGAAAACTTGTTTTAGCACATGTGATTTGGAATAAATCATTCTCTAAAAAATAAAAATGAGCTTTGCACGCAGTAAATAAAGGTTGAATTACTAGTGAAACAATACAGTAATAATTTATTAATACAGTCAAAACCAAAGCTAATTTTTAGATAATCTTTTCTTAACGCACTTTCCGTTTTTTTTACTCGAAGTAAAATAATACGGATACAAAGAGTGAAAATTTTATCATTAGTAAACTTTTGTTTGTTGTTCGGCCTTTTCTCGGCTACAACAAATGCCCAAAGTGGCAAGATTTCTGGAGTAGTTACAGAAGCCGAAACAGGGGAGCCTCTTGCAGGCATAACAGTATATGTAGAAAGTATACAAAAAGGAGCGAGTACCGATGGTGAGGGCCGTTACGTATTGCTTAGTGTACCTGCTGGAATCTACGAAATGCGGTTTTCATTTATTGGTTTTTCTACACAAACCATAGAACACGTAGAAGTGAATACTGGTAGTACTACTTCTATAAATGTTTCAATGGCGGCTGAAGTTTTCCAAGGCGAAGAGCTCATTATTCGGGCAGAAAAACCCATCGTAAAGGTTGATCAAACCTCATCGGTTTCCGTTCTTTCAAAAGAAACAATCGATGCGCTTCCTGTTCTCGAGGTAGGTGATTTGGTTAGATTTCAACCCGGTGTGGTGGCTACGGATGGCGGATTTAGCTTTAGAGGAGGACGAACTCGTGAGGTCGCTTATATAGTAGATGGAATTCCTGTTCAAGATATTTATTCTCAATCAGGTGGTAATACCATTGATGTTGAAATAGGTTCTGTACAAGAACTACAAGTATTAACAGGAACCTTTGATGCTGAAGTTGGAGGGGCGCAGTCTGGTGTTGTAAATGTGACTACACGCGACCCTTCGCAAAAGTTAGAAACAAGTTTTCAATTCAGAACAGGTGGTTATTACCCCGGAAATGATGATTTATTTCTACAAGGTAATAAACTAGATCCAGCTCAAACTAAAGATTTATCTATTACGCTTAGTGGCCCTATCGGAAGAAATTCTGAAAAATTGGGTTTCTTTTTAAATACTCGTTACGAAGATCGAGAAGGTTACCTAAAAGGGCGTAATGTCTTTTCAATTTCTGATGGCCAAAAAATTGATGCGTATCAATTCTGGTATAGAAATGTATATGCGCCTGATAATGCACAGCTCATCGCCTTAGATACGGCTAGAGCTCCATCAGGCGAGAAAATATTAGATAGCAATGGCTCTCCTATTACATTTGCTAGTGGAGATGGAAAAGTGGTGACTATGGATTGGAGTAAGTCGCTTTCTGTAAATCCAAAGTTTGTTTTTAGACCATCAACGCGAACGAAGCTTACATATAGTGCTATTTATAATAGTAGTGAAGGTCAAGGTTACAGTGATAGCAAGCGTTACTCTCCAGATGGGCGAGGAGTATCAAAGAGCTATTCGTTAACTAATATATTCTCCATTAAGCAGACTATTAGTAACAACTTTGTATTGAATTTGAGGGGTTCGTATAAGTTATCGAGAAATAATTCGATGGCTTATTCCGATTTTAACGATAGCCGATACTCTTATTTCTCTGGTTCAGATCAAACTACAGGGTTTTATTTTGGTGGGACAGAATTAGGTCGATCGTACTTCGAGGAAGATCAGATTATTAGCTCTGGTGATTTCACTTGGCAGATAAACTACTTCAATGAAATTAAAGCTGGTTATCAGTTTCGTTCAAATCGATTTAACTCAAGAGATGAAGGCATTGGTTGGTACTTAGCTGGCGATGCTCAAAAAGAACCTGTTGGCGTTGTTCGTCCAAATAATGCAGGTGGTTATGAATATTTTGATGAGTATCTAGCGGCTCTTCAGGCAATAAATCTTGAAAGAGATGTTCTTAAAAACCTTACCAATGAAACTACAGAGTTTGAACAATCTCCTATAGAGTTTGCAGCTTTTGCACAAGACAAGCTCGAGTTGGGTTCTAACTTAGTAGTTAAAGCTGGATTACGCTTTGAGTATTACGACACCAGAGAAAAGTACATTGTAAATACTGGCACTCAGGCTGCTTTAGTTGGTGAGTCGAGCAATTTAGCGGAATCAAAGCCTAAAACATATTTAAGTCCAAGGGTTGGAATCTCTTATCCAATTTCTACCAGAGGCGCCTTCCGGATTGCCTATGGTCACTTTACTCAGATGCCAGCATATAGCCAGTTATATCAAAATCCTGTGGATGTAAATACCAACCAAGGAAGGTTAGAAGGTATCACTGTTGGAAATCCAGATTTGATTCCTGAACGAACAATTAAGTACGAATTAGGTCTTCAACAACAAGTGTCTGATTTTATCGGAATCGACATCAATCTGTTCTACAAAAACGTTCGGAATCTATTAGGTAGAGAAGTGTTAGCCACCTCTGATGGTATTCTTTATAACCGAACCGTGAACAGAGATTATGGCCTCATAAAAGGTGGAACTATTGCACTTTTTACTAACTCAAGAGGATTACTTAATGGTGCTGGTATAGATATTACGTACCAAGATGTACAGGGAAGTTCATCCAACCCAAATAGTTTAGCTGATGTACTTATCGCCGGTCGACGTGGTGAAGTTGGAGATGTTGTTGTTGACCGTCGCATTATTCCACTGAATTGGGATCAAACGCTAACGGCAAATGCGTATATGACAATTGGAATTCCTGGAAACTGGAATGTTGGCTTTGTGCAGCAGATAGCTTCAGGACAGCCATATACACCCGCTTTTATCGATCCAGATAAAGAGTTTCCCGAAAGTTACTTCGACAACACTGAGAAGAAACCACTTCTCTTAACGCTCGATTTTACTGCAGAAAAAGCACTCAATGTTGGTAAAACACAGCTAATGCTTAGGCTACAAGTCAATAATCTGCTTAACCATCTAAATGAAAGTACAGTAAATAGCATATCGGGAAGTGCTGACCAGATTGTACGCTTACCGGAGGATCAGTTAGAGCGCTCAGCGGTACTCAACTATGTAGGATTGTTTTCTGAAGCTGAAGACAACGCACGTCCAACTTGGTACTCGGCTCCACGCCAAGTGCTACTCTCATTACAGATGAAATTTTAATAGAATGACCTCAAATCTTGTGAAAAAATCAAAATTTACTCTACACAAAATACTGTTGCTCCTACTTTTTATTCAGCTTCCAGTTTTGGTTAATGCCCAAACTAAGGAGCGAAGTAAAAGTGAGCGCGAAGCCGAAAAGCTTCAAGAAAAGTATGAAAAAGGCATTGAGAGCTGGGAGAAAAACTTTGCCAAAAACAAAAGCCAAGCCAAAAGAGCGGGAAACCTTTCTCTAAAAAACTTCACTCGTGGTGGATTACATACTGGTAACCTAATTCAGGTTCCTTATATAACTAACGTAAATATCTCAGCAGGATATTGGAGTAGTTTTGTATCTCCGAGTAGAATTATCTGGCCAAAAGGTTCTGGTGTTGAGTACGGGCATACCATGAGTTATATGGTTGGTGCTGAAGTTCAAGATGATGATGGCCAAAATCACATTATTGTGTCAGAAAGCTATAATCGAAGTGGTGGCGATACCGACCCTGATGGAAGCCATAAGTACCATTTTACTCCTGTTCCTGGCTATTACAATATGTACGGCGATCAATCGTCAACAAATAAACTTAATGATAACTCCACTGATCGCCAGCAACTAGAAAGTGCTGGTTATTACTTTGTTGGTGGATTAAGTGAAGACTTAAATGGAAACGGTGAACTTGACGCCGGCGAAGATTTAAACAACAACAACGAATTAGATTTAGTACTCGAAAATAAAGTCGAGTTTAACGCACAATCGAATGTTGTTGAAACATGGCCCGAGTTTTGGCCAGCCCAATCATATCCAGGTGATGACCGGCAAGTTGGTGAAACCCGAGCAGGAGTTAGAGCTGGGCGCTGGAATGGTGCTTACGGGTCATTTATTAGAGCGGATCAGGAATCTTATTACATCTCGGATGACCGAGATAATGACGAATTTGCTTACTACCCGTTTATTGATCCTGCTACTGGTCAGCCAGATAACCGTGATTGGGAAGATGGCGGAAGAAGAGGTATTGGGATTGAAATTGAAGCTCGTCAATATCAATGGACTAGCGTACTTGCTGAAGATATTTTTGTTACCACCTTCGATGTAAAGAACGTCAGCCGTAATGAAATCAATAATTCGATTATCGCCATGTTGGTGGATTATGATATCGGTGGAAGCACTGGCAGTAATAACGCACTTTTTGACACCCAGGATGACATCACTTACCAATGGCATAAGAATAACCTTGTTCAAAATGGCTTCAAGGTTGGATATGCTGGCGTTGGCTTCCTTGAAAGCCCTGGGATATCAAATGATGGTATCGATAACGATGCCGACGGTATGGTAGATGAAAGCCGAAACGATGGGATTGATAACGACGGCGATTGGAGAATTTGGGTTGATGTTGATGGTAATGGCCAATACGATAATGAGGATGCTAATAACAATTTCATCCTAGATCCAAACGAAGACACCAATGGCAATGGAGTGCTAGATATTGAGCCAATTAATGATGACAAAGGCTCGGATGGTGTTGGCCCTGAAGACGAAAATTATCCAGGTCCTGACCCTGATGGTTCTGAAGCAAACGGTGTTCCAGATAGAGGAGAGCCAAACTTTGAGTTCACGGATAACGATGAGATTGATCAGATTGGATTAACCAATATGGTAATTCGAACTCCATCCGATTTTGATAGAGATATCGATGATGACGAATTGTTCTGGCAAGATTATATACAACCTTCAGATGAATCAGATTTCATCATACCAACAGAAACAGCTGATATTATTTATGCATACAGCTCGGGCTCTGTAGCTATTAATAAAAATCAATCACAACGCTTTTCAATCGCATTCTTTTGTGGTAACGATTTTGATGATATGCTTCGTAACAAACGTACTATGCAAAACATCTATGATGCAGATTACGATTTTGCAAAACCACCACGTCGCCCTTTCTTAACTGCAGTTCCTGACGACAACAAGGTGATTTTAGTTTGGGATGAAAGTGCAGAGATTTCAAGAGATCCTATTTACGGTTTCGATTTCGAGATGTACAAAATTTACCGCAGTACAGATCCTGAATTTAACGATATAAAAACCATAACCGACGCCTTTGGAAATCCTCTTTTATGGGAAGCCGTTGCGCAATTTGATAAAAAGAACGGACTAACAGGAGCGCATCCAATCCCAATTGGTAGTTTCGGAATTAGCTACGATATGGGTACCGATTCTGGGTTAGAGTATCGTTACATAGATGAAGATGTTGACAACGGACGCACCTATTATTACGCCGTTGCTTCTGTAGACCAAGGTTATGCACCAAACTTCTATGCGGATGGTATTTCAGAGTATTCTTCATTGGCGAGTATATCTCCTTCAGAAAGTTCAAAAATAATTGAAGTGGATGCTTTTGAACGTCCAGTGAATATCGATAGAAACACTGCAGTTGTGGTCCCACAGGCTCGAGCTACAGGTTATGTGCCGCCAACTATCGAGAATGATGAGATTGTAAAAATTTCAGGAAAGGCTACAGGGAATATTCAAGTAGACTTCCTAATACCAGACTCGGCTAATTCAAAGGGATATGAGTATGAGATATCATTTACGGATGATGAATCTTATAAGAATATGGATTCGCTTTATCTAGATTTTGGAAAAACTACAGGATTTACTTTCAAGAATACGACTACAGGTGAAGTTCTTGCGGTTAGCAATCCTGCGGATCAGGGCGCTGCTATTTTTGATTCACCAATACTAAATGCAAGGATATACGACGGGATGAAAATTGCCATCGATAATCCATTAGAGCCTGAAGTAGAATCAGTGGATTGGCAAGCAAATTCTCAAAGGACAAGAAAACCAACCTTATCTGCTAACGTAAATGCTACGGACAATTCGAATACAGCTGTACCTAGAGATTACGAAATAAGAGTAAGCGAGCTTCATGCAGATACTTCAAGTTCAATTTCAGTATCATCAAGAATTGCGACCAACTATAGTATATGGGATGTAACCTACCCAAATGCTGCTAAACAACTTCCTTTTAGTTTAAAAGAAGCGGCAACACCAATTTTCCCTCAGGATACAGTAAAAGGTGTACTAAGTCCTGGAGATGAAATTGATGTTAAAGTAGGTGGAGTTAATACACCTTTCGGGTTAGTATATGCGAACTCTACTTGGCGATTTAATTTCAGTGTTTCAGAGAATAATTCTGAAATATTGGAGGGCATAAAAAGTCAAGTAAATGAATTATATGATTCCTTGGCAATCTATCAAGTTCGCGATATCGGCACCCGAAAATACGGTGCAGATTTAAGTGGCCGCCAAGTCGTAGACTTCTTAGATGAAATTAACACTTGGTATGCCGAAGTAGAAGATTCTCTCAAAAACACACCAGGTGTAAACGCGGCAATAGCAGCTTTCTACTCTCCTAAAGAATACAAAGAAGAGCTAGACGAATTGTTTAGCAAAGAGATGCCTATCTCTGGCGACAAACTCCTAATGGAAACTACGAAGCCCTTCAATAGAGACGATATATACCGTTTCAAAGTGACTGGTAATATTGTTGAAGAGCAAATTCAGAAGTCGTCTTTGGATAGTATTTACGTAGCTCCAGATCCATATATCGTAGTTAACCCACTTGAGCCTCGCAACACTTCTTTACCAGGACGAGGAGAGCGTAGAATCGATTTTAGAAACTTACCTCAGACTTGCACAATTCAGATTTTCACTATGAGCGGACGGCTTGTAAAAACCATAGAGCATAACAGTAGCGAGTATCAAAGCTTAGAATCTTGGGACTTAAAAAGTGATGATGGTTTAGATGTAGCATTTGGAGTGTACATCTACCACGTGAAAGCTCCTGGGATTGGCGAAAAAATTGGAAGATTTGCACTTATCAAATAGAAAACAATGTATAAAAAGTTATCTCAAATAGCGTTAATACTAATTCTTTGCAGTGTTTCTGCAAAGGCTCAAGTTGGCTTCGTAAAAAATGTATCTAACAAAGGAACGGTAGCAGCTGCTTTCCTAGAAATAAGCGTGAATGCGAGAGCAGAAGCGATGGGTGGAGCTTATACGGCACAAAGTGGTTATGGCGACATGATTTACTGGAACCCCGCAGGTCTAGCTGCTATAGATGGTGTTAGCGCATCATTCAGTAATACTGAATGGCTAGCTAGCACATCATTCAACTTTGCTTCAGCTTCTGTTCCTTTACCGGCTATCAAATCGGTACTCGCAGGAAGTTTTACAACCTTAGGCGTGCCAGAGCAAGATGTGAGAAATTATGATGGAAGTAAAACCGGTGAACGCTATGATGCGAGAGATTTCGCCGTAAATATTTCTCTTGCCTCTCAACTTATAGAGTCATTCTCTTTTGGTGTAACAGCGAAATATGTAAACCAACGTATTTGGAGTGAAAGTGCAACAGGAGTGGCATTCGACTTTGGAGTGCTCTACCACACACCTGTAGATGGCTTAACTCTAGGAACAAGTATCTCTAATTTCGGTGATGACATTCAAATGTCAGGTAAAAATCTTACTGATGTAATTGACCCTGATATTAACAACCAAGGGGTTACAAATATCCCAATTACTTATGACACCGAAGAATATCCACTTCCTCAGATTTTTAGATTTGGTTTAGCCTACCAAAAACAACTAAAGGATTTTGACTTTACTACAGCATTGGATCTAATCCACCCAACGGGTTCTACAGAAAGTATGAATTTGGGAACAGAATTCGGTTTCAAAAAACTTGTGTTTTTCCGAGCTGGTTATCAAAACCTATTTGAAAGAGATCAAATTAATGGCTTAACACTGGGTGGTGGGCTACAGTATATGCTAAGCAGCCAAGAGCGCTTCACCTTCGACTATTCTTGGTCAGATTGGGGCGTATTAGGCAAAGCCCACCGAATTTCAATGAGTATCTACCTCTAAAACATCAATAAAAAAACAAATGAAAACTAAAGTTACAATTCTGGTACTAGGTTTAGCATTTCTTTTTACGGCAACAACTTTTGCCCAACAAAGAAATGACGGAAACTTACTACTTACTGAAAGGTACGGTTCTAATTACAACGAAATATTAGACAAGTACGGAGACAACCCTGAATTACTACAGCTTGCCGAAGAAGAGCATGCTTACAGAAAAACATTGCCAATTGGCAGCGGATTAGGCCAATTTTTCGAAAAGATGAATGGTTTTATTTCAGAAGTGTCACCTTATGTGGCTCGTTCAGAAGCTGAACCAAATAACTTTTTTAATGTAGCAGATAACATCGACGATGTACTTGCTACTCCTGGTGTATTAAATGACAAATACACAGGTAAACTAATCAGTGCTGAGTTTTCTGATGACGTTGATGTTGATGTGTACGAATTTACTGTAGACACTAGCATGATGTATTACTTTGCAGGCTTGCACGGTATTACTGCCGATGGCGAAGAAATGGCAGTTGGCGCTCGTATTTACCATGAGTCAGATCTTGATACTACAGTTGTACAGGATTTTAAAGGTATTGTTGGTAACGAGCAAAGTCGTGGCGACATTACAGGACGTGATTCTGACGGACGAGGCGGCGCTGGTTTGTTTAGACTTACAGGTTGGTCTGCTCCAGTTGATGCTGCAACAGGCAAGCAATTAACAGGCAAGTATTACCTATGGGTATTTAACGAAAATGGCGATGTTGGTACCTACAACATGACGGCTTATTCTATTCCTTTTGCTAATTTCAAAGAAAAAGCTGAACCAAATTACCCTTATAATAACTTACTCCTTAACGCAGCAGATCCTGAGTTTTACTTACCAACCGATGGTGTGCTTCGTTCTTATATGTTATACTCAGATACCGTTCGTACTGTAACTCCAGCGGTTCCATCTCAGTCTAACTCTGTATACGACCTAATGGCTGAAGGTGACGAAGATGTTGATTTATTCTTCATCAACTACAAAGCTGATCACACTCTTGTTGTAGAAACAGTTCCATACTTTGGTTTTTACCGTGAAAATGACGGAAGTATTGCAGCTGGTAGCTCTCGACTTTCAGATACTAGAATCCGTGTTTATAATGGTGACTTCTCAACTAAAATTGCTGAAGATGATGACAGCGGTAGAGAAGCAATGGACGGCCCAAATAACATTCACGGTCGTATTATATTAAACTCTGATCAATTAGAAGAAGCCGGTGCAAACACTGATGGTCCTCTTGTTCTTTGGGTTTCTGCTTGGGCTTCTCAAGAATTAGAACGTACGGGTGGCGGAGACGGAACTCGTGGTGTAGATAATAGCGATCCAGGTCGTATGATGTACAATGTGTACGCTTACCAGTATAGCAACAACCCAGTTGAATTCGAGCCAAACAACACAACTGAAACAGCTACAATGATTGCTGCTCGTAATGACACTGTTATCAATGCAAGCCTAACTGGCGGCGATGTTGATATGTTTAGAGTGTACTTACACGAAGCTCGCATGTATAGCTTATTCTCAAAAGGTGAAGTAAGTGCTGATGTTAATGTTGAATTGTTCTACGAGTCTGAAAATCCAGCTTTTGATGGAAGTACAGATATCTCTGATGATATTATTACAGCAAATAGTATCCCTGTTAAACGATCTGGAAAAGATTTTCAAATCAATTCTTTTATCCCAGAAAATACAGGTGCCTACATCGTAAAAATCACTTCTTCTGGTAGCGGCGATTACCAATTAGGCGTGCTAGATAAAGGTGAAATTTATGGTGGAAGAATTTCTAACGAACCAGATAATAGTTTAGCTGACGCACTAGAAAACGATGCAATTCAGGTTGGTCCTGGCGCTGCTTCAAAAACAGCTATGATTTTCCCAGCTAGCGATGTTGATCAGTATCACTTCACTACAGGCGAAGAGTTTACTTTTACTATCAAATCTACAAACGAAGATCTAGTAAAAGATTTCGACACCAAGCTTACTTTATTAGATGGTTCATTAACCGAATTGGCAACTTCTGTAACTGGTTCAATCACCTATACTCCATCTGAAGTAGCACAATTTATTCTTCGTGTTGAAGCAGCAAATAGTGGAGAAGTAGGGTTTTACTCAGTAAATGGTGGCGAGCCTTTCGTTGAGGAAGAATCAAATAATGATTTTGCTACAGCAACTAACATTGTTCTCGATCAACTTTACGAAGCTTCGCTTACAGCTGATGATGTAGATTTCTTCAAAGTAGATCTAAAAGCAGGAAGTCTTTACTCATTCCGATCAATCGATAATAACACTGGTTCGGCACTAACAGTAGAGTTCTTTGATGCAATCGATGGTACTACTTTATTAGATGAGTCTGGCTGGGCTGACAACTATGATGGCAACTTCAAAATTGCGAACATTGTGCCTCAAGCTGACAAAACTTACTACATAAAAATCTCAGGCAATCCTGGCGATTATAAAATTCTATCTAGATCAAACAATCAGTTTGCTGCATTAATTGATAAGCACGAGCCAGATAACTCTATTGGTGAGGCTTCTACTCAAACTGCATATTTGATGGATGGTACAGATAAAATGTACGCTCAATTTGCACCAGATAGCGCTCGTTACTATGGTGATACTGACTTCTTCCGATTAGAACTTAAATCAGGAATGAACTTAGTAGCAGAAGCTAAACCAGTTGGTGGTGCCACTGCTTCTAGCGCTGATGTTAATCTTTGGAATAAAGATAATGATACCAAAATCTATCTTTATGCTGCAGATGGAACTGAAGTAGCAAGTAACGATGATGGTGGAAACGAATGGTATTCTAAAATTGAGTTTACTGCTACTGAAGATGCCGTTTACTACCTACAAGTTGCAAACAGCCGTGGTATTGGTAGTGGTGATGATCGTTCTCAACGTCGTGGAGACTACATACTAAACGTAGCCGCTTCTTATGAAGAAAGTGAATCAAACAATACGTTTGCAGAAGCAAATACACTCGGTGACGGTGGCTTTGTAAGTGCTACTTTTGCTGACGAAACAGATATCGATATCTTTAAAGTATCTCTTGAAGCAGGACGTATTTACCACATCCGTACTTCAAAAGAGGAAGGAGATGATACTGTAATAGGAGCTGAGTTCTACGCTGCCGATGCAACTTCTACTAATCTTTATGCTGATGGAAGTGGATTTAACAACCGCTACGATGGCGATAATATTAAGATCAATTTCCTACCTGAAACTTCAGGCGATTTCTATCTTAAACTTACTGCCCCTGCAGGTTCCGTAGAAAGAGCTTATAAAGTGTATATGAAGAGCAACGATATCTCTGATATTAAGACTGCTTCTGAGCCAAATAATACCATTGCAGAAGCTTCTTCTTTAGATTTACATCCAACAAATGGCGAGTTTTTCGACTACATGCTTTACAATAGCGAAGTTGAAGGATTCTACGATGACTTGGATTACTACAAAGTTGAAGCTGTTGCTGGTGATACCCTAATCGGCGAAACGGCACCTGTTAGTGGTGAGTTTTGGAGCCGTGACTTTGATGCTTACATGTATCTTTACGATGCTGAAGGAAACGAATTAGCTAGTAACGATGATGGTGGCTACGGCTGGCATTCAAGAATTCAATTTCCTGTAACCACTTCTGGAACCTATTATTTCCTAGTACTTGGTGAAGATTCTCACGTAGCACCACGTAACAGTGACTCAAATCGCCTTCGTGACCCAGCTCGTGGCGAATACAAGTTTGCTATTACTAGAACGAATGGTGGAATTGTTACTTCAAACGACGAAGAGCTTACACAGGCGTATAGCTTTAAATTAGAGCAAAACTATCCTAATCCTTTCAACCCAACAACTAACATTAGTTACCAAGTTGCAAGTACAGGAAATGTACAACTAGAAGTATTTAATCTTCTTGGCCAAAAAGTACACTCATTAGTTAATGCTCGCCAGACGGCAGGCGCTTACACAGTACAGTTTGATGCGTCAAACCTTGCTACTGGAATGTATTTTTATCGACTACAATCTGCTGGTCAGGTTCAAGTCGGAAAAATGTTACTCATAAAATAAGTTCATCCTAACTTTAAAGCCGGCACCCAGCAAGGTGTCGGCTTTTTGTTTTTTCCAAAACCCCGTTTATATGTATAGATATTTACTTTTTTCAGCACTCATATTAGCAGTCGCTTGCTCTTCAAAATCAGAAGAAAAAGAAGCCATTGTTGCCCAAGTTGGAAGCGAAGTAATTACCGCCCGAGAATTTAAATTGAATTATGAATTTGGCTATAAAAAATATCATACAGGAGAAAACCCCAAACAAGAATATTTAAACCGAATGATTGATGAGCTGATTCTAGCTCAAGAAGGGGTCAAGGGTGGGATCCACAAACAACCAAAAATACAGCACGCCATTCAGACTATTAGTGAAGAACGCTTAATTGAAGAAGTGTTCAATAAGAATGTACTCGATAAAATTGAAGTTACCGACGAAGAAATTAGAGATGAGATAAACAAGGCAGCCGTTTCATTTCAATTTAGATTTATCCCCGCTTACTCAGAGACCCAAGCTTCAACTATTAGAAATATTGTCATTGAAAAAGGTTTTGAAGAAGCTCTTTCTAGCTTAAGCAACGAGATGCAACAAGGAGAACTTTCGCCTCGCGATATGGATTCTCCATATATGAAAGCAGAAGATATAGACCCAGAGCTTCTCAATATTATTAAAAATTTGGAATTCAATACCATTTCCGATCCCGTAAAGTACAAAGACCAATGGTTTCTATTTGAAGTTACTGACATCCGGCGCGAACGATTATCAGACTACGATTATGAGAATAAATCTTCTACCTACCGTAAAGTGCTTTATAATAAAAAAGCCATGCAACAAGGCACTGCTTTTGTTTCTAGTATTATGGAATCGAAAAATGTAGCCACTGATAGAGAAGTATTTAATAGGCTAAATGGGTACTTGTACCGATGGTACAAAGACAACCCTCCATATTCTGATTTGCTAGAGAAAGTGAAGGAAGGTGAAAGAGTGTATCAACAAGATATTCAGAAGCTATTGCCACTAACACTCATCACTTTTGAAGGGAAAAGTTGGACGGTAGAGCGTTTTCTGGAAGAGTTTAATCCTGCACGATATCAACTACGCCCTGATTCTTTCGATTCTTTCACAACACGTTTTGCAGATATTATCGCTTTGGTTGTTCGTGATTTTTACTTGCTGGATATGTCTAAAAATCAGCAGCTAGCTAAAGAAGTTTCCGTTCAACGAGAAATTGATAGCTGGAAGAATAAATGGACTTTTCAAGAATATAGAACTCAATTCTTTGATACACTTTCATTCACTGATGAAAACGTAGCTGAGTACTTTAAAAAAGAAGGGCAGAAATACGGTATTAATCAAAATGATGTTGCCAATTTCGCGTCTCTTGATGACGCAATGAAAAGAAGAGTGCGTAAGAACTTCCTCAGCTATAGTATCTCTCAAAAAGCTGAAGAACTAAGAAGTAAAACTGAAGTCACCATATTTCATAATGTCTTAGATACTATTCAGGTTCAGAATGAGGATTCAAATCCCGGTATCAACGTTCAATTATTAAAACAAAACTCAAATAGACCTGCTTTCCCAGTCGTCGACCCCAATTGGTAACATGAAAAAATTAT
Organism: Balneola sp.; assembly: GCA_048267905.1. Taxonomy (GTDB): domain Bacteria; phylum Bacteroidota; class Rhodothermia; order Balneolales; family Balneolaceae; genus Balneola. The sequence continues at coordinate 110,507 of JBLWWM010000002.1, forward strand.
TTAGCATTCTATGCTTATTCGCTCCTTTATTGGTGCAAGCACAACAAACACCTCTTTTTGTAGATGACTTTGAAAACGGAAATATTGATAGCTGGACAATCGTGGATGATGTGGAACCTGTTTCAGGGCCAAGTAATTGGTTAGTTGAAAAGGGGGAACTAAAACAGACGTCCAACATTTGGTCGTACAATGGCGACATAGAGTTTATCTATCACTTAGGAACTCATGCAGTTTCGGGAGATCTTGAATGGACAGATTATTCCGTTAATGCGGTTTTAACATCGAATGATGATGACGGAATTGGCCTTATTTTTAGATATCAAGATTCAAAAAACTACTACCGTATTCTATTAATGAATGATGCGGGAAACTCCGGTGCTACAAATAGCACATTTCAGCGTATTCAGAAATTTGTAAATGGCGAGCCAACCACACTTTTTCAGAATAAAATTACTCCAGCTTTTCCAAATGGCTATTTCTCACTAACTGCTGATGTTAGAGGAGATACAATACGTGCATATCTTGATGGTAAACTTATTGGCGAAGCAATCGATTCTACGTACTCCTCAGGGAAAGTAGGTGTGCTTTGCTATGCAAATTCTGGCGCAAGATTCGATGACATCACTGTAACCGAAGAAAAGTTAATCTTCGAAAAACCTGATCGTACCATCACTTATCCCGTTGATCAAGACCGCCAGCCTTATATTCAAAATCCCACTGTAACAGGCGTTGAAATTGCTTGGCGTAGTCTCGTTCCAGCTATTGGGACAGTAGAGTATGGCGAGCAAAAAGGAAACTATACAGCTCAGATTTCTGAGTCAAAGGAAGAGGAAAAACATCATGTTAAGATTGATGGACTTAAGCCAAACACTAAGTATTTTTACCGAGTTAAAAACGGAAATAATACTGTGCTCGAGGATTATTCCTTTAACACAGCAAAGCCAGATTCTCTTAACGACCTGAGCTTTCTTATTCTTGGAGATAGCGGTGTTAATTCGGATACACAACGCCTAGTAAGAGACGAAATGGTTAAAAGCCATAACGCTGATGCAGCCGATTTTTTGATTCATGTGGGAGATGTTCATCAAGGAGATGGCTCTGATTATGACATCATCTATTTCGACGTTTACAAAGAGTTGCTAAGCAAAATGAATTTCTATTTAAGCATCGGAAATCATGATACCTATACCGATAATGCAGCGCCTTACCTCGACGATTTCTACTATCCAACCAATAATGCTGATTCCACCGAACGATATTATTCATATCGCTGGGCAAATTCATTTTTCATCAATATTGATTCAAATTTAGACATGAGAAAAGGCTCTCCCCAATATATCTTCATTGAGGAAGCTCTGAAAAGTGAACGCCAACAAACTGCAATGTGGACCTTCGCTTATTTTCACCATCCCCCATATTGTGAGTTTTGGCCAGAGTGGGATGGCCATGATGTAGTGCGCGAGGATTTAATGCCACTTTTCGAAAGCTATGGTGTCGATATTGTGTTTAACGGACATACCCATGCTTACGAGCATGGAGAATTAAACGGTGTACATTATGTGATTTCTGGAGGCGGTGGAGGAAGTTTGGATCCTTTCGGGCGAGATGTTCCTCATATCTCGTATTCCGAAGCCGTTTATCATTATTCAAGAGTTGATATCAACGATACAAAACTCAGTTTTAAAGCAGTTGATCGTTACGGTGAATTGGTGGATAGATTTACTATAACCAAAGATAATCCCACGTCCATAAATGAAGACTCAAAACCGATTGATTCTTTTAAGCTCAGCCAAAATTATCCAAATCCATTCAATCCAGAAACTAATATTAGCTACCAGATTTCTAAGCCAACACATGTTCAGCTGAATGTATATGACGTAAGCGGACGTGAAGTTGCTACTGTGGTCGACGAGTTTAAAGCCATTGGAAGTTATAATGTGGTGTTTAATGCAAAACACTTAGCAAGTGGAACCTACGTGTACAGAATTATTACAGATACATATACCAAAGAACAAAAAATGACACTTTTAAAATGAAAGCATTACTTATAAAATCAATCTCTATGAGACCTGTGCAAATTGGGTATCTGACAATTCTGTTATTTCTAGGAATAGGATTTGGTTGTCAAAAAGCAACAGAAAATGGCAAAAGAATGAATGATATGCATGTTCTAGGTAGCCATAACAGTTATAAACTAGCCATTGATGAGTCTCTTAAAAAGGTAATGGAAGAGAGAAAAGCGGGATCGGTTCGGGGTTTAGAATACAGTCACGTATCATTAACGGAGCAGTTGAATTTAGGTTTGCGCAAATTGGAAATTGATGTGCTATACGATCCTAATGGAGGGCTTTATGCACAGCCTTATGGATACACAGTATTAAAGAAAATGGGGTTAGAAGTGTCTGATTACGACCCTCAAGGAATTATGAAAGAACCAGGATTTAAAGTGCTTCATTTGCCAGATGTAGATTTTAGAAGCAACTGTTTAACTTTTAAATTATGTCTTGAAGAAGTTAAAAGTTGGTCGGATGAAAACCCAGATCATTTGCCAATTGCCATTATGATGAACGCCAAAGATGGAGGAGTAGGAGGTGAAGGTTTTGTGGAACCACTCGGTTTTGATTCAGTAGCTTTTGCTGCGTGGGACCAAGAAATTTTAGATGTATTTGAAAAAAAACAATTGTTACTACCTGATGATGTTCGTGGTAAGTATTCTACGTTAGAAGAAGCTGTGTTAACAGAAGGATGGCCATTACTTTCAAAATCGAAAGGTAAAGTTTACTTCATCCTTGATCACGGCGGAGAGAAATTAGCAACATATATAAAGCATCATCCCTCATTAAAAGGTCGAGTTATGTTTGTTAATGCAAACGAAGGAACCCCCGAAGCTGCTTTTATGGTAATTAATAATCCAATTGATGACCAACAACGAATCAAGGAAATGGTTGCAAAAGGATACTTAGTTCGCACTCGTTCTGATGCCAACACTAACGAGGCTAGAAGCAACGATTATTCTATGTTTGAAGCCGCAAAATCTAGTGGGGCGCAAATTATAAGCACGGATTACTATTTGCCTGAAACTCTTTTTGGAACAGGTTTCCATATTCAATTAGATCACTAAAATTTCGTTACTAAAATGCACGTATTCCCACGAATTTATTTAGTTGTGATAACGCTTGTACTATTTTGGTTAGGCTGTTCACTTCCTCCAAATGAGATTACAAGTAATCAAGAAATAATCATTAAAGGTAAAGTAACCACAGATGAGACTCTTAGTTACCGAAACGAACCCTTTCAAGTACCAGAAAACATAGCAGCTTTAGAAGTTTCGTATACATTTTCAGGAAAAGGAAAAAATGAAATAGAAATTGGGATTGCCGACCCCAAAGGTTTCAGAGGAACGAGTCGTTTTTCTAAAACAGAGTTTTATATCGGTAAATACAGCGCAACCCCCTCATACTTAGCAGGTAAAATTGGTGCTGGAGAATGGAATATAACTCTGGCATTTCCAACTATTAGGGAGGATGCAGACTATGAGATTCGAGTAAAAATGATTTCAGAAGAAAGCGCTCAATTTAGAGGTCCAAGCATAAATTCACTAAGTGATTCCTCCAGGTGGTACACGGGAGACTTTCATACGCATACAGGACATAGCGATGGATTTGGCTGCAAAGATACCCGTGGGAATCGTGCACCGTGTCAGGTATCTCAAGTAGCGGAAGCGGCTTCTAACAACAATTTAGATTTCGTTGCCATCGCCGATCATAACACTATAAGCCACTATAGCGAAATTAGAGCATTGCAAACGAGATATCCAGATATGCTACTAATGAGAGGTCAAGAAATAACCACTTTTTACGGGCACACCAATGTGTTTGGCGCTGGGATTCCTCTCAATTATGCAATTGGTTTTAACGGTTACTCTGCAAACGATTTGCAAAAGAAGGTAGCTGAGGTTGGTGCTTTACTGTCATTAAATCATCCAGGTCGGGAATCTGGTGCATCGTGTACAGGCTGTGGTTGGACGGAGGAATCAGTTGATTATTCTAACCTAGAAGCGATAGAAATTGTGAACGGCACGGATGTTGGAAGTCCGATTTCTGGAATTCCATTTTGGGAAAGCCTTCTCAATCAAGGATATCGTATTATTGGAATTGGGGGAAGCGACGATCATGGCGCTGGTACAGGTTCCGATCAGCCTGGAGTTCCAACAACTATGGTTTTTGCTAAAAATCTTTCTGAATCTGGCTTAATTAAAGGTGTTCGTGCTGGAAATGTATACATCAAAACCAAGGGGAGTTTAAGTCCTGATATTGAGTTTTATGCTAGTACCAAGAGTCAAAAGTGGGAAATGGGAGAGGTTATTCTTTATGAGAAGATTCATGAGGAAATGGAATTGAATATTGAATACAATGGCGGTAAGGAGTTTGCAATAGAGCTCATTCAAAATGGAAAACAGATTCCAATTACTGAAGCTCAGAAAACAGTTTCCAAAAACAAAACAACGATTTCTATTCCTATAACAATAACTAAAAAAGGGTGGATTCGTTTTAACCTTAGCGATGAATCAGGTATATCCGTTATTTCAAACCCAATATTTTTCCAATAAAAAGAGGGAAAAGAAAGTTAGAAATTATTGAATCTTGGAAGTGTGAAAGTGAACGTACTTCCTTTGCCTAGTTCACTTTTCACAAAAATTGAGCCTCGGTGCTTTTCAATAAACTCTTTGGAAAGTAAAAGCCCGAGCCCGGTCCCTTTTTCAGCGTTTGTGCCTTCAGAAGTGAATTTAGTGCCTGAGTCAAAAAGGTTTGATTGGTCGGAGGGGCTAATTCCAATTCCATTGTCTGAGATAGAAACCTCACAGAAAGTTGGTGTCATATCAGCTTTGATATTCACTTCTCCAGAGTCGGGAGTAAACTTAATCGCATTACTAAGTAAATTTCGAATAATTGTGTTAACCATATTAACATCACCAAAAATAGTGCATTCCGGTGCTATGTGAGAATGAATAGTGATATTCTTCTGAGTAGCTTGCCCTTTTACAAAAGCAATATTATCGTCAATGAGCTGAGTTAGTCTATATATTTCTGGTCGGAACTCGATGTCGCCAAGTTGAGATCTAGACCATGTTAACAGATTGTTGAGTAAATTTGCTGTATGGAGTATGGTCTCTTTTATAATTTTCAAAAACTCACGATTCTCTTCCTTATTCTTGTTTTTTTCGTCCATTAAAATAAGCTCAGTGAAGCCTAAAATAGCAGATAGAGGATTTCTTAAATCGTGAGCTATAATGGAGTAAAACTGATCCTTAGTGGCATTTGCTTCCTTTAGATTAGTTTCGCTTTTCATAAGCTCTTGTTGAACTTCGATTCTTTTATAACTCTCTGTCTTTAAACGTCTTGATGTGTTGTAGTAGAAGATGCTTATAGAAGCGATTAGAATCAAAAGCGTGCATAAAGCAGTGATAAGTTTCCACGGAAATGTAGCCGTATCATCAAGGTAATCTGAATAAAAAAGGCCGTCAATGGTTAGGTTACTTTCAAGCATATTCTGTTCATCATAAATCTCTAGAATACGTTTCCATCGCTCGGGATTAGAATACCCGATTTCTACAACGTCGGGCATAATAAGTGTTTTCATACGACTAGCTTCATATGCTAAATGCTCTAGACTATGCCGTTTTGAATATTTTTCGTAAATAAGATGAATCATCTCATTTGTATTATTTAGAGCATATTGCCAACCTTTTAAGGAAGCTTCATGGAAGTTTTTTACTAGCTCAGGGTCTTCTTTAATGAGTTTTTCAGTGGTAAAAAGTACATCTCCATAAAAATCTATTCCTCCCATCGATGGGTCTATAATGATGTATTCAAATTCGGATTGATTTAGAAGGAAAGGCTCGTCCGTTTTGTATGCCGTCATTGCATCAACTTCGCCATTAATCAGCTGTTCAATGCCATAAGAATGTGGAAATCGAACAATTTCGTTGATGGAAATCCCTTCATCACGCATGTAGGTAAGGATGTCGGCTGTGTGAGGTTCTAAAGCAACCCGTTTACCAAAGAGACCTTGCGTGTTTTCAATTCCAGAGCCTTTTGCAGCGATTAAAATTTGTGGTGAATGCTGAAAGATGGAGGCTAATAAAACAGCGTCTTTCCCTTGCGACCGAAGTATAATAATGTCGGAAGTTGCAATCCCAAACTCTGCATCTTCATTGAAAACAGCCTTTGCAGGCTCAAAATCTTCGCTTGCTTCAACTAATTCAACTTCAATGCCTAAGTCTTTGTAAAAACCTTTTTCTATAGCAGCATAATAGCCAGCAAACTGGAACTGGTGTTTCCACTTTAGTTGAAGCGTAACCTTTTTTATTGGCTCCTGAGATGTATTTGAGCCTTGTGCAATCAAATTAGCAGATGCTGTTCCAAAGAATAAGAATAAAGGGACTAGAATTATTTTTCTAAAAACGGAACCCATTATAGTGTAGTTATTTAACATATAGCATTACTATTGCAAAAGAGAATAAAGATTATAATGATTAATTATTGATTGTTAGAAAAAAGTAACAGAAAGTACTTAAGGAATATAGAATTCAATAGAAGAATTACAAATAGTTGAGAGGTCGCTTAGAAATGAAAGAATAAGCACTATTAAAATAGAAGGGCAATTTGTAAGAATTCCAACCTTACAAAGGAAGGAACCCTTACTTATAAGGTGTAATTATTTAGTATAAAGAATATTTGGATCGATGATTTGTTTTGGCAATTCTGGACCTTCATAGAACGCTCCTAACCATTTACCACCACCACCGTTAAACCATTCCACGCGGATTTCGTGTTTTCCAGCTTCAAGTTCAATCGAACCATTTCGTTCTATAACTCCGTGGTCTCCATCATTATTAACTACTTCTTTGTTATTGATGTATAGCTTACTTCCATCATCAGAGGCAAGGTAAAATGTATATTCACCCGACTTCTTTATCTCGATAAGACTTTCCATTACCATAGCAACAGATTCTTCTCTTGGAAGGCTAACGTTGTTTAAGCTGAACTCTAGGGTGGTACCAGAGGTCTTTGCTTTTAAAGTGGAGAAGTCGGGGAGTTCAATAAGCTCATCTTTCTCATAAGTTTTATAATTAATTCCATGCCCTTTTTTATTTTTTAGAACACGAAAGTAGCCAGTGCTAATATCCGAAATCGATTTTCCTGCTTCAAAAATTTGTGCTTTTACAACGGTTGTCTTTTCGATGGAAATAGAGCTTTCGTATAAGTCTGAGTCAATTTTTGGCTGCTTTCCGTCTAACGTAAACCTAATTTCCCCGTCTGGATTTGGATTGCTAATTGTTAATGTGGCGGTTTCACCAACAAAGAGTCCTCCTGCAGGATCGTATTCGTCAGCAGTAGGAAAAATAACGGGTTTAGATAATCCCACATTAGATGAATACATTAATGATGGTTCAGTGTGACCTTCAAATACACTTTTAACAGGTCGACCAATCCATTCAAAAGGAATTTCTAAACCTAACACAAATGCAACGGTTGCAGGAGTATCATAGGTGTTAATAGGAATTGAAGATGTGAAACTTTCTTTCACATTTTTACCAGTAACGATAAATGGGATTTCAACTTCAGCCATAGTTTCACCACCATGACCTTTCCCAATACCACCATGATCAGAAGAAATTATAAAGACTGTTTCTTCGAAGATTCCAGCATCTTTTGTGGCTTGAATAATTTCACCAATTAAAGAATCTGCTTTTTCTACTGCGTGATAGTAAGCAGGGGTTCCATGCCCGATGGAATGTCCGTAATGATCTACATGGTCGAGGTGAATAAAAGTGAAGTCGGGAGTATTTTCTTTGATGTAATCTATAGCCACTAAAGTAGTTTCGTCTTCATCTTTTGGGCTGATGCTATAATCAACCGCACTTGGCTCAAAGAAGTTAACAATGGGTTCCCAATCATAAATAGCACCAATTACAGCATTTGGTTTTTGGTCTCGTATTACGGTGAAAACACTAGGGAAACGATGTGCATCTTTTACCACTGTTGCTGGTAAAATGAAATTATCTGTTTTCCAATTGTTGCTAATTACACCATGTTGCTCAGGCCCAGCTCCATTTAACATACTTGCCCAATTTGCGCCACTGCTACTCGGTAATACCGATCGCGCATGAAAAGAATGTGCGCCATTTTTCATCATTTCGTCCATAATAGGTGTGTTGGCTTGAATAACACCGTTTGGACTCATTCCATCAACACCGATTAAAATGACGTGCTTGGCAAGTGGTTTTTGCTCTTTATTTACATTGCATGAGCAAGCTACAAGAAATAAACCAAGTAGACTTAGAGATATGGATTTCATGTTGGTTGTAATTCTGTTTGTGGTTGAGTTTGAATAATTCGGTCTTGCCGTTTGAAATAGAAAATGGAAAGAATGGTGAACACGAAACCAATTGCGCTGGTGGCGTAGCAAAAAATGATGAAAAATTGATACCAGCTTATATCAGATTGTCCGAAATTTTTATAGAGTAAAACTCCAACACTTGATACGTATCCAAAAGAATCGGCGATGTAAATGAGAAAGCCCGCATTAGCAACTGTTTTAAATGTGGCGATAAAGCGATCGAATAGAATGCAATTAAAAGGGACATATGCGAGGTAAGAGCCAAGTCCAGTTAGAACCATCCACCAATAGGGAGAAACCCATCCACTTTGAAACAAGAACGTAGAAACTCCAATAAGTAGAATTCCAAACCCAACTATATAGTGGTTTATGATAAGTGCCTTTTTATTGTCACGGATAATCATGAGAGAAGCCATAACTACCAAAACAATGATGGCAATTGGGAATTCTGTTTTAGTGAATATTCCTGCATCATCCACAAAACCAACAGCTTCTAAAATCTCAAGGGCGTAGTTGTCTCTTAAGTCACGAAATGCAGTTAAACACATATAAATGAAAGTGAGAACTACTATTCCAGAGCCATATTGCCGGAAAAAGGTCCATCTATCTTTTGCGGTCATTGGCGCTCTTTTTGTACGAAGTAATTCGTCTTCAGCAGTTGGTGCTGGAATATGATTTAGCAACCAAACAAATAGGAAAAGTGGCAAGGTGAATACCAAACCTGTGAAAAATGGCATCGCAAATTCTGAAACACCCCAATCAAGCATCAAATACTTGCCCGTACTCTTTACAAACCCTGAGGAAACAATAAAGCTTACACTTAATCCAGCTCCTAATAACTCGGTATTTTTTCGGCCTTCTAGAAAACTAAAAACCAATCCCCAAACCATACCAAGAGGCAATCCATTTAAAAACAGAAAAACGATAGAAAAGGGAGCGGGAACTTGCCAAAAAAGGAAAAGAGCTAATTGAGCACTCATAATCAAAACCACAATCGCCCATGCTCTTTTAGGCGCCGACATTTCGGAAACGAATTTTATACCTATGAATTTGGATAAAGTATAACCCACCACTTGTGAGATGATGAGCAACGTTTTTAATTCCATTCCCCAATATTCAATGCCATCAAAACTGGCAGCTGTAAACGGTTTTCGAAAGGCATACATACAAGCATAAGTGCTAAAAGCAGCAACAATGGCGAAAAGCGAGAAAACCCATTGATTTTGTTTGGCTAGCCAAGTGTTTAGTGTTGACGATGTTTTCATTGAACCTCCATTAAACATTGATTGATGATGGAAAACGCAGTTTCTAATTCATCTTGGGTTACGGTAAGCGGAGGGGTAAGTGTAAGCGTACTACCCATCGATACTTTAAAATTGAGACCAAGTTCTAGTGCTCGGTACATAATAGTGTCGGCTTCAACCGTTGCTTTTTCGCCAGTCTCAGGATGACGAAGTTCTATGCCTAGCATAAGCCCTAAACCGCGGACATCACTTATCAATGGATACTTAGCTTTTAGCTTCTCGAGTTGAAAAAGAGCGCTTTTACCAAGTTCCTCTGTTCTAATAAGTAAATGTTCATCTTCAATAATTTGAATGGTTGCCAAAGCTGCAGCACAAGCTACAGGGCTTTTCTCGTGCGTAAAATGTCCAATAGCTCGTTCTTTTATAGCTTCATTCAATTCTTCTTTGGCAATGAGTGCAGCTAATGGAAAAATTCCGCCGCCTAAACCTTTTCCAATTACAACCATGTCTGGCTCAATGCCATAATGTTGGTAAGTGAACATCTTTCCAGTTCTTCCAAGAGCATGTGGAATTTCATCTAATATGAGAAGTGCCCCGTGGTTATCACACGCTTTTCGAATTCGCTGCCAATATTCTTTTGGAGGGATAGAAGGGGAGGAACGAATGGTTTCTGCTATAACAGCTCCAACATCACCTTCTTTTTCAAGAACATATTCTAAGTAACTAGCACAAGCATCGGCGTTATCAGAAACAGATTTTCCGAAAGGAGTTTCGCCAGGATATGGAAATGGAACGTGTTCGGTTCCTGGCAATAAAGGGCCTGCATTATTTCTAAAAATTGCTTCACCACCAATAGAAATAGCGTCGAGTGTAGCGCCGTGGAAAGAATCCCACATTGAGATGGTTTTGAACTTCCCCGTTGCCATTCTAGCTACTTTCAGCGCCATCCCGATGGCTTCAGCTCCACCTGGGGCAAAAAGGACACGGTTTAAATTTCCAGAACTTAATTCAGATAACTTCTTTGCTAAAGAAATGGCCGGCGAATTTGTATAACGGCGCGTACAAAAACTGAGCGTACTCATTTGTTGAGCTATCGCTTCAATCACTTTTGGATTTGCGAAGCCAACTTGGTGTATGTAGTTGCCATGAAAGTCGAGTAACTTTTTGCCTGATTGGTCGACAATGTATGAGCCTTTACAATGTGAAAGCACATTTAAACAAGGGGTCGAAAGAGATTGATGTAGAAAATATTTGGAGTCTTCATCTAAAACAGCCTGCGTTTGCGGCGCGATATTTCTCTTTGACCAATCTTGCCTACGAGGGCTGATGTTTAAGTCTCCTTCAGCGTATAAATCTACTGAGTGAGACATTATTATAATCCAATTAAAGTCTTTAACTCAGTAATGTCTTCTATCAAATAATCGTGGTGAAAGTCTTTTAATTGGCTACGAGTATGTGTGCCATAAAGAACGCCAACCGTAAGACCACATTTCGCATTTTCTCCTTCCATTAGATCAGAGGGAGTATCACCAACTTTTACAACATTCGACGACTTTGAAATATTTAAATCCGCCATTAATGCTTGAATCATGAAAGGATGTGGACGACCATCTTCTACTTCATCACTGGCTTTGGATGCATCAATTAATCCATTTCGCACCCAACCAGTTCTCTCCAAAATAATATCAGTGGTAGAGCGGCTAAAACCGGTGTCTAGAGCAACCTTAATTCCAGCTTCTTTAAGTTCACCAAAAAGCTGAGAGGCGCCATCAATTTCTACAATGTCTGGCGAGCTTCTGTAATATTCGTTAATAAGTTCCAAAAATGAATCATGTATCTGTTCTACTAGCTCAGGCGAACTTTCTTGATTTGGCAAACTTGTCAAAATGGTTTGTATGGCCGTCTTCTTTTTGTAACCCATTACGGCATTAATCTCTTCTTGTGTGGCTGAAATGCCATGGTTTTTTAACGCCCCTCTAAAACTATCGTTCACACTATTTGCAGTATCGTTAAGGGTGGTTCCTGCAATATCAAATACAACTAATCTTGGCTTCATAAAACTATACGGTTTGAATTTTAAGCCAAAGATAAACGATGGGTATGCAAAGAAAGATAGATTTCGTATATGTTAATAAAGTCTTAAAGAATTGGTAACATAGAAATTTATTAAAACTTTAATAGTTATTTAATAACAATAGTTTATCTAAATGTTCAGATTAAGCAATAGGTTTACAAATGCTCAATATTAGATTGGAATGTTAACGCATAGTTAAAGTAACGGTAACATGAAAAACGGGATATTCAACACAACTTTTTTACGAAAATATTCAATCAATTTTTAGAGGCAATAAATCAACATGAAGCAATGGCTACTTAGTATTGGCCTTGTACTTTTGTTAACCCCTTTTGTACAAGCTCAAACAACAGAAAACGAAACCGATTTTATAGTAAAGCCCTATTTACAATTCGCTACTAAAAGCAGCATTGTTGTACTTTGGGAAACGAAGGAGCAATCAACTTCAAAAGTTGAATTTGGGAAGGCAGTTCTTAACTCGGGTGAACCAGTTCTTAATCAAAATGCAACAGTGGATGGATCTTCTACTATGCATGAAGTTGTACTAAATAACTTAGAAACGGAAACGAATTATTTTTGGAGAGTAGTTTCTAAAACATCCGCGGGCAAAGAAATTGTAAGCGATACGTACTCTTTTAAAACGGCTGTAAATGATAGTACTGCTTTTATGTTCGCGTTAATTGGAGATACTCAGCGTAACAATAGTACTCCTTGGGCTTGGAAAAAAATTGCACAGCGTATGTGGGAAGATCGCCCTAGTTTTGCAGTTTTAGCTGGCGATATTGTAGATAACGGTAACAATCTTGATGATTGGACTGACGAGTTTTTCCCTCCAGGACACGTAGCTATGAGCCGTTTTCCAATATATACTGTTTTGGGAAATCACGAAAATGACTCTGATTACTACTACCAATATATGGCGAATCCTGCGCCAGAATATTACTACACATTCAAATATGGTAATGCTCAATTTTTTATGATTGATTCGAACCGTGATATATCTGAAGGTTCCGAGCAATACAATTGGTTAGAGTGGGAGTTGGCGAAATCAGATGCAACATGGAAAATCGCAGTTCAACATCATCCTCCATTTACATCAGAGGAAAATGATAGTGGTGATACCTTTAAGGAAGCTTCAACTTATGGAACACACGCTAGATTCTTAGTACCACTTTTCGAAAAATATAATCTTGATTTCGATTTATTTGGACATGTTCATATGTACGAAAGAACTTGGCCTATTAAGGATAATTTGGTAAATCAGGAAGATGGCGTAGTATACATTAACTCTGGTGGAGCCGGTGGTGGCTTGGAAGATTTTGCACCAACAAGAACTTGGTTTACAGCGGAACTTCAAACTGGCCATCATTACTGTACGTTCGCAATTCATGACAAAACAGTGATTTTTAAAGCTATTGATCATGAAGGCAGAACCTTTGATACTTTTCAGCTTACTAAAGCAGAAGGCGTAAATAACAAAGCATCTGTTTTACAGCCGCCTTCACCAAAAATTAAAGCTGAAGGTCGTGTTTTCGAAAAAAGTACTGAGATTGCTTTAGAAGCTGCCTTTGAAGACAATACCATTTTTTATACTACTGACGGATCCGAACCAAATCAGTCTTCAAAAAAGTATACTAAGCCTTTCACTATTAAAAATACTAGCGAAATTAAAGTTATTGCTTACAGTAAAGAGAATAGAGCTAGCCGAGTTAATAAAGTTTATATAAGAAAACTGATGCCAATGAATCCAGTAAAAGCTTCGGGTACCAAATCAGGTTTAGCTTATACTTATTATGAGGAAGACATAACAAAATTGCCAGACTTCTCTAAGCTAAAAGCAGTTTCTAAAGGCGTAGCAAAATCTGTTACTCTAGAAGCCGTTCCTCATCGTGAGGATGATATCGTAATTCTTTATGAAGGATTTGTGGAAGTTAAAGAAGATGGCAGATATAAATTTAACCTAGCCTCTGATGATGGAAGTAAACTATTTCTACACAATCAAATTATTATAGATAACGATGGCGAACATGGAATGAAAAAGATTTCTGGGGAAGTTATTTTGAAAAAAGGAAAGCATCCCATTCGAGTTGAGTTTTTTGAAAGTGGTGGGGGAGAAGGTTTAATTTTAACCTATGATGGTCCTGGCTTCGAAGAAAAACCAATTGCTCCATTCTTGTTAAGCCATAAATAATTTAATGGATATTTCTAAAGTTCAAGGGAAGTATATGATGCAATGCTGGTCTGATCAGGCCAGCTACTCCCCAATAGCGGTCGAAAAAACCGAAGGATGCTACATTCACACCAAAGATGGGCGCAAAATTTTTGATTTACGCAGCGCTCACGAATGTGTAAACCTCGGTTTTAATCACCCCAAAGTACAACAAGCAATTATTGAACAGCTCAATAAAGTAGTTTACGTAACTGATGATTTTGCTACGGAGCCAACAGCACTTCTTGCACAGAAACTAGCCTCAGTTACGCCAGGTTCACCAAATAAAAAAGTATGGTTTGGCCAAAGTGGGGCTTCTTCTATAGAGGCTGCAATTAAAGCAGCTAGGATGTATAAATACAATCAGCTAATGGAAGGTGGCACCGATCAGTATGCAGCCAATCGTCAATATCCATATCCATATAAAATTGTATCACGCTATAGAGCTTGGCACGGAGCAACAATGGGTGCGCTATCCGCTGGTGGAGATCCAAGGAAATGGTTTAGCGAACCGCTTACTGTTCCTGGCTTTATCCAAGCGCCAGATGCATATCCATTTCGTTCTCCGTTCGGGGAAGATCCTGATGGGCTTAAGGCCGCTGAATACATGCGGTATATGATTGAAATGGAAGGAGGAAGTGCCTTTGTAGCTGCAGTTTTAGTAGAACCTGTTGTTGGGTCTAATGGAGTGATTCCCGCTCCAAAAGCGTACATGAAAAGATTACGCGAAATATGCGATGAGTTTGACCTACTTCTGATTGTTGATGAAACTATGACGGGAATGGGGAGAACGGGAAAATTACTAGCTATTGAGCATTATGATGTTGAGCCGGATATCATAATCATGGGGAAAGCACTGGGTGTATATTGCCCAATTTCAGCAACTATTTTTAGCGAAAAAGTAGCTGCTTCTTTCGATGAAAATATTTTCGGACACGGACAAAGTTACTCAGGCCATGCCTTGGGTGCAGCCGCTGCGTTAGCGAGTTTAGAGGTTATTGAACAAGAGAATCTTTTAGAGCATACTACAGAAATGGGTGCGTATCTAGAATCAAAATTACTCGAACTTCAAGAAAAGCATGCTTCAGTTGGGGAAGTTCGAGGGGTTGGTTTGATGTGGACTATGGAGCTTGTTAAGAATCAGCAAACTAAAGAATCATTCAGAAAAATATCCGAGAAATACACTGAAACACCTGTTAAGCAGATGTCGAAATTTCTACTAGATGAAAAAAATATCTACGTACCTGGTGATAAATTTGGCCTCTGGATTTTCCCGCCACTTATAGTAACCAAAGAAGAAATTGATATGCTGATTTCAGCTTTTGATGAAGCTCTTGAAATCCCAGATTTAGCAATGAAAAATACTATATAAGAATGATGAATAAAATTGATATTACAATTGTTGGTGGCGGAATCATTGGTTTAGCCCACGCTGTTGCTGCTGTTGAAAAAGGCTACTCTGTTCAACTATTTGAACAAGAAGAAATGGCTGTTGGAGCCTCAGTTAGAAACTTTGGTTTGGTTTGGCCAATTGGACAGCCAGCGGGTAATTTGTACGATAGGACTATGAAAAGCCGCGAAAGATGGCTGGATATGTCAAAAAAAGCAGATTTCTGGGCTCTTGAAAACGGTTCTCTTCATTTGGCTTATCAAGAAGATGAATATGCAGTGCTTTCAGAATACCACACTAAGTTTGGAAATAGAACTCGATTGTTATCAGCAACAGAGGTTCTCCAAATATCGCCCAATGTAAATCCTACAAACCTAAAAGGTGGGCTTTTCAGTGATACGGAAGTAAATGTAAATCCAAAACGAGCTATTCACTCTATCTGTAAATGGCTATCGCTACATCCAAAGTGTACGGTGAATTTGGGTGAAAAAGTGTTGAGTGTAGACAATGGCTTGCTCATTACTTCTAAAGCTTCGTATAAAGCAGAGCAAGTGTATATCTGTGGAGGTTCAGATTTTCAATCTCTATATCCAGAGGTTTTTAATACAAGTGGGCTCATAAAGAGTAAGCTTCAAATGATGCGTTCTAAATCCAGAGATAAACAATTTATACTTGGTCCTACTTTGTGTGGCGGACTTACTCTAAGGCATTATGCATCTTTCGCGCAATGTGATTCTCTAGAAGTGTATCGAAATAGAATTACTAAAGAATCGCCTGAGTTTGATACTTGGGGCATTCACGTGATGGTTTCTCAGAACGAGTATAATGAACTCATTATAGGTGATTCTCATGAATATGCTCTCAGCTTTGATCCATTCGACAAAGCTGATATTAATGATTATATCATGAACTACATGCACACTTTTCTCCAATCGAAAAAAATCGATTTGTTAGAAACATGGCACGGTGTATATGCCAAAAATCCGAAAGGAACAGAGTTTGTGGTCCAACCAGAAGAAAAAGTAAAGATTATAACTGGCTTTGGCGGTGCAGGGATGACTTTCTCATTTGGTTATGCACTCGAAGAGTTAGCTAAGTTGTAGTAAAATGTACTATTCGTTAAAAAGATAGAAAACCAACATGGTAGCAGGTACTGTGTTGGGATTTCTTGGAACATGAGGCAAACGGCCATTAAAGAAAATAGACTCTCCTTTGTTTAATTCCACTACTTCACCATCAATTACGTATTCACACTTTCCCGAAAGCATATACTTGAACTCAAAAGCATCGGTTTCAACACATTCACGTTGGCAGTTTGGTTCTAGAGTTAACAACACTATCTCAAAACCAAGAGTTTGAAGTTGCTTGCTAAAAATTAGATCATATTTAAAACCAGAAGCTTCGTCTTCTTTCTCAATAGTTTGATGCTGTTGGGCTGGGATTTTCAAATACTTGAACGGAGTAAACTGGCTAATACTTTCAAAAAACTCGCTTGGTTGTACTTCTAATGCTTCAATAATGGAAAGCAAAACAGGCACAGAAGGAACTGTTCGTCCGTTTTCAATTCGTGAAACCAACCCGTTACTTACATTTGCTCTCTTCGCAATTTCGCTAGCATATACTCCTTTTTCTTTTCTAATGGATCGAATTCTTTGTCCAATCCCAATGATGTATGTATCCATGAAAAAGAGGTGTATGATAAAGATTTAAAAATGAAAAACTATGACGCGAAAGCTATCTGAATATATAAAAAATCAGTTGGTTATCTTCGTATTTCGGTTCAATTTTACGAATTATTAGATAAATGTGTATAGATTTTACCCATCAATTAAGGACTATTTAATTCTAAATAAAATGAGGCTTTATGAAGCAGTTTTTAGCCTCTTATTATAGTAGGATTAAAAAAATATACTTTCTTGCCCGCAAGTTTTTTGAAGTAATAGCACCTAATACAATAACCCCGATAAATATCAAGAAAAGGAGAATCGATCATGAGACGCTTATTTAAAACCACATTTTTAGTATTCATGTTGAGCGCATTTGCAATTAACGTTCAGGCACAAAAAATGAACAATGGAAATATGAAAAAGCAACAAAATACTCAAGGAAAAATGTTGCAGAAAGGTAACCAAAGCCAACGAGGTGGCGGACCAGAAATACGTATTCCTAATTTAACTGATGACCAAAAAACTCAGATAAATGAAATTAGAACAAGCGGTCAAAAAGCTGCTTTACCTGTTAAAAATCAGCTAAGAGAAAAAAGAGCTAAACTTATTACGCTAACCACAGCTGATAAGTACGATTCAAAAGCAGTAAACTCTGTTGTTGATGATATTTCAAAGCTTGAAAAAACAATGATGCTTTTTCAAATTGAACATAAGCAACAAATAAGAAGCATATTAACTGCAGAACAACGGTTAGTTTTCGATTCCGCTGCTGGTGGCCGCCAAAATAATAATATGGGACAAAAGGGACGTTCTAATGGACCTTCAAAAAGAAGATAATTACATAAAGCCTTAACGGAGTAGTTGTAGCTGTTAGTGGGTAAGCTCTTGGTTGAAAGATCAAGAGCTTTTTTTTTGTTTTGGAATGAAGATTACCCATTTATTTACTATCGTTGGCGCATGTTCAATTCCTTTAGAAAACAGAAAAACACCACAGAAATCATCGGCGATTTTCAAGTGGAAATTTCACGCAAAAAAATTAAAAATCTGTATCTAAAAGTTTCTCAATTAACCAAAAAAATTCGTGTTTCTGCTCCATTCCATATCTCATCTAAGGCAGTGGAACATTTTGTGCTATCTAGAGCGGGTTGGATAAAAGGGCAATTGGCTAAAAAACCTATTATCCATAAAGAAGAGGAATTGAATTTTATATCGGGAGAAACTCATTTCTATAAAGGTAAGCCGTATCAACTTGAAGTTATAAGCCGCTCTACCCCGTCGAGGGTAGAACTATTTGAGGATCATACAATTCTTTTACAGGCTCGAGAGGGTATTTCAAAAGAGAAGAAAGAGAAAGCTTTGAACGAATGGTATAGAGCTAGTTTGAAGGAGGAGATTCCTAAATTGATTGCGAAATGGGAACCTATGATGCAGGTGAAAGTGAAAGAATTTGGCGTTAAAAGAATGAAAACGCGCTGGGGGACATGTAATATTCGTGCTCAAAGAATATGGCTAAGTCTAGAGTTAGCTAAAAAATCACCCGAATGTCTCGAATATGTGGTGGTGCACGAAATGGTACATCTTCTTGAACGGCTACACAACAAACGTTTCCACGCTTTTATGGACCGTTTTTTACCAGATTGGCGCGAGCGTAAGAAAGAGCTGAACGGACGAATCTGTTAATAATATTATGATAATTGAATATTAACGTGAATAAACAGGTATTTTTAACGTTAAGTCTAAGGTTACTTTTGGTAAAGCTGGGGGGAGTAATATGTAACGAAAGTATTGTTCGGAAATTATGATACTTGGCTTATTACCCAACTCATCTTTATCGTCAGATTCGGCACTGCTTTTTATAAAGTTATAACTAGCTCTTATTTCAATACTGGGGTTTAAGTCTTTTATACTTATTGGTCTACCCACTCCAAAATTAAAATTTAAAAAGCTTTTAGAGGGCATAAATTTACGTTTTACTCTGAAGCTGTAGCTTGCACTGTTAATAATTTCTTGATCGGTAGTAATAACAGTATACTCCCCTTTAGATTTATTAGAGCTCCTTGAAGCTCCTATACCATAGATGAGGTGTATAGAATTATTAAACGTTTTCTTGAATTCCAAATTTGCATACAATGCAATTAGATCAATTTTAGATGTAGCTGAAACCTCGGTAATACTATGTCTAGATGCACCATCGACAACATAATATAGATTACTTTCTTGAGTCGTTTCATAAGTAAGTGATTTCTTAGTGAAACCTAGTTCAATAAGTATAGAAGATTTTGTGCTATTTGTTTTTTCGGACGAAAGACCAATATTTAAATCAGGAGAATCTAAGGTATAGTTAGGGTGTGCAATAAAGCCGAAGCCAGTTCCAATATTAACACCAAATTTGAGAATGTTATCGGTGAGGTAACTATAATCATTAACGTAAAATTCATTAAAACAGCTATTATAGGCGTTTACAAATTTTGAAAGATCTTTGGTTGTATACTGTAATCTTGAAAAATTGATTTTCGAAAAATCATCTGCACAATCTTGAGAGTAATCACTTAAAAAAGTTCGGTATTTATCCCGGTCTATGTAAATAACTTCACCATCTCTAGTCTCGAAGAAAAAGAACTCTTCGTTTGTTAAATCTCTAAAAACAAAAAGAGCAAGATCTCCACCTTTCTCAACCAATACTTTTAAAAACAGAGGATTAGTATTGGTGGGGTTTATGCTTTGCATTATTGTAAATGAGCGGTATACGCCACCATTACTAAAACCATATTCTCGAATACTAGCCGGTGTGTGCTGAAATGCATAATCGGGATCGCCTGCTAAAAAGAAATTGATATGCTGATAATTCTCTTGATTCTCTGGTTGAAAAATTCTCCCTTGTAAAGTGTCACCTTTTAGATTAATTATATAACCAGGAGTAAAGTCTTGAGCTTTTACCGCTTTTGAAAGTGAAGAACATAAAACTAGCAAAAAACTTACTGTTAGTATTGGTAAGTGTCTAAACATGATAAAGTAGATAACTATTTATTATTGTCGAGATTATAAGGAATAAAGTTCATGGTGTTAGTTAGATAGTTGTAGAATTAGTTATAAGCAGGATAACTGGATATGTAAGAAAGAGGTGAAGCGCTTGCGCCAGTCCGTAATCATTTCCATATTATGCCCGATTATTAATCTGTTCTCAATCCAATGAAAAAAAGCCTTTATATACTCACTTTTATATTTCTGTTTATAATTCAATTATCTCCAGTAAATTCAGTTTTTGCTCAGACTTCTAACGATTATACCATTTCTTTTGAAGAAGCTATTCACAACGAAGCTAAAATATCAGCTACTTTTAATAATTTAGAACCAGGTATTTTAGAAGTTAGGATGAGTAGGACTTCACCTGGTCGTTATGCTTTACACGAGTTTGCCAAGAATGTGTATAGTGTTAAGGCTTTTAACAGCAAAGGAGAAAAACTGGAAATCACACGTCCAAACCCGTATCAATGGGATGTAAGTGGACATGATGGAACCGTGGTTTTTAAGTATACATTATTCGCAAATCATGGTGATGGAACCTATGTACAAGTTGATGAAACACATGCGCATTTAAACATACCTGCTACTTTTGTATTTGCTAGAAACTATGGTCACCGTCCAGTAAAAGTTACTTTCCAGATTCCAGAGAATTCAAGCTGGAAAATTGCTACTCAGCTAAAGCATTTGGAAGGAAATACTTACTACGCACCAAATACTTACTATTTCATGGACAGTCCTACCGAAATTGCAGATCTGCATGTTCGTGAGAGAAAAGTGGAAGGAAAAACTATCAGAATTGCACTCCATACACCAGCCACGGATAAAGAAGTAGATGAGTATTTCGAGAAAGTAATGGGAATTGTGGAAGCTCAAAAGACGGTTTACGGCGAATTACCAGATTTTGATTTTGGAGAATACACGTTTCTATTATGTTACATGCCTAACGCCAATGGTGACGGTATGGAACATAGAAACTCTACATATGTAGTAAGTTCAAAACCATTAGAGCGTCCTTTGGGCGAAACTGGAATAGGTACTGTATCTCATGAGTTATTTCATACTTGGAATGTGGAGAGAATTAGACCGAAATCTCTCGAGCCGTTCGATTTTGAAAATGTAAATATGAGTGGGGAATTATGGTTCGCTGAAGGTTTTACGAGTTACTATACCAATTTAATACTTACACGTGCAGGTATCAGAACTGAACAGCAATATATAGAAGGTTTAGATGGTGCTCTTAGTTTTGTTATCAATTCCCCTGGTAGAACGTACTTTAATCCAATCGAAATGAGCTATCAAGCTCCATTTGTGGATGCAGCCACTGCTGTAGATCCTAATAATAGATCGAATACATTTATTTCTTATTACACCTATGGGAGTGTGTTAGGACTTGGTCTTGATTTAGAACTTCGACAAATGAACAAAGGCCTGAGTTTAGATGGCTTGATGAAATTAATGTGGCAGAATTACGGCAAACCTGAAGTTCCATACACTGTACGAGATATTCAGTCAACCTTGGCTGATTACGTAGGGGCTGATTTTGCCAACCACTTTTTTAAGAACTATATATTTGATTCCAAACTGCCCGATTACAAAAAATTACTTGCTAATGTTGGAGTTAAATTTGAAAAAAAGACTCCAAACTCCGCTTGGATGGGAGGTCAAATCGTAAAAAGAAATGGAAATTGGGTTCTTCGTTCAAATGCCACTAAAGACTCTCCTCTATACAATGCTGGGATAAGAACAACTGATGAGTTTGTTTCAATTGGTGGGGTTAAACTAGAAGATGGTTCACGAATCAACGATATACTGAAAGGGTTGAAACCTGGCCAAGAAATTGAAATTGAGTATTTGAGATGGGGACAAGAAAAACGTGTCTCCATAATTTTAGAAAATGACGAAAGCTTTGAAACAACTATAAACTCAAGTTCATCTAAAAAGGAAACAGAACGAAGAAAAGAATGGGTTAAAGCTAAAAATTAATCCAATTGGCGTTTAAATTTCCACGTATTAATCTTGAAAGAGGTTTATTTAGTAATCTATAACTAACGCATATCTATTATGAAAAAAGCTATTCTAATAATTGGCTTAGGGCTGTTTTTTGCCACAAATATTATCGCACAAAATACTCCAGTCATTTTATCTATGAAGGAAAGAGCTCGAGTGATAGATGAACTGTTAGAGGACAAAATTGAAACCGTTCTTCCTCAAATTATGAGGCGAGAAGGGTTAGATATGTGGATTGTTATTTCAAGGGAATACAATGAAGACCCTGTTATAAAAACGTTGCTGCCAGCAACCTGGCATGCTGCTCGTAGGCGTACAATTTTGGTTATGTACGACCAAGGAGAGGGTAAAGGAGTCGAAAAACTCGCCGTAGCACGTTACGATGTTGGTACGAACTTTAAGAAAGCCTGGAACCCTGAAGAACAACCCGACCAGTGGGAACGGCTGGCTGAAATTATCAAAGAACGTGATCCTAAGAAAATCGGAGTTAATAAATCGAAGCATTTTGGTCTCGCTGATGGAATTGTTGCCACGGAATTAGAAGAGTTAGAAAATGTTATAGGTAAAAAATATGGTTCAAGAATTGTTTCTGCTGAGAAAGTTGCTATAGCTTGGTTAGAAACGCGTACGCCTAAAGAGATGGCTATTTACCCTCAGATTGTGCGAATTGCACACAGTATTATTGCTGAGGGCTTTTCAGATGCGGTAATACAGCCTGGTGTTACGACAACTGAAGATGTAGTGTGGTGGTACCGCGAACGAATTAGAGAGCTAAAGTTGATTACTTGGTTTCACCCTAGTGTTTCCATTCAACGAGCAGACCCAGAGTCGTTCGATCATTTAAGAACGTTCGATTCTCGTCCAGCAAATAATGTGATTATGCCCGGTGATTTAATCCATGTCGATTTTGGAATAACATATCTTCGTCTAAATACAGATACACAGCAACACGCCTATATTTTACGTCCGGGTGAAACAGAAGTGCCAGCGTATCTTCAAAAAGCATTTGAGAATGGAAATAGACTCCAAGATATTTTCACTAATAATTTTAAAGAAGGTAGAACGGGCAACGAAGTTCTAAAGGTGTCTAGAGAACAAGCAATTGCAGAAGGCATTAAACCATCTATTTATACACATCCAATCGGGTATCATGGTCATGCTTCGGGCACAACCTTAGGAATGTGGGACTCCCAAGGCGGAGTTCCAATTAGAGGGGATTATCCGCTTCATTTAAACACTGCTTATTCTATAGAGTTGAATGCAGCAACATACGTTAAGGAGTGGGGTAAAGAAATTCGCATTATGTTAGAAGAAGATGCCTTTTTTGATGAAACAGGAGTGTGGTATATAGATGGACGCCAACGTGAAATTATGACAATCCCGAGAGTTCCAGCAAAACAATAATTTTATAGAAATGTGATATAAATTTCAGTAATAAATGGTGATGGTATGGACTTAACTAGCTTAGAACAAAAAATCGCGCATGCTCGCAGTGTTAATCATTCTTTACCAAATTTGCCATTTAACATTGTAACACTTCTCAAAAGAGGGATTGGTAACTCGGATACTTTTCTTACTTACATAGATTTGAACGGGAAAAGAGTAGAATTTTCTTACAGAGAATTTTATGAAATGGTGCTGGATACCGCTCGTTTTTATCAGGGCCAAAATTTGCAGATTGGCGATAAGATTGCAACCATTTCTCATAATCATTGGCATACCGTTGTACAATATTTTGCGGCATGGTTTTGTGGATTGGTTGTAGTTCCTGTGAACCTGAGTGAAGATGACCACCGCATCGAATACCTATTAAAAACAGCAGAAGTTAAGCTGGCCTTAGTCAGAGATAATTATCTCGATAGAATACAAAGTATCTGCTCCGTAGCGGGATTAGGTGGAATACAGATCGTTACTTGTGGAGAAGATATCAACGCATTTACAAAAAGTGAGGGCGCTCTAAACGAGCCAAGTTTTGCGGTGGATACAGATGCCTTGATTGTATTTACATCTGGCACAACGGGCAACCCAAAAGGCGTTGTGCTTTCACAAAAAAATCTACTCGAAGATGCACGTGCAATTAGTGAATGGCATCAAATTACAGATGAAACTCGGATGATGTGTGTGCTTCCTATTCATCATGTGAATGGAACGGTAGTAACCTTACTTACTCCATTCTACGTAGGTGCGTCGGTTGTTTTGGTCGAAAAATTCAAGATAGATCAGTTTTTCCCAACCATAGAAAAAGAACAGGTTCAGGTTGTAAGTGTAGTTCCAACCTTACTGCAATTTCTAACAAGTTTTTATGAGGATAAGGAACCTCCTAAGTTAAACCACTTCAAACATATAATTTGTGGTGCAGGACCTCTAACCGTAAACGTTGCTAAGAACTTTGAAACTCGTTTTGGGAAGCGGATTATTCATGGGTATGGACTATCAGAAACGACCTGCTATTCATGTTTTCTTCCAATAGATCTTAGTTCTGAAGAACATAGAAACTGGTTAAACGATTATGGATTTCCAAGTATTGGTGTTGCAATTCCAGCCAACGAAATGGCCATCCATAATGAACGAGGTGAGGCTGTTGGTGAAGAGGAACGCGGTGAAATAGTTATCCGTGGCGTAAATGTTATGAAAGAATATTTCCATAATAAAGAAGCAAACGAGGCCGCATTTACACATGGTTGGTTTAGAAGTGGCGACGAAGGTTTTTATAAGAATGATGCTGATGGAAATGCTTATTACTTTATTACAGGGCGAATAAAAGAATTGATAATTCGTGGAGGAATTAATTTTGCCCCTCTTGAAATTGATGAAGTTATAAATCAAGCACCCGGTGTTAAATCTGGGATTGCAGTTGGTTTTGAGAATGATTGGTATGGAGAGGAAGTAGGTGCTTATGTACAATTAAAAGATGAGGCTCCTGAAAATGAAGAAGAAATTTTAGCCTTCTGCCAAAAACACTTGCCCCACTCAAAAGCTCCAAAAGTGGTGGTGTTCGGTAAAGAAATTCCAGTTACCTCAACTGGAAAATACCAGCGTAGAAAAGTAGCTCACTTATTTGAAGAGTGGAAAGAAGTACAGTTTAAGAAGTGATTTTAGATGATTGGCATTTCGAAATTTCATGACTCGGTTGTAACACTCTCAAAAATGAAATTAGCAGAAAAGGATTTATTATTTCTTCATATCAATCACAGCCAAAGTGCATCTACTCACGCACACTAGTTTACCTCTTTGGTCGGTAAGTGAGATTTCCCAAACTTGAATTTTTCGTCCAACATGCACGGGTTTTGCGGTTCCTGTAACCTTGCCACCTTTCTTAACCGACCGAATGTGATTGGCATTAATCTCAACTCCAACTACCGTTTGTTCCAAATTCTCAAGTAAAAACCACCCACCCACTGAGGCCAATGTTTCTGCTAGAACTACAGAAGCTCCACCATGCAAAATCCCAAAAGGCTGAATTGTGCGCTCATCAACAGACATAGAAGCTACAATCTTATCTTTCGCAATATGTTCAATCTCAATTCCTAAAAAGGTTCCCATATTATCCTGAGCCGAGTTAAAGTAAATTTCAGCTCTATTTTTGAGTGATTCTTCGATAAACATAAACTTGAATTTGATTAACAGTGTTAAGTTCGTAAAATAAATACGTGGAAACGCTTTCAAAAGTACGCCGAAAGTGTTACTTACCAAAGAGTATAAAATAATCTTTGAGATATGAAGTATAAACCATCAACAGTACCAGTTGTTTTAGCAGCTGGCATCAAGAAAAATAAATCAGGAATTCTTTCTGCGGTTAAGCGCAAAGGTGAGTGGATAGAAACGTCTGTTGAAGACTTTCAGATGAAGGTTCGCCTCTTAGGGTTAGGACTTTATGCGTTAGGAATTCGTAAAGGTGATCGTGTTTCTGTTCATTCAGAAAATAGTACCGAATGGTTGATTTGTGACCAAGCAACGCTCTCAATTGGTGCCGTTAATGTGGCTATTTATACCACACAGCCTGGCGATCAGATTAAATATATCTTAGAAAATTCTGAAGCTAAAGTTCATATTGTGTCTAACGATGAGATGTTTGCCGAAACGAAACCTCTTGTTAAAAAGATAAAGACCATAACGTCGATTATTTCTATCCAGCCATCGCAGCACAAAAGCCTTAAAGGGTTTGAAGAAGTGATGGAAATGGGACGAGAATTGGGAGAAAAAAATCCAAAACTCTTTGATGAATTGCTAGGTGCTATAGAACCAGACGACCTAGCGAATATCAATTACACTTCGGGAACAACCGGAGTTCCCAAAGGGGTAATGCTCTCTCATAATAATTTGGCATCCAATGTTTTATACTCTCTAGACCGGATGCCTTACAACGCTGACGATTACGATTCTCCAAAAATTCTTTCATACTTGCCAGTGGCACACATGTTAGAACGCATTAGCTCATATCTGTATTTGGCCACAGGTGTAACTGTGTATTATGTAGAAGATGTGAATGATTTTAGAACGGATTTAATGACTATTCGACCTATTTATTTTTCGACAGTTCCTCGTCTATTAGAAAAAATAATGACTGGAATTAAAGTGAAAGGGCAGGAAATGTCTGGTCTAACTAAGTCGTTATATTATTGGGCCATACACATGGCAGAACATTTTGAACCAGAAGATTTACCTAAAGGTATAGATCTCATCAAATACAAAATTGCAGATAAACTAGTGTATTCCAAAATCCGTGCAGGTATGGGAGGAAATCTCTCAGGGATGATGGTTGGCGGAGCTGCGCTTGCTCCTAGTGTAATGCGATTTTTTAATGGAATCGGCTTTAAATGTGGACAAGGTTATGGTCTTACAGAAACTTCTCCAATCCTAACTGCTAGTACGCCCGATAAGATACGTATCGGTTCTGCAGGCTTCCCATTAGAGGAAATTGAGTTACGAATTGCAGAAGATGGAGAGATTCAGGCCAGAGGACCAAACATTATGTTGGGTTATTACAAGCTTCCAGAAAAAACGAAAGAAGTGTTTACGGAAGATGGGTGGTTTTGTACGGGTGATATTGGATACATTGATGAAGATGGGTGGCTCTTTATCACAGATCGTAAAAAATCGATGTTCAAACTTTCTACGGGTAAATATGTAGCTCCACAGCCTATAGAAAATGCGCTCATTAATAGCGGATTCATTGATCAAGCTATGGTTATAGGCTCAGAACAGAAGTTTTGTGGGGCACTAATTGTTCCAGATTGGAAGAATTTAGAAAAACGATTTGAGCGTTTTGGACACGACATGCCAACTGAAGGAAGAACCACAAATGAACATGTTATTGCAAGGATTCAGAAAGAAGTTGACAAGATTAATAAATCTCTATCGCATTGGGAAAGAGTGAAGAAATTTGCGCTTTTGGAAGAACCATTTTCTATAGAGAAAGGGGAACTTACACCAAAAATGAGTGTAAAGAGAAGTGCTGTTAGAGCAAATAACAAAGAATTAATTGAAAGCATGTATAACGAAGGTGAAGGATGATTTATTCCATAAATAGTTCTATGGAATAAAGATTGGATTGGATAAATGCGTTATTTTGACAATTAAAAATTTACCTACACACGCATGATCAACTGGTTTAAAAGAAGTGGCAAAGGAAAAAAATCTTACGATACCAATGAAGAATGGATCCTGGCATTAACTGAACCAGTAAACGAACATGCAGTAGCGCAACTTCGGGATATTCTCATTCGAGGGCTCAAACCTGCACTCCATAAATATGTGGATAGGGAACTCGATCAGTTTGTAGAGGATGTGGCACAAGATGCGTTGCTCAAAATCTTAGGTAAAATTGATTCTTTTCGTGGAGAGAGCAAGTTGATCACTTGGGCGATGAAAATTGCTGTACGGGAAGGGTTAACGGAGTTACGATTGAAACGCTATGAAGATATCTCTATCAATGACCCTGAAGCAGACAATGATTCTAGAGAAATGTCATCGAATTTTACAAGTAATGAGCCTCAGCCTGACCGCCTAGCGCACGAGTCGCAGCTCATGGAAATAATGATGCGTATTATTAATGAGGAATTAACTGAAAAACAAAAAATGGCTAT
Organism: Balneola sp.; assembly: GCA_048267905.1. Lineage (GTDB taxonomy): Bacteria > Bacteroidota > Rhodothermia > Balneolales > Balneolaceae > Balneola. The sequence goes on from JBLWWM010000002.1 coordinate 138,611, forward strand.
CCAAGGGATAATGATTGACGATTTACCTCCTGAAGTGGTTACTGAGCAGATTGGAATCAATCGCAACGCCTTATATAAACTAGTGTACGATGCCCGGTTGAAATTGAAGAATAGATTTGAGCAAGAAGGTTTTGATACCGAGGAAATGTTGAATTCACTATAAGAATTCCAAAGATTGGTGTAAGAAAGCCTGTTTTAAAAACGTCATTACAATGACAGTAATAATTCTCTATCGATATGAAGTTAACGACAACAATATTAAAAAGGATGATTCAAGCAGTTCAGATGACTAGCTCAGAAGAGATAGGTTGTGATGAATGCTACAATAAGTTGAACCAGTTTGCAGAAATGGAACTGAATGGAAAATCATCCGAAGAGGCCATGCCCTTAGTTCAAGATCACCTAAAACGGTGCAAAAGCTGCCGGCAGGAGTATGAAGTACTTTTGGATGCAATGAAGCATCTTAAGAGTACTCCAAATAAGTAAATACCCGTTATTCCAAAAGAGCCTTTAACGTTTCGAGTCTGGAGAAGTACTGAAACCAATACATGGCGATTGTTCTGTCGTCTGCTCCGACGGCGATGTAAACTCTCCCTCAATACAGAAAGCAGAAAATAAGTAAGATTTTTCCTTGCCATCTCATCTGTTAGGAAATAAAGCTGATTCTTTTCAGCACAATCAACATAATAACAGACCCAACCTTGATACGCATGAAGAACATTAGCATTCTATTGATCACTTTCTCCTTATTCATTACCGCCTGTAGTTCTGAACAGACACCAAAAACTACTGTTCAAAAAGAAGCTAAACTTGAAAAAGCACCAAGCTTTGAAGTCACCACTATTGCTGGTGAGACGATGAGCCTTCAACAGTCGATGGATGAAAATAAACCAACCGTAGTTTACTTTACAGCGTCATGGTGCCCAGTTTGTGCTAAGAACTGGCCAGTACTCTCAGAAGTATACCCTGAGTACAAAGACCAGCTAAATCTAGTTGCCATAGGAATTGACCCCACCGACGACGAAGATGTCATGAGAAAACTTTCCGAAGAAAAAGGATTTAAATTCCCAGTCACAAAAGGCCATCCAGAGATTATGCTCGCTTTTGGCGTCAAAGCTCAGGCCACTACAGTTGGAATCAATCGCCAAGGCGAGATCCTGTTTCAGAAAGATAAAATTGCACTCAGCGCAGAGGATTATCGTGCCTTGTTTGAAGAACTGTTGAAATAAGAAGTATGGAATTTATTTATTTTTCATTTTTACAGGGAGTTTTTGCTTTTCTGGCTCCCTGTGCAATAGCATTATTGCCAGGCTACATTGTGGCGTTTATATCCCGAAATTCAGAGGGCGAACCTACAACTTTTACTCGTATGACTAGGGGGCTCAAACTAGCTTTCCTCAGCATTCTTGGGATTTTATTGATTTACAGTATAGCTGGGGTGATGATTATCGTGGCCAGTCAAATACTGAAGGATTACATGATGTGGATCACAATAGGAATGGGCGGTGTATTGGTTATTCTAGGTGGGTTTATGGTGCTTGGAAAAAGCTTCTCATTCTCTCTAAACATGAATCATGCTACGCATAAAACGGAGGCTGTTGAAGCTTTTGTCTTTGGGGTAGCCTACGCTATCGGAGCACTAGGGTGTCTCTTTCCTTTATTTCTGGTTGTGGCTACGCAAGCAATGGCAGCTCCAACGGTGTGGTTGGGTGCATCCTATTTTCTAGCCTATTTTGCTGGCCTAAGCGGAATGATGATTGCCGTGATTCTGCTCTCTATCTTTGCCCGAGATGTGTTGATGTCTTACCTGAGAAAAATATTACCTTATATGGAAAGGATTACGGGTGGGCTACTTATTTTGGCGGGCCTCTACGTGATTTATTACCAAATGGCTCTTTTTTGAAAATAAACAGGCTAATGGAAAAGAGCCTGAGAATAGTACGTGTAATAACCCTGTCAGATAGTTAAGTAGCTGATTTGCTACTTAACTATCTCGATACTGGCATTAATAATCAATAAAAAAGGAAAGACATTACGAGCCTTTCCTTTTAGGCATCACCATAATAATTGAGAATTAATATGCTATGCTGGATTAGGTGCTTTTTCATATAGGGGATCGCCTTTAACTACATAAAGCAACGATACATCAATAATGAGTACTTGAAATTCCATTCTTTGACCTCCATTATCTCCCATATTGATTGAGCTCCAACCATGTTGCGCATGTACCATTGCAATAGCGCTCATCAATACGCCAGAAAAGAGCAAGCCACCTCTAACTTTCATAATCCCTAACATCAATACCGTGGCACAGGGCATATCTATGATTGCTACTTTGGGAAACCCATAAGATATAAAGATGGTAGCTAACGAAAGTTTCGATAGCCAATGCACTATACCAGATAATTAATTTAATTGATTCATGTCTATTAATTTTTGAGTGGATTGTTATTCTGAATACTTTACGTTCCTCAAAAATAAAGAACCACATAATTCTTTTTTACTAGCTCGATAGCCTCTTTTGCAGGCTCAATCATTAATTTATTCATGTTGTGTTTTCATTAATTTTATCCTTAATTAAGTACTACTTAAGAAGCTTCTGGTGAATGATATTTATTAAAAATACATTGATGGAGGTGACGCATCTGCGCAGATGAAAGTTAAATAATAAGGTTGTTGTACTTGATAAAAGGACAAGAAAAAATTTAGCATATTAAAGAGATATTGAAATTATGAGCACACAAGAATATTCTATTCAAAAAGTAGCCGTTTTAGGCTCTGGTGTAATGGGGAGCCAAATTGCTGCACATTGTATTAATGCAGGCTTAGATGTGCTTTTGTTGGATCTTAAAAGTGATGATCCCAAACGTCCTAATAAAGCAGTTGAAGAAAGTTTACAGAAAATTCTGAAGCTAAAACCAGCTCCTTTTGCTTTACCCGAATTTGCGAGTAGAATAAAGATTGGTAATTTCGATGACGACTTCGATAAACTCTCCGAAGTAGATTGGATTTGTGAGGTGATTGTTGAACGCATGGATATTAAAAAGTCTGTGATGGCTAAAATCGACGCCATTCGGAAATCATCCACTATTGTTAGTTCAAACACATCAGGTTTACCTATAACACAAATTGGAGAGGATTGCTCAGATTCTCTCAAAGCCCATTTTCTAGGAACTCATTTCTTCAATCCTCCTAGATATATGAAGTTGCTGGAAATCATTCCTACTGAAAGCACTTCAGCTGAAGTAATGGAATACATGAAAACATTTTGTGAGAAAGCACTTGGTAAAGGCGTTGTAGTTTGCAAGGATACCCCAAATTTCATCGCTAATAGAGTAGGGATTTTCTCGATGGCTAGTATGATGCCGTACTTTTTTAACGGAGATTTTAGAGCAGAAGAAATTGATTTACTTACAGGAACATTGACAGGCTATTCCAAAGCCGCTACGTTTAGAACAGCGGATATGGCTGGTTTAGATATCACTATGCACGTTGCTAAAAATCTAATTCCTTCCATCCCAAACGATGAACGAAAAGATGCATTTGAATTACCAGCTCAGTTCGTGAAAATGGTTGAGTCTGGAAAATTGGGGAATAAATCGGGCGAGGGGTTTTATAAAAAAGTAAGAAACGGTTCTAAAACTGAATTTTTGGTTATAAACCCAGAAACACTTGAATATGAAGCTCAAACTCAGTTAGAAGACCCCATTTTAGAAGAAGCGAAAAAAATCCGAAATACTGCTGAGCGTTTAAAATTTCTCACTTTTGGTGAAGGAAAACTTGCCAAATTCATTTGGGAGGTTCAGAAGGACTTACTTTTGTACGCTGCAAATCGTGTTCCTGAAATTGCCGATTCTCCCCAAGCTGTTGATAGAGCTATGAAATGGGGATTCAACTGGGAAATGGGGCCATTTGAGCGCTGGGATGCTCTTGGAATTGAAGCTATTGTTGGAAGGCTTACTACTGAAGGCCAAGAAATTCCAGTGTTGATTAAAGAAATGCTTTCCGCTGGTGTCACTCAATTTTATTCGGAAGGAAAAGTTTACGATCCAATTTCGAAGGAAATGAAAGAGGTGTCTCCACAGGCAGAAGGTGAGATTAAAGTTGCCCAACTTCGTAGAAATAAGCAGCCCGTTTTTGAAAACGATTCCGCTGCACTCCATGATATGGGAGATGGCGTTGCGCTATTCGAATTCAAAACTAAAAATGCTACGCTGGGTTTTGAATTGGTGCAGTCGCTCGAACATTCTTTAGATGTGGTAAAACAGAATTTCAAAGCGTTGGTGCTAGGTCATGATGGAGATAATTTTGCTTATGGTGCCAATTTGATGGAAGCTATGCAGGCAAATGCTTCAGGTGAATGGGAGAAGGTTGTGGAAGCAGTGACCAATTTCCAGCGGACAGCAGTAGCTCTTCGTTATGCTCCATTTCCTGTGGTAGCGGCACCTTTTGGAAGAACTTTAGGTGGTGGAACGGAATTCGTACTCTACTCCGATAAAGTGGTTGCTCATCACGAATTATATATGGGCTTGGTTGAAGTTGGTGTGGGTTTAATTCCTGCTGGAGGTGGTACCACAGAGCTTCTTAAACGTGCCATGGCCAAATTAGAAGGTGATGCAGATGCGCTTCCATTTATTCGCGAAGCTTTTAAAACAATGGGAATGGCAAAAGTCTCAGAAAGTGCGCACATGGCAAAAGCGCTTAATTTCTTACGTCCATCAGATGTTATTGTGATGAATAGAGACCTTCAACTCAGTATTGCAAAACAAGAAGCTCTTAATATGGTGAAGGTTGGGTATCATGCACCTGCCCGAACTCCAATTAAGGTTTTAGGTCAAACGGCATTGAGTGCCATGAAATTGATGCTGTACGTTATGCATGAATCTAATTTCATTACCGATTACGATAAAGTTGTTGTAGAACGCTTAGCTTTTGTTTTATCTGGAGGGGATTTAAGCGAGCCTCAAGAAGTACCAGAAGAGTATTTGTTAAAGCTAGAGCGTGAAGCCATCCTCACATGTTTAAAAGACGAACGAACAATAGCTAGAATGGAACACATGCTAAAAACAGGAAAACCCTTACGAAACTAGTGAATTATGAGTGTTGAATTTTAGATGAAGCATTCATAATTAATAATTCAAAATTTAAAATTTATGAAAGAAGCATACATTGTAGCAGCAACAAGAACAGCCTGTGGTAAAGCAAACAAAGGTTCGTTAAGGTTTACGCGTCCAGATTCTTTGGGTGGCGCTGTGATAAAAGAATTATTGGCTAGAACTCCTGGCCTAGAGCCTTCTTCGGTTGATGATGTAATGATAGGCTGTGCCTTTCCTGAAGCGTCTCAGGGCTTAAATGTAGCCCGCCAAATTGCAATTCTAGGTGGGCTTCCAGATTCGGTACCTGGCGTTACTATTAATCGCTTCTGTTCTTCTGGATTACAAACAATTTCTATGGCGGCAGAACGGATTATGCTTGGCGCCGCTGATGTGATTATTGCAGGTGGTGTGGAGTCAATGTCGCTAGTACCAATGGGTGGGATGTCAGTTCAACCAAACCCTGAATTGGTAAATAATAACCCAGAGATTTATGTAAACATGGGAATTACCGCTGAAAATGTAGCTACAAAGTATAAAGTGAGTCGTGAAGACCAAGATGCTTTTGCATACCGTAGTCACCAACGGGCAACTTCAGCATGGACAAACGGAAGATTTGATTCCCAAATCACTCCCATTCAAGTTGTCGAAAAAAAAGTAAGTGCTGATGGCGAGATTATTGAAAAACACTTCACTTTCAAACAAGACGAGGGACCAAGAGCTGATACTTCCACAGAAGTTTTAGCAAAACTCCGACCTGTTTTCAAAATGGGTGGTTCTGTGACGGCTGGTAACTCATCACAAATGAATGATGCGGCGGCATGTGTGGTCGTGATGAGTGGTGAGAAAGTAAAAGAGCTAGGGTTAACTCCGATAGCTCGATATGTAGGTTTTGCAGTTGCTGGAGTTGCACCCGAAATCATGGGAATCGGTCCAGTAGAAGCCATCCCAAAAGTGTTAAAACAAACAGGACTTTCTTTAAAAGATATCGATCTAATTGAACTCAATGAGGCATTTGCTTCGCAATCTCTTGCGGTAATTAGAACTTTGGGCTTGAATGACGAGATTACTAATGTGAACGGTGGCGCTATTGCAATGGGACATCCACTAGGTTGTACCGGAGCTAAATTAACTACACAAATTCTCTTCGAAATGCAGACAAGAAAATCTAAATATGGTTTGGTAACGATGTGTATTGGTGGTGGAATGGGAGCCGCAGGAGTTTTTGAGAACCTAAACTAGAAAGGGAACATCATGTTTACAGAAGATACATTATCAGGTAAAACCATATTAATAACCGGTGGGGGAAGTGGTTTAGGCTTAGCAATGGCAAAAGGATTTGTAGAATCTGGAGCAAATATTGCCATTTGTGGTCGTACCGAAGAAAAACTTATTAAAGCTTGTGCTGAGATTAACGAAGTCCGTGAAGCAGCTGAAGTTCGCTATTATATTTGTGATGTAAGAGACCATGATGCTGTTCAGGGAATGTTTCAGCAGGCGATAAAGGATTTTGGTTCGTTAGAAGGTTTGGTGAATAATGCCGCTGGAAATTTCTTGTCGGCATCGGAAGATTTAACGCCAGGCGGTTTCAAGGCCGTTGTTGATATTGTGCTTCATGGAAGTTTTAACTGTACGCACGTTTTCGGAAACTATCTAATTGATAACAAGCTCAAAGGTTCCATACTAAATATTGTTACAACCTACGCTGAAAGTACAGGCTGTGCATTCGTGTTACCATCGGCATGCAGTAAAGCGGGGGTTTTGGCAATGACTCGCTCGCTTGCTTTCGAATGGGCAGAATATGGAATCCGTGTTAATGCAATTGCGCCAGGGCCGTTTCCAACAAAAGGAGCTTGGTCGCGATTGGTTCCAGATAAAGTAATTGAAAAGTTGTTCATCAAAAAAATACCAATGAAGAGATATGGCGAACATCGAGAATTAGCAAATTTAGCTGTGTTCATTATGTCTGACATGGCGTTGTATATGACAGGCGAAAATGTTGTGATAGATGGTGGAGAGAGACTACAAGCTGGCCAGTTCAATTTTATAAACGATATAATGTCGCGTAAAAAACTCAAAGCGGCATTTAAGGCAATGAGGCGATAATTCTTTTATGAAAATTGAGCTAAGCGTTGCTCTATTTTTCCAACGTTTTGTGCCAAATTAAGTGCGTCATAGCTTGTATAGGCAGATTCATTTTTAAGCTGTACAGATTTTAAAAATAGTAGTGCACTTTTTTCAGCCGCAGTAGCGGGATCGAAACTTTGCTTACTGAAAAATAAATGATTCCCATCATTAAGACGCCCTACACGAATGGTTTGGGAAGGTACGTTGCAATCTAAAACTTGGTTCCGATTAGAAACTACGCGATGGTGTTGATTCTCTTCTGCGGCAGCATAGACAAAAATGGAAGCCGTTGATCCGTTATCAAATCGTAGGAATAAGTGAATTGAAATAGGATTGTTATCGTTGAGTTTCATCATCTTCGCTTCGATATGATGAACACCGCTATCAATCCACTTCAAACAAAGACCGAGTTCATCAATCCAAAATCCTCGAAATTCTTCTCTGGGATTTATTAACTGGGTACGACTAAGTTGACGCGTAATATGGATAAACTGAGCTTTACTTATTTTATCCATCATCCATTGAGTAGCAGGAGCTAAGGTAGGCCAGTGCGAAAACTGAACAAAAACACCTGCTTCACGTGCAGCTCTATGAATTCGATCTAATTTTGAAACATCAGTTGGTTGTTTAGCAATTAGAAAACAATTTAGTCCATTGTGAATTCCATCTAGTAAAACATCCAAATTATTGGGTGTATCATCCAAAATCAGGCATGCATCTACTTTACCTACTTCTTTTAAAGAAGGGCACAAGTCTACTTCTTGTACAATACTGTGAGGTCGCAAGTGTTTTTCCCACGCAACCGTTCTACTTGCATCACCAACAATACCAACTTTCATAGCCTATAGTTTAGTTGGGGTAAAGATGCTAAGGGAAGTTTAGATATACAAATGTACGTTTTTGAAATTTTGAGAGGCTCAAAAAATCAATCGGGCATTACAATAGCGAGTATAAAATAGATAAGAATAGCAATGCCATAACTACCTATACCAAGCACAACATATAGAATTCTAACGATAGTAGGATCCCATCCTAGATATTCTGCAATTCCGCCACACACTCCGAGGAGCATTTTGTCCTTTTTGGATTTTCTTAATTTAGCTGGCATAATGTAATTTTTTAGTTTTGTTCAACAGCCGAGTACGTGGCCTATAATAAAAAGTTACACAGTAAATTCAGAATAATAAAAAAGGGACCGAAGTCCCTTCTAAAAAGTCAATAATTAGTTAGTCTTTAGTAAACTCGGCGTCTCGATTAAGTCTGAATACAATTGGTATGGAGTATTGAACTCTAACAGCTCTTCCTCGCTGTATTCCAGGCTCGAATTTGGCTTCTGAAATTACTTTGAGCGCTTCTTCGTCACAGCCCCCACCAATTCCACTTATTACTCTTGGATTCTCAACATCCCCACTTTCGTTAACTATAAACTGAATGGTAACCCGTCCTTGAATACCTGCACGTGCAGCCATTTTTGGATATTGAACTTTACTTTGCAGGCCAACTAAACCACCAATGAGTTTCGGCATTTCTTCTACTACAATAAAATATTCACCATCAGGGTCAACTTCAGTAGGGGAAATAGCTGCAGGTTCATTTTTTATTAGTTCTTCATAGTCAACACTTGAGTTGCCCAAAGATAAAATTGGTTGACTGATATTCATGTTCGGAAAATGAGAAATCCATATTTCCGTAGAATTGTTATTGGTCAGAATTTTATCAGAAGAGGTAATGTCGACCTGAAGTTCATTAATCTTAAATGAAATAAGGTTGTCATTCATTTCACCAGTCCCCATTGCTCCTTTAAAGTGATTAAGGGCTATTACAAAAGTACCGTATTCTTCAGCATTCAATATTATAGATCCTAAGCCTGGTATTCTTGAGTTTAAATTTGGGATACTAGATACTTCCATTCCATTAACTTCTAACTTTAGATTTTGAATGGTTACAAATTCTTTTGCTAGTTCTTCTTCTGAGAGAGTGTTGGGACCTCGCATATCGGAGCAGGCGATAGGAGCAACTACAATTAAAGTCATTATTAGAAGAAAGAAGAGACTTTTCTTGTAGGACGTTTTATAGAGTTTATGATATTTCATAGTTTCGATCCGTTGTTTTAAGGTAGACTGTTTAACTGCCATACTTATTGAAAAAGCTCCAATTCCTTTATTAAGCGGAACGAGTTCTATGAGCATGTTAGCGTAGTTTTTCGGAGACACTTCTGTTGTAGACAGCACCTCTTGGTCGCAGGAAATTTCTCTAAAGGTTTCAATCTCATTAACGCTTAGCCGAACGAGTGGATGAAACCAAAATAAAGACTCAATTACGGAAAGCACGAGTTGAAGTAAGTAATCTCCTCGTTTTATATGTACAAGCTCATGTTGAATGGCCATGTTCAGTTTTTCATCATCGTTACGAATGGCGTTTGGTAGCACAATGATTGGAGTTTTCCATCCAAAAGTGAAAGGAACTAGCGGGTGATCATGAAAGGCTATTTCAATAGATCTATTTGCTAAATCCATTTCTGACGGAATACCAGATAAAGGTTCTTTTATTAACGAAGAATGAAGTTTCTTGAGCTGATAATAACTCCAAACTAAGCGGATAATCATCGTTGCACCGCCAAGTAATAGTAATGCCGAAATGAAACCTACTATGAAATTGCTATCCATCCAGTTGAAAGAGTAAGCAACGGAGTTTGTATCGGAATACAAACTGCTTGGAAGAGGATTTTGCACAATAAGTAGAACTGGATCAAACTTAGTGCTAGCCATTCCGAACCAAGATGAAACCTGAAGCAGTAAGGCAGAGATAATACCTAAAGGCAAAGCTACCATAGTTGCCACTCGCAGATGGTATTGATAAAGTGGATTTAGCGAATTAATCTGGCGAAGGGCTAACAACGTTACCAAACAGATAATGGTCCAAATAACGAGAGGGAACCAAAAAACATCCATGGCATAATTGCCAAATTGTTGGAAGAGTTCAAAAATCGATTTCATTGTTAGTCCTCCATGCTATCGATTAGCTTTTTAATCTCCTTTAGTTCGTCTTCGGAAATATTCTCTGATTTTACCAAGGTTTGAACCAATGCAGCGGTAGATCCTTTAAATACTTTATCAACCATTTTATTTATAAGATTGAACTGAACGCTTTCAGGTTCTTGAGCAGCACTGTAAACAAAGGTAACACCCTCTTTACGATACTTTAGATAGCCTTTGTCGTTAAGGTTTTTCATAATGGTCATTACTGTGGTGTAAGCAACTTTCCGTTCTTGTAGAATCTTTCCTTGAACTTGGGCTACAGTTGCTTCACCTAAATCCCATACGTGATGTAGAATTTCCATTTCGGATTCACCAAGGGGCGTCAATGATTTTTTCATAGTATTCGGTTAGTTAAAAAAGCTCCTACTAATATAATAGTATTTAATACTAAGTCAATAGTAGGAGTGAAAATATTTAACAGAATCAATCTGAAAGTGGATACAGAAAGCTCAGAGTTAGGAGGAGTAGAGCTTAAGAATATAGATTGTAAATCTTAATAAAATAGCCTATTAGAAAAAGTGTATTGGAGCCTAATTGTAGATTGAATTATTTGAAATTTCGAACCCAGTTTGAAAACAAACCAACTCCAATAACTACCAAACTTCCAACCAAAGTGTAAAGTGGCCATGCTATGGCGAGTCCATCACCTGGAAGAATATTTTGCACAGGACCCTTCACCAAAAATAGTAAAACTATTAAGCCAGAGAAGAAGCCAATGAGTGCATCTTTGGTTGTAGGTTTTCTGAAGAGCATCCCAAGAGCAAAAGCACCTAACAAACCGCCATAAGTGTAGGAAGCAATTCCTAATCCCAACTCAACAACGGTTGGGCGTTCACCTCCGCTTAGTTGCATGAAGGTGAACAGAAATGCGGATCCTGTTAAAATTACGCCCCAAATAAGAGTTATATTTCTGGAAACCTTTAGGTCTTGTTGTTCAGAATTAGATTTACCAAAATAAGGTTTATATAAATCGTAGGTAGTTGCTGATGCAAGCGAATTAAGCGATGAGCTTAAGCTACTCATAGCCGCAGCGAATAAAGCGGCCACTATTAAACCTGAAATACCAACTGGTAATTGTTCAACTATAAATTTCGCAAAAATTTCGTCGGTGGTGGCAAGTCCCAAACTTTCGGGATTAGCGCCTTGGTAGAAAGTGAAAAGCATCAAGCCAATTACCAAAAAGAGAGAAAATTGGAAAATGATTACTACACCACTCCAAATAAGTGCTTTTTGCCCAGACTTTAGACTACCCGTAGCAAGTAATCTTTGTACAAGAAGTTGATCAGTACCGTGTGATGCTAGCGAGAACACTGCTCCACCAATCACTGCAGTAATTAAAGTGTACGGTTGTGCTATGAAGTCTTTAAAATTCATATCAAAACCGAGTCGAAAAATCTGAAATTTATTATCTGATTCAGACATGGCGATAACCGAATCCCATCCATCTGGTAGTTTATTTAATAAGATAAACATCGCTAAGACGGCACCCCCTATGTAAACCGCCATTTGTACTACATCCATCCAAATGACAGCTTTTATGCCTCCAAAGAAGGTATACAATAAAGTTATTACAGAAATAACTGAAATTGAAATCATATAGATTTCAGCATCACTCCATCCGTCAAAAGCACCGCCTAAACGTAAAATAATGGCGAGTGGAATTGCAGTAGCAAAAAGGCGAACCCCATCGGCAAGCAAACGCGTAACCATAAAAGTAGTACTTGTAGCATTACGCATTGAGGCACCAAAACGCTTTTCCAAAAACTGGTAAGCGGTGTACATTTCACCTTCGTAATATTTTGGGAGAAAAAAGAGAGCTACTAGAACACGTCCAATAAAATATCCGATAGTTATTTGCAGAAAGGTAAGATTTCCTCCATATGCAACAGCTGGGATGCTGATAAACGTAAGAGTACTAGTTTCGGTTGCTACAACAGAAAACAGAACTGCCCACCATGGAATACCGTCGCCACCTAGAAAATAGTCTTTATTAGAGTTTTGTTTACCCGAGACTTTCAAACCGAAAATTGCAACGCCTACTAGATATAAAACTAGGACTAAATAATCGAAGAACTCAAACTGCATACTATTTTTAGTTAATTCTAAAGGATTAAGCGTCTAATTTCCGGAAGACTTCGAGTATTATGAAAATTACACCAACTTTAATTTGGGAGAATCTATATCTAGGATTTGAGAAACTCCACAAATTTCTGAACTGCTCTGCCACGGTGGCTTATTTTGTTTTTTTCGGAGGCATCGAACTCTGCAAATGTGGTTTGGTATCCTTCTGGTTGGAAAACGGGGTCGTATCCAAAACCAGCAGTTCCCTTTTCTACTGGTATGATTTCACCTTTGCAAATACCTTCAAATGTATGTTCTTGTCCATCTGTTACTAGAGCAAGAACAGTTCTGAACTGAGCGGACCTGTCTGACTTACCTTTCATCTCAACTAAAAGCTTGTCTACATTATCTTGGTAACTTGCATTTTCGCCAGCGTAACGTGCCGAATAAACACCAGGAGCATCATTTAGTGCAGAGACTTCTAAACCAGTATCGTCTGATAGGGAAGGCAAGCCAGTAACATTATACACATAACGAGCCTTCTTTAAAGCGTTTCCATCAAGAGTGGGTTGGTCTTCATCTACATCTTCTAATTCTGGAAAATCTAAGGCTGAGTACACTTCTATTGCTAAACCGGAAACAAGTGATTTCATTTCCTTAATTTTATTGGCATTTCGAGTAGCTAAAACTAGTTTGTCCATTAGTCCTTCACTCTTGGAAATAATTTGTAATAAAGATTAATTCCGCTACCTAATGTCAAAATACCATTAAGTGCAGTGAAGATGATATCATCTGTAATAAATGAGTAAATGGTAAGCATTAAGCTTGATGACGCATACAATAAAATAAACCCTATAGTGATGGGAGTTTTACCTGCTTTGATGGTGTCCCACGTTTGGGGAATCCAAGCCATAATTAGTATGCCAAACCCTGCCCATCCTAATATTTCAACTCCAGTCATATATTATCCTAGTTGGTTTAAAATTTCTTGGACTTCGTGCCACTTTAGACGCGGGCCAAACTGTGAAACAATTCGTGAAGATGCGAGACTAGCTAATTTTCCTGAGCCTGCATAACCTTTTCCATGAGTGAGCCCGTACAAGAACGCTCCAGCAAACATATCTCCAGCGCCGTTGGTGTCTACTGCTTTAACGGGATATGGTTCAATATCAATAAATGTATCTCCATCATAAATAATAGCGCCATTACTACCTTGGGTAATTACGAATTTGTGAGCTACTTTTTTGAGTTCTACTCTCGCGGTTTCAACATCGCTAGTATTGGTGAACTTCATTGCTTCTTCTTCGTTACAGAAAAGTAAATCTACTGATGCTCCAATAACCTCTTCAAAACGAGCTTGGAAAAAATCTACAATAGAAGGATCGGAAAGTGTTAGAGCTGTTTTAACATTATTACTTTCCGCTGTCTTTTTAGCTAATTTCATCGCTTCGAAACCAGAATCAGAAGCTACTAAATAACCTTCTAAGTAAACGTATTCAGAATCTTTGATGGCAGCTTCACTTACTTCCTTTTCAGAAAGATTTACAGTAATCCCGAGGAAAGTATTCATCGTACGGTCGGCATCGTCCGTAATCATAACTAAGCATTTGCCGGTAATACCTTCTTCGCGAATGCTATTATCTAAGTTGGTGTCAATGCCCGCTTCTTTCATATCATTCAAATAAAAATCACCAAACTCATCGTTTGATACTTTACAAGAATAGAATGCTTTACCTCCGAACTGGCTAGTTGCAATAATGGTATTAGCCGCCGAGCCACCTGATTTTTTATTTACTTCATCGTGTTTAATTGCATTGATTAATCGGTATTGTGTGTCTTCATCAACTAAGGTCATTAGACCTTTTTGGACATTGTGCTCTTTTAAAAAATCTTCAGAAACGGTAAAGTCTAAATCTACTAAAGCGTTACCAATGCCATAAACGTTATATTTTTTCTTCATAGATAGTTGGGAAACAGGATATTTCTTTTATACTTAGTTATTTCCGTAAAAGTACGGACAATCGTATTGTTTAAAAAATGTTTGATTATTTACTAAGCTAGTCAACGTAATTTTGCGATATTTAAAAAGTGTAGATTAGCTATTTTGATAGCCAAGATACATTTTAACAGTAACCTCGAATCAAATGTTCACCATGAATAAAATATATTTCGCAGTAATTTTAATTTCTTTAAACTTTGCTACTGTTGGAGTTTCTCAAAGTGTACATAATGATTTTGAAAATGCACTTGATGACTGGCATGACGGCCATTATATAAATGCTCTTATTACCTTTAAGAATATTCTAAATTCTAGTAGTGCTGATATATATTTTGAAAAAATTGCACTACAAACTGGAGAGTTATACCAGGTTACAGAGCTAAGTGATGATGGTACAAATATCCGTTTTTGGGGAGATGATATAGCCATTTATGAACGCAGAGAAAATGGAAAAATATATACGTATGTGTACAATTCGAAGGCTCAAAAGTTGATTAGAAAGGTAAATGGCAATGACTTAATTGTGCTTAGTGATGGTTCGTTAGTTTACAAACGCTTGAAAGAAAGTGAAGTGGTTAAGAAGGCAGCACTAACTAGAGATAAAGATATTGCAGAAGCGTACGCAACAAGAGATAGAGCTTTGTTCGACGCTGCTAGAACCAATTATGCACTAGTTGAAACTACAAATACCGAATTATTTTTATGGGAGAAGGGTGCAAATAGAGAGAAGAATATAACACCAAAAGGGTTGCTTGTTGGGAGCCTTGTTACTTCGAATAATAACGATAGAATTTTCTTTGTGGGTATGAAAGCTGGCGGTGGATATTCAAATATTTATGAGTATTCAATTGCTTCTAAAAGCTCAAGAATGATTACAAACACTCCTAATTTTGAATCTAGTTTGGAAGTAAGCCCTGATGGAACGCTTCTTGTATTTGAGTATAGTTCTCAGAATTCTTTGCCAGCAACTTCTAAAGCAAAAGCTGAAATATCTGGTAAAACTGGTGTTTTGAATATTGCCACCAATAAGGTTGTGGTAATTGAAGGGGAGTTAGTTAGTGCCAATTTTGATAAACAAGTTGCTCTTATTCAACGATCGAATAAAGCAGATAAAACCTTACTAATCGCGCCATTAAATAACGCTGATGAAGTAACTGAAATCATAACTTCAGATAAGTCTTTGAATGATGCTACACTCTCACCAAAAGGCACAAAAGTGGCTTATACGCTTAAAGAGCAAGATGATTACGAGGTTTATGTTTACGATAGTTTGACTAAGAAAACACATCGAGTTTCTCATGAACTTCAACATGACCGTTTCCCTCAATTTTTATCTGAGTCAAAGTTAGTAGCTGCAAAAGGGGAAGGTCGTCACCGTAGGTCATTTATGTATGATTTAGAAAGTGGCTCTACAACAAAACTCTTTCATAATAATACAGTTCGAACAATTGCACCAGAATATCAATGGGCATCTAACAGCTCAGGAACTCAACTCTTAATTGTTGCTGAACGCGATGGCGATACCATTTCTCCAGAACGCGGTGTTTATCTTATGCATCTTGATAAAAAGATTTCAAAGAATGATTTAGTTCAACGAATTGAAGAAAATCTTAGAACAGAGATGGCACTTCGTGAAAAAGGAGAGCGAATGTTTGCAAAGATTGCCGATGAAGTGAAAGAGGTTGTGAGCCAAGCATCGGTGAACAGAGTGTATACTTACGAAAATGATTTGTACAAATTTGATTCGAAATATATTTCTATGCCAGGAAATGATAAGGCATCTGAATACATATTTAACAAATATGCTTCATTTGGATACTCACCCGAGTATCAGTGGTTTACACCTCCAGGTCGTCAAGTTTATGGTGGAAAGACTGCGAATGTAATCGCTACGTTGAAAGGGAATACGAACCCTGAATTACTCTATGTTGTAAGTAGCCATTATGACTCCGTTGAGGATGGCCCTGGTGCCGACGATAACACAAGTGGAACTGCGGCACTTCTTGAGGCTGCTAGGATTTTAGCAAAGCATCCAATGCCAGCCACTATTATGTTTGTATCTTTTACTGGTGAGGAAGCGGGTTTATTGGGAAGTCGTGAATTTGTTCGACAAGCACAAGAAAAAGGCTATAAAATTATAGGTGCTTTAAATAACGATATGGTTGGAATGGCTAACGACAGCCGATTAGATAACACCATTAGATATTCTAATCCAGGAATAAGAGATGTTCAACATGCCGCTGCATTTTTGTTTACCGATATGGTGACCTATGATGCACTTTATTATAAATCTACTGATGCACACGCTTACTATGAAGCGTATGGTGATATAGTTGGTGGTATCGGCTCCTATCCTGTATTAGGAAATCCATTCTACCACCAATGGAATGACAATTTAGAGACTATAAACCACCAGCTGGTAACAGAAGTTAGTAAAACAACAGCCGCAACATTGATGTTACTAGCTTCAAGTCCATCTCGTATTCAAAATGTCGAAGTTAAGAAAGAAGGCAAGGATACATTCCAAGTCAGCTGGTCACCATCGGTAGAGTCTGATATAACTTCATACATAGTTCGTTACGTTACTAAGAGTGGAGAAGAGAAAACGGTTACGGTTCAAAAAACACATATCGAGCTTCCTGATTTAAAGAAAGCTAGCAAAGTTTCAGTAAAAGCTGTGAATGAAAAAGGAATGGAAGGCTGGGATTGGGCTCATGCAAATGTAGAGTAAATTTAGTCTATAAAAGAAAAATCCGAATAAGCTATTTATTCGGATTTTTCCAATAGTAGAAATTGTGATCATCTAAGGTGAAACCCGTTTTGGGGTAGAGATTGTTGCCCTCAATATTTGAAGCATCAGTTTCTAGAGTTAATCCAAAAGCGTTGGTCGATTTACATAATTCTTTGGCAGCTTCAATAAGTAATTTAGAAACTCCCAAACCGCGGAAATCAGCATGTACAAATAAATCGTTTAGCAACCATGTTCGCTTTAAGTTAGTTGACGTAAAAAGGGGATAGAGTTGTACAAATCCCGCCAATCTTCCGGATGGATGGCAAGCTACAAATATCTCAGATTCGTTTTTCGTGATACGTTCCTGCAAAAAAGATTTTCCCGCCGCCACATCACTTTCTTTCTTGTAAAATACTCTGTAAAGGTTAAACAGTTCAGCCAACTCATCTAAGTCGGTTAAAGTTGCTTTATGGATAGAAGTAGAGGTACTCATAGTTTGGATGGATTATTTTATTCTGAAGTGAGTGAACTTTCGATGCGCATTTCCCCTAACAAAGTTCTATGAACAGGGCATTTTTTTGAGATTTCTAAGAGTTTATCCAACTGTTCTTGGGTTAAATCACCTTTAATAATTAACTCTTTCTCAATGAGATCAATTTTGGCGGAAGAATCTTCGCAGGATTGACAATCATCTACGTGGCGTTTGTTGTGTCTGAGTTCGAGAAACATGTCTTCAATAGGCCACTTTTTAAGACGAGCATACATTTTTACCGTCATTAAAGTACAAGAGCCAAGGCTCATAAGTAGCAAATCGTAAGGGTCTGGACCTTCATCATTTCCACCGTCTACACTAATAGGCTCATCTGCAATAAAAGAATGGTTTCCAGCAGTTAGTGTAGACTTAAATACATCATTTTTTGCGAGGTGTATATGTACAATTTTTTGTTTGTTCTCGTCAGACATGGAAAGATGGTTTAGTTTAAGAATTCTCACCTTAAGGAAAGAGAAGAATCGGGATTTAGCAAGTATTTTAATACAAGATCTCTTCTTTTGATTTGGTTCGGCATATAGCTCCTAACAATATGGTAACAACGGCATTACTAATTATTTACACTCAGAATATCTGGAGATAATATCGAAAGGCGTTCTTATAAATAAACTCATTGAGTATTATGAAAAGAAAGCTAGACACGGTTGTTATTTCTGATGTGCACCTTGGAACAGTGGGATGCCATGCAATAGAGTTAGTTCATTACTTAAATTCTGTGGATCCAGAGCGTGTAATATTGAATGGAGATTTCATCGATATGTGGAATTTCAGGAAATATTACTGGCCCGAAGCACACATGCATGTTATTAGAACTCTAATAACGATGATGACAAATGGTGTTGACATCTATTATTTAACGGGAAATCACGACGAGACGCTTCGCAAAATTTCGAGTTTACAACTAGGACCTCTTTTCATCCAAAACAAATTGGTGCTCGAGTTAAATGGCGAAAAAGTATGGTTCTTTCATGGTGATATTTTTGATGTAACTATGAAGTATAGCAAGTGGATTGCGAAGCTTGGAGGGCATGGTTATGAGTTGCTAATTCTCCTTAACCGATGGATTAATAATGTATCGGTTAAGTTAGGGTACGGGAAGCTTTCGTTATCAAAGAAGATAAAAGACAGCGTAAAAACAGCCGTTAGTTTTATTGATGATTTTGAGATTACGGCAATGGAATTAGCTATTGATGAAGGTTACGATTATGTGGTTTGTGGACACATTCATCAGCCAAAAATTCGCGGTTATGAAAATGAAAAGGGCTCAGTAATCTATCTAAACTCGGGAGATTGGATAGAGAATTTAACCGCTCTTGAATACGATGGAGAGGAGTGGAGTTTATATAAATACGAAGAGGATATTATATTACAAGAAAGCCCAAGAATTAATCACCTTATGCAAGCCTATACTACCAATAAAAAGGTGATGATAGGATGAAAATCTTATATGGAGTTCAAGGAACTGGGCATGGGCACATAAGCCGAGCTAAAGTTGTACTTCCTAAGCTAAGAGAGCTAGCAGAAGTAGATGTGCTAATAAGCGGATATAATTTTCATTTGGAACTCGATGGACCTGTAGCGTACAAAGCACGTGGCATTAGTCTTAACTATGATAATAAAGGCAGTGTAGATTTCTTAGAAACTGCGTTGAACTTAAAACCAGTTAAATTTTTACAAGACATTCAGAAAGTCCCCATTTCTGGGTATGATTTTATTGTGAATGATTTTGAGCCAGTAACAGCATGGGCAGCCCAAGCCGCTGAAATCCCATGTGTGGCAATTAGTCATCAAGCTTCATTTTTGTCGGGAAAAGCTCCACGTCCGCATAGAAAATCATTAATGGCTGAGGGTGTTTTAAAGCATTTTGCACCATGTACTACTGCAATTGGTTCCCATTATCTTAGATATGATGATTTCATAGAACCTCCAATAATTCGACGGCAGATAAGGGATTTAGCTCCTAGCCATGGTGGACATATTACCGTTTATTTACCAGCCTATGATCACCAAACTCTGTGTTCTATTTTCAATCAAATAAAGAGTGTTGAATGGCATGTATTTTCACCCGCATGTGAAAGCGCCTACCAAAAGAAAAACGTGAGAGTATTTCCGGTAGGTAAAGATAGTTTTTTGAAGAGTTTTGAGTCGTGCTTGGGTATTATTTCCTCAACAGGATTTGAAACTACTTCTGAAGCCCTATTTCTAGGTAAGAAGTTACTCACAATCCCCATTCGAAATCAGTATGAACAGTTATGTAATGCGGCGGCGCTTCTTGAGCTAGGAGGAGATGTAGTCTATACAATAAACGGGAAGTTTAAAAGTAGGTTAGAGAACTGGTTGCAAAATGGAAAGGTGTTACAAATTCCCGAGATTAGTAACGATGTAGACCTCGCAAAGAAGATTATAAAAGCAGGTTCAAAAGGAAATAATACGCTTCATAGAAATTTAGAAAAAGCTTATGGTTAGTTTGAAACTGTATAGAAAAAGGTCTACAAGTACTTTTCTTTTATAATATTTAAATGATGGGTTTCGTGACCAGCAATGACAAATGCTATTGCTCTAACCGTAAACTTAACTCCGCTCGCCACACCTTCTTTAGAAATCATTTCTTTAGTCATATTTTTAAAAAGATGAATGGTTGCTACTCTAACAGCCAAATACTCGTTCGATAGATTGCTCAATGTCCGCGAATTATAATTGTTTTTTTCCATCCATAAGTCTTGATCCATTCCAGGAAGCTCACTGTTGTCACCACGGCTAAAGCAGAGAGCTCTGTAGGAGAATACCCTTTCTGTTTCAATCAAATGTCCAATAATCTCTTTAATAGTCCATTTTCCCGATTTATAAGCAAATAGTGCTTTATCTCCTGGAATGGTGTTAATAAGAGTGAAAAGCTCATGCATCTGAGTATTCAAAGTATTGAGGATATTCCCTTTCGAAACTAAGCCCACGTAGTCTGAATAATAGTGAGCATACTCTTTAGATTGTGGGTATTCATTATTCCAAATAGTGGTTTCCATAATGCTTCTGCTTAAAGTGTTGGTTTATACAATAATACTTTGCTAGCTAAAAGACCAAAAAAAAACCCGAAACAGTTAAGTATCGGGTTTGAAATAATTCAGATATAAAGCCTAGTTTATTTTAAGAGACTCTACTGTTGAAGATGATGCTTGAGTGCCATCAGCAGATGTAACGGTTGAGTGAGCATAAACTACACCGTCAACTTCTTTCCAGTTCGAAAATGTAGTTTCTGTAGTTACAGATTTGCCCATTTGTGGGTTGAATGCTGAAGCCCGAGATAAGTAAGGAAGTGCAGTTTTACTATCTAATAAGTAGGTAGTTGCGCCATCGTTAGTTACTTTGAGTACAATATATTCGGTTCCGTCAACGGTTTCAGTTCCAGTATACTCAGCATCTAATGTGGAGTAGATTCTAGCAATATTTACATAGCTATTTTTCACTTCTTTAACCATTGGGGCAATCATTGCTGGTGGAAGAGCTTGTTCTTGCCCCATCATAGTCATTTTCCCAGCACCATTGGCAATGCTCATTCCCATGTTGCCTTGAGGAGTTTCTAAAGCCGACTCAATACTATAATCATTGTAATTAATGGTAGTAGTACTTTTTATGTCCATATCACCCATTGGGGTAGCTTGTTTCATAGCGGTTACAGTAGTAATGCTTTCTACTTTTTTTCCTGTTGTAATTACTGCGTCAGCCATTTTCTTTAGCCAAGCTTTACCTTGAACTTTATCACCTGCTGTTCCGCCAGCTTCTGATTTAGGTTCTGGAATTGTGATATCGATTTCGTTGATTTTGCCATACTTATCAAGTTGATTCCCAATTTCAGCTTTGTTGCCTACAACCAAAACCTGAACTTTATCAGGATGTAGGTATTTTTTTGCAACTCGTTGGATGTCAGAAATAGAAACTTTCTTTAAACCTTCTACATATTTATCAAATGCATCTTGAGATAGTCCGTTGTACTCATTACTTAGACGTTCGTTCAAGATTTTGTTTTTGCTATCGTATTTAAAAACGAGTGAGTTTAAGAAACGGTCGCGAGCATCAGTTAACTCTTTTTGGCTAACAGGTTCGTCTTGCAGGCGTTTAACTTCCACTAAAATAGCATCAATAGCTTCAGCAGTGGTTGAGCTTTTGGTCATAACAAATAAATCGAAGGTGCTTGGGTAGTTAATAGCACTTCCAAATCCACCACCAACAGCGTAAGCAAGGCCAAGGTCGGTACGTACTTTTTGGAACAATCTTCCGGCAAATCCACCACCTAATACTTGGTTCATCATTTGTAATGCTGGGTAATCAGGACTGTCTCTTAATCCACCAATATGGCCTAATAGTACATAACTTTGGTTTACATCAGATTTGTCAATTAAGCTAAATGTTGAAGGATAGGTATAATTTACTTCTGGGTAGATAATGTTTGTTTTGGTACCAGAAGGCAAACTTGCAAAAGCTTCTTTAAGCTTTTTCTTCATTTCTTTGGTATCAAAGTCTCCAATAATACCAAGCATCATATTGTTACCAACAAAAGCTTGTTTATGAAATTCAACGAGATCTTCTCCTGTAATGGCTTCTATGGTTGCGTACTCTACTTGCTGAGTGTAAGGAGAGTCTTTGCCATAAATGAGTTTGTTGAATTCTCTGTTGGCAATACTAGCTTGATCGTCGTTTCTACGAGAAATACCAGATTTAGCTTGGGTTTTGTAGAGATCAATTTTGTCTTCTGGAAAAAGAGGGTTTTGTACTAAATCTACAAAAACAGGTAGCAGTTCATCGAAATCTTCTTTCAAGAGATTCATTGAGGCACTTCCTGAGCCTTCGCCAATAAAAGTGCTCATAAAAGCAGCTTTATCTTCTAAAAGTACATTCAGTTTTTCTGCAGGATAGTTTTTTGAGCCACCCTCGCGCATTACTTGGCCAACCATAGACGCGAGTCCCGTTTTTTCAGAAGGCTCTAAAAGGTTACCTGTACGTACAATAGCGTTAACACGGATAAGAGGGAGTTCCTTATCTTCTACAAGGTAGAAAGTTACCCCGTTATCAAGTTTAAACTCTTCAACTTTAGCTTTTTCAAAGCTATTTAATTTTGGGTATTTAATCTCATCATAGCGTTTTTGGGCTGCCACACTAATAGACAGTACCATCATCATTGAGAATAATAGAAATCGTTTCATAATAATTTGGGCTTGAATTAATGTCTTTATTAGGAGTCAGTTTTTACTGTGTAACCGACCGTGCGGTTCTTTTTTATCAAATACTTATTTGCTACTCTCTGCAAATCATCGAGAGTTACTTTATTGTAACGGTCTAGTTGGTTAAACACATTTCTCCAATCGCCAGTTGAGGCATAAGTGCCAGCGAAATTGAGTGCTAGTCCAGTGTTGTTGGCTAGGCCTCTAATAATACCAGCTCTAATTTGAGTGCGCGCTCTATCTAGTTCCTCATGGGTGATGGAGCCACCTTTAACAATTTCAATTTCCTCATAAATACGTTTTTCTAGGTCTTCAGTCTCAACACCTTGGTTAGGTACGGCAAAGGTTAGAAATAACGAAGGGAATTTTGTGCCAGGGAAGCCATTAAATGCTCCGATCTGAAGTGCTAATTTTTCTTCTTCAACTAGTTTTTTGTATAAAACTGAAGTTCGGCCATTTGAAATAATGTTGCCTAATAAGCTAAGAGCTTCAAAATCAGGATCAGAATCTGCAACTGCGTGATAGCCAATTAGCATAAAAGGCTGTGAGTTTCCTTCAATAGAGAATCTACGTTCGCCGCGTTGTTCTGGTTCAATGGTAGTAACGGGTGGGGCAACTTTCCCTTTTCCTTTTAGGTCGCCAAAGTATTCTTCAGCTAGTTTCTTCATTTTCTTTGGATCTACATCGCCCGCAATACCAATAGTTATATTACTTGGGATGTAATATTTGTCATAGAAATCGTGTGCGTCTTCAATAGTGGTTCCAGTTATATCGGAATTCCAACCAACTACTGGGCGGCCATAAGGATGTGCTGTGTAAGCTACCGCTAAGAATTCTTCCAATAATCTACCAATTGGGTTAGATTCTGTTCTCATGCGTCGCTCTTCGCGTACCACTTCTTTTTCTACAAAAAACTCGCGGAAAGTAGGCGTTTTAAAACGTCCAGCTTCTAGATTAAACCATAATTCAGCTTTATTGGAAGGTAAGCTGTAGTAATAATCGGTTTGATCAGCTCCAGTTGAAGCGTTTAATCCACTTCCTCCGTTATTCTGAATAATTTGTGAGAACTCATTATTTACAACGTAGGTTTTTGACTTCTCTTGAAGTTCTTCAAACTTAGCCCACTTTTTGTTAAGATCTGTAGTGTCAGGATTTGAACTAAACTTCTCATTTATCCAATCTCTATAGGCAGCATCCATTTCAGCAATAACCTTTTTCTCTTCTTCCCAGTTGGTGGTGCCAATGTAGTCGGTGCCCTTAAATGCCATGTGCTCAAAAATATGAGCAATGCCGGTATTGCCAACAGGTTCGTTAACTGCGCCTACATTTACATGAGTATAAAAGCTGGCAACAGGTGCGTCATGGCGTTCAATGATAATGAAGTGAAGACCATTGTCGAGTGTGAACTCGGTTACTTTCTTTTCAAATTCTACAAGGTTTTGCGCCTTGGAAGGAATTGCTATAAGCACCAAAAGTAGACTGGCTAATAGCAATACTCTCTTAGTAATTTTTACGTTCATACTAAAATGGGTTTAATGAAAACTTAAGTTATTAATATTCAATTAATCAGAAGTAAAGTAATAAAACACCAAACAAATTTATTGATAAAATTTAGGAGTGAATTCTTTTAGTGGAAATCCATCCTTGAATGATGTTTTATGGTCTTCGTTTCTGGACAATTCGAGTTCGTACGCTATGAACTCAGGATTGTTATACCTTTTTTGAAAATAGATCTTTTTTTCGCCAATAGTCTTTGAGCAACGATCTATTTCTAACACAGCATCTCCCTTTAGCATTCCTAAATGTGAGGCTATGTATTCATCTGCAATGGTTGCTGTAATTTTGTAGCGACCACCAGTAATGGGAATGTTAAATTTTTCTTCTAGAACTTGATAGATTGTTTGTGTGGTCAAATTCTCATCAAATAGTAGCTGACCGTAGCTAGCTGGCAGCCAGGTTTTATCTACAGCTATGGGTCTATTGTTTGCCATCCGTACTCGGTCTATCTGAATGAGTGGATTGTCATTCGTTAACTCTAGAATGGTATTAATTTCAGCTATTGCGCCAACTTTCTTAAGTGAGATTAGTTTAGATGTGCTTGTGTAGCCGGCGCGCTTCATATCTTCAGAAAAATCGGTAAGCTGTACGAGTGGGTGATGAACTTTTTCTTCACTTACAAAAGCACCTAAGCCTTGTTTGCGATATATAAGCCCTTGATGCTCTAATTGTTGGAGTGCTTGCCTAACTGTTACTCTGCTCACATCAAAATATTCGCATAAACGCTTTTCAGAAGGGAGTTTGTCCCCAGGTTCAAAACGTTGTTCATTTATTTCCGAGCGTAATTGATCAGAAATTTGTTCGTATCGAGGTTTGTTTTTACTAATCATATTTTTCCTAATTGATACATGTAATATACTTGTTATAACATGTTGTAACAAATCAAAAATCATGCCTACTATGAGTTCATAAATTAAATAGGAGAATATCATGAGTTATTATACAACCACCTTTCTTAAAACCGATTTTGAAACAGCTATTAACAGAGTAACAGAATCACTTAAAAACGAAGGTTTCGGCATACTAACTGAAATCAGAGTAAATGAAGTTTTTAAAAAGAAGTTAGAAATAGATTTCAAGAACTATCGGATTCTTGGGGCATGTAATCCCACTTTTGCTCATCAAGCTATTCAAAATGAAGATAAGGTTGGAGTGATGCTGCCATGTAATGTAGTTGTACAAGAGCATTCGGATGGAAGGGTTGAGGTTACTGCGGTAAATCCTTTAGCCTCAATGCAAGCTATAGAGAATAAAGAACTACACGGTATTGCTTTAGAAGTGGAAGAAAAACTTAAAAGAGCGATACAAAGCTTATAACGCTTTAGCAACTAAAGCTTACACCACAAAAATAGGTATAGAATGAAAGTACAAAAGCTATTTTTTATAGCATTTATAATGTCCCTCGGTAGTATTTCTGGTTGGGCACAAACTATAGAAAGTCTTTCTTTAAGTTTAGAAGAAGCCTTGGGAATGGTTCATGAACAATCGCTGGATGTGTTGATTGCAGAAGAAGTAAAAGTGGCCGCTAAAGCTGCTTATAGCCAAGGGAATGCTGTATTTCTTCCTCAATTAAGCATTGAGGAAACAGGGGTTAAGACAACCGATCCAATTGGAGTTTTTGGAATAAAACTAAGACAGGGCATTATTTCAGCATCCGATTTTAATCCGTCGGTGATGAATAGTCCTGATGCTCTTCATTCTTTCACAACAAAATTCCAAGTTCTACAACCTATCATAAATGCTGATGGTTTTTACGAACGTAAGTCGGCTAAGCATCAGTTTAAATCCGCAAGCCACCAAGCTAATGCAACCAAGGAGTTTGTAAAGCTAAAAGTAAAGGAACTGTATTACCAGCTTGCCATTCTAGACAAACAGACGGTTGTTCAACAAAGTTTTTTAGTAAGTAGTAAAGCTCACGAAGAACAAGCAAAGAATTACTTTGAACGAGGTGTTATCAATAAAGCTGAATATTTAAGAGCTAAAGTAGAAACATTGAATGCCGAGCAAGCATTGCTAGGTGCTAAAAACAAACGGGCTTCTATTAACGATGCATTGTTGCTAATACTTGGTATAAATGATAATCAAAAAATACAAGTAACAGACAATCTAGAGTTTAAGGAGTTGTCTGGTAATTCTTTACCAACTAATCCAGAAGGCAATTCAGCGTTAACAGCTTTAGAATATCAGATGAAGGCTTCTAGTTCACTTCTTCAAGCAGCTCGGTTTAGTTTTCTACCAAGTTTAAATGCTTTTGGAAGTTACGAATTACACGATTCTCAGATTTTTGGAAACAAGAGTAACAACTACACATTCGGAGCAACCCTACGCTGGGACCTTTTCAAAGGGTATGGCCAAATAGGGAAGATAGCACAACGTAAAGCTGAACTTCGAAAAACCGAACTTGCTTATGAAAATAGCTTGAACAAATACCAAGTAGATGTAAGAGATGCCCGCCGTTCTATAAATCTTGCTCTACAATCTATGGAGCTTGCAGAGCTTAAAACACTTCAAGCTGATGAAGATGTAAGAATAAGAACAGATCGGTATGCTCAAGGCATAGAAAAAACTACCGATTTACTAATGGCAGAATCAACAAAATTAGCTAGCCAGCTAAGCCTTCTTCAAGCAGAATATCAATATTTCGTATCGGTAGCACAACTCGAGTATCTATTTGAAACCGAGCTATAAGTAGAATAATAGACAGAAAAACCATTTTTATAATTAAAGAAGATGAAACAATTCATAATGAGTAATATTAAACCAAAAGCAATTTTAGCAGCTATTTTAATAGTAGGCTTAACGCAAGGTTGTTCTGAAAAGGTTGAAACAACCGATGTAGAATCTACTAGCATAAAAGCTAGTGTTATTACTGCGGGTTACAATGCTGGTAGGGGTAACAAAGAATTTGCTGGTGTGCTTAAAAGCATTAACCGCAGTGAACTAGGAACAAAAGTAATGGGCACAATCAAAAAAATGCCCATTACTATTGGCCAGAAAATGAAGAAAGGGGATCTATTATTACACATATCAGATAATGATCTCATAGCTCAGAAGAATCAAATTGAGTCGGGTTTAAACTCTGCTAAGGCAAACCTAGAACTTGCAGAGAAAAACTTAAATCGTTTTAGAACTCTCTACGAGCAAAAAAGTGCTACTCAAAAAGAATGGGATGAAGTACAGTTAAACCATTCTGTGGCAAAGAATAAGGTTGTAGAAGTAGAAAATAAGCTTAAAGAAATTGATGATTTACTAACCTACACTCAAATTAAAGCACCGTTTACAGGAGTTATTGCAGCTAAGAATGCTGAAGTTGGAGATTTAGTAACACCTGGTCGTCCACTTATTGTAATTGAAAGTACCGAGGATTTCGAAGTTGAATTCAAAGTTGGCGAAGCGGATATAAACAACGTTCAGCTTGGCGATAGTATTCAGATTACTCTTTCCTCCATTTCAAATCAATTATACAGTGCTCGGGTAAGTGATGTTAGCAGTGCGGGTGAGCAATTAAGTAATCAATACTTAGTAAAAGTGCGACCTCAAATTCCTTCAGAGAAAAAGAGTTTATTACGAACAGGAATGTACGCAACGGCATATCTACCAATGCATTCTACAAATAATGTAAGCATACCCGTTTCTGCACTAGTTCAACGAGGTCAACTAGAAGGTATTTATGTACTAAATGCACAAAACGTTGCCATCTTAAGATGGATAAGAATAGGTGATAAGTTGAATAGCACAGTGGAAGTACTTTCTGGGCTAAAAGAAGGCGAAAAAGTGATTAAAGAAAGTGCACTAATACAGCACGATGCTCAAAAAATCATTCCAATCAATTAAGGTTTTAAAAAGAAGATTATGAAATCTGGAATAGCAGGAAAGGTAGCGAGTGCTTTTATAAGCTCTAAGCTTACCCCATTATTGATGATAGTGTTTTTAGCACTCGGAATATACGGCACATACCTAACACCTAGAGAAGAAGAGCCACAAATTGATGTGCCGATGGCGGATATTTTTGTAGCCTATCACGGTGCAAATGCCAAAGAAGTGAAACAACGTGTTTCTCTACCTCTTGAAAAAGCATTATCAACTATTGAAGGTGTTGAGTATGTATATTCAACTTCATTAGATGGGCAAGCGATGGTTTCAGCTCGTTTTTATGTGGGCGAAGATGTTGAACGTAGTTTTGTAAAACTCTACAATACTCTGATGAAGAATATGGCAAATATGCCAGCAGGTGTAAGTATGCCATTGGTTAAAACTCGTTCCATTGACGATGTGCCAATGATGACTTTAACATTATGGGATAAAAGTGGAACCTATACCGATTACGAACTTCGTAAAACGGCACAAGAGCTAGGTTCAGAGATTAAGAAAATCAATGATGTTGCAGAAGTAAAAGTACATGGTGGACGTTCTCGTCAAGCTCGCGTTCTTTTAAATAAGAACAAGATGGCAACTTACGGTATCTCTGCCATGGAAGTCGTAAATATTATTCAGGCAACTAATCAAAAGACATTTTCAGGCTCGTTTACAAATAACGATACAGAGTTTCTAGTACAGACAAATAGTTTCTTAAAAACTGCTTCTGAAGTCGAGAATTTAATTGTTCAGGTTAAAAATGGCACTCCAATTTACTTAAGGAATATTGCAGAAGTTGTGGATGGCCCAGCCGAACCAACTAACTATGTGTTTTATGGAGTGGCTGCAGGTGGCATGAGTCAGGTTGAAGAAGAAAAAGGAATTAAGGTAGGGGAAACATTTCCTGCAGTTACTATTTCTATCGCAAAACGATCTGGAACGGATGCAATGGCCATTGCAAAGAAAATCAATGCAAAAACGGACGCTCTTAAAGGCAAGCTTATTCCTTCCCAAATTGATGTTTCTGTAACACGTAATTACGGTGAAACTGCTTCTCAAAAGGTAGCATCCTTACTAGAGCATTTACTCGGAGCAATTTTAGCTGTAACCATAGTTGTGGCTCTATCATTAGGGTGGCGAGGTGGATTGGTTGTGTTTCTTTCCGTACCCGTTACTTTTGCCCTAACGCTGTTTTTGTACTATATGTTTGGTTATACACTAAATAGAATTACACTATTTGCATTAGTCTTTGTAACGGGGATTGTAGTGGATGATTCCATCATTATTGCAGAGAATATGCACAGGCATTTCAAAATGCGAAAATTACCGTTTAAACAGGCGGCAATTGCGTCTATTAATGAAGTAGGGAATCCGACCATCTTAGCAACATTTACTGTGATAGCTTCGGTATTACCAATGGTTTTTGTTTCTGGATTGATGGGCCCATATATGAGCCCAATGCCTATTGGTGCTTCACTAGCCATGATATTCTCATTAATTGTGGCACTGGTAATCACACCTTGGTTAGCCTATAAATTACTACCACAAGGTATGCTAGATAGTAACGGAAACGAAAAAGAGTACAGTTTAGAGAATACATTTATCTATCGTATGTATGCTAAAACTATGAAGCCGTTATTAGCTAGCCCAAAGAAAAGATGGATTTTTATTGGAAGTGTAACTGTGCTTTTATTGGTATCCACCACACTCTTTATGTTCAGAATTGTAGAAGTTAAAATGCTTCCTTTCGATAATAAAAACGAAATTCAGTTGATTATCGATATGCCAGAAGGCACCACACTGGAAAGAACTCATGCTGTAGCTAAAGAAGTAGCACTAAGTATAAAAGACTTGCCAGAACTAGATAATTACCAAATTTATGCAGGGACTCATGCACCCATTAACTTTAATGGATTAGTTCGCCATTACGATTTACGAGATGGATCTAACATCGCTGATATTCAACTAAACCTTACCGACAAGGGGGATAGATCTGCACAAAGTCATGATATCGCCAAAACAATAAGACCAATTGTGCAGAAAGTTGGCGAATTTTATAACGCTAAAGTTAAGGTTGTAGAAGTTCCGCCAGGACCACCCGTTCTATCAACATTAGTAGTTGAGGTTTATGGCCCAAATGCTAAGCAAAGAGAGAAAGTTGCCAAAGAAATAATGGCTATTTTCGAAAAACAAGATGGTGTAGTAGATATTGATTGGATGCGTGAAGATGAACAGGTTCGCTATAATTTTGACGTGAAAACACAAAAAGCACTTCAAGCGGGGGTAATGCCAAAGCAAATTACCGAAACCATGACACTCGCTCTTTCTGGATATCAAGCAGGGCGCTTACACACCAATAACACCATTGATGAAGTGCCTATAATGCTTCAAATGCCTATCGAAAAGCGCTCAAGTATTGAACAGCTTGAAACAATCTATCTAAAAAATAACCAAGGTGCGATGATACCCGTAGGTGATTTGGTTGAACAAAAAACCGAAGTACTAAATCCTAGCATCCATCGAAAAAATCAACAAGATGTAGTTTATGTTGTTGCTGAAGTTGCTGGTGCAATTGAAAGTCCGGTGTATGCATTACTTGATGCCAGCAAAAAGATTGACCAACTACAAATGCCGAAAGGTTATTCGCTCACACAGATTTATTCTGGTCAACCATTTATGGAAGAAAACTATACTGTTAAGTGGGATGGTGAATGGCAAATCACATATGAAGTTTTCAGAGACTTAGGAATTGCTTTTGCTGTGGTGTTAGTTATTATTTATATGCTCATCATAGGCTGGTTTCAAGACTTTAAAGTTCCAGTTGTGATGATGGTTGCAATTCCGCTTTCACTAGTTGGTATTATTGTAGGGCACTGGGTACTAGGCGCTTTCTTTACAGCAACGTCAATGATTGGGATGATTGCCCTTGCTGGAATTATGGTTCGAAATTCTGTACTCCTTATAGATTTCATAGAAATACGCTTAAAAGATGGGGCGGATTTACACACTGCGGTTATTGAAGCAGGTGCGGTTCGAACAATGCCAATTCTACTTACTGCTGGAACGGTTGTAATTGGAGCCTTTGTAATCTTATTTGATCCCATTTTCCAAGGTTTGGCAATCTCTTTGATGGGAGGCACTATAGCTTCAACGGGGCTTACACTCATCATGGTTCCATTAGTTTACTACATGGGAGCACGAAAAAAACATGAGCAAATGAACGAGGTAGAAACAATAAACGAAAAGGAATAAAGCCATGAAATTATTACTGATTATGTCAATCGAAGAGCACGCTTCAGAAGTTCGTAAAATATTAAGAGATAACGGCGTCACTGTGTATAGTGAAACAGATATACATGGCTTTAGCACCGAACAACATAAACCAGATATCTCAAATTGGTTTGCCACTGAAACCTTTAAAAGGTTTTCGAAATTGTTCTTCAGTATCCAGAACAAAGAAGCGGTTGCTACAGTTTTGAATGCCGTAAAAGAATACAATCAACTAAACGCAGAATCTAAAAACTACCCTCTACATGCTTATCAGCTAAATGTAGAGGCCTCAGCATAATTTCTATCATGGAAGCAAAAAAAGAACCGATGCTTTGTTCAGCAATGAGCCCATTAGAGCGAATAATTCGTAGGCTTGCAGGGCTATTTACAATAATAAGTTTATTACTGGGCTATTTTATAAGCCCGTATTGGCTACTTTTTACACTTTTTGTGGGGATTAATTTATTTCAATCTTCGTATTCAAATTTTTGCCCTCTTGAGATATACCTAAAGAAAAGAGTAGGTGAGAACAAAAAAGCGTAACAATTTTTTTGTACTGTCTAGAACTGTTATTTTAAGTAACCAGAAATCATAAAAAGTGGTTTAGCAACTTCCAATTATAACCTACTATCCTATCATGTTTTTCGAACAAATTTTTGAAGAGAAATTAGCTCAATACGCATACATCATTGGGTGCCAACAAAATGGTGAAGCAATTGTTATTGATCCGATGAGAGATATTGCTCGTTACCAAAAAATTGCAGCAAAAAATAATCTTACTATTGTTGCAGCTACGGAAACACACATCCATGCAGATTATCTTTCTGGGTTGCGAGAATTTGCTGAACAAGGCGTAAAAGTGTATGTGTCGGATGAAGGAGACGCTGATTGGAAGTACGAGTGGGCGATTGGTAGTAAGTACAATTACCAGCTGTTAAAAGATGGCGATGAGTTTGGTATTGGAAACATAGCTTTTAAAGCTTTTCATACACCGGGTCATACTCCCGAGCATTTGATATTTCAAGTGACTGATGGCGCAACTACTACTGAGCCAATGGGTATCATTTCAGGAGATTTTATTTTTGTTGGTGATGTTGGGCGTCCAGATTTATTAGAAACTGCCGCTGGCCAAGTTGGAGCAATGGAAGATTCTGCCAAAACGCTTTACAAGTCGTTAGATAAATTTAAAGCAATGCCAGAATATTTACAGCTTTGGCCTGGGCATGGTGCTGGTAGCGCATGTGGAAAAGCTTTAGGTGCAATTCCTGAATCTACCGTTGGCTATGAACAACGTTTTAATGGCTCTATCCGAGCCGCAACTTCTGAACAGGAATTTGTTGATTTTATTTTGGAAGGACAGCCAGAGCCCCCTCTCTATTTTGCTAGAATGAAGCGAGAAAACAAATTGGGCGCTAAAGTTCTAGGTAAACTTCCAACCCCACGTCAGATGACCTTGGAGAAGATTATAGATATTCAAAACTCGTCAAACTCGGTGATTGTTGATACTCGTGCTAACCGAAATGCATTTATGGAAGCACATATCAAAGGCTCATTATATGCTCCTTTTAATAAAACCTTTAACACTATTGTAGGCTCTTATGTAAATGAAGATCAGGGCATTTTTCTAATTATTGAAGAATCTGATTTAACAGAAGCTGTTCTGGATCTTATCCGAATTGGATTAGATAACATTAAGGGCTTTACTACGCCTTCTGAATTGGCAGCATTTGTTGAAAGTGGTGCAGAAATGGTTTCTACAACCATCATAGACTTTAAAGGCGTAGAAAAAATTTTGGCGGACGGAAAAGCATATGTTCTTGACGTTCGTAAAAAAACCGAGTTTGATGAAGGACACCATCCCGATGCAATAAATATTGCACATACTCGCTTGCTAAATCGTGTGGGTGAAGTTCCTTTTGATGCCCCTGTACTGGTTCATTGTAAGTCTGGAGCTCGTGCTGCCGCGGCATCTTCTTTATTAGAGCGTGAAGGTGTAGACGTTTACTACGTAAATGACCTTGTAGAACCATGGTTAGAAGAGCAAAAGTACTTAATTGAGGTTAAGTAATGTGGTGGGCCTATTTAGGGGCTCTTTTTATCGGAATTTCTCTCGGCTTATTGGGGTCGGGAGGCTCCATTCTTACAGTGCCAATTTTACTTTACTTGGTAGGTGAACCCGAAAAGCTTGCTATCGCAGAATCTTTGGGTATTGTAGCAACCATTAGTTTTTTTGGCTCCATTTCTTATATCAAAAAGAAAGATGTTCATTGGGTTAGCGTATTGTTTTTTGGTGTTCCTGGAATGTTTGGTACCTACGGAGGTGCTAGTATCTCAAAGCATCTTTCAGGAACTACACAGCTTCTAATCTTTGCAGTTGTAATGCTTATAGCTGCAGTTATGATGATTAGAAATCCAAAAGAAGAATTACAACCAGTTCCAAAACAAACATCAAAGTGGCTCTTGGTGGGAGAAGGTTTGGCGGTTGGTGTGCTAACCGGGTTAGTTGGAGTTGGAGGAGGTTTTTTAATAATACCTTCATTGGTACTACTAGCAGGACTTTCCATGCGATTAGCAGTTGGAACAAGTTTGCTGATAATTACACTTCAAAGCTCCATTGGTTTTTTGAAATATACCAGTGTGTTAGCAGAACAAAATCTCCACATAAACTGGGATATTATGTCTGCATTTACGCTTATTGGAATTTTAGGTAGCTTTATTGGAAATAAAGTAGGGACAAAAATTCCGCAAAAGACTCTTAAGAAAGGATTCGGTTATTTTTTAGTTTTGATGGGAATCTATATCATCTACAAAAGCTTAATTTAGAATCTGCTTTTAACTCAATTTGAATGGAAGTCTCTAGATTTACCACTACACATCTACAAGAATTTGGTGTATTATTCCGATGATAATACTAGAGATTAACAGATAGCAATAAGTTTGAACACAACTGAAGAGCCTACTAAAAAAGATTTATATACCGACTTCCTAATTATAGGTTCGGGGATTGCAGGCTTAAGTTATGCTTTTAAAGTCGCAGATTACTTTTATCAGAAGAATGAGCCGGTAAAAGTAACCATTGTAACTAAAGACAGAATCGAAGAAAGTAACACAAAATATGCACAGGGTGGTATCGCTGCTGTTACTAGAGCCACTGACTCATTTGACAAGCATATAGAAGACACATTAATTGCTGGAGATGGATTGTGTGATGAACGTGTTGTAAAAATGGTGGTGAAACAAGCACCAGTACGTATTCAAGAGCTAATAGATTGGGGCACAAACTTTGACAAAGACAGCCATAATCAGTTTGATTTAGCTAAAGAAGGTGGCCATTCTGAACATAGAATCTTACATCATAAAGATGTCACGGGAAATGAAATTGAACGAGCGCTCATCCACAAAGTAGAAAATCATCCATACATCACAATTCTAAATCACCATTTTGCAGTAGATATTATTACACAGCACCACTTAGGTGAAAAAGTAAATAGAGTAACAACGGGTACGAAATGTTTTGGTGCATATGTGTTGGATAGAAATAGTAACAAAGTATTTAAATTGCTATCTAAAATTACATTGCTTGCAACTGGGGGCGTAGGGCAGGCCTATGCTAATACAACTAACCCTGTAGTTGCAACAGGCGATGGTATAGCTATGGCTTATCGTGCAAAAGCCTCTATAAAAGGCATGGAGTTTTTACAGTTTCATCCCACTGCGCTATATTATTCAAAAGATAATCCATCGTTTTTAATTTCGGAAGCTGTACGAGGTGCTGGTGCTATTTTGAGAACCAAAACGGGCGATGCATTTATGAAGGATTACGATGAACGAAAGGACTTAGCCCCTCGTGATATCGTGGCTCGTTCTATAGATGCCGAGATGAAAAAGTCTGGAAGTCCTTGTGTATATCTCGACTCTACACATATTGACATTGAGAAATTCAAAAATCACTTCCCTACGATTTATAAAAAATGCACATCTATTGGGCTTGATATCGCTAAAGATTATATACCAGTAGTACCAGCTGCTCACTATTTGTGTGGTGGGATTGAAGTAAACTTAGAAGCAGAAAGCAGTATAGAAAATCTTTTCGCGTCTGGGGAATGTGCTTTTACGGGATTACATGGTGCAAATCGGTTAGCCTCAAATTCATTAGTGGAAGCATTAGTATATTCGCACAATGCTTTTATTTGTGGTGTTGAAAAGGTGAATGAAATATCCCATCAAACAGGTATTCCAGATTGGAAAAATGAAGGGGATGTAATTCAGGATGAAGAGCTGATTGTAGCCACTATCAAAAAAGAATTGCAAAGTATAGTTAGCAATTATGTTGGCATTGTACGCTCTAATGACCGCTTAGCTCGCGCTATTTCGCGGTTAGAATTAATCTATGATGAATCGGAAGATTTATACAATCGATCAAAACTAACAGTGGCAATCTGCGAACTTCGGAATTTGCGTAGTATTTCTTACCTAATTACAAAATCAGCTCAGTCTAGAAAAGAGAATATCGGGTTACACTTTAATATTGATAATAGATAAAAATAGAGCCCTCTACTTAGAAACTTGGTGATAGCGGAAACAACCTTTGGTATGGTCGTTTACTAACCCACAGGCCTGCATGTACGCATACATGATGGTGCTTCCCACAAATTTGAACCCACGCTTTTTTAAATCTTTGCTTAAAGCATCTGATTCGGCGCTGTTAGCTGGAACATCGCTCATGCTTATTCTTTCATTGACAATTGGAGCCCCCCACAAATTTCCAGATGTAAGCATCAAAACTGCCAAATTCTTTCTGAATCTCTAGAAAAAGTTGAGCATTTATAACTGCTCCTCGAACTTTTAGCCTATTTCGGACAATTCCTTCAAACTGCAGTAACTCTTGAATTTTATCCTCTCCATATTGAGCCACTATTTCCGGATCAAAATCGGCAAAGGCTTGACGATAACCTTCTCTGCGTTTCAAAATGGTAGCCCAACTTAGCCCTGCCTGTGCTCCTTCTAATAGTAAAAATTCGAAATGAATTCGGTCGTTATGTACAGGCACACCCCACTCTTCATCGTGATAGATGATATATTCAGGGAATTGATTTTCCGCCCAATTACAGCGTTTTTCTTCATTCATAAAAGTTGTGTATAAATGTATGGTACATCCAAAAAAAAGTAAATTATTAGTTACCTTACGGCTCTCACGATCATCATTTCTAAAGTTTTAAAATCGAAGTCGCTCATGCAATGGGAATCAACCGTCCGTAAACTTGCGGAAAAAAGTGGAATAAGCCAAAGTCTGGCTAAGCAAATTATCATGCTTACCGAAATCTTGGAAGAACTAGCTGAAAAACAGTTCGGAACAGATTTTGTAAAGAATTTAGGTCGGCTACCATTGATAGCTAGCGCGGCTTTAGATGCGGATGATACCGAAGCTCTAAAAGAAATTAGAGAGTATGTAGCTAGTTTGGAGTTGAATGAGGCTAAAGAGGTACTACGTATGTACACTACTTTCTTTCATTTAGTAAACTCTCTAGAACAGCACGAAATTAGCAGAGTAAATCGCGAGCGTGAATTCCAGGAAACGAAAGAGAAACCGCGAAATGAAAGTATAGCTGAAGCAGTTTTTAATATGAAAGAAGCGGGCTATACCTTCGATGAAGCTCTCGATATTTTTCGTCAGATGGATATTCAACCTACTATTACTGCACATCCAACAGAAGCTCGTAGACGTAGTGTGCTCACAAAACAGCATGAAATTACCGAGAAAATTAACGCTCTGGGAACTCAAGAATTAACTGCAGATGAAATTCGCATCTTGAAAAAAAATATCAGAAATCAATTAAACTTGTTGTTGATGACTGATGAAGTGCGAGCAGAGCGCATGTCGGTAGAAGATGAAGTGGAAAATGGATTATACTTTTTTACGCATACTATTTGGGGCGCAATCCCAAGTCTTTACCAAGACATTCGCTTAGCTCTTGAAACTTATTATGATCAGTCGGCAGATTTACCTACTGTGCTCCGATACCGTTCTTGGATTGGTAGTGATAGAGATGGAAACCCAAATGTAACGTCATCAGTTACTTGGAAAACTATTTTAGAGCAACGCCGCACAGTGCTTGTTTTGTATATGAAGGAGTTAAATCAACTCCGCCGTTATTTAAGCGTTTCATACAAGCAAACGGATATCTCAAAAGCTTTAAAGGCATCTCTTCATAAAGAAGAAACAGCGAATCCTCTGAGTGAATTGTTCGAAAGAAGATATCAGCGTGAACCGTATCGTAGAAAAATCACACACATGATGCAAAATATCCAGAAGCAAATTGATGTTCTGGATGGTGATAAAGCACAGATTCTAAAAGTTGCCCAAGAATACTCAGCGACTACCTTTGTTGGAGAATTAGAGCTTATTAAAAGCAGCTTGATTGAGTTTGGATTAATGGAAGTTGCCGAGCAAGGTAGGCTCCAGGAGATTTTGGATAGAGCCAAAACTTTTGGGTTTCATATGAATGCATTAGACATCCGCCAGCACAGTCGCTTGCATGAGGAAACACTTGAGGGACTACTAAGCCAAGCAAAAGTGGTTGAGAATTACTCAAAACTAGAAGAAGAAGAAAAGATTGAGTTACTAGTTAAAGAATTAAGTAATCCGCGCCCATTATGTCCGCATAGTGCTGTACGCTCAGAAGTGGCAGAACGCGTATTGACTGTTTTTGAAGAAATTCGAGACATGCTTGAGTTGGATCCAAATTCTTTTGGAAGCTACATCATAAGTATGACTCACGGCATTAGTGATATGCTAGAAGTACTTCTTATTGCTAAAGAGACTGGGTTATGGTCGTTTACAAACGGTGAAGTTAAAACAGCTCTTGATGTAGTTCCACTTTTTGAAACTATTGAGGATTTGGAAATAAGTAGCGAATTAATGGGGCGTATTTTCGAACACCCTCTATTTTCTAAGCAGATAGAAGCCCGTAATAATTTCCAAGAAATTATGCTTGGTTACTCTGATAGTAATAAAGATGGTGGTTACTGGATGGCAAATTGGGCGCTGGATAAAGCTCAATTTGAACTTGGAACAGTTTGTCGAAAATATGATATAGACTTTAGATTATTTCACGGACGTGGCGGTACTATTGGCCGTGGTGGTGGACAGTCTAACAAAGCAATTATTGCAATGCCTCCAGTTAGTAATAACGGTAAAATCCGTTTTACAGAACAAGGAGAAGTGCTTTCTTTCCGATATTCATTAGCTAGCATTGCACACCGTCACCTAGAGCAGATTGTAAATGCGATGGCTCAAGTTACAATGGCTCAAAAAACGAAGTCAGGTTACCTAACAGGTAAGAACGAAAAAGTGATAATGGACGAACTAGCTGAAATCACTATGTCAACTTACCGTGAGTTGATTGATGATTCCGATTTTTGGGATTGGTACTCTGGCATCACCCCAATCGAGCACATTGGAAAGCTACCAATTGCCTCTCGCCCTGTTTCTAGAGGAAATTCTGGAGCGATGGAGTTTGAAAACTTGAGAGCTATCCCTTGGGTTTTTGCATGGACTCAAGTTCGATATAATGTTCCAGGTTGGTATGGTATTGGTGAAGGATTGAATAAAATGCTGGAAAAATCGCCAGAAGCCAAGAACACAATAAAAGAATGGTTTAATTCATGGGTGTTCTTTAAAACAGTACTTAATAATAGCCAGAGAGAACTAGCTAGAACACACTTAGCAACAGCAGCTATCTATAATTCAGATGACTCTAACTTTCATGAAAAAATAGCTTCGGAATTGGCTAATGCTACCAAATGCATTACTGAAGTTACTGGCGTTACAAACTTTTTAGATCATAATCCTGTTATACAAAAGTCGATTAAATTTAGAAATCCGTTTACTTATCCACTCAACTTCATACAAGCAGAATTGTTGAATAGATGGAAATTGGCGGAAACTGATGATGAGAGAAAAGAATTAACAGAGGTATTATTTTTAAATATCAATGGTATAGCTGCCGCTATGCAGAGCACTGGTTAATATCTTGCAAGGAATTTACACTTATTAGTCTTTACCTTAATTGGAAAGCAGTTATTTTGAGAACACTATGAGCGAATTAATGATACCTACTGAAATAAAGATACTACCCGCCGAAACAAGCCGAATCCAAGAAATGGATTTCGAGAATTTAGTTTTCGGTCGAAATTTTTCTGATCACATGTTTGTAATGGAATATGTTGATGGTAATTGGAAAAAAGCTGAGATAAAGCCATTTGGCCCAATTCAGATTACACCAGCCCTTAATACATTGCACTATGGTCAGGCTATTTTTGAAGGGATGAAAGCCTTTTATGTGGATGAACAAACCATTAATATCTTTCGCCCAAAAGAACATCATACTCGCTTTAATAATACAGCGCGCAGAATGTGTGTACCCGAAACAGATTACGAAACATTTATCTCTGCTTTAGAAGAACTCATAAAACTAGATCATCGCTGGGTGCCTAAAAAACAAGGTACGGCGTTATATATCCGTCCGTTTATTTTTGCATCTGATGATTTGCTTGCTGCTCGTTCTTCGACAAAATTCAGCTATTACATAATCACTTCTCCAGTTGGTGCGTATTACGCCGAAGGATTTAACCCCGTAAAACTCACTACAACGGATGAGTTTGTTCGTGCGGTTGAAGGTGGAACAGGTGAAGCTAAGACAGCAGGCAACTATGCTGCAAGTTTTCTCCCAGCACAGAAAGCGCAAGAAGAAGGATATACTCAAGTTTTATGGCTAGATGCAAGAGAACGTAAATATATTGAAGAAGTAGGCACGATGAATATTCACTTTTTAATTGGTGATAAACTCGTTAGTCCAGGTCTTTATGGCTCTATTTTACCAGGTGTTACTCGCCGTTCAGTTTTGGCTCTAGCTAAAGAATGGGGTTTAGATGTTGAAGAACGAAGAGTAACTATCGATGAAATTTTTGATGCACATAAGAATGGTACTCTAAAAGAAGTTTTTGGTTCGGGAACAGCGGCTGTAATTTCACCAGTTGGATTAATTCATCATAAAGGGCAGACTATAGAGATTGGAGAGAATAAAATTGGTCCACTTGCAAAGCGTTTATTTGACGAGATTACGGATATCCAATACGGTAGAAAAGAGGATACGCACGGCTGGGTTCACTCAGTGACTGTGTAACTCAAATGCAGGTAGATATATTTAAAATATTGGCAATAGGCTCTGGTGGTTTTATCGGAGCTGTGAGCCGTTATTTACTTGGTGGGGGAGTACAAACGTACTTCTCGTCTTCCTCCTTTCCTTTTGGTACAGCGATTGTAAATATACTAGGATGTTTACTCATCGGTTTGCTTGCTGGCTTATTCGAAGTAAAACAGTGGATTAATCCCGAACTTCGATTGTTTGTTTTTGTCGGGATTTTAGGCGGGTTTACTACATTCTCAACATTTATAAACGAAAGCTTTATGCTGTGGGAACGTGGTGATATTATACTGAGTATTCTTAATGTTGGCGTACAGGTAATGCTTGGTCTATTATTTGTTTGGCTGGGTTTTGCCCTAATAAAGCTGATTTTTTAATAACCGCTTTTTCTAACTACTTCGTTTATCAAAGTCATCCCAGAAAGTGACCGTTTGTAATTTTCTAGTATGACTTCTGCGCCTTCAATAGGATCTGTAATAGCCGCAATATGTGGCGTTATCATAATATTAGGTCTATTCCAAAACAAGTGACTGGATGGGAGTGGTTCTTTCTCAAATACATCTAGGCAGGCACCTGTTAGTGTGTTTGTATCTATTCCATAAATTAAATCTTCTTCTACTAAATGCTCTCCACGGCCTGCATTTATTAAATATGCAGGTTTCTTGAGCTTTTTAAATAACTCTAGATCTAAGATTTCTTGGGTTTGTTCTGTTAGTGGCAGCAAGCAAACAAGAATATTTGTTTGTGCTAAAAAGACATCCAATTCTGCTTCTGAGTAACAAGTAATGCCATCAATTTCTTTTTTAGATTTAGACCAGCCAACAACGTTATATCCATTCAATGTTAGGAGCTGGGCTGTAGTTGTTCCCATTTCACCCAATCCCATAACCCCAACAGTACAATCATTTCTAGATACAGCCGAATGTGGTGACCAATAACCTTTTCTTTTTTGATCTACATAACGAGATGTGTGATTGCGATAGTTGAGTACGGCATTTAAAATATATTCCGCTATCTGGTTTTTAAGAGAAGGAGTTACAACTCTAGATAGTTGGATTTTACTAGAAAGACTTTGGTCTGATAAAAGGTGATTTACTCCAGCACCTAATGAACTCACGGCTTTTAAATTTGGGTAATTACTGAGTACATTTTCAGGGTGATTCCAGCATACAGCAAAAGTTACCCTTTCTTTGTTTT
Organism: Balneola sp.; assembly: GCA_048267905.1. Lineage (GTDB taxonomy): Bacteria > Bacteroidota > Rhodothermia > Balneolales > Balneolaceae > Balneola. The sequence continues at coordinate 180,508 of JBLWWM010000002.1, forward strand.
CGACTTTGGGCCAAATTTCCACATCTAGATTAGAGTCTTTTTCTAGCAAAGATTTCTTCCAAATTTCAGTATCCCGATTAGGGGCAATAAATAATAATGACATTATACTTTCTCTATTTTGCTTTGGCAACCATTAGCTCATCCCAACGCGTAGTATAACACTTACTAAGGTAATTTTGGTTCATTACCCACTTATTTTGTACACCTTCTTTTTTGTGCAATCCCGTTGCTGCAAATGCGGCTTTATTACGGCCAAACTTTGAATTTATGCGATCTACCGACTCCATTAACTTACATTGCTGTTGAGTGTATAAATGTGGGGAAAATAAATCCATTTGTACTTCACTATCTGGTATAATCCCAGTAAACATAATTCCCGCTTTCTTATATTTAGTATTAGATGTATAAATAGCCTCGGTTAATGCTTTTGCTAAAAAAATAAGAGTAGGGGTGTGAGCTGTAGGAACTTTAAGTGAATAACTGCGACTGTATTTGTACTTAGCCTTTATGTTGGCATGTCTGTCGCCAATTAAAGTTACACTAATTACGGAAACTATTGAGTGCTGAGCGCGTAATTTCTCGGCAGCTCTTGAAACAAACGTAGATACAGCTTCCTGTATATCCCGAAGTTCATAAAGCGGTTTTCCGAACATTCGTGATGTTAAAATACCTTTTCTGATTTCTTTTACTTCACTCATATGAATACAAGATATACCATTTAATTCTAACACTGTTCGTAAACCAGTAACACTTATTTGTTTGCGAACCCATTGTTTATTGGCAACGGTTTTTTTTAAATCTAAAGCCGTATTTATTCCGTGCCTATTTAGTCTAATCGTAAGGTTGTGGCCAATACCCCAAATATTTTGAATATTCACTTCTTGAAGTAGTGAATCTATATTGGGAGAGTCTATTAGGTTAAGGACTCCATTATGAATGGTTTGCTTTTTTGCGATGTGATTAGCCACTTTTGCTAATGTTTTACTAGTTGCAATGCCAACCGAAACAGGTAAACCTGTCCAATTAAAAATAGTTTGCTTAATGAATTGTCCGTATGAATTTAAATCTGCATAAATGTTGGTTGATATTTCAGCAAAGGCCTCATCTATGCTATAAACTTCAACATTATTTGAAAGCTGGCGAAGTATTTCCATTACCCGAGCACTCATATCCCCATATAATGCATAGTTGGATGAGCGGACTACGACGTAATTCTCAGCGAAGAATTTTCGGTATTTAAACTCAGGCGCACCCATTGGTACACCAAGTAGCTTGGCTTCTTCAGACCTTGCAATAACACACCCGTCGTTATTTGATAGAATTACAATGGGTTTGCCAAGTAAAGCAGGGTCAAATACTCTTTCACAAGATGCGTAGAAGTTGTTGCAATCAACCATGGCGAATACAGTAGTGGTAGAAAAGCTTTTTCTAAGAGGCATACTTAAGTGCTGATTGCTTCAATAATTTTTCAATTTCACAAGTGTCCTCATAGAAGTTGTCAAAAACTTCTTTTCTCAAATATCTTAATCCCAAAGCAATTTCTAATAAAGTTTGCAGCTCAAATAAGATGCCTAAGGCAGAGCCTAAGTGAATATCTCCACCATGAATTTTCTTTTGAGGATTATCTTTCGCAATAATGGAAGGAATTGAGATTACGCATTTTCTAAGTTGGCTTGTTAAACCCAATTGCTCTTCTTCAGGGAAAACCTCAGAGCATTTATACACTTTATTAACTAAAAGCATGGCTTTTTGCCAAACCAATAAATTTCTATATGACATTTGTGTCCTCATTGTTTATGTGTTTATTCATGTTCTATATTCTCTAATCTAAACCGATGTACCACGTGTGTAATTACTCCCCATATAATCCACTCGGTATCTCTCTGAATTAAAATGGGTTCAAATTGGACATCGTCTGATAGTAGAAAAATGCGCACTCCTCGTCGTGTAAATCTGCGAATAATCGGTTCTTCATTAACCGATGTAATAATAAGATGCCCATTTTTTGGTGTAATAGAACGATCTACAATAAGGATATCTCTATTGTGGATACCAGAACGAGCCATAGCGTTTCCTTCAGCCCGTACATAAAATGTTGCAGATGGTCTGAATACCACAAGATCCTCTAAACTAAGTGCTTTTTCTAGATGGTCGGCCGCCGGCGATGGAAACCCTGTTTCTAGCTTTTGGGAGAGATCGAAATCTCCTAGCTTGTGATTCTGTTTCGTTCTAGAGTTTGCTTTAATGTCCAACATGCCGAGTTTAATAAAATTATAATATATGTGCATTATATGTGTAATACATCAAAAGAAAAAGGCCTAATGACAAAAATTGGAAAAAAAGAAGGCTGGCTTACGTAGTTTTTGAATAAAACTTTCTCAGAAAAGTCAATGGAACCGATTGTTTAAAAATAGGTAAGTAGAGCTTGTAAAACTTTTGCGTAGGATCAATTCAGTATCGATAGAGGGTTAGTGAAGCTTGTTTATTTGGATGTTGTAGAGTGATACTCAGGTCGCGTTTACTTAAATTTACATTTACAGAAAACCTTCTTCATATAGCTTAAAGTGAATATTTTAAACAGAAAAGATAAGAAAAACACGATATTATGAAGCTCAAAATAAGGAGTTTTAATAGCAAGTAAGTGGTATGTAAAAATGATTAGTAGATGTTTTTTCAAGACGTTTAAAGAAATACATTATGAAGATGTCTGATAATTAATAAAGGCATACTAAATAAAAGATGTATTCAACACTGATAAACAGAATGGCTATGAGAAAAAAGCTACACCTAAAAAAAGCTTCAAAAAAGAATATGGCAATTTTAGGAGGATTTATTTTTTCATTCCTTATAGGAATTTCACCTATTAATGGTCAATCAATTAACCCAAAAAGTGGGTTTTATGAAACTCAGGTCGATGCCAGTTTACAAGATATTCCGGAAACAGCCATAGCCTATTACACACTAGATGGTTCCATGCCTGATACTTCTAGTACAGCTTTTACAGAATCCATAACAATTGCAACAACTACAGCTCTTAAGGTTGCTTTGTTTTCATCGGACTATAGTGATACAAGCTATATTTACAGCACCTACTTTATAAATGAAAGTACTGAATTGCCGGTGCTAGCAATAACTACTGATCCGATAGGCTTTTTCTCTGATACTTCAGGGATTTATGTAACCGGTACAAATGGAATTACTGGAAACTGTAGAAGTACACCACAGAATTGGAATCAAGATTGGGAACGTCCAGTTCATATGGAGTTTTTCGAGAAAAATAGATCAGAAGGCTTTAAAATTGATGCTGGAGTTAAAATTGGAGGTGCATGTACGCGAATTTATGATCAGAAATCGCTGGATATCTATTTTAGAAGCGACTATGGCGAAAGCAAGCTTAACTATCATTTATTTGAAGATAAAAACATTACGAAATTCAATAGGCTATCACTAAGAAGTGGTGGACAGGGCTGGTACCGAGCAATGATTCGAAACGCAGCTATTCAAGCAGTAATGCGTGACAATATGGATTTGGGTTACCAAGCATTTAAACCAGTTGTTATGTTTTTAAATGGTGAGTATTGGGGTATACACATTCTTCGTGAAAAACAAAACGAAGACTTTATTGAATCTAATTATGGCTACGATGCTGACTCACTAGATGTTCTTAAGAATAGGATGACTGTAAAAGAAGGAAGTTCCGATCATTACAACGAAATGATCGATTTTATTGAGAATAATGATTTATCTATTGAGGAAAACTACCGTTGGGTAACAGAGCAAATGGATGTTGATCAGTTTATAGATTACCAAATAGCTGAAATTTATGTGGGCAATGCTGATTGGCCTGGTGGAAATATTATTTTTTGGCGTCCCCAAAGACCAGACGGGAGATGGAGGTGGATAATGTTTGATGTGGATATGGCGATGGGAGCTCATGGCAATGGTGTTTATGACAGTAACAATCTGTACTACGCTACTTCACCAAATAACGACTATTACGCAAATTCATCTTGGTCAACGTTACTTCTAAGAAGACTGCTAACTAATGATGAATTTAAGAATGCATTTATTCAACGCTACAACATGCATATATTTACAACTTTTGAGAAGTCTAGAATGCAAGGGATTATGGATAGTACCGCGGCATTAATTGCGTCTGAAGTTCCTGCTCACATGGAGCGTTGGGAGAAGTCTCTTCGATTAGGTAAATCAGTTTGGGAAGATCATTTAGAAATTATTAGAGAATTCATTCAGAAAAGAGAGTTGTATGCAAGTTCGCATCTTAGAGAGAAATTTAACTTAAGTACTAGAAGTAAAATGGATGTGGTAATACAACCAGAAAATGCTGGGGTTGTACGTGTTGCAGAACAGGTTGTAAACTCGGGAAATGGAGCTATTTTATTTAATACAATCCCTGCAAACATTGAAGCAATAGCAAAGCCAGGCTATACTTTTACTGGATGGAGTGGAATTTCTATAGGTACAGAATCGAAATCACAAGTTACACTAGAAGGGCAGAACACTTCGATTACAGCAAATTTCGTTCGAAATACATTATCACCAACAGAAGTTGTTATAAACGAAGTTAACTATCGATCTTCAGACGATTTTGATCCAGATGACTGGATTGAATTCTATAATAATTCAAATGAATCTGTTGATATAAGTGGTTGGTATTTTTCAGATTCTGACATTAGTCATAAATTTACTTTCCCAGCTTCTACTGTCTTAGCTGCCGATTCTTATTTAGTGCTTACTAGAGACGAAGCTGCTTTTAGTGCACTTTTCCCAAACGTTGATAATACCATTGGTGATATGGACTTTGGCTTATCTGGCGATGGTGAGTTAATCCGACTTTATAATGCTTCTGGTGAAATTGTCGATTCACTTACATACAACGACAAAGCCCCTTGGCCTCTTGATGCGGATGGATTAGGTGCCTCAATGGCTCTAGTTAACCCTGGTTTAGATAATTCTGATGGAAACAATTGGGCGGCCTCAGTAGGTCACGGAACTCCTGGAACAGAAAACTCAGGCGTATTTGTTAGCAACGAAGCTGAGTTAGATAATCAATTGCCTCAGCATATTAAATTAGAGCAAAATTATCCGAATCCATTTAATCCTACTACAACTATTTCTTACGCTATTGATAAGCCAGGAAAAGTAAGCCTTGCGATATTCGATATTACAGGTAGAACAGTAGATGTACTAGTGAATGAAAGACAAACAACGGGAACGTATAGCGCTATTTGGAATGCAGGTCTAGGAAATATATCAAGTGGAGTGTACTTTTATAGGCTAGAAGTTAATGGCGAAACGATTACGAAAAAGCTAACTCTTATTAAGTAAGCTAATTATCAGTTCCATCCCATTCTTGTAAAAATCGTTGAACAAAGGTTTCCATGTATTGGTGTCTTTGCTCAGCGATTTTTTTTGCACTTTCAGTATTCAATCTATCTTTGAGAAGGAAAAGTTTTTCGTAGAAATGATTGAGTGTAGATCCCGTATCATTTTTATAAGCTTCGAATGAAGTATGATATACAGGTGGTTTTGTAGGATTGTATAGTTCTCTACTTTTATACCCTCCATAGGCAAATGCTCGAGCTATACCAATGGCGCCCATTGCATCTAATCGGTCTGCATCTTGCACTATTTTACCTTCTAGAGTTCGCATTGGTGTATAAACACTAGCACCTTTGTAAGAAAGGTCTTTTATGATTTCACACACATGAGCAATTATCGACTCTTCAGCCTGAATACCTTCAAGCCAATTACGAGCTACTGTAGGTCCAACTGTTTCATCGCCATTATGGAATTTATGATCGGCAATATCATGTAGTAAAGCCGCTAAACCTACTACTGTTTCGTTAGCTGTTTCGCCAGCAGCGAGTCTGTTAGACATTTTCCAAACACGTTCAATATGCCACCAATCATGCCCTGAACCTTCGCCATCTAATTGTTCTTTTACAAAGCGTGCAGTTTTCGCAATAAGTGTATCATGATTTAATTCAGACATGTGCAAAGTTCGGCAATTACATCTTGTTTTAATTTGGAAACTCTTTGTAGCGCAGCATCAATCGTTTCGGTACTTACAGTGCCTTCTGCAACTAATTTTTGAAGAATGGTGATTACCTTTTCCGCTATTTGCTCATCGTAATATTCGTTATTTCCAAAAATAAGCATATCAACACCTGCATTTAATGCTTGTGTGATAGCAGTTTCAAATCCGTATTTGTCTTGAATATATTGGAGCTGAAGATCATCGGAAAAAACCACGCCGTTAAAACCTAAAGAGTCTCTGAGTAAACCATTAATAGTTTTATCCGAAAAGGTAGCTGGCCAAACTGAATCTATTTGTGCATTGTAGATATGCGAAACCATAACTCCATTTATATTTCGTTCAGTAAATAGTTTTTTGTAGGGAATAAGCTCTGTAGTACCCCAAGTATCAGTAACATCAACAATGTTATCATGTGGATTGGTTTGAGCGCTTCCAAGCCCAGGGAAGTGCTTCAAAACGGTTAAAATTCCCTCTTTATCAAATTCATCTAGAAAATAGCCTGCATGCTCGGTTACTTTCTCTGGGTGAGCAGAAAAACTTCTTCCTTTCTTTGATTTGGAGGGATTTTTTTTGTCAATATCTAAATCAAGAATGGGTGCGAAGTTCGTATTAACGCCAACAACCATAAACTCTTGAGCCATGTTTTGGCTATAAAAGCGAGTTGAGTCTTCCTTATCAATTTGCCCAAGATATTTCGCGCTAACAGTTTTAGGTGAACCGGAATACGCATTAAGTGGAGAAGCTTCTCCACCTTCTTGGTTAAGCGCGATAATAGGAGGGTTTGATGAATACCCAACCAACGCACTAGAGAGCTTTAGAAGCTGCATAGCATCTTTAATATTACGCCCTGAAGTTTGAGTTGAAGCATCAAAATCGGTAAGTATAAAACCCCCTATGTTTCGTTCTTTGATGTCTTTTACAATCGCACTTTCTTTAGAAATTTCAGTTCCCCTAAAACCTACAATAATAAGCTGTCCGAGTTGCTTATCGGTATAAGCGGGTTCGGCTTGTTTTTGTTTATTAGTTGGATGGCATGCAACCATTCCTAAAAGTAATATTGGGAACAGAAATCTCATGAGAGTTTTTGGCTGATGATTATTTATTAATTAAGCTGTCTAAAACTTCTTCTAAGTTAAATGAAGCTCTAATATCGTTATATCTAATAATATTTCCATCAGGGTCAATTAATACATAAAAGGGAATACCTCCACCTTTATATGCTTTAAAAACTTCTAAATCAAAACCTTTTCCTCCATATAATTGTACCCAAGGATTTTCAAAGCGATTTATATCTTGTATCCAAACATCACGATTAACTTCATTAGAAATTCCTAGAATCTCAAAATCATCTCTTGAAAATTTATTGTAAATGCGTCGCATATCAGGAAATTCATCTAAACAGGGTTGGCACCACCCAGCCCAAAAATCAAGAAGTACATATTTTCCCTTATAATCAGCTAGAGAATGGTTATCTCCGTTTCTATCCATTAGAGTAAAAGGAATAGCTTTGGCACCGGGAGAAATAGCTTTGATTTCATTAAAATAGTAAGTCAAAAAATCGGTGTACTCGGTATACTCAGGATACTTAGCTAAGTAATTATGATAAGTTGGTTCGGCAATTTCCATTGGAAGTTCCCCAATACGCTCTGCTACTAAATGCATTTGTGCATATGCCTTTGCTTTTCGATCTGGAATTGCATCGATTACTTCTAGTCTTTTTTCATTTAATTCAGAGTAGGCAATTTTTTTTATTTCAGCCTCAGCTAAAGTCGTTCCCTGTTCTTTTATCGTTTTAGCATAAATCCCAAATGTGCGGGCATAATAATGCGAAAAATCTCTAATTCCAGCTCGTTGAGCAATTAAGGCTTCCAACGTAAGGAACCCATCTTTTTGAGCGTCTTCAAGAACTTGTTTTCGTTCCGAATCAGCATGGTAATCTTTAATTTCAAATTGATACTCTACAAACTTGATTCGATTCACATATAACTCACCTAGTACTTTAAGGCGAATGCTTTCGAAAGGAGTGCCGTTAAGATTCTCTTCCGCTACCGTTAGTTTTTTTAAGCTCAACTCTAATGCATTGTTGGGTAGTCCATCTCGAAATTTGTTCATCTCAAGCTCAATAGCTATATCAAGACCTTTTATTTCCTCCAAATATTTAATATATCTATCATAAGAAGAAGTTGATTCAGAAAGTACAACTACTGAATTGGGAAAGGAAGATCTTTCTATTTCTATGTTAGCTGAACCATTTATTTCTGCATATATAGGGAAGGTTTTATCATCAAGGTTCAACCAAACGAGTTTCGACTCACTAATTGGAAGGTCTATGCTGAAACTTCCATCGCTATTTATATCAAGTGGTGTTCGTTCTTTAGGTGCGTACTTATAGTGGATAGGTTGTTGCTCAATAAAGAGGTTAGTATCTCCTATGTAGTCAATTTTACCAGATATAGAAAAATATTTTTCGTCTGTTTCGAAACATGAGAGTAATAAAAATGGAAGTGCAAATAATCTAATAAATAATAATTTCGGAGTCATATAAACTGGTTTTATGAAGGATATATAATAGTATGGCAGATTATAACACCAAAATTCATCAAAAAGTTTTTTATGAGAAAACTATCTTAAAAAATAATAATAAAGTTAAGTGGCAACATTTTGTAACAAAGAAGTTTAGGCGTTCTCTTTTAACAAATGAGGTTACAGCCTAAACAGTGGTGTTTAAAAAAACTATTCAAAAAGGTACTACTACAGCCATTGCGCCATTAACAAATTGGTATTTAACATTTATAGAATAAGATGATACAAAGTAATTTTAATAAAGAACTAGAAGAAAAGATTGAACTTTACATCAATGAAAAGTTGAATCAAGAGCAGATTGATGAATTATGGGCAGAATTGATTCAAGATGATTACTACCTCGACTATATGAAAAGTGTAGCAAATCTAAAGGCACTAATTCTTGAGAAACGAGTAGCTAAATCTCAACCAAGGATACTCCCACTCCGAAAGTATGTAAGTTATGCAGCTGCGGTTGCCGTATTTGTGATTGTAGGTGTACTTGGAGTTGTGAATTATCAAACACAGTCTGTGATTGAAGTTAGCCCGATTGCAGAAATCGGATTAGATGTAATTCGCGATCCTATTGGTATCTCATCTGCAGTAACTAATGAAGTTGTTAAAGAGGCAATACAATTAGCATCAAACGGAAATGTTGAAGAAGCTATTTCACTGCTCGAAAAAGAATTGGCTCTTGTTAAGAGCCCATTAACAATCGCAGAATTAGCGTTGAGTTTAGGCTCTATCCAATATAATTATGGTGACTATAAAGCAGCCATAATAAATTTTAAGAAAGTTGTAAATCAGATAGATATCGATGTATCTACTCAGGAAAAGGGTTACTATTTTCTTGGGAATGCTCACTTTCAACTCAATCAACTAGATCAGGCTGAAGAAGCATTCATAAAAGCTTATGCACTTGATGGATCGTATAGCCGTATTGCTAAGCGCTATGTGGACGCATTGAATAATACAATGCTTAAATAAGAGTACTTAAAGCTAATTTAGTTCCTACGTATATTGAAACTAACCAGCAGTGTGAATATAATGAGTAAAGAAAACATTATAGGAGCATTGGCTGGTTTTTTTGTGAGTGGGGTTGGGTTCCCAATAAGTGAATATGCTCCCCAAAAGTGTGGGTCCGCATTTCCAAATTTGAGTTGATTCTTTTTGGCCATTCGCATAGCATCACTTTTGGAATACCCTTGATTAATGAAACTATAGAAGTCTGTCGCAAAAATAGATGCAACACGATCGTTAACCGACCATAGATTAAGAGCTAAACTTTTAGCACCAGCATATCTCAAAGCTCTACTAATCCCCATTATTCCCGTTCCTTGCATGTAATTTCCTGTACCAGAACTACAGGAGTTAAGCATGATTAAATCATTATTAAGTGCGGCATCAAAAAGTTCATAAGCAAAAAGCGCGTTTTGGCCCTTGCTCTCATTAGGCTGTGTAGTTTGCTGGCTCTTGAGGTATATTGTAGAAAATAATGGGTCTTGTTCTGATACCTCGCTATGGGTAGCTATATGAATAATCTTTGATTGACTAATTTCCTTTATAAAAGATTGCTTAGTTGCATTGTCTCCGATGTATAACTTCTTATTATTGAACTCAGAAAGACTTTGTTCTACTTGTTGAACTTCTTGCGTAGCATAAGGAAGCGAGGGTAATTCAACATTGATAAAATCATCAAAATATGAAATTGCAAAAGCTGCAAAATCATGTTTAGCTTCAATATGTTCAGGCCTATTATTGTGGGTGAAATCTGATAAAGAAGTGAAGTACTCAAAGCTATAATCTTCTATCATGTAGCGAGTACTTCCAAAGCTCAAATCACTGTTTGGCTTAGTTGTAGGTAGTATATCCAGTGGGATTCTATATAAATAGTTGTCTGGTATTACTGAGATTCGTTGAGTTGTACTATTAACATGGTCTAAATTAAGTAATTTATACACTTGATAGAGCTTGTTTAAAGAAGTAGAGCCACTTGCAAGGCTATTGGCAGCCCCTTCAAATAATTGACGTATTGGAGTGGTCAACTGAATAGAAGAAATATCAACGCTGGTTTTGGTTACAGAGCTAACATATAGCTTATCGTTGAGTTCAGTAAAATGAAGAAGTAACTCATTCGGGTTTAGTTGTGCCTGAATACGCCAAGTTGGAGTTCTATAATTTTCGATGTCTTGAACAACTTTATGTGTTATTTCTTGGCGCTGAGCTGATAACCGATTTATTTCTGCTTTAAGAGCTACCTTGTTAGGCTTTGAAGTACTTAAATATTGACTTCTTAGAGACTGAATTCTGTTATTAAGATTGTTATCTTCAATTAATTCTTCTTCAGAGAGTTTTGATGCCCTCAACAGTGGACTATTATAAAGCGAGGCCTCATTAATAGTTTTAAATTGATCAAGGTAAGCAAGCGATTCTTGGTTTAAATCCATCTCTGTAAGTAAAGAAATCATGATTTCAAAAGCGTCAAGGTACTCACTCTGAATAGACCAGAAACCAGTTTGAGAGTTACTGCTTTCTTTGGCTCGTTCAATAATTTGTTCCATTACTGGGGTAAAATATGCATAAGCATCTCGATACCCACCTTGCTTTTGTAGGAGCAGGGTTTTTACTGAATGATACTTAATGAGAACTTCAAACTCTAAGTTATTGAGGGGATAAACTTTTATCTTGTTCAGATATTCAATCGTAGATTCGAAATCATTATTTAACAAAGCGATTTCAGCTAAAGATATCAAAGATGTGAGATACCTTGGGGTATCAGAGTTTTCTAGAGACTTCTCTTTCACTCTATTAAGGAGGGAAATGGCGCTATTCAATGAGTCTATACGGATTAATACATCTGTTCTATGTAATTGTATTCTTGTTAAGTTTATGTAGTCGTCTGAGTCAAAATACTCTTTTTCGGCAGTATCGAATTGAGTTAGAGCTTTTCCTGCATCATGGTGTATTTCCCAGTAATAAGTACCTAAGTAGGCATGAATGGCTGCAATTTCGCTAGCATCATTCTTCTGAAAGGCCATCTCTTTAGCCATTTCTATATAAGGCATTGCACTACTAGAATCTCCAATCGATGTGTAGTATGAAAATAAATTTCTATATATACCTAAAACAATTTTATAATCCGTTTGTTCATTTTGTTCGGGCAATGCTTGTAACAAAAGGCTTACATATTTCTGATGTTCACCAAGTTTTAAATAACACAACGATAGATTAGAAAAAAGCTGCCCTTTAGATGCAGTGAATGCCTTATCAACATACATCTTTTCTAGAATTTGCTTGGCTTCTTGATACTTACCTAAAAGGTATAAATAGCTACTCTGTCTAAGAAGAATATCGTCTAACATTTCTTTCTTAGAGTAATAGCGAGCAAGTGGTATTGAATAATTTCGTTGAAGAAATAAGGATTCATCAAACCTACCAAGCACTGCAAGCGAATAGTCTATACCACTAAGGCTTCTTAGTTTGATTTCTGAGTTTGGAAAGAGAGTAGAGTTGGTGAAATCTCTAAAATTGTTAAGTATTACTCTATATTGATCTAATTCGTAAGAGGTTTTAAATATCCCGAATTCAATAATAGAACGAAATAAGTCTTGTTCAGGAAATTTTTTCTTAAGTGAATTGAAATATTCTGAATATATATTTAGTTCTGCTAAACTGAAAAAATCATCTGTTTTAACATTAGTTAAAATAAAGAACAGAATAGTTACGTCTGTTTTAGACTGACTAAAAGCATACTCACGGTTTTTTCTATTTAAGACATTAGCTAAAAGTAGTTTTCTTTCTTCTGCTAATGTAGTACCCCATTTTTCTATGAAGGTGTTGTTAAAATAAAGCCGTTTTTCGTAGTTATCTTCTTGAACTAAATAGTTTATTGCAATTACATAGGAACCGGTAGATAAAGAATATTGTAAAAGCCGATCACGCTTTTTTATGTCTTCGTCCTTTTGATCATTTCCGCAAGATATTTCAGTAAATAGCCTTTTTAAAGCAGTAACTTGAGAGTTTTGAATAGCTCTCTGAGCTTGGCTATTAATTAAACAGCTTGATGAGTACACTTCATTAAGAGCCCAAAAATTTAAATCAGAATCATTGTTTATTTGAAAGCTTTGTAAGTATGAAACTATTTGTTCAGTTACCGCTGTCTGGGTATCAGCAATGTTTACACCGAGTAAAAAAGTGAGTAGAAGTAAAATATTCATTAATGGCCATGGATTTTTCCCATAATAACATTCATATCACTTTATTTAAAATTAGACTTTAGGTTTGAGAATGATAGGGTCGCTAAAATCGGAGCCAAATGAGCCGGTCGAAGTAGTTTGCTCAGTAGCAGGTTGGTTGATTTCGTCAGTAATGCTGGCGTCAGTAACAGAAGCACAAGCGAAAGAGAAAGAAGCGATAGCGATAATTGCGAAAAGAGATTTGATAGATTTCATGATGTTAATTTATATGTAGTTGTAGAGAATGATTGATTGGTTAGATAGACTAAACTTTAGGCTTAAGAATGATAGGGTCGCCGCCGTTGTCGAATACCGCATCAGAAGGTGAAGTTTGTTCGATAGCAGGTTGGCTGATTTCGTCAGTAAGGCTGGCGTCAGTAACAGAAGCGCAAGCGAAAGAGAAAGAAGCGATAGCGATAATTGCGAAAAGAGATTTGATAGATTTCATGATGTTAATTTGATTGAAATATTTAAGTTCATAATATTGGTCAAGTCATAGGATAATCCTGAGACTGCTTTGTTACAATATGGAATTAAAACCACTATTTGTTTGGCAGATTAATAGCCGATAGTAAGAGTGTTATCCAATATTTTTGTTACAGTTATAAGCTAAATTAAAATTGAGTATTGTTCCAAATTAATGTTAAAAAATTTTAATTTTAGTAATTAATCTGATTACTTTGCCTCCTTAAAAAGGCTTTTGAAGTGTCTTACATAATTATATATTCATGGTGCTAGAAGCTTGTTATAATAAAAGCATATAATTTCCACTAACTGTTTGATGACAGGATTTTGACGAAAACAAGGGTTGATTATTCGGAGTTAGTTGACGCTCTCCAAAATGGTAATGAGGGTAAAGCTACTGAGTTGATTTCGGAGCTTATTCCTAGGCTAGAGGATTATCTAACTGTGGCCATGAGTGCAGATAGAGGAGCTGCTCAAGAATGTGTACAACAAGCTTTTTTAGACGTATTTGAACAGATTAGACATGATAAAATTAAAGAGTCGAAGTATATTTTTAGTTATTTAATTAAGTCTTGTAGGCATGAATACCTTCGATATGCTAAACGGCAGCATCGATTTAAGTATGAGGAAGAGGCCTTAAATGAACTGTTTGTACCAGAAGAGCAATTCCAAAATCTGCTTGATAAAGAAAGACAGCGAATTCTAGAAGAGTGTTTAGAAGAGCTACAAGAGAAGTCGAAGCAGTTTATTGAGTATTTTATAGATAAGCCAGATGCTACTACAGAGGAAGCCATTGAGGAATTCAATCTTTCTGGGGCCAATGTTAGGACAAGAAAATCAAGAATATTGAGTAGACTTCATCATTGCTACAAAAGAAAATCAAATGAATAAGAAGCTCAATGATTTGATATATCTCAAGTATTAGAATTTTACATTTGGACAAAAAAACAATTTCTTAAGTCACTCTAGATAGAACTCTCAAAGAATTCAGTATTAAATTTACATCAAAAAAAGTAGTTTTGAGTGTGTAACAAAAATCACTGCACTGCTAATCCTGTCAAAAATTATAGCTTTAGGTGCAAAAATAAAATGTAACAAATCTAGAGTTAGTAGGTGGAAATTTAGATTTTAGTCTGTTTTTGGTTAGGTGTAAAATTGGTAATTAAGGAAATTGATGGGTTTATTCATGAAAAGTATAGCAATTAACATATTCTCCATATTTTAAACTTGATTATCCGCAAAAAAAGCGCCAACATCACAGCGAATAAAAAATTTAAAAGACGTATAGAATGTGGCTTAATATTAAATCATTTAGTGAGTATCACGAGACATTTAAAGATAGTGAGAAGGATAGGTTAGCTTTTTGGGAACACGAGGCGGGGACATTTTACTGGCGTAAGCGCTGGAATGAAGTGCAAACAGGTAGTTTTGAAGATGCAGATGTAAAGTGGTTCGAAGGTGGAAAGTTAAATATTACTGAAAATGCTTTAGACCGACACCTAAATACTATTGGAAATAAAACCGCTTTTATATTTGAGCCAAATCATCCGGATTCTTTTCGTAGAACAATCACTTTTAAGCAGCTTCATGAAGATGTTTGTCGATTTAGTAATGTTTTAGAGAGTAAAGGTATTACAAAAGGCGATAGGGTATGTATTTACATGGCGATGACACCAGAGTTGGTAATTGCGGCTTTAGCTTGTGCTCGTATAGGTGCTGTACATTCAATTGTATTTGCAGGCTTTTCAGCACAATCGTTGAGTGAGCGTATTAACGATTGCCAAGCGAAGATGCTGATAACGAATGATGGACTTAGAAGGGGTGATAAGCATGTTCCTCTAAAAGATATTTCAGATAAAGCACTCGAAACCAGCCCATCGGTTGAAAGTGTTATTGTATGCCAGCGAACTAACCGAGATATAAATTGGGTAGAGGGCCGTGATAGATGGTGGCACAACTTAATTAGGAATGCATCTAAAGAGCATGAAGCAGTTGAAATGGATGCAGAAGACCCATTGTTTATTTTGTATACCTCTGGCTCAACTGGTAAGCCTAAAGGCGTGGTTCATACGTGTGGTGGATACATGGTATATACCAGTTATTCGTTCCGCAATGTATTTCAAGTAGGTGCAGATGATGTGTATTGGTGTACAGCTGATGCTGGTTGGATTACAGGACACAGTTACATCATCTATGGACCGTTATTTACTGGAACAACGGGGATTATTTTTGAAGGAACGCCCACTTATCCAGATGCTGGTAGGTTTTGGGAAGTAATTGAAAAGTACGGCGTAACACATTTCTATACAGCACCAACGGCATTAAGAGCGTTGATGTCTTTTGATTTAGATTTTGTGAAAAAATATGATTTGAGCTCTCTTAAAGTATTGGGTTCTGTTGGGGAGCCAATTAATGAAGAGGCTTGGCATTGGTATCATAAGCATATTGGGAATGAACGTTGCCCAATTGTAGATACTTGGTGGCAAACAGAAACCGCAGGGATTATGATTTCTCCGCTAGCTGGAATAACGCCTACAAAGCCTGGGTTTGCAACATTACCATTACCAGGTGTATTTCCTGTATTGATGGATGAAGGTGGTAATGAACTAGACGGAAATGGTGTTGAGGGAAATTTATGTATTAAATATCCTTGGCCATCTATTGCTCGAACCATTTATGGAGATCATAAACGATATAAAGAAACCTATCTCTCGGCTTACAAAGGATATTATTTTACAGGAGATGGTTGTAGACGTGATGAAGATGGATATTATCGAATTACAGGTCGTGTTGATGATGTATTAAATGTTTCTGGGCACCGATTAGGTACCGCTGAAATTGAAAATGCGTTGGATGAACATCCGCTAGTTGTGGAAACAGCCGTTGTTGGTTTTCCTCACGACATTAAAGGCCAAGGAGTTTACGCTTTTATGATTTGTGATGGTGAAATAGAAGACACAACAGCTTTTAAGAAAGAGTTATTGGATATCGTAGTTAAGATTATCGGGCCAATTGCCAAACCAGATAAAATTCAAATTGTATCGGGTCTACCTAAAACGCGTTCGGGGAAAATTATGAGAAGAATTCTACGAAAAGTAGCTGCGCAAGATTTAGATAGCCTAGGTGATACTTCAACTTTACTAGATCCTAGTGTTGTTGAAGATATCAAAAATGGAAAAGCTATATAAAGCTTAGTCCAATTGTAATTATTACAAACCCTTTCCTGATAGTGTTAACATATTTGGAAAGGGTTTTTTTGTAGAATCTAATTAAGCGGGATTAAATCCCGAGTAAATACCCAACGGGAAGAAATAGTAGGCTTATAATTAAAAGTATAAGTCGAAACCGCGTTTTTACAGAAATAGGGTGAAAGAAAATCCCAAAGGTAAATGGATTATTCCCTAACCATTGGTAATACAAATAACGATGAGCAGAACCCAAAGCCATTGTCACATGACCGTGTAGAATGGTAAGCACAAATGGTATGGTAAAGATAAAAGCACCGATATATCGTAAAGTCTCATCCATGCCAAGTAGTTTTGCAGCATAATAATAAGGCCAAGCAAAAAGCACCATTAATGGGATACTAAGTATCCAATTTATGATGCTGATCCTTTTATAATTTACTTCGGAAAGCTCTGACATACATAAGTTGGCTAGTTTAGTAACTGATTACAAGAAATAATAAGCACGTTATAAATTTAATATAATTCTTAAATCTTAGAGGCAATGAGCATTTCGATATCACGGTAGTTCATGCCAAACATTGTTGCTAGAGATTTTTTGGTAAGATGTTTTTTGTAGATATAGGTACCATTTCTAAGTGCAGTATTATCCCATAAGCATTCTTTTACTCCACCAGCATCGCCAATTGCTAACACATAAGGTACTAGAACATTATTCAATGCATAAGTTGCCGTTCTTGCAACTGTTGCAGGCATATTAGGAACGCAGTAATGAGTTACACCATGTTTTACAAAAACGGGATTTGAGTGAGTTGTCCCTCTACTTGTAGCCACGCAACCACCTTGGTCTATAACAGTATCTACAATTACGCTGCCAGCCTTCATGGAAGCGACCATATCTTCAGTAACCCAACATGGTGAACGATCTCCTTCCGACATTGCCGCTCCAATTATAACATCTGCGAACTTAAGCGCTGAATGTAAATACTGTTGGTTGGCAACAGCCGTAATGATGCGTCGATCAAGCGCATTTTCTAGCCTTCTAAGCGCATTGAGGTCAGTGTCCATAACAAATACTTGGGCTCCATATCCAAGAGCTGTACGGGCAGCATACTCGCCAGTAATTCCAGCGCCTAAAATAACAACGGTTGCAGGAGGAACACCAGAGATGCCACCTAGCATTATGCCTTGGCCACCGCTTCTACTTTCGAGATAATGAGCTGCGGTTTGAACTGCGGTAGAGCCTGTTATTTCGTGCATCATTCGTACGATTGGAAATTCCTTATCATTATCCCGAATGAACTCATAGCCAATCCCTGTAATAGATTTTTCAATGAAGGTATTTATGTAAGCTTCATTCTGCTCTCCCATATGCAATGCTGAAATAATAGCTTGATCTAATTGCAGGTATCCAAACTCTTCTTCAGTAAGTGGAGCTACTTTTAAAATTAATTCAGAGTTCTTGAATACGTTATCAGTTGTAAAAGTAATTTCAGCACCAGCATCAGCATAATCGCTATCAGAAAAGTTTGCAGCTTCTCCAGCCCCTTTCTCAATAATAACATGATGTCCATTTCCCTTTAGTATGGACACTCCTCCAGGTGTTAGTGAAATTCTCTTCTCGTCGTTTGAAGTTTCTTTCGGGAGCCCAATTCGTAAAGAAACCTTGCTATTTGAGCGAATAAGATGCTTTTCGAGCGTTTTTAAACCAATCTGCTCGGTGTCTAAAGGATTAAGGTCCATCATGTAAATAACTTAGATTTCTGCCGAAGATAGGCAATAGAATGAAGGTTTGGTGATTTTCGATATTTGATTGGTACTAAAATCAATAATTATTATGGCTCATTAATTAGTGTAAGAAATGTGTTTTCGTCTAAAACTTCAATTCCAAGCTGTACTGCTTTTGTAAGTTTACTACCAGCAGCTTCTCCAGCAAGGACATAATCTGTATTCTTACTCACTGATGAGACAACTTTGCCACCATGTTTTTCGACCAATGCCTTAGCTTCATTTCTAGAAAGTGTAGGTAGCGTTCCTGTTAGCACCACTTTTTTGCTTTCCAAAATGTTAGACGCAAGTTCTTGCTCTTCAATTTCAAACTGTAACCCGTCGTGAACCAATCTGTCTACTATTTCAATATTTATTTCGTTATTGAAAAACTCGATAACTGATTCTGCAATTCGTGGGCCAATGGCATCTACTGCGAGAAGCTCTTCCTCGCTCGCATTTCGAAGATTTTCTAGCTTTTTAAAAGCAACAGCTAAGTCTTTGGCTACAGTTTTTCCTACAAACCGGATGCCTAAAGCAAATAGGACTTGTTCAAAAGGCTGTTCTTTACTTTTTTGAATACCCTTGATAAGATTTTGAGCACTTTTTTCTGCCATTCGCTCTAACGGCAGAAGCTGCTCTACTGTTAAATCATATAGATCAGCATAGGTTCTTATTAACCCCTCGCTCACTAATTGATCCACAACAGACTCTCCCAGTCCCTCAATATCCATAGCATTCCGTGACGAGAAATATTCAATTTTTATACGAATTTGAGGTGGACAAATGGGGTTAATGCATCGCCATGCTACTTCGCCTTCATTCTTTATAAGTTCAGAATTACAGCTGGGGCATTTTTTAGGGAACTGAAAAGATTCTGGCCGGTTTTCTCGACCGGGATTTACAACGCTAACAATCTGAGGAATTATTTCCCCAGCTTTCTCTACCATTACCGTGTCCCCAATCCGAATATCTTTTCTGAGGATTTCATCCTCGTTATGGAGAGAAGCACGTTTCACTGTTGTGCCAGCAAGTAATACTGGCTCTAATTCAGCCACAGGGGTGATAGTCCCTAACCTGCCAACCTGAAGGGTTATGTTATTTATAACAGTTGAAACTTGTTCTGCTTTAAATTTGTATGAGATGGCCCAGCGAGGAAACTTAGAGGTGCTTCCAAGTAAATCACGGAAATGATTTTGATTTACTTTGATAACTACTCCGTCTGTTTCGTAAGGTAGTGTGTGACGAAGTTTGTTATACTCCAAAATTACTTGATGAACTTCCTCAATATTATTACAAACCTTAGGAAACTGATTTACAGGTAGACCAAACTCTTTAAGTAACTCATTTTTCCTCTCTTGAGTGAGTGAAGGGTCTTCGTTCTCGAGCAATAAATCGAATGCAAAAAAACGAATAGGTCGTTGTGCAACTGCCCTTGGATCTTGCATTTTGAGTGAACCAGAGGTTGAGTTTCTAGGATTTGCAAAAACAGCAAGGCCTTCTTCTTCACGGCGTTCATTCATACGGGCAAATGCTTCGCGTTCCATATATGCCTCTCCTCTAATTTCTACAACATCAGGAAAATTACCAGAGAGTGTTAAAGGTATATCTTGTATCGTTCGGGCATTTGGAGTAATGTTGTCACCTTGTTGTCCATTACCACGAGTTGCGCCAAGTACTAAACTCCCACTTTCATAGCGCAATCGCATTGATGCTCCATCATATTTTAATTCTACAAAATAATTGTAGTTGGTGTGTTCTAATATTTTTTGAACACGTCCGTCGAAATCATTGAGTTCTTCTTCATTGTACGTATTGTCAAGGCTTAATAGAGGAACTGGATGGACGACTGTATCAAAAGTTGGGGAAGGCTCGCCTCCAACTCTTTGAGATGGGGAGTGCGGATGAACAAGGTTGTAGGTATGTTCAAGTGAATTGAGCTCTTTGAGTCGTTCATCAAACTCTTTGTCGCTTATAAATGGTTGAGCGTTATTATAATAAGCATCGTTCGCTTTGTTGAGTAAGTCGCGAAGTTCTTTTACTCTTAGTTGAGCTTGCTCTTTAGTCATATTCTGGCTCAGAGTTAATAATAATGTGGTTTTCCTAATATCTAATCAAATTAACGATGCTATCGGGCGGTGTTACATTGGCAGGGAAACCTTGTGCTGAAGTGCCACGATATTGCGGTTGGTCTAAAACTTCTCGTGTGAGTAAAATGGAATTGTATTCGTTATCAAAAAAGTTCTGACGAGGGTTTTCAATAACATGATTATTGAACATAATCAGCATTTTTGAGTATTGACCACGAATTAAAAGAGAATCTTTGAACTCAAAATAACTTGCTTCTCCTTGGTTCATCCAGAATGGATTGGTGCGCCAGTTAAAGTCACTGGTAATACGTACGGGGTCTAGCTTGTCAAAGGCGGCATAAAGAACAATTTTTAAGGTGTCGCCAAAGGTGCTTGTATAATCAGGTTGTGCTATAGGAGGAATGCTATTGGTAGAGGGTATTATGGTTTCAGCTGATGGAGTAAAAGTAGAGTCATTAGCTAATGCCTCAGTATCTTCTTTTTCAGGGTCTGTTAAAGTAGAATTATCAGAATCGGCAAGTTCCTCTGTGCTAAAAAAATTCAAAATATTTTCAGAGTAATAATAGGTGGCAGAGACTGCTATTATAAGAAATACGATAACCAAGGCACCTAAATATACTTTTGGATTTGTAGGAGATGAGGACACTTTTCGGCTCATATCAGCCCAGTTAACGGTCTCTACAGTTGGAGCGCTTTTTGGTGATCGAGCCCGGGTTGGGTCAGTAAAAATTTTGTCAACAGTTGGCTTTTCTGCGTTGCTGGTTGAGCTTTTTTCATCAGATTCGCTCTCATT
The DNA here is from genome assembly GCA_048267905.1 of Balneola sp. Classification (GTDB taxonomy): domain Bacteria; phylum Bacteroidota; class Rhodothermia; order Balneolales; family Balneolaceae; genus Balneola. The sequence continues at coordinate 201,666 of JBLWWM010000002.1, forward strand.
AATCTCTTCATTTGAGACGGATAATGATTGTTCTATGTTATTACTGAGTTCTTTTGGGGTTGCATCTGGGTTATTCAGCCTAATTAAATCTTGGTTATAGATACCTGCTTCAGTAGCCTCAATAGCAGCTAAAATATGTTCATCAGCAATTTTTAGTGCTTTGGCATAACTACGTACAAAACTACGTAAATAGGTTTTATTCTCACCTATTTGATTAAGAAAGGTATCTTTTTCAATAGACTCTAGGGTATGTATAGGAATCTTAGTAACACTAAAGACGTCCTCAAGAGTTAAATTTTTTTCTTTCCGAATTGTTGAGAGATCTTTTCCCAGTGCCATATTCAAGAACTTTAATTAAAGCCTTTGTGATTTTGCTTGCAAACTAAGTAATTAAAGTTCTCAGAAAAAGCAACAATAAAGGTTTTAACAGAAAAAAAAATGAAGCTTTTTAGACTTATCAAAACCGCTTTAGTGGAAATATTATTTCCTAGAGTTTGTTCTTTATGTGGAATGCCACTTTCAGGAAGCCAACAGTTCATTTGCTCAAGTTGTATAGAAACGAGATTTGATTCTGCCATTAGCACGAAAGATGATTTATTGAATTTACCTGAGAGTGTAAATGGTAGAGTGGCTCTTTGGAAGTTTGACAAGGGAGGCTATTTGCAAGATTTATTACACAATCTCAAATATCAAAGGTTGACGGGTGTTGGAATCGATTTGGGGATTGCATTAGCCCAAAAAATTAGAAAAGAAATGCCGACACTTATGAGCGATACCTCTGAAATGCTTTTAATCCCAGTTCCTCTTCATCCTAAAAAACGAAAGGCGAGAGGGTTTAATCAAGCTTATTATATTGCAAAAGGTATTGAAGAGGTTTTAGGAGCCACAATTATTTCTAAAAATGCAGTAATTAGAATCAAGAATACTAAAACTCAAACGGGCTTTTCTTTGGAAAAAAGAAGATTAAACATAGCTCAAGCCTTTAAAGTTGAAGAAGCAGAAATCTTAATAGGTAAGAAAATTGTGATTGTAGATGATGTTTTTACAACTGGTGCAACATGTTTTGAGCTTGCTCAGGCATTAAAAGAAGCGGGTGGAGCAAGTATTTATGTAGTAACTGTAGCTCAAGCCTGAATCCTTTTAGAATTCGTTTTATATTGAGGCATGAAAGCTAATAAAGAAAATAAGTTTAAGTGGCAGATGTCGGAAATGCCCAATGGTATCTCCACAACCAATGGAAATTGGTATAGCATCAGCCGAGATAAAATCGATAATTATATACCTGGATTACTTAAAAAGCATACTTTAGAGAAAATTATTCAACAGGCAGATGATTGGGTAAATAGCCCGAGCGGTTTGGGGCTTGTATTGTATTTAGGTTTGGTTTTAGCAGGGGTAGATGCAGTAATATCAATGACCGCTTCTCTTGCACTATTTTTGTTTTTGTATTATAAAGGAAGTGCTTTTGTAACCCCAAGCCTTACTCCGGTTGTGAAATTGCTAAATATGGATGGCTTTATGTATTTAACCACTACTGGTATTCTTATTTATTTAGCAATGCAAGGTCCATTATTAGCAATGTGGCTCGGTATTGTACTCTTCTTCCTATTTAAAGTGGGTTTGTTACAATTACTTTTAAAGATGATGAGCTCAAAAAAGGATAATAAAAAGCCTGATATTCAAGATAGAGTGTTGAATATATTACTCATTCGTTATGGAATAAAAGAAGGGATTATGCCCGCCACTGTACAAAAGATGCAGGATGACTTGATAGCAACGGCCAACTATCATAAAACAAAAAAGAAGAAATAAGTATCAATTAATCGGGGACTCCTTCAAAGAATGAAGCACCTTTATATTATTCGCCATGGCGAAACAGATTTCAATAAAGCGCACAAAATGCAGGGCCGTGGTATAGATGCATCTATTAATGAGTTGGGACAGGCACAAGCAGAAGCTATTGCAAATGCATTAAAAGATGTTCCAATTACAAAGATTGTAACAAGCAGCTTAATTCGTACCAAAGAAACTGCTCAGCCACTTATAGAACAAACTAAAGCAATCGTTGAAGGTTACAAAGATTTAGACGAGATGAGTTTTGGAACGCTTGAAGGCAAAGTGTTCGAACTTGTTCAAGCTGATGTCAAGGTCTTGCACAATAGTTGGGTTAAAGGAGAATTAGATGTGGCGTCTGAAAATGGTGAAAGCCCGAATGAAGTTTTTAGACGAGCGAACGCACAGGTTTTAAAAGTGCTTCAGAATTCGGAAGATGAGCATATTGTTTTTATGCTTCATGGTAGGCTTATTCGAATTTTATTATCGGTGTGGCTAGGTTTTGGCCTTTCTAAGATGGATAGTATAAGTCATAATAATGGTGCAATAAATCATCTTTTGTGGGATGGAGAAGGATTTAAAGGTATTGTTTTGAATAAGACCAATCATTTACCGATGCTAATTAATGAATAGATTATTTTTGCTTTGGGATGCTTATCTTGAGACTGATTAGAAATTTTATGGAAAATTTTCTGGTTGTTTAAAACAAATTGTTACATATAGAGATTTTATGAGTGAAAAAGTAAGGTCCATGTTTGCTGACATTGCTAGTGATTACGATCGTGTAAATACAGTACTATCTTTTGGCGTTCATCATGGGTGGAGGAAAAAAGCAATTTTAGCGAGTGGTGCCTCAATCGGTGACCATGTGCTAGATTGTGCCACAGGAACTGGAGATTTAGCGATTGCTTTTAAAAAGAAAGTTGGCGATCAAGGATATGTACTTGGTACTGATTTTTGTGCTCCTATGATTGAACCAGCCCCAGCTAAAGCAGATAAGTTGGGTTTAAAAATAGATTTTGAAGTTGCTGATGCAATGAATTTGCCTTACGAAAACGATCGGTTTGATATCTCAAGCATCTCATTTGGTATTCGTAATGTAGACGACCCTGTGGTTGCATTAAAAGAAATGGCGAGAGTTGTTAAGCCTGGAGGAAGAGTAGTTGTATTAGAATTTGGACAACCCAAAGGTTTACTAAAATTTCCATATCAGATGTACAGCCAGCATATTATGCCAACTATTGGCGGGATGCTAACTGGGAACCGAGAAGCATATACTTATCTCCCCAAAACCAGCGCAACATTTCCAGCAGGTACGAAATTCCTCAAATTAATGGATCAAGCCAACGTATTTGGCAATAATAAAGCGATTAAACTCTCTGGTGGCATCGCATACATTTATGTTGGAGTTGTACAATAATTGTATATTCTCCACACTAATTTAAATAAATATTCCCATGCAGATAGAAGACATAAAAAAAATACTCCCACACCGTTACCCGTTTTTATTAGTGGATAGAGTATTAGAAATGACCGATGATAAAATCATAGCCATTAAAAATGTTACGGTAAACGAAGAGTTCTTTAATGGACATTTTCCTGGTCGCCCAATTATGCCAGGTGTTTTACAGGTAGAAGCTATGGCGCAAGCAGGTGCTATTTTATTAATGAGCAAAAAAGTTGAAGATTCAGAAAATTCGTTAATGGTTTTTACTGGAATTAAGAATGCTAAATTCCGTCGCCAAGTTGTTCCTGGTGATCAACTTAAACTAGAAGTTACTCTCGGAGCTATGCGTAGAAATTTTGTTGTAATGACAGGTGTTGCAACTGTAGATGGAGTAGTTGCTTGCGAAATTGAAGCTTCAGCTGCTGTAGTACCAAACGATCAATAAAGAAAATAATGAGTACCAATACCGCAAGTCGTGCTTCAAAAATTACAACACAAACCGTAGTTGATTTAAAACACCGTGGCGAAAAAATATCTATGCTAACCGCATATGATTACACTATGGCGTCTATTATTGACCAAGCAGGTATTGAAATTATACTTGTAGGAGACTCTGCAAGTAATGTAATGGCTGGTTATGAAACTACAGTCCCGATGACGCTCGAGCACATGATATATCACACATCATGTGTTGTTCGAGGAGTTCAAAGAGCGTTAGTAATTGCAGACTTGCCCTTTATGAGCTACCAAGTTACTGCCAAAGAGGCGCTTATTAATGCTGGTCGTATGATGAAAGAAGCCGGAGCCCATGCTGTGAAGATGGAAGGTGGAAAGTCTATTGTTGGTACGGTAAAGAAAATTGTTGATGCTGGAATTCCCGTAATGGGACATTTGGGTCTTACCCCACAGAGTATTTACAAGTTTGGTACTTATAAAGTCCGCGCAACAGATGAAGAAGAAGCAAACGCACTAATTGCCGATGCAAAACTACTTCAAGATGCAGGATGCTTTTCCATTGTGTTAGAGAAAATCCCAGCAACATTAGCAGAACGTGTTTCTAAAGAATTAGATATACCGACTATTGGTATTGGTGCTGGAGCGGGTTGCGACGGACAAGTTCTCGTAATCCATGATATGTTAGGTTTGAATAAAGATTTTAATCCTCGCTTTTTACGTCGCTATGCCGACTTAAATTCTATTATGACAGAAGCAGTTCAAGGATACATAAAAGATGTTAAGTCGAGAGACTTTCCTAATAAAGATGAGCAATACGGAGCTTGATGAGCGATAAAAAACCTTTGATTCTAGTTTGTAACGACGATGGAATCTACTCTAACGGAATTAAAGCGCTAGCACACGTTGCCGCAGAATTTGGAGATGTAGTAATTGTAGCTCCTGATCGCGAACAAAGTGCAGTTGGCCATTCAATCACTATCTCAGCACCTCTTAGAGCTAATGAAATTATTATCGCAAAAAAGTTTAGAGGGATTGCGGTAAATGGAACACCTGCTGACTGCGTGAAGCTAGCTCATGGTAATCTTTTAGATCGAAAACCAGATCTTATTTTAAGTGGTATTAACCATGGGAGCAACGCTGGAATCAATATTTTATATTCAGGAACGGTAAGTGCTGCAACCGAAGGAACCATTTTAGGATACCCATCGATTGCCGTTAGTTGTACGGACTTTGCTGAAGATGCAGACCATTCTGGCGCTCAGGAAGCCGCTCGTCGAGTGATTAAGTATGTTTTCAAGCACGGGTTGAGGCGAGGCGTTACGTTGAATGTGAACGCTCCCAAGGGAGAGTTTAAGGGTATTGAATGGAGCCGTATGGCAGATAGCCGTTATGTGGAAGAATATGAAGACAGAGTAGATCCATTTAACCGAGCATATTATTGGCTAACAGGTAAGTTTGAATTGCTAGACGAAAATGAAGATGCCGATATAAAAGTACTAAGCAAAGGTAAAGCAACAGTAACTCCAATTCAATATGACCTCACCGATTATTCACTTCTTGATGAAGTAGATGATGATGACTTATAGAGATTGAAAAATACCTTCTAGAGAGCTATAAACCTTTTTCTTGAAGCATTTTGGCAACGCCTACCCAAAAATCATAATATTTGGGTTTATTTTCCTTGCTAACCTGAACGTTTATTTGATTCATATGAGAAAGAGCTATAGTTCCCAAATGCTCTCCCCAAGTAGCACTTTCAATAGAAACAAAAGAATCGTTTAGCCCTTCTTTATCGAAAATATGTCCGTTTTGGAAAAGAAAAACAGGATTTAATGAAAAATCGGTTCCCTTTCCCACTGCAGCACTATACGAAAAAATAGGAATGTCTGGTGTTGGGGTAGAAGGGTTAAATACTTCTTGGACAAATTTCTGAGTGAGTTGCTCTACTGAGTTTAATGCATCACTTTTTTCAGCGGGGTACACATTATTACCAAACCAGTTTACAACCTCGCCAAGTTTCTCAGTTATTTTTTCAGGTGTTTTAAGTATGAAATCCGCGAGGTAGGTTCCGCGATGAGGAGTGGCTACAGTAGTTAATGATGCAACTTTATCGGCACAAGCTGAGTGAGCTAAAGCATGGCGCATATCTAATCCACCCATACTATGAGCGACAACGTTTAGCTTATCAATCTGGTATTGTTCACACACTTGATTGATAAGAGCAACCCAATTATTGGCACGAGTTTCTATGGAGGCGTAAGGCACAATATTTGGTGCGAAAGCAATAATTCCATGTTCACGCATGAGCATGCATGGGTCGTGAAGAGGAGACGGTTTAACTAAAGAACCTACGGCTCCAAAACCATGGCATAAAAAAATAGGGTAGCGAACCTGAATAATATCGGGCTGAGGAAATTGTTTGAGCTTAAAACGGTTTAGTAAAGCAAGAGATTCAGCCATTAGTCGACAATTTTAGGTTCAGTAGTAATTAAGCGAATCGTACTTCTAATGCTTTTGTCATCATAAATATAAATATTCATATCCCTTTCAGGAAAAACTACTCGAGTAGGTGTATCGATATTATATTTGCGTAGTTTCTGATGTAAATCATAATGGAACATGGTTTTTGAAAACGATGGTGGTACCGCAACTCTGTATACGTTTCTAGTAAAAGTAGAATCGACAGGAATAGCGTATTTCCGGACAGAATTCTTCGGAATCAAATGGAGTTCAAACTCGGCCTGTAATAATGAGTCAATCCCAGTGCTGAAGTCTAAGTGTTTCGGGGAATAAGCAGGTGTTGCAACAAAGATAACACCGCTAATTGCACAAGAAAGTAGAAGTAAAAGAGTAATTAAAGGCTTACGGCGAATTTTAGACAAAACGGCTAAACAAGAGATTCAATTTGTGTTAATCTAATAACTTTAGGGTGATAAGGAAAAGCTTTTATTTTGGCGAAGTGCTAAAAATTTGAGCAAGTACAAGTTCGGCTACTTCCTGCTTTGTTCCTCTAAAAGAAAAGGAATGTTCTTTACCTAAAAGTTGAACGTGATTGGTATCTACCGAAAAGCCAGCATCTTTATCAGAAAGGGAGTTCGCAACAATCCAGTCTACGTTTTTAGAACGTAATTTCTTGGTGGCATTTTCAACTAGATTTTGCGTTTCCATCGCAAAGCCAATTAGAGTTTGGTTAGGTGATCTGTGTTTTCCTAGCCATGCCAAAATATCTTGTGTTTTAGAGAGTGAGATGCTTTGTTCGCCATCTTCTTTTTTTACTTTATGAAGATGGGTAGTACTCGGTGTGAAGTCAGAAACAGCAGCTGCCATAATTATAATGTCGGCATCAGCGTGTTTTTGAGTAGCTAAAAAGAGGTCTTGTGCGCTGATAATTCCTTCTACATAAATTCCTTCGGGAAGGGGAATAGAAACGGGGCCGTGAATAAGCTTCACTTCCGCACCTAAGCGTTGAGCAACCTCTGCCAGTGCAAAGCCCATCTTACCAGAGCTCGGGTTTGATATAAAGCGTACGGGGTCAATAAACTCACGAGTTGGTCCTGCGGTAACAAGTACTTTCTTCCCAGTTAACGGACCTTGAATTGAACCAATAATTTCGTCGGCTTTTGCTAAGATAGTATCAAACTCAGGCAAACGACCTTTCCCATCCAAACCACTTGCTAAAAAACCAGACTCAGGTTCTAAAACTTGATATCCAAATTCTATAACTTTAGAAAGATTCTCATTTACAGAAGGTGACTCGTACATTTCACCATCCATAGTTGGGCATATAAGAATCGGTGAGCGAGCCGCTAAAACAGTGCTCGTTAGCATATTGTCTGAGATGCCATTTGCAATTTTTGCTAAAGTATTAGCAGTGCAAGGAGCTATAATAAAAAGATCCGCCCATTCTCCCCAATTAATATGGCGTGTCCAATCAGTTGATTGAGATTCTTCAGGGAAGATATCAACGGCAACCTCATGTCCAGACAAAGAGGCAAAAGTCTCTAAACCAACAAAGCGAGTGGCCGAAGGAGTCATTATAACTCTAACTTCAGCACCCGCTTTTTGAAATTCTCTTAGTAAGAAAACAGCTTTGTAAGCTGCAATACCCCCGGTAACACCTAAAATGATGCGCTTACCGGAGAGCATAATTAGTCCTCAGTTGGACGGCGGAAGTAAATATCGCCAGCTTCCATTTCATCAACAGCACGTTGTACTGCGTGAGGAAGTTTTTCAAACGCTTTAGAAATCTGTTCTTGTTCTTCGTTAAACGAAAATTCGTCGTCGTCATCAAAACCTTCAAAGTATTGAAGCTTTTCATCGAGCTCCAATTTTTCTTGAGCTGAAATTTGGCGAGATCTCTTCGCAATAATCACCAACATCTCATATTTGTTCTTGGTGGTTTTTTTCAGCTCTTCAATATCGATTGTGCGAATTGGCATATTGGTCAATTTAAATTCATGAAATTGGTGACGGCTTCTCTTATTTGAGCGTAAGCGGTCTCTAAATCATCATTAATAATAACCCGATCAAAACGATCGGCGTAAGTAAGTTCTTTCTTTGCGCGTTCTAATCTCAAAGCTAAAGACTCTGCTGTTTCTGTGCCTCTGAGTGTTAAACGCTGCTCTAAGTCTTCAAGGGAGGGTGGTTGAATAAAGATGCTTAAGCAGTTGTCTGCATAAATTTCTTTTATATTAACGGCACCTTTTACCTCGATGTCTAGCAGTATAAAATAGCCTAAATTTAGTTTTTTATCAACCTCTGATCGTAATGTTCCGTAACGCTTCCCCCCATAGAATTCTTCCCATTCTAGAAAGTCATTTTCATCAATTCTATGTTGAAATTCTATGGGTGTTAAGAAGTGATAATGAACGCCATCAAGCTCACCTTCACGGGGCGTTCTAGTTGTAGCAGATACAGAGAACTTGAGTTCCTCAAAGTCTTTAAACAACCGCTTAGCCATCGTAGACTTGCCGCCCCCACTTGGCGCAACTAAGATAATTACTTTTCCTTTTTTCATTTCCATAGACCTATGAATCAAAATCTGAGATTTGAGATTAGAATCCGCATTCTTATACCTCAAATCCTAGAAAAATTACTCAACGTTTTGAACTTGTTCCCTAATTTGTTCCAAAGTTTCTTTAGAGCGTACAATATGGTGCGCTATTTCAGAATCGTTTGCTTTAGAACCAATAGTGTTAAGTTCACGGTTCATTTCTTGAGTTAGGAAATTAAGGCGTCTTCCTGCTGGTTCAGGTTGTTCTATTGCTTCAATAAAAAACTTGATGTGCGCCCGCATTCTAACGATTTCTTCGGTGATGTCCATTTTGTCGGCAATCACAGCTACCTCTAATTCAAGACGATCTTTATCGAAGTTTTCATCTTCAAGGAGTTGAGTAATGCGATCTGTAAGTTTTGCACGAACCTCATCTACACGGCCATTGCTAACAATCTCTACATCATTTAGATTTTGTTCAATACTTTCTAAACGCTCGAGTAAATCTTTTTTAAGCTGATTTCCCTCTCTAGTTCTCATGGCAATCAAATTCTCAATAGCTGCGTATGTAGCTTTTTGTGCGATTGACCATTTCAACGTAAGGGTATTTTCATCTTCTTCTTTAGTGATGAAAATATCGCCAAAACTAGTAATGTTACGAATATTGATTGGCTCATCAATTCCGGCAGCTTGCTGTACTTGCTTTAAAATGCGTGTATAAGCTTTTACTTTTACCTCATCAACAGCAATGTGAGGTTCTCCGTTATCAACTTCAAGAACATGAATATTTATATTTAACTTGCCCCGATTAATATTTTTTTGGAGAATTTCCTTTAGTTCAAGTTCTTTGTCCTGTAAACGTTGAGGAAGGCGGGTAGTTATATCGAGATAGCGGCTGTTGAGCGATTTGATTTCAACAATAGCGCTGTAACCGTTCTCGGTAGCTTCGCCGCGGCCAAAACCCGTCATTGAGATTATCATAAGAAAATTGAGTCGATGAATAATTTAAGAAGCAAAGGTACAAAAGAAGAAAGCAGGAAAAAACAAATTGGCAAGTATTGAGCTATTCGTATTTTTAGTTATGTATTTTAAGGAACTATGAACATTCTCGGAATCTCCGCATTTTATCACGATTCAGCTGCTTGCTTGGTACAAGACGGCAAGGTTATAGCTGCAGCACAAGAAGAGCGTTTTACGCGTAAAAAGCATGATGAGCGCTTCCCAACCTCAGCAATACACTTTTGTTTAGAAGAAGCAGGACTAACCGTCAACGACTTGGACGCCGTCGCGTTTTACGACAAACCATTTTTGAAGCTTGAAAGATTACTAGAAACTTACCTTTCATTTGCACCCAAAGGTGTGCGCTCGTTCGTTACAGCGATGCCTGTTTGGCTGAAAGAGAAAATGTTTTTGAAAAAGCAGATTTATGATGGGCTGAAAGAACTTGGCGATTATGAGAAAGATGAGGTAGTTCTATTATTTCCCGAGCATCATTTAAGCCACGCAGCTAGCGCATTTTATCCATGTAAATTTAAAGATGCTGCTATTTTAACTATTGATGGTGTTGGTGAATGGGCTACGGCTTCTATTTGTCACGGAAAAGGCAAAGATATTACCATCTTAAAAGAACTGAAATTTCCCCATTCACTGGGATTGTTATACTCTGCGTTTACTTATTTCTTGGGTTTTAAAGTCAATTCTGGAGAGTATAAGTTGATGGGATTGGCGCCATATGGCAATCCTAATTCGGAACTTCTCGAACAGTATATACAGAGCATAAAAAGTGAATTGATTGAGGTTAAAGATGATGGCTCGATATGGCTGAATCAAAAATATTTTGATTATGCAACGGGTTTGAAAATGGTAAATGAGAAAAAGTGGGAAACACTTTTTGGGTTTCCAAGAAGAGAGAATGAGAACGAATTTGAGCAATATGAAGCAGATTTAGCCCTAGCTATTCAAATGGTTACGGAAGAAATTGTGCTAAAGATGGCAAAACATGCCAAAGAATTAACTGGAGCAAGTGTTCTGTGTATGGCTGGTGGAGTAGCATTGAATTGTGTAGCAAATGGCAGATTACAAAAAGCTGGGATATTTGATGAAATTTATATTCAGCCCGCAGCTGGAGATGCTGGTGGTGCGGTTGGAGCAGCGTTAGCAACCCATCATATTTATTTTGGCGAGGAACGATTTCCTCAAAATCCAGACTCGATGCAGGGCGCTTTTCTAGGTCCAGAGTATTTGAATATTGATGTCGAAAGAAGTTTGCGAAAGTTCAAACCTATCTACGAGAAAGTTGAAGAGCCAGAATTATACACAAAAGTTGCACAGCTGTTAAATGAGGGAAATGTTATTGGCTGGTTTCAAGGAAAGATGGAATTTGGGCCTAGAGCACTAGGCGGGAGAAGTATTATTGCTGACCCTCGAAGAATAGACATGCAAAAGAAATTGAATCTGAAGATTAAATATAGAGAATCATTTCGTCCTTTTGCGCCATCTGTTCTTGCTGAAGATGCCTCAAGCTATTTTGATTTAAAGGGAAATTCCCCCTATATGCTTCTGGTTCAACCCATAAAAGAGGAACGCAGAGAGGAATTACCTAGTAATTACTTTGAGCTTCCATTACGAGAAAAATTGGCGGTTAAGCGATCTGAACTCCCTGCCATTACTCACATTGATTTTTCAGCAAGAGTACAAACTGTTCACAAAGACACAAACCCACGTTACTGGAATTTGATTAATGCCTTTAAAGAGCGAACAGGTTGCCCGATTGTGATTAATACCAGTTTCAATGTTAGAGGTGAGCCCATTGTTTGCACTCCGGAAGATGCATATCGATGCTTTATGAATACAGAGATGGACTATTTGGTAATTGGTGACTATGTTTTCTCTAAGAAAGATCAGCCTGAGTGGACGGCAAAGATTACGTTTGAAAAAGATTAACGTTTAAACAATTTATTTAAGACTTTACGATATGGACTTATTAAAAGATTTATGGATGTTTATGAAGGAGCGTAAGAAATTCTGGCTTGCTCCTGTAATTTTGGTATTGTTGCTTCTTGGCTTTCTAATTGTGATTGGAGGAGGTTCATCAATAGCTCCATTTATTTACACATTATTTTAACGATTAAATGCTTCCTAAAAGAAATTTATTATTCATAAAAACAGATCCTGAGACCCCAAAAACACAACTTGTAATTGTTACTGGTTTATTGGCGATTGCGGCTATTACTAATGATGAGGCTCTCGCTTATCTTTCATTACTCATTGGTATTTTGTGTTTAGCCACTCCTAAAGTGGGCGATATGATTGTATGGGGATGGTATAAACTTGCGGAAGTCCTAAGCAAGGTTACCACTCCATTAATACTCTCATTTGTCTATTATCTTTTCATCACACCGATTGCGCTATTATTTCGATTATTTGGAAATGCCCCACTAGATTTAGAAGCTCCTAAAGGAAGTATGTACGAGATTAGGGAAAAAATCTTTTCTAAAAAAGATTTAGAGCGGCCGTGGTAATGGCTAGAATAAAACTCTTAACTAAGGGTAAAGAGTAATTAGTTCTTAAAAGTTGAAAAAAAAAGAAAAATAGCCTATCAAATAAAGTAATAAGTGTGTAATTTTATATACTATTCCAAGCGATTAAAAATTTAGTTAATAGTTAGTTAGATGAAAAACCGCTTCCAAATCTATTATTAGTACAACCTATTTTAAATATGAAGTTGAAATTCATTAGTACTACGGTACTTTGCTCGATTCTTGCTGTTTTATTTTCCTGTAAAAATACAAATATAGCTATCTCAGAAACGGCTTCTATGCCCTATAAACCAGTTAAAGGGGTTGTGAAAAGCCTTGAAACAGGTAAACCCATTCAGAATGCGAATCTAGTTGTAAAAGGCACTACTATAACTAGCGAGACTGATGAGAATGGGGCTTTCAGCATGTACTTACCTGCTGGTTATTATGAAATTGAGGCATGCAAAGAAGGAGCAGGTCAAGTTGTTGAGAAAGTGACTATTAACACTCTAGAAACTGAAATTGATGATCTGAGCTTTGAAATTTCCGACACATCTCTCAAATCAAACAAGTATGCATATAACTCCGAATGTGGTGGTTTTGTGCAAGATGAGGCTGATAATGAGTCTGTTTCAGGTTCTACATCTACAAAAATAGATGAGGTAAACTCGGAAGTTCTCCAAAAGTTCATAAACTATTATATAAATGATGATTTGAACTGTAAGCTGTTAAACCCAGAAGATGTGTTGTTTGAAGAAATGGTTGATGACAATACTCTTAGAGTTAAAAAGCCTGTTCAACTAAAAGTACTTAATAATGAGCTTGGCTACGAGGTAACGGTTGAACTTAGAGACTATGCTTCTAAAGACTATGGAGATATCGTAGGTGTTGATCAGGATGCAGATTATTTCTTTAAAGAATTAACACCCACAGATGACGCACAAGCTAAAAAGTGGGCTAAAAAGAGAAACGAGATGTTTAATGGCTCATTTAGACATTTTTTGATTTCCATGGCTAGCGAGAAATCACCATTCTATTTCTCATATAGATTGTATTCTGGTACCTATGTACAAAACACAACTATTATGGCGTATTCAACTTCATCTGCTAGTGATATTGAAATTGGTAAGGAAAAAATCATTACACGAGGCAACTCGTTAGGCACTTTTAATATTGGAAGCCCAGATGAGATTAGAGTTGAGTATATCAGAAAAGGGAATCATGATCCAAATGGTATAATGGGACTAAAGCTTTACGATTATCAAACGTCTTGGATTACCATAATGTCTGACAAAGCAGAATTTACAAAAAATGGGATACTCAAAAACCCAGATTTAGTGAAGATAACGGGTGCTTGGAGATATACACCTGTTTGTAGAATGTTGCCAACTGACTATTTACCTGAGGCCTAATTTTAGGTAAATAGGGTTATAAAATCATCCTAAATAGATTTAGATACTTACAGCATTTCTTTTTTAGAGCGGTTGAATCAATTCGCTACTTCTAAAAGGGCAAGTAGAAGTATGTAATGATCCAGAAAAAAAAGTTTACAAAAAATGATTTGAAGAACCTCGGGTAAAAAAGTTACTTTAGCCGACTAATATCCTTACTCTATTAGTCTCACTCATAATAAATTGATTTTGAAGAAAGCTTGTCTATACTATTTTCTGATTTCGGCAATCATTACTTTTAGTAACGTAAATGCAAATGCTCAGAATCCTGAAGATCGAATTTTTAGAATGATAGATGAAGTGTCTATCGAAAAACTATCAGAGCATATTCTAGCCCTAGAAAATGCAGGAGGTACTCGAAGTAGAATTACTTTTACACGAGGTGTAGACAGTGCAGCAGTTTATATAAAAAAAGTATTCGATAGCTTTTCGGGACTCACCTCCGTGGAATTAGACACGTTCTACATTGCAACAGCTACTAGTCCTTATAACAATCAGCCACAGGTTAATGTAGTTGCAACCATCGAAGGCAGTACAAATCCCGAAAAAATCTTTGTTATAGGCGCCCACCTTGATGCCACAGCAAATAACGACAGTAACTGGGGTAAAAATGGAGCCAACTGGAAATCTATTGAAGCCCCTGGTGCCGATGATAATGCAACTGGAATTGCATCTATTTTGGAACTGGCTCGACTAATGAGCGATGAGCAGTTTAATTTTGCTAATGATTTTACCATTAAACTGGTAGCATTTGGGGCTGAAGAATATGGTGCTAATTACAAGTATAATCATCATGGAAGTACTCACTTTGCCAATCAAATCAAGACTGTAGAAAATGAAATTATTGGCATGGTTTCTATGGATATGATTGGTTTTAATGACTTTAATGATTACGCATCTATTGTAAAGGATGAGAAGTTTGTAGGGAATGAATCGGTTACTTTAGGCGAAAAGTTTGTAAAGGCAAATAAAGACTTTTCAATCGGCTTGATTACGAATAAAGCACCTTTTGAAACAGGTACTTATAGCGACCACCAATCTTTTTCAGATGTAGGAATACCAGCTATTCTTCTTATTGAAAACGCTCCATGGAAGAGTAATGACTATTACAATAAGAACCCATACTACCATACTACCGAAGATGTTTTTGAAACAATAAATATAGAGTTGGTGAAAAGGATTACCCAGCTTAATCTTGCGACTTTGGCGTCTTATAACGGAACCGCAACGGGAGTGGAGTCTGAAGATGAAAGCACGCCATACCAAATGAGTTTAAGCCAAAATTACCCAAATCCATTTAATCCAAGTACGGTAATTAAATATCATTTACAGGAGTCTAGCCACGTAACTTTAAAAGTGTTTAATATGCTTGGGAAAGAAGTTGCGGTCCTAGTAGATGGCAACAAATCAATTGGGTCGCATCAGGTGACTTTTGACGCAAATAGCATTGGGCAAGAGCTTGCCAGTGGGATATATCTGTATCAGCTACGCACGGATCGATCGGTTATTAGCAATAAAATGACGTTGATTAAATAGTAGTGAGTTGTGAGATTTGAGCTATGAGGTTAGGCTCAGGATTTTTTCCGAGCTCGTTATCCCACTCATCTTTTTAATGGTTGTATTTTTGGTCTGACCCCGAATCTCGGGTTTAGTACATACCATAAACTCTAAACGGCGATTTGAGTTTGGAGGGCTTTGGGCTAGTTCCAAGCATACTCACCTAAATCGCTTTTAAATTGGAGTCTCTTCGTTGGAGCTAGGGGAATTTCTGATTACTGAGTTTTGAAGATTCATCGGCAGTAGCCTCTGAATGACGGTCCTCCCACAATCTTTCAAGTTTGCAACTTGCTGTACTACTACTCTCAAGTCACAGACTTAAGAGATTTTTTAGGTTAGATTGATTGGGTATTTGGAGCAGAGCTCCAAGGAGGCGTTCCGCAGCGGAGCTACGGAACGAGGATAAATTATAAATTTTGGATTATGAATTAGGATTGAGAGTTTGCCCCTAACAGCTAACAGCTAACAGCTAACAGCTAACAGCTAACAGCTAACAGCTAACAGCTCATTCCTCAATCTTTTTCAAACTCACGGCATTGGTGCAATAGCGCAATCCTGAAGGAGCAGGGCCATCTGGGAAAACGTGCCCAAGATGAGAGTCACAGGTGTTGCAGATAATTTCTACTCGAACCATTCCATGAGTGAAATCGCCATTATAAGCGACTGCATTTTCTTTAATAGCTTGTGTAAATGAAGGCCACCCAGAGCCGCTTTCAAATTTTTCGTCAGCATCAAAAAGCAAGGTGTCGCAACAAACACATGCATAAATTCCTGGCTCAAAACGGCTACAAACATCATTCGAAAAAGGACGCTCCGTACCTTTCTGGCGAGTTATTGCAAATTGCTCGGGAGTTAGTTCGGCCTGCCATTCAGCATTAGTCTTTTCAACCCTACGGTCTGGTTTTGGGTTTTCATTTTTAGAAAGGGCCAGAATGTCGTTCCACTTAAGCATAGTATAAGTCTTAGATTATTCGGTTGGTCTAGCAACCATGATTCCAGTATTCTTAGAATTTGGTTTTAGGAACGAAGAAATCGGTTTGTCTGAAATTTCAACTTTCATACTAGATTGAGATGCATTTAGCAAATGTAACCCATCATCCATTTTAATTAAAACACCAACATGGGCAACATCTAAACCATCAATACTAGTTGTTAGACCAATAATGTCGCCTTCTTTTAGTAGATGCTCGTATTCAGCAATTTTCTCTTTAGGTAAGTAAAAGTATTGTTTGCTGTTAATTTCTTGCTCTTGTTGTTCAATTATAGAAACATAATCAGGATTGTTTTTTATGCGCTTGTAGCTGTCGGGATGTGTGCTCATAAAGCTGACTTTATTTGGAAAGGGCTCCCCAAAGCTATCGGCAGGAGTGGTTACTAAACCGGTAGTTTTATTGTCGTAAATCCAATCACTAAAATAATGTAATCTAGATGGGTAATCATCTCTAGAGCCATTTCGATATCGGATTTTTTCAATCTCTGATGCAAATTGCTCAAACGTTTGATTTTCTGATTTTATAGTACGTGCCAAGGCTAAAAGGTTTTCAGCATAAGTGGTGCAATCCAATTCACGTAGGTTTACAATCAGCTCTTCTTTGTCTCCAACTTCAAGCGTATGTGCTACATATTCATCCCCTAAAAAATACTTACCAATTTCAGGAATGAGGGCTCCAATGGGTTTCTCGCTATCATCTTTGTACTTAGCAATGATGTCAGCGAATATGGCAGCATCTTGCTCTGTATAGACAATCTCAGTAGTCGGTGGTGCTTTTACGGGCTGGGTTTCAGTCTTAGTTTTTTGTGCACAAGCTTGTATTGTAAGCAGAGCAAGTAAAGTGAGGATGGAAGTCTTTTTCAAAGGAGTACTCATAATTTTATTGAACCAATTGAAAGAAAAGTAAGCTGGGGTTCGCAATTGCTATTCCAGCTATTTGGTGTAACAATGCTTTCAATGTATAGGTTCCTGTTAATGAATGTATGTTAGAGTAAATTTTTAATTTTTTGAGCAAATGCAATGGCCGCTTCAGGAGTTCTGCCTTCCGTATAAATTCTTATGATAGGCTCTGTATTTGATTTACGAAGATGAACCCATCCTTCTTCAAAATCTACTTTTACACCGTCTATTGTATTTGGGTTTAAACTAGCAAAATGCTTTTTAACCATTTCGAGAACTTCGTCAGCATCTTTACCGAGTTCATCAAGCTGAATTTTACTTTTGCTCATGTAGTAATTAGGTAGAGTTGCTCTGTATTCCGCTGAAGTTGTTCCTTGTTCAGCTAGCCATTGTATTACGGCTGCAATTCCAACTAAAGCATCACGACCGTAGTGCAAGTCTGGTATAATAATACCACCACTTCCTTCGCCTCCAACAACGGCATCAACTTCTTGCATTTTCTTAACAACATTGATTTCGCCTACGGCAGAACGATGGCAGATTTTGCCGAATTTGTTGGTTACATCATCAGCAACGCGAGATGAAGAAAGGTTAGTTGCAGTAGCTCCTGCATTTTTACTCAAAATAAAATCGAAAATGGTGGCTTGGGTGTATTCTTCACCGAAAAGAGTTCCAGTATTATCTACAAGCGCAAGGCGATCGGCATCAGGATCGGTAACAACGCCTAGGTCAGCACCAGTCTCTTTAACGAGTGTACAGATCTCGGTTAAATGCTCAGGTATAGGTTCTGGGTTATGAGGAAATAAACCGTTTGGTGTACAATGAATCTTGTGTATAGTTTTTACCCCAAGTTTTTCTAATAATGTTGGAACAGCTAGAGAACCAGCACCATTTACAGCATCAACGGCTACAGAAAAATTGGATGCAGCAATCTTCTCTGGATTTATGTACGGTAATTCAAGAATCTTATCGATGTGATAATCTAAAAGGGCGTTGTCTTCTCTAATGACGCCAATTTTATCATAGGGCTGGTACGAGAAATTACCAGAGTCCGCAATTTCAATCATTTTACGTCCTTCTTCTGCATCCATAAACTCACTTTTGCCATTCAGCAACTTCAAAGCATTCCATTGGGCAGGGTTATGGCTAGCTGAGATAATGATACCGCCAGCAGCTCCATATTTTAAAACGCCCATAGCAACGGTTGGGGTAGGTACAATTCCTACTTTTATTACATCGCAACCCACACTAGCTAAGGTGGCAGCTACAATATCTTCACAAATCTTGCCAGTAACACGGCTATCTCGTCCAAGCACAACGGTACCGCCATTAAGCCAAGTTCCATAAGCAGCAGTAAAGCGCGCTAAATTTTCGGGGGTTAAGTCGGTCCCAAAAATTCCACGAATTCCGGATACAGAAATCATTAGTGCCATAGTTACCTTTTTTTAGATTGTATAATTTGATCGAGTTCTTGTTGCCATATTTGTCGCCACGCCTGTAGACCTGGGAAGTTAGGACTAATCCGATTGACTTGGTTAGCTATTTCAAGTGCTTTCTCAAACTGTTGGTCGGTTCCGTATGCACCAGCGAGATTGAAAAGCATTTGAGGATCGTTTTGATTTAACGCTCTGGATTTTTCTAGTAGAGCAATAGCCTCTTTTACATTACCTTCATTAAGCTCAATAGCGCCAAGCATTTTGTTTACATAGGCTTCTTCATTTGTGATTTCGTAAGCTTTTCTGAGTAGAGGTTCGGCGCCTTTTAAATCGTTTTGATTCAATAATATTTTTGCGGCAAAGGTATAAGGAGAATCATTCCAGGGTTGGTCTCTAGACAAACCTAGATATTCTTCGAGGGCCATTTCTGGATGGTTCGATTTTTCGTAGCTAATCGCCAACTCAATTTTTGCACGATCCCAACCTTTAGAATTTTGAACCGTTTCGAATGCCAAACTATCGGCTAAACTAGAAGGTTTGTAATTCAATTGGTAAGAGGTGACGGTTCCTTTTTGAATGAAAGGAAAGCCTTGTTTTAGAGTTTTCACTCGGTGCCAAGCAACACGCTTGTCATATTCGGTAAGGTACATTTTCTGTTTGTAGCTTTCCCAATCACTAACTTCAAACTGAGTTAACCCTTGATTGTGTAAATCGCTAAGTAAAGCCTCTGAGAAGGTTTTCCCAATTGTGAAATATCCAACTTGATTTGGATGTAAATGCTCTAGCATGAGATTATTACCAATAATACCTTCAGGAGATTCTGTAGACATAGATTCTTCAACGGGCACGTATATGGTGTTTGAAAAGGTGTTGGAAAGCGAACTGATGATGGAGTTAATTTGAGATGGTGCTCTGAATTTCAATCCGTCTAAATCTTTTGCAATGGTAAATTCACGTTTTGCTGAAGTGATGTCTCCCGCAGAAAACGTTTGTTGAGCTTTTTTATAGGTTTGCAAAGCCGATGGTTGTTCGCCATCAGTTATATCCACAAAAGGGGGCTGGTCTTTGATATTGCTTGCAACACTAGCAAAGTAAACAGGAACACCGTTCTCCTCAAATTGCTGAATAATGGCAGACATGTTGCTTTCGAATTGAATCATCGCAAGCTCATACTTAGGGCTGTCTAGTTCAATAGAGCGGGAGCTAATCATCTGTTCCATCAGTGTTCCTTGAATGGGCTCTTCGCTCGAAAATATGCTAGCTAGCCATTTTCCGGAATCAACAATTAGATTTCTTAGAAACAGAAATGTCTTAAAACGTTGTAGTTTTAGATAAAACCGAACAAAACCAGGGAAAGCCCCTAGATTTTCATTAGATCCCACACCGAGCGCTCCATAAAACTCGTTATGCCCTGCGTAAATCATAATTGCATCAGGAGATTGAGCTAGAATTTCATCTACCTGATCGTATAAAGTGTAAGAGTTAATTGCCGAAATACCCACATTAACGACTTCTACTTTTTTATCGGGAAGAGCATCCGTTAGCACATCGCTTACAACGCGGGAAAAAGAGCCATTAAAACCATAGGGATAAGCCGCAGCAGATGAACCACCCATCGCAAAAACACGGAATCCATTTTCTGGCTTTTCAGCTAAAAACACATCAATGGAAGGATTTGGGATTACGTTAGTATAAAAGAAATAACGTGCGGCGAAATTTGGATTTGGGATGAGATATTCATCCATCGAAATGTTTGGATCTACAAATAAATCGGTATTGCCTAAGTAGTTAACACTTCGCAAACCAAGTTCAAGAATCACAAAAAACAGAATGGGTATGGAAAGAGTGATTCCGTAAAAAAGAATCTTTTTCTTTAAAGGGAGTGGCTTCTTTAAAGTGTCGATATAATCTTGAACTTCACTAATATCCAGTTTAAGCGTTGCAGCAATCTGCTTAGTACTTTTTTTACGGACGTTTTTGGATATATAAGATTTTGCCTTGTTACTGAGTGCCATCTGTTATTTAGTTGGAGTCCATGGAGTTTCTTCTTGTTGAGCACGGTTGTTTTCGTAACGGGCTAATACAAACAGAAAGTCAGAAAGTCGGTTTAAATACATTACTGTTAAATCAGAAATTTGCTCTTCATTACTACATTCTACAGTAATACGTTCGGCTCGTCGGCACACTGTTCTTGCAAAATGAAAAAGTGAACCAGCTTGAGAGCCTCCAGGTAAAATAAAGCTCTTTAGAGGCGGAAGAGCATCTTCCATAAAATCGATAGACTTTTCTAGCCATTCAATCTCGGATGAACTGATGCGATCTATTCGAACTTCTTTACTGTGTGGAGTTGCTAAATCTGCCCCGAGAACAAACAAATGGTTTTGCACGGTTAGTATCGCTTCATTCGTATAGTTGGTAGCAGGTAAGGCGCTAGCCATTCCCAAAATCGAATTGAGTTCGTCTACTGTTCCATAAGCTTCAATGCGCTTAGAACTTTTAGAAACACGTTGCCCACCGTAAAGTGAGGTTTCGCCTTGGTCGCCTTTTTTAGTATAAATCTTCATAGTAAAATTTTCTTAAAAATAGTTTTTCTTAGGCTAAGAATCAGTCTCTGCTTTTTATAGAATTTTAAATTATTTGAGCGTTAATATCATTACCATTAAACATACACATTATATCTAGTCTGTTCTCTACATGAAAAAGTTTTTCCTAACACTTATCATTTTTATATCAATAAGCTTTTCGGCTTATTCCTTTCAACAGAATGACATAAAAAGCGGGCATGATGTACTTGCGAAAATGTACGAAACGTACGAAGGTAAATGGTACAAAAATCTGAGTTTTACTCAGAAGACAACTTTTTATGGTGCTAAGGGTGAAGTTGCGAGAACGCAGATGTGGTATGAATTGATGAGTTTGCCAAGTAATCTGGCCATTAAATTCGACGACAAGAATAGTAATAACGGTATTTTATTTAAGAGTGGAACTCAATTTGGATACGCAAATGGACAGCTTATTCAAGAAGTAGAGCGAGTGCATGATTTATTGGTTTTAGGTTTTGATGTGTACCACCAAGCCCCTGAAGCAACCGCAGAACAATTAACTAGCAATGGTTACGACCTGAGTAAATTTTATATGGATGAATGGGAAGGGCGAGCGGTATATGTGGTTGGAACCGATAAAGCAGATTCAACCATTCCACAATTTTGGATTGACACCGAACGTCTAGTTTTTGTGCGTAATTTTATCGTCGGTAGACAAAATACCATCCAAGAGGTACAGTTCAATAATTATCAGGAATTGGGAGAGGGATGGATTGCGCCCGAAGTAATTTTTAAAGCAAATGGGAATATTGGTTTATTGGAAGAATACTCAGAAATAGTGATCCCCGACTCGCTAAATCCTGAGATATTCAATCCAATGAAATTTGTTGAAACTAAGTGGTGATACTTCTACCTATTTAGCAGAACAACTTGCCCCACCAAGCACACAGAACTGTGCACAATACGGATGGTTCAGATATACTTTTTTGAATGATTCTTTTAGAGTTGTTCCAAGTTCAAATTGTGGATCGTAGGCAATAAGCGTACATGGCAAAACAACGGGAGTATCGGTGCCTTTACGCTTAACCACCATGCGCTCTGTGGCACACATTTGGTTTTCAGGTTTTACGTGCAAGATATCCCAACAAGAAGTAGTGATTTCTGGGACATCGGTTGTTGTAGTCATCTCAGGAAATATTGCGATGTTTTTACCATCCACTACACGAATACCAATTTCGTACTCATCTAAAATACTTTGATAACCAGTTAATGCTTCAATACTAGATTCGTTTGCCAACGACCGACCAGCAACCGCAATGTTGAGCCCCATATCAAAAAGCTTCTTCATGGTAACTAAAGTACGATTGAACGTTTTTGGTCCACGTTCAACTTCATGCATTTCTGCGGTATAATGATCTAAAGAAATTCGGAGCGTGAGTTTGTTCGGATAAGCTTTATTTAACTCGGTAAGCTCATCGAAATATGAATCGATTGCACGATAAGCATTGGACAGTACCAGCACTTCAAAACCACGACTCAGACAGAGTTTGATGATGGGAATCATTTCTTTATTGAGGAATGGTTCACCACCAGTAAACGAAATATTACGTGTGCCAAGTTTTAAATCCCTGATTTCATCTAAATAAGTTTCTACTTCTTGTTTAGAGATGTATAGAAGTTCGTCGTTGGTGGGCGACGACTCGATATAGCAGTTTTGGCATTGTAAATTGCAACGTGTTCCGGTGTTAAACCAAAGTGTTTCAAGCTTTGTAAGCTCTACATAAGCTCTGTCTTCACCTTTGGCTGTTACTTTAGGCTGGCGAAATTTCCCATTTTTGTGAAAGTTCTTATCAATTTCTTGTTCTTTTAACAGCATGAGCCATCTCCGATTGTATTGCTAGTTTCGTTGGTAGCAAAAGGAGCGTTACCACCGCATCCTTCAAATATGCCAAAGTGTTGTGAAAAATCTCCCGAAAAATCGAAATGTTTTGCAAAGCGAGTATCTATTAACATCATGTAAGTATTGCCACAAACGGTTTTAATGTGACCCGTTTCAAAGAAATGGTGGTCGTCTAGAGTAAAGGAATCTTTAGAGTGAGGAATGGTTCCTTTGTAGCGTACTGCTTGTCCATAATCTTCGCAATCGCTTTCTAGCTTTGGAAGTTTTATCAATCGGTAGGTAATAGAGTAGAAGTTGATAAGCCCAACTTTAGCTTCAGTTTCTGGGTCATTAATAGATATTATTTCAGCAGAAACACTTCTTGGATCGAGGAAGCCTACTTTTTTTGAGATGCTTAGAAAATCATTCCAGTACAAAGCTCCACTCAAACATTCTCCATAGAGTACAGGGTCTTTGGCTAAGTGTTGTGGAACTCTACGGTCGGCGTAAACATCACTAAAATACATTTCTCCACCTTCTTTTAGTAAATCGAAGGCTCCTTGTAACACCGCCGTTTTATCGGTGGCTAAATTTACCACACAATTGGAAACAATAAGATCTAATGAGTTTCTAGGAATGTTTAAAGAGCCTAAGTCTTCAATGTTTCCTTTCAGAAATTCAACATTCGAAAAACCAAACTTCTCGGCATGATAAGCCTGATGTTTTTTTGCAACATCCAGTTGTTCATCGGTCATATCTACACCTATAACGGAGCCATCTTCACCAACAAGTTTGCTAAGAATAAAGCAATCACGACCAGAGCCAGAACCCAAATCGAGCACTTTTAGGCCTTCAAGTTCATTTGGTATGGTAAGTCCACATCCGTAATACTTGCTCAGTGTTTCGTCGTGCAGTTCACTAAGAATGGATTTAATGTGGGGAGGGTAGGAAGTGGTTGTGCAACAAGCAGAAGTTTTTAAATCGGAGGAATTTTGCAAGGTTTTGCCATAATAGACAGAAACCTCATCGTGAATATCTTTCATCATTTAATAATAATAGTTTAAATCAAAAGTCGAATAATAATTATATAAATCTAGTGAGTATTTACGCAGAATGATTAAATAAATATGTAAACGTTACTCTAAAGAAATTAGAGAAAATAGCGTAGTACCCACGAGTTCATCGATCTTAACATAAATAGGAATGGATTGCGTTCCTAAGGTGGGGATGAGGTTTTTAGGAAGTTTGGGTAAGTAGAATGGTCGCTTTTACAACTCTTATTTAAAACTAAATCCAAGTGAGATACCAGCTGTTATTCCAAATCGAGCACCATCATCAAAATAGAGTAACGGATTTAAAGTAACTCGAGTAAATGTGCCCTTACCAGTTGGTTGTTCTCGAAACCCGATTCCTGAAACGATAGCAACGGCTGCATTACCGCTAACGATACCAAAAGATGGACCGATACTAGTTTCAAAGAATGAGTCACCTTTTATGTGCATAATTCTATTAATAGAAATTGGAACTACTGTTAGCCCGCCGACATCGATAATTAAATTATCCTTGGTATGAAACATATAGGATACACCACCTCTTAAACTTACTCTGTCTCTGATGAAGTGTTCATAGTTGACGGAATAAAATCCACCATTTCCAAGTAATTCAAAATAGATAACTTTCTGATTTCTTAAGCTCTCTTTCACATCGTTATTATCAAAATCAAAACTAGATATTTCGGATTCGATAGTTTTAGGATTGGTTTCGTTAAAAGATTGATAACTCATTGAGTTCGCAGGTAAATCTGAAATAATTTGAGCTTTTACAGTTAATGAAGATGTGATAAAGACTACCGATGTAAGGATGAAAGTTTTTATAAACCTCATATAGAATCCATTTGATTATCAATATTAATGGAAAGAACATTCCTGATGTTAACCCTAAACATACCACAGTATTGTATCTATGCAAATTAATATTATTTTGGATGCGTGATTATGTTAGTAATAATATGGAGTAACCAAGTGATGTGTTCGTGCAAATCAATCTGATACAATCTTTGAAATATGGAATTGGGAGGTGAGCCTTTATATCGAGGAGCATTCGACCGTAAAATCACCCAATTTACCATTTCCGAAAAGTTTAATACGATATATGCCATCGACTCAACCGTAGAAGACAGTATTTACACCTACCAATTACCAAATTTTTAGCTATGAAGGGATTTTTCGCCTAAGCAAAACCTTAGGACAGGAATATCTTCTATCCTGCGATAAAGCTTTCTTCGTTTTTGGTGAATGTAATGGAAAGATGGGCAAGAGATTCTAATTCTGCTTCAAAGTTGGCACTGTTCTCAATAGGGCAAGCAAAAGTTTTTCGAACCTGAGCCAGATATTCCGATTGCTGCTCCATCAAATTATGATTAAGAACCAGTTTGTTTATAAGATTCTCTTGAGGGTAAGCGTACTCTACATCAAAAAGCTGAACACGAATTATAGAACTTAGAGTAGCGAGCTGTAGACATTCCTCGGCGGCTTGCCCGTAAGACTCGATAAGGCCAGGTTTCCCGAGCTTAGTTCCACCGAAATAGCGTACAACAACTGCGGCGGCATTAACCACATCGTAAGACTTGAGTTGGTTAAGAATGGGCAAACCAGCCGTTCCTGAAGGCTCTCCGTCGTCGCTACTAAACTCTGCTAGTGCATTCGGATTTATTCTATATGCATAGCAATGATGAGAGGCATCTGGGTACTTAGATTTAAGCTCGTTCAACTCAAGATGGAACATTTCTTCATTCTCACAAGGGAATAAAAAGCCCAAAAACTTAGATCCTCGTTCTCGAAAGTTAGAATTAATATGTTTTTGCAGAGTTTTCAGAGGTAGTAAATGTCGAATTTTTTAGTACATAAAAGTACGGTTTCTTTAATATGGATTCATAATCTGTATTTAGAGTTAATCTACCTTGCCATTCAAAAGGGAAAAAGCGATTTTCTAGATGTAATCTGGGTGGAAATTTAGTTTCATACAAAAGTAGAAACTAAGTATTAAACAGACTTGTTAAATACACTAAAAACAAAATCAACTAACACGCACTCATGCCTTCACTTTTAAAAGCGATGAAATCGCAAGTTGGCCGTAAGATAATGACGGGCATCACAGGAATAGGTTTAATGCTATTTCTGATTAGTCACTTAATAGGTAATTTCTCAATCTTTGGCGGGAAAGATGCCTTTAATCTATATACCAAAACTCTCGAGAATCTAGGACCTTTTCTATATGTAATAGAAGCTGGATTAGCCTTTTTCTTTATATACCACACTATTCTAGGTGTTTCTATTTGGTGGAACCGACGAAAAGCTCGTCCAGAAAATTATAAGCAATACAAAACTAGAGGTGGCGCTAGTCACCAATCATTGGCTTCAAAAAGCATGATTTACACAGGCACCATTGTGTTGATATTTTTAGTGCTACACATCATTCATTTTAAATTTGGCGCTGATTATTCTTCTATGGTAGACGGAGTTGAAGTTCGAGATCTTAGAAAATTAGTACTCGAAGAATTCCAGAAAACTTGGATAGTAGTTGGATATGTAGCCGTTCTCGGATTGCTAATTTTGCACTTATCCCACGGTTTTTGGAGTGCATTTACTTCTTTAGGAATGAAGGATAAAGAGACTTCTAAAAGAATTCAGACGTTTGCTTACGGCTTTGCCATCGTAATTATGCTAGCATTCATCTTCATCCCGCTGTATATCTATATTACTGGCGGTACAGGCTCACTTATATCTTATTAAGGGAATATCAATGAAATTAGACGCGAAAATACCAGAAGGCCCATTAGAAGAAAAGTGGAGTCGACACATAAAAGACATGAAGCTTGTTTCTCCAAACAACAAGCGAAAGTATGAAGTAATTATTGTAGGAACAGGACTTGCTGGCGGCGCTGCCGCTGCAAGTATGGCTGAGTTAGGCTACAATGTTAAAAGTTTCTGTATTCAAGATTCAGCACGCCGTGCACACAGTATTGCAGCTCAAGGTGGTATAAATGCCGCAAAAAACTATCCGAATGATGGCGATAGTATTTGGAGACTGTTCTACGATACTATTAAAGGTGGCGATTACAGATCACGAGAAGGGAATGTGTATCGATTAGCTGAAGTTGCTAACGAAATTATTGATCAAGCAGTTGCTCAAGGCGTTCCTTTTGCTCGCGAGTATAGCGGGTTATTAGCGAATCGTTCTTTTGGTGGTGCTCAAGTTTCTAGAACATTTTATGCGCGTGGCCAAACGGGTCAGCAGTTATTATTAGGTGCATACCAAGCTATGATGCGCCAAGTGAATGAAGGAAAAATAGAGTATTTCCCACGTCACGAAATGCTTGATGTAGTTATTATTGATGGCAAAGCTCGTGGTATTATCACAAGAGATTTAGTTTCTGGCGAATTAAAGAAATGGGAAGCTGATGCCGTTGTTTTAGCAACCGGTGGGTACGGAAATGTGTTCTACCTTTCTACCAATGCAAAAAACTCGAATGCAACAGCAGCTTGGAGAGCTCACAAACGTGGTGCTTTATTTGCTAACCCATGCTACGTTCAAGTTCACCCAACATGTATTCCTGTTTCTGGCGATTATCAATCTAAGCTAACACTAATGAGTGAAAGTTTAAGAAACGATGGCCGAGTTTGGGTACCTAAAAAGAAAGGTGACGACAGAAAGCCAAGTGATATTCCTGATGAAGAACGCTATTACTACCTCGAAGAACGCTACCCAAGTTTTGGGAATCTTGTTCCTCGTGATGTGGCATCTCGTAATGCTAAAATGGTA
Source organism: Balneola sp. (assembly GCA_048267905.1). Taxonomy (GTDB): domain Bacteria; phylum Bacteroidota; class Rhodothermia; order Balneolales; family Balneolaceae; genus Balneola. The sequence goes on from JBLWWM010000002.1 coordinate 229,491, forward strand.
TGCGATGATGGTTTAGGAGTGGGCGATTCTGGATTAGCTGTTTATCTAGATTTCCGCGATGCTATTAAAAGAGATGGCATTGATACAATTTCTGCTAAATATGGTAACCTCTTTGATATGTACAAAAATATCATGGGAGAGGACCCTTACAAGCAGCCAATGAAAATTTATCCAGCAGTTCATTACACAATGGGCGGGCTTTGGGTTGATTACAACTTAATGACCAACATTCCAGGGCTTTTTGCCGCAGGTGAAGCTAATTTTTCTGATCATGGTGCTAACCGACTCGGAGCAAGTGCTTTGATGCAAGGCTTATCTGACGGTTACTTTGTTCTACCAGCTACAATTGGTAATTACTTAGCCGATTTGAAACCAGGCACTCGTTACGGTACAGATCACGAAGCTTTTGTTTCTGCTGAAAAAGAATCTCAAGATTTTATTAACAAACTTTTTAACGTAAAAGGAAGTCGTACCATCATCGATTTCCATAGAAGTTTAGGGAAGATTGTTTGGGATAAAGTTGGGATTGGTAGAACTAAAGAAAGCCTTGAAACTGCTATTTCCGAAATTCAAGCACTCCGTGCAGAGTTCTGGAAAGATGTTTTTGTACCTGGTGAGCAAAATAACTTTAATAAATATTTAGAGTTTGCTGGCCGTGTTGCTGACTTCTTTGAACTAGCCGAATTAATGGCTAAAGATGCTTTACAACGTAATGAGTCTTGTGGCTGTCACTTGCGTGAAGAGTATCAAACGGAAGACGGCGAAGCTTTACGTAATGACAAAGATTATGCATACGTAGCGGCTTGGGAATTTAAAGGTCTTCAGGATTCTCTTGAAGAGGAGATGCACAAAGAAAATCTGGAATTTGAATTCGTTGAACTAAAACAACGTAGCTACAAGTAAGGAAGATATTATGAGTAAAGATATGACCATTCATCTTAAGTATTGGAAACAAGCGGGGCCTAACGTTCCGGGCCATTTCGAAGAAAAAACACTAGACTCAGTTAATGAGCACATGTCCTTTTTGGAAATGTTGGATGTTTTGAACGAAGATCTTCAGCTTGAAGGTAAAGAACCCCTAGAATTTGATTATGATTGCCGTGAAGGTATTTGTGGTTCTTGTAATTTAGTAATTAATGGCCAAGCACATGGCCCTACATCAGAAGTTGCGTGCTGCCAATTACACATGCGAACTTATAATGATGGCGATAAAATAACAGTTGAACCACCGCGTGCAGCTGCATTTCCTATCATTAAGGATTTGATCGTTGATCGTGGAGCTTTTGATAGAATTATCGAAGCGGGCGGATATATTTCTGCAAAAACGGGTTCTACGCAAGAGGCGAACACAATGCCTGTTGAGAAAGAACAATCGGACATCGCTTTTGACTACGCAGCTTGTATTGGTTGCGGAGCCTGTGTCGCAGCATGTCCTAATGCCTCTGCATCTCTGTTTACCGGCGCTAAAATCGCTCACCTCAACAAATACCCACAAGGGCAAGTTGAACGTGATATAAGAGTTGTAGCAATGGTAGAACAAATGGAAGAAGAAGGTTTTGGCGATTGCTCAAACTTTGGCGAATGCGAAGCTGTTTGTCCTCAAGGTATTTCAATTGCCGCAATTGCAGAAATGCGTCGCGATTACGTGAAAGCTGTTTTTAAATAGATTAGATAACGCTAAATCTAGCTAAGTTTTAGCTAACTACGGAGTACAAAGCCATCTCAGAAATGAGGTGGCTTTTTTTTATGGGCGATATTTTATGATTCGGTCATTTCTGTAGGTGTTAGGTAATTCGTTCACAGTTTTAATAAATTAAACAACGCTCACAGTCATCCTGAAGATACATCTGAAGGATCTTCACAGCTATTAAAAAGCAATGGTTTTGTTTGTAGGCGATAGCTGACCGTACCCTTACATTATTTTCGTGCACGCTAATGCATTCATCTCTTTGATGGGCGTACTTTTGTGCCGCCCCCGAATCTCGGGTTTAGAACGTACCAAAAACTCTCGACAAGAATAATTGGCGCGAACTCCATTACATCGACTCAATCATTCCAATGGTCTTCGCTCTTCATTTGCCACATTCAAATCCGAGCCGGTGTGGAATGATTACTGCTTACGGAGACGTCGATTCCATTACGTTCTTTCTTCGCCAATAATTCTAAAGGTCGATCTGGTTTGGTGGGCGTATTGACACTCTGAGGGAAATCAAAAAAAAATTATTTCTGTCAACGAATTACTTAGCATCTACAATCCCTGAACGTCCAGGTGTCTGGAGTTAGAATTACAACACTGCCCTCACTACCAACCTAGATCTCGGGCTGACGCCGCGAGACGACTGTTAAATCTATTTGCTCCCAACCAACACTAAGCCGTCATTCCTGCGCAGGCAGGAATCTAGATTTATAACTACCGAGTAAAACTAATATTGGAAGCTGGAGCTTCTAGACTGCATTACGAACGAAGACGTTCGTAACGATAATAAATAGGATTTATAGGATTCCCTTGATGTCTAGAATAATACTTGCTATAAGGTTTATTTTAAAGCAATAACTCAATCCAAAATCACCGTTCTATTTCCGTAAATAAATATTTTATCATCGAGAACGAGATTAATGGCTTCAGAAAGCACTCTGCTTTCAATCTCTTTACCCATTAAGGCCATTCGTTCCGCATTATGAGAATGATTTACACGTCCTGTAGATTGTGTGATAATTGGACCTTCATCTAAATCTTCATTAACAAAATGAGCGGTAGCACCAATAATTTTAACGCCACGTTCATAAGCTTGGTGGTAAGGTTTCGCTCCAACGAAAGCGGGCAAAAAGGAGTGATGGATATTGATAATACGATTACGCATAGGAGCAATAAAGCTCGGATTTAAAATGCGCATGTATTTGGCTAGTACTAGATAATCAGGTGAATATTCTTGAATTTGAGCAGTAACTAAGTCTTCATGTTCTTCTCGAGAATGACCTTCATGTGAGATGAAATGAAAAGGAACTCCGAACTTCTGAACCAATGGTTTCAAAATTTGATGGTTGCTAATTACGCCCAAAATGTTGGCATTGATTTCTCCAAATTCATGACGAATGAGCAAATCGCCCAACACGTGATGCTCTTTGGTCGCTAAAATAACTACGTTTTTCTTTTTGTTTGATGTAATTCGCACATTGGCATTATCTGGAAGAAGAATATCTAAATCCTTTAGCATGTCTTCCTTGTTAAGGTCGCCATCAACGATGGTGCGCATAAAGAAATGATTGGACTCGTGATCTACAAATTCACGGTTCAAAATAATATTGAGACCATAACGATAAACGAGGTCTGTAATCTTATACACTAAACCTTTCGCATCTTCGCAATCGATAAGAAGTGTGTGTTGTTTGGTAGACATTTTAGCAGTTTAAAAGTGTATGCGTTAATTTTTCCATATCGCTTTTATCATTATAAACATTGGGCGAAACTCTAATGGCATCGCCTCGATAGGAAACAAAGATGTTGTTTTTTGTGAGTGCCGATTTAACTTCATCCATCTTATGATGAGCTCCCAATCGGATACCAAATAAATTGGCGGCTCTGTACTCTGCATCATCAATGATGAAACCCGCTTCAGTGAGTTTTTTCACAGATTCTTCCGTAATTGATTTGCAGTAATTCTGAATGTGTTCTGGCTTCCATTCATTCAAAGCACGGAGGGCCGCTAACATCATGGGTACTAGAATGAAATTACTTTGCTCGCCAACGCCATAACGCAATGCTTTGGGTTGATAATCATCACTGTAATTCACAAGATTTGCAAAGTCATCGCTTTCATTCCTGTTAATCCAATTTTGTTCGATGGGCGAGCCGGCATCGAAAGCAGCACCATAATAAGCCAACCCAATACTGTAAGGTCCCATTAAGGATTTGTAGCCAGCAGCAATTAAGGCATCTGGTCGAATCATCTCAACATCAAAAGGTAAAGCACCTACCGACTGAGTGCCATCAATAACAAGCAAAGCACCAACTTCATTGCTTCGTTTCCTAATATCTACAAGGTTGAAGAGTGTTCCATCAGCCCAATGGATGTTTGCCATAGCAACCAACTTTGTACGGCTGTTAATCGCAGTGAGGATAGCCTCGTTCCAACGTTTGCCTCTGTCTTGCATACTAACTGGTGCAGTAACAGTAATAATTTCTGCAGTACTCTTTGAGGCAACTTCCCGCCAAGGGTACACATTACTCGGAAATTGCTCGCCAACAACTACAATATTGTCGCCAGATTCTAAGACAAGATTCTTGGCCACATTTGCAAATCCATAAGAGACGGAAGGAATGATAGCTATTCGATCAGAATCGTCAGAGTTTATAAGTTTGGCAAATTCCTGACGGAGCTCTTTTGTTTCTCTAAAGAAATCATCGCCGGTAACTTGGTTTGGCTTTTGCTTTCGTAATACGCCTGCAATGCCCGCTTCTTCAACCTGCTTCATCAACGGCGACATAAACGCGCAGTTTAAGTAGGTGATGCTTTCATCAAGGCTAAAAAGTTGTTTCTGGCTCTGCATAAGTATGGCTCTCAGTTTTATATGGAATTAATCTCATAGTTAAGAGTAAAAATCACGAATAAGAAAGCAAATTAGGTAAGAAACCGAAATAGACGAGGTTGGTCGTTCACATATTCAAAATTCAAATTACGTTCTTTCATTCTATCAAAAAGAGCGTTTAAATCTTCTTTCTTCTTAAGCTCAATGCTGATTAAAGCAGGACCTAACTCTCTATTCGTTTTTTTAGAGTATTCGAAATAAGTAATATCATCGTCTGGGCCTAAAACGTCGTTCAAAAATTCCCTTAATGCTCCTGCACGCTGAGGGAAGTCAATGATAAAATAATGTTTAAGTCCTTCGTATAGCTGTGAACGCTCTTTAATCTCAGCCGTTCTTGTGATATCGTTGTTACTTCCGCTAACAATACAAACTACGTTCTTTCCTTTTATCTGGCTACGGAGACAATCTAGCGAAGCAATGGTAAGTGCACCAGCAGGCTCTACAACAACAGCTTGTTCGTTATACATCCTAAGGATAGTTCCACAGATTTTACCCTCATCAACAGTAATAACCTCTTGAAGTACTTCTTTACAAATCTCGAAGGTTATGTCTCCCACTCTTTGAACAGCGGCTCCATCTACAAATTTGTCTATTTTCTCTAAGGTAACAACTTCGTTTTTCTCTAAAGAACGTTGCATGGCTGGTGCACCAGTAGGCTCAACACCAATTATATTTGTTGAAGGAGATTTCGTTTTGAAATAAGATCCAACCCCAGCTGATAGTCCACCGCCACCAACAGGAACAAGTAAAAAATCGATGGCTTCAGGGGCATCTTCAAAAATTTCTTTACCTACCGTGGCTTGTCCTGCAATTACTTTACGATCGTCGAAAGGAGGGATGAAAGCCGCATTTTTTTGATCGCAAAATTCTTTTGCCATCTTAAAAGAATCGTCAAAAGTGTCCCCTTCTAAAACAACCTTCACAAATTCCTTCCCAAACATCTTCACTTGTTTAACCTTCTGCTCAGGTGTAGTAACAGGCATAAAAATAGTGCCCTTAATCTTTTTCAAGAAACAGGCTAAAGCAACACCTTGGGCATGATTTCCTGCACTAGCGCAAACAACTCCGTTTTTGAGTTCGTTTTCCGTTAAGCTTTGGATTTTATTATAAGCACCACGGATTTTATACGAACGAACAACTTGCAAATCCTCTCTTTTAAGCCAAATGTTTGCACCAAACTCTTCAGAAAGTTGAGGGTTAAAGAGTAATGGGGTACGCGTAACAACGTTTTGCAGAGTTTCTGTAGCGGAATCAATCTCTTTGATTGAGACTAGAGGAGATACTAAAGGTTCAGGCATTGTACAGTTGGGAACAAGGAATAGGTTATTATTTCGATGAAAAGTGAGTACTTGAATATAAGTGAAAGAGATGAGGAATGATGGAAAAATAGTGCTCATAATGTAATTATGGTTTCTTTTTTTTCAAGTAATTGATTAGTATCTCAATAGAGAAGAAATTAGTACGCCATTATTATATGAGAATTAGACTTATTAGAAAAAATGATTTGGCTTCCGTTAGCGTATTGAATGAGAAAGCAATACCTCATGTGAACAGTCTTACTTTAGACGAGTTAGAATGGTTTATGAATAATAGCCAACTCTTTGTGGTGGCTGAAAAAGATGATGTAATTATAGGCTTTATGATTATCCTTGGCCCAGGAATTACTTACGAAAGTCTAAACTACCAGTACTTTTTAGCTCATTATAAGAGTTTTGATTATGTAGACCGTATTGTCGTTGCAGATTCCAATAAAGGCAAAGGAATTGGAACTGCTTTATATAGCTATCTTACTGATAACAGCACATCAAAATTTGTTACTTGCGAAGTGAATTTGATCCCACCTAACCCATTATCCATCAAATTTCATGAAAATAAGGGATTTAAAGAAGTGGCAAGACAAAAATCTGAAGGTGGTAAAAAAATGGTTTCTTTACGAGTAAAAGATTTGAGTGAGTCAGCACCAAAGTTTGCTCTATAAGGTTTAAATGAGTACATCGAAGAAAAGCATTACACAAACCATAATTACGAGCGTTGTCTATGCACTGATTATAGCTGTATTTGCTCAGCTTGTAATCCCTTTACCATTGGTTCCCATTACAGGACAAACATTAGCTATTGGACTAGCTGCAACCATTTTAGGCTCTAAAAAAGGAATGTTAACAGTAGTTCTTTATATAATTTTAGGTGCTGTTGGGCTTCCGGTCTTTTCTCAATTGAATAGTGGATTAGATGCCATTGTTGGAGTTACAGGTGGATTTTTAATTGGCTTTATCCCCGCTGCTTTTTTGATCGGTTTGTATTTAGAGAAAACCATCTTCACTGTACGAAATGCATTTATAGCCAATACTATAGGCATGTTCATTATTTTGATTATAGGAACTTCCTGGTTGAAGTCTTCTACGGAACTCACATGGGAGGCTGCGTTTTTAGGAGGTTTTGCACCATTTATAGTCGGGGGACTCATCAAAGCATTTCTTGCAGCTTGGATTGGGATATTAGCTAGAGAGAAACTCCAAAAAGCAGATTTGATTTAATAAACCAGATCAGAACCTAACTGAAGTTCTTCGCGAATCATTTCTTCGAGAAGCTTTAGTTCCTTTTTGTAGTCGGGTGTTCCCTCGTCTTGGTGCTTAATTTCAGATAATACTTCAAACTCAAACCCTTCTGATTTCAAAGAAGTCCAATCGTTTTGTAGTGCTTTATTTGGATGCATTCCCATATTCAATTGCAACTGGTGACGATTCCACTTTGCATTTACATCGATACTGTGGTCTATAAATACTTTACCTGTCGCCGTATTTCGTATTTGAAAGACGCCCATTTGGGTTTTTCGTTGCTTGAATTCTTCTTTGAGTTCTTTTCTTGTTTTCATCTTTTTTAATCTATTCGCTTTCCGAGCCTCGGTATTTCTTTTGCATTCCATTCAGAAAATATCGTAAATATTGATCGTTACAAACACGATATTTACTCTGAGTTGGCTTTCTGAAAAATGAACTTAACTCGTGTGGACTTACCCGACGATCAACAAGCTCAAACATTTCCAACATGTCTTCTGTTTGTAGTTCTAAGGCTATTTTTAGCTTTCTGAGGATGATGTTATTTGTTAGACGATCTTCTGCAACCGGAGTAACTCCATCTTTCTTTCCCCGATGTTTAACAATCAACCCATTAAGGAAAATGGCAAGCATCTTATCTGCCATCTCTACAAAAGTAGGGTCGTCTTCTTTTTTAAGCCAAGCTTTAATTTCAGTATTTTCTACTTTTTGGCCTACCAAAGCAAACAGTTCAATCATTGTTGAATTGTTAAGGTCTAGCGCGTAGCGAACCCGACGAAAAATGCCATTGTTATCCATAGATTGTGTTTTGAGAGTAATATTTTTTGGAATGCTAAGAAGGTAGGCAAAAAAAAGACCTCATAGCGAGGTCTTTTTTTGATGATAAGAACGATTCAATAAATATTGAAAGCGTTTGAACTTAGTTATTTTCTGGTCTAAGCTTGCGTACGGTAGCACCTGCTTGCCACATTTCAGAATCGCGAAGTTCTTTCAATTCAACTTCAAGCTTAGCACGGTAATCTTCCTCACTGTTAGAGTCGATTGAACGTTGTGCTTCGTTGCCTTTAGCAACTTCGCTGTAAAGATCTTCGAATACTGGTTTAGAAGCATCACGGAATTTCTTCCACCAATCTAGAGCACCACGTTGAGCTGTTGTAGAACAGTTAGCATACATCCAATCCATTCCGTTTTCAGCAACAAGAGGCATTAGAGACTGAGTAAGTTCTTCTACTGTTTCGTTGAAAGCTTCAGAAGGAGAATGACCGTTTGCACGAAGGACTTCGTACTGAGCGGCAAAAATACCTTGAATTGCGCCCATTAATGTTCCGCGCTCTCCAGTTAAATCACTGAATACTTCTCTTTTGAAGTCCGTTTTGAAGAGGTATCCAGAGCCAACACCAATACCTAAAGCAACCACACGGTCGTGAGCTTTACCAGTAGCGTCTTGGAAGATTGCGAAGCTAGAGTTTAGTCCACGTCCTTCAAGAAACATTCTGCGAAGTGAAGTTCCAGAACCTTTAGGAGCAACTAGAATTACATCTACATCAGCTGGAGGAACGATACTTGTACGTTCTTTATAAGTTATTCCAAAGCCGTGAGAGAAGTAAAGAGCCTTGCCTGGAGTTAAGTATTTCTTAACAGTAGGCCAAAGTGTAATTTGTCCTGCGTCAGAAAGTAGGTACTGAACAATGGTACCTTTATCGCAAGCTTCTTCAATTTCGAAAAGAGTTTCGCCAGGAACCCAACCGTCAGCAACTGCTTTATCCCAAGTTTTGGAATTTTTACGTTGCCCAACAATTACATTAAAGCCATTGTCTTTTAAGTTAAGAGCCTGTCCAGGACCTTGAACGCCATAACCGATTACGGCAATAACTTCGTCCTTTAATGTTTCTTGAGCTTTTTTAAGGGGAAATTCTTCCCGGGTTACTACTTCTTCTTCAGTTCCGCCAAAGTTTAAAAGTGCCATTCTTTGAGTGTTATTTATGATTAGTGAGTTTCTATTTTTTAAATTTTGCTACGAGTTCGTCGATGCCATGTGCTTCTTTAGAGACAGCAATTCGGCCAGAACGAACGAACTCTTTAATACCGTAAGGTTGGAGTTCATCAAACAAGCTTTTTGTTTCTCTTTTATAGCCTGTTTTCTCGATGATGGTAAATTCTCGTTCTACGTTTAATATTCTTGCATTGTGGTCGCGTACAATTTGTTCAACCTGCCCACCTTGTGTGAGCGATTCGGTTGGTATTTTGTAAAGTGCCATTTCTTGTTGTACTACTTCTTCTTTTTTGTAGTACGAGGCTTTTAACACTTCCACATTTTTTTCAATCTGTTTTGCCACTTTATGCACGGCTTCTTCGGTTTCAAAAACAGCAATAGTGAACCTATGGATGCCTTCAAACTCGCTTTCCGAAGCAGTAAAGCTTTCAATATTTATTTTTCTTTTGGTAAATATGATGATGATTCGATGTAATAAACCAACATTATTCTCACTATAAGCTGTAATGGTGAACTCTTGTTTCATTTCTATCACTCCAATCTAATTTCTGATACACCAGATCCACTCGGAACCATTGGGAATACATTATTTTCTTTACCAACCATTACTTCTAAGAAGTACGCACCATCGTAGCTTAAAAACTCATCAACCGCTTTATTTAAGTATTCGCGTTGGGTTACTTTCTTGGTTGGGATTCTAAAACCTTCTACTACTTTCTGGAAATCTGGGTTTTCCATTACCGTTGAGGAATAGCGTTTGTCGTAAAATAGTTGTTGCCATTGGCGTACCATTCCTAAAAACTCATTGTTTAACAAGAGCACTTTTACTTTTGCGCGAGTTTGGTAGATGGTAGCTAATTCCTGAATAGTCATCTGAAATCCACCATCGCCTACAACTGCAATTACTAGTCTATCGGGAGCGCCTAATTGAGCACCTAAAGCTGCTGGTAAACCAAAACCCATCGTTCCTAATCCACCAGAAGTGATGTTACTTTTAGATTTCGAGAATTTAGCGTATCGGCATGCAACCATTTGGTGTTGGCCTACATCAGTTACAATAACGGCATCGCCATTAGTTTTTTCATTGATGATGTTAATCACTTCGCCCATGCTTAACACTTCTGTTTGTGGATGAAGTTCTTCATTAATGACTTTCTGATGTTCTAGTTCTGTGCAATCATGAAAACGTTGTAGCCAATCTGGATAAGTGTTTGGTTCAATATGTTTGATTAGTTCAGTTAAAGCCTCTTTTGCATCACCTAATACTGCAACTTCGGTTTTAACATTTTTGTCAATTTCTGCGGGATCAATTTCAAAGTGGATGACCTTGGCCTGCTTTGCGTACTTATCTAGATTACCTGTAACTCTATCATCGAAACGCATCCCAATGGCAATGAGCACATCACATTCATTAGTTAACAAATTCGGTCCGTAGTTCCCGTGCATCCCCAACATCCCAACATTAAGTGGATGATCGGTTTCGAGTGCAGAAAGTCCCATGATAGTCCATGCTGAAGGAATTCCTGCTTTCTCAATAAAGGCTTTAAACTCGGCTTCTGCATTGGAAAGAATTACACCTTGCCCAAAAAGAACAAACGGGCGTTTTGCTGAGTTAATTAATTCCGCAGCTTCTATTACTTTGGAAGTATCGAGCGTTGGCTTGGGAACGTAAGTTCTAATATGATTGCACTTCTCATATGCGAAATCAAACTCTGCAACTTGTGCATCCTTTGTGATATCAACCAAAACAGGTCCAGGTCTTCCAGATCTCGCGATGAAGAATGCTTTTGCTAATGCTTCTGGAATTTCCTCAGGTCGTGTAACTTGGTAGTTCCACTTTGTTACTGGCATAGAAATTCCTATTACATCAGTTTCTTGGAAAGCATCGCTCCCTAAAAGTGAAGAATGTACTTGGCCAGTTATACAAACAAGAGGAGTCGAATCGATTTGTGCATCGGCTATCCCTGTAATTAGATTTGTAGCACCAGGGCCAGAAGTAGCTAAGCAAACACCAGGTTTACCAGAAGTACGGGCATAACCTTGAGCCGCATGAATAGCACCTTGTTCATGTCTAGCTAAAACATGATGCAGATCTTCTTGGAAATCGTAAAGTGCGTCGTAAATGGGCATTATAGCACCACCAGGATAACCGAAAGCGACATCAATTCCTTCTGCAAGCAGAATACGGACCACTGCTTCAGCACCAGTGATACGTTCTGTCTTATTATCAGCGTTCGTCGCTTTGTTCTTTGCTAAAGTTAATGTTTCCATGCTAAATAATTGATGAGTGAGTGAGATAATGTTTAAAATTCGTCGGTTACACAGCCTTCAGAAGCTGATGAAACGGTACGGGCATATTTGTAAAGTTGGCCACTTTGCTCTTTAAGTGCTGGCTCGGTCCATAGTAGTCTGCGTTTCTCGAGTTCAGTGTCGGAGACATCGACATTGATGGTGTTATTTTCTGCATCAATGCGGATGATATCGCCATTTTGAATCAGTGCGATATTGCCACCAACTTGTGCCTCGGGTGTTACATGGCCAACAACAAATCCATGAGAGCCACCTGAAAATCTACCATCGGTGATAAGCGCAACTTCTTTACCAAGTCCTGCCCCCATAATTGCGGATGTTGGTTTGAGCATTTCAGGCATTCCAGGCCCGCCTTTTGGCCCAACATAACGGATAACTACAACATCGCCCTTTTTAACGAGGCCTTTACTAATTCCATCATTGGTTTCGTCTTCGCTGTCAAAAACTTTGGCTGGACCTTCAAATAAAACGCCTTCTTTACCTGTGATTTTTGCCACAGAGCCTTCGGTTGCAATATTCCCAAAAAGAATCTGGATATGTCCATTTTTCTTAATCGGTTGGTCAAGTGGTTTAATTACTTCTTGATCGGCTTTTAATGGTTCAACTTCTGCTAAGTTTTCAGCGAGTGTTTTACCAGTTACCGTGAGACAATCGCCATGAAGTAAACCGTTTTCTAACATGTACTTCATTACGGCAGGTATTCCACCAGCTTTGTGTAAATCTTCCATTACAAATTTACCACTAGGTTTTAAATCACCTAAAAATGGAGTGGTGTCGCTGATGTGTTGGAAATCAGGGAGTGTGAATTTTATATCGGCTGCTTTCGCAATAGCAAGTAAATGGAGAACCGCATTTGTTGAACCGCCAAGAATTGTAACTAGCTTAAATGCATTTACTAGTGACTTTTTGTTGATAATATCTTTAGGCTTCAAATCCTTTTTAAGTAGTTCAAGCAAATAAGCACCAACATCTTCACACTCAATTACTTTACTACTGTCGTTTGCCGGATTTGAAGCATTGTAAGGCAATGTCATACCAAGAGCCTCGATAGCTGATGCCATTGTATTTGCAGTGTACATGCCGCCACAAGCGCCTTTACCAGGGCAAGCGAGCTGTACAATTTCTTTAAAGTCTTCGTCGGTAATAGCGCCAGCAACTTTTTGTCCCCAAGCTTCAAATGCAGAAACAACATCAAGTTTTTCGCCTTTGTGATAACCAGGTGCAATTGTTCCTCCATAAACTAAAATAGAAGGACGATTGATTCTTAGCATTGCCATTAGTGCACCAGGCATATTCTTATCGCATCCAACAATGGCAACCATTCCGTCGTAACTCATTCCTTTAACCACCGATTCCATAGAATCGGCAATCAAATCGCGTGAGGGCAGCGAATAACGCATACCAGGTGTTCCCATCGAAATCCCATCACTAATGCCAATAGTATTAAAAATAAGTCCGGTCATTTCACTGGCTTGTACTCCACGTTTTACATGAACCGCCAAATCGTTGAGGTGCATATTACATGGGTTGCCTTCATATCCAGTACTCGCCACACCTATCATAGGTTTTTTCAGATCTTCGTCGGTTAAACCCAGTGCATGAAGCATTGCTTGTGCGGCTGGTTGCGAGCCATCTTGAGTGATGTGTTTGCTGTATTTATTCAGTTCTGACATATAGGTGATTTAACTTAAGTGCAAAAAAAAAGCCTTCCGTTAAGGGAAGGCTTTAGATATTCAATAAAGAATAATCGTCAACATAACTTCCCCGGTTGGTAAACGCTACCAATGACTTGAATAATAATGACCGGAGAAATAAATGTTGAAAGCATGATTAAAAATTTTTCTGACTCAAAGAAAAGCCTATTCTATACAAATACCAAGCACATTGTAACAGAAAATGAATAATAGTTGGGATGCCCAACATGAACCTATTACGAATGGCGAGGTTTGAATTTGCTTTTAATGACATGCTGAACGGGTTTATTGTCAATTTTTGACTCTAACCACGATATGATGTCCAAGTACAAAAACGGCCTTTTCTGATAAAGCATTTTGTTGATTTCTAGCAGGCGATTACGAAGCGCAATGAACTCTTTACGGACATCTACTTCTTTTACGTCACCTAAATTACGTAAGAACTTGAGGATTTCTTCTTGAACCATATTTAAGTCGTTCATTTTTCTAAGAAACCGATACACCGATCTTATCTGATAATCTACATGAGTTCGGTTACCAAGCTCAAAATGTGCAATGAGGTTTAAAATGCGTGCAAAACAATGAATATCCTCTCTTAAACGCTGATCCGGATAGTTTATAATTTTGTTTAAATACTGAATTGCCATGTGATTATCGCCAGCACCAAAATATAAACAGGCAATTTTATAGTAAAAGATTAGGATGCGGTGAGCATCTACACGAGTAGAATATTTTTCTAGCGCTTTATTAAACTCAGGTACTAATTTAATGCCTTCAGAAAATGTTCCTGCAATAAAATGCGAGTTTATTTTGGAGGTATAGGAATACATGAATCCCAAAGTTTCGAAATTTTCATTCGTTCTAGAAGGAGGGTTGGTTAAAAACTCATCTAAACGTTTAACCTCTTGTTCATGCTTATCATAATGCCCTAAAATAAAGAGTGCTTCTAGAAGAACATGCATACCTTTTATATACCAAATGGGTTCTAAAGCGAGCATGTCTGGATTATTGCGAAAAAGTTCTACCCACTTCTGAGAGTATCGATATTGAAGTAAAAAATCTTGAACTATTAAGCTATACCAAGCATAAGAAACGTATAGATAATGCTCTTCAAAAAAGCCCAAGTTAGTGAGGTCTAAATCTTCTAATGCTTCTTGAAAGAATTTCTGTGTATTCTTAAAATCAGCTTCGTTTCTAACATGTCCAGCCTTTATGTAAATCCCATAAAGTCTTAAAGATAGATTGGATAAAGTGTTATACCGAGAAAGAGACTTTAGTGTATCTTCCGTTTGCTGAATGAGGTCATCAGCTCTGTTTCTCAAGCTCCTTGTGATATACTGTGATTCAATAATTTTTTCGAATACAAGCACTTCATATGAGAGCGTAGTACGATGATTATGCGCAGCAACTTCTTTAGCTTTTTCTAGGATTCGAAGGCTTTGTTTGTACAAACCTTTGTTATACAAAATCCGCGCGTAATCAATTTGCTCTCGTAGCTGTATGTCAACATTATGGCTAATATTAATAAGGCGTAAGCTTACTAAAATTTGCTTATAAAGATGTGCTTTTAAGTTAGATAATTGCCGTTTCTGAATGCCGTTTACTTTTTTAATGATGACTTCTTCATCATAATCATGCGATTTATCGATGGCATCAAAAAGTTGGATAAATTTAGCATCCTCACTACTCGTGCGCGTAGCATAAATCTTAAAACCACGTTTTTCGGCTTTAGTAAGTGATTTTATAAGCTGAAAAAGATGATCATTCGGTTGGTTAGACATTGTAGAATAGTAATCACTAAATGATAGTTAAGAGTTTGTTATAAAAGGCTTTAAATAAGTATATAAGTACATTGGGTATCGTAATATACTTTTATTCTGGTTTTATAAGTATACATACACCTTATACCTTCGGCCTCGTAATTACTTGAACTTTGACCGGAGATAGTAATATACCTTGTTGATAAGTTAGAAATCCCAAGTTTAATGCCAAACAAACGAATACAGATTTTTGACACCACTCTTCGAGATGGTGAGCAGGTACCTGGTTGCCAGCTTAACACCGAGGAGAAAATTGAAGTAGCCATAGCTTTAGAAGCTCTTGGAGTAGATGTGATGGAAGTAGGTTTTCCTATTTCTAGTCCAGGAGATTTTCTATCCGTTGAGAAAATTTCTGAAATCATCAAGAATACAACGGTTTGTGCACTATCTAGAGCAGTTGAGAAAGACATTGAAGTTGCTGCAGCAGCTCTGAAAAAAGCAGCTCGTCCGCGTATTCATACTGGGATTGGAACGTCTGATAGCCATATTTTCGATAAGCTGAAATCAACTCGCGAGAAAGTTATTGAACGTGGAGTTGCTGCCGTAAAATATGCAAAGAGTTTTGTTGAAGACGTAGAGTTTTATGCTGAGGATGCGGGTAGAACTGAGAATGAATTTCTTGCAAAAATAATTGAAGAAGTAATTGCTGCAGGGGCTACAGTTGTAAATATTCCCGATACAACGGGATATTGCTTACCATGGGACTATGGCGCAAAAATTCAATACTTAGTTGAGAATGTTAAAGGGATTGATCGTGTAGCAATTTCAACACATTGCCATAATGATTTGGGTCTAGCAACGGCAAACTCAGTGGCTGGAGTTGTTCATGGGGCAACGCAGGTAGAGTGTACCATAAATGGAATTGGCGAGCGAGCAGGTAACGCTTCTCTAGAAGAAGTGGTAATGATTCTAAGGCAACAGAAAGGCTTAGATTATGATACAGGTATAAACTCAAGATGCTTGAAATCTATGAGCGAGCTTGTTTCCACAAGAATGCGAATGCCAGTTCAGCCTAATAAAGCAATAGTGGGTTCAAATGCTTTTGCACATTCGTCAGGTATTCACCAAGATGGCGTAATTAAAAGCAGAGAAACGTACGAAATTATAGACCCACATGAAGTTGGAGTGGGTGAATCTTCCATTGTGTTAACCGCTAGAAGTGGTAGGGCAGCACTTAGATTTAGAGCCGAAAAACTAGGTTTCAGTATTACAAAAGATGAGTTAGAATCAGTGTACCAAGAATTTTTAGCGGTAGCTGACGAGCGAAAAGTTGTTCAGGATACAGATCTTATTAAACTTTTTTCTCAAATTTCATCACAAACAGCCTAATACAGATTTTTTATGGGTAAGACTTTATTTGAGAAAGCATGGAATCGCCATATTGTAGACACCATAGAAGGTGGACAAGAGATTCTATACATCGATAGCCACTTCATTCACGAAGTTACAAGTCCTCAAGCTTTTGATGGGATTAGAAAAAGAGGAACGGGACTCTTTCGTAAAGAACGAATTGTAGCTACCGCCGATCACAATGTGCCAACAAAGGATCAACATCTTCCAATCAGAGATTTACTTTCCAAATTCCAAGTAGATACGTTAATACAGAATTGCGAAGAATTTGGAATTGAACTCTATGGTTTAGGACATCCATTCCAAGGGATTGTACATGTAATTGGGCCTGAGTTAGGAATTACAAAACCAGGAATGACCATAGTTTGTGGAGATAGTCACACTTCAACACATGGCGCATTTGGAGCAATAGCTTTTGGAATTGGGACTTCTCAAGTAGAGCAGGTTATGGCCACTCAATGCTTGTTATTACAGCGTCCTAAAACCATGCGTATTACCATTGATGGGGAATTAGGTGAGGGCGTTTATTCAAAAGATATTATTCTGCACATCATTTCTATGCTGACCACAGCTGGAGGAACCGGATATTTTGTGGAATATGCAGGTTCAGCAATTAGAGCGTTGTCTATGGAAGCTCGAATGACGATTTGTAATATGAGTATTGAAATGGGCGCGCGTGGAGGAATGATAGCTCCTGATGATGTGACTTTTAACTACATTAAAGGCCGTAAATTTGCTCCAAAAGGCGAGAAATTTGATAAAGCTGTAGAATTTTGGAGTACGCTATATTCTGATGAAGACGCTGTTTTTGATGCAGAATATCACTTCAATGCTGAAGACATTGAACCAATGATTACCTATGGTACTAATCCAGGAATGGGTATTGGTATCACACAAAATATTCCTCAAAATTCTAGTATTGGTGGCGAAGCTAGCTTCAAAAGCTCGTTAGATTATATGGGGCTCGCCCCTAATGAATCTCTTCTTGGGAAGAATATTAATCACGTTTTTATCGGAAGTTGTACAAATAGTAGAATTGAAGATTTGAGAATTGTTGCGGGTTTTGTGAAGGGCAAGAAAAAAGCGAGCCACGTGCAAGCAATGATTGTTCCAGGCTCTAAGCAAGTAGAAGAGCAAGCGAAAAAAGAAGGACTGCATCAGATTTTAGAAGATGCTGGCTTTGAACTTAGAAGCCCAGGCTGTTCGGCATGTTTGGGAATGAACGACGATAAAGTACCCAAAGGCGAATATTGCGTATCTACTTCAAATCGAAATTTTGAAGGCCGACAAGGCCCTGGAGCAAGAACAATGTTAGTAAGTCCGCTTACAGCAGCGGCAATAGCAGTAGAAGGAAAAATCGTAGATGTAAGAAATTACTTAGAAGAAGGAGTTACTTCATAATGGAAAAGTTCATAAAACTACAAACTACCATTGTTCCTTTACCAGCTCAGGATATTGATACTGATCAGATTATACCAGCTAGGTTTTTGAAAGCGACATCGAGAGAGGGTTTTGGTGAAAATCTATTTAGAGATTGGCGTTACGATGAACAAGGTGAACCGAAACCAGAGTTTGTACTCAATAGCACTGTTTTTTCAGGTAGTGTACTTGTAGCCGGAAAGAACTTTGGTTGCGGCTCAAGCAGAGAGCACGCAGCTTGGGCATTATATGATTATGGATTCAGAGCAGTGGTTTCTAGTTATTTTGCAGATATTTTTAAGGGTAATGCACTTAACAACGGTCTACTACCTATTCAAGTAAGCGAAGATTTTTTAACTCAGATTTTTAAGGAAGTTGAAAAAGATCCGACAAGAAAAGTAGAAATTGATCTTGAAGCTCAGACAATAAGTATTCCAACACTTGATTTGAGTGAAGGTTTTGAGATAAATTCTTACAAAAAAACATGCTTAATGAACGGCTATGATGATATCGACTTTCTGATTAGCAAGAAGGAAAAAATAGAAGAATTCGAGAAAAATTACGTAGGGTACTAGTTATGAAGAAGAGAATTGCAGTTTTAGCTGGAGACGGCATAGGGCCAGAGGTGATAAAGCAGGCTAGGAAAGTATTAGATGCTATAGCACAGAAATATCACCATGAGTTTACATTCGATTATGCTCTTGTTGGCGCAATTGCAATCGATGAAACTGGAAATCCTTTACCTGACGATACCATTGAAGCTTGTAGAATCGCTGATGCCGTTCTTTTTGGTGCCATAGGAGACCCAAAGTATGATAATAATCCAAATGCTAAAGTTCGCCCAGAACAAGGTTTACTTCGCCTTAGAAAAGAATTGGGCTTGTTCGGGAATATTAGACCAGTTCAATTATTTTCCTCGCTGATTTCTCGATCTCCACTAAAAGAAGAACGTATTAAAGGAACAGATTTAGTTGTTTACAGAGAGCTAACAGGCGGAATTTATTTTGGAGATAAAGGCAGGAGTGAAGATGGTAAATCAGCATTTGATAACTGTGAATATTCTGTAGAAGAAATTGAACGAATAGCTAAGTTAGCATTTGAGGCAGCTTTAAGAAGAAGAAAAAAACTTACCCTTGTTGATAAAGCAAATGTACTAGAAACCTCGCGACTTTGGCGAGAAGTAGTTCAAGTTATGGCGCTAAGTTATCCAGATGTTGAAGTCGAGTATCTGTTTGTTGATAATGCCGCAATGCAAATTATTCTGCGCCCAAATCAATTTGACGTTATTCTAACTGAGAATATGTTTGGTGATATTATTTCGGATGAGGCAAGTGTAATAACGGGCTCAATTGGTTTACTTCCTTCGGCTTCTGTAGGTGAGCAAACATCGTTATTTGAACCTATTCATGGTAGCTATCCTCAGGCAACGGGTAAAGATATCGCAAACCCAATTGCAGCAATTCTTTCCGTAGCTATGATGTTGGAAAGTTTTGAAATGCTTGAAGAAGCGCAGTTAGTTCGCACTGTAGTTGATCGCGTAATTAGCAAAGGTTTGGTAACACCAGATCTAAATCCTGATAGCCATGCAAGTTGCTCAAAAGTAGGGGATGTTGTTAGTCTGTTAATCGAAACTGAATTACCTATTGAAACATCATTTGAAAATTTGTTTGAAGGAAGTTTACCTTTTATTTGAGAGAGTTACTCTTTGTTTTCATAGTACCAAAAGGCATCAATAATATCTAAATAAACACCATCAAAGCCGGCGTCTAGGATTTTTTGTAAATAGGAATTCTCGGTGCCATAGATATATTTTTGCCAGTCTGAATCCCAATATTTTACTTTGAAATTACCTTCCCAATTAGGGTTTTCATTATCCAGCCAAGTTGGTGTTCCTGGTTTCCATTCATCTTTCCAGTAATATCTAAAATCGCCAGATTCGCCAATACTCATATATGCTATAAGGAGTCGTTTCCCACCATTTTTCTTAGTTTGAATAATTTCTAAGTCTGCTGAAGAGAATGCTGTGGTGTCATAAAAAGCATCCATTATCACTACATCATAATTTGTTTGGGAGATGGCGCGAAGTATTGAATCTTTCGTTTCAAACTCACCATCATCGAGTAAATAGAGAAAGTTTTTAGCTTGCCTAATAGAGTTGATATCGCTAGAATTTTCATTGCGTTTAGTTACTGGATACCTAGGGATGGTGTTCAAACTTCGTGAATATGCGGCAAAAGAAAGATAGCCAAGCGAAGAGTTTTTGTTAAATGAATCATCAATTTCTTCAGGAGTCGAGATGTAATCGGTAATTAACACTTCTTTACCATTCGATTTCCCAATTTTTAGAAAATCGTTAATGTAATTAGTGTCTTCAGTTTTTGTTGGGGTATCTTCACCTTCATAACCATAAAATAAATCTTCTTGACCTAGAGCATCGATTGCAGCTAAATAGCTTGTTGCGGGCTTCCCATCAGGCTCACCATTTTGAGAAAGTAACTCATGTCCATTTTGAGGGATGACGATAAAGTTTGGATTTTGAGATTTAGAAAATTTTGAAATTTCAATAACAAATGTCCGCATTTCCTCTCTATAATCAATTCCAGTACTTTGGGAGATATTATTGTCTGAAGAGCATTGAAAAACCATGAATAAGAAAAGAACGAATAGAATAGGGCGCATGTGTTCTGTTTGAAGAAGTTGTGGTAATCAATACCTTTGTGTGTAAAATAGTAAGAAAATATAAGAGACTTTGTATCAACTAGCGGAACAAAATTTAAAGAGGTATTGGGGATTTGAAACCTTCCGCCACGGGCAAGATGTGGTACCCTACATATTCAAATAATCCATGTTCATATATTGTCTACAATTCAGATTTTATGAACTAGGAAAGATTTTATTCTTAAGTAACTTCAAAATATGCTTTAGAAGAGTGATGACTATTGTAAATAGCTCAAGACTAAGCTCTGAGTTAGAGTAAATATTATATGTAAATCAATGAAAATAAAGTAGCATTTTTTGTTTTTATCGAGTAATGTTCCATAACATAAGTCAAATAAATTATTTAGTTAAGAAGTAAATATGCATAAGAAAGCAGTAATCTCAATTAAAATTTTAGCTCCTTTTTTCCTGCTAAGTTATTTTTCTATCATTTCTAGTGTTCAGGCACAGGACTCATTACATGTAGACACTCTAGTAGCCTATTATCCGTTTTCTGGAAGTGCGATGGATTCTAGTGGATTTGGCAATGATGGAGAAGTGTTTGGAGCGACTTTAACCGAAGACCGATTTGGGAACCCAAATAGTGCGTATGCTTTTGATGGGTATGATGATTACATAAATACAAATACTACCATTAATTATCCAAATAGATCAGTATCAGTATGGGTAAAGGTAGATTATGATGAATCTACAGTTCAAAATCGACAAACAATATTAGACCAGGATTCCGGTGACCTAGAATACGGAGCAATGGGTTTATATTTTCGAAATCAATTATTTGATTTTAAGGAAGGCAATGCAGGTGACACTTGGCCACAGCCTGAACTTCAAAAAGATACCTGGTATCACTTAACTATGACAAGAAGCGACTCTGTAGTTAAAGGATTTTTGAATGGACAATTAATTGGTACAGGTATTGCAGGTAATATTGGAAGTTTTAGTCACCCTTTCAATGAAGTAAGAGTTGGTGCCAACCGTGAATTAAATTATTTTTTACAAGGAGCTGTTGATGATATTCGGTTTTACAATTATGCACTACCTGATTCTGCTATAAAAGAGCTTTATACCAAAGGAGGCTGGCCATTACCTCAGGAACCGCCAGCTATTCTGGCAGATACACTAATAGCCTATTATCCTTTTTCGGGAAGTGCTATGGATTCTAGTGGGTTTGGCAATGACGGTGAAGTTTTTGGAGCTTCCTTAACCGAAGACCGATTTGGAAACCCAAATAGTGCGTATGCATTTGATGGGTACAATGATTTTATAGAGGTATCGGACGACACGGTATTTAATTCTGTGTCAAAAACTATTGAGTTTTGGTTTAAGAAAGACATTAATTCAACAAGTACTTCTGATGTGCAAGGAATCATTTGGAAAGCACTTAACACTGGAAAAGATAGGGTATTTTCATACACGGTAACTAATCAAAGTTCGCTATACGATTTTTATAGTAATTCAGGTAATCAGTCTGATTCGTTGATTTATACTACTTCAGAGCAATCTATTTATCCAGGGCTCTGGTATCAAGGTGTCGGGGTTATAGATTCATCCGTTGTAAAATTATATTTAAATGGTGCTTTGGTTGATTCAGTTATACATAATGGAGGTACAGTAAACAATAGTGCACCTATCGCAATTGGAAAGACACAAGGATATGTGCCAGGCTTTGCGGGAGGAACTAGACATTTTGAAGGGGCTATAGATGATATTAGTATCTACAATTATGCGCTATCTGATTCAGCCATACAAAAGCTCTATACAAAAGGAGACTGGCCGTTACCAGAGGATACAACCTCTGTATTGGCTGATACGCTGATAGCGTATTATCCGTTTTCTGGAAGTGCTATGGATTCCAGCGGATTTGCTAATGACGGAGAAGTATTTGGAGCCACTTTAACCGAAGACCGTTTTGGGAATGCTAATAGTGCGTATTCTTTTGATGGGTACGATGATTTTATTCAGATATCAGATGACTCGGTATTTAATTCTCAATCAAAAACCATTGAGTTTTGGTTTAAGAAAGACATTAATTCAACAAGTTCTTCCGATGTGGAAGGAATCATTTGGAAAGCACTTAATACAGGCACAGATAGAGAATTTTCATACACTATAACTAATCAAAATTCTCCATACGATTTTTATAGTAATTCAGGTAACCAGACAGATTTACTGGTTCGCGCTGTCACAGAGCAATCTATTTATCCAGGTCGTTGGTATCAAGGTGTTGGGGTTATTGATTCATCCGTGGTAAAGTTATATTTAAACGGGGTTATGGTTGATTCAGTAGTACATTATGGAGGAATAGTAAATAATAGTGCACCAATTGCAATTGGAAAGACACAAGGATATGTGCCAGGCTTTGCGGGAGGAACTAGACATTTTGAAGGGGCTATAGATGATATTGGTATCTACAATTATGCGCTATCTGATTCAGCCATACAAAAGCTCTATACAAAAGGAGGCTGGCCGTTACCAAAGGATACAACCTCTGTATTGGCTGATACGCTGATAGCATATTATCCGTTTTCTGGAAGTGCGATGGATTCCAGTGGGTTTGCTAATGACGGAGAAGTATTTGGAGCCACTTTAACCGAAGACCGATTTGGGAATGCTAATAGTGCGTATCAGTTTAAGGGTAACGAGTATATCGATTTTGGCCATACTAGAAATTTAAACTTTGGAACTAAAGATTTTTCTGTTTCTGTGTGGATTAAAGCAGAAGATGTTAACAATGATCAGTACCAGATACTTCGAAGAGGATTAGATGTTGGCACTTATGGAGAGGCGAGATGGGCGCTTAGTTTAAATAACGAAGGACTTCTTAGAGTAGTCTTTGAAGATGTTGACCATGAAGAGTCTTGGTTTATTAGAAACGGAAATAAGAACCTTTTTGACAACAAATGGCATCATATTCTCGCAGTTTTTGACAGAGACTCTTCGCTAAATGTATATGTGGATAGTGAATTAGATATATATGGACCTGAGGTTACAACCTTTTCAGGAGATATAGTAAATAGTGATTCTCTGAATATGTTTGCAGGAAGGGGTTATAAAGATGACCCAAAAAATGATTTTCACGGTAGTATTGATGATATAGGTATCTACAATTATGCATTGTCATCGGATGATGTTGAGAAATTGTTTGACCAACAAAGAGTAACATCCATTACCGATGAGCTAGAATCGTTAATTCCTGAACAGTACCACCTCTATCAAAACTATCCTAACCCATTTAATCCAAGCACAAATATAAAATTCGATTTACCACAAAGTGGATTCGTAAGTCTTAAAGTATTCGATATTTCAGGACGTTTAGTCTCAACATTGGTTAATGAAGTTCGTCCAACTGGAGCGTATACTACACAGTTTGATGCTTCACATCTTGCATCAGGGATATACTTATATAAGTTATCCACTAAGGACTTTTCAATGGTTAAAAAACTAACGCTGATTAAATAGTTGAGTCCAAGTAGTTCATTAAAAGCTGTTTCATTTGGCTAGTACAGCTTTTTTACTATAAATCTGGAAACATATATCACATTGTCTTAGCTTTTTATTCTTTGGATGTATGATGGTAATCTATACCTTTAAATGAAACTAAAACAGCAGATATATCTTGTCGGAATTATATACAAATGCTCAGCAAAAGCTGAAAGAATTCTGGGGCTTTGAAACCTACCGCAGTGGGCAAGATGTGGCGGTTAAGTCGGTGATTGAGGGTAAAGACACTTTGGTTCTGTTTCCTACAGGTGGTGGAAAGTCATTGTGCTATCAAGTGCCAGCTACGGTTTTTGAAGGATTAACGCTTGTTATTTCGCCGTTGGTTGCGCTAATGCAAGATCAAGTTCAGCAGTTAAATGATCGTGGAATTTCAGCAACTTTTATAAACAGTACCATTCCTAACCATGAAGTAGAACAACGATTGGTTAATGCTAGAAATGGGATGTACAAGCTGTTGTATTGTGCTCCAGAACGTTTAAGTACCACTCTATTTCAAGTCGAATTGTTGAATTTGAATATACAATTAGTTGCAATTGATGAGGCACATTGTATTTCGGAATGGGGACATGAATTTCGCCCTGCATACAGACAAATTCGTTCTTCTCTCGAAAGTTTACCTTCTACCACACGCTGGCTTGCTCTAACAGCAACGGCTACGCCAGAAGTTCGAACAGATATTATTGAGAATCTGGAGTTTGTAGAGCCAAATGTGATTTCACAAGGATTTGAGAGAGCAAATCTAAAGTGGTGGATTATCCATACATCCAAAAAGAGAGAGAAACTGATTAATACAGTTTCAAAAGCATCTACAAAAGGGGATGGCTTAATGTATGGTGGAACAAGAAAAAATTGTGAATACTGGGCCAAGTTCTTCATTCAGAATGGAATTAAAGCAGAAGCTTATCATGCGGGAATTGATGCATCAATCCGAAAACAAATTCAACAGAATTGGATTGATGGAACCACACCACTAGTTGTAGCCACCAATGCATTCGGTATGGGAATTGATAAGCCAAATTGTGTGTATGTTGTACATGAAGAAATGCCTTATTCTATTGAAGCGTACTATCAAGAAGCGGGTAGGGCTGGGCGAGACGGAAGTGAAAGCTTCCCTATTTTATTTTATCAGCAATCGGATTATGTGAAAGCGCGGAATCGTTTGGAGCAGAATTATCCTGATAGAAATCAATTTGAGGCAGTATATCAAGGCCTTTGCGATAGTTTTGATTTAGCGATAGGGGCTATGATGGATAGGTCGGAAATACTAGATCTAAAGAGTATTTCAAACCGCTCGAAACAGCCCGAAAAGATATGCAAATCGGTTATCCGTTTGCTTAATCAGTTTGGTATTATCGCTTACGAAGAACAAATAAAACCAGCGTTTTCAATTCAGTTTTCATTAAGTCAGCAAATGTTGTCAAAGTTTAAGGAGCGCTGTAACAATACAGAAAAAGCTGAATTTGTAGACAAACTTGAGCGGACATTGGGAAGCTATGCATTCGTTGACATGATAGAAATTGAGGAGGAAGTACTTGTCGAGAGAATGAGTGTGAGTAGAAATGGGTTGGTAAAAGCCTTAAATGTACTCATGCAAAATGACCACGTTTTAATTTTTACAACCGTAAAACCTAGAAGTTTGGCAAGAGTTTTGGAAGCGAGATCGTCACAATTACCCTTAAGTAAAGATGATGTAGAGAAACATAGAACTGTGTTAGTGAAAAAACTAGACGCTATGAATCAGTTTGTGAATTCTGGTACTTGTAGAGAAGTTTTTTTAAAGAATTATTTCGGTGATAGTGGTACAATTCCATGTGGACATTGCGACAATTGCTTAGATAAGACGACAGCAAAAATGAGTGTTATTTCCTCAGATTTGTTGAAACAAGCCATTCAATTACTACAAGAGAATAATCGAACTGCAAAGGAAATTAAAAAACTATTACATCTAGATAATACGGAAACTCAACTTCTTATTCGTAACCTTTTAAGTGAAGGAAAAATAGTATCGAGTCCTAAAAATCCAGAGTACTATTCATTAAGTTCTGGGCTTGTTTGAGTACGTAGTGAATCTTCTTTTTTAAACCGTTGGACTTCATCTTCTAATCGTCCTAAAACTATGTCTACTCTTTGTTCTTGTTTGCCCACCTGACTTTGATAATATCGATGAGAGGCTAAAAAAGCATCTCCATCAATATTATGTTTATTAAGTATAACTTGGTTTAACGAATCTACAAGCTCCTGTGGAGGATTGTAGTATTGCAAAACTCTAAGAAGCTCCATCTCATAAAACAAATCTAAATATACGCTTTCAGAAATTAGATTTTCAGGTGGATCTGGAGCATACTTCTTTTCACAACTTGAGAAAACAAAAAGTAGCAATAAGCTAAAAAACCAAAGTTTCATAAACTACTCGGGAGCTTTTGGGTTGAGTGGACGCATCACAATATCACTAATCAGAAAGTTGTCAGGTGTTTCTAACACATGCATTACTGTACTAGAAACATCTTTTGGATGCATCATGTTGGTATGAGGAACTACTGTATCTGTTGAATCAAAAAAATGAGTGGATATTGATCCTGGGTAGAAGCATGTTACTTTAATACCATCAAATCGAAGTTCTTTAAAGAGTGCTTCACTAAAGCCACGGAGTGCAAATTTAGAAGCATTGTATCCTGAAAATTTAGGGGTTCCCATCATTCCGGCAATAGATGCAATGTTGGCAATATGGCAAACAGCGTCGTTCTTTTTCATTAATGGAACAATTTGGCGTGTAATATAAAATACACCTGAAATATTTACGTTCATCATCGTTTGCCACTCATCTATAGATAAATCGTCAATTTCTGCGAAATAACCGATGCCAGCATTATTAACTAAAATGTCAGGAGTGTGGCTATTATTGAATGTTGAGTCAACCCACTTTTTAATATCAGTGTGGTTGGTAATATCTAAGGGGACGGGTATAAACTTATCTCCAAGCTTTTCCTTTAACTTAGCAAGTTTGTCTTTTCTACGAGCAATGGCATATACCGTAGCGCCTTTTGCAATTAAGTCGGAAGCAAATTCGGCACCAATTCCACTACTAGCTCCAGTTACGATGGCTATTTTAGATTTTAAGTTCATAGTAGTTGATGGATTTTGGTTTTGTATATTCTGTTTAAATGTAATACAAAAAAATGGGCGAAATCGATTCAAATAAATTGAAATTCACACTTTTTGTGGATATTGGAAATTCTACAATCAAAGTAGCGGTTAAAAATAATGGGCTTTGGAATGTTTTAAACTCGTTTAATCTGGAAAATATTACTGTTTTTACTGATTGGGTTTTATCACATTCGGATCAAATTATTGGAATGGTGATGAGTAGCGTCCGGTCGGATATAACAGCTGTAGTAACGAAAGAATTGTCTTTTGTCCCAATCAAAGTACTATCCCTGAAAGATGTTGAGCATTCAAAAATAAATTACGAAAGCCCAAGAACATTGGGTATGGATAGATATTTAGGCTGTTTAGGTGCGGTAACCCACAGCTCTAAAGCAGTTGTTGTGATAGATAGCGGAAGTGCTTGTACTATAGATTATATGAGTAGCGACGAAATTTATATGGGTGGCGTAATTATGCCTGGCTTAGAAGTTTTGATGAATATATTTGCAGTGAAAGCTCCGGAACTCCCAATTGTTGAACCCCGAATCCCGAGTACATGGCCAGGAAAAAGCACAGAAGCTTCTATACAATGGGGGCAAGTTGGTTTATTTATTGATGGTATTAACGCTTCTTTAGAGCGCTACAGAAATACATTCGGAGATTTTGACATGCATCTCACGGGAGGTGCCGCTAAAACAATTGAAGGGTTGATTAAAGAAGAAGTGCGTGTACGGCCACATCTGATTTTTGAAGGAATGGAACGCCTACTTAATGATTTAGGATAGTTTACTATTAATAAGAGAAATTACCATTTCTAAAGCAACTTTGTTTTTCCCACCTCTGGGAATAATCACGTCGGCGTATCGTTTGCTGGGCTCTACAAACTCTAGATGCATAGGGCGTACAAATTTTTGATACTGGTCAATCACGCTTTCAACAGATCGGCCTCTTTCATTAATATCTCGCTTCAGTCTTCTAAGTAATCGGATATCATCATCGGTATCAACAAAGATTTTTACATCCATGAGTTTGAGAAGCTCAGGTTCACTAAAAATTAGAATACCATCAATGAGGATAACATCCTTTGGAGATGCTGCGTTGGTAGCCTCTTTACGGATGTGGTTTGCAAAATCATATTTAGGTACCTCAATAGGATAACCTTTCATTAACGCATTAACATGGCGAATGAGTAGCTCTGTTTCTAGGGAAGCAGGATGGTCGAAATTATGAAGAATACGTTCTTCAAAAGGTTGGTGTTTTAAATCCCGGTAGTAAGAGTCGTGCTGAAGAAGTAACAATCTTTCTTGTCCTAGAGATCTACAAATGTGCTCAACAACCGTTGTTTTCCCTGAACCACTTCCACCTGCTACGCCAATTATAAGGGGTTTATTCATTACTGCTTGTGTTTTCACCTAATAAAAGACCTTTTTCATAAGTTTCTTTGTAATCTCTAATAGCTCTAAAAATTGCAGATGCGATAATACTTTGTCCATAATCACTTGTAAGGTATCGTTTTTCAGCAGCATTTGTCAAAAATCCTGTTTCAACCAGAATGCCAGGCATTGTAGATTGATATAGCACCACTAACCCCATCTGTTTTACACCTCTAGATTTTCTTCCAGCTCTATTTTTGAGTTGGTCTTCAACCAAATAAGCTACTTTTTCACTGGTAGCAATGTTGCCACTATTAGCTAGCTCATAAATTAAAAGATCTTCTTCGCTCAAATCTTCAACAAGTTCATTATTGTAAACTTGGTTCTCTTCTTTCATCACCTCAAAAGATTTGTTACTCCGGTGAAGCCCCAAAAAGAATACGGATGCTCCACGCACAGCTCGGTCGTGCCAGGCATCTGCGTGGATGGATACAAACAAGTCTGCTTGGGCTCTGTTTGCGATTCGCCCTCGTTCTTCTAATTCAACAAACGTATCAGAATCCCGGGTGTAGATTACTTTAACATCGGGTAGATTTTTTTCAATATAGTTGCCTAATTTTTTGGCAATGGACAGCACTACATCTTTCTCCTTGGCTTTATTATAGCCAATATTTCCTGGATCAAATCCACCATGGCCTGCGTCAATTACAATGGTGTCAAAGCGCAGTTTTTCTTTAATAACTTGGTATGTATTATCGATTAGTAGCGGAGTGACTTCTAGCGCGCCTTCAGGGGTAATCTCATCGCTCCAATCACGAGCTACAAACTGTTGGCTATATGCAAGCAACTGATTCGGGTCAGTATCGGTTAGTCCTAATAATAGATGCTTTTGATTTTGATCTGGATAGGCTGAAGCGCGGTAATAAACTCCTTCATCAAGGTAAATATCTATTCCATAACCATAACCAAGGTTGTATAAATGAACTTCTTTAACTTTGTCTCCTTGCTCTGGAAGGAGGATTCCGGTTGTGTCAATATCTGTATCAAAAATCACCATTTGAATTAAATCTGGCGCAGGCTGAATAACCATAAAAGAATCGATAGCTTCTTCTAAATGGTACCTGATGACAACACCTTTTCCATCACTTCTATCTACTTTAGAAATACGAGAAAGGTGATTTTGGGAAACACCAGGAGACACAGCGAAAAGAGACACAAATAGCGAGGCTATAAAAAGCCTGAGCAAAGAATACATTCGGACCCTTTTGAGTTGGTTAAATTGATAAATCATATTGTAGTAGATGATAAGCTAAATTTAAGGTATTCTAAGCTGCATAAAAAGTATGTTTTAAACTGGATTTTATTCTTAGATGAGAATAATAATATTTTTTTACATCTGTTTTATCGAGCTAACTAATTAGTAAATTCTGTTTATGGAAATATCACGTTGGACGAAAGTCAAAAACTACATTATTGCATATTGGGCAAAGACTCAGGATGAGACAGCTTTACTACTTCGTTTCTCAATACGGAAGCTGAAAGTTGTGCTACTTCCTCTGCAACGCATGTTTGGGTTTTCTGTAATTAAAGACCCGAGTAAGTATAAAAGTGTTGATATCAGCAACTATTTAACGGAAACGGATGCAAGAATTTTAGAGCTACCTAAGTCATATAGAGAGCTTTTTAAAACGAATACAGATATAGATGCTGATCTCTATGTAAATGCATCGAGTAACGTTTTACATATAACAAAAGCCTATGAAGCTTGGTTGGAAGGCCTGGCTACTAGTGTATCTGTAGTTGGAGAACGAGGAAGTGGTAAGTCTACTTTCTTAGCAAGGTTTAAAAGTACTTTTACTGAAGAAGCCGATATCCAAACCATCGATATTTCACAATCTATGTGGCGCCTAGAACAATTATTAGGCACTTTTGGTAGCAGTTTTGGTGCAACCGATATTAACAGACCGGAGACTCTTATTCGGTTTATTAATGAGCAGAAGCAAGGTAGGATTGTGTTTTTGGAAGGGCTTCAAAATATGTTCTTGCGCAATATAAATGGATTTGATGCTCTTGAAGCGCTTTGGCTCATTATCTCAGAAACCAAAGATCGCGTGTTTTGGGTTGTCTCTTGTTCAAGATATGCTTGGGATTACTTGAATAAAGCCGAAGGAATTGAAACGCACTTCACGCATGTTCTTTATACAGACACTATGGATGACGAACAACTTGAAACGGTAATTATGAGCCGACATAATAAGAGCGTATACCGGTTAAATTTTGAAGCAGATGAAATTACAAAACGTTCAAGAGCTTATAAAAAACGTATTCATAAGCCAAAAGAACTCCAACAATATTTATCAGATTATTATTTCGAAGAAATGACAGATATTGCAGAGGGAAATGTTTCTGTGGCAATTATTTTATGGTTAAGGTCTATCAAAAAAGTAGAAGGAAGAACACTTACTATAGCCCCATTTAAGCCAATTAGTGTAGAAGGTTTGGAAATATTAACTTCTGAGATTTTATTCGCTTTAGCCCTTTTAATTTTACATGGCTCGTTAAAAGTAGCAGAATTAGCACGAGTTATGAATATTGGATTATCGGATAGCCGTGTTTTGCTATCACGGCTAAAGTCACGTGGAATTTTACTAGAAAGTAATGGGCATTATACACTTAATGAGCTTGTTTTTAGGCAAGTACTACGACTATTAAAAAGAAGAAATATTATCCATTAATCACAGAGTTATGAAAAAGAGTATTCATCTATTTGTTTTGTTATTGCTGTGTGGGATATCTGTTACAGCTCTAGCTCAAGATTCAACTATAGTATCTAGCCAGGATACTGTTGCTGCTACAAGTGAAATTAGCATAGAACCAAAACTTGTGAAGTTTGAGGATTTGTTCTCTGCAAGTAAAGTAATAGCTATTATAGTAGTTCTACTATTTACATTTTTGTTTAATCGTCTTTTAGTATTTCTTTTAACTCGTTTAGCTGAGAATCAGCCTTCCTATCGGTTGGTAATAAAGCGAATCATTCCATTTATCAATGTTGGTTTGTGGACAGTTACTGTGTTCTTTGTGATAAGTGGGATTATAGATCCACCCATCGAGACGGTTCTTACTGTAGGTGCATCCATTGGTTTGGCCATTGGTTTTGCTTCGCAAGATATATTGAAGAATATTTTTGGTGGCTTCATAATCATTCTAGACAGTCCTTTTCAAGTTGGGGATAAAATAGAAGTAGGAGACATGTATGGTGAAGTAACAGAAATTGGATTACGGTCAACCCGCATAGTAACACCTGACGATTCCTTAATCACACTTCCTAATGCTGATATTGTAAACAACGCCGTTTCGAACT
Organism: Balneola sp.; assembly: GCA_048267905.1. GTDB lineage: Bacteria > Bacteroidota > Rhodothermia > Balneolales > Balneolaceae > Balneola. The sequence continues at coordinate 261,316 of JBLWWM010000002.1, forward strand.
CTAACACTGGTGCTTTATACTGCCAAGTAGTAGCCTCTATTTATCTACCCATTAATGTAAACATAGACGAAATGAAGGAAGTTGCATATAAAGCGGCTATCTCATCACGATATGTGTACATGAACAAACCTGTTGTTGTGATTGTAGAGAACAAAATTGTGGATCGTGCCTTTGCCATTCAGCTAAAAGTAAAAGCCTATGTTTTGGATATTAGATATGAATTTTTATTAAAAAGCGAAATTACAGAACTTATACTGTCAGAAATTAATCGCCGCAAAATTGTGCAGAAGGCAAATGCGGAAAATGTTGAATTAAAATAACCATGTTATGAAAAAATGGATAGGAATCATGTTACTACTTACAACAGTAGCGTGTAATAAAGAGAATAAGAATACCGGCGAAATGGATCAGTTATTGAGCAAGTACACAAGCTTTACTCTTACATCTGATGTAACGGAATTGACGCCAAACGAGCGTAAAATGATTCCATTATTGATAGAAGCGGCCCAAGAAATGGATAAAGTTTTTTGGAAACAAGCTTATGGTAGTAAGAACGAGCTGCTTAGTAAGCTGGATAAAAAAACACGAGAATTTGCGGTAATTAATTACGGTCCATGGGATAGATTAGATGGAAATTCCTCTTTTGTAAAAAGAATCGGGGAAAAACCAATGGGAGCTAATTTCTATCCAAAAGATATGTCAAAAGAAGAGTTCGAGGCTTGGGATTCTGAGGATAAAAAAAGCTTGTACACCTTAGTTAGACGTGATGATAACGGTAAGCTAATGACCATACCTTACAACGAAGCATTTGCAGAGCATCATAGTAAAGCTGCCGTAAAACTTCGTGAAGCTGCAGCTTATGCCGAAGACGAAGGTCTTAAAGCCTATCTCAATTTGCGAGCAGATGCTCTTGAAAGTAACGATTATCAGAAAAGTGATTTTGCTTGGATGGATATGAAAAATAACGGAATCGATATCGTTATTGGGCCCATCGAAAATTACGAAGATCAACTTTATGGCTATAAAGCAGCAAACGAAGCATATGTACTAATTAAAGATAAAAGTTGGAGTGAGAGACTCGCAAAATATACTGCGGTGTTGCCAGAGCTTCAACGTGGCTTACCAGTGCCTAGTAAATACAAAAAGGAAGTACCAGGTAGTGATTCTGACTTGAATGCTTACGATGTAGTTTATTATGCTGGCGACTCTAACTCAGGTTCTAAAACAATAGCCATCAACTTGCCTAATGATGAGGAAGTTCAGCTTGCAAAAGGAACACGCCGTTTACAGTTAAAGAACGCAATGCGGGCCAAATACGACAAAATACTTCTTCCAATTTCAAAGTCTCTTATCGCAGAAGATCAAAGAGCATACATTACGTTTGATGCCTTTTTTGGTAATACCATGTTTCATGAAGTTGCACACGGTTTGGGGATTAAAAATACTATCACTAATAAAGGTACAGTACGTGAAGCACTACAGAATCATGCTTCGGCTTTAGAAGAAGGTAAAGCTGATGTGTTAGGCTTGTATATGGTTCAATCTTTATTCGATAAAGGTATGATTGATGAAGGTACAATAGAAGATAATTACGTTACTTTTTTGGCTAGTATTTTCCGCTCAATTCGATTTGGTTCGTCAAGCGCTCATGGCCGTGCTAATTTAATTCGCTTTAATTTCTTTAAAGAAATGGGTGCTTTTAGCTATGATGAAACTAGCGATACTTATCGAATTAATTTCGAGAAGGTAGGCCCAGCGGTTACCGCTCTTTCCGAAAAGATATTGACCCTACAAGGCAATGGCGATTACGATGCAGTAGATGTATTTGTTGAAAAGTACACCGTTCGAGGTGAGCAACTGGAAGCTTCATTAGCAAAGCTTTCTAGCCAAAATATTCCTGTAGATATTACTTTCAAACAAGGTATTGAAGTTCTAGGGTTATAATTTCAAATTTTATATTAATTCAGAAAGGCTAGGGAGTTGAGGTATAGCTCCCTGGCCTTTTTTATATCTTCATGTAAAATTCATTTACAATCCGCATTCTAATTTGACATTATGGACTTCTAAAATTACAATAGAAGTGCAAATCTAGTTCATTTAAATCTGTAGGAGGAATAATCATGAATGAAGAAATATTTCTTGATGCCGCCGAAAATGGCGACCTTGAAACAGTACGCAGTATGCTTGCAAAAGGAATAGATGTAAACACTAAAGACTCGCACGAGCGCACAGCTTTGTTAAAAGCAGCCAAGCATGGACATATAAGGATCGTAGAAGCATTGATCGAAAGCGGTGCTGAAAGCGATTTTAAAGATAACCGGGGAACCACAGCATTATATTGGGCTTCAACCAATGGGTTTCATCTAATTGTTCAATTATTAATCAATCAAAAAAGTAGCGTACATGTACATGACGACAGAGGTTGGTCGGCAATGGACCAAGCTGTAGCACAGCACCATGATGAAGTGGTAACAGTGCTGAGTGAAGCTGGCGCACAATAACTAATTTCTAACATAGCAATCTATAGTCTGTTTTTATATAGACTTTAGTATTTGTGAAATCTCGTTCAGTAAAATGAGCGGGATTTTTTTGTGACATCAGATTGCTTATCTACAGTAGAGAACAAAAATAGTTGGCCGTTTATGCAAATCGGGAAGTTTAGAGTCTTTCCATTCGGAAACGGTTTTGGAGATGATTTGCTCAGAATCTAGAGTGATGTCGGTAGCTGCACAAATACGAGTTTCGTCGCTTGCTGTATCCATGATGGCTTTAAGCATTTCATTATTACGATGCGGCGCTTCCATGAAAATCTGTGTTCTATTATGTCGGCGAGATTCACCTTCAAGCTGAACAAGCATTTGCGTTTTTTTCTTGAGGTCGATAGGTAAATAACCATGGAAAGCGAATTCTTGTCCGTTAAATCCAGAAGCCATTAACGCTAATAAAATAGAGGACGGTCCAACTAGAGGAACTACTCTAATGCCATTCTGATGAGCCATTTTCACTAAACGAGATCCTGGGTCTGCAACAGCAGGAACTCCTGCTTCTGACAATAAACCTAAGTTCTTTCCAGCTTTCAATGGCTTTAAGAAGCTAAATATTTCTAAATCAGGAGTGTTTTTATTGAGATGATAGAAATCAATTTTATACTCAGGAATAGTATCACCTACCCAATGCAAAAATTTTACGGATGTCTGAATATTTTCGACAACTAGAGAATCTAAGCCTCGTAGAACCGATAAAGTATGCTCAGGAATAGAGTTGTTGAGTGGGGTTTTCCCAAGTGTTGTGGGTACTAAATAAAGTATTCCTTTAGCCATTAATCAATCCTTTCGAGGTGAAGCACTTCAGTGCCAGTTTTACTTTTAGCATTAGAGAAGCGTTGGATCATTAATGCTGCAATGATAGTTGAAATTAAAGCGGCAATAGCTACCCACATATTATACAGCGAGGTAGAGTATTGGATGTCATAAGTTGGTACTAAAACTATTTCTGGATAGCCACCTTTTCTATAGCTAATTGGTATTTCGCTAATCTTCATAATCTGCTGAGCCATCTGAATAGTAAGGGTCATTTTTTTTGTAATCACACCATCTTCGGGAGTTGTGAATTTAAAAATAACAAAACCGTTGCTTTGTGCAGCAATCTGTTTCATTTGCATATCAAGTACTTCTACAATATAGCGATCCCCATTTTCAAGCGTAGTTTTTGAGCCAAAGTGTACCATTCCTTGTTGAAAAGAAATAAAGGCTAAATAAGCGGGTATGATCCAGAAAAGTGAGAGAAAACGATATTTTGACATGCTATTCTCCTTTTGATATTTCTTTAATTGTGGTCTCAAATAACGCAGGATCCCAAATTAGGCGCTGCTGATAATCTTCTTGCATGTGGTTTGCAGAAAGATGAAGCCAGAAAGCGACAGGGAGACGATCAAAGAATACCGCCTGTGCTGAGCTAGCTCCTGTATAAATGGATGTCCCAAAGTCTATCCCACTTAACATACCCATTCTATTATCATAGATTGCTCCATAATCTGAAAAAGTAAGAGGAATGGTTTCGCCACCAAAAACCCATCTCATTTTTTCTTGAACTTTCTTTGAAACAGCTTCTGAAATAATTTCATTTTTCTGAATGTTCATCATGAAAATAGCAATTTCCCGAGGTGTAGTTTGCGGAAAATTCGCTAATGCGTTTCGTTCTTGAATAAAACTAATACCGATACGCTCATCTTCAAAAACAGCTTTTACTTCTCTATTGTAAGTTTCATCGTTTTTAAAACGTGTTGCAAACTCTATAACTTCATCGTCGGTGTATATTTTAGAAGTATCAGCTAAATTTGGGTTTATTGAAATATACAAACCAACAAATGGAAGCGGTAAATCTGTATGCTCAAAACCTAAAGTATCTATAAGAGAGGTTAAATTGTCTTTGCCTAGTACAAACCAAAGATAATCGGCAATAGTTAAATCATTTACTTCAACCATAATTCCAACGGCATGGTCTATTGTTATTTCCTTAGGATCAATTTCTTGAAGCTTTTCAAGACCCTCTTTATGAGATCCAGCGCTAATTTCAGGAAGTGCAAAACGAGTTACTTCTTCAAGAGTAATAATTTTTTTGGGATTGATTAACCCAGCTTCAACTTGGCGTTCATATTCAAGCAACAAAAAAACATTCGATAGTGTACCCAATGTTCGCGAGACGTCAGCTTGATAAAAAATGCCAGAGTCGGGTTTGTCTATGTTAAATGAGACTACAGAGAAAAACTCAGGGTGTTCTCCAATAAACTCGGTAAGGCCTTTAAGAGAGTAAGTGCTTTCGATGTATTCACTACCTTCAGCCATCCCGTCAGCGTTAGAAAAAAGAGTTTTAAACGCTGAGTAATTTGGTATTCCAGCCATGGCAAAAACGGCTAATACTACTACAACAAAAACGAGTAGAAACTTGAGGGCTCTATTCACAACAATAATCGTTATCGGTTAATATTCAATCTATACTAAGATACGAATAACCAATAACGATTATCAGAAAAGGATGAAGCAAAAACTTAGTATAAGGCTTTCATGATTTCGGCGCACATCCAAGCGCCATAAGTCCCTAAAGCATAGCCTAATACAGCAAGTAGAACTCCAACAGGAGCAAGAGCAGGGTGGAATGCTGAAGCAACAATTGGCGCCGAAGCTGCACCGCCGATGTTAGCTTGGCTACCTACAGCGGTAAAGAAAAATGGAGCTTTGATAAGCTTGCCTACTGAAAGCAAAATTATAATATGGATGAGAATCCAAACAATACCAATTGCAAAAAAGCCAGGGACTTCAACAAAGGCCGATAAATCCATTTGCATACCAATAGTTGCTACTAAAATGTAGAGAAATAAACTTCCGATTTTAGATGCACCAGCTCCTTCGAGTGTGCGAAGCTTTGTGAAGGAGGCAACTAAACCGCCCGTTGTTGCAGTTACGATAATCCAGAAAAAAGCTGAGTCGAGGCTTAAATCTTTAAGTGCAGGTGCGTTCTCACCAATCCATGGCCCTACAAAATCGCCTACAATATGTCCAATTCCGGTTATAACAAAAGCAACGGCTACAATTTTAGTGATATCAACAAAAGTTGGGATTCTAGAAATACTAGCTTGGTAACTTTCAATGCTTTTACGGAGAGCGTCAATTGCAGAAGAGTCTGCTTTAAACCACTTGTCTACACGTTCGCTTATTCCTGCTCCATAAAGTAAAAATGCCATCCAGATATTTGCCACAATAATATCTACGGTTACCATTGCACTAAAAAGTTTGTTGCTTGGCTCATACATTACCTGCATTGCCGCTTGGTTTGCGCCTCCACCAATCCAACTACCAGCAATAGTTGCCATTCCTTTCCAAACTTCGTCTGGCCCAACACCTCCAACAATGTCAGGATTTATTGCACCTATAATTAAAAGAGCTAATGGTCCACCAATTATAATTCCAAAAGAACCTGCAAGGAACATTGCAACGGCTTTCCATCCAAGATTTAATACTCCTTTAAAATCTATGCTGAGAGTAAGGAGCACTAAACTTGCAGGTAACAAATATCTAGAAGCCACAAAGTAAAGGTTCGATTCTTCAGCAGAAATAATACCTAATGTTGTAAAAATAGATGGAACAAAGTAGCAGAGTAGAAGCGATGGAACGAAGGTGTAGAATTTTTTCCAAATGGGATTGTCGCTATTAGAAGTAATAAATATAGCTGCTAAAATGGCTAAAAGAAGACCTAAAACGACAGCGTCGTTGGTAATTAGTGCAGAAGCAAAGTACATGTGTAAATGTTAAGTTCTAGTTGTTAAACTGATTTGTTTAGCTAATATCTATTGAAATTAGGTTATCAGAGAGTGTTTTATTTTCCGAAAAATTGAAGAAAAATATCATCCATTTGTGCCGACCATGCGCCCCAAGAATGCCCTTCGTTTATCTGAAGATAGGTAAAATGAACTTTCCTTTGCTCAAATAAAGTTTTCATTCGTTGAGCATCATTCAAATTGTCACCAATCGTGCCTACACTCATATAAACCTCGTTTGGGGTTTCCGTCGAGTTTCTTACAATATCATAAATTTCTTCTCTATACCAGAAGGATGGAGCTTGAATCGCAACTTTCCCAAAAACATCAGGGCGAGTAAAGCCAAAATAAGTAGCGTTTAATCCGCCGAAAGAAGTGCCAAGAATGCCACGTTGTTTAGCATCTTGTTGAACGTTGTATTTGGATTCAATTTCTGGAATTAAAGTTTCTGTAAAGAAAGCGAGATATTTTTCGTTTACTGCAAACTGATCGGAACGTCGATTTATAGCAACATCATCAGGGTTACGAGGATCTACAAAAACGACAATAATGGGTTTTATTTTCTTTTGATGAAGTAAGTTATCAAGAACAACGATTGAAGAACCTAGTTGGTCGTCAGAATATTCGTGACCGTCAGTTACATATAGAACGGGTAAGTCTCCCAATTCAGCATAATTTGGAGGAGTGTATACTTGGTACTGAATAGTATAACCGAACTCAGAGCTAGTAATAATTTTATTGTTAGATAAGGTGCCTTGTGCCGTTTCTGGGCTTCGGGCTTTCAAAGGTTCAGGTTCCCATTTGGGCATTCTAAGTTCACTATTAGGACCATATCCACTCCATTGAGTATTTGAATTTTCTGGGTCAAGGATCCAATCTCCATCAACAGTAATTTTGTAATCTAGGCGAGCATTAGCGGGGAAATGGGTTTTTAACATCCATATATCAGTACCTTCAATATTCTTTCCTTGGTTAGGATACTTTTTGTTACTCGACCAGCTATTAAAATCTCCATTCCAGTTTACTTGTTCTGCAGATCCGTTATAGAGAAAGATAGCTACATTATCTTGAGTAAAGGGAATCTGATTGTTGAGTTTCAATTCTGCCCACAATGAATCAACTTGGGCTTTTCGTTGCGCTGAATCTGGGATTTTGGAAAGGTTTGCGAGCTCAATTTCTAAACTCCTAACTGTTCTTTCATTAGAAAATGGAGAGCATGAAACAAAAAAGAACAGTAGAATGCTGAAATATGGGAAAAAGCTTTTTAAAGCTATTCTGTTACTATTTTGCATAAAATTATGAGCTTAGAAGCATTCAAAGGTTTCGACTAATACAGCATAAGATAATAGAGATACTTTCTAATTTTCAAAAAAAGTAAATCAGAATAAAACACGTAAAATAAAGTAAGCTTTTGCTGTGAAGGTGTTATTTTAAAGACTCACTCTCACATAAATAATAGGTTTAGTAAAGTTTAAGATGATTGTCTCAAAATTTGGAGGAACTAGTGTCGGCAATTTTGAAGCGATGCAACATAGTGCTGAAATAGTTGCTTCAAACCCAAACCGCCGATTAATAGTTATTAGCGCTACTTCTGGAACTACAAACGACTTGGTTACACTTGCTCAAGGCCCAATGGATTACACGGCAAGAGAGAAGTTGTTATTGGATATTGAATTACGGCATCTTTCAATTATTGAGAAGCTTAAGGAAAAGGACGAGACAAGAGTTCGATTTCAAAAATTACTCTCTGAGCTACGCCAACATCTAGATTATATAGGGCGAGATAAACGATGGAAAGATGCATTATACGCTTTTGGAGAACTGATGTCGACAAGTGTATTTATTCAAGTTTTGAATGAAAAGGGCGTGAATGCCAAATGGTTAGATGCTAGAAGTATCATTAAAACAGATTCCAACTTTGGAAATGCCGCACCAGAATTAAAGACTATTGGTAAGAAAGCTGATAAATTATTATCAGAAGACATCATTTATCTAACGCAAGGTTTTATTGGCTCTGATGTATTTGGAAATACCACAACACTAGGTCGTGGTGGGAGTGATTTTTCTGCAGCACTTTTTGCTGAAGCCGTTAAAGCAGATATTCTCGAAATCTGGACTGATGTTGCGGGTATTTATACAACGGATCCCCGCTTAGTAAAAGAGGCACATCCAATTAGTCAAATCTCATTCGATGAGGCGGCTGAGCTTTCTGTTTTTGGTGGTAAAGTTCTACACCCTGCTACCCTTAAACCTGCTATTAGAAGTGGTGCAAGTGTTCGAGTTCTTTCAAGTAAAGAACCTAGCTTACCAGGTACTTCTATTGTGAATAAAGCAGATGAAGAGCCAGTAATTCGTGCGTTATCTTTGCGTAAAGATCAAACGCTGCTTACTGTACGGAGTTTAGAGATGCTTCATCAGCATGGTTTTTTGGCACGATTATTCCAAACCTTAGCAGAACATAAAGTATCAGTAGATTTGGTTACCACAAGCGAGGTAAGTGTTTCATTAACGCTAGATACAGCAAGTAATGCTTCAAATAAAGTTGAACTAACGATAGCAGTACTTAATGAATTAAAGAAATTTTGTGAAGTTGAAGTTGAAAAAGGCTTCTCGTTAGTTGCTATTATAGGCAATCGCTTAACAGCAACAAGTGGTATCAGTGGAGAATTATTTACTCATTTGAAAGACTATAATATTCGTTTAGTCTGCCATGGGTCTAGTTCTAACAATGTGTGTTTTCTTGTAAAAGAAGGCGAAGGGGAAGAAATTATTCAAAAGCTTCACAAAGCATTTATCGAAAATATTGATTGATATGAAAATTTCAGTAATAGGCGCAGGAAAAACGGGAAGCAAAGTAGTGGAAATGCTTGGAGATTCTTTAGACCAAGTTTTTGACGGTAATACCCCCCCCACTTTAGAGAAATTAAAGCAAAGTGATGCAGTAATTATTTTTGTGCCAGGTGACGCCGTAGAGGAGATTCTGGATGTAGTGATTGAATCAGGCATTCCGGCAGCTTGGGGTAGTACGGGCTATAATTGGCCAAAGGATTTGAACCAGCGTATAATTGATGCAAATTCAAAATGGGTAATTGCCACCAATTTTAGTTTGGGTATGAATGTCATTCGCAAATGCATACAAGCAATTTCAGTAAGTTCTAGTATTCTTAAAAACCCAGTATTTAAAATTCACGAAGTGCATCATATCCATAAAAAAGACGCACCAAGTGGAACTGCTTTAACATGGAAAGAATGGCTGAATAAAGAAGCTGATATAACATCGGCTAGAGAAGGGGATGTAAACGGAATTCATGAATTACGTGTTACTACTTCTACTGAAGAATTGCTCCTAAAACATGAAGCATTAGATCGCTCTCTATTTGCGGAAGGAGCAATTTGGGCAGCTGAACAACTAGCCAATAACCTGACATTGAGCAAGGGTATTCATACCTTTGATGCATTGTTTGATCAAGTAACCGAGGAAATAGAATAATGGAAGAATATCCACTTTGGACCGCCGTAGTAACCCCTATGAATGCAGATACTAGTATAGATTATACTAGTTTTGAAACCATGCTTCGTAAACAGGAGGAAGCTGGGATTGGTGTGTTGGTTCTGGGAAGTACTGGGGAAGGATTAAATATCAATACCGAGGAAAAGAAAGAAGTTGTTAAGTTCGTAAAATCCTTAAAACTATCTGTGCCAATGATGGCAGGTTTAGGTGGTTTTCTAATTGATGAGCAAAAGGCTTTTATTCATTTCTGTGATGAAGTTGGAGTAGATGCTTTTTTACTCGTGGCTCCTATTTATGCGAAACCAGGTATGGAAGGCCAGTTGTCGTGGTTTTCAGAACTAATGAAAGAAACGACAACACAGTGTATGATTTACAATGTTCCATCGCGTACTGGAATTAAAATCCACCCACATGTTCCCGTTTTTCTAAACAAAGCTTTTCCAAATTATATGGGAATGAAAGAAGCGAGTGGAAGCGTAGAGGATTTCAAAAAATATAGAGACGCGGCACCTGGTGCTAAACTATATTGTGGTGATGATAACTTAATAACAGAGCTTGTAGCAGAAGGTGCAGTTGGACATGTTTCAGTAGCATCTAACGCCTGGCCTAAAGCAACAATGCATTTCTTGAAATTAAATTTAGTAGGAAGTACACAATACCTTTTTAGAGATTGGGTAGCATGTGCAGATTTATTTTTTGATGCGCCAAGTCCAGTTCCTGTTAAAGCACTTCTTGAACACAAGGGGTGGATTAGTTGTGACGAAGTTCGAACTCCACTTTCATTGGATGATTTAGATTCTCGAACTGAAGAAGGGCTACTCGAAGCTGATAAACGAGTTAATGAATGGTATGAAGAGCTAATCGAACAATAGAACTCGCTGAATAATTAAAACTAAATTAATTAGAATTAAGAACGATGAGATTTCGTCGTTTTTGAAATTGAAAAAGAATATGAATTACGAAGAAGTATTAGATAAACTAGAAACTGGCGAACTTAGATCAGCTAATAAAACCGAGAATGGATGGGAAGCTAATGTTGAGGTTAAACAATCTATTCTGGAAGCTTTTAGAAACGGAACAAACACATCCTTTGAAGGTATTTACGAAGGTTTTGTAGATAAACACAATCTTCCACCACGCTATTTCACTCCAGAAGATGAAGTTCGTTTAGTACCTGGTGGTTCCTCTGTTCGTCGTGGGGCGTATGTTGCTCCTGGTGTAATTATTATGCCTCCAGCTTATGTTAACGTTGGTGCATTTATCGATGAAGGTTCTATGGTAGATAGTCATGCTCTTGTAGGTTCTTGTGCCCAAATTGGTAAGAATGTTCATTTATCTGCTGGGGTTCAAATTGGTGGCGTGCTTGAGCCTGTTGGAATGAATCCAGTTATTATTGAAGATGGCTGTTTCATTGGAGCAGGCGCAGTAATTGTGGAAGGAATTTTAGTTCAAGAAGGTGCAGTTATTGCCCCAGGTGTTGTACTCTCGAAATCAATTCCTGTTTATGATGCCGTTAACGAAAAAGAATTAGTACGTGGTTCTGGTATTCCTGCTGGAGCAGTGGTTATACCCGGTTCACGACCAGTAAACGGAGATTGGGCAAAAAGGAAAGGCTTAAGTATGGCTTGCCCCATTATCATCAAATATCGTGATGCAGGAAGCAATGCTTCTTTAGAGTTAGAAGAAGCACTACGCTAATTTCAAAACAGAAATATTAACTGTTAAAACTCAGCTTTTTATTAATAGAAAGCTGAGTTTTTTTTGTTTAAACTAGCGCTTTATTGGCGATAGCTAAGCCTTTTACGAAGGCTTGTATTAGAGCTTCAATAGTATCAGGTGACGCACCTTTAGACTGGAATGTATGTCCCTGCTTTTCTAAGGTAAGAGTTACAATTACTAAGGAATCCGTATCAGGGCTTAGAATTTCTATTTCATGGTTTTTAACTTCTAATGGCAAGAATGAATCTGTTTCGGCTTTAATTGCAGTTAAGATAGCGTCCATAGGGCCCACACCTTGATCTAACGAGAGCACTTCATCCTCAACTCCGTCAATACGTAGTTTAACCGCAGCACTTACTAAGCCATGCATTCGCATTGTGAGCTTATAATCTAAAACCTCAACAGGATAGTGGAGTACTTTTTCTTCGTTGTACACGAGCGATTTTAAAGCTTTTATTTCTTCCTCTTTTAAAACCTTTCCTTTTTTGTTGATCCCACTTACATAACCATCGTATAAACGAGCATGGTCGTCGTCCATATTTACATTACCTATCATCATTTCCCGCGACTGTCCCCAGCTTTGTTTCTGTAAATTAGGGAAGCCTGAGTCAATATACTGTTGAATGGTTTCCATGTTTGGAGATAGTACAGGAGATGAAAGGGAATACTTAGAAACAATTTGTGAGCTTTTTAACCCTGTTCCAGTAAGCACAAATAGACACTTTTTTCCTTTAAAGGTCTCTAAGTTATTTTTGAAAGTTGCTAAGGGAATCGCGCATGCCGGTTCTGTAAAAATGCCTTCTTCGATGGTCATCTCTTTCATCGATTCGAGTAGTTCGTTTTCAGTAGCAGTGAATGCTAGTCCGTTCGTCTTATCAATACCTTCAAGAACTTTATAAAAATCGAAAGGATCTCCAACCGCTACGGCATCAGCCATAGTATGAACTTGTTCTTTGATAATTTTTTCCTTTTTGAAAATTCCTTCAACTACAGGAGAACTTTGCTCGGGTTGAACAGCTACAAAACTTGGGATTCTCTCGATCAACCCAGCAGCTTTCATCTCAACAAAACCTTTATAAATTGCCGCGAAGTTTGTTCCTGCGCCTACGGGTACAAAAATGTAATCGTAATCAATTTCTCCCTGCTCTAAAAGTTCGTAAGAGAATGATTTTTGTCCTTCTTGGCGGAATACGTAATCACCAGCTAAGTAGTAATTTCCAGATTTAGCAAATTGGCGGCAAAGAACTTCACACGTTCTAAAATCGCCTTTTACTTTTATGATTGTAGCGTCATAAATGGTGCTTTGAGCGAGTTTAACATCAGGAGTCTTTTCGGGTACGAACACAAAACATGGGAGTTTGAAATAACAAGCATAAGCTGCTACAGAGGCTGCCATATTTCCCGTTGAAGCCAAACAAATAGCATCAGCGCCCAACTCGATAGCTTTCAAAACTTCAATATAACTTCCTCGATCTTTGAAGCATCCTGTTGGATTTTCGAGCTCTAACTTGGCATAAAGCTCAGCTCCATATATGGTTGAAAGGCGTTCTAACTTCTTAAGAGCGGTGTAATGATTCTTGAGAGGATCAGAAATTATATTCTTAAGCGGGTACTGAATTTCTTTCCGAACTTCGTTGTACTCAATTGTTAGTACCCCTCCACATTGTGTGCAGTACGTACTTGTTTTGCGCTCGTCGTTTATATGGTTGCACATAATACAACGCATAACGTATCCAGAATTAGAACTCTTCATATAGTAAATAAGGAATTAAGTTATCCTAAAAAATACGAAGCATTTTTCTCCTTTAAAACAATTAAAAAAGCGCTTTTCTGAAAGATATTCTTAGAGTGGCAAGAGAATGATTTCTTCGAAATCCATGTCTAGTTCTTCAAAGATCGGAGTAGCAATTTCCTCAATTTCATGCTCAGGATATTCGTCTAAACCTTCTAACTTAACATAGAGAATCTCGTTGTGGTCGTCTACATAATATTCCACATCGGTAGACTCAAAACTATCTTTTAATGTAGTTATCAAAAACTTTAAATCTTCTTCGAAAGATTGGTAATCTAATTCTTCTGTATCGCTCATTGTTTTGGATTTGTTTCGATGCAAAAATACTCCGAGTTTCCACTATGAACAAGCAACTCTCTCTACTTTCTGAAATTTCTCACAAAACCTCTCGAATTATTCTTGGATTGATGTCTGGGACCTCTTTAGATGGATTAGATATGGCACTTTGTAAGTGTTCTGAAGCAAATGTTAAAATTCTTGAATTTAAAACAGTAGAGTATGATGCGGGTTTAAGAGCAAGGCTCCGCGCTGTTCAATCCAAACAAACTGTAGATTTACAAGATGTATGTGTGCTTAATACAGAGTTAGCACATTTGTATAGTAGTTGGATTATTGAAGCGATCGAAGAATGGAATTTCTCAGTGAAAGATGTTGATGCCATCGCATCTCATGGGCAAACACTATATCATCAGCCAGGAGATATCTTCAATAGCACATTTCAGATTGTAGATGGTGATCACTTAGCCCAAAAAACAGGAATAATTACAATTTCCGATTTTCGGCAAAAGCATACTGCCGCTGGTGGTGAAGGTGCACCACTTGTTGCGTTGATGGATGAAGTATTATTTAGGCATGAATCCAAAAACCGCGTGCTACTTAACTTGGGAGGAATTGCCAACTTTACATGGCTACCAGCAAAAGAAAGCAGGAAGGCAATTATTACTTCAGACACAGGTCCTGCAAACACGCTGATTAATGAGGCAATGCAAAAGCATTTTAACAAGGCATACGATGCCAACGGAGATGTTGCTAGTGAGGGAAAAGTACATTCCGAGTTGTTGAAGTATTTATTGTTAGAACCTTATTTCAGAAAACCATTTCCAAAAACTACAGGACAAGAAGATTTTAACTTGGAGCTGGTAGAAGAGTTGATGAAAGGTTATCAGATTCAGCTAAATCCAACAGATTTGATAGCTACATTAACTCAGTTAACTGTTCAGAGTATTTCACGAGCTTTTGATGAGATCTCAGGTAAAGATGTCTTTGAGCTTTATGCAAGTGGGGGAGGTATTAATAACAAAACTATGATGGCTAGTTTAGCTGAACGATTACCTAATGCCCAAGCTAAGAACTTTGAAGAGCTTGATATGCATCCCGATGCAAAAGAAGCTGCACTAATGGCTTTTCTAGCCGATGATTTATTCAGAGGAAATGGCTTTGAAGTAAATGGAAAACAGATAAGTTTAGGAAAGATTAGCCTTCCAAATTAGAGGCTAAATGGAAGATTCTTCCAAGCATTCCAAAAAGCGCTCATACTCAATAATCAATTTCTCACGAATAGGCTTCCCTTTTTCGAAAATAGCTTCTTGAGTTTCTTTGTATTCAAAACGTCCAGCTTCGGTCTCAATTTTTATGGGGCTTAGACCATAATCAAGCAGATCATATGGACTAGCTTTCATATCAATTGTTCGAGCTTCAAGAGCAAGTTCAAAAGCTTCCAGAATCAAATCACTAGAAATCCAAGGATATAGTTTGAAAGCCCATTTGTATAAATCCATATTAGAATGAATACAACCAGGTTGTTCCTTTTCTTCGAATTTATCACGCGATAACTGGAACTTATTCATAGGAACAGCTTCTGGAGTGAAAAATCTAAATGCATCAAAGTGAGTACAAAGGAGAGGACGAGATTCCACAAACTCAGCTAGTTCCTCAGGCTCCATCCGTAAAGGGACTTGGTCGTGTCGTGGTTTTTCTGCTTTATAAACCATTGCCCACTCATGCATTCCAAAACAACCAAAAGCAGGACGCGAATCTTGTGTGGATTTCAGCATCTGTAAAATCCAATTTGTGGATCGATGCCTCCTCTTTGGAAATAAACTTATATCTAACCAAGCTAGATTATCTCGAACTTTGAGTTCACTAAACTCGGGTAGTTCTAATTCGGTGTCTATTTCGAGGGCAGTTCTGAACCCAGGTGACCAACGTCTAAGCATGGAAGGCCTAAAAGCATAATAGTCGAATAAAAAATCCATAACAGGCTGTTTTCCATGTTGCGAGCGTTGGATTAAATAATCTCCGACTAAGGCTTCTACTCGTTCCTTATGAACAGATTGAGCTGTTACCCAATTGCTTAAGGGGAGAGTTCTTTCGAAGGTTCTAGTTGTGGGAATCGTCTGCATCTTTAAAGATAGGATTAACTAGATTCTAAATCAGTATAAGATTAGCTTAAATTTAGTTTGGTAGTCTTTAAACAGAATTTCTTTTTTTATGCTTTAATCATATTAGGTCTATGAAAAATATTAAACTCAATCAAGTCTGGCATTTCATTGTGCACCTTCGATTGCACTATCAGTTTTTTATTCTTTCTGGAGGCTATCTACTCTCAGCGCTTTTTGTAGAATCCATAAATTGGGAGCAGTTTGGTATTCAGTTTTTGAATGTGCACGTATTGCTTTTTGGAGGGGCTACAGCTTACAATTCATTTTGGGATAAGGATGAAGGGCCAATCGGAGGATTGAAATCTCCTCCAAAAATGGAAGATTGGATGTGGGTAGCATCGATGCTATTTCAATTTGTGGGTTTGGTAAGTGCTTTCTCACTAGGCCGAGTATACGTCATTATTTATGCTATAAGTATTCTCTTCTTCTGGCTGTATTCAAGCCCAATAACAAGATGGAAAGGGCGACCATTATTAAGTTTAGTAGCTATTGGAGTAAGTACTGGAAGTAATTTGTTTTTACTTGGATATTTGGCATCAGGAGCTAAAATGATTGGAATAGTACAAGGTTTTTCTGCGTTAGGTGTAGCACTAATTATGCTGAGTTTATATCCAGTTTCTCAAGTGTATCAAAAAGAAGAAGATTCTCAACGAGGTGATCAAACATTTGCAATTCGATATGGCCTTCTAGGAATTAGAAGATTATATAGGTTATTCTTCTCAAGTGGTGTGCTTTTGATTGCAAGTAGTTTATACAAAACGGATTCAAACTTGAGTATCCTTTTCTTAGTGCTAAGCACAATAACCTTTGTAATCATAAATCAGATTCTCAAAAAATTGATGGGAGATAAAACTGAATATGAGTTGGTAATGAAGATCAAATTTCTAACTTCGTTTAGTTTTGTTCTCTTTATCCTATCGTGTGTATTGTACAAATCGATTATATCCAATTGAATAAGTTCATAAATTATTCATATTGAGCAATTACTATTAAGCATTATGAATACAGACACATTGACTACCATCACAAAAGACCTGATAAAAGGCGCATATTCTTACCAAGAGTATAGCAAGTTAGTTGAAGAACTATATGCTGAGCATCGGACAACGAACGATGAAAATGGCGATGATATGTTGGAGTATACTAAGCTGAATATGCAAAGATCTAAACGTTGGGATAAGCGTGGTGTGATAAACGGAGATCTAACTGATAAGCTTAGCAATTTTCCAAGAAAGATAACTTGGCTTGTACTAACTGAAGGTTGGTGTGGAGATGCATCTCAATCACTCCCATTTCTCAATAAAATGGCAGAAATTAGCCCAAATGTCGATTTGAAGCTAATTCTTAGAGATGAACACTTGGATGTAATGGACGCTTACTTAACAAATGGCACGAGCCGTTCAATTCCCAAGTTAATCGCACTAGATACAGAGACTCTAGAAGAGTTAGGAACTTGGGGCCCAAGGCCTAAAGTAATTCAAGATCGTTTTGTAGAAATGGTTGCTGATTCAACAATGAGTAATGATGATGTTAAAAGAGAACTTCATCTGTGGTATGCCCGAGATAAAGGTGCGGGTATTCAAGCTGAATTTTTAGATATATTAGATAACTGGAATTAAAAAACGGCAGCTTTATGGCTGCCTTTTTAGTGTAAAAGAGTTTCTATTTGATAAGAGTCATTTTCTTACTCTGAGCAAAAGTCTTTCCATCCTCAGTAACAATATCAATTTTGTATAGGTAAACACCACTTGCTAAGTTTCTAGCATTAAAAGAAACAGTGTGTTGACCTATTGATCTTTGATTATTTTCCAGTAGAGTAGCAATTTTTTGGCCACTTACATCATAAACTGTTAGGGTTACTTTCGCAGAATTTGTTAGATAAAACTGAATATTTGTGCTTGGATTAAATGGGTTTGGATAATTTTGAGCCAACGTAAATGAACTAGGTGCAACACCTCCAAGATTATTTGCAGTTCCAATAAAAATTCCACGGCCATGGGTACCAACCGCAATAGTTTGGTCACTACTTCTGTAGTCTATTGCTTCGGCAACAGAGCTTCCAATAATCTCAGGAGATTCTTTTATCCAATCGGTACTGTTTCCTGAAAGCTTAGTTGTAGAGTAGACGCCAGTACTGGTTCCAAGTACATAGGCAGTGGTTTTTCTACCTTGAATGATAGCTGCAGATCTAATTGACGGTCCGATATTATCTTCACTTCCAGTTAAATTACCTTCGATAGCACTCCAGTTTTTCCCCCCATCATTTGAATAATAAGTACCAGTTATATTATAGTTAGACATCACAACGATAAGCTCGTTTCCATTTGACGGGTTAACCGCAATATGGTGTACCTGGCTTCCACTTGTAGCTTCTAGGATGCTTATTTCAGTAGGAGATTGATTTGTATTCTCTAAAAAATAAATTTTAGGTGCTCCGGAGTTACTAGATGCTGCAAAGTATAGCTTATGGCTAGGATAACTTTGTGTAAAAGATAGCGCAGTGATGCTGTAGGTAGGGCCGGCACTAAACTCTAATTTAGTCCAGTCGGAATCCGAACCATTTTTTAATCCATTTTGAATTGATTCAGCTTTTGTTGTTTTCCAGAGTTCAGCACCATCAGGATAGAATATTATATTCTGATTAGTGGGGTTGACTGCGAAGGGATGGATAAATGCTTGATTAGAAGCGAGTGAGGGTTGAATAAATGACCAATTATATTGATCATACTCGTTATCAAAGGGATTTAATGGTTCACCTGTATTTTGGTAGTAGCCAATACGGATCATGACGCCATTTGAAGTAGAAACGTACATATAAGTGCTTCCTATAAATGCAAAAGATCCATCTCCTCCAGAAATATCGTTCTCAACCTCGTTTTCGTCGTTTAAGCGGAAATAAGGAGATCCATTATCTTGTGTTCCTCCAATAATTCTAGAATCACCAGCGTCCCGAGCTATAGACACAGTATAAAACTGAGTCACATTATATCCATTATTCATATTCTGCCAAGGTATTGAACCACTTGCTAATTCTGTTAAGCTGATACCACCATCATGTCCACTCCAAAGGCGTTCAGGATTATTTGGGTCAAAGACTAAAGCATGGTTATCGGCGTGGTGATTCTGGATGTTATATCCACCAACCCAATCTGAGTTAGCTGAATTAAATCCAGTTCTTGATCTAAATAAGCTAACTCCCCCAAGAAATACTAGGTTTGTATCTGCAGGACTTACAGCCAGCGCCATATTAAAATTATTCTGGGTTTGAGCTGTACCTTTATAGGTATCAAACTCAGGAATGTTGGTGGATAAATCAAAAGATTCGCCGCTATTAAGATTTACTTTATGTAAAGCAAGCTTCTCAACGGTTTTTGTTGAGTCTGTATTACTCGTCTTATTTTGTCCAGTATAAGTAAAAATATAAGCTAAATTTTCTGAGGAAGGGGCAATTTCCACTACACTACGGGAGTGTTGTGATGGGAAAGTTGGTGGCGTGATATTAATCCACGAATCACCGTTATCAGTAGAATAATAAACGCCAGGAGTACCAGTGGTCTGTCCCGCATTATCCTGAGAAGCTACCATCACAATATTCCCTGCAGAATCTATATCAAAATCTAGGAACCTAAATTCAGCAGGGTTCCCAAAAATGTTCTCGAAATCAATACCGTTGGTAGACTTGTATAACCCAAATCCATTTGTAGCCACAAACACATCGCTATTAGCAGGGCTTACCATTATTTTCGAAACATAATCGAATGGGGAATTCCAAGAAGCATCTCCAACACCAACTTCGTTAACGGTGATATTTGTCCAACTGTCCCCATTATTCGTAGATTTCCATATCCCAAAACCATAATAATACGCACTAAATAATCTTCCACTTGCATTATTGCCTCGTATCTCTCCAGCACTGTAATACCATATACTAGCGTTATTCGGGTCTTGTGAAATAGAAGTCACACTTAGATTATGGTTTGGGTCTGATTTATAATCCCAAGAAGATCCGCCATCAATAGACTTCCAAATACCACCTGATGCGGCTCCAGCAATTATAGTATTTCCTGATGGGTCACTAATATCCACTGCAATAGCTCGGGTTCTGCCACCAACTACGTTGGGGCCGGCTTCTTGCCAATCGAATAGGTTTTCAGATATAACTTTAGAATGTTGGAATAAATCATTTGCAAAACGAAGCTCTTTAGAACGAACAGCTTCTGGAATAGAATTGGTTTTGGGGTCGCGAAGCATATTAAAAAAATATTCTTGTCGAGCTTTTTTATTTTCAATCTTTTCACCAAGAGGGCCTTGGACTTCTTTCTTTTCTATATGGCGTTCTAGTGGCCCTAAATCTCCATAATAATTTGAAAGGGTAACTAAAGTTACAACTAAGAATAATGAAAATATTAGAAGTAGAATGTACCTTTTAGTTGAAAATAAATAATTCATAATGCGATAGATAGTACTTATTAATTCTAAAAATGGAGCCTGTTTTGGAGTTGCTACTTTTCTGTATGTCTGACCTTATATAATTAACAGGTTTATAGACGTGTTAAAAAAAAAGAAACAAGGGGTGTAAACTCTATCTGGTTTTCATGGTATAAGAATTTACACTTATAAAGTTCATTTATTTTCTATGCTAAAACATTACTATCAATCATAGCATCTGTCACTAATAAGTCAATATTATTCTTGGAGAAGACATGGAAAAAGGCAGCTCTATATGCTGCCTTTTCTTAGTTGAGTAGATAGGTTAATTTATTTTATAAGTGTCATTTTCTTACTCTGTACAAAAGATTTTCCACTCTCAGAAATCGCATTAATTTCGTAAAGATAAACACCACTAGCCAAGTTCTCAGCATTAAAAGAAACAGTATGTTGACCAGCCATTCTCTGGCTTTTGTCGAGTATTGTTGCTACAAGTCTTCCATTTACATCATAAACAGATAGAGTTACATTTGCAGAACTTGGAAGATTAAACTGAATATTTGTAGTCGGGTTAAATGGGTTTGGAAAATTTTGTGCTAGTTCGAATGTGCTTGGTAATTCAGGTTCTACTTCATCTTCATTCGAAACAACGGTATTAGCAGTACCAATAAAAATCCCTCGCCCATGGGTACCAATCGCAATAGTTTGATCACTACTTCTATAGTCGATTGATTCTGCAACTGAACTACCAATTATCGAAGGAGATTCTTTGGTCCAAATGGTGCTGTTTCCAGATAAAGAAGATGTAGAATAAACTCCAGTACTAGTTCCTAGAACGTATGCAGTAACTTTGTCTCCTTGTACAATAGCAGCAGATCTTATTGAAGGCCCAATATTATCAAGATCACCTGTTAAATTACCTTCAATTGCAGTCCAAGTTAGACCGCCATTGCTAGAATAATAAGTTCCTGTAATATTATAGTTAGACATTGCAACAATAAGTTCATTTCCATTTAACGGATTAACCGCAATATGGTTCACTTTACTACCTCCAGTTGCACCAGGAATACTAATTTCCGTTGGCACTTGTGCTGTGCCCTCTAAACTATAAACCTTAGGAGAACCAGAATTACTAGATGCTGCAAAGTAAAGCTTATTGGAAGGTAAGCTTTGAGTAAAAGAAAGTGCTGTAATTGTATAACCAGCACCAGCATTAAATGATACTTTATTCCAATCAGAATTGGCACCTTCTGTTAATCCACCCTGAATGAACCCAGCTCTTGTAGTCTTCCAAAGCTCAGCACCATCAGGATAATAAATCATATTTTGATTCACTGGGTTAACAGCAAATGGGTGCACAAATGATTGATTAGTAGCGTCGGCAGGATAAATATAAGACCAATCAAATTGATCGTATTTGTTTCCGAATGGGTTTAAAGGTTCACCTGTATCTTCGTAGTATCCTACTCGCATCATTTTACCTTCCTGAGAAGACACATACATATAGAAATCGCCAATAAAGGCAAAAGAGCCGTCTCCAGAAGAAATATCGTTCTCTATTTCATTTTCATCATTCAATCGGAAATATGGAGAACCATTATCTTGAGCACCGCCAATAATTCTAGTATCACCAGCTCCGCGTGCTATCGATACCGTATAAAACTGGGTTACATTATAACCATTATTCTTATTTATCCAGGAAATTGATCCACTAGCCGAGTTTGTTAAGCTAAGACCACCGTCATGGCCACTCCAAAGTCGCTCTGGATTATTCGGATCAAATGCTAAAGTATGATTATCTGCGTGATGGTTTGGAACAGAATAACCGCCAACCCAGTCTACACTATTAGTACTAAAACCTGTTTTAGACCGAAACATGCTAACCCCTCCAACAAAAACCGTATTGGTATCAGTTGGACTTACTGCAAGTACCATATTATAATTGCCTTGTGTTTGAGCTGTACCTCTATAGGTATCGAATTCGGGGATATTAGGAGATAGGTCAAAAGAGCCTCCTGAAGAAATGTTAAGCTTAAATAAAGTAAGCTTTTCAACTATTTTAGTTGGGTCAGTATTACTTGTTTTTCCTTCCCCAGTGTTTGTGAATACATAGGCTAAATTTTCAAAAGATGGTGCAAAATCGATAACACTTCGCCCATGATTAGTTGGAAAAGTTGCAGGGGTAATGTTATCCCATGTTATCCCATTGTTTGTAGTATAATAAACTCCAGGTGTACCACTGGTAGCACCAGCAGCAGACTGAGAAGCGGCTAGAATAATATTTCCTTGAGAGTCTATATCAAAATCTAAATAGCGATACTCTCCGGGTTCACCAAATACATTTTGGAAATCTACTCCATTACTAGATTTAAATAAACCAAAACCATTAGTTGCCACATAAACATCACTATTGGCAGGGTTTACCATTACTTTTGAAATGTAATCAAATGGTGAATTCCAGGATGCGTCACCCACACCATCTTCGTTTACAGTAACATTAGTCCAACTTTCTCCATTATCTGTGGACTTCCAAATTCCAAATCCATAATACATTGCACTACTTTGTCTTCCGCTAGCTGTATTTCCTCTAATTTCACCAGCGCTGTAATACCAAACGTTAGTGTTATTTGGATCTTGAGAAATTGAAGTCACACTTAGGTTGTGATTTGGGTCTGATTTATAATCCCAAGAAGCTCCGCCATCAGTAGACTTCCAAATTCCTCCTGAAGCGGCTCCAGCAATTACCGTATTTCCTGAAGGATCACTTATATCTACTGCTATAGCTCGTGTTCTGCCCCCTACTACGTTTGGCCCAGCTTCTTGCCAATTGAATAAATCACCCGATTTAGCTTTAGATCTTTGAAGTAAGTCGTTAGAGAAACGAAGTTCTTTTGAACGTACAGCTTCAGGGATGGTATTGGTTTTAGGATCACGCAGCATGTTGAAATAATAATCTTGGCGAGCCTTTTTGTTTTCAATCTCTTCTCCAAGAGGGCCTTGTTTTTCAGCCTCTTCATCATAACGATCAAGGGGGCCTAAATCGCCATAATATTTTGAAAAAGTAACTACTGCTACAATTAAGAATAATGATATGAATAAGAGAGAACGCTTCCCTTTTTTTGGAAAATAATAATTCATAATGTGTTATTTAATACTGATTAATTCCAAAGCTGGAACTTGTTTTGTGTTTATTACTTTTTCTGAGTGAGAGAATAGCCCAGTGTAAGTTGAATTAACAAGTAGTTTATCTTTGAGTGAAGAAGTACTTAGTACAACTCTTATTACTTCACCTTTTGCTATAGCTGGAGTTGCAGCTCCATATTTTTCGACAGATAATATTTCAATTCTATAAATAGCTTTTGAGTCTGGCTCTGTGGCTTCTTGATTTAAAACCTTAAATTGTGCTAAAACGTGCCCAGGTGATAAACTTTCAACCTCCGCATTTAGCTGAATGGGGCCTTGAGCTATTTTTTTTGATGATTTACACGAGAACACAAGAAAAACAGCGAAAATCAAGAGTGGTATCTTTTGTATCATATATCGTTTATTGGTTATAAGAAATACAGAAATTTAGCAAGTACAATAATAGGTCATTTAAAATAAATTATAAGCTACAATTGAAACAATCTTTTTTTTCCCATATTGCCCAAACTAGCGACTCGCCTATTGGTCTCGAAATAAGTCATGCTGAAGGACCATTTCTATATACTACGAAAGAAGTACGCTACGTGGATTTTATTTCTGGAATAGCAGTTAGTAGCTTGGGACATAGACATCCTAAAGTAATCGCCGCCATTGAAGAACAGCTTAGTAAATATCTACATGTGATGGTTTATGGTGAGTTTGTACAAAAGCCTCAAGTGGAATTCGCTGAACTTTTAATGGCTCAACTCCCTCCGCAACTAAACCAAGTGTATTTAGTAAATAGTGGAACTGAGGCAAATGAAGGTGCTTTGAAGCTTGCCAAAAAACACACAGGCAGAAGCAAGTTAATAGCGTTTAAAAATAGTTACCATGGTGATACGCACGGTTCACTTAGCGTCACAGGTCGAGATGTATACCGAGACCCATATCTGCCATTGCTACCTGATGTTCATTTTTTAAATTTCAATAATTTTGATGATCTAAATAGGATTGATAATCAAACTGCTTCAGTAATACTTGAACCAATTCAGGGTGAGGGAGGAATTATTCCTGCTGATAAAGAATGGCTGAAGGCGGTAAGAACAAAATGCGATGAAACAGGGGCTATTCTTATTTTTGATGAAATTCAATCAGGTTTTGCAAGAACAGGGAAGCTTTTTGCGTTTGAGCATTATGATGTAGTTCCAGATATTTTATGTTTAGCTAAAGCAATGGCTGGGGGTATGCCAATGGGAGCCTTTGTTTCCTCTGCTGAGATTTTCAAAGCATTCATGTATAACCCACCTTTAAATCACGTAACTACTTTTGGAGGACATCCAGTTTGTTGTGCTGCGGCGTATGCAAATTTAAATGAATTGTTAGAGGGTAATTATGCAAGCCGTGCTCTAGAAATAGAACATAAAATAAAAAAACAATTAGTTGGAAAGGGTATTGTTGAAGTTAGAGGAAGGGGGGCAATGTTAGGTTTAGAACTTGAAAGTTGGGAGCTCACAAAAGCAGTTGTTGAGAGTTGTTTCGAAAAAGGTGTCCTATTGGGCTGGACGCTCCATTCAAATACCTTAGTTAGATTAGCACCTCCTTTAATCATCGAAGATGATCTACTAGATGAAGTTTTAGAAACAATTATGGATAGTATTCATACAAATGTTTCTGGAATGAGAGATTAATTGAGATTGTTATTTCAGCAACGCTAAAAAATAAACAAGAGGATTATGAAAACTATAAATCCAACCACGGGAGAGTTAATCAAAGAATACGCTGAAATGTCTCCTGATGAAGTTAATGGTATTATTGAGAAAGCCAACAACGCCCAACCACAATGGGCACAAAAAAGCTTTGAACAACGATCGGCTTACTTACAAAGAATTAGTGGTTTATTAAAAAAAAGGAAAGAAAAGCTTGGACAACTAATATCTCGCGAAATGGGAAAGCCTATTGCACAGTCTATTGCAGAAGTTGAAAAATGTGCATGGGCTTGCGAATATTATGCTGAGAATGCAGCTTCTTTCTTAGGTGATAAAATGGTTGAAACCGATGCTTCTAAAAGTTATGTTTCTTTTAAGCCACTTGGAATAATCCTTTCTATTATGCCTTGGAATTTTCCATTATGGCAATTATTTCGTTTTGCTGCACCAGCGTTAATGGCTGGGAATGGGGTTGTTCTAAAACATTCGGAGAATACTTCGGGCTGTGCCTTGGAAATTGAGTCGTTAATTCACGACTCTGGCTGTTCACATGACCTGTTTAGAACTATTTTGGTCTCAAACGAGCATATGAAACCCATTATTCAACATTCCGGAATTGCAGCGGTAACATTAACTGGAAGCACAAAAGCAGGCAAAGTTGTGGCTGCTCAAGCAGGTGAAGCTCTTAAAAAAACGGTGTTAGAGCTTGGAGGTAACGATCCATATATCATATTGAAAGATGCTAACATAAAGCTGGCTGCAAAGGTTTGCGTAACATCTAGACTCATAAATAATGGACAAAGCTGTGTGGCAGCTAAAAGGTTTATTGTAGTTGAAGAAGTTTACGAGGCTTTTGTTCACGAGTTTACTGCTCTCATGAAAGGAAAAAACATAGGCGATCCCTTTGAGAAATCAACTGATATTGGGCCAATGGCTAGATTTGACTTAAGAGATGACCTTCATAAACAAGTTCAAGAAAGTGTGGAGAAAGGTGCAAGAATTACACTTGGGGGAATCATCCCTAATCAAAAAGGATCTTTTTACCCAGTAACTATCTTAGAGAATGTAAAGAAAGGAATGCCAGCATACCATGAGGAACTGTTTGGGCCTGTAGCTTCAATTATAAAAGTGAATAATGAAGAAGAAGCAATTGAGGTTGCCAATGATAGTATCTACGGTTTGGGAGCTGCAATTTTCACAGAAAATGTTGAACACGCCGAGAATATTGCTAATGAAAGGCTCCAAGCGGGTTGTTGCTTTGTGAACGAATTGGTTAAATCAGATCCTCGTATCCCATTTGGTGGTATTAAACACTCAGGTTATGGCCGAGAGTTAGGTCTATTTGGGATTCGTGAGTTTGTTAATATTAAAACGATATACATATCCTAATGTTTTGAATTCTAATAGAGTGGTATTATAATTGGCTTTTAAAAAAAGAGAAGTGAACTTATTTTCAATGGTTTTAGAGTTTTGATGAAACAGGTTTTTATTGGATTATTCTTAGCGGTTCTTCCATATTCATTATTTGGACAGTTTTATCCTACAAAAACTTACTCAACAGTTGAAGGGCTTCCTTCAAATGCTGTTTTTGATATTGCGCAAACTCCGGATAGAGTGATGTGGTTTTTAACCTCAGAGGGAATTGCAACTTATAATTCGTACAAATGGAATGTGTTCCCTGATTCTTTAGGATTGCCAATATCTGAATATTCCTTTATTAGTACTTCTAAAGACGGTACAGTTTGGGCCGCTGGTCATAACGAAAAATATTTTATAATTAAATACTATCGTCAAGGGGTCTGGAGAAATATACCCCTACCAAAAAATTGGTATGAAAGTATAAACGCATTCACTTTTAATGTGTCTGATAATAATGGAGACACATTTGTTTGGATTGGAAATAAAAATCAAATATTCCGCTATAGTGAAAAGAATAAAGAGTGGTCTAATTGGACTTTAAAAAGAAACAATCTATCAATATCAATAAATAGTATTGTTGAAGGGAGTAATCAAATCTTTATCTGTACAACTAATGGAATATTTGAAGTTCAAAAAAATTCAGAAAACAATGAAATAGTTTATAGCGAACTCAATAGTGAGTTTTCTGGAGAGAAGAATATCTTGATTGTTAAAGAAAAAGAGGGGGTTTTATATGTTCTTGGGCACGATTGGCTCGGTGAGATTGATAACAATACGTTTAAACTACTTTCTAACTCAATAAATATTTCTAAAAAATCGATTCCGAATAAATACAATCTAGAAGTAGATCAATTTGGCCGTGTTTTTTATAGTAGTGCATCTCTTGCAAGGATGTTTAATAGGAATAAAGGTATTGGCGAGCCTTTACTTATTGGTGGAAGGCTCAAAAATGTATTAAGCAATAGAATTTTTGTAGATCAGGAGAATATTATATGGGTTTCTGATCATAGAGGGTTGTTTAAATTCAATATGCTACGTTTTAAAAACTACAACAATGAAGCAGGTCTTATTGCAGATGAAGTAAGTGCTATTGCCCAGCTTCGTGATGGATCAATTTTGATGGCAAATCCTGAGGCACTTAATATTGTGAAGAACTCAGGCGTTGAAAAATTGCAGTTCGATTTCGATATAGGTACAAATACTGGCGTTACTAGGATCCTTGATATTCAAGAAATGGATAATGGAAGTATATATTTAGCTACCTCAAATCGAGATTTTCTGGTTTATAAAGAAAATAGAGTATCAAAAGTAAATGTTAAAATAGAACCATTAACTGTTATTGCTTTAGCTACCATTAAAGATAAACTCTATTTAGCTAGTTCAAGAGTATTGTATGTACTTGATAAAAACGAGAACATAGAAAAAATAAATGATTATATAAGTCTTAGAAATATCAAATCATTAACAGATGATAGGCTTGCATTATTAACATCAAATGGGCTTTACATAAGGTCTGGAGAAAATGAGTCAAGATATAGTTCAGAAAGTAGACTCTTAAACAACACTTATGATATTGCTGAGTGGAATGGAGACTTAATTGTTGCGACAGCTGGAGGTATAGGTATTCTGGAAAATGGAAAAATAGAAGAGTTTGTGCTAAAAGGAATGGAGAACAAAGCGGCGTATGCTTTATTGGTAGATAAGAAGAATAGTTTGTGGATTGGAACAAATGATGGGGTAATAAGCAGTGACGGAGAAAATTTTATTCACTTTAATACAAGAAATGGTCTTGCCGGCAATGATATAAGTAGAAATGCACTTATTGAGGATAATGAAGGAAGAATTTGGATTGGAACCGATCAAGGAGCTTCAGTTTTTGACGAAAGTGAGAATGTAACCGGATCTTCTATACCTAAAATTAACTTTGTAAGTGTTAATACAATTAAGGGTACCAAAATTGACCCCGCTACTGTAGCCTATCTGAGTGCTGACGATAATAGCCTGGAGTTTTCTTATGCTGCAATATCGTTTATTAACGAAGAAGCTTTTGAATATAGATATAAGCTAGAAGGATTTGATAAAGACTGGATAGAAACGGGCAGTTTTGAAAACAATTCAATTCGGTATACCAATTTACCCAATGGGAAGTATACGTTTAGTGTGAAAGCAAGAGTAGAATCTGGGCCTTGGAGTGAAGCAATTTCGACAACTATCTTTATTGAAAAACCATTCTATTTTCAGATTTGGTTCATTGCTTTGTCCATTATCATTATTGTATTTTGCTTATATACCTTTTATAGAATACGTTTTTTCCTTCTCGTTAAGCAAAAAGAAAAACTAAAACTTTTAGTAAAGGAAAGAACTAATGAAGTTGATCAGCAAAATAGAAAGCTAAATATTTATAACCAGAGCCTAAAAGAACAAAAGGAAGCTTTAGAAGTAGCGTTAAACGCTTTATCAAAAACGCAGACTAAATTAATTCAGTCAGAAAAAATGGCAGCTTTGGGTGTGTTAACAGCTGGAGTAGCACACGAAATTAATAACCCGATGAATTATATAAAGTCGGGGGCAGAAATTTTGAAAATGATTTCGAAAGTAGAAAATAATCAAGTGCTTATTAAAGATAAAGAAACCTATGAACAGGTAATGGATGGTATCAATATCGGAGTAGAACGTATTGTAAGTATTACCAAAAGTTTGGGTTCTTTTAGTAGAAAAGATGATCGGCTAGACTCGAAAATTAATGTAAACAAAGTACTTAAGGATACGGTTACTATTCTACATCACGAGTATAAAGAACGAATTCAAGTGTTATTCGAATTTGTAGACGAACATTTACATGTTAGTGGAAATGAAAGTAAATTGTATCAAGTGTTTACAAATCTATTAATTAATGCCATACATTCAATAGAAAAAAAAGGAACAATTAAAATTGAAACCAAATCCACTGTTGATAAAGCTCAGATAGTTATTAAAGATACTGGATGTGGAATTCCCGAAGGGATATTGAACAAAATTTACGATCCTTTTTTCACAACCAAAGAGGCTGGCAAGGGCACCGGCTTAGGCCTTTCTATCGTTTATAATATTATTGAAGAACATCGTGGAAGTATTTCTTTTCAGTCTACTGAAGAGAAAGGTACAATTGTTACTGTAGAATTAGAACTTAACTTAGAAGCAGAATAACCTAGAATGTCTGATAAACTTCAAATCTTATATGTTGATGATGAAGCAATTAATTTGTTTCTCTTCAAGAACCTTCTCGCTAAGCATTTCGATGTAGTTACGGTAGAATCCGCAAAAGAAGGAATGGAAATACTAAATGAGAATTCAAATATCAAACTCGTTGTGTCTGACTTAAAAATGCCTGAAATAAGTGGGTTAGAATTTATAAGGGAAGCAAGAAAATTACACTCAGATTTAGAGTATATGGTGCTAACGGGTTATGGGCTTAATGATGAAATAGATGGAGCAATAAAGGAAGGTTTAATCTCAAATTATATACAAAAGCCTTACGAACTAGAAGTGATTTTAGAAATTATTAAAGATGCAATTGTAAGATGAGTTAGTAGTGTTTAAAATCACTTTTTCAAACCTTTGGAAAGAGGAAAAAGTAAACCGTAAACTTAAGTGCTTCAATTTCGCCTTTAAAAAGTAATCATCGTATCTTCTCTAATAACCAAAAATTTCTTTCACGTGAACATACGACTTGCACAACTAAACCCAACTATTGGGGACCTTTCTGGTAATAAAGCACTTATTCTAGATGCTATTAAACAGGCCGAAGAAGACGGTGTTGAAGTATTACTCCTCCCCGAGTTGATTGTATGTGGCTATCCCCCTCTTGACTTGTTAGAACGCGCCGTTTTTAGAGAGTTTTGCTACCAGGTGAATAATGAAATTATAGAGCAAACATCAGCTATGTGCGTGATTTTTGGATCTATTACCGAGAATTTGACGGGAATTGGGCGAAAATGTTTTAACTCTGCTATTGTGGCTCAAAATGGTAAAGTAATTTCAAGAGTTCATAAAGCACTTTTACCAACATACGATGTTTTTGATGATTTGAGGTACTTTGAGCCTGGTACTGATTTTGTGCCAGTTTCTATAAACGGTGTGTCATTTGGAGTTACAGTTTGCGAAGATATTTGGTTTAACGACAATGAGATTAATTATCATACTTATGCTGTAAATCCAGCCGAAGTTTTAGTCAATAAAGGAGCTCAAGCTATCATAAATATTTCAGCGTCTCCTTTTACAAAAAAGAAGCCAGTTAGCCGTATAGCAATGCTTCGAAATCATGCAAAACAAATGAAAGTGCCTTTGTTTTATGTGAACCAAGTGGGAGCTAATACCGAACTTATTTTTGATGGCGATTCTCTAGCCTTAGACGAGAATGGAGAAGTTGTGCAACGGGCAGAAAGATTTGCACAAACTTATATTACCGTTCAGTATAATTCAGTAACAAATGCGGTTATTTCTCTAGGTGAAACTGCTTATGAAGTTGAAGCTCCGAATTCTATTGAATGCATGTTTAATGGACTGGTAATTGGAGTTAAAGACTATTTGCGTAAATCTAAGGCCGCAAATAAAGTAATACTTGGTTTGAGTGGTGGAATTGATTCAGCATTAGTGTGCGCTATTGCTGTTGAAGCACTTGGCGCAGAAAATGTAATTGGTGTAACTATGCCGTCGGAGTTTTCTTCAGGAGGAAGTGTAAGTGACTCTCAAAAACTAGCGAATAATTTAGGAGTTGAACTACTAGAAATCCCAATAAAACCGATTTATGATTCTTTTCTAGATCAACTGAGCCCATTTTTTATGGACACCAAATTCAATGTTGCAGAAGAAAATCTTCAAAGTAGAAGTCGGGGTGATTTATTAATGGCGATAGCTAATAAGTTTGGCTATATGCTTGTTAACACCGGGAATAAATCTGAAACAGCAGTTGGCTATTGTACTCTTTATGGTGACATGGCTGGAGGGCTAGCCGTAATTTCAGATCTCTATAAAACAGAAGTGTATGCAATGTGTGAGTGGTTGAATGAAGCTTTCTATCAAAGAGAGGTGATTCCTAGAGCCATCATTGTCAAAGAACCAAGTGCAGAATTACGCCCAGATCAAAAAGATTCAGATTCGTTGCCCGATTATGAAACTTTAGATGCAATTTTGGAATACTACCTAGAACACCAACTTTCAAGAGAGGAAATCCTGAATAAAGGATTTGATGAAGAAACGGTAGATCTAATTCTAAAACTGGTAGATCTTAATGAACATAAAAGATATCAATCAGCACCAGGGTTAAAAGTTTCTGCCAAAGCATTTGGTGTTGGTAGACGATGGCCCTTGGTTCAAAGATGGACTGGGCAGGAGAGAGAGGCTTCATTAGTTACAAAAGAGATACAATAACTATATTCTTTGCAGGTTGTGCAAAGGAATTTGAGCAAAGGCTTTATACAATTAAGGCTAATAATTACTATTATAAACGAGCTTTTAAAAACAGACGGTAAAATGCAAAAGATACTTAAGACCATTCTCTGTGCCCTTTTTATGTTCGGCACAGTTCAATTAGTAGCACAAGACTCAACTCAAATTAAGATTGAGCAAATGCCAGTTAGGCTACTTCCTGTTAATAATCCAATGGGTGCAAAGGGATTAAATGATCAACAAATTCAAGAACCTACGAACGTAGTTCTAGACAGTTTTCAGAAAGATATTTTACGGCGAATTTCTGATATCTATCAAATACATTTGGTTAGCCTTGAAGCGCTTATAAGTGATGACTTTATTGAAGCAGAAACGAATATTAATGATGCTGTAAATGCTTCCCAAACATTATTAGACGATTACCCTGAGATCAGGACGGATCGCCGTTTTGCGGAATTGTCAAGAACAATAGTTTCTGAATACAGAAATTTTTATGGAATTACCGAGGCAACCAATGAGCCACAAGGTGAAATATTTGCCATTCAAGAGGAACTTTTTGCTGAAGATAACTTTGCGTTAACTGAAAACTTTAGCCTACCAAAAGATGTAGTGCTTAACAAAACAGACGTTCCCCTTATCCAAAATAGATTTGTGACCAATAGTTTGGTTTATTACACCTTAAAACGCCCTGAGGTGATGGAACTTTGGCTTAAAAGATCTGAGGTTTATATGCCAATGATCCAAAGAATATTGAAGGAAGAAAAAGTACCTGAAGAATTAGCTTACTTGGCTTTTATTGAGTCTGGACTTAACCCAACTGCACGTAGTTGGGCTGCTGCTGCAGGAATGTGGCAGTTTATTGCGGCAACAGGTAGAGTATATGGTTTGGAGGTCAATTGGTGGATTGATGAACGCCGAGATCCTGAAAAAGCAACTAGAGCAGCAGCACGCCATTTAAGAGATTTATACAATATTTGGGGCGATTGGCATTTAGCGATGGCAAACTACAATATTAGCCCTAGAGGGCTAAATAGAGCGATAAGCCGTGCTGGCGGGAAAAAAGATTATTGGGAAGCATATCCCTATTTACCAAGAGAAACGAGAGGATATGTTCCTGGGTTTATTGCTACAGCAATGATCGGGTTAAATCCTGTTGAGTTTGGTTTTCAAAAGAAATACGAAGGCGAACCATATTCTTACGAAGTAGCAGAGGTTGAAGGACTAATGCCACTTGATGATTTGGCAAAAGCTGCGGGTATAACTACTGAGCAATTGAAGGATTATAACCCAGAGTTACTACGTTGGGCCACGCCTCCAGGTAATAAGTATCCTTTAAAAATGCCTAAGGGCGTTAAAGAAAAGTTTTTAGTGGCATATAAAGACATCCCGAAAGATAACCGAGCTCAAAGTATAACAATGCACACAGTTAAAAGTGGTGAAT
The DNA here is from genome assembly GCA_048267905.1 of Balneola sp. Classification (GTDB taxonomy): domain Bacteria; phylum Bacteroidota; class Rhodothermia; order Balneolales; family Balneolaceae; genus Balneola. The sequence continues at coordinate 294,636 of JBLWWM010000002.1, forward strand.
CGATTGGAGTCATCGCAAGAAAATATGGTACAACTGTTCGTGGGATTTATGCAAGCAATGAGAATTTAGGAAAAGTAATTTATCCTGGCGAAACCCTTGTAATACCTTTACCGAAAGGTAGCGCAGGTAAAATATCTGTAAGCCAACCAACCAACTTAACTAACACAAGCAGATCTGCTACAACTGCTAGGACAAGCACTCCTGCAAATTCAACAAAACTTACATACAAGGTTAAAACCGGTGACACAATTGGACACATTGCAGAATGGTATGATGTGCGTAGTTACCAAATTAGAACTTGGAATGGTATAAGTAATACCATTCGTGTCGGCCAAAATCTATCGATATTTGTACCTTCAGCTAATAATGATTATTACGCCAAAGTTAATAAAATGTCGTTTAGTGAAAAACAAAGCCAAGAACGCAAGCAACGCAGCGGCGAGAATATTTTACTAGCTTCAGCTACATCGACATCTAGTGGTTATAAAACTTATACAGTTCGCAAAAATGATACGTTAGGCAAAATTGCCGAAGATTTTGGAGTTCCAATTTCAACTCTGAGAAGTTTAAACGGTGTAAGTGGTTCAAGAATCTATGTAGGACAGGTTCTAAAAATTAGCGAATCGAAATAAGATGAAACGCCTTGTAAAAGTTCTTCCTTATTTAGTAATCCTTCTAGTTGTTGGGGTGGCAATAGCTCCACAAAAAGCAGATATATATTTTCTAATAAAAAAGAACTTTTCCATTTTTAGTAAGACTTACGAAAATGTTGCTCTAGAATATGTTGATGAAGTTGACCCGGAAAAGTTAATGCGAACTGGGTTAGAAGCTATGCTAGAAACTTTAGATCCATATACGGTAGTGTATGATGAATCTCAAAACGAACAAGCAGAGATTCTTTCTCGTGGGAATTATGCTGGCATAGGTGTTGAAGCGGGATATAGAGAGGGAAAAGTAGTAATCGTGGCACCCAATGAAGATGGGCCAGCTGATAGAAAGGGGATAAGGGCGGGCGATGAAATTATAGCAATTGATGGGGTGTCTACTCAGAATCTTCAACCAGGTGAAGTGCAAAGTTTGACGGTTGGAGAAGTTGGCTCTAGTGTTGTACTCACAATCAAAAGGTTTGGAGTAGAACAAGACCTTGACTTTGAGCTTAAAAGAGAAAGAATTGATGTGAAAAATGTTACCTACTCGGGCTACGTTGGAGAGGCAAAAGATATCGGATTTATCCGCCTAGCTCAGTTTGGAGATAAATCTGCTGAGGAAGTTAGATTGGCTCTCTTAGAGCTAATGTCAAACAAAGACGTTAACGGCTTAGTACTCGATCTTAGAGATAATCCTGGAGGAATTTTGCAGGAAGCTGTAGCTATTATCGATAAGTTTGTTGAACCAGGGCTTACAGTAGTAGAGAATAGAGGTCGAATTACAGAGTATAATGAAGTATTTAAAACTCGAGAGCCGGTGATGTTCTCAAAGCCTATAATAGTTTTAATGAATGGGGGGAGTGCCAGTGCATCCGAAGTTGTGGCCGGCGCGCTTCAAGATTTGGATAGAGCGGTAATCCTTGGAGAAAAAAGCTTCGGGAAGGGGCTAGTTCAAATTGTAAAGCCGCTTCCTTATAACACCTCGATGAAAATTACCATAGCCCGATACTACATCCCAAGTGGCCGAAGTATTCAATCAATCGATTATAATCATGAAAGCCGAAATTCAGGTGTGGTAAAAAGAGATTCAAGCAACAGAGTTTACAAAACACGAAATGGGCGTAAAGTATTTGATGGAAGAGGAATTGAGCCTGATGTAAGTATTAAAGAGAAACCATTAAGCTTATTACAAGTAGCTTTACTACAAAAAGGAATGTACTTCGATTTTGCAACTCAGTATCAAGCAAATCACCCAAACGAAGATTTGAGTAAAGTTTCTAATGAATTTTTCTCCGAGTTTTCAGAATTTTTATCTCTAAAAGAGTTTGATTACTCAACAGATGGAGAAAGAATGTTAGATGATTTAGAATCTGAGCTGTCATCAATTACAGGGGCTAGTAAGGCTATAGATGAGTTACAGGAAAAAGTTAAGAGCTACAAAAGAGAACAACTAAATAGTGAGCGTTTAATGATTGAAGAGTCGCTTTTCTTAGAAATTATATCTCGTTATGAAGGTCAGAAATCTAGAACAAAAGCTGAATTAGATAGAGACCATCAATTAAAAGCGGCAATAGATCTTATAACCTCATCAAAAGATGTTAGTTCTTTATTGAGCGGTAATTAATTGATGCTTCCAAAAGCAGATTTACATATTCATACTACCAGTTCTGATGGTCGGTTATCCCCTAAAGAAGCAGTGCAGCTTGCTTGTGATAAGAAATTAGAAGCTTTAGCTATTACCGACCACGATACTTTTGAAGGTTATACTTTAGCAAAAGATTTCGCCGATGAAAAGGAAATAGAGCTTATTCCAGGCGTAGAGATTACAACCCTTTTCAAAGGTGGAGAATGCCACTTACTAGCTTATTATTTCGATACTAGCTCTCAATACTTTAAAGATTTTGTTCTTAAACAACGTTTTGCTAGGAAAGAGAGAATAAAAGTCATTATCGAGATTTTAAATAAACAAGGTATAAATGTAGAGTATGATGAAGTATGGGCAATAGCAAATGGGGCTAATATCGGACGCCCACATTTGGCAAACGTACTTATTAACAAGGGTTATGTATCGAGTAAACATGAAGCCTTTTTACGGTATCTTAGTAATGAACGATTAGGTGATTTTGAAAGTGCTTATCCGGATGTTAAAGATGCAATTAATATTGTAAAAGAAGTAGGTGGGGCAGCAATTGTAGCTCATCCTGGACGGTTTTATTCACAAGAAGAAATTGAAGAACTAGTTGTGTTAGGAGTGGATGGCATTGAGTGTATCCACCCCAGTCATAATTGGCAAAAACAATTGTCATATACCGAGTTTTGTGATAAAAAAGCTTTGCTTAAAACAGGGGGAAGTGATTATCATGGAGCATACGAATCAGGAAATACCCACGTTGGTGTTATTACAATAGCATATAAACACGTTGAGAAAATGAAACGAATGACGGATCAACGGAAAAGTATCATAAAATTAAAGGAATGAGTGATGAGTATTACCTTTTATGAAGGAAAAACCAATAATGAAGGTGCGAAAATAGGCATTGTAGTATCTCGCTGGAACTCTTCAATCACTGATAGAATGCTCGATGGCGCTTTAAAAGTGTTAAAAGGTAATGGAGTTCAAGATGACGATGTAATTGTTGCTCGGTGTCCTGGCTCTTTCGAACTTTCTTTAGCAGTCCAATATCTATTAGAAAGTAAAAAACTAGATGGCGTAATTGCTCTTGGTGTAGTTATTAGAGGTGGTACTCCTCACTTTGAATATGTTTGTGATGCAGTTACAACTGGAGTTTCCGCTTTAAACCTCAAGTATAACTTGCCCATTGCTTTTGGAGTACTTACAACCGATGATGTTAAGCAAGCATTGGATAGAGTTGGAGAGAAAGGAAACAAAGGCGGCGAAGCTGCGTTGGCTGTATTAGAAATGATATCACTTAAGCAAGAAATAAACTCTAATTAAACTTGTTTATTCTTGCTAAATCACTATTAAAAGCCTAATTTTATAGGCTCTAAAAAAAGCCTTTTATTATTTGAAAAAGCTCACTTTAACAAATACGGAACAGTCTGAGGAAGACAAACAAAAACAACTAGATTTGCAAAAATCTGGGGTGATTCCTGAGCATATTGCCATCATAATGGATGGCAATGGTAGGTGGGCTACAAAAAATGGCAGTATTAGATTACATGGTCATAAGGTTGGGGTTGAGTCAGTTAGGGATATAACCGAATCTTGTGCTCAAATAGGAGTTAAGTACTTAACTCTTTACGCTTTTTCTACAGAGAATTGGGGCAGGCCCTCGCTTGAAATTAGAGGGCTTATGCGGTTGTTAGTTTCTTCGCTTAGAAAAGAAGCTGAAAACCTTCACGCTAACAATATAAGACTTGTTACCATTGGGCAGCTTGACCGCTTCCCTAAAGATTGTAAAAGAGAATTAGAGGAAGCGATAGAACTCACAAAAAATAACAAAGGGCTACAATTGTGCTTAGCTCTCAGTTATTCGGGGCGATGGGACATCACTGAAGCAGTTAAGAAGATTGCGAACCATGTAAAAGAAAATCGTTTAGACCCATCATTAATAAATGATCAGATGATTACGGATCATTTATCTACAGCGGATATTCCTGATCCAGATTTAATTATTCGAACAAGTGGTGAATACAGAATTAGTAATTTTCTGCTTTGGCAATTAGCTTACTCAGAACTGTATATTACTAAACAATTTTGGCCAGACTTTAGAAGAGATGAACTGTATGAAGCAATTGAATCTTATCAAGGAAGAGATCGTAGATTTGGAAAATTAAATAATCCTAAAGACCAAAAAGGGTTTGTTTCTCGTTTAATCGAGAAGCAAAAATAAGTTAATTATTAAAAAAGAGTGTCTAATTTGTTGAAAAGATTACCGTTTGTCGCATTAATACTAATTATTTTGGGGATATATTCTCTAGATTTGCGTGCACAAGATACCTTCGAAATTACTGATCCTACATTAACAACACCTCAAGAATATACGTTAAAAGAGCTTATTGTTGAGGGGAATGAGGTGACTAGAAAAGAGTTTATTATCAACGCTAGTTTATTAAAAGAGGGCTCTAAGCTAAATTATCCTGGAGATGATATTCCTGATGCAGTTCGTCGCCTCTATCAAGCAGGACTATTCTCGGATGTCAAAATCCTGATAAAAGAGAAAATTGGAAATAGTATTAGTCTGATAATTCAGGTTCAGGAACAACCTCGAATTATCGAATATAAGTTAGAAGGCATAAAACGCTCTCAACGAAGAGACTTGAAAGATTTGATTGTGTTACTCCCTGGTGTCGCGATTACAGAGTCAAATAAAGCACAAGCAATAAACACTATCAAGCGGTTTTACAAAGATAAAGGGTTTTGGTACACAGAAGTAAAAACTCGTGTAGAATTAGACGAAAAATTGGATAACCGAGCTCGGTTGATATTTGATATCAAACCTGGAGAAAGGCTGGAAGTAAAAGAAATTGAGATTGTTGGTAACGAAGAATTTTCTGATAAAAAACTAAAGAAAAGATTAAAGCCACTCAAAGAAGACAAATGGATTAAGATTTTTAGTAAAAAAGTATTCAAGAAAGAAGACTTTGAAGAAGGAAAAGAAAATCTTCTAGCTTTTTACCGCAAAAATGGATTTTCAGACGTACGTATTGTTAGCGACTCTGTGTATATATACAATTATGTTAAAGATTTAGACGGTGTTGGTGTAAGAATAACCATTGCAGAAGGCCCTCAGTATAAAGTTAGAAATGTTTCTTGGGAAGGAAACACTGTATATACAGATGACCAACTTTCAAGATCTTTAGGGTTTGAAAAAGGTGATGTCTTTGATGAAGAAAAATATGAAGCTAATTTAACATTTAATAAAACTAGCACGGATATTAACTCTCTCTATCAAAATATCGGTTACTTATTCTTTAGACCGATTCCAACAATTACAAAAGTTGCAGCAGATTCTATTGATATTCATTTTGATATTTATGAGGACGAAATTGCGAGCATAAGCGAAGTAGCTTTTTCTGGGAATACAAAAACCCACGATGATGTAGTTCGACGAACGCTAAGAACTATTCCTGGTAATAATTACAGTAGAGAAGCCATCGTTCGAACCATTCGTGAATTAGGCACACTTGGTTATTTTGATGCCCAAAGTATTGAGCCTGATGTATTACCAAATCAGAATGATAAAACCGTTGATATTTCTTACTCACTAAAAGAAGCAGCATCAACCGACAATTTTGAATTTTCAGGTGGTTATGGTGGCCAGTCTATTGGGGCAATTGTTTCTGCTCGAGTTAACTTTAACAATTTTTCCCTTAAAAGAGCATTTGAAAAAGGAGGATGGGCACCTATACCATCAGGAGATGGGCAACAAGTATCATTAGGCGTACAAGTAACGGGTTCTGGCTACCAAAGCTATAGCTTAGGATTTGTTGAGCCGTGGTTAAATGGCAAGCCAACATCATTAGGTGTTAATTTTTCCTATAATCTTATTAAAAATGCTTACAGTGTAGGAAAGAGTGAACTGTTTTCAGGAAGTGTATCGATTGGTAAACGTTTGAAATGGCCAGATGATTTCTTCTCTCAAAGAACAATTCTTAGCTATCAGTTATATGATGTAAGTCAATCAAATTCTAGTTTGTTGAGTGGTGTAACAAATACCATTTCTCTTACTGAAGTTATTGAAAGAAATTCTTTAGATAACTTTATCTCACCCAACTCTGGTTCTAAAATATCTTTCTCAGCTGAAGCTGCATTACCTATTCCTGGGCTTTCTGATTATTACAAATTTAAAGTAGACTATCAACATCATTTCCCAATAATCGAAAAGCTTGTATTAACTAGCCAAGCTAATTTTGGTTACATTGGATACTTTACCAAGGATGAACGAAGTAACTTCCAAAGATTCTTAGTTGGAGGAACTCCTCTTCAGCAGCAGCAAAGTTTCTTATACGAAAATGTTGATATGAGAGGTTATCCTGGTGGCTTTAGCGAAAGTATCGCTCCTGTTGTAAATGGTGAAAAATTTGGTGGTCGTATTTATAATAAATATTCCCTAGAATTAAGATACCCTGCTATAACAAATGAGCAAATTCAAGTAATACCATATACTTTTGTTGACGCTGGTAACTCTTATTTCGACTTCTCAACTTACGACCCATTTAACGTGAAAAGATCTGCTGGCTTTGGTGTTCGCTTATTCTTACCTATTCTTGGGCTTGTTGACTTAAGTTACGGCTATAGGCTAGATGGCGTGGAAGGTGCTATTAATGCTTCCACAATTAATGCTGGTGAGTGGGAATTTCTATTTAACATAGGTGCTCCTTTTTAATGAACTGTTTTAGAACATATATCTTCATTCTATTTTTTGCATTGGTAGCTAGTACTACTTATGCACAGAATCAGAAAATTGCATATTTCGACTCTGAATTTATTTTGGAAAAAATTCCAGAATACCAAGGAATTGAACAGCAATTACGACTGCTAAGCGATTCTTGGAAAACTGAACTCTCTAACAAAGAAAAAGAAATTAAAGAGTTACAGCAGGACTTTGAAGCTAAAGAAATATTATATACTGAAGAAATAAGGACACAAAAGAAAAATGAAATTAATACGTTAATAAAAACTAGAGATGGTTTTATGACGCAAAAATTTGGTCCAAAAGGGGAGTACTTCACTCGGCAAAAAGAATTATTAGAACCTATTCAGCGGCAAGTTTTTGCTGCAGTTCGTGCAGTAGCTCAAAAGCAAGGTGTAGATTTTGTATTTGACAGATCCGGAGACATCTACATGGTTTATGCTCGAGGGGAATGGAACTTAAATGAAGCTATTTTACTGGAACTTGGTATTGCGGTTGATAGCCTTGATGACCAATAGAAAATTAACACTCAAAATAAACAAGTATAATGATTAGAAGATTACTATTAGTTGCGGCATTGGCCTTTATTAGTACGCAGTATGCAAATGCTCAAGTTAAGATAGGGTATGCAAACCCCGACATAATTATGAGTGAATTGCAAGAAGTTAAAAAACTAGGCGAAGAAATTAGATTGTTTGTAGAACAAAAAGATGCAATGTTAAAGCCTAAAGCAGACTCACTTCAGGCACAAATTGAAGCATATGAGAAAATTATGGCAACACTTTCTAATGAAGCTAGACAAGCGCGTGAGAGTGAATTAATTGCTCTTAATGAACAATTTGAAGCAACTAAGCAAGCTAGCTATGAAGAGATTCAACAGCGTCAAATAGCATTATTAGGTCCAATTCAAGATAAAGTTAACAAAGCAATTGCTGATGTTGCAAAAGAGCTAGGGTTAGATCTAGTGCTTAGTGATGTTACCTCAGAGGGTGGTGAGATTATATTCTATGCTGCTGAAAACCAACCAAATATTACTCAGAAAGTTCTTCAGAAACTTCAATAATCGTAAACAATAAATTTATTCATCACTATTATGACTAAAAAGTTACCAATTGGAATCCTCCTATTTTTAATGGCTACGTTAAGTTCAGTAGTAAGTGCTCAACAATTAAAAGTAGGGTATGTAGATCCTCAAACCATATTGACTCGTATGCCTGAAATGAAGGCAGTACAACAAAAATTAATTAATTTCTCTGAAAAACAGACAAATGCATTACGCGCTAAAGACGCAGAATTACAAAATGCGGTTGCTGTTTACAGACAGAAAGAAGGTGCTATTTCAGAGTCTGCAAAACAAACAGAACAAGCTCAACTTCAAAAAATGAGCGATGATCTAAATCAAGCACAGCAAAAAGCTCAAGCCGATGTTGCTGCGAAGAGAAATGAGTTATTAGGTCCATTACTTAATCAAATCGATCTTGCTATAACAAATGTAGCAAAGAGAATGGAGCTGTCTTATGTATTAAATACCACAACTAACAGTGGCGATTTAATTATTCTTTATGCCTCGCCTGATTATCAAGCAAAGTTTGATATCACAGAACAAGTGATGGTAGAATTGGGAATGTAATTTCTGAACCAATACGAGACTTTAAGGCTATTTAATTTTATTAAATAGCCTTTTTTTATTAGAGTATATTTTTTTTACGATTTCGCATATAGTCCTCAAAAATATACTCTCCCAAATTATCTAGTGAAGAGAAGTATGCCTTGCCTTTATTGGCTTCTGTCATTTCTCGCACGAAGCGTTGTAAGTAAGGATCTGACGCAATCATGAACGTAGTTATAGATATCTTTTCTCTGCGGCATTTAACGGCTTCATCTAACACCTTATTCACTATTTTCCTATCTAAGCCGAAGCTGTTTTTATAAAGTTTTCCATTCTCAATCATACAAGACGGTTTTCCATCTGTAATCATGAAAATCTGTTTATTAGCATATTTCTTTCTCTGTAGAATATGTCGAGCTCTTTCTAAACCCTGTAAAGTATTTGTATGATATGGTCCCACTTTTAAGTATGGTAAGTCTTCAATAGCTATTTCCCAGGCTTCATTTCCAAATACTACTATATCTAGTGAGTCTTTTGCATAGTTACTTATTATTAGCTCAGAAAGTGCCATAGCTACCTTCTTAGCAGGTGTAATTCTATCCTCTCCATACAAAATCATAGAATGGCTTAAATCAATTAGTAGAACTGTTGCAACAGAAGTGTAGTGATCAGTATCGTATACCGATAAATCTTCTTCATGCAAATCAAAACGTTCAATGGAACTATGGTTCAGCATATTTAGCATAGTGCCTACAGAGTCAATTTGGCCTATATCATCTCCTGGTGTCCATTTCCGAGTTTCAGGTTGCCTTTCAACTCCGTGGCCAGAGTGGGATGTTTTATGAGAGCCTGCTGTTCCTTTTTCAAGATTGTGGAAGATTTCTTCAAGAGCTTTTTGACGTAGCGAACGTTCCGCTTTTCGTGTCATTACTAAATCATCATTGCCCTGACTATCAGCAAGATAGTCACGTTCTTTCATCTCCTCAATAAAGTCACCAATTGAATAATCTGTATCAAATTGATTTGTTATTTCATATTGCGCATCAAGCTCGGTTAACCATTTCAATGCTTGTGATACATCACCACTAGCAATAGTGAGAAGTTGTTGAAATAAATCCCAAAGTGTATCGAAGGGAGTTTTCCCTTTATACTTGGTGAGCTGTTCATCCCAATTGGAATATCGAAAATTCATAATAGCTTTTTACTTCTGTAACTAAAGTTTAAGGGTAATCAGTTCCAATAATAGAGAAAAGAAGGTTAGAATATTTGTAAATTTGTTTATGGAGCAAGATAGATTGTTATACGAAAGAAAATTATGGGCTGATGGTTTCAAAAGAGTCATGGGACTAGATGAAGTTGGGCGAGGCTGCTTATGCGGACCAGTGGTTGCCGCAGGAGTAATTTTGCCGAAGGATATTAAATTAGAAGGGGTTAGAGATAGCAAAACCCTTTCAGAGCCTAATCGAAGAGAATTGGCCAGATTAATACGGAAAAAAGCATTGTTTTGGACAGTTCAAGAGGGGAGTATTGAAACAATAGATAAGCTTAATATACTTTGGGCTTCAATAGATACAATGAGAAGGTGTACTGAAACTCAAGACGCTTTGCCAGATTATCTATTAGTAGATGGAAATAGATATACCAGTTCACTAATACCAAATACTTGTATAGTTAAAGGCGATGATAAGTCTTTAAGTATTGCAGCAGCTTCCATTCTTGCAAAAGTTTATAGAGATGACTTGATGGCCAAACTGGGCGAAGAGTTTCCGGAATTTAATTGGAAAAAAAATGTGGGTTATCCAACGCCTGAACATAAAAAGGCCCTTCAAAAATATGGTTCCACTATCCATCATAGGCAAAGTTTTAAACTAGGGACTAATAAAAAGTACAAAAAAGGTTAGCGATAGATACTAAACTCGCGTTTGTGGAGATCCATATTTAAGCAAATTGCCAACATCAATGAGTTAGTGAGAAATGCGGAACCACCATAACTAACAAAGGGTAATGGAAGGCCTATTACAGGAAGTAAAGCAGTAGCACTGCCGATATTGATGAAAAAATGGATAAAAAATACTGAAGTTACACTCACCGTAACGAGTTGAGCAAAAGGGTGTTTATGATTTCCTGCCATATTCAGCATTCTAATAAAGAAAAATAGGAAGGTTAGTATCAATAGTCCTAAACCAAGAAAGCCAAACTCTTCCCCAATCACACAAGAAATAAAATCGGTCCATTGTTCAGGTAAAAAGCGGAGTTGTGTTTGTGTGCCTTCTAAAAAGCCTTTACCGAATAAGCCACCAGATCCAATTGCTGTTTTGGCTTGGATAACATTCCATCCAGCACCAGTTGGGTCAAAATTAGGATTCGTAAATGCCGTGATTCTAGAAATTTGATGTGGTTGGAGCAGATCAGTTAAAGCTACATTTACACCAATAACAGTTAGTGCACCAGTAACTAAAGCTGTGCCAGTAAGCCAAGGTCCTTTTTGGATAACAAATATTAGTGCAGCTAGTACTACTGTAGCAATTGCGCCATAAACCCAGCTGAAAACAGTTAAATAGAGAATTATAGCAGGGGAAATAATAAATAATGAAACGCCATAAGGGAGCCCTGACCAAAATAGCATTACAGGAATAAGAGACAGAAATACTAATGCAGTACCAACATCATTTTGAAGAATTATTAACGATGTTGGCGCTAATATCATAAGTACTGCAATGAGAGCATATCTCACATTATCTGCAGAAATATCTCTACGGCTTGTAAGGTAATTTGCAGTAGCTAATATAGTTGCAATCTTCATCAACTCACTTGATTGAACATTTATGGGGCCTACTTTAATCCAGCTTCGAGCACCATTTATTTCAGTACCAATAAAAAAGGTTAAAATCATCAATATCAAAGCTATTGCATAGAATAGATATGATAATTGCATGTAAGAACGAGGTGTAATAAACTGAAATCCAAAAACAAGGGCAATCGATAAGCCCACCCAGACTAATTGTTTAGGGAAATTATTTAGGATAAAAGAAGGAAGAAACTCAGAAACAGGCCCTTGAGTAGCACTATAAATAGCAACAAGGCCAATAATTGCAAGTATCAGCCAAGGGATGAAAATAGACCAGTTAAAATCTTTAAAGTTATTCATTTTCCTTTTTGCTTTGTGGCCTTGGAACAAAGTTTAAAACGTAGTTATAAACGTAGTTTCTTTTTCTCTGTATTTCACCTGTAAGATATTTTTCGATGACGAGAGAAGCTATAGGAGCAGCAGAAATAGAACCAAAACCAGAGTTTTCTAAGAAAACAGTTACAACAATTTGAGGATTCTCTAAAGGTGCAAAAGAAGTGAACCAACCATGATCTTGACCAAGTGGATTTTGAGCGGTACCTGTTTTTCCTGCTACTTCAATGTTTGGAATGTTGGCGTAATGTCTCCCTCCACCTTCCAAAACCACTCTTCTCATCCCTTTCTTTACTGTTTCTAGATAAATATCTTTAACCCAACTTATTTTTGTATGCTCAGGTTGTATGTAGTTTAAAGTACCATCAGGATGTTGTGTTGCTTTAACTAAATGTGGAGTAATTCTATATCCTCCATTAGCAATGGAGCTTGTCATTTGAGCAATTTGTAATGGTGATGCTGAAATGAGACCTTGACCGATACCGAGGTTTAAAACATCACCAAGACTCCACTTTCTTTTACCGAAACGACTATCTAAATATGTGCTATCGGGTATAATTCCCTGATTTGCACTGGGTAAATCAATCCTATTTGGAACTCCTAGACCAAAGTCTTTAATGAGTTTACTCCATTGATTTAGCTTGCCTGACATTGTGATTTTGTCCATAAGGGATAAAAAATAAGTATTACTAGAGTAAGCAATGGCTTTCTCAAGATTATAACTACCAGGTTCTGCTAGATCATTATAAGCTCGTCCTCTGATGTACGAACCGCTGTTATATATTTCAGTTGTAGGTGTTACAACTCCTAATTCCATTCCAACAATTCCCATCAACGGCTTAAATGTTGAGCCAGGAGGTTGCCGACTAGAAATTGCCCTATTATAAAGTGGTTTTGTAGAGTCTGTGTTAATTTCTTGCCAATATTCAGTATCTATACGACCTGCTAAGCGACTAACATCATATTCTGGTGAACTTACCAGAGCCAATATCTCACCAGTGGTTGGGTCCATGGCCACAACTGCGCCACTTTTTCCTATCATTAACTCTTCAGCAAAAAGCTGTAAATCAGAGTCAATAGTGCTTATTATATTATCACCTTGAATAGGTGATATCGGGTTACGTTCTTTTGTAAAGTTACCTAACGATTGACCAAATGCATTAACTTTAAGGTAATTCATTCCCAATACACCACGTAAACTGTCTTCGTAGACAAGCTCTAAGCCACTTTTACCTATTTTGTCACCTAATCTGATTGTTTTACTATTCGCATAATCATTTTCATTTGCTTCACGTAAATAACCCAATATGTGAGAGGCTTTCATCTTTGTAGGATAGTTACGCTTGCTATCAATCTGATGACCGATACCAGGGAGCTTCCATATGTTTTCTTGTATACTTGAAAACGTCATGAAGTCAATATCAGAAATCAGTTTAGAAGTTCTATACCAAGAGTATTTTTGAGCTTCTTTAACTTTTAGATTAATGAGACTATCAGGTATTGATAGAAACTTTGCGAGGATTGGTGTATTTGATTCGTCAAAATTACTAGGTGTAATAGTAAGAGAGAAAATGGGCTGATTATCAACAATAAGTTTAAAATTACGATCGAAAATAAGGCCACGGGCAGGGTCAACATACTCTTGACGAATGGAATTTTTTTCCCCGAGTTCCTCATAGGTTTCATAATTAACTATTTGTAGTAAAAAAATTCTACCTAGTGCTATTAGGCATAGTCCAGTCATTATAACTTGCAAAACAATTATAGAAGTCCTGGTTCGATCTGTACTATATCTTTTCAAAGTTATTACTTCCCTTTAAAAACGAAGAGCAGAGCCCCAGTTAAAGCAGTGTATAAGCTACTAACCAATAAAAACAGAATTGGTGAAAACCCAGATGTATAGGTTTGAATAAAAGAGCTAAGAGCTAGGAAAAAAGCATTATGGAGAAAAGCAGCAACCCAAATAAAGAAGAAAATTTGCCAAAGAAGTAGTCTATTTTCTGAGTTTCTTGAAATTACTTTGTAGCTAATAAAAATGAGAAGTGTTTTAGAGAACATATATAAACCCCATAAATCAAATAAAGAGTCTTGAAATAAGCCGAAACCTGCAGCAAATAATAGAACCGTTGTTCTTTCATATTTCATGCTTAACCAAAGTAAATAAATTAATACTGGGTCAGCTATTGCTCCAAAAATACTTAGGTATTGAAATAATAAAACGTGTGAGAGCACGAAAAGAATACCGATACCAATATGTTTTAATATTTCTCGGTTCATTTGAATATATCGTTGTAGTCGGTTTCTAAATTTATAAGAGAGGTATCTCGGTTAAACTGTACAATGAAGCCTTCAGAGACGTTATATAAAGAAGCGGATGGTTTTAAGTATATTCTTTGAGTTTCTTTTCCTTCCTCAGGCTCAGTTCTTATAACAGTTCCTATTGGAATTCCTTGAGGATATTGATTGCTAAATCCAGATGTTTCTACTACAAAACCACTGTCTACTCTTATTGTAAGCGGGACAAAATCCATTACTAATTCAGACATGTTTGTTCCAGACCAAGAGACAATTCCTGGAGCTTGATTTTCCTGAACTCTAGCGCTTACCCTAAACAAACTGTTATAATAAGGCATTACCTGAGCATACCTATCATTTATCAATACAATTTTTCCTAAAAGACCGTCGGATGTAATAAGTGGCATTCCCAGCTTCAAACCTTCAGAAGCACCAGGAGTTATAGTAAGACTGTTGTTTATGCCACTTAGTTCCTTTCCAATAATAGTTACAGGTTTTAAATCTAAAAGAGACTGTTCTTTAAATTCGAACATTCGTCTAAGGTTAATATTTTCTTGCTCAATTGATCGTAATCTACTTAATTCGTCTTGCAGAAGAATATTTTGACGTTGCAGATAGGTATTTGTATTCAGAGCTTGGCGATAAATGCGAACGCTAGAAAGGGGAGTTTGAAGTAAACTCACAACGGTTATAGAAACCTGACGTAAACTATTAATACCTCCCTGATTTCTGCTTACAGAAATTGATATTGCAAGCAAAAGAAGTATGGCAGTTAATATGAAATCTTTGGCTTCACCAACTTTAATGAGTTTAAATTGCATTCATCTTAAGAGTTATGAAATCACAGGGCGATAATATTCAAGGTTTTCAAGTATGGCACCAGTACCACGAACTACAGCAGTAAGTGGGTCTTCAGCAATATGAACAGGAAGATCGGTTGTTTCCATAATGAGTTTGTCCAAATTCTTTAACAACGCGCCGCCACCAGTAAGCATAATTCCGCGATCTAAAATATCAGCAGAAAGTTCAGGAGGTGTTTGCTCTAGAGACTTAGTAATTGATTCTACAATTGTATTTACTGATTCAGCAATAGCTTCGCGGGCATCTTTGGAAGTGATATGGCGTGTTCTAGGTACTCCGTTTACAAGGTCACGGCCTTTTGTAATCATTTCTAATTCTTCATCCAGAGGAGCTGCTGATCCTATTTCACATTTAATCTTTTCAGCTGTTCGTTCACCAATTAACAAGTTATGGTTACGTCTGAAGTAGTTAATGATATCATCGTTTAGTTCATCACCGCCTAATCTCACAGATTGTGCATAAACGATACCTGATAATGCAATGACAGCGATTTCAGTGGTCCCACCTCCGATATCTACAATCATATTACCAACTGGTTCGTGCACATCTAAGCCAATTCCAATTGCTGCGGCCATCGGTTCATCCACTAAATATACTTCTTTAGCGCCAGCATGCTCTGCGCTATCTCTTACGGCACGGCGTTCAACTTCGGTAATACCACTTGGTACACAAATAACCATTTGGCGTGTTGAAGAATACCATTTAACCTTAACCTTCTTAATCATACCCCGAATCATATGCTCAGCAACTTCGAAGTCGGCAATTACACCATCTCGTAATGGTCGAACGGTTCTGATATTCTTATGTGTTTTTTCATGCATTAATCTTGCTTCATGGCCAGTAGTAACAAACGCGCCATTTTGATTAAGTGCAACTATTGAGGGTTCGTCTAAAACAATACCTTGACCTCGCGCATAAATCAAGGTGTTAGCTGTACCTAAATCTATTGCTATATCTGTGTATAGAAAGTCCAAAAGACCTTTTTTTCTTTTAGTCTTTGTTTTTGAATGTGAAGGAATACCGTAATTGTCTGACATTGCCACTATAGAGGATATTTAAATTATGCAGGGTGTAGATTAAAAGAAAATACAATAATGATTTTGTATAAGCGAATATATAAAAAGCGAAATAAAATGAAAGGGTTGCTAATGCTTAAAATGTCTTTTACCAGTAAAAATCATCGTCATACCGTATTCATTTGCTTTCGCAATAACTTCCTCGTCACGAATACTGCCACCAGGCTGTATAATTGCTTTTGCACCAGCTTTAGCCGCCGCCTCAACACCATCATCAAATGGGAAGAATGCGTCTGATGCGATTGCTGAGCCTTCCAAGCTTAAGCCTTCTTTCAGCGCTTTTGCTACTGCGATTTCGGATGAGTCTACACGACTTGTTTGACCTGAACCAATACCTAGAGTTCTACCATCTTTGGCGTAAACAATAGCATTAGATTTTACATTTCGAACAACTTTCCACGCAAAAATAAGGTCACTCATCTCTTCGGTAGTAGGAGTGCGCTCTGTTACTACTTTAAATTCATCAGTATTTATAGACTCTAAGTCTGCATCTTGTTTCAAAAGGCCACCAAAAATAGAACGATAGGTGTGAGAGGAAGATTCTGCAAGGTGCTTTTTAATGCGAATTAAACGGCGGTTCTTTTTCTGAGTTAGTAATTCGAGTGCATCACTGGAAAAGGAAGGTGCAATGATAATTTCAGTAAATATTTCATCTATAGCTTTTGCAGTTTCAATATCTAGTTCCTTATTTACAATAACGATTCCACCAAAAGGAGAAACGGTATCTGTACTGAATGCTCGTTTATAAGCGCTAGTTAGATTGTTAGCAATGCCAACACCACAAGGGATTGTATGTTTTATAATTACGCATGCAGGTTGGTTATCATCAAAAGAAGAGATGATGCTTAGAGCAGAGTCTACATCAAGGTAGTTATTGTAACTTAGTTGTTTACCGTGAAAACAGTCAATGATTGAATCTTGATTTCCATAAACTGCTGCGTTCTGATGAGGATTCTCACCATAGCGAAGTTCATGTGAAAGAGGAAGGGATAGATTTAATTGTTGAGCTGGGTTTTCATCAACTAAGCCAATAAAGTAGTTTGCAATGGCAGTGTCATAATCTGCAGTATGATTGAATGCGTCTTTAGCTAAAATTTGACGTGTTCTAAAAGTGATACCAGCGCCATTTTTAAATTCAGTGATAAAATCTTCATATTGAACTGAGCTACTCAATATTGCAACATGTGCGAAATTCTTTGCTGCGGCTCTAATCATTGTCGGCCCTCCAATATCGATAAACTCAGTAGCAACTGCTGGGGTAATCGTTCCTTCAGCTACTTTGTTTTTGAATGGGTATAAGTTAACCACAACAAGTTGAATAGGTTCAATACCAAGTTCTTCAAGCTCTTGTAAATCTTTATCGTAGCTAGTTCTTGCTAAGATACCGCCATGTACATTTGGGTGAAGAGTTTTTACTCTACCATCTAGACATTCTTTAAAGTGAGTTATCTCAGAAACATCTTTAACAGGAATACCGGCATCAGAAATGGCTTTTGCAGTTCCACCAGTTGATAGCAACTCTACATTTTGTTCATGTAATGCGGTTGCTAAGTCAATTAGATTTGCCTTATCAGAAACAGAAAGCAAAGCTCTTTTAATGGTAAGATTTGTTTCTGGTAAAGAATTTAGAGGTTTTAAAGCCACGTTTTTAGTTTTTTAAGGATTCTAGATGTTGTTGGATAATTGCGGGATATAATTTGTGCTCTTGTATAAGCACACGATCAGCAAGTTGTTCCGGAGTATCGGTTTTAAATACTGGTACACGAGATTGGCCTAATATTGGTCCTTCATCATATTCTCGGCTTACAATATGAATAGTACATCCGCTTTCCTCTTCATTAGCTGCAAGAACAGCTTTGTGAACTTTAATACCGTAATAGCCCTTGCCACCATATTTAGGTAACAATGATGGATGGATATTCAGAATATTGTTTGGGAAAGCATCAATGATTGAAACAGGAATTTTTCTTAAGTAACCTGCCAGCACTATCACATCAGCTTCCCAGATGCGTAGCTGGTCCAAAAGTTTCTGCTCATACTCAAATTCAGAGGTATAATCAGAAGCTTTTAACACAACTGTTGGTATATCGTTTTTTGATGCTCTTCTAATGCAATAAGCATCTTCTTTATTAGACATAAGACCAACTATACGGGCATTCAATTGCCCGCTTAGAATAGCATCAATAATAGATTGGAAGTTAGAGCCTGACCCAGAGGCAAAAACTACAAGTTTCTTCAATGTAAATAAAGTTTTTGGCGTTGCTGATATGCCTTATTAAGATAGGGAAACTTTGAAAGCAATAAAGAAGAAAGATGAGTAAAATTTAACCTGAGGAAGTTTTATTTAATAGTGTTTCTCTACGAAAAACTTGGTAGTTATTGAAACTCCAAGTAATCTGATTAATAGTAATTTTTATTACGGTTGCAATAGGAATTGCAATAAGCATACCTAGAACTCCAGCGGTTTCAGCACCAATAAGTATTATAAATAAAATGGCAACAGGATGCATATCTGCTGAGCGAGAAAAAAGCATGGGTTGTAGCAAAATATTGTCAAGCATTTGAACCACAAAGATTGCGAGCAAGCAAACAAGAACTAAAGAAAAATCGCCAGTTTCTATAATGGATATAATTACCGATAGTATGTATCCAATAATTGGCCCAAAATAGGGAATAGTGTTAGCAACGCCCACAGCAATACCGACAGAAAGGGAGTTATTAAGTCCTGCAACAGATAAAGTTCCCCATGAAGCAAGTGCTACTAGCAAACTTTGAAGAAGAACACTTCTAAAGTATATGCTAAGTCTTTTCTCAATTTTATCAATTAAAGTAAGCGTTGTTTCAAAGTACTTATTTGGTACTAAGGTGAGAACATCTCTTCTGATTTTGCTTCCATCTTTAAGGAAGAAAAAAGCGGCAAAAGGAACTACTAAAATTGCTGAAAATATATCAGTGAATACGCTAACAACATCACTTAAAACATTTGAAAACTTATTAAAATCGAATAGATCATTCAATATTCTAGAAATATTGTCACTTAGAAAGCCTTCAGGTATAAATTTATAATCGGCACTTAATTTAGCTTCAACTTTTGATGCAATCATTTCAATATTGCGAATATCGAGTTGACTCGTGAGCTCAACCATTTGTTCCGCAACAATTGGGATAATGCTAGTAGAGATATAAACAAAAATCAGAATAACCGCAGTGAGTGTTAATGCGATTGAAAATGTTCTATTGACCCTATTTCTTTGCAACCAATTTACAGTTGGATCCAGCACATAACTTAGAATCATCGCGAGTATCAAATACAGTACTAAGGTAGCGTAATTGTATAATATTAGCCCAACAACAACAAGTGCGGCTATACCAATTCCAAATTTAATTACTCGTTCAAGAGTTATGTTTTTCATTCTTCAACTAACTTAACTAGTGCGTCAATCTCTTTTAAAATGCTGTTCGTATCGTAGCCTTTTCTCATTAAAAAGTCGAACAATTTCTTTTTTCTTTTTTCTGGGCTAGTTCTTAATAATTGTGATTTCTTTTTTAAAGTAAGAGCTATTAATGTGGCTTGTACTTTTTCAATTCCCAAATGGTGGTCTATTGCAGACTCAATATAATGTTTAGGAATATTTTTTCTAATAAGTTCAGTACGAATTTTATTGCTTCCCCATTTATTAAATTCAAACTTATCGTGCACGTACTTTAGCGCAAAGGCTTGGTTATTGATATATCCTTTCTCTTCTAATTCTTCAATAATTTGGTGAACTATTTCAGGAGCGAATTCTTTTTTTGCTGCCTTTTGTTGTAATTCAAAACTAGCATGATCTCGCCTTGAGAGTAAGCGAATTAAATATTCCCTTGTTTTCCAAAAAGACTCTTCTTTGATGACCTGTTCATACAGTGAGGTGGTTAATACAGAACCTTTTCGAATATTTAATTTTGTTAATGTGGCATCAGAAACCCCTAAAATAAAATCTGTGCCTGAATATAAAGAGTAGCGTGTATGGTCCTTTTTTTGCACCTCAATGCGTGCAATTGTTATTGGAAAATCTAGTTCTTTTGGATTATCCATATAAGACATATAAAAAGAACAGCTCACATATACTTTTGAGCTGTTCTTGGAATTTAGTGTAGAAAATTATTTAGCCTTTTCAGTAGCAGCTTCTGCTGAAACTGAAGCGATTTCTTCAATTTCTTCGCCTTTCAACTTTGCACGAACAATTTTCTCAATTTTTGCACATAATGCGGCATCTTCTTCTAGGAACTGCATAGCAGAGTCGGCGCCTTGACCGATAGGTTCACCATCGTATCTAAACCAACTTCCTCGCTTCTGGATGATATCAAACTCAACAGCTAAGTCAAGTATCTCAGATGTTTTAGAAATCCCCTTACCGTACATGATATTGAATTCAACAACTTTAAATGGTGGAGCAACTTTGTTTTTGGCAATTTTAACTTTAGTTCTATTACCCAATATTTCGTCGCCCTTTTTGATAGCACCAATTCTTCGAATATCTATACGAACTGAAGAGTAGAATTTTAGAGCACGACCACCAGTAGTGGTTTCTGGGTTCCCAAACATAACGCCAATCTTTTCTCGTACTTGGTTGATAAAAATACAAGAAGTATGAGACTTACTCACTATTCCAGTAATTTTTCGTAATGCTTGTGACATCAAACGAGCTTGTAAACCCATGTGTGAGTCACCCATTTCACCTTCTAATTCAGCACGAGGCACAAGAGCAGCAACAGAATCAACTACAATAACATCCAAAGCGCCAGATCGAATTAACGTCTCTGTAATTTCTAGAGCTTGTTCTCCACTGTCAGGCTGGGAAACGAGTAGTTCGTCCACTTTAATGCCTAACGCTCTTGCATACCGAGGATCAAACGCATGTTCCGCATCAATAAAAGCAGCATAGCCACCGTTTTTTTGAGCTTCTGCAATAACTTGTAAAGCCAGAGTTGTTTTACCACTTGCTTCTGGGCCGTAAATCTCTGTAATACGCCCACGCGGTACACCTTGTACTCCTAATGCATAATCTACCATAATTGAGCCCGTAGAAATCACATCTACGTCTTGCATGGCATCGTCGCCCAATTTCATAATGGTGCCTTTACCGTGCTGTTTTTCTATTTGTCCTAGGGCAATGTCTATCGCTTTAAGTTTGTCGTTTGATTCAGCCATGATGTTATTCGTTAATTTTAAAATGTTACTTTATGCAAAGTTACACATACAGAGTGTCAGAACGTGTCACATAAACAATGGAAAGAATATATGTTCAATATATGTAATTGCAAATAGAAATTTTATTTTTCTGATGTGTATGATATATATGTTAGACCGAGTTAAATAAAAATCCTTACAAAAAAACTTATTCAGGCCCTGGGATGAAATTTAAAGGAACGGTGTCAGACATTTTTTCAAAGCCCCAATAACCATCAAAAAGAATAGCTAGAGAATCATAAATGTATCCTGATTCATGAATTTTGACAGATGCTTGGTTTAAAGTGAGCATAGATGTTTGAGGAAGTACTAGCATACGATTATTGGATGAGACTGGTGAGCTTAAATAGTATAAATAGGTCATGTCTTCGAGTTCATTTTCGTATGTTACATTTAGAAAATTGATAAAACTTAGTTCAAAATTAGAGCTATCTATTTGTGCAAAGAACACATTTTGATGAACAATTTCTTTCCCTATATAACGAGATCCATCTTTTCGCATTTCTCCTTTAATAGTATATCCATTTTCAGCAGCCTTATTTTCGATCAAAGACTCTACAAAGTGCTGAAAGGATCCATTGTAAGCGATAGCTCTGTTCTTCTTCCATTTAGATCGGGTTCTTTTTCTTTTACTTGTCATATATTCAAAGAGTGGACGACCTAAATAGGAGGTTATTTTATTCTTATAGTCTAGAGAGAAGCTCTCTAGGAAATAATTAATTTTATAGCCTAATGCTTTATTCTCAATAACAAGTTTATCATAAGCGTAGGCAGTTAAAATCCTAGTTGTGGGGTCGAAATCGAAATTTAGAACTTCTTTATTAATGATTTTTGTGTCTTTAGAAAATGGACCCTCACCAATAAAAATACGTTCAAACTCTTCAAAATTGTATTTCCAATCTTCTGAATTTGGCACAACGGTGAGTTCATTCAATTCATAGACTTGAGCTTCAAGTGTAAAGGAGTAAGAAGGGCTAATATTACTTGTACTCAGTTCAGATGAAACTCTATTATAGCCTAAGGAAGTTACCAAAAGTTCGTATATACCACCAGGAATCCCATCTAATACAAAGTGCCCGTCAGTATTACTAACGGTACCAATGCTTGTACCACTTAGAAAAATTTGAGCTCCAATAATAGGCTCTGAATCTTCCTTATCTATAACTCTGCCTGAAATTTGATGTTGTGCAATTAAGTTATTCTGTAAAAAAACTAAGGCAGCAATTATGGAGAAAATTAACCTGCATTTATTAAAGTGCATCTAGAACAATTTTAAGTTCTTTTATGACTGCTTCTATTTGTGCAGTGGTAGTGTATGGAGCGGGACCAAACCTAATAATATTGCCCCTAGCATCAGTAAATATGTTTTTTTCGAGAAGACGAGATCGAATCTCTTGTGCTTTAGGAGAGGTAAGGGACAGAAATCCCCCATTAAACTCTAAATCACGAGTGTGAGTAAGTTTAATGAGGCTTGGCGAGATGTTGAGTTCTAGAAAATGATTTTTTAGTAATCCAACTTTTTGTTGATACTGATTTCTTAAAATTTCGGGAGTTAGATTCTGCTTTTTAAAAAAATCTACTACCTTAGCGGCTCTGTACTGAGAAGATGGATCGTAAGTTCCGCTTGCAAATCTTTGATCAGACTTGTCATATTCGGTGAGGGTAGTGGTTCTCGGTTTTTCAAGCGTGCTGAACGAAGCAAACCAACCTGTAATTGCAGGCCGAAGTTCACAACTTTTTGGAAAACGGAGGAAGCAATTAGCCTCTCCCCATTGTAAATATTTATATCCACCAATCATGAAAAAGCAGTCTTCTAAATCTGCATTACGTATAGAGAGCGGTGCTACATTAGTTCCATGGTAATCATCAATTAGAACTGGAATACCTTTAGCCCGAGCCGCTTTAGCAATTTCTGATAGATGAGTGTTTATCAAACTAGATTCAAAATATACTCTAGAAAGCATTACTGCAGAAGTTCTATCATCCATCTCTGCAATAATGCGCTTTGCAAAAGTTTCATCAGGATTGGTTTCTACCCAAGCTACTTCAAGTCCGTTTTCTTCAAGCCGGTGTAATTGTCGGTAAAGGGAGTGAAATTCTCCATCGGTAGAGATAACTTTTGGTTTCTGTTTAAGGTCAAGGCTACTTAACCAACTCACAAAAAGAAAGTGTGTGTTTTCTTCCCGACAATAGAAGCCATCAGGATCGTCATAAAAGTGACGTAAATAGTTTCTAAGAATTTCTGTTTTCTCAGCAGCTTTTTCCCATTTCTTATCTACCAATTCAGCCGAATCTAAGAAGTATTCTTTTTGCCCTTCTAAAGCAACATCTGGCCAAGCCTGGTGAGAGTGCCCTGTAAATAGAAGGCGCTCGGATACATTAAAGTATGAATAATGAGGAATTAGTGAGTGGGCTAATTGATCGATATCTAACATAATAAAATATTATTGAGAAGTTGGTAAGAACGAATTGACTGCTACTTCACTGAAATGGGTTGAGTTAACTAACAATGAGTAAAGCTAAGAATAAATCAAGCTAAGCGGAAAGTTCTAGCTATAAAGTGATTTAAAACTCAGCTCGAATTGCCCATAAATCTGGAAATATTGACCGATCCAAGGTTTTTTTTAAATACGCAACGCCATCGGATCCACCCGTACCGCTTTTTGTTCCAATAGTTCGCTCTACCATCTTAACGTGTCGGTATCGCCATTCCTGAAGCCCTTCATCAAAATCTACTAAAAGCTCGCTAACCATAGCGGCTTCTGGGTTAGAGTTCATCACTTCAATCAAAGTAGCCTGAATTTTTTCTGAAGGGTTGAATAACAGACCGTTTTCATTTTCTCGGATGGGTTTTGCATCATATCCTTTATGTGAAAGATAGTTACAGAAATTTTCCCAAAGTGTAAGTTGATTCATACGTTTCTCGAGTATTATAAGATGGGCTGGAAGTTCTTTATGAGCTTCCTTCATTAAAGGAAATCGTAAGCCACAGAGAATTTCTATTTCTCGGAATTGTAAAGACTGAAAACCACTAGATTGACCCAAAAATTTACGAAAGCTATTAAACTCTAGTGGAGTCATGGTTTCAAGAATGTCAATTTGACCAACTAAAGTCTTAAAGATGGTTAGTATTCTACGTAAAGTTTTTACAGCACCCCATGTATTTCCATTGTTAAGTTCCGCCGAAAGTTTTGTAAACTCATGAAGAATTTGTTTGAACCATAATTCATAAGTTTGATGTATTATGATGAAAAGCATTTCATCATGTTCTACTGGAGAAGATTGAAGCTTTTGTAGCTCTAATAACGGGTTTATTTGTAAATAGCTTGTGTAAGTGGTACTCATGGTTAAAAATATATTCTCTAGTGTTTTATCGAAGTGATAATATGAATGATAAAATGGAAAAATGCTTTTGTAAAAAATTGAAAAATAAAGAGTGCAAATTGTAAGAATTTGTAAAATAACTTTAAATGCAAAAACCACCGCAATTAGGATTTTACTCAGAGTAAACTTTTCCTTAATGTGTGGGAAATGCAGGAACAAGAAACTTAATCAGCACCCAATGGGTAAAAAACCGTTACTGTCTACTATCATACTTTTTTTATTATCAGCCTCCCTGTATGCCCAAACCGGTAAAGTCACAGGGCGAGTAACTGATACTAATGGCGATCCTTTGCCAGGGGTGAATGTTATCGTAGACCAAACAACCACAGGAACTTCATCTGATGCAGATGGATATTATACAATCTTAAATTTAAGTGCAGGTACTTACGTTTTAAAAGCAACCTACATCGGCTTTGCTACTGTTAAAGTTGAGGATGTGCAAATTGAGATTGGATTAACAACTGAAATTAATTTTACGCTTTCAGAGCAGCTTATTGAGGGTGAAGAAATTGTAGTTATAGCTGAAAAGCCTATAATAAAAAGAGATGTTTCTTCTAGTTTAGCTAGTATTAATAAAAGTGAGCTCGAAGCACTTCCTATTACGAGTGTTACATCTGCAATTGGTTTGCAGGCAGGTATCGAAGGCTTAAGTGTTCGTGGTAGTGGTAGTGATGAGGTGTCATTTAACTTAAATGGGTTAAGTTTGCGATCTGAGCGTGATAACACACCGTTTACGGGTATTAGTGTGACCTCGATTGAGAATGTTCAGGTTCAAACGGGTGGTTTTAATGCTGAGTATGGTGATGTGCGCTCTGGTGTTGTAAACGTAACCAGTAAAGAAGGTAATCCTGATAGATACACTCTTGATGGTATTGTAAGAGTAACTCCACCGCAAGCAAAGAATTTTGGTCAAAGTGTTAATGATCCAGATTCATATTGGATTCGTCCTTATCTAGATGATGATGTTGCTTGGACGGGTACAGATAATGGAAATTGGGATGTATATACTCAGGATGAATACCCAGTTTTTAAAGGTTGGAATGAGGTTTCTCAAGAATTGTTATCTGATGATGATCCTAGTAATGATTTAACTCCAGAAGGAGCTCAGCAATTATTTCTATGGCAACACAGAAAGAAAATGGAAATTGATGAATCAGATTACGAAATCGATTTAACGTTAGGTGGTCCAGTTCCATTTTTAAGTGAAAAGCTTGGTAACCTCAGATTTTCTACATCGTTTCGTAAAACCAATACAGAATATTTTATACCATTATCAGAAGATGCTTATGAGAGCACAACTTGGATGGGTAAGCTTACAAGTAATGTTGCTCCTGGTATGAAGCTTTCATTTGATGGTCTTTATGGTACTCAAACAGGTACTGGTTCTAGTCAATCGGGTAATCCTGGCTTCTTTGTTTCTCCTACAGGTATTGCGAGTAGTATGGATCAAGTGAGTTATATTGACACACGTATTTATGCGAGTGATTATTGGGCTCCAACAAAAGTAACTACTTCTAATATTGGGGTTCAATTTACTCATACTATTACCAATAGTACTTTCTATGAAGTGAAAATGAACAGATTTGCAACAAAGAATAGTACTAACCCTGGTGCTTATAGAGGAGCTCCTGGTGCAGTTACAATTGGTGGTCTTGATTTTGATGAAGGTCCATATGGATTTTTTGAAGATCAAAGTAGTGGCATTGGCTCTGGTATGAGAATGGGTATTGGTATGAGTAATTCGCGAGATAGCTCAGAGGTATCTGTACTAACAACTAGCTTTGCAATTACGAGTCAGCTAGACAGGGTAAATCAAGTTAAAGCTGGTTTAGAATTGATTAGAACTCATAGTGATATTAACTACGGTTCGTATGATAAGAACTTACCTTCAGGAAGATATTCTTCAAAGTGGGATACAACCCCAATAAGGCTGTCTGCTTATGTTCAAGATAAGCTTGAGTTCAAAGGAATGATTACAAATATTGGTTTGAGATTTACTTATGCTGATCCTAATATAGATTGGTATGACTATGATACCTTTGACGATGTATTTAAGAGCGGAGGTAACACCAATATTGATTCGTTAGATACATATAGTGTAAAACCTCAATTAATCTTACAGCCAAGATTAGGTGTAGCTTTCCCAATCACTGATAATAGTAAGTTGTTTTTTAATTACGGTCATTTCTTACAACTTCCAGATCCAGAAGATTTGTATTTAGTTAGAGTTGAACCATTTACTAATTCTATTGTTAGAATTGCTGCACCTGAGAATAAAATTCCAAAAACCGTTTCTTATGAATTAGGTTATGAGCAAAATCTCTTTAACAAATATCTCTTCAGAATTAGTGGTTATTATAAAGATTTAAGTCAACAACCAATTGTTATTGATGTATATGGAAGTAATGACGGGTCTTATTCTGTAAGTAAACCATATTCTTATGAGGATATTAGAGGTCTTGAAGTAACATTAAAAAAGCAGCCATCTGATTTGATTTGGGGTGAAGTGAGTTACACATACAGTGTAAGATCTTCAGGTTTATTTGGTTCATTAGAAGTATATGAGAATTCTTTCGAGCAAAGAGCTTATGACCGTACTACTAGTGAAAATGATATATCAAAGCCAATTCCTCAGCCATATGCTAGAGTTCAATTATATATGAAGTCTCCAAAGGAATTTGGCCCGGCTCTCATGGGTGGTAATCCATTAGGTGATTGGAATTTTAGTACAATCGTTTCGTGGAGTGCAGGTAGCTATATAACTTATACTGGTGGTGGCTCAATGCCTGGTGTTATTCGTAATTTCCAATTAAGAGATACTTGGTCTACTTCTTTAAGACTATCTAAAGAAATTAAATTTAACGAAAATCGAAGAGTTAATTTCTTTATGGATGTTAGTAACGTGTTAAATCAAAGAGTGCTCAACATATTCAACATGGGTGCGGTAACAGGTACTGATTATCTGAATTATATGGCTTCTCTTCAATTGCCAAAAGATAAATTAGAAGAGATAAATCTTCTTAATGCTAGAGTACCTGGTAATGACCGTCCTGGTGATTATAGAGCTCCAGATGTTGATTTTGTACCAATAGAAGTAACTACAGATCATACAAATGTTTCGAACCCAAATACTAGAGCATTGTATTACAACTCTATAGAAGCTAAATATTATCAGTATGTGAACGGCTCTTTTGTAGATGCTGACAGTGATAAAGTGAAAAAAGTATTAGATGATAAGGCGTATATCAACATGCCTGATCAGCGTTTCTTTAACTTTTTTAACCCGAGAACATTCCGATTCGGAATTAGATTTTCATTTTGATTGATTTAATGTATCGATATATGATTTACAATATTTCCAAAAAACTATTTTTAACCCTTGCTTTCTCAATTGTGTTCGCGTCATATAGTTATGCGCAGATAGATTACAGATGGCTTAATGTGGGATCCTTTCATAATTTCTATTCCAGTATTGGTTCTGAAATTGAAGAAGGGTTTATAAAAGAACAGCAAGGTGGTTGGCAATGGCCTGCTATTTACAGAGGTCAGGATGCACAAGCTGCTAAAGCTATGTGGATTGGAGCAACGGATGTAGTTGACGATCAGGGTAATACCTATGATTATCGAGTAGTTCACGTTGGACCTCGTGTAACTGGTTTGGGGGAATTTTACCCTGTAGAAATCAAAACAGTGAGTAGATTTGCTCCTCCAGAAGTTTACGTTGATGGATTAGGTTCTTATGGTAAGAATGTAAACAACGACGAATTAGACCCTGCAATGAAAGCAGATCGGGCAATTGTTACTGAGATGAATTCATTATTGGGTATTACACTTACAAGAACTGCAAAACAGTTTAGTCAAGAATATCACGATAATTACCATGTTATTGAGTATACATTAACAAACACTGGTAATACTGATGACGATGCTGAAATTGAACTTCCGAACGAAACTGTAAATAACGTTTATTTATTCCTTCAGAATAGAATGGCTCCTGTTAAAGCGAGTCGGTATACTGTTGGCAATGGTTCTGGTTGGGGGTTAAACACGATGATTGACCGTAGAGGTGATGGAATGCAGCCTGGTGAGGTTGAAGATTTTAGAGCTCACTTTGCATGGCATGGTTTGTTTGCTACGTACAAGCCAACTGGTGCTCCATCTGATTTTGATAATATAGGAGGGCCAATTTGGGTTCCAAACACAACAGGTGGGTGGCTAGACGCTGCAGATACAACAGGTGCTTTAGTAGCTTATCATTTTGTGGGTTCAGTAACTTTACATGCTGATAAATCTGCAACAGACAAGTCCGACGATATTAATCAACCTTCTACAATGTCACAATCTGATTCAGATGGATTATTATCGAGAAATAATAGTCCGTTTGATCCATTAAAAATGGAAGCAGAATATAATTTAATGAGCGAAGGAAGAACTCCTAGACAAGCTTTTAAAATCGAACCATCTGGTCTGCCAGGCTTTCTTTCCCCTACAAAAGATCCATCAACCGGTGCAACTGATGGTGGTTGGTCGTATAACACTGGCTACGGTCCTTATACGTTAGCACCAGGTGAGAGTGTTACTATTGTAATTGCTGAAGGTTCTGCTGGTATAGATAAAGAATTAGCAAACAAAACGGGTGCAGACTTTAAGAATGGTTTAATTTCAAATCTTCAGAAGAATGAAGTTGTTTTCCAAGGAAGAGACTCATTATTTCAAACATTTGAACGTGCAATTGCAAACTATCAATCAGGTTATGATATCCCTGAAGGTCCATTACCACCAACTAATGTAATTGTAAATTCAGCGGGTAATGGTATTGAAGTTACTTGGGATTATGATGATGAATCAGGAATAGATGGTTTTGAAATATATAGAGCTTCTGGTCGTGTTGATAGTACATATAGACTAGTTTATACTGCTGAACCTGGCGCGCGCTTTATCAGTGATGGGGACGTTGCAAGAGCAAACGATCCTGGTGGATATTCTGAAGATACGCCAACTCCTGTCCGTGGACGTGATTACTATTATTATGTGGTAGCTAAAGGTATTCAAAATAATGACGGCACAGGAAATACACCTACAGGTGTAAGTCTTAGAAGCAATAGATATTACTCTCAAACATATGATCCCGCGCGTTTATTAAGACAAGCTGGAGAAGCAATGTCAGATATTCGGGTAGTTCCAAATCCATACAATAGTAACATTGATAAATCTTTACTTTTAGATCAAAATGGAAATGATAGAATTGCATTCTATGAAATTCCAGGTATTTGTAAAATTGATATCTACACTGAAATAGGTGAGCCAATAAAAACTATTTATCATGATAATGGTAGTGGTGATGAAGAGTGGGATTTGAGAACAGAGGACAGACAACGAGTAGCTAGCGGTATTTATATAGCTAGAATTACTAATCAGGATGAGAATGATCCTGAGTATGGGCGAGTTGTGATTCGAAAAATTGTAATTATTTTGTAACGGAGCAATGGTGAGAAAATATCAGATTACCTTCTTATTTATTATTGGTTTGTCGCTTTCTACTTTAGATCTTGTGGCGCAATCAAAAAGAGCACAAACAAGCATGAAATTTCTGAGTGTTTCACCTTCGGCAAATGCTGCGGCTATGTCGAATGCGGTAACTGCTTTAGAATTAGGATCATCATCAGTATTCTATAATCCTGCTGCGATTGCTAATTCAGATAGCAAGTATGACTTTAGCGGTGGAGTAGTTCAATATATTGCAGACATAAACTATAATTCTGCTTCTTTCACGTTTCGTCCATCTAACCGGACTTTCGGAGTTATAGGTTTTAACGTCTTGTCAGTGGATTATGGTTCTATTTTATCTACCGTAGTTGATGGCTCCGTTCCTATTGGATACAGAGATGTTGATGCTGTTAACCCGAGTGGTGTAGCAATTGGCGTAGCTTATGCTAATGCTATTACAGAACAATTCTCAGTAGGTGCAAATTTTAGATATGTATCCCAAAAGCTAGGTTCGGTAAATATGAATACTGATGGAGCTGGTGGTTATTTAACGGAGTCTTTCAGTGCAAGTACAGGAGTTCTTGATTTTGGAGTTCTTTATAAGACTGGATTTGAAAGCTTAAATTTTGCTATGGTTGTTCAAAATTTTTCAAAGGAAATTTCTTTTGATGATGAGAGTGCTGAATTACCAATGACTTTTAAGATTGGCCTAGCGATGGATGTTATAGATTTAACTAAACTAGATGGGAATACTCATAGCCTTTTAGTAAGTATTGACGCTCGTAGACCTCGTGACTATGATGAGCAACTAGTGCTAGGTTTAGATTATGGCTTTTTAAACCGTTTTAATATAAGAGGTGGTTATGCAGTGCCATCTGATGACGAGGAAAGCATCTCTTTTGGTGGTGGTATTACACAACCTTTAGGGAAAATAAATTTATCTGTAGACTACGCATATACAGAGTTTGGAGTTTTTGGAAATGTTAACAGAATTAGTTTTAGACTAGATTTTTAATAGGTTTGTTAATGAATAAATTAGATAGAAATAGAATATTAGCACTAGGATTAGCTGGGTTATTAATGCTTACTTCTTCTTGTAAAAAAGAAGCAGGGAGTTTATTTGATCCAGATTACGAGTCTTCTCAGCCTAGTCCAGTGATAAGTAGTATTATACCTGCAAGTGGTTATTTAGCCGGAGTTGATTCTCTTATTATTAATGGCGAGAATTTTACCTCGGATTTGGACAGTATGACTTTAAATTTTGGAGGAGTACCAGGAACTATTTATAGATCTAATTCTACACAGATGGTAGTTCGTCCAGGTTTTAAAGTAGGTAATGAGGTTCCAGTAAGAATTTCTGTAAGAGGATCTGAATTATTTAGTAATAGTTTTCCTTATAAATTAGATGATCCATTTGATTTTTACAGTGGTACTACATCTGATTTTGCTCCTACATCTGGTATCGCAATGGATGGTGACGATAATATTTATACTGTTGTTGATAATAGTGCTACTGGTAGAATTCGTTATACTAAAATTGCAACTGATGGTACAATTACACTTGATCAAGTAAAAGCTTCAGGTGAAGCAAGACCTACTTTTGGTGATACACGACCTTATCCTACCGATAGTACAATGCGCTTCACTCAGTATAGCTCTATTGTCTATAATGGTGGTGATACATTGCTTATGAGCCAACAGAGTATTCGAGCTATTTTCCAAAAGACATTTGGGGACGATAAAAGAGAATCTGTTTGGGCTGCTTCATCTTCTGGTGGCCTAAAAATTATGAATATGGTTAAAGATTCAAAAGGTTTCCTTTGGGTTGTTGGCTTAGGTAGTGATAACATTCATCGCTTTAACGCAGTTACAAAAGCCGAAACTAAATTTCCTTTCGTGGGCGATTTAAATGCAGTAGCTGTTTTTGAAGACTACTTATTTGTTGCTGGAAGTATAAACGGTAATAAAGAAATATGGAGAATTCCAGTTGATGCTAATGGAGACTTAGGCGTTGGAGAAAAATATTTCGATTTCCAAGCTAACTATGATGGAAGTATTCGGTCTATGATATTGGCTTCTAATGGAGATTTAATCCTAGCTACTACTGCAGTAGAGAGTTTGGTTAAAATCTTTCCTAACAAATCTCATATTCCATTTTATGATGGAGTTATAAAAGAAGGTGCATTTACTCTAGGTTGGAGAAGTGATCGCTTTATGGTAGTAGGAGTAAGTGGTACCGAAGCGAGTATTAATTACCTAGATACTTATGATAAGACTAGAGCAGGAGTTTATTAAATACAAGGACTTCACAGAAACAATAACAGCTGTTAGTTCAGCAAATCAATATCGTTATAGATAAAACAGATACAAATAGGAGAACATTTATGAAAAAATTGCTAATTCTTCCACTTCTTGCACTTATGCTTTTACCTAGCATGGTGTCAGCTCAGTGGAAACAAGATACTACTTTTAAAGCATTTGGAACAGACAATCTACGTGATGTTCACGGAGTTGCTGTTGATCCTGATGGAAAAGTATGGATGCAACCTTACTACGCAACTGAAAATGTTGTGTTAAACAGAACAAAAGACACCGTTTCAACAACGGCTATTTATGTTTACAATGCAGATGGTACACCAGCTGATTTTAGTCCTCTTTATATTCTTGAGTGGGCTGATGGTACAACCGCTAATGACACTTTAGGTCGTTTTTGGGATCCAACTCTAGCTGATGGTGCTGGTGCTTATGATACTCGTACAGGTCGTGGTATTGCTGCAGATGCTGCTGGTAATGTTATCGCTTCACAATGGGAAACACTCTTCAAGTTTGATTACAAAACTGGGAAAGTCTTGAAAAAAGTTGAGCCAGGCATTACTTCGCTTACAGAAGTAACTTCTGATGCAGCTGGAAACGTTTATGTTTCTGCAGTTGTTGGCGCTGATGCTCCAGTATTAAAGTATGATTCAAACTTAGAAAACCCAGAAGAGCTATTTAAATTAACTGGTAGTTATTCACGTGATTTCCAAGTTTCATCTGATGGTAATACTATCTGGTGGGCAGGTTATACTTTAGGTGCTGTACTTAAATATACTCGCCCTGATGAGTTCAGTGGTTTTAACACAATTCCTGATACTGTACTTGCTGGTATTAAATCAGAAGTATTTGATCTGCACCCAGTTACAGGTAACCTATGGGTTGGTGCTGGTTCAACTAATGATTTCCCTGATACTGACAAATACCGTCCAGAAACTTTCTACGCGTTTGATGTTGCTGATTTAGGTACAGAAAACGAAGAACCAGTTGATAGTATTCTTTGGAATGCTGGTACTATTGATGGTACTTATGGCGATGCTAGACCAAGAGGTATTGACTTTAGTGCTGACGGTAGTGTTGCTTACATCTCTATGTTTGGTGCTGGTTCACCTTCGGTTCAAAAATTTGTTCCTGGAGAGCCAACTATAGCTAATGAAAATGAAGTTGCTGAATTACCTTCTGGTTATGAGTTAGAGCAAAACTATCCAAACCCATTCAACCCTACTACTAACATTAACTTTACTGTGAAAAACTCTGGTTTAGTTAGTATTAAAGTGTATGATATGACTGGACGTGAAGTTGCTACTTTAGCTAACGGAAGATTTACAGCTGGTACTCACACTGCTACTTTTGATGCAAGTAATCTTGCTTCTGGTGTTTACCTATACAGCCTTCAGGCTAACGGTGTTCGCTTAACAAACAAAATGACATTGATTAAATAATCAATTTATTTGTTCTTTAAAAAGGCAGCGTTATGCTGCCTTTTTTTTTAATACCACTAAGACTTTTTAAAACGATTATGAAAAAAATAAGCTTATTAGTTATATGTGTTAGTTTCTTATTAGGCTCTGTTAGCTTTGCCCAATCAGAACTTCCGGATAGAGAGGTACGGGCAGCATGGATTGCAACAGTTATAAACTTGGACTGGCCTAGTGGAAATACCCAACCTGAAGAGGTTAAAAAGACTGATTTAAAAAATAAATTGATAAGCTTAAAAGCTGCAGGAATTAATACTGTATACTTTCAAGTGAGAGCTGAGGGAGATGCTCTTTATGATTCTCCATACGAGCCTTGGTCCAAGTATCTAACAGGTGAAGAAGGTGTAGCTCCAGATCCATACTGGGATCCACTTACTTTTGCAGTAGAAGAAGCACACAAACTTGGTATGGAATTACATGCTTGGTTAAATCCGTACCGTGCAATGAGATCTATACCTTCGGATTATACTCAAAAGGAAATTGCTGTAGCAATTGACGAGAGTGTAGAAGCAATTTTGGGTAAAGAATTTGACGCAAATGCATCTAAGTTTAAACTTGGAACTTCTGAAAGAGATTCTATGCATGTTGCTAATAAGCATCCAGAGTGGATTATGGTTATGAATGCAGGTACTTCTGGAAGTATAGCTATAACTGATCCCGGCTTACAGGAAGTAAGAGATTATGTTACTATGATCATTATGGATATCGTAAATAGATATGATGTTGATGGTATCCATTTTGATGATTACTTCTATCCATATCCTCCTAACCATATGGCTGCAAACTCTACTAATAATGCTTTAGATGATAGTTCTTTTGCTTTACAACCTAGAGGGTTTACTAGCAAAGATGAATGGAGAAGAGATAATGTAGAGATATTTATTACTCAATTGAATGACAGTATTAAAACTGCTAAGCCTTGGGTTAAATTCGGTGTTAGTCCATTTGGGATTCATAGAAATGGTGTTCCTTTTGGTATTTCAGGTCTAGATGCTTACGCAACATTGTATATTGATGCTCTTAAATGGGCAGAAAATGGCGATGTTGATTATTTGCTACCTCAGTTATACTGGCAGTTTGGTGGTGGTCAAGATTTTGCAAAACTAGCAGATTGGTGGGCAGAAGAAGTGGCTAAATATGATCGTCATTTATATACAGGTCATGGAGCATACAGGTCCGATAAAAGTACTTATTCTGGAACTTCTTTTAAAGCAACTGAAATCCCAAGACAGCTTGAGTACGCTCGTAATAACCCTAATATTCAAGGTTCTTCTATATTTAGAATGAAGAATATTACTACCTATTACTCTCAAGGATTACGAGATTCATTAATAACAAATTATTATAGAAAACCAGCTATTGTACCTACGATGGGTTGGTTAGATACTACAGATGTTTATACTCCAACAAACATTGTATTAGTTCCAGATGAGTCTCAGCAGAATAAATTCACGCTAACTTGGGAGCGCCCAGTTTCTCCTGTTGTAAAAATTAATCCTACTGCGCCTGCTGATACATTACTTAATTATGCAATTTATAGAGTTGATAGTGCTGCAGAGCCTGATGTAAATGAAGTGATTAATAATCCTGAAAATAGAATTGGTCTAACTGGCGAAACTACATTTACTGACATTGTTGGGACTGGCTCAGAGGGTCGTTATTATTATGTTATTACAGCAGTATCGCGTAATGGTGTTGAAAGTGAGCCATCTGAACCGCAGGATGCAGGGGTAGTGGTTTCTAAAGAAGAAGAAACTAGCATTGCAGATAATTTCTCTCTAAATCAGAATTATCCGAATCCTTTTAACCCAACTACTGCAATCTCATTCAAACTAGGTAAAACTGGATTGGCGTCACTTAAGGTTTATGATGTTTTAGGTAGAGAAGTTGCTACTCTTGTTAACTCAAGACTAGCTCAAGGTGAGCATACTTTTAATTTTGATGCATCCACATTTGCATCTGGTGTGTATATCTATCAATTAAAGAGTAGTGGCGTTGTTTTAACAAGAAAACTAACTCTTATTAAATAAATTAAAATTCCTATTGAAAAGGAGTTAATAGAAATATTAGCTCCTTTTTTTTTAACAAATATTCAATTATGCAACGAATAAGCCTTATAGCTATCACAATATGTTTATTAGGAGCTTCCTTAAGCTTCGCACAATCTGAGCTTCCAAATAGAGAGGTGCGCGCTGTATGGCTTACTACGGTATATAATTTAGATTGGCCAAGTGGTAGTAGCTTACCTGAGTCTGTTAAAAAAAGTGATTTAAAAGCTAAGATACAGAGCCTAAAGGCAGCAGGAATCAATACTATTTATTTTCAGGTTAGAACAAGTGGAGATGCACTGTACGACTCTCCGTTTGAACCTTGGTCAAAATACTTAACGGGTACGGAAGGTAAAGCTCCAGATCCATATTGGGACCCTCTAGAGTTTGCTGTTGAAGAAGCTCATAAGCTTGGTATGGAAATGCATGCTTGGATGAACCCCTACAGAGCTCTTAGTTCAATACCATCCGATTTTACACAAAAACAGAATGTTGAAAATGAGGATATAGACGAAAGTTTAACCCCGTTTCAGAATAAGTATTACGATGTGAATACGGAGAAATATAAAGGAACTACTGAGCGTGATTCTATGCACGTTTCTAATAAACATCCCGAATGGTTAATGGTAATGAAGGATGATGCTGGTGTAAAAAAAATTGCCATTTTTGACCCAGGCTTACCTGCTGTACGGGATTATGTGTCGGGCGTTGTGGCAGATATAGTAAGAAGATATGATATTGATGGCGTTCATTTTGATGATTATTTTTACCCATATCCTTCCACAGGAATGAAAATAACAGCTAATTCTACATTAGATGATAGTTCTTTTGCTTTGAACCCAAGAGGTTTTACAGATAAAACACTATGGAGAAGGAACAATATTGAAATATTTATTACTCAGGTAAATGACAGTATTAAAACAGAAAAGCCTTGGGTAAAATTCGGAATTAGCCCCTTTGGTATTTACCGTAATGGATTGCCTTTTGGTATCGTTGGTTTAGATTCTTATAAAGAATTATATATCGACCCTCTGAAATGGGCAGAAAACGGAGATGTTGATTATTTGATGCCACAATTATATTGGAAGCTTGGTGGATCACAAGATTTTGCAAAACTAGCAAACTGGTGGGGTGAAGAAATAGTAAGCCGTAATCGTCATTTTTACTCAGGTCATGGGCTTTACAGAGCTGATAACTCTACCTATTCTAGCACACTTTTCAATGCGAATGAAATTCCAAAACAAATTCAATTTACTAGAAATAACCCTGAAATAAAGGGCTCCTCTTTTTTCAGAATGAAGAATATTACTACCTATACTACTAAAGGTTTTCGAGACTCTCTCATAACCAATTATTATAGAAACCCTGCTATTGTACCTACAATGGACTGGCTAGACACTTCAAAAGCTGAAACACCGTCAAGTATAATGCTAACTCGTGATGAAACACAGCAGAATAAGTTCGCACTTACTTGGGAACGGCCAATTTCCCCGCTAACTAAAAATATTTCAACTGCTAAAGTTGATACACTATTGAATTATGCCATTTACCGTGTAGCTAGTGAAGCCGAACCAGATGCGAATGAGGTGATAAGTAATCCCGAAAATAGGATCGGAGTAACTGGTGAAACTACATTTACTGATGTCGTTGAAATAGGCTCTGAAGGGCGTTATTACTATGTTGTCACTTCTGTTACACGTAATGGTGTTGAAAGTGATCCCAGTGAGCCTCTAGATGCCGGAACAATAGTATCTAGTGAAGATGATACTAGCATTGCAGATAATTTCTCTCTAAATCAGAATTATCCGAATCCTTTTAATCCAACTACTGCAATCTCATTCAAACTAGGTAAACCCGGATTGGCTTCACTTAAGGTTTATGATGTTTTAGGTAGAGAAATTGCTACTCTTGTTAACTCAAGGCTTGCTCAAGGTGAGCATTCATTTAATCTTGATGCATCCTCATTTGCATCAGGAGTGTATATCTACCAATTAAAAAGTAGTGGTGTTGTTTTAACAAGAAAACTCACTCTTATTAAATAGATATCGTTTTATACAGGTTCCTTATCTTCAATTGAGGTGCCAATTTATTAATTAAAATTACAGAATATAGAATAATGAAAAAACTGCTGTTAACTTTATCAATAATCGTTGTATCAGCTACGCAATTGCAAGCCCAAGCTGTTTATGACACACTTAATACAAGACAAATTGCAGATGGTGTTTTCCACTATACTGTTCATGAGGCCTCGGTGCCTTGGGAGATTCAAGTTGTAGAAGTGGATTTATCGAAACCTGATATCAGTTTAGAGACAATTGCAGGAAATGACGACGTAACTAGTCTCGAAACAGTTAGCTCAATGGCAATGAGGAAGACTTATGAAGGTCATAGTGTAATTGCTGGAGTAAATGGTGATTTTTTTAGTGCAGGTCCAGTTCATACACAGGTAATTAACGGTGAACTTCTTAAAAAATCTACTACGAGCCGACCATTGTTTGGTTTTAACGATTTAGCAGATTTATTTATAGAATCGGTAGTTTTTGAAAGTACTGTAAAGAATGGTACGGAAACACTCGATATTAGCAGCGTAAATGGTAATCGTAATGAAAATAATATTGTACTCTATAATCACTTTAAAGGCTCGACAACAGGAACAAACGCATTTGGTACAGAAGTTACTTTTAAAGTTCTAGATTCTTGGGGGGTAAATAAGGAAATTAAGGCAGTTGTTTTAAAAAATGAAGCTAATGTTGGTGATGGAAGCCTTACCGATTCTACTTACGTTTTGTCAGGGCACGGAACAATGGCTACTGCATTAAATGCTTATTCTGTGGGAGACACCTTATCTCTAAACTTAGGTTTGACTGGAGCGGGTCTAGATAATATAATGGGAGCTATTGGGGGTAATCAATACATCCTTAGAAATGGTGCTAATGTAGGAGACTGGCCTGAACTTCACCCTAGAACTGCAGTTGCCTTTAATCAAGATAAAACAAAACTGTTTCTTATGATTGTTGATGGTAGATACAGTGGTAGCGCAGGTATGACTTTAAAGCAAATGGGGGACTATTTACTAACTATCGGTGCTTATGATGCCTTAAACCTTGATGGTGGAGGTTCTACAACGATGGTTGTACATAATGAAGTAACGAACAGGCCTTCTGGTAGTGGATTTGAAAGAGCTGTTGCAAACAGCTTAGTAATAGTATCAAAAGCAGAAAAATTTGGCAACTTAAGCAAAGTAAGCTTATACCCTAATTTAGCAAAAGTATATAAGACGGGTACTTTTCAGTTTAGTGTTGAGGGTGCTGATGATAACTACTACCCCGTTGAATTAGACCCCGGAAAATTTAGTTTTTCAGTAAGTGACGGGTTTAATGCCACCATCAACGAAAATGGACTTCTAACACCCGCTAATTCTGCAGATACAGGATATGTTTATGTAGAATATGAAGGAAAAATAGATTCCAGCTTAGTCATTGTTAAATCGGTTTATGATTTAGACTTATACCCAATTAGCGCTACTACAGATACTTCACGTACAATCGATTTCTATACTGTTGTACACGATTTTGATAATAAGAAACAAAGCTTATCTAACTCTGATATCCATTGGACCGTGACAAACCCAGAGGTTGGTTACGTATCGGAAGCCGGCACCTTTAAAGGTTTGGCACCAGGAACAACACAGGTTATAGCTCTTCACGAATCAGTTGCAGATACTTCTACCATTACAGTAGAACTTGGAGAAGGTGTTGTAATGCTTGATGATTTTGAATCGTTAGTTGGCTGGGTTTTAGATGGAGAAAATATTGACTTGGGTAACTCAAGTCTTTCAATTACAGATTCTTTGTCTTCAACAGGTAGTCATTCACTAAGAGTAGACTATGAATATACTTTTAATGGAGAACCCACAATATGGATTCACCTTAAAAAAGATTTTACAGTCTTTGGTGTACCTGACTCAATGGTAGTTGATGTGATTTCATCAGATAATAAGAAGCATTTGATGGATGCCGTAATTTCTGATAACGATGACGAAGTTTTTAATGTACGCGTAAAGAAATATGTTAATACATCAAGTTTTGAGGCATTCCCCGCATTTATTGATGACAAACAACCTGTAGACGTAGAATCTAATTTCTTTTTTCCTATACATGGAAAAGGCTTGAGTATTAAAATTGCAGCCGTTCAAGAAACTGGTGTCACCCAAACAGGCAGTTTCTTTTTAGATAACCTTCGTTTAATATTCCCAACTAATGAAAATTCAGTATCAAACGAAATTGTTAAGGGTGAGGGAATACCATCAGAATTTGTTTTAAATCAAAACTATCCGAACCCATTTAATCCAACTACACAAATATCATTTAGCCTGCCTAAGGCGTCTAAAACACAGCTTAAGATATATGATCTTTTGGGAAGAGAAGTAAAGGTATTACTTAATGAGAGATTAAGTAGTGGAACATATAACTTTACTTTTGATGCTGGTGATTTGTCTTCTGGTGTTTATTTGTATCAGATAAAAACTGATGCTGGAGTTCTTTCAAAAAAAATGACCTTGATTAAATAAATAATTAAAGCTATAAAAAGAGTGTTTAAAACATCATAATCAAAGTTCTAAACTTTGATTATGATGTTTTTCTTTTTCATCCAAGTTGCAAGGGCGTAAAACATAATTATCCATGTAAAAGCATAAAGTAGCGATGCGTTGATTGGAGATGCTATTGCACTGAAAAGATCGTTAAAGAGCCAAGTTTTTAGAGCAACAGACTCCCCATTAATTGGGATTTTTATTAAGAACATTAATCTTCCAATAATTCCACTTAGGAAGAATACCGTAATAGCGTTAAGCCCAAAAGCCACACCCCATTCGGTATACTTCTTGTTCTCTTTAACATCGATAAACCAATAACTCAAACCAAACAAACACATTGCTTGCCCGCCTGTAAATAGAGTGTAAGAACTAGTCCAGATATTTTTATTTATAGGAAATGCCCAACTCCAAATGTAGCCAATGATGATCAAGATAAATCCCCAAACAAAGAATTGAAGAGTGCGGGATTCTTCCGACTTTTGATCACTCACCAACATTCTACCCGTCCAAACACCTAAAAGAGTACTGCCAATAGCAGGAATTGTACTCAACAAACCTTCAGGGTCCCAATTCGTCTTCCACATGTGTGTGCCAAGAATTAATTGATCGATATATGCCGCAAAATTTGAGTCAGGCTGGTCTATCATTCCAGCTCCAAAGCCAGGTACAGGGATAAGCTTCATCATCGCCCAATAACCTAATAGGAGGGCGGTTAAAGTATACATTTGGGTTTTAGGCTTTGTATATAGAAAAAGGTAAGCTCCAACAGCATAACAAATAGCTATACGTTGCAACACTCCCATAATTCGAATATCCAATAGATTGTTATGTAATCCGAACTCAGGGGAAAACGTAAGGTAAGGAAATGAGGCTAAGGCTAATCCCAAACCAAAAATCTTAAGAGCTCTAATTATACTTTTCTTAAACAAAACATTTTTATCAGCACCTTTAGCTTGGGCTTTTGTAAAAGCTAGAACAATAGACACACCAACAATGAATAAAAAGAATGGAAAGATAAGATCTGTTGGAGTCCAGCCATGCCAAGAAGCGTGTTTAAAAGGTCCGTATATGTTAGACCATGAACCAGGGTTGTTTACAAGGATCATGAGCATTACAGTTGCGCCACGGAAGAAGTCTAGAGATACTAATCTTTTACCCGAAGAAATACCTGAGAGAGAGGTCATTGTCTTAATATTAGAATGAGTTTTATATCGCAATTTTAGCATTGTTAGGTAGAAAAGCAACACCGTTATTTATATCTTGAAGGGCAATAAATGCCTTAAGATATATTCAATGACTTTACTCATCGCAGATAGCGGATCTACAAAAACAGAGTGGATTTTAACAGACAGTTTAAATCAAAAAAAACTGTATAAAACAAAGGGGCTTAACCCTTATTTTACCACAAAGGAGCAAATTGCTAACGAAGTTGGCGAATTAATTGTGGAATTAGGTGAAATAAAAATTGATAAGGTTTTATTCTATGGTGCTGGTTGTTCAAGCCCAGCAATGGCGTCTTTGGTTGAGGACGCTATCTCTAGTCAATTCAAAAGTTCCGAAGTTATAGTAAGTACTGATTTATTAGCATCTGCCAAGGCTTGCTTTAACGATAGAGTAGGTATTGCTTGTATTTTAGGAACAGGGTCTAACTCTTGTGTTTATGATGGCGAAAAAATAATCGACCAAATTCCATCATTGGGTTTTACCTTAGGTGATGAAGGTAGTGGAGGCTATTTCGGTAAAAAACTAGTAAGAGATTACTATTACAATATTATGCCAGAAGAGTTACATAAATCACTACATAACAAATTTGATATGAGTCTTGAAACTACGCTAGATCACATGTATCGTAAGCCGAGAGGCAATGCATATATTGCTTCATTCGCGTACATCTTAGCAGAGTTTACTGAACACCCATACATCCAAGATATTGTAGAAAAAGGATTTAATGAATTTGTTAATAAGCAGCTACACTATTTTAAGAAGTACAACATCAAAAATATTGGTTTCGTAGGTTCAGTTGCCGCTTTTAACAAAGAAATTCTGCAAAGAGTGTTAGAAGAAAAGGGCTATGAACTAGATATAATAGTTCAAAAGCCCATCGATCGTTTAGTTGATGCACATTTAGCAAAAAATGCTAAGAAATTGCTTCTTTAAGCTTTAAGATTCGTTTAACAGATACATCAATTCGTTCTTCTGAAATTTTGCCTTCTTCAACTAGTTCAAGAACTGCATTAATTGCTTCGCTAGCTCTTATTTGTTCTTGAAGTAGATTGTTTCCAAAACAGAATAAATCTAAACCTGCAAGAATGCCTAATCTAAGGGATTCTTTCAATGAGTAGTGGTCTGAGATAGCTTGCATCTGCATATCGTCTGATATAACTACGCCATCATAACCAAGCTCTGAACGCAAAAAGCCTTGAATTGCTTTTTCAGAAAGAGTAGACGGTAATTTGTCATCAAATCTCTTATTAAAGATATGCGCAGTCATAATCATACGGCATAAACCTTTATCAATAAGATTTTTATAGGGAGATACTTCGTTTTCTTCCCAAGTATCTGTCACATCAACAAAGCCAAAGTGAGTATCGCCAACAGCACTACCGTGGCCTGGAAAGTGTTTACAGCAAGATAGAATGTTCTCACTTTCATGCCCCTTCACATATGACTCAGAGTGTATGCTAACAGTAGTTGCATTTGCACCAAAACTACGCTCACGTTTTCCAATAACAGAAGTCTCTGGATTTTTTGCTATATCTAAAACAGGCGCAAAATTTAGATTTATCCCCATTTCTTTTAGCATTTTTGCGATGTGAGCACCTTCAATTTCAGTCTCTTTTGGGTCGTTTAATTTTCCCAATTCACCATGAGAACGAGTTTTAGGAAATCCATACTCAGGTTTTAATCTGTTTATCAACCCACCTTCTTGATCTATACTAATAAAAAGTGGAAGATCACTATAGCTCTGTAATTGCTCGGTAAGTTCTTTTAGTTGCTCAGGAGACTCAATATTGTTAACA
Organism: Balneola sp.; assembly: GCA_048267905.1. Lineage (GTDB taxonomy): Bacteria > Bacteroidota > Rhodothermia > Balneolales > Balneolaceae > Balneola. The sequence goes on from JBLWWM010000002.1 coordinate 338,236, forward strand.
GGGCGGTGATAAACCATATCCTTATCAAATAAAATTACACCACCAACTCCTAACTCGGTTATATCGTGATGAACAGCTGAGCCAGGAGAAACATCGCCACCGCGAAAGCCCATAACAAAAAGTTGTCCTATTTTTTCCTCTAAAGTCATTGTATTTTTTAACATTTAATTCAATCTAAGCTTGATGATATCTGGAATTGTAAAAGTGATGAATAGTAAGACTCTTAGGAAGCAGGTACCAATTTATTTCTATAAATTCCTTTACAAACTACATGAATATTTAATTGAAAAAAATGCTTAGAAAATTTATTGGAATATCCGTTGTACTTGTTGCACTTTTAACAACATCTGCTTGTTCTCAGAAAGCAAAAACACAGAGTGTTAAAACTGGAATTGATGTGCTCGTTGAACAGAATTTTGAACCTCTTAAAGGTATGCGTGTTGGCCTTATCACAAATGCTACTGGTGTTGATAAAAACCTACGCTCTACTGTAGATTTGCTAAATGAATCTGAGAATGTAGACCTTGTTGCATTGTATGGACCTGAGCATGGTGTAAGGGGAGATGTTTCTGCGGGTTTAAAAGTAGAAACTTACATAGACGAGCGCACTGGCATTGAAGTGTTCTCTCTTTATGGAAAGACAAGAAAACCAACCGCAGAAATGTTAGAAGGCGTAGATGTTTTGGTATACGACATACAAGATGTTGGTGTTCGTTCTTACACCTTTATTAGTACTCTAGGTTTGGCGATGGAAGCTGCTTCAGAGCACGGTATAAAAGTGATGGTTCTTGATCGTCCAAATCCACTTGGAGGGCTTAAAATTGAAGGAAACGTTGTTGAAGAAGGTTTCTACTCGTTCATTAGCCAATATCCTGTACCATATGTTTACGGATTAACCCCTGGAGAGTTTGCTCTATTATTGAACGGTGAGAAAATGCTAACTGATGGAGTTCAGGCAGACTTGTCAGTAATTGGCCTAGAAGGATGGAACCGCACGATGACTTACGACAAAACTGGTTTGCCATGGGTACCAACTTCACCACATATTCCACATGCATATTCACCATATTTTTATGTAGCAACAGGTATTGTTGGAGAGCTAGGTGTTTTTTCTGAAGGTGTAGGTTATACCACTCCATTTCAGGTTTTTGCAGCAGAATGGATTGATGAAAATGATTTAGCAGAAACTATGAATGGCTACGGCCTAGAGGGTGTAATCTTTCGCCCTTTAGTTTTTAAGCCTTATTACGGAAGAGATGAAGGAAAAACGTTAAGAGGTGTTCAGGTTCATTTTTCTGATTACTCTAAAACGAATCTAATGGAGCTTCAACTTTGGTTCTTACAGGCTCATCACGAGTTATACCCAGAAAAAAATCCTTTTGAAATTGGTAATCCAAAACGACCTGCAGTATTCGATAAAGTAATTGGGTCAGATAAAGTTCGTGAGCTATTTTCTAAAGAATTTAAAGTATCTGACATTCAGGAATATCTAAATAAGGACGTTGAAAGCTTCCGAAAAACATCCAAAAAATATTATCAGTACAACTAAAATGAAATATTTACTCACATTATTAAGTCTCGTTTTCATATCAACGGGATTATTTGCTCAATCTGCTGATGAGTTATACTTAAACGTAACCATTCCAGAAGAAGATACTACAATAGTTCCTTATTCAAGGTATAGAGTTGCTGCGGGAACGCATCCAGATGCTCAGGCTTTCATAAATGGCGAAGAGGTGAAAGTTTACTCTAATGGGGCATTTGCTAAACTTATAGAGCTAAGCGAAGAAGATACTGTTCGACTAGAATTTAAAGTAGTGTTGAATGGTGAAACGGTTACAAAAGAAATGATTTTTCTTCGTCCGAAATCATTTGAACCAGATGTTCTAAGTGGCAAAACCATTACTAATAGAATGGAATTACCAAATGATGACATCTGGTTGAAAACTGGGGAAGTTTTAGAAGTTCGTTTCTTAGGAAGTCCAAATGAAACAGCAGTGTTCAACATTGATGGTTTTAAAAGGAACATACCTATGAAAGAATTATCTGGAGGAAGAAAAGGTATTTACATTGGCAAATACGAAGTTATGCCCGGAGATTATGTTGATCAAAAGCATATTACTTTTAAAATGAAGAAAGGGATTTTTGGCTATGTTAAGTCCAAAAGTTCTTCAGTTGTAAGCTTTAATGGTCTTCCAAGGGTTGCAGAGGTAACAGCCGACAAAGCCTATTTAAGTGTAGGAATGGGAACTGATCGTTTAGGTGGAGCACGTTATGGCTACCTTGAAAAAGGAGTGAGGCTGAAAGTAATTGGTCGCTTAACAGATAATTATAAAGTTGAATTGACCCCAGCTCTTTCTGCATGGATTCCTGTTGGCCAAGTCGAATTATTACCTGAAGAAGCTCGAATTCCAGAATCACTTACTGGCAATATCCGAATAACAGGCAATAGCCAAGAAGATATTATAACATTGAGTTTAGCTGAAAAACTTCCATATACAAGTACTCAACAGCTCAATCCTAACGAGATTATTGTGAATGTTTATGGTGCTACTTCCAACACAAACTGGAAAACTAAGCATTTAAGTGCTGAAGGAATTGAAGAAGTAGAATGGCGACAACTCGAAGACAACTTATATCAACTCAGAATTAAGTTGAATAACAAGCAAAATTGGGGTTACTCTGTTGGTTATGGCTGGGGTTCACAATTAACCATTAAGGTTCGTAGAGCACCTAAGGTTACAAGCTTCGAGAGCCCATTAGTCGGATTAAAGATTGCGGTTGATGCAGGGCACGGTGGCAATAATAATGGTTCTTTAGGTTCTACAGGATTAATGGAGAAAGATGTAACTCTTCATATTTCTAACAAATTGGACTCAGTTTTACAAGCGAGAGGAGCAAGTGTATTAATGACTCGAGAAAATGATGATTACGTTTATATGAGTGAACGAGCTGACATGGTTATTAAAAGCAAAGCTGATCTACTAGTTAGTATTCATGCAAATTCTTTGGGTTACACGAGCGATCCTTTTGCAACTAAGGGAACAGGCGCGTTTTATAAGCACATCGCTTACAAACCATTAGCACAAGTAATGTATGCAAAAATGTTAGAACTAGGGCTGGAGCAATATGGAATTACGGGGAGTTTTAATTTCTCACTAAATGCACCTATTGAATTTCCAAATGTTCTGGTAGAAACAGCATTTATGTCGAATCCTGAGGAAGAGATTCTACTAGCTGATGAAGTTTTCCAAATACGTATTGCAGAACAAATTGCTGATGGATTAGAGGAGTATTTCCTAAATTATGCCGATGTCTCCGCAATAGCGAGAGAAGAGGTGATTTTAGATTAATTTTTAATTTCTTTTGTCCAAAACCTAAGTATAGTTTAAAAAGCTAAGATAGATAACATTCTATTCTTAGCTTTTTTTATTTGTTAAAGCTTAATTAAACCTGTGATAAATCAACTGAAATCTAACACTAGAATGAAGGGGAATAAGTTAAGACTTCTCAAGGTTTTGGGTTGTTTTCCAAAACAGGAAAGTATTTTATAAAAAAATGAAGTGAAGACTAAAGAAAATGGAATTCTATTAAGTAAGAATCACTTTGTAATGTAATTCCTATTACCTTAAAGGAAGCCCTTAGCTTCGCATAAAAAAAGCACTAGCTTATGAAAACTAGTGCTTTACGAAAATGAAAGAGTATCAAAAGAGATGTTTCTTATTCTGAAGCAGGTTCTTTTTTCTTCCCAAAGTCAGCATCAATAGTTACATATCTTGCTACAACAAAAGCGGGAATTGTCGCAATTATAATCCAAACAAAAAACATCTGATATCCCAGAGCTTCTTGGATCATACCACTGAAAGCTCCTGGAATCATCATTCCTAATGCCATTAGGCCTGTTGCAAAAGCGTAATGAGCAGTTTGGTGAGAACCCTTAGCTACATAGATTAAATACATCATAAAGGCGGTAAAGCCAAAACCGTAGCCGAATTTTTCAATAGCCACTAAAGAGCCGATTAAGGTGTAAGAATCTGGCTGGAAATAGGCTAAAACGAAATAGGATGCATTAGGTAAGTTCATAGCAATAATCATTGGCCAAAGCCATTTTTTAAGTCCATCTCTAGAGATTAATAAACCGCCAATTATACCGCCAATTACTAATGCAATAACGCCAACAGTACCGTTAATAACACCAACCTCGGTTGTAGATAATCCGAGCCCACCAATGGACTTATCATCTAGTAAAAATGGCACGGCAAGTTTTACAAGTTGTGCTTCACTAAAACGGTAAAGCAGAATAAAGGTAAGTATAAGTCCTATCTGCTTTTTCTTGAAGAAAAGTGCGAATGTGAGGAAAAAATCTTTAGTAAAAGTGGAGTTTGCACTCGTTTTCTCAGTAATATCTCCTACAGGTTTTGGCAATATAAATGCGTGATAAGCACTTAAAAGAAGCATAAGGATTGATAATATGCTAAATACAACAGTCCAAGAAAATTCTACATCGCCAGTTGAGGATGCAATTACACCAGCGATAACTACAAATAATCCTTCACCACTCATTATCGCTAAGCGATAGAAAGTTGATCTAATACCTACAAAAAAAGCTTGTCTATCATCACTTAAGGCAAGCATATAAAAACCATCTGCGGCAATATCATGTGTTGCGGAACTGAATGCGAGTATAAATAGAAAGACCATACTTATGGTAAAAAAGCTTTCTGTGTATAAAGAGAAGGCTACACCCGCACAACCAACTGCAATTATCGCTTGTGTAGTATAGGTCCACCATCTCTTGGTTTTAAACATATCTACCATTGGGCTCCAAATTGGCTTAATTACCCATGGTAAATTCAAAAGGCTTGTATAAAAAGCAATTTCTGTATTAGAGTAACCTAAATTCTTGTACATGATTACTGAAACGGTCATCACAACTACATAAGGAAGTCCTTGTGTATAATAGAGGGTTGATATCCAAGACCAAGGGTTTTTCTTAAAATTGCTCATAAGTTACTATCGTTAAGTGTGGCTGTTTCAATCCAAATCGAAAATTATTTCAATAAAATTTGGGTAAAGGGTACAAAAATGTGTGCAAAATGGATATAAAAAAGGCGAAGATTATACTTCGCCTTTTTTAGTGCAGACCTATTAGTCTAATTCTTTCCAGCGTACAAAAGCTTCCATAGCTTCATACTCTGCTAAACCAAGCTTATCGTAGGATGTAGCTGTAGTTCTAGTTCGGTCATCAGCTCTTTGCCAGAATTCTCGGCGGTCAGAGCCTGGGAAAAGAGGACGATCTTTCTGAGATTGGTGCTTGAATATAGCGCGTCTTTTACGATCGGTTTCTTCAGGACTTAATGGCACAGCCATTTCAATGTCTTCGATTTCCCACTCTTGCCATGCGCCGCGGTATAGCCACACATAGCAATCTTTCATCCAAGGCTCGTCTCTAAGTTCCCTTAGTGCTTGAAATATAGCTTCTAAACAAACTCTGTGCGTTCCATGAGGATCCGATAAATCACCAGCAGCATAAATTTGATGCGGTTTTATCGACTGAATCAATTCTTTAGTAATTCGAATGTCTTCTGGGCCAATTGGCTTCTTTCTGATTTTTCCAGTTTCGTAGAAAGGAAGATCTTGAAAGTGAATATGATCGTCAGGTAAGCCTACATATCTACTTGCGGCTTTTGCTTCGCCACGGCGAATTAAACCTTTTATGGTTTTAACTTCTTCAGAATCAACTTCGCCTTCTTTTTTGTTATTCAAAAATTTTCTAACACCAGAAAAGATGCTATTAACAGAAGAGTCTTTAACGCCAAAAGCGTCGTTATAATCAGTTACAAAATCTGCAAAACGAAGTGCATCTTCGTCAAACACAGCAATATTTCCTGAAGTTTGATAAGCAACATGTACTTTATGCCCTTGGTCAACAAGGCGGATAAATGTTCCACCCATTGAGATTACATCATCATCTGGATGAGGGCTAAATATAAGCGCCTTTTTTGGGAAAGGATTTTTTCTTTCTGGACGGTAAGTATCGTCAGCATCAGGCTTACCACCTGGCCATCCCGTTATAGTATGCTGAATTTGATTGAATACACGAATATTAACGTTGTAAGCAGTACCGATTTCAATTAAGATATCGTTCATGCCATATTCTCGATAATTTTCTTCAGTTAGCTTTAAAATTGGCTTATCTACTTCTTTACTTAGCCAAATAACTGCTTTTTTGATCAGGAAATTGCTCCATTTAATCGATCCAGCTAACCAGGGTGTCTTTACTCTAGTAAGGTGTGCAGAAGCTGCTTCATCCAGAATAACTTCGCAACCAGGGTGGTTTTGAAGGAAGGTTGAAGGAATATGGTTACTTACCTCGCCTTCAACGGTTTTGTTAATAATGGTGGCTTTGCCTTCTCCCCAAGCAAGCACATAAATCTTTCGTGCTTTCATAATAGTACCAACGCCCATTGTTATAGCGCGTTTAGGGACATTTTCAATACCAAAAAATCCGCTAGCAGCATCAAGCATTGTAACTCGATCAAGAGTAATTAGTCGAGTTTTTGAATCGAGAGGTGAACCTGGTTCGTTAAAACCAATATGACCAGTTCTACCAACTCCAAGAATTTGAATATCAAGTCCGCCTGCAGCTGCAATTTTTTCTTCGTACTTCTTACAAAAAGCAGGAACATCTTCTTTCTTAATCGTTCCGTCAGGAATATTGACGTTCTCAGGAGCAATGTCGATATGATCGAACAAATACTCTTTCATAAAGTGTACATAACTCTGTAACGTATCCGGTTGCATTGGGAAGTATTCGTCTAAGTTAAACGTGACAACGTTTTTAAAACTTAGTCCCTCTTCTTTATGCTTTCGAACTAATTCATCATAAATTTGAGTAGGAGTTGAGCCCGTTGCAAGGCCAAGTACTGTTTTTTTATTCTGTTTATTTCGTTCAGTTATTAAATCTGCAATTTGCTGAGCTACAAAATCGGAGCCTTCTTTTGCAGTACCAAATATGGTAGTTGGTATTTTTTCAAATGTGGTGAGTTCTAAATCGGAAAATGGTGTAGACATATGGGCTAGAATTGTTTACAAAAACTGCTTTTTTTGTTACATAGTGTTAATGATTCAACAAATGTAAATTACTGTAACATAGAGAAAATCTCATTCTCTAAATATTCTTTTTACATCGTTGGAATTATGTAAATAAATGTAAACAATTATAACTTAAAAGTAACCCTTTTTTAGAGTAATTATTGGATTGTAAACGACTTGGATGCAATCACATTTCCTGCCTCGTCAACAACATCTACCTTCCATTCACCGGTCCAAGTGTGCCAAATCTTTTTAGAGCTCCAAGTTCTGAATTTGGGTGTGCGCACTTCGAGTTCAGTCGATGCCTTCACTTCTTCGCCATAATACCAAATATGTTTGATTATAGGCGAATTATCAGCCCCACTAATTTTGGTTAAACAGAATAGTGTTGTTACGTTACTTGGAAAGGAATCAGATTCACCAACTAAGGCTCGATTTTCAATTTTAGTACCAATTGCGATCGATTCGATGGTTATTTGGGCAAAGGTCTTGCTTGTTGAAAATAATAATACGACAATAAATAAGCTGGTAAATAATTTTCCCTGGCTCATAATGCATCTCTTTTTGTTAGTATTTATAAACGTTAGTTTTTATATAAACAAAGCCAATTTAAAAATGTTCCTCTTGAGTATCTTAGCTGTATCTACTTTAACATCTTCTCTTTTACTTATTATATTAGAGTGACTTGTAAAGAGCAATTGAAACTTGATATAAGTTGCAAGATTTATAAAATCTAACACTTACCCAATTCTTGATGATTGATACTCATTCACATATATATTTACCAGACTTTAATGAGGATAAAGCAGAAGTGTTAAATAGGGCCTCGGAAGCTGGCGTTAATGCTATTTTAATGCCCGCAATAGATTTTGATTCCATTCCTCAAATGACATTAATGGAACATGAATCAATTGAGTTCTATAAAATGGCTGGAATACATCCTTGTGATGTTGAAGATATTGAGCATGATTTTGAAGAAAAATTATATGCTTTGTGTGCACAAGAAGAAATAATTGGAGTAGGTGAAACAGGCTTAGATTACTATTGGAGTAAGAATCGAATCAAAGAACAAAAAGTAAGTTTACGAGCACATTTTAATGTGGCTAAAGTGGTGAAAAAGCCTATAGTGTTGCATAATCGTGAAAGTACAGACGACTTGTTAGCGATGATGGAAGAAGCTCAGGATGGAACTTTAACTGGAATATGGCATTGTTTTAATGGAACTGTTGAGGAAGGCAAACGAGCTATTGATTTAGGTTTTAACTTGGGAATAGGGGGTGTTGTTACTTTTAAAAATGCAGGTGTAGACAAAACTGTTGCTCAACTTCCGTTATCAAAAATGGTACTAGAAACAGATGCTCCGTACCTTTCACCAACACCAAAGCGGGGAAAGCGTAATGAACCCGCTTTTATGAAATATACCGCAGAGAGGTTAATGGAAATATTTGAATTGAATTTTCAAGAAATTGAAGAAATAACCGATAAAAATGCTAGAAATCTTTTTGGGATTTGATTTTTGTGAGTAGTAAAAACTAGTTTTGCTTTCCTAAACCAAGTAACCGGAGTTCTTTAAACTTATCTACTAAATGGTTGCTTATTTTTAGATAAGAGTATTCATTACGATAAGGTCGATCGACTCTTAACTTACTAAAAAGTAATTCTTTATCAGGGCGTGAAATCAAATCTCGCAAAGCTGCATCATATTCTTTTAAGGGGTTTAAACGAAGTAATAGCTCCCTCAAAGAATAATCCAAGTCGGCCAAAGCTAGGCTTTTTCCCTCAAATAACTGAGTGGGACTTTCTAATTCAATACCAAACTTCTCACTTAATTTTTCTACTAGTAACTGCGTAGCATTCAATTTAGCTTGTTCAGAATAACCTGCGATATGTGGGGTTGAGATGAAAGCTTGTTGTGCAATGTTGGTATTAAAATCAGGTTCATTTTCCCACACATCAATTACTATATCTTGAACTCGTCCTTGAGCCAATGCCTGTAATAAAGCTACTTCATCAATTATGCCGCCTCTCGCGGCATTAATTATAAGCTTGTAAGAATGTGATTTAAACTTGGCCTCGTCTAACCAATGAAAGGTGTTGTAATCGCCGCCTTTTGTGAGAGGAATATGAAAAGTTAGAACGTCACAGGCAAGCAACACTTCCAGATCAACAGAGTTAAATGATGGGTCTCGTTCTTGTCTTGGTGGGTCATAACTCACATAGGATAACCCAAATGCATCGAATTGTTTTTGAACTTCCTGTCCAACAGCGCCTACTCCAATGATGCCATATTTGAGTGATTGTAATGATTTAGAATTCTCTATTCCCCAAAGTAAAAGGGAAGTTATAACGTACTCTGAAACTGCTATAGCATTACATCCATTTGCATCAATAACTTCAACGCCATGTTGTTCAAAATATGAGTCTTCAATGTGGTCTCTTCCTGATGATGCAGTTCCTACTAACTTTAAAGTGCTCGGTATTAATGGAACAGAGTTTGAATTTAGTGCGGTTACTGTGCGAACGAATAACGAGTCAAAATCATCTAAACTAGGGATCCCATTATTAGGATTAAATTCAATAAGTTCTATATTTTCAGTTAGAAATGAGCGTAATTTGTAAATATTATGATCAGCAATAATTTTCAAGAAGATTCTCCAATTAGAGGAAGAAAATAATGGTTTTTTCAACTATACTAATAGCATGAGTATAAATTATAGTATTGTTTCCTTAATTCGTAAAAAGCGAGATGGAAAAGTTCTTTCCAGAGAAGAAATCCGTTATTTAATCGATGCTTATACAGCCGATGAAATACCTGATTATCAAATCAGTGCTTTTTTAATGGCTACGTTTCTTAATGGGTTAAATGATGAGGAGTCGGCGGCGTTAACCGAGTCTATGCTTCACTCAGGAATTGTGGTGGATCTTTCTCACATCTCAGGTAAGAAAGTTGATAAGCACTCTACTGGCGGCGTAGGTGATAAGCTGTCACTAATTCTTGCTCCAATTGTAGCAAGTGCTGGCGTGCCCGTTCCAATGATTTCAGGGCGAGGTTTAGGTCACACAGGTGGAACTTTGGATAAGCTAGAATCTATTAATGGGTTTACAGTAGACGTTGACTTAGCCCGATACATAGAAATTCTTGAGCGTCAGAATCTAGTTTTAGTGGGGCAAACTGAAGAAATCGCTCCAGCTGATAAAAGACTATATGCACTCAGAGATGTAACAGGAACGGTTGAGTCTATTCCGCTTATTGCAGGTAGCATAATGAGCAAAAAACTTGCAGAAGGAATTGATGCGTTAGTATTAGATGTGAAGTATGGTGCTGGTGCTTTTATGAAAACTGCAGAAGATGCCACAAAGTTGGCTACTGCTTTGGTGGGAATTGGAGAGCAATTTGGAAAGGAAACCATTGCATATCTAACAAATATGCAGCAACCTTTAGGTTATAAAATTGGAAATTGGCTTGAGATAGAAGAAAGTATTGACGCCCTAAAAGGCGAGGGACCAGAAGATATAATGCTTCTTTCGCATCTGCTTTCTGGTACAATGATATATTTAGGTGGCAAAGCTAATAGTGTGGAAGAAGGTATTAAGATTAGCCATCAACAAGTTGAAAATGGTAATGCTTTTCAGAAGTGGTTGGATATTGTTGAAGAGCAAGGCGGCGATATTGGAATAATTAAGAATCCAGGATCTTACCCAGTAGCCAAGCATCAATTTGAAATTAAAGCTAATAGCTCTGGCTTTATTTCTGGTTTAAATGCATTTGAGATTGGAACAGCATCTGTTGAACTTGGGGCTGGGCGAAAAACCAAAGAAGAAGCAGTTGATGCCCAAGCTGGAGTTGTTCTACAAAAGAAAGTAGGAGATAAAGTTACAAAGGGTGAAACAATTATGGTTGCTTTCACGAACAAGCCCAGCATGATTGAAGTTGCTACAGAACTTTTATTTGGAGCAGTTTCAATTTCAGAAACAAAACCTGCAAAGGAATTTCTGGTTACTCACATTGTAGATAGTAAAGGCACAAGGGTATTTGAGCTTTAACTATTGAGCTAAGCTGAGAATTAGTTAATTTGTTTTGTACACATTAGGGCATTAAAAAAGGAAAATAATATGTTTAAAAGATTTATACGCGCAATAAAGTCGATGTTTGGGGGATTAATCAGTTCAATGGAAGATCCAAAACTGATTTTGGAACAAAACATCCGAGATTTGAATGACCAAATACCGCAAATGAATGAAAATATTGCCACAGTTAAGGCAAATTTGTTGATGTTGCAGAAAGAAGCAAAACGCAACGAAAAGCAGATAGCTGAACTTACTTCAAAGATCAAGTCGGCCATTCAAGCAAACCGTGATGATATTGCAGAAGGTTATGCTTTGCAACTAGAGAAGGCCAAAGAAACAATCATACACACCAAAGACCAGCTTGCTTTCGCAGAACGTGCTTACGAAAAAGCGCTTAAAGTGAAAAAAGTGTTTATGCGCGAAAAAGATCGCAAGATTCAAGAAGCTAAAGAAGCTTTAAGAGCTAGTGAAAGAGCTGAATGGCAATCAAAAATTGCTGATACCTTAGAGCAGTTTGAAGTGGGTGGGATTGACCAGACTCATGATGAAATGATTTCTCGCATCAACGAAGAATCTGCTAAAAATGAAGCTCGTATGGAGATTGCTTTAGATAGTATTGATACTCAAACGATGGAAATTGAAGCTAACGCTGAGAAGATTAGAGCCCATGAATTAGTAGAACAATTCAAAATGGAAATGGGTGATTCTTCTGGTTCAATTAATATGAACGAAGAACCTGTTCAAGAAGAATCTAACAAATCGAAAACTCTTGGTAACCGAGAAAAAAGCTGATAGGAATCACTATGAGCACTCAAAACGAACAAGAGCGTGAACGCTTAAAAGAAGAATACAAGGAACATTACCGGCGTATTAAAGAAGCTAAAGCGCGATTAAAAACTACCGAACAGAAAGGTAAAATTGCACAAGCCATAAATAATATGGACCCAAACAATTTACTTGAAACGATGGATGAGTTTTTGGGGAAAGTTCGTGATAAAGTAACACATGTAGAGGCGCGGCTGGATGTAGCTATGGATAGCTTAAGTGATGATGATTCAACTCTTCATCAAGAAATTAAGAAGGATGAACTTGATGAGGTCCTTAAAAAGCAGAAAGCCAAAGAAACCTTACAGCAAGTAAAAGCCGAGATGGGAATGCTTTATTCTGAAATTGAAAAACATGCAGAAGAAATAAAGACAGAAAAAACCATCGGGCAGAAACAACAGAAAAATCCTTCATCAGCTAACGATAAAGAAAGCAGTTAATGTCAGCAGACGAACTAAATATCAATTACACGCGTGAAGCATTTATGAACCCCATTAATTTGGGTGGATTATTGCTCGCTACATTATCTGCGTTCCTACTTAGTGGTTTCGGAGATGCGTCAAGCGTTATGCTTACCACTGTTTTTGGCCTAGAGTTAATGTATTTAGGTATTGTGCCTAAATTGCCTCGCTTTAGAAAGAAAACAGAACTAAAGAAAATTAAAGAGCGTCATGCTTCTAATAATGAGAAAGATCTATTTCAATCATTAGATTCAGCAAGCCAAAAGCGTTTTTTAGTTCTAAAGCACTTAGCTAAATTAGTTCAAGAGAACTTTGAAAAACTTCCATACAGCTCACAAGGCTTACTTGATAATATTGGGAAGAAAATAGAAGAGCTTTTAGGCAACTACCTTACATTACTAGATCTTATAAAGCGTTACGAAATTTATCTTAATACCTCGTTAGAAAATAACTTGAAGGAAGAAGTAATACGCCAAATTGAAGAGATTAAAACTATTGAGTCTGAAAAGCTAAAAAGAACAAAAGCGAGGCGCGTTGCTATCATGCAAAAGCGTTTACAAAAGTTCAAAATCGCCAAAGAGAAGTATTTGGTTTGCGAAACGCACTTAGAAACTATAGAAGATGCCGTGCGGTACATTTACGAACAGTCTATGACTATGAGTAACCCTGAGGAAATTGGATTCCAATTGGATAACCTTCTTACTGAAGTAGACGAAACGTCCCAGCTTATTGAAGATTTGGATCAAGATATTTTACCTGGATATACTACCGAGTGGGAAACTGAACTTGATTTCGATTCTATTTTGAATGAAATTTCTAGTGATGATGTTGAAATAACTAAAGACTCTCAAACTAGAGTTAAAGAATAGAAAGTATGAGTGAATCTTACAAAACACTGCTTTTAGAAATCGATGATTTTGGTGTTTGTCTGCTAACTATCAATCGACCTGATAAAATGAATGCGCTTAACAAGCAGGTGTTTGAAGAGCTAGACTTAGCACTAACATCTATTCAAATGAATGAGCATATTAAAGGTGTAATTATTACAGGGGCTGGTGACAAAGCTTTTGTAGCTGGCGCAGATATAAAAGAACTTAATATGCTCAAAGAAGAAGAAGCTGTTTTGGTTTCTTTACGTGGGCAGCGTGTTTTTCAACGGTTAGAAGATTCAAATAAACCTATAATAGCTGCTGTAAATGGTTATGCATTGGGTGGTGGCTGTGAACTTGCGATGGCGTGCCATATTCGCATAGCTTCTAAAAACGTACTTATGGGTTTACCTGAGGTGAGTTTAGGATTAATTCCAGGCTACGGTGGTACACAAAGGTTACCTAAGCTAGTTGGTCAAGCAAAAGCAATGGAATTAGTGCTTTCAGGTCGTTTTGTAAATGCAACAGAAGCTAAAGATATCGGTTTAGTTAATTCCATAGCTGAAGATACTGTAATTGACGCCGCAAAAATTATGATGAAAAGCATAATGAAGCATGGTCCAATTGCAATAAAAAATGCTATCTTAGCTATTAATGAAGCAGGCAAAAACTCAGGGTATGAGTTGGAGGCAAATCTATTTGGAAAATTGTACAACACTGCTGATTTTAAAGAAGGAACAAACGCATTTCTTGAAAAGAGAAAACCCGTTTTTTCTGGTAAATAGGAACTAATATTTTATTAATGAACGACGAACCTCCACCGGCAGGTCGGATTTTGCATAATGAGGAGCTCAAATGAGTTTAGAGTGGCTTCTCATAGCGTTTACCATACTATTAAGTGGTTTTTTCTCAGGCGCAGAAATTGCCTTTGTTACTGCTAATAAACTTAAGCTAGAAGTAGCGTCTAGAAAAAGTAACCTTATATCTGGGTCAATTGGCTTTTTCTCCAAAAATCCAGAGACGTTCTTAACAACAACTTTAGTTGGTAATAATATTGTTAATGTAGTTTATGCTACATTAATGGCTATTTTCTTAGCTGACCCCGTTTCTAACTATTTTAATGCTTGGTTTGGAGTTATTCCGTCTGCCTTTCAAATTCTTAGTATTCAAACCATTATAGCATCGTTTGTGATTATGTTATTTGGCGAGATTCTACCAAAAGCTATATTTAGAGCTCAAGCGGATTTAATGGTTAGTATTATAGCGCTCCCATTAAGATTATTTTATTATGTATTAAAACCACTTATTGTAATTGCTAATGGTTCATCAAATACGCTAATAAAATGGTTGGTGCCAGATGCAGAAAAGGCAGAGCAATTTTATCGTAGAAAAGATGTAGAACTTATTTTTAAAGAATTACGTGAGGGTGGGGGAAGTGATGAAATTGACGAGGATGATTCAGAGATTTTACATAATGTTTTAGAACTCTCAAATAAAAGAGTTAGAGATTCTATGATTCCAAGGATTGATATTGAAGCGGTAGATAAATCAACACCAGTTTCTGAGGTGTTAAAAATACTTGTTGAATCTGGTCATTCTAAATTACCTGTGTTTAGGGATAGTATCGATGACGTTATTGGAGTAGTATTTGCGCACGACTTTTTTAAGAACCCGAAATCTCTTCATGAAATTATACGGCCGATTAAACTAGTACCATCTAGTAAAAAATCTAAAGCCTTGATGACCGAATTTCGTAAATCAAACATGTCGGTAGCTATTGTTTTAGATGAATATGGAGGAACAGCTGGAATGGTAACTATTGAGGATTTACTGGAAGAAGTAGTAGGCGATATCCAAGACGAGCATGATGTAGAGGATGAAATTATGAAACGAATTTCGCCAAATAGTTTTGTGATAAGCGGTAATGTGGAAATTTCTGAACTTGTTCAACATTTTTCAGAAATAGAAATTCCTTTGGAACCTTCTGAGTACGATACCGTAGCGGGTTACATCATAAATAATTTAGGGCGTATTCCAAAAGTGAATGAAGAAGTGCTGATCAATGGGTATAAGTTTATTATTAGTAAAGCTACTCAAAGTCGCATCGAAACTATAAAACTAATTATCATCGAGTAGCTATTACTTGTTGTAATTTAGATTTTAGCCTCACTTAGATACACTATAACATCGAAAAATGGAACTATGTTTGATCTTTACCCACGTTGGTCTCAAGAATTTGCGAGAAAATATCTTAGTCGTACTATAAATACTTTTTTGCTTCATGGGAATGTCCATGATTTAGTACCTCTTAAAACAGATGCTGGAACTGAATTTTCTAGACTTAAATCATTTTTATCGGATGAATTTTTTGGATCTAGAGACTTCGTAGTTTTTTATGATCGATCTTCAGGTATTTATTTTAGAGACAAAGAATCCCAACAAGATTTCAATCAGGCAATTGCAGGAAGAGACAGCTTAATAGGTACAGATTATGCCCAAAAGATGCCGAAAGATCCGGTTAGAGTAATGTCTTTACTAGAGCAATACTTTCGTCTTCGTTTAGAGCAAAAGAAGAGCATCGCATTAATCATGGATTATGCTGAAACGATAGTTCCAATGAGTGACGCTGGTTCTACTGGCAATGAAGATCGCACATCTCTTGTGTATCTTTCTAGATGGGCACACGACCCTATGTTTTTAGCATCAGACTTTACCACGGTAATGATAACCGAGAATTTATCTGACCTAAACAAAACACTTATTCAGAACCCATACACCACAGAAATTAAGATTAATATTCCTGGTGAAAGCGATCGTCTTGAGTTTATAAAATATGAAACTAAAAAAGATGATTTTGAAACGCTGTCTGCGGTAACGCCGGAGATTATTGCTCAGCAAACAGCTGGATTGAATTATGTGAATATCCGTAGTGTGCTTTCAAATGCTCGAGAAAATAAAGAGCTTATTACCTTCGAAAGCCTTGGTGAGAATAAAAAAGAGCTTATTGAAGCTGAAGCTTATGGTTTGTTAGAGTTTGTCGAAACTCAATATTCTCTAGATAATGTTGCAGGACACTCTCATGTTAAAAAACATCTTCGTCAAGCGGTAAAAGCACTTAAAGAAGGTCGTCAAGATGTAATGCCAATGGGGTATTTAGTGTGTGGTCCTGTTGGTACAGGTAAAACATTTTTAGTTACTTGTTTCGCAAGCGAAGTTGGAATCCCTATGGTGAAGTTGAAAAATTTCCGTAGTCAGTGGCAAGGTGTTACCGAAGGGAATTTAGAGAAAATATTGTCTTTACTTAAAGCTATGGCGCCTGTAGCTGTAATGATTGATGAAGCCGACGCATATCTAGGTGATAGAAGCTCAGGAGGCGATAGCGGTGTATCTAGCCGTGTATTCTCTCAGATTGCTACTTTCATGAGCGATACCAGCCATCGAGGAAGAATTATGTGGTTTTTAATGACTGCTCGCCCAGATTTAATGCCTATCGATTTAAAACGACAAGGTAGAGCAGAAGAGCATTTAGCTTTATTTCCCCCTCATACTAAAGAAGAACGCGTGGAGCTTTTTGAAGCCATGAAAAAGAAAACAGGCTTGAAGCTAACTGAAAATTATGTTCCCACATTAATTGAACAAGGTATTGTTACTTTTTCTGGGGCGGACATGGAAGCCGCTTTGACTCGTGCGAAGTTTAGAGCAGCTGCTTTGAGCCAAGATGTAGTAAGCCCTGAAGTTTTGGATTTAGCACTTGCTGATTTTATACCTCCAACTTATCCTGAGGAAGTGGAGCTTCAAACTTTAAATGCTGTAATAGAATGTACCTCTAAGGAGTTGCTTCCAGAGCGATATAGAGAAATGGACAGAAATGAGATATTATCCACTATCGAAGAATTAAAATTTAGAGTTGGATAGGCTAGCATTGATGTTTAGAAATTTATCAACTTCCCAGAAAATACTTGCTGGTATTGGCGTACTTTTAATCGTTCCTAGTATCCATTTACTGGGGAAAGTATTGGGACTCTTATCTTCTACTTATTTTGAGGTTGATATCTCAACTCAGGTTTATCAGAATGTAATGCTTTTGAGCTTTGGTGGATTAGCGTCGATGTACTTTTTTACGTTTAAAAAAGTTAGAAATCATATTCGTCAATTTGGGCTTAGATATCCTAGCGGTGCGCATGGAATGGAGTTTATGCATATGTTCCAAGGGGTATTTATATCTCTAGCAATCATATGGATTTGCTACACTTTTGCAGGAAATATTAAAGAGATTGCTAGTTTGATCTAATGGCTAGCTCAAAATCTAACACTACTTCAAGTTCTCATAAGTTATACTTGAGCCTTTTATTGATTTGAAATGTAGGATGAATTTATAGAATGCTAATTAACACCATTTTTTTTCTAGCAGCTATACACGGCATTATCTTAACGCTAGTTTTGGCTACGAAAAAAATTAATCAGTATTCGAATAGATTACTTTCTTTATTAATGCTGGTATTTACAGTTGATTTGGCCATGGCGTCCTACATTGGTTACGGTCTTAAATCAATGTACCCTCATGCACTTGGTATAGACTATTCAATTACGCTGCTGTACGCTCCTCTAAGTTACCTTTACGTGGTTTCTATCATAAAAGGGAAAACAAATTTTGAACTTAAAGATGGTCTCCATTTCATTCCATTTTTAGCATTATTGCTATACCTATTACCCTTCTATCTAAGCTCTGGAGAAGAGAAACTAGCACTAACTAATTCAAGTGGATCTCTTACTCATGGTTTTAGCGTTATAAGTAATGCAAAGCTTGCTTTCAATTTTATATACTTTCCATTTATTATTCGAGAAGTGCTTTTGTACAGAAAGAAGCTAAAAGAACAATATTCATCTATAGAAAAACATAACCTTAATTGGCTACTGGTATTTACTTTTTGCCTTGTCGCTATGGTCTTTTTTGCAATAAGTGTGCAATTTGTGGAACACTATTTTGATGTGGCTTCAAACTTCTGGATGTTCAATCTTATTGGTGTCGCCATTTTTGTGTATAGTATTGGCTATTTAGGGTTGATTCAGTCTGAATTTTTTACTGATTTTGAAAAGCATTTGTCAATAAAAGCAGAAAGTGTTGAACAAAAAGAGGAAAGCTACACTAAGTCTGGTTTAGAAGATGAAGTTGGAAGAGAGCTGTCCAAGAGGCTTATCAAATTAATGGAAGACCAAAAACCTTTTACGAATAGTGAACTTAGTCTTCGTAATCTTGCTGATATGCTAGAAATATCGCCTCATAATCTTACTGAGGTGATAAATAAGTTCAGCAATAAAAACTTCTACGACTTTGTGAATACGTATAGAGTAGAGGAAGTAAAAGCACGAATTAGAAATCAAGAGAATAACAATTACACATTGCTTGCTATCGGACTTGAATCGGGTTTTAATTCTAAATCATCTTTTAATTCGGTTTTTAAAAAGAATACAGGACTAACCCCATCACAATACAAAAAAGGTCTTCAAACCGAAAAAAAATAGCTTCTACCCAAGAAAAGAAGTCCAATCCACTTGGTATGGACGATTGGACCTTATTAATGAACTAATTTTGAGTAAAAATAACACTCAAAATGAAATTCATGCGTATCACCAAACAATTTTTAATCTTCATTATTTGGGTTTTTGTTGGTAGTAATTTTGTAATAGGCCAACAAGTAAAACTTCCTTTAACACAAAGAATATCTGGAGTAATTGTTGATAAAATCACAAAAGAGACGTTACCTGGCGCCAATATAATTCTTCTAGATTACGAGCCCTTAATTGGAATATCAACGAATGCAGAGGGCGAATTTCTGTTGTCTGAAGTTCCTGTTGGTCGTCATGAATTCAAAGTGTCTTTCCTAGGGTATAAACCTATTGTGATATCAGAGGTTTTGGTGACAGCGGGGAAAGAAGTGATTCTTAGAGTTGAAATGGAGGAAGATGTTTTTGAGGGGGAAAGCATTGAAGTTGTTGCCTCATTCCAAAAAGAGCAGGCTATAAATGATATGGCCTTTGTGAGCGCCAAGACTTTTACCATCGAAGAAACTCAGCGGTATGCTGGAGGGTTAGACGATCCGGCACGGTTGGTAACCGTATTTGCAGGTGTTACTTCTACAGGTGGCGTACAGAACAATGCGATTTCTATCAGAGGGAACGCCCCAAAAAGTGTTCAATGGCGCCTAGAAGGAATTGAAATCCCGAATCCAAATCATTTTGCCGGTCTTTCTGTTGCTGGAGGTGGTGGACTCACTTTGTTTAGTGCACAATTACTTGCCAATTCAGATTTTTATACCGGTGCTTTTCCCTCAGAATATGGGAATGCGCTTTCAGGCGTATTTGATATCAATTTCAGATCTGGTCCAAGAGAAAGGCGTGAACATGCTTTTCAGTTAGGATTAAATGGTATAGAGGCAAGTTCAGGAGGGCCGTTCAAAAAAAATGGGACCGCAACGTATTTATTCAACTATAGATTTTCTACGCTAACATTCCTCCAACCATTATTGCCAACGGAAGGCGCTATCAGATATCAAGACGTTTCTTTTAAAATAGATATTCCTACAAAAAACTCAGGACGATTTGAACTATGGGGTGTTGGCGGACTAGATTATCAAACCATGGAAGCGAAAACAGATTCATCCAAATGGGAATATGCTTTTTGGGATTTTACAGATAATAGAATTGAGCTGGGAGTTGGCGCTTTAGGTCTTTCGCACAGTTATTTACTGAATTCAAAAAGCTATATTAAAACGACGTTAGCGCTTTCAGGTAATTCCACTAAATATACTGAAAGTCGATTCGACAATCACTTGAATATGCTACCGTATATCGGAATCAGTAGTAATACAAGTCGAATTGCTTTCAAAAGCTACATCAACCAAAAGTTGAGTAAGAGGGTAGTACTTCGCACTGGTGTAGAGGCCCAAGAATTATTCTATAATGTAGATATTGCTGGTAAGTTGGATAATCAATCCTTTTATTCTCAATTATCAGAAGGTGATGGAAGCGCAGAGTTAGTTCAAATTTATAGCAACGCTAAGATGTTAATTTCCCCAAGGCTCACTTTCTTAGCTGGTTTGCATGGGCAATGGTTTTCGCTTAATGAAGAAATGCTTGTAGAACCTCGTGCTTCACTAGATTACCAAGTTAACTCGACTACAAATTTTAGCGTTGGTTATGGGTTACACAGCCAAATAGAAGAGCTAAGTGCATATTTTGTTCAGCCAGAAAATGGCCTTCCAAATATAAATCTCGAAATGACGAAAGCACATCATTTGGTTGCTGGTGTGAAGAGAAAAATGAGCGATATCCATCTGTTAAAAGCAGAAGTGTTTTGGCAATATTTATATGATGTACCAGTAATTGCAGATAGTAGTTTCTCGATGCTGAATTTTGTTCAAGACTTCACCTTTAATGAGGCTCTAGTAAATAATGGCGAAGGTAAAAATTATGGATTAGAGCTCACTTTTGAGCGGTATATGAGTAATAATTATTACTATATGCTAACCGGAACGTTCTACTCATCAACATACAAAGGAGGAGATAGTGTTTGGAGAGATACTCGCTTTAATCAGAATATCGCAACGAATCTATTAGTGGGCAAAGAATTTGAATTGAAGGGAGGAAGAAATTTGGTGGGAGTGAATGGTAGAGTAAGTTACACTGGAGGAGAAAGGTATAGTCCTGTTAGTCAATCTGATTCACAAAACATGGAACAAGTTGTATTTGACGAAAGCCGAGCATTTACAAGAAAATTCGATGATAGCATCATCTTAGATTTAACCATCAACTATCGAAGAAATTTCAAAAACTATTCCAGTATATGGGCGCTTCAGATAAAGAATGTTTTAGCAGCTAAAGACAGGACATTTGATTATAACTACCAAACCCAAAAAGTTGATTTGGTAGAAGAAGGTATACCATTGCCATTGCTAAGTTGGAAAGTAGAGTTGTAATAAATTCAGAAAATAGTTTCAATAAAAAAGCCCAGCTAAGCGAACTTAATTGGGCTTTTTGTCTAATATAAATGAAGGAAGTTTATTCTACAATAAACGTACCTTTCATCAAACCATAATGGCCAGGAAAACTACAGATAAAAGTGTACTCACCTTTAGCTGGAGCTTCAAATTCAATAGTAGTAGACTCGCCACCGCCAACTAAATCTGTGTGAACAATAATATCGTTGGTGTCTTTTGGAATATAGTCGTTGTCTCTAGCTGTCATTGCAGACATTGCAAAGTCTTTCACTACTACATCGGCATTTAAAAGAACCCAGTTGTGTCCCATTGCCTGTTTTGGAAGTTTACCTACATGGTTCAAAGTAAGTTTAACAGTAGATCCAGCTTTAACTTTAATCTCAGTAAGATTAAACCTCATCTGATCGTTTCCTTCAATCACAACTTCGATTACATCGTCAGTTGTGGAACTTGTAGTAGCTTTTTTATCAATACTTGGTTGCGTAAAGAAGAACAACATTAAAAGTGAAATTAAAATATTCATAATACTAAATATGGTTGGTTTGTAATTAGATTTTGAATTTACCCATTGAAGATGAAGGAAATATGAAGAAAAAAATGACGCTGAAAATACATCAAGAATGATAAATAAGGAATGTTAAATGATGAACATTTGGTTAGATAATTTAGTTTAACCAAATGGTTGAAGTATTTGGTTAATTATCATATTATTAGTTTAATACAAATTACTTTGATTATGGCTATTGAAAAGGAAACAGAAGAACGAATATTTGAAGCAGCGCAACAAGTGTTTCAGTTAAGAGGATTTGAGGGTGCTCGGATGCAAGAAATCGCAGACGAAGCTGGTATAAACAAATCTATGTTACATTATTATTTTAGAAGTAAAGGGGGGTTATTTCAAGAGGTTTTTAAGTCGGGTGTAAAAAAAATTATGCCCAAATTGTTTGCCATTTTGGCTAATGAGAAAACACTGAGGGAAAAAGTAGTTCAAATTGTGAACTTCTATCATGATGTATATCTCGAGAATACACAATTGCCAGCATTCGTAATCTATGAGATGAATCATAACCCTGAGCGGTTTAAGGAGTTTATTAGATCAATGGATATGCATCTTCCTGAAGAGTTTATTGAGCAAGTAGAAGAGGGTGTGGCCTCAGGGAAAATGCGAAGAATCGCTCCGGATCAATTTCTTATTAATGTTATTGCCATGTGCATGATGCCAATGATAGCGCGAAGTATGGTGCAGACTTTATTTCATTTAGATGATACCGAATACAACAGTTTTCTAAATGAGCGTAGAGAACTTATTCCAAACGTGATTTTTAACGGGATTATATTATGAAAATCTTCAGAATAGCTTTGCTAGGACTGCTCTGCTTATTAGTTAATCCACTAATGGCTCAAAATGAACAGACGATTTTTACACTTCAAGAAGCGTATCAAAAGATAAAAAAGAACTATCCCACAGTAGAAAAAATTGAGATTAGGCAAAAAATCACTGGATTTAATCAGCAACTTAATCAATCTAACTGGCTGCCAAATATAATTGTCGGAGCAAGCACAAGTTACCAATCTGATGTGACTGAATTTCCATTCGTAATCCCAGGTACTTCTTCCCCAAGCTTTAGTAAAGACCATTACAGTGTTTCTATAGATTTAAACCAATCCATTTTTGATGGTGGTAGAGTAGGTGCTCTAAATAAGATTGAGACAAGTAGCGAACAAGCCTCAATGGCTTTGGTTGATGTGGAACTTCAAAATGTACGTGCTCAGATTGATGGATTATTTTTTGGAATAATCCTTTTGAAAAAACAGCAAGAGTCTCTCAATCTAATGGCCAACGATATAGCTGAACAACTAAAATTGGTTCAATCTAGAGTGAAAAATGGAGTGCTTCTACCTGGAAATGAATTGGTTCTAAAAGCAGAGCTATTAAAACTTGAGCAACAACAGTTAGAACTTAAATCCTCAGTAAGGTCTGGGTATGAAGCATTGGGGTTGATTCTGGATACAGATTTTAAAAACCAACCAGATTTATCCTATCCCAATTTGGAAGAATTGGATACGCTAAATGAAGCCTCTACACACAGAGCTGAATTGGAACTCTTTAAAGCAAAATCTACAATGTATGAAGAAAGTAAAGGTTTATTAAAAGCAGATAAGCTTCCAACCCTTTCAGCATTTGCAAAAACAGCGTATGCACGACCTGGATTAAATGCATTTGATGATGATATGCAATTGTATTGGATGGTTGGGCTAAAAGCACAATGGAGTTTCAGAAATTGGCATAATGCCTCCAAAAAAAATGAAGTTCTGTTGTTGGAGCAAAGGAATATTGAAGTGGAAGAGAACGCCTTTACTTTACAATTGGAGGCTTCTTTAACTCAATTGTTGGAGCGAATCAGAAGTTTGGAAAAACAGATTGAGCTCGACAAGAATATTGTAGAACTAAGAAAACAAGTGGTAAGCGAAAAGAAGAGTTTACTGGAACATGGTGTTATCACATCAACAGAATGGTTAACAGAACTAAATGCTGAGCACAGAGCTAAATTGAATTTTGAAGCTCATCAAACGGAATTAGTAAAAACAAATATCGACTACTTAACAAAGAAAGGAATAGTATGGAACTGAGAAGTAAACTTGGAACGCTGCTGTTATTTTTGACTGCCATTTCCTGCACAGGCGAACAAAAATCGGATGCGTATGGGCAGTTTGAAGTTGATGCAACAACTATTTCTAGCGAGGTGTCAGGAAAGCTGGTTTCGTTTGAGGTAGAAGAAGGAAAAACATTAGCCGCTAATGAAGTAGCTGGATTCGTTGATACGGTGCAGAGTTATCTTCAAAAGCAGGAACTAAAGGCCTCAAGAGAATCAATAAAAACCAAAATCGGCACTATTGATGCTCAAAAGAATGTGTTTGAAGCACAACTTGAAACCGCAAACAAAGAGTTAAATAGATTGGAGGCCTTAAAGAAAGACAAGGCTTCAACCCAACAACAAATAGATAATGCAACTGGCCAAGTAACTAGTTTAGAGAAGCAAATTAGAGCCTCGGAGGTGCAGAAAAATTCGGTATTTGCAGAAATAGAGATGGTAAATGCAAAGCTGGATCAGATAAACGATAAGATTCATCGAGCGGTAATAATCAATCCGATTAATGGAGTTGTTCTAAATAAATTTGTGGAGCAACATGAGCTTATTGGCGCAGGCAAACCATTGTATGAAATTGCCAATTTAGATGAATTAATACTTCGTGTTTATGTAGTAGGACAGCAACTACCAAACATCAAACTAGGGCAAGAAGTTGAAGTGCTTATCGATGAAACTGAGACCACCAACCAAAAGCTTTCAGGAACCGTTGCGTGGATTTCATCAGAGGCTGAGTTCACACCAAAAATGATTCAAACAAAAGAAGAACGTGTAACCCAAGTTTATGCTGTAAAAGTGAAGGTTTTGAACCCAAATGGACTAATAAAAATTGGGATGCCTGGAGAGGTAAACTTTAACTAACACGTTCATGTCTGTAGTAGAAATAACATCGCTAAATAAATCCTACGGTTCTGTAAATGCACTAACAGATATCAATGTAAGTGTAAGCAATGGCGAGATTTTCGGCTTCATCGGTCCAGATGGCGCGGGAAAAACAACCTTATTTAGGATTTTAACCACACTACTGATTCCAGATTCAGGAAGCGCTAAAGTGTTGGGTTATGATGTAGTTTCTGAATACAAAAAAATACGCCCTAAATTGGGCTATATGCCTGGTAAATTCTCTTTATATCAGGATTTAAGTGTTGAAGAAAATCTAGACTTTTTTGCATCGGTTTTTGGAACCACCATATCGGAAAACTATGAACTGATTGAGCCCATTTACAAACAGCTAGAGCCTTTTAATACTCGTTTAGCGGGAAAACTTTCAGGTGGGATGAAGCAGAAGCTGGCTTTGTGTTGTGCGCTGATTCACAAGCCAGAATTACTTTTACTTGACGAACCTACTGGAGGTGTTGACGCCGTTTCAAGAAAAGAATTTTGGGATATGTTGGTGAGTTTGAAAGAACAAGGAATTAGTATCGTGGTTTCAACACCTTATATGGATGAAGCAAAATTATGCGATCGTGTTGCACTCATCCAAGAAGGAAAAACATTACAGATTGATACTCCCGATAACATTGTAAGAACTTTCAAGAAGCCGTTGCTAGGCATAAAAGCAGCAGAGACTTATCCTCTTCTTTTAGCATTGAAAAACTATGAACAAACTCACTCAGTTCATCCTTTTGGCGAATTTCTCCATTACACGGAAAAGAATGAAAATCCTAATTTAGATGCACTGAAAAGCTATTTAGTTAAGCAAGGCATCCACGATGTGGAGATTGAATCGGTCACTCCCAATATAGAAGATAGTTTTATGGCTTTGATGGGAGAGGAGGCTAACGATGAGTAATCTAGTCATTCAAGCAGAGGAACTTACTCGAACTTTCGGCGATTTTACGGCCGTAGATAGCATTTCTTTTGAAGTTGCAAAAGGGGAAATATTTGGTTTCTTAGGAGCCAATGGAGCTGGTAAAACTACCGCAATGAAAATGTTGACAGGGCTCTTATTACCTAGTTCTGGCAAAGCCTATGTAAACGGATTTGATGTATATAGTGAAACCGAGCAGATAAAAAAGAGCATCGGGTACATGAGTCAGAAATTCTCTTTGTATGATGATTTAACGGTAGCTGAGAATATTGAATTTTATGGAGGTATCTACGGAATCTCTTCAAAAAATCTGTCTCTAAAAATGTCAGAATTAATCTCAAATGTCGGTCTAACTGAGGTTAAAAAATCTTTAGTAGCTTCTTTACCATTAGGCTGGAAACAGAAACTCGCGTTCTCCATTTCAATATTGCACAACCCAAGTATTGTTTTTTTGGATGAACCTACTGGAGGTGTTGACCCAGTTACTCGGCGTCAGTTTTGGGAGATGATCTACGAAGCAGCTAGCCGAGGAATTACGGTTTTTGTAACCACTCACTACATGGATGAAGCTGAATATTGCGATAGAGTTTCTATTATGGTTGATGGTAGAATAGATGCATTAGACACCCCAGAAGGGCTGAAAAAGAGTTTTTCAACCAACTCGATCGAAGAAGTGTTTATAAAATTAGCACGTTCAGCAAAGCGAGGGGACTGATGGGAGCATTTAGAGGTTTCGTAATTAAAGAGTTTAAGCAGATTTACAGAGACAAAAGAACATTAGTGGTGCTTTTTGGAATGCCTGTAATTATGCTTCTTCTGTTCGGTTTTGCGATTCGAAATGAAGTGACCAATGTGAAGATTGGTGTTCTGGATGCCTCCAAAGATCTTGTAACTCAGCAACTCATTCAGAAGATTAATGCTTCTGATGCATTTCAAGTAACAGCCATATTATCTAACTATGATGAAATAACTGAAGTATTCAAAGCGGGTGAAATTAAAGAGATTATCGTGTTCGAACCTTCCTTTGGAAGAACAATTGAAAGAACAGGGTCTGCTGATATTCAACTCATTACCGATGCTACAGACCCAAACTTGGCAAATATTGTTCAATCCTATACCTCAAATATAATTCGTAGTTATGTTAAAGAGATAAACGATAATGGTACTTCGCAATCAATGGGAATTCAACCCAGAATCAAACTGATGTATAACCCAGAGCTCGCAAGTGTGAATTTGTTTGTGCCTGGTTTAATTGCCGTAATTTTGATGTTGGTCTCAGCACTTATGACATCCATTTCCATCACACGCGAAAAAGAAATGGGAAATATGGAGATTCTATTAGTTTCGCCACTAAAGCCAATACACATTATTCTGGGTAAAGTGTTGCCTTATTTGGCGCTGTCGGTAATCAATGTGGTTGTGATTCTTGTCTTAGCTAAATTCGTTTTTCACGTACCATTTGAAGGCTCGCTTGCTCAGTTCTTCTTTGAATCTATTTTGTTCATTTTAACAGCTCTATCTCTTGGATTACTGATCTCATCGGCAACAAATAGCCAACAAACAGCGATGATGATTTCTTTAGCCGGATTATTATTACCAACCGTGTTGCTCTCAGGTTTCATTTTTCCAATTGATAGTATGCCTCTTCCACTCCAAATCATCAGCAATATCATTCCTGCAAAATGGTATCTCATTATAGTGCGTGGCATCATGCTAAAAGGCGCGGGGATATTCATTCTTTGGAAAGAAACAGTAATACTGTTAGGCACAACACTAATTTTGATTGCTCTAAGCTTGAAAAAATTTAAGGTGAGGTTGCAATGAGAATACTTCGTTTTTTATTAAAGAAAGAATACCTGCAAATATTCAGAAACAAAGGGATGCTTCCCATTCTATTTGTGCTACCCGTAATTCAGTTGGCAGTTCTATCTTTTGCCGCGACATACGAGCTAAAACAAGTACAATTTGCGGTAATTGACTTCGATCAATCGCAGATGTCGCATGAGTTGGTGCAGAAACTTCAAGCCTCAGGTCGTTTTAAATTAGAAGCAACTTACCGCTCAACAGAAACAGCACTTGAAGAGATGAAAGCAGGTAAGATAAAGATGCTTTTAACAGTTGGCCAAGACTTTGAAAAGCACATGAAATCGGGAAAAGAAGCTTCTATCCAAGTAACAATAGATGCTGTTGATGGAAGCACTGCTGGGTTAATTCAGTCCTATTCGAGTTCCATTATTTCAGATTTTAATGCCGAGAAATTAGGCGAATTAGACATAGCAGGTTCCGCAATAGTTTCGCCGAAATCTATAAACATTATTTCTTCAAACTGGTACAATCCTGATTTAGATTACATTACTTTTATGGTTCCAGGAATTTTGGTTGTTCTGATTTCTATGATTGGGTTGTTTCTTTCTGGGATGAATATCGTGCGAGAATATGAAATTGGAACCATCGAGCAATTAAATGTGACGCCCATTCAGAAATCGCATTTTATGTTGGCTAAACTCATTCCATTTTGGACGATTGGTATGTTTGATTTGTGCATCGGGTTATTACTTGCTCGGTTTGGATTTCAGATTCCATTTCTTGGAAGTCTGTTTACCATTCTAGCAATTGCAGGAATTTACCTAGTGGTTATCCAATTGATGGGTTTACTTATTTCAACTGTAACACACACCCAGCAGCAAGCCATGTTTATCGCTTGGTTCTTGATAGTGATTTTTATCCTTATGGGCGGATTATTTACCCCAATTGAAAGCATGCCACAGTGGGCACAAAATCTTACTCTAGCTAATCCAGTTTCTTATTTCATTAAGATAATGAGGATGGTTTTGCTGAAAGGAGCAGGCTGGCAAGAAATCTACAAGATGGTTCTTGTGCTGTTTGGAATGGGGATTCTCTTTTTGGGTGTTTCGCTAAATCGTTATAAAAAAACGAGTGCTTAATATTTAACAGGGTTGGGTTAAACCATTTCATGTCTCAAATAAAAAAGACCGTCTAGCATAAAAAAGCACTTCAATTTCTTCCCAAACTTGCTACATTCCATCCTCACACTCTCACACATTGAAGCATGAAGAAAGAATTAGCATCTATTAGGGAACGACTAGACCTAATAGATAAAACCATTGTAAAAGCCTTAGCTGATCGACAAGATGTAGTTAAGGAAGTTGCCTCCCTTAAAATTAATAAGGCAGCTGGCATTCGAGATTTAGAACGCGAAGAACTGTTACTAAGCAAGATTCGAGATTTTGCACACGAAGTAGGCTTAGACAGATACTATGCTGAACATCTTTTCCGTGAGATAATAACCAACTCAGTTCGCTTTCAAACCCATTCTTTGGTAGATCATCAGAACCATAAGGATGGTGAGAAACGAGTTTCTGTGAGTTATCAAGGAACAGATGGGGCTTTTAGCCATTTAGCGGCTCTACGTCATTTCGGTGAGCGATACAGCAATGTAGATTGTTTCGGATTCGATACTTTTCAGCAGGCTGCACAAGCGGTAAAAGATGGGCAAGTTAATTTTGCTGTGCTCCCGATAGAAAATACGACAGCCGGCTCTATCAACGATACATACGATATTCTTGGAAACTCTGGGTTACACATTGTAGGCGAAGAAATTCTCAAAATTGTACACTGTTTAATGGCGGTTGAACCAGTTGAAGTTTCCCAAATTCGTAGAATTCTATCGCATCCCAAAGCCATTGAGCAATGCACTAATTTCCTTTCTAAATTGCCACGATGTAGAGTTGAGTCCTATTTGGATACAGCCATTTCAGCCAAAAAAGTATTGGAAGATGGAGATTTATCTCAAGCAGCAATTGCGGGTGCTCATGCTGCCGATCATTACGGATTACACATTATTGCACATAACATTGCAAATCAGGAAGAGAACTTCACTCGCTTTGTAATTGTTTCACCAGAGGCCGTTACTATCGACCTACAGGTTCCCTGTAAAACATCCTTGATGATGGTGACATCAAACGAGGAAGGCTCCCTAATCGATTGCTTAAATGTGTTACATAAGCATGGAATCAATATGAGTAAGCTCGAATCTCGTCCACTTCCTCACGAGCCATGGCGTTATTCATTCTACATTGATATTGAAGCCAACACCAGCAATCCTAAAGTTGAGGACGCATTAGCTGAATTGGCTAAAGAAGCAGAAGAACTAAAAATTCTAGGCTGTTATTCTAAAGAAATGAATTAAGCAGAGGTTATTTAGCGAAAGAGTACGTAGCTCGAATGAATGTGCTGTAGGTCTTCGGAATACCAAAAGTACGAGAGTTGCGCGCTCTATATCGGGCGTCCATGCTTAGCTTTTTTGATATAACAAACCTGTATCGAATTTCCAGTTCATCACTATTAGTTGCATAAGGAGCTGTAAGCCAATCTTGATCGTTTCTTGAAAGCTCAACCATCAAGTTGTGACGTTCGGCAACATTATACACGCCAACTGATGTTGCGATGACTGAACCATCCGAAAACTTCGTGTTTAAATTCTGCCCCAATTCTCCTGAAACACGAAATGAACCACCATTTAGTAATTCCTTTTTCGGGAAGTCGAAAACGATATTTGAGCTAAGCGTTAAATAGGCTGAATAATTTCCATTGTGCAAGAAAGCTTTAGGAGCCCACATCAAACCAACACCTTTTCGGATGATATTGTATTTATCTCGTGTTGAGTTTGTTAAAGCAACATAGTTAACCATATTATATTCGTTTCTACCAAAGTTAAGTGGGCTTTTATAAGGAAAAGTTGTTTCACCTCTTTTTTGATACTCTAAAACGACTTCAGAAAACCATTCTGTGTTCAACATTTTCTTGTAGTAGAATCCATCCGTCCAATGCACAAAAATAGCATTACTTTGAAAGCGATCTATAGAATGTCCTGTTGCAATAGGTAAGGAAAAACTCTTCTGAAAACGACCGAATCTAAATTCCTGAGTCTCATCTTGATACTTGTAGTAGAATTCGTCGAAAGAGAAGGTGTCGTAAGCCAAAGAGCCATTTTGATTGGGCGTAAGGCTAAACTTGGGGCTGTTTAAGTCTCTTGAAACAATATAAACCGCACGAGCAGAAAAACTATGATTTTCATTAAGTTTGTAATGAACACCCGGACGAATTCTTAAAAAAGGAACTTCTCCACCTATACCACCCGCATCGGTGCTTGTGCCCAAATAATTAATTCGAATGTTTCCATACGCACTAAATTTGTTCGTTTCTTGAGCAAAAACGCTGAAGGTATTTGATATAAACAAAAACACGAATAAGGTTAAAATTCCTTTTAGAAATCTCATTATAGAAGGATAAAATTGTTGGAATTACGGAGTGCTGAACTAATCAATATAAAACCAAAAATAGTAGTATTTGAATTAATAAACTTGAAGTTTAATCTCATCCGGAAACAGAGCTATGAAGCGGTAATACACATAATTTCAGACAGATATTTTTAGTTAATTACACGATTCCATCAAGATCAAAACTTAGTGCGATAAAGCACATGCTTTGAAAAAGGGGAAGTTTCTTCAAACCGCGGATGACTGAAGTTCTCTACGAATTGCATTCCAATTTTCTGCATCACTCGTTGAGAGGCGAGGTTCTTCGGAATTGTAAATGAGTAGATTTCAGCTAGTTTAAGTTCTTGGTGAGCAAACTCTAAACAACGTTGAGCACCTTCTGTTGTTAAACCTTTATTCCAGTATTTTGAACTCAGGCGCCAACCAATTTCAACGCAAGGAGTAAAATCAGTCTCAAAAGATGGGTGCGAAAGCCCAATAAAACCGATGAATTTTTTCTCTGGTAAATAATCTAATGCAAAGAAACCGTAGCCAAATTCTTCAAAGTGCTTATCAATGCGTTCCATCAAACTGGCAGTTTCTTGGGAAGTTAATGTTGAAGGGAAGTAACGCATAACTTCCTCATCGGCGTTGAGTGTAGCAAAAGGTTCAAGGTCATTTTGAGACCAAGTTCGAAACCCAAGCCTTTCGGATGTGAAAATGTAGCTCATAAACTTATACTTTACTTTGAATCAAATCATAAACGTTTTCTGCACAACCCCATGAAACGGTATAACCAGCACCGCCATGTCCGTAATTATGGATGATTGGAAGTTCGGGGTCCCACTCTAATCTTACACTAGTTCTGCCGGGACGTAAACCAACCACTGTTTGTTGAACCTCAAGGCGTTGTAATTCGGGTTTAACGCTTATGGTACGGTTAAGAATTCGTTTCTTCAGTATCTCACTTGGTGTTGTAGAGTATTGATTCTTTTTTGCGGAGCCACCAACTACAATGCAATCTTTGCGAGGAATTACGTAAACAAGTTCATCTGAAAACTCATCAATAGGAAACTCAATTGAAAATCCTTGTATTGAACTTGACGGACTAAGCTTTACTACCTGTCCTTGTATTGGAAATACTTCAGAGTCGTTAAATAATTGTTTGGAGCCTAACCCGATACAGTTAACAGTAACCGAATTCTGGTCTAAATCAGATATTTTTGTAATCCTTTTTTGGATGAAATTTCCTCCAAGGCGAGAAAATTCACTTTGTAAATACCGCAAGTAAATAGGCGTATCGATTAAAGGAAGTAACATGGTGTAGGAAACACATTCCTTTTCTAAGAAAATTTTTCGCTCCTTTTGGATAGCAATACTAGATGGCAATGCAGTTAGCCAATCAGGGCAATCTACATTCTGCTCAATAACAGAAAAGGGGATAAAGGAAACACCTGATTGCTCGATTCTAGAGAGCTTTTCAAATTTCTGATAGGTAACCTTACTCCATACATTTACTTTTTCCAAAGGTTTTGCAGCATAAGGAAACCAAATAGCGGCAGCAATGGATGAAACGGTATTTTGGGCGACTTCTTCAGCGATAATGGTGACATCAAAACCTTGTTCAAGCAGTAGAACGCTAGTTGTTAATCCAGAAACTCCACCACCTAGAATAGTAATCGGTTTTTTGGATTTATTCATGATTTTAAGACTGAATAGTAACTTTGTTGTCTGACCATTCTAATTCGGTTGTAGCCTTTTCTTCAAACAACTCAGAATTTCGAATCCATTTTCCGTTCTGCCAAACGCGAACAAAACCTTTTTCAAGTGGCTCGTTAGGGTTTTGTTTATCAATACGGTGCACAAATTCTACTAGTTGCTCCTTCTGATTTCGTAGTTTTGACTCAACTCTATGAGCAAGCTTTTCTTGAAAAGTAGAAATAGTAGAATGTGCTGTTTTCATTTTCTGTTGAACGGCAAGCAGTGCATGCGATTTCCCGAGATAAGAAACTCGATCTTTATAAAACTGAACGGCGCCTTTGGTGTTCAATTCCATTCTGCGAGTTAAATCTTCGACGTTCATCTGGATTTCATTAATATCTGGCGTAGCCAAAACAGCGGCTTGAGTTGGCGTGGCCGCACGTACATCGGCAACAAAATCTGAAATGGAAAAATCAACTTCATGTCCCACCGCACTAATAATTGGAATTCGGCAAGCATAAACGGCTCGGGCAACAGCTTCTTCGTTAAAAGGCCATAGATCTTCTAACGAACCACCTCCACGTCCAATAATTACCACATCGATACCTTCTTGTTTAGAGAAATATTCCAAACCACGAACAATTTCTGGGGCTGCATTAACGCCTTGAACACTTGCGTGATAGAGTTTTACTTGAGCTAAAGGCCACCGTTTTTCTAGAGTTGCTCGAATGTCTTGGAATGCTGCAGTGGTTTTTGAGGTAACAACACCAATGGTTTGGGGAAATTTAGGAAGAGGTTTTTTATGGAACTCTTCGAATAACCCCTCTGCTTGTAACTTGGATTTGAGCTGTTCAAAAGCTTGCTGTAGTTTTCCAATCCCTGCTTGTTGTACCAAATTCACAATCATCTGATAGCGACCATGAGGAGCATAAACCTGAAGATCACCTCCAATAACTATTTGTTGGCCATCAGTTAGTTTGATACCAGAACGTTGAATAGTGTTTCGCCAAAGTACACATGGTAGTTGAGCACCAGAATCTTTCAGGGTAAAGTAAATGTGTCCGTTGGCACTCTGTTTAACGTTACTAGCTTCTCCCTCAACTAAAATGTCGGTGAAATTCTGTTCGAGAAGTTGTTTGACTTTACCTGTTAACTCAGTAACCGTTGGTATATCAAAAAGAAAAGGTTTTTGGTCGGACATTTTTAACTAGCAAAAAAAGTGAATTTGTCTATATTTATAGAAAGCTGTAAGTCAGCGTTTTAAGTTAAGGGTTCTAGCTTATGAAAATAATAACTTCTCTTTCTGATAAAATACTTAAAAAAAGAAAATTACCCATCACGCTGAATAGCTGGAAAATTGGGTTCTTTCTTGTGTATATAATATTGCCTTCCCAATATTCAGAAGCCCAAGAGCAGAACGAGTATATGATGGATCTATATTCTTACAATGAAGAGAAGAGAACCATTATTGAAAATACCATTATGGCTTTAGGTGGAAATAAGAATGTTAGAGAATTAGGGGCTTATTCATCAAAAGGGCTTATCACCTTTGGAGAAGGTGAACAGACAGAATTCGACTTCTACTTCCTGAAAGAAGCTTGGGTTAAATTAGATTTTACTGAAGAAGACAAACAAGTTTCGGTATCTGTTTATGGGAATAATGGCTGGTTTCGAGAGGTAAAGGGCCAAATTAATTCCGAAGTTCAAGAGGTGAAGGGGGAGGATTTGTTAGATATGAGGTTTGCTTTTACCTATGAAAACAATCTTTTTGATTACGAATGGAAAGGGCTCGAAATATTTTATGAAGGCGAAATACAGATTGGAATTAAAGAAGCTTGGGTTCTTCGACTTTCTGGGTTCGATTTCGGGGAAGAAGTCTACTATATATCAAAAAAAGATAACAGACCTTTTATGAAACAGGTTTATTTATTTCATAAAAATGGACAAAAAGTAGTGAACTACTCAATAGATGAGTACTTAAAACTTGGAGAGGTTTGGATGCCTAAAAAAGTGACGATTTCATCACCAAACAAAAATATTACTTTAGAATTTTTAAATTATTCTACTAATCAAAACTTAAGTAAAGACTTGTTCAAAAAAGCATACTAAAAGACCAATTTACGTTCTGTACTATCTGATCAATTCTCAAATTCCAACAAAAAATTGGTACGATTTACTTAAGCCGTTTCAAATCCTGCTAAATAGCGGTACTTTAAAAAGATGAAATCGCATCTCGAAAATATCCGAGTACAAAAGTATATCGTTAGGATAGCAATTCTACTTTTTATCCTAAAGATGATAGCCTGGTACCTTACGCAATCAGTCGCCATTCTTACAGATGGATTAGAAAGTATTGTAAACGTTGTGAGTGGTTTTGTTGGTTTATATAGCTTGCGTTTAGCTGCCATTCCTCGCGATAGAAGCCATCCTTACGGACATGGTAAAATTGAATTTATTTCTGCAGGAATTGAAGGAAGCTTAATTTTCGCAGCGGGTATTTTTATTATTTATGAAGCGGCTCGTAGCTTTTTCGTACCACCAACACTTACCAAACTCGATACCGGAATTATCATTATCAGTGTTTCAGCGGTAATAAATTATGGGTTTGGCTTGTGGGCTGTTCGAACAGGAAAACGGAATAACTCTTTGGCGCTGCAGGCAAGTGGTAAGCATCTGCAATCCGATACTTACACAACCTTAGGAATTATTATTGGATTACTACTGCTTCAATTCACAGGTTATATGTGGCTAGATGGATTTGTAGCTATAATTTTTGCGCTTCTTATCATTTACACCGGTTATAAAATTCTGCGTAGTGCGATAGCAGGAATTATGGATGAGTCTGACGAAAAGTTATTAAGTGAGATGGTAGCTTCCCTACAAAAAAACAGAGATCAAAACTGGGTAGACTTACACAATTTGCGCATTGTAAAATACGGAAGTGTATTACACATAGATTGTCACCTAACTCTGCCTTGGTATTTTACTGTAAAGCAAGGTCATGATGAAACCGACAAACTAGAGGCTCTTATTCTAGATCAGTTTGGAAGACGAATTGAATTGAATATTCATACCGATTACTGTCACGACTTTTCATGTCCGCTTTGTAGCATTGAAAACTGCGAAGTTCGAAAATCACCGTTCCAGAAGCAGATAGAATGGACGGTAGAAAATGTTGTTTCAAAAGATAAACATCGGTTGTAGAAGGAGGGATTGAGGTTTAATAATGATATCTCAATTGCAGAATGAAGATATGCTCATCATCCACTCTATAAACTAGGCGATGTTCATCATTAATTCTTCGGCTCCAAAATCCAGAAAGACCATGTTTTAATGCTTCTGGCTTTCCAATGCCACTAAACGGTTCTCGCTCAATCTCATTAATGAGCAAATTGATTCGCTTAAGGATTTTTTTATCTGTAGAAATCCAATACTGATAATCTTCCCAACTATGTTTTGAGAAAACGATTTTCATTCAACAAGTTTCTTTTCGAGCCCTAAGCCATTATTTAGCTCGTTTATCGACTCTATTAAACGCTGTGCATTTTTAGGAGAGCGAAGTAAATACGCGGTTTCTTCAAGAGCCTCATAATCTTCTAAGGAAATCATAACTACCGATTGATTTCTGTTTCTTGTTATTATCACAGGCTCGCAGTCGTTCACCACGTCGTCCATCGTCTTTGCGAATTGTTCTCTTGCTGCTGAATATGTTATTGCTTTCATAATTAACCAATGTTGTACATGATGCTGTACAATGTATGAAAATTATTCAGAATCTTGAAATGGTAAATTCAAATGAACATAGGCCGAGATATTCTCTCTAATAAAATAACTCCTCCTTGTTTTCGTCATATTCCACCATTTTCAAACCGACAAAAACCCTATATTCGATATCGAATCGTAATTCAATTTTAAAGCACCGATGCTCCTAAAAAACCTTCGCCCAATTAGCAAAACTCAAAATGGCAACGAAACCGTAAACATCCGCATAAAAGATGGAGTTATTGACGAAATCGGGAGTGATTTAGCTGCAAGCGCAGGCGAAGAAATTCACGACTTTGAAGGAGCTTTTGTAAGTACAGGTTGGATGGATATGCACATTCATTTACGTGAGCCTGGTTTCGAACACAAGGAAACGATTAAAACTGGTTGTGATGCCGCAGCGTTTGGTGGTTTTACAGCGGTGGCTTGTATGCCAAATACCAAACCAGCTACGCACACGCGCGACGTGGTGGAATACATCATCAAAAAAGCAGAAGCTACTGCCGTTGATGTTCACCCAATTGGCTGTGTTACCAAAGATAGAGCTGGGAAATCCATCGCCGAAATGGGTGATATGAAAGATGGTGGCGCTGTTGCTTTTAGCGATGATGGCGATCCCGTTTACGACTCCCAAGTAATGCGTGTTGCTTTAGAATATTCTTCCATGCTGGGAATGCCGATTATCAATCACGAAGAAGATATTGCGCTTTCTCGTCCAGGACACATGCACGAAGGTAGAGTTTCCACTCGTTTGGGTTTAGATGGAACACCTTCGATTGCTGAAGAAACGATGATTGCTCGCGATATTTTGTTAGCAGAATATACCGGAGGTCATGTTCATGTGGCACACATAAGTACCAAAAATGCGGTTGATTTAGTGCGCCAAGGCAAGAAAAAAGGCATTAATGTAACTACTGAAGTTTGTCCTCATCATTTCGATTTAACGGATGAAGAAATTGATCGCCAAAAGTTTAATACGAACTTCAAAATGCATCCGCCATTACGTTCTCAAGAAGATGTAGATGCGATGATTGAAGGATTGGTTGATGGAACTATCGATGTAATCTGCACCGATCACGCCCCTCATGCCATCGAAGAGAAAGAAGTGGAATTTATTTACGCTCCCAATGGAATAATCGGGCTTGAAACAGCTTGGTCTATTTCAAATATGCGATTATTGAAAGCGAAGAAGCTAAATTTGCAACAACTTGTTGAGAAACTAAGTGACAATCCACGTAAGATTTTAAACTTAGAAGAGTTAAAGATTGAGAAAGGGGCGAAAGCCAATTTAACTTTCTTTAACACCGATGAAGAGTGGACTTTTGACGCAAAGAATGTTCGTTCGAAATCAAAAAATTCTCCTTACTTAAATACTAAGTTAACTGGACGTGCTTTAGGTATTTTTAACAAAGGAAAGTTGGTGCTTAATCAATTGAGATAAGATTCTCGTTTCCTATAGAACATAATTAATACATCTATGAAAAATTTGTCATTGCTCACTCTATTCGCTTTTATGGCGCTTAGTTGTGCTGCACAAAAAGAAACTTCATCAGCATATACATTCGTTACTTACAATGTAGAGAATCTGTTTGATGCGGATGGAATTGCCATTTACGACGATTATAATACCACAGATAATGATGGGAACGAGCAATACACAAAAGAAGATGTGTTGAATAAAGTTAAAAATGCAGTTCGTGTACTGAAGCAATACAATGATGGAAAAGGTCCAGATATCATTGCAATGGTAGAGCTAGAAAGTGACTATACACCAGTTAAAGGTGAGTCGAGGTGGATGGATATTGGAGATTTTCTAGCCCAATATAAAACCACCACGTTAGACAAAATGTTAGGCGATGATTTTAGCGAAGAAATTGCCGATTTACCTTCCGAATTATTACTACTAAAAGGAATGGCAGATGGCGGAATGTGGAACTATCAATTGGAAGTTGGATATAGTCCAAAAGACTCCAAAGGTTTACCAACTACCGTTCAAAAAACAGCGGTGTATTCAAGATTTCAGATATTGAGAGAGAAAACGAAAATTCATCCACTACAACAAGCACGCCCAATTCTGGAAGCATGGATTGATGTTGATGGCGCTGAGTTGGTGGTTTTTGCAAATCATTGGAAGTCGGGTGCTGGAAGTGCTGATATGGAAAAAATCCGTCTTCAGAATGCGGAAGTGTTGCGTGCACGATTAGATGAACTCCTAGCCGATAATTCTAATGTGGATATTGTTTTAGCTGGAGACTTCAATTCAGATTACAATCAAAGTACCAGATATAATTTTCCAAAAACAGCTGTTAACGACGTTTTAAAATCTGTTGGTGATGAAGAAGCGGTAGTGAGTGGCGAAACTAATGCGGTGTACAATTTGTGGTACGATTATCCAATGGATCAACGAGGCTCGGATACTTACCGAGGCTATTGGGGAACATTGATGCAAATTATGATTTCATCAGGAATGTATGATGACTCAGGTATTAGTTATGTAGACAACTCTTTCGAAAGAGGTAAATTTGCTTTAAACACCTACAGTTCTTCTGGTGAGCCTAAGAGATGGAGTTCTACATTTTCAGGGAGTGGATTTTCGGATCACCTACCCGTTGCTATGAAATTCACTCGAGCAGAAGGCAGACAGATTTTAGCTAATCCTAGCAAAAACGATGATGCCAATTGGAAAGCAATTCCTGTTCAATATTCAATTCCTACTGAGTTTTTTACAGAAGCAGAGTTCACAAAAGGAGACCCAACGGTAAACGTGGATTTCTTTGATGAATATTTCTTTCTGACAGCTACAATTACCGATAAATATGATTTCGTAGTAAACGGAACTACATACGATGTGTATGCACCAGCTTTTAAACTAGACTCTGTGCTAAAGAATGTTGCTGGAACAGATAAAAAAATCGAATTTTACGGGCGGTTCTCTCAGTATCGTGGAAACTGGCAGTTTATAGTTGAATCACCAGAGTTTATTACCATTAAAGAATGATTTTAGCATTCGAAACAGCAACGGATGTCTGTTCAGTCGCTTTTCAAAATAATGAAGGGAAAGTGTTTGAGAAACGTATTCAAGGCAAAGGAGTACATTCCGGTAATGTATTCCTTTACACCGAAGCTTTGATGCAAGAACACCATTTTAAGCTGGCAGATTTAGAAGCCGTTCTTATTAGCAATGGCCCTGGTTCATATACGGGGTTACGTATTGGCGCTAGTGCTGTGAAGGGAATGTTGTTTGGATTGAACGTCGGTTTATTTGCGGTAGATACGCTGGCTGGTTTTGCACAATCTCAATTAGATGAAGCTGGTGAGGGGCAAATTCATGCCATAATCGACGCACGACGTTCACACCTATATCACCAAGCGTTTAAAAAAATAGATGGGCTAATGGCAAAAGCGGATGCTATCATTAAAGAGATATCCGATTTTGAAAATGATATTGAAAATGGCGATATAATTGTAGGCACAGGAACAGAACGCTTCTCATTACCAGCAGATAAAACCGCTAAGGTATTTGATTCAAACTCTATTTCAGCTGTACATCTTATTAGTTTATTTAATTCTCAACCAAGTGCATCTTTTTTTAAAAAAACAAGTTTAGAAGAACTAAATCCTAATTACATAACCAGTAATCAGGTGAATAATTCAACTGCATAATCTTTTTCAGATTTAAGTAGAAGAATCTTTATTTTAGCTAAAATATCAAATTGGAGTTTATGTCCTGGTTTAAACGAAAAGACGAAAATATACAGACCGATAAACGGAAAGAAATGCCAGAAGGAGTTTGGGTTAAAGTTCCAACTACTGGCGAAACTATCCACCGGCGCGAGTTAGAAGAAAATTTGTGGGTTGATCCATTAAGTGGACATCACTTCCAGATTGGAAGTAAAGAATATTTCTCAATTATTTTTGATGAC
Organism: Balneola sp.; assembly: GCA_048267905.1. Lineage (GTDB taxonomy): Bacteria > Bacteroidota > Rhodothermia > Balneolales > Balneolaceae > Balneola. Next base: position 378,674 of record JBLWWM010000002.1, read on the forward strand.
GAGAAATTTGAAGAACTCGGTGCTAATATAATTGCTACCGATCCTTTAGAATTTAGCGACAGAAAAAAGTATACCGACCGACTAATAGAGTCGAGAAAAAAATCAGGACTTTCAGACGCAGCAAGAGTAGGCGTAGGTAAAATGAATGGTCTTGATATCGTAGTTGGTTGTATGGATTTTGGATTTATTGGTGGAAGTATGGGTTCTGTGGTTGGAGAACGTCTTGCTATCGCAATTGACACTGCTCGAGAACGAAAAATTCCACTTATCATCATTTCCCAAACCGGTGGTGCACGTATGATGGAAAGCGTTCTTAGTTTGATGCAGATGGCAAAAACATCCGCTAAACTTGCATTACTTGAGGAAGAAGGTATACCTTATATCTCTTACATGACCAACCCCACTACTGGTGGCGTAACAGCAAGTTTTGCAATGCTTGGCGATTTTAATGTAGCTGAACCAGAAGCATTAATAGCTTTTGCAGGTCCGCGTGTAGTTCGCCAAACAATTGGTCGCGATTTACCTGAAGGTTTTCAAACTTCAGAATACCTCCTAGAACACGGTTTCCTTGATTTCATCGTTCCAAGAACAATAATGAAATCGAAGCTAACTAAGTTGCTCAAAATCATTCTCAATAAATAAAGATTAGCAACATTTTTTAAAAAGGGAAGTCTTTATCGAACTTCCCTTTTTCATTTCTGTTAACTAAGTATTATCCAGATGAAAAGAATACAGATTAGCCTCATACTGGTGCTTATTTTATGTGCATCTACCTTCTCACAAGCCCAGAATCCACTTCAATTAGAGCATATTTTCGATTCATCATTCTCTCCCCAAATTGTCGAAAATGTAAAGTGGATGAAAAATGGTAACTATTACACAGCTACTAGAAATCAGCAAGTTGTTAGATACAATATCTTAAAAGATGAAGTACTGGTATTGTTTGATGGAGCTAACTTTAAGAACTCTGGTTATCCGAAAGGACTTCAAATTCAAGGATATGAATTTTCTAGTGATGAAAAGAAAATCCTACTAAAGACAGACGTAGAACAAATTTGGAGACGAAGCACTAGAGAACATTATTATGTATACGATATTGTAAACAAGAAGCTATCAAAATTAACGTCTAGTGATGTTAAACAGCAGCTTGCCACACTTTCACCTGATGGAAGTAAAGCAGCATTTGTACGAGAGAACAATTTATTTTGGATAGATTTAGCTTCAGGGAAAGAGGTGCAAATTACTACCGACGGTGAGTATAATAACATTATAAACGGTGCTACCGATTGGGTGTATGAAGAAGAGTTTGGGTTTGCCAAAGCTTGGTTTTGGTCGCCAAATAGTAATAGCATTGCATTCTATCGCTTTGATGAATCTGCTGTTAAAGAATTTAGGATGGAGCAATGGGGCAGTTTATATCCAACGGAAGTAAGCTTTAAATATCCTAAAGCTGGTGAAGAAAATTCTATTGTTTCAATCCATGTATATAAACTCGACAGCGGTAAAACGACTAATATGGATATCGGTGATGAAACCGATCAGTATATTCCAAGAATCAATTGGACTACAAGAAGTTCTACTCTAGCAATTCGACGAATGAACCGTTTACAGAACAAACAAGAATTGTTATTTGCTGATGTTGCAACTGGCGAAACGAAAGTGATATTAAGCGAAAGTAGTAAAGGTTGGTTGGATATTCACGACAATCTCATCTTTCTTAATAACGGGAAACAGTTCATCTATACTAGCGAGAAAGACGGTTATAATCACATATATCTGTATGATATGTCGGGTAAAGAGTTGAATCAGATTACCAAAGGAAAATGGGAAGTAACCAAGATTGTAGGCTTCAATGAAGGGAGGCATAATCTTTATTATGAAAGCACGGAAATTTCACCATTACAACGCCAGTTTTATCGTATCAGAGTTGATGGCAAGCGCAAACGAACCATTACCGAAACCAAAGGCTGGCACAGTATTAATTTGAGTAATGATTTTAAGTACTATATCGATACTTATTCTAATCATGCTATACCTCCAGTAATTACTTTATATAGAGAGAATGGGAAACGTGTTCGAACCTTAGAAGACAACTCGGCATTAAAAGCCAAAACATCCAATTTCAAGTTTGGGGAAAAGACATTTACTCAATTTGATGTAAACGGAACAACCCTAAACGCATACATCATCAAATCAGTAGATTTTGATTCCACAAAAAAATATCCTGTACTGATTTATGTTTACGGTGGCCCAGGTAGCCAAACTGTAATGGATAGCTACGAAAGTGGACAAAGAGCAATGTGGCATCAGTATTTAGCAAATCAAGGTTATTTGGTAGTTTCTGTTGATAACAGAGGAACAGGAGCTAGAGGTAGAGATTTTGAACAACAAACCTATTTACAGCTTGGCAAATATGAGATTCAAGATCAGATAGAAGTAGCTAAACAATTGGCTGCCAAGCCTTTTATAGATGCAGAAAGAATCGGGATTTGGGGATGGAGTTACGGCGGTTATATGTCATCGCTAGGTATTACAGAAGGCAATTCTGTATTTAGTACAGCAATAGCTGTAGCACCCGTTACTTATTGGAGGTTTTATGATACCATCTATACCGAACGTTTTATGCAAACTCCTGAAAGCAATCCTGATGGTTATAAAAATGGTTCCCCATTATTTAAAACAGAGCAAATAAAAGGCAACTATTTACTTATTCATGGTACGGGTGATGATAACGTACACTTCCAGAATTCGGTGGAAATGGTGAATGCACTAGTGGCTAATAACATCCAGTTTGAAACTATGTTTTACCCAAATAGAAACCATGGCATATCTGATGGAAATTCTAGAGAACATCTATACCAATTGATGACAAATTTTATCTTAGAGAAACTTTAACAACTAGAGTTTAAAAAGTCTTAAATTGGTTGTTCAGAAATAGTTCAACAATTTAGAAAGGCTAGCATAGTGCGCTTCGCAGATTACGCCAAGATTTATATTACCGCAGGTAAAGGGGGAGATGGTTCAGCTCATCTTCGTAGAGAAAAGTATGTACCAAAAGGTGGGCCAGACGGAGGTGACGGTGGAGCCGGAGGAAGTATTGTTCTAAAAGGAAATGCTCAGTTAAACACAATTTTAGATCTTCGGTATAAAAAATATATAAAAGCAAAGCCTGGTGCTAATGGCTCTAGTAGTCGTTCTTCTGGTAAAACTGGAGAATCTGTGACGCTAACTGTACCATTAGGTACTGTTGCATACGATGCTGAAACAAGAGAGAGAATCGGTGAAATTACAGAGGATGGCCAAACATTAGTTATTGCAAAGGGTGGACGTGGCGGACTTGGGAATTGGCATTTCAAAAGTTCAGTGAATCAAACCCCATCATTTGCTCAAACAGGGGAAGAAGGTGAAGAAAGAATTGTTGAGTTAGAACTCAAATTACTCGCTGACGTTGGACTTGTAGGTTTTCCTAATGCTGGAAAAAGCACTCTTCTTTCCACACTTTCGCAAGCTCGACCTAAAATTGCAGACTATCCCTTTACTACATTAGAGCCGAACTTGGGAGTAGTTAAGTTCTCTGATTATCGTAGTTTTGTAATGGCTGATATTCCTGGAATTATTGAAGAAGCTCATCAAGGAAAAGGTCTTGGAATTCAGTTTTTACGCCATATTGAACGTAATAATGTATTGCTGTTTATGGTAAGTGCCGACACTGATGTTGAGTACGAATACAAAGCACTTGTTAAAGAATTAAAAGTGTATCGAAAAGATTTGTTAGATAAGCCCAGAGTCTTAGCTATAACTAAGATGGATTTAAAACAGGGGTTTAAGTTAGATAAAGAATTTCATTTTGATGATGAAATTCCCGTTATTCCTATTTCATCAGCCACAGGTTTTGGTGTGGATGAGTTGAGAGAAGTTTTATGGGAAAAGATTCAACATGCAAAAGAAATCGATACTTAGAAATCTAATAGCATTAAGTTTAATACCTGGCTTTGGAGCCCGGAAGATTCGAGAGTTCGCCCGTTCTCAAGAAAACATCGCTAATTTTTTCAACTTAAGTAAATCTAAATTACGCAGTTTTGAAGGAGTTGGTGAGGCTTCAGCTTTAGCCATTTTGTCTTTTAAAGATTGGGAACGTGTTGACTCGATTATATCTGACACTGAAAGGATTGGAGCGAGTTTAGTTACCATTTCTGATACAGTTTATCCAGAGTTACTAAAGCAAATATATGACCCACCATCTTTGTATTGGATGAAAGGAAACCCCGAGGTTTTCGAAAAACCTGGTATTGCAGTTATTGGTACTCGGAATCCATCAATGTATGGTAAAAAGAAAGCAGCTCAACTAGCAGGTGAGCTCGCTGAAAAAGGTTTTTGTATTGTAAGTGGACTCGCATATGGCATCGATGCCATTGCCCATCGTGCAGCGCTAGATGCTAACGGTTCAACAGTTGCGGTGCTGGGTTCTGGAATTGATAATATTTATCCCCAAAAACATCTCAAATTAGCTAAAGACATTGTGCTTTCTGGTGGAGCTGTGATATCAGAATTTCCTTTAGGTGCAAAACCTGATGCTGGAAACTTCCCTATCAGAAATAGAATTGTAAGCGGAATGAGCTTAGGAGTCTTAGTGATTGAGTCTGGAATGCAAGGAGGTAGTATGATAACGGCAGAACTCGGACTCGATCAAAATCGAGAAATTTTTGCCATACCACATAATTTGGATAATCTCTCAGGAAGTGGGGGTAATTATTTAATTAAAAAAGGTGCTGCTAAGCTGGTTCAAGTGCTAGATGATATTGTGGTTGAACTGCCTGTTCAATACAACGGTAGGGCGGAAGAGAACAAAATAGAATGGCCAGAAAAACAGAAGTGGAGAGAGTTAGATTTAGATGAAATGAGTAGATGTGTATGTGAGAAATTGGAGGAAGAATCGTTTCAAGTTGATGATTTAGCCGAGGCTCTGGAAACTAATACAAGCAATTTACTTGTAACTCTTTTACAGCTTGAAATGGAGGGAATAGTTCGGCAGAAAGCAGGAAAAATATTTGAACTTATCTAAATATAAATATGGCATATAGCCATTCTGGGTGCTTGTTTTACTATGTTTAGTGTTAATAAATTTTGGTTTTAGTCGATAAGGAAAGTGGGCTTAAATTAGGTACAACCAAAAAGGACTTTATGACTACAAAAAATGCGCCTACCATTTCTACATTACCTGTAAATGAATTTGAAAGAACACTAGAGCTTTCCAAATTAGATTTAGATTACACTGAATTAGATAAAGAATTTCACGACCTGAGCCGTTTAGCAGCAAAAGTTGCTGGAACAGAAATGTCGTTGGTTAATTTAATTGATTCTTTTACGCAGTGGACAATTTCACATCACGGATTAGCTGTAATGCAAATGCCTAGAGAGGAATCTGTTTGTAATTATACAATATTGAGCGATGAACCAATGGAAGTAAAAGACCTCAGCGCGGATGCTAGATTTTGTGAAAAAAATTATGTAACTCATGGACCTAGCCTCAGATATTATTACGGCATTCCTCTAAAAAGTGAGGATGGGAATAACTTAGGATCTTTGTGTGTGGTTGATACTCAAGAGAAAATTCTTACACCAGAAAAAGTAGAACTTCTTAAAATTATTGCAAGTGAGATTGTTTCCCGAATTCACTCAATGAAAGTTATTGATGACTTGAAACATCAAGTGGATGAGATGAGCGAAACTAGTAGAAAAGTTAGCCACGATATTAGAGGTCCTTTGAGTGGCATAATTGGTATTTCTGAGATAGTAAAAGATCAAATAAATGAGAATAAAGTAGATGATATTCTCGAATTGCTCGACCTAATTAAACAAGGTGGGGAATCTATTCTAGATCTTGCAGATACGATATTATCAGCAAATGAATATTCGTCTGAACCATTAAATTCAAATGAATTTAACTTGGTTACACTGAAAGAAAAGCTTGTAAAATTATATACCCCTCAAGCAGTTATGAAAGGTGTGAATCTAGAAATTTTAAATGAAAACAAGAACGAGAATATTCCATTTCCTAAGAATAAAATCACTCAGATTGTCGGGAATGTCATCTCGAATGCTATTAAATTCACCTCATCTGGAGGGAGTGTTAAGACCAAAATATCACTTAGTATAAACGATATTAATAAAGAGCTTACTTTTTTAATTCAGGACACAGGAATTGGAATGACCCAACAACAAATTTCAGAAATACTGAAGGGTGATTGCGATTCAACAAGTGGTACGGCAGGAGAGAATGGTTATGGCTTTGGGTTAAAACTCGTTCATCATCTAGTGGATTCTCTAAAGGGAAGGATGGATATAGCTTCTAATGAAGAAAAAGGCACAATTTTTAAAATATGTATCCCAGTTAACAGCCAATAGATGAAATTTAATTTTGTAGAATAGTAAAAAGCCTCAGAAATACTCTGAGGCTTTTTTTAAGTTAACCTACCAAATCCTTCATGATAGCATCTATGTATTTATCTAACTTTGATGCTACAAATTCATACTCATCAGTGGTGGCAATATGATCATTCACACTACAATAGAATTTAATCTTTGGCTCTGTTCCTGAAGGTCTAGCCGATACAATATCACCGTTTTCGGTTATAAACTGGAGCACATTAGAAGTTGGAAGATCAATTTTGGTTTTAACCCCAGTTTCCAAACTCGTTTCTTCTTGGCTTTGGTAGTCTTTAACAGTTACTACTTTAGAGCCGCCAAGTGTAGCAGGAGGAGTAGCTCTGAAATCTTTCATCATTTGCTGAATTTCTTCGGCACCGGCTTTTCCTTTTTTGGTAACAGAAATCAATTTTTCTCTAAAGAGACCATAGTTAACATAGGTTTCGAGTAGTGCTTGGTATAAGCTACTTCCTTGGTCTTTGTAATAGGCGGCCATTTCAGCAATTATCACGGCAGATACGATTGCGTCTTTATCACGAACGTGATCGCCAACTAAATAGCCATAACTTTCTTCTCCTCCAGCAATAAATTGCTTCTGACCTTCAAGTTGGGTCATTAGTTCACCAATGTACTTAAAGCCCGTTAACGTATTGAAACATTCTACGCCAAAATCTTCAGCAATGCGGTCTATTAAATAAGATGTAACTACCGTTTTAACGATGTATTCGTTACCAGTAATTTTTCCTGCATTCTTCCAAGCAGTAAGCATGTAGTTGATAATCAAAGTACCAGTCATGTTACCGTTAAAGAGAATCCATTCCCCTTGGTCATCTTTTACTGCAATACCAATTCTATCAGCATCAGGGTCGGTTGCCATAACGAGTTCAGCATCAATTTCCTTTGCTTTAGCAATGGCCATTGCAAGAGCGTCTTGTTCTTCTGGGTTTGGATAAATCACAGTTGGGAAATTTCCATCCACAACCATCTGTTCTTTAACTAACGCTACATTTTCGAAACCAAATCTTTCTAAAGCAGGAGGAACTAATACACTTGCCGTTCCATGAATTGGAGAGAATACGATGCTTAAATCTTTTTGGCGTTTAATGGCTTCTTTAGAAACAGAAAGCTTTACCAACTCATCAATAAACTTGTTATCAATTTCTTCACCAATTTTTTCAATAAGAGCTTCGTTTCCTTCGAAGTTAACATCATCAATATTGGAGATGCTTAGTACTTCGTCCATTACCATTTTGTCGTAGGGTGCTACAAGTTGCCCACCATCCGCGCCGTACGCTTTAAAACCATTGTACTCTTTTGGGTTGTGAGATGCTGTTAGTACCACTCCACTTTGGCAACCAAGTTCACGAACTGCAAATGATAATTCGGGAGTAGGACGAAGTCCCGTAAAGAAATAAACTTTGATTCCATTTGCTGAAAATACATCGGCAACAACTTGGGCTAGAGTATCAGAATTGTTTCTACAATCGTGTGCAATGGCAACTTTAAGCTCAGTGTTTGGATAAGTTTTTTTCAAGAAGTTACTCAAGCCTTGAGTGGCAACACCAAAAGTATATTTGTTTACTCTGTTTGACCCAACGCCCATAATTCCACGAAGGCCACCTGTCCCAAATTCCAAATCCTTGTAAAAAGCGTCGGTTAATTCTTCAAACTTTTCGTTTTTAAGGAGATTCTCAATCGTTTGTTTTGAATCTTTGTCGTAATTGCCTTGTAACCAAGTATCAATTTTGCTTTTTACAGAGGGGTCTAATGAAGTCATGGAAAACGGTTAATTTTAAAATTATTTTGTAGAAGATACTAAGAATCTTCTTTCATTTTTTAGTAGAAACGTAATTTTGAAAATTCTTAATCAGAGTTTGTTGAATGCGACATACATTCATTAAAAAATTAGCGATATGATACAATGGGAATACTTATCGTAACGCCCTTTCGTAAACCAAAAAGGTTGGTGGTTTCTGTATTCTTTTTGGTTGAATTTTCTAAAGGATCCTTCCCGTTAACTCTGAAATCACTTTGTAGAATTGGGATGTATAACGAAACGGAATGATCAATTTTAATGAAGCCATTATAAGCTCGAACACCAATTCTGGGTTCTAATATGAACGCACTAGAATTTAAATCGAATTTCTGAGCGACATTATTAGAAGCAGGGCTTGTGCTTTCAATATAGGTGTAATCAAAGGTTGATTTAGATCCTCTAATTTCAAAATGATATATGGGTAGTACTTCAATTTTTTGAATTTCTGTTTTCTTAAGTGAAAGCGTCCTGAAATTCCATAAACTATATTTTCGCCAGATTTTTAAAGTAATACTTTTCCATAAGATTGTAATACGCCTTTTGGCTCCCCGAAAGTTCGTATCTAAAAAAAGACCCTACAGAAAAATTGGTATACTTTTCTAATCTCAACACCATAATTAGAATGAATTGTATACGAATCGAGTGTCTCTAATCTAGGTGAAGATTCTTGGTCAATAGTTTGAGGTGCAATTTTTCTAAGAGAGCTTAAGTCGTACGTACCTAGCCCACTCCAAATTCCAATTTCCAGAGATTGAATAAATGCTGATGAGGAGCATCCGACAATAATTAATATCAAAAAAGAGGAGCGAATCATGAGACTAAATATACAGATTCAAAGTTCAAAAGCATTTATTAAGCCGCTAATTGGAAACAATTTTTTAGCCATTGAAAACTCCTCAGAAGCTCTCCTTTTCTTTTATGGGCAAAGTATTATTTCCCACCACCATTTTCACTATTAATCAAAATAGGTTCGCCAAAACCAAGTTGTTCTAATCGATTCAGTTGCGTTTTAGCATCGCCAACAACAAGCCAAATCATTTTTTTTGGATTGGCGTATTTTTTTGCAAGCGCTTTAATTTCTTCTTTGGTGATGTCTTTAACAATTTGCTCTCGTTCTTTAACATAATCTGGAGCCCAGCCATACTCACTAATGTTTTGAAGCATGCCTAACTTCGCACCCATTGTTTCAAAACTACGAGCATTACTCTTTAGGAGGAAGCTTTTGGTAGTTTCGAGGTCTTTGTCTGAGAAAGTAGTTGGGTATTCTTCAAGAATATCTTTAACCAAAGCAGCCGATTCGTACGTAACGTTTGTTCGTACACCACTCGAGATGGTAAACGAACCTGCTAAATTGCTTCCAGAGAATCGTGAACCGATTCCATAAGTATATCCCTTACCTTCACGTAGTTCTTGTGTAAAACGAGAAGCAAAGCCTCCGCCACCAAGAATATAATTCATTATGGTAGCAGGATAAAAGTCAGCATCAGTTTCTGGCATGGCTAAATAGCCAAAACGTAGTACGGATTGCTTGGCATTGGGCACATCAAAGAAATAGACTTTAGAATCGTCAATTTGGTTTGGTACTGCTACTTCAGGGAGAGTAACATCCTTTTTCTTCCATTTTATTTCTAAACCTGATAAGGACTGAATGACTTTTGCCTGACTTATAGAACCCACCACATGGAAATCTGCTAAAGATGGAGATAGTTTGTTTGTGTAATAACTCTTCAAATCATCCATAGTGATAGACTCAACGCTGTTAGTTGTACCAATAGTGTTGTTGGAAAGAATGTTTTCCTCGCCATAAAGTAATTTGTTGTAGGCAATAGTAGCAATGGAATTTGGATTAGCACCTTGCTGTGCAATGTCGCTTAATGTACTTTGCTTCGCTAAATCAAACTCTTTCTCATCCCAACGAGGTTCGAGCAACATTTCCTCTACTAAATCCAGTGTTTTTTGGTAGTTTCTAGCCAATGAGTTTCCTGTAATGCTGATGTTTTCACGTCCTGCATTTATAGTAATGGAAGCACCAAGTTCGTCGATGGCTTCTTCTAATTCTTCTGGGGTTTTATTTGCTGTTCCTTTGGTTAAAAGCTCTGCCAATAAATTTGAAACACCCACTTTGTTTGGGGTTTCCATCAGCAAGCCACCATTAATTTCTAAGCGAAATTGAACTAAGGGTAATTCGAAATTTTCAATCCCATAAACGCCTATCCCATTAGCAAGTTCATATTGCCAAACAGTTGGCACTTTCACATCAGGGTTATTCCCGTAAGGAGGTTCTATTGTTCTATCAAAACTTGAAGCTGTTCGTTCAAAATCAGTTTCAGGTGGGAGGACGAAATTTTCACCTTTAGCACCCTGTACAATTTTCTCTTCTTCAACTTTGGCAAGACTAGAGCCTTCAACAATCAAATCCTTTTGTCCCATTGGCACAAAACTCGTAGCAATGAAATTCTTTCCCTTAATGTATTTCTCATACACGTGCATCACATCAGCTTTGGTAACGGCTTGTGTTTTCTTGATGTCTTCGTTGATGTATCCAGGATTGTCAGCAAAAATATTATACTGAGCCAATTGAAAAGCTTTACCCAGCACACTGGACAGTCCATTGTAGAAACTGGTTTCTAAGCCAGCTTTAATTCTATCTAGGTCAGCATCACTAAACCCATCTTGTTCAAATTTATCAAACGCTTCGTTAACAGCTTCTGTAACATCGTCTAAATCAGTTCCTGGATAAGCTCGAATGAGGAGGGTTTGCTCGCCAGCAATCTCAGAATTATCACTAAAGAAATATACATTGGAACTGAGTTGTTTGTCTTCAACCAATACTTTGTTGAAGGGTGCTTTTTTTCCTGAAGCTAATAGCTCAGATAGTATTTCAAGGGGATAAGAATCTGGGTGGTAAATCTCTACTGTTGGCCATGTCATTCTAAGTTCGGGCAGACGAGCGAAATTATCTTCGTAATAAAGGTATTTGGATTCTTCAACCTGAGCGTAGCTTACTGGTAAAGGTGTGATTTCTTCTCCTCGTGGAATTTCATCAAAATATTTATGAACCCATTCTTTAGCTTGATCTGTATCGAAGTCGCCCGCAATTACTAAGGTTGCATTATTAGGTACGTACCATTTGTTATAGAACTCTTTTACATCAGCAAGCGTGGCGTTTTGTAAATCTTCAAGCGAGCCAATAACTTGCCAGTTGTACGGGTGAGTTGCTGGATATAAGTTCTTACCAACTACATAATTTGCATGACCGTAAGGAGCATTATCAACCCCTTGACGCTTTTCGTTTTTAACTACTTGTTTCTCTTTCGCAACAACGTTTTCGGTCACTGTATTGATGAAATAACCCAGTTTATCCGCTTCCGCCCAAATCATCTTTTCAAGGGCATCGTTTGGAACTGTTTGAAAATAATTAGTACGATCTCTACTTGTTGAGCCATTGGCACCAGAGCCACCAATTCGGCTACTCATTTTATCTAGGCCACCTTTGCCTAGGTTCTCTGACTCTAAAAACAATAAATGCTCAAAAAGGTGGGCAAAACCTGTTTTCCCTTCTATCTCTCGGGCAGAACCTACATGGAAAGTAAGAGCAACAGCAGTAACGGGGTCAGAATCGTCTTTATGAAAAATGACTTCTAAACCGTTATCAAGAGTAATCTTTTCATAGTTAACCGAGAAATCGTCGCCTTTTTGGTTAGAACACGATAAAACTAAAAAAGAAATAAAAAGCACAGAAAGTGCGGATAGGCTATATTTTTTCATCAAAGAAGAAATTATTAAAGTGAAGTTATGGAAGAATATACGCCCTGTTTAAATAGGGATTAGTAAAATATTATGAATAGGAATTTAGCTTTTAGTTGGAGGCTGTTAAGCATTACACTCGTTACTTAGCTCTGCTGCGTAATGCCGCCTGGAAGCTCCAGCTACCAGTACCGTTACATTATTTCCGAGCTCGTTATCACACTGATCTCTTTAATGGATGTATTTTTGTACCGCCCCCGAATCTCGGGTTTTGCACGTACCAAAAGCTCTCGACAAGAATTCTTGGCGCGAACTCCATTCCATCGACTCAATCATTCCAAAGGTCCACGTACTTCCAACCAATAATCTCATTCGAGCCTGTGTGGAATGATTACTCCTGTCGGAGACGTCGATTCCATTGCGTTCTTCCTCCGCCAATAATTCTAAACGTCGATTTTGGTTTGGAGGCAATTAAGCATTCTGAGATAGATACAGGGAAAGGTGTCATCATTCACCAAGCGATGAATGATGAAAAACCCTAAACACCGAATTGCTCTAAATGGTAACTATGATGCTTGTACATTCCCCAACCTCGTTCTTCTTCAGTCATCTTGCCAAAAAGTGGGTGTGGTGGATGATCAATGTCTTTGTCAGCAATGAATTTTGCGAGTGCATCTAGTAGACGTTTTTTCTCTGTGTCAAAATCACTATCACTTTTAATAAGATACTGTGGATGAGTAGGGGAATTTTTTCGATAAGGTTTGTTGTTAAGAACAGCTTTGCGAACAAAACCTTTTATAAGCTTGAGGTAAAAAGGAGTTTTTTCAAGGGCTTTACCATTGGCTACTTCTTGGACTTCAGCGCAGTGGGCAAACATTTGAGCGGCATCCATCTTTCCCCATAAAGGGGCAGAGTCTTTTTTTACGAGCTCAACTCGATTAATAAATGATTGATAAACCTCAGGGGAATAAAGGCTTTTAATTGGTAAAGTTTCCATAGTTGGTAAATTTTGATGATTATAAGCTAAGATAACTTTTTTAAATAAGTAGACAATTAAATTTAGAATTGGTCATGCTTAGCATCCGATATTTGTATATTACGCCATGTTTAAAGTTAGAGATACCATATTAGCAGACGATATAGCTACCGTTAAGTTTGCGTGCGATTTGCCAAAGTGCAAAGGTGCATGTTGTGTTGTAGGCGATGCGGGCGCACCTGTCGTGAAAGATGAAATTCCAGTTCTTCATAAAGCATACCATTTGCTGAAAGGCGAGTTACGTCCTGAAGCCGTAGCTGTAGCTGAAAGAGAAGGAGTGGTGATTGGAAGTGAAAAAGCAGGATATGAAATATCTTGTGTGAATGAAGCAGAATGTATTTTTGTAAAATACGATGACGCAGGAGTTTCATTTTGCGCCATTCAACAGGCGTATTTTGATAAAAGAATTAATTGGGAGAAGCCACTTAGCTGCCATTTATTTCCAGTTCGCTTAAAGCGTATTGCTGGTTTCGATTATGCAAGCTACGAATATGTGCCACCTCTTTGTTCAGCAGCTTGTGCCAAAGGCGAGAGTGAAGGAATTCATCTCGCAGAGTTTTTGGAACGTCCACTTACGCGACGTTATGGCAAAAACTGGTATAGCGAATTTTTAGATTCCTGTAAGGAGATTAGAGAACAGGGATAACGATGCTGAGAAATCAACAGAATTTAGGGCAAAAACAACAACAAGGTTTACAGCAGAAACTGTCGCCACAACAACTGCAATTCATAAAATTATTGCAGCTACCCACTATTGCCCTAGAACAACGCATTGAAGAAGAGTTGGAACTGAATCCGATTTTGGAAGAAGTTGATCCGATGGAACTTCAGCAAGAGCGTGTTGATGATGGGCAATCTGATGAAGAAATCAGCGAAGAGAAAGAAGAGGGCTTAGAAAGCTTAGAAGATCACGACGTAGATTGGGATGAATACGAAACCAATACCGAATTTGATGGCGAAATCTATAATACCGCCAGTAACGCTGAGCAAGAAGAATGGCTAGATCTGCCAAATCCTTATAACGAATCGTTATTAGAGGAATTAGAGCAACAAGTTGCGTTGTTAGATTTAACTGAGGAAGAACAACTTGTCGCCGACCAAATTCTAGGTTCGCTTGATGAAGACGGATATTTCCGCAGAGAAATGGTTGCTGTAGCCGATAACATCGCATTTAATCATAATGTATATGTTGAGGAAGAAGACGTAAACCGAATTCGGAAGCAAATTCAATCGCTTGATCCTATTGGAATCGCGTCTACCAGTTTACAAGATTGCTTATTGGTTCAGCTAGAACATGCTCCCGAAGATTTACCAGGGCGAACGACAGCAATTCGGATGTTGAGAGATATGTGGACCGCTTTCGAGAAAAAGCACTTTTCGAAGATTATACAACGTTTGAATATTAGCGAAGATGAACTGAAGTTAGCTTTCGAAGCAGTTGTTCATATGGATCCACGACCAGGCTCTGTTGCAAGCGATATGGAAGCTACAGCCAATTTCATTGAACCCGATTTTGAAGTGTTTTGGCAAAGCGCGAATGAAGGTGAAAACGATCGTGGTGAATTTATCATTCATCTAAACCAACGGAACGCTCCATCGCTACGTATTTCTCCTGAATACAAGACTATGTGGGAAGATATTAAAGAGAAGAAGTCGAAACCCGATGCACAGACACAAGCTTTTATAAAAGGGAAAATCGATTCAGCTAATTGGTTTATTGAATCCATTAAACAACGCCAAAATACTTTGATGAATGTGATGAAGACTATTGTGGCACTTCAAGAGGATTTCTTCAAATTTGGGGACGGTTTAAAGCCGATGATTCTAAAGGATATTGCAGAACGAATTGGGATGGATATTTCAACAATCTCTCGAGTTGTGAATGGAAAGTATGTGCAAACACATTTTGGAGTATATGAGCTCAAATACTTCTTTAACGAAGGTTTAGAAACCGAAAGTGGGGAAGATGTATCCAATCGAGAAGTGAAAAACATTCTTCAAGCACTTATTAATAACGAAGACAAAAGAAGTCCACTTAGTGACCAAGAACTAGCCGATAATTTAAATAAGAAGGGTTACAAAGTAGCTCGAAGAACGGTTAGCAAATATAGAGAGCAATTAAACGAACCCGTCGCCCGCCTCCGCAAACAGATGGTTTAAACAAGATTGATGTAAGGGCTGATGGGAGGTTCTTCCTCATTCCGTGGCTTTGTCAGGATTGGTTGTTAGCCGTTAGCTTTTAGCTTCCTCGTTCCGTAGCTCTGCTGCGGAATGCCACCTTGGAGCTCTGCTCCAAATACACTAGGTTTGACTATCACAACCGTCATTCCCGCGAAGGCAGGAATCTAGATTGAGAACAACGGTGTGAAATTTGTAAGGGATGCAGAGCTACGGAAGGAGAGAAATGATTTAGATTGACGAAAGTACTTTGCGTATATTCGTTCAATAATATTTAAGGGATTAAAACAATGAAAAAATTTCTCACAGTTATAACTTTATCAGTTTTTATTATGTCCTGTAGCAACACAGAAAACCCGTTTATGAAAGAAAGTGCATTACCTTACTATGCACCCGATTTCAGTAAAATAAAAAATGAGCATTTCGAGCCAGCTATTTTAGAGGGAATTGCTCAGAATAAAGCTCAGATTGAAGAAATTGCAAATAACGAGGAACAAGCTACTTTTGAAAACACACTTGTAGCTCTCGAAAAATCTGGAGCTCTACTCAACCGAACTTTAGCTGTTTTTAATTCCTTAAGTTCTGCCAACACCAACGAAACTATACAAAATGTGGAAACGAAGGTTGCTCCGTTATTAGCTGAACTGAGCGACGCTATGTACTTGAATACCAAGCTTTTTGAGCGCATCAAATATTTGCATAGTAATATGGAGTCTTTGGGATTAGATGCTGAATCAGAAAAGTTATTACAAGATTATTATGAAGATTTTGCGATTGCTGGGGCAAATCTTTCAGATGCTGATAAAGAGAAATTGAAAGAGTATAACTCTCGTTTGGCAAGCCTTACTACAGAATACTCTAAAGTCCTGCTAGCTGCTAACAACGCCGGCGCCGTTACTTTTACCGATAAAGAAGACCTTGCTGGAATAGGAGAAGATGTACTCGAATCGCTTAAGAATGAAAATGGTGGTTGGACTATTCCTTTACAAAACACTACCCAACAACCGCTACTTAAAGTAATGGAGAATAGAGACAGCCGCCAAAAACTATTTGAAGCTTCATGGCACAGAGCTGATCAAGGGGAAAACGATACCCGTGCTATTGCTAAAGAAATTGTTGAATTACGTGCTGAAAAAGCAAACTTGCTAGGCTACAAGAATTATGCAGAATGGAGTTTGCAAAAAACCATGGCAAAAACTCCAGAAAATGTATTCAAGTTTTTTGATGCTTTAATACCAGCTACTACAGCTAAAGCAAAAGTGGAAGCTGGAGAGATTCAAGAAATGATAAAATCGAAAGGCGAAGATTTTACTCTAGAGCCATGGGATTGGAACCATTATGCTGAAATGGTTCGCAAAGCTAAATACGATTTAGATGAAGAGCAGATTAAACCCTATTTCGAAATGACTACCGTTTTGGAAAAAGGAGTGTTTTTTGCTGCAGAGAAGTTATATGCCATCACTTTTAAAGAGCGAAAAGACATTCCTGTATATCACGAAGATGTGAAAGTGTATGAAGTTTTTGAAGAAAATGGAGAGTCTCTAGGGTTGTTTTATGGCGACTTTTTTGCTCGTCCGAGTAAGCGTGGTGGTGCTTGGATGTCGAATTTTGTTCAGCAATCTAAATTACTAGATAGAAAACCAGTTATTTATAACGTTTCAAATTACTCTAAACCAGCTAAAGGGAAACCCGCATTAATTTCGTTTGATGATGTTACCACAACCTTTCACGAGTTTGGGCATGCATTACACGGATTTTTCGCTGATCAAAACTATCCATCCCTTTCAGGTACTTCTGTTGCTCGGGATTTTGTGGAATTCCCATCTCAATTTTTTGAGAACTGGGCACTTTATCCAGAGGTATTAAAGAATTATGCCGTTCACTACGAAACTGGCGAAACCATTCCTCAAGAGCTGATTGACAAGATTAAAAACTCAGGTACTTTTAACCAAGGTTATAGCCTAACTGAGCTTTTAGCGGCTTCTAACCTAGATATGCAATGGCACGCTGTCTCAGCAGACATGGAAATTGTGGATGTTAATGATTTCGAACGAGAAGCCATTCACAAAACCAAACTTGATGTGGTTTCTGCAGTACCTCCTCGTTATCGCTCAACGTACTTCTCTCACATTTTTGCGAGCGGTTACGCAGCTGGATACTATTCGTACCAGTGGACAGAAATGTTGAATCACGATGCTTACCGCTGGTTTGAAGAAAATGGTGGTTTAACCCGCGAAAATGGACAGCGTTTCCGTGATATGATACTTTCGCAGGGAAATACTCAAGATTTAGAGCAAATGTACATCAACTGGCATGGTCATGCTCCAGAAGTAGAGCCAATGTTAGAAGCCAGAGGGCTTAAATAGTACGTAGAATTTAGATGCTAGGTGATTTTTTAAAGGATTATCGAGCATCTATGACTACCTCGTTACCCTCGTTCCGTAGCTCTGCTGCGGAATGCCATATTGGAGCTCTGCGCCAAATATAATCATCTCGTTGAAGGTTGTACTTTTGATCCGCCAATAATTCTAAACATCGATTTGGTTTGGGGCATGAAGGACGTTAAAAGCCCTGAAGAATCCTCCCTCTGATTTCTCGCAGGCGTGAAATCTGTCTCCCCCCGAGGGGAGATACGTTCTAAGTCAAGGACTGTCAACCTATATCAGAAAGAGACCAAGAAAGTGTTGTCCCTACTTTGGGAGGGATAGAGGCAAAACTTACCCTGTCTCAGGGTCAGGACTGTGTGGGGCAATGGTTTTATTAGGTGGCTAGTAATGGAAGCTAGAGCTTCTGGACTGCATTACGAGCGAAGACGTTCGTAACGAGGGGAAATACAACTTCCTAACTTTCACTCTAGATCGAGGTGAATCTTTTCCATCCAACATTTTCAGTTGTGAATTAGATATAGTACATTTTTAATGTAATGAGGTTAAGTAATAGATTTTTTGAGGAATAGGACTTAATAATTGTAACTAGTATAAATTCTGATGATAACTTACGAGATGGATATTAAACTCTATAGATTTGATAGCTAATGAACAGGTCTCAAGTGGTTAGT
Organism: Balneola sp.; assembly: GCA_048267905.1. Taxonomy (GTDB): domain Bacteria; phylum Bacteroidota; class Rhodothermia; order Balneolales; family Balneolaceae; genus Balneola. The sequence continues at coordinate 396,935 of JBLWWM010000002.1, forward strand.
ATGTCGCGGTATCTTTATTTAGTAGGTTTTGCTCTTTTAGCCACACAGTTTGTTGCTTGTAACTCAAAGAAAGAGCGTTCTCCAAATCTTTTAGAAAAAGCGAAAGCAACAACAGTAAGTACTCTGTTAAAAATTGGATTGGAAAGTCAGAGCGAAGAATCTCAGTTAGGAAATCCAATCGGCGTTAGAACTGATCATGAGAATAACATCTATATAGCTGATAAAACATCCGCTGCAATTAAAGTGTTTAATAAAGAAGGTGGGTTTGTTAAAGAAATCGGAAGGAGAGGACGAGGTCCGGCTGAGTTTCTAGCTATCAATTCATTTGAAATAACGCCTGAGGGTAATTTCTTCATTTTGGATCGAGGAAATATGCGCTACAAGGAAATCACAAATGATGGGGAATACGTTTCTAGTGAACCCGTAGATTTTTCTATGCAGTGGCAATTCTATCCCGATGATGTGTCTTATGGCGATGATAAAATAATCGCGCTTTTTAATGATGGCGCGGGTGTTGAGGTAAAGCCCCTCCTAGATAGAGAGTTGTTCTATGTTTATGATAGAGAGCTTAAAAATAGAATAGGCTCCTTTTTTAAATTCTCAGAATTTCAAGATATAAACATTACCACATTTGCCTGGGTTACTTTTTTAGGCAAGCCGGGTAGCTTCATCATTACACGTGATAAGATGGAGTTGTATTATTCTCCATTAATCTACCATGGCAATATTTATCATTTCACAAAAATGGGCGATGATTGGAAACTAGATAACGTAATAAAAACGCGTGATCTTAATGAAGATGCATTTGTTGAGTTTGATGAGTCTCGGTTTAATCAGTATGCTTTGCAGGGTGTTCCTGGGCTAATAAATATAAGATATGGTGGACCTGAGCCTAGAATTGGTAGAGTTAATTCTTTTGATGCAGGTATTCATCAGTTATCCGATGGAAAAGTTATCGTATTTACAGCAACATGGAGAGATCCATTAGACAAAGAAGGACCCCACGAAAATAGTATTGACATCTATGCGCAAGTTATAAATACGGATAAAAGCGTTCAATCTATTGGTTTGGTACAATCTTTAGAGGCCTCACAAATGCCTTGGAAGCCTTTGGTAAATTGGAAAGATTCTGATGATAATTTTTACTTACTGGATAACACCCATATTAATAACCCAACAGTTACTAAATTCATTATCGATGGTTTGTGATTTAGTTTTTAGTAGAACGAACAAGGTCTTCCTCGTTCCGTAGCTCTGCTGCGGAATGCCACATTGGAGCTCTGCTCCAAATACAACTCTCCATTAACTAATAACCAATCCCTAATTCTATTATCTCTCAAAAATAAATAGTTAATCAAACCTATCAGTTAACCTTAAGTATATAGATGAAAAATTCAATTGTTAGTATTCTTTTTTTACTGTTGATAGTCTCTTGTTCAAATCAAGAAGCACAACAAGAGCTAAAGCCAGTTAATTTTCTAGATGTAGAAGAACAGGCTCAAAAGAAGAGGAATTTTGCTGATCAAGAATTAACCCTCGAATTCGAAAAAGATTTAGAAGAACTAGGAATTTATTCCTTCCCGTCTTTTGTTGAAACCAAGGATAATTTTGTCTTAGTTGACAACTCAGAATTAGTAATTAAACACCTCAATAAAACTGATTTAACTACAATTAGTTCTTTTAAAATTCAAAAAGGTAGAGGACCAAAAGAACTTGAATTTATAATGTCATTTGATGTTTCAGAGGATATCATTGCAGTTGCAGATAATCGGTTAATGAAAATAATTTTTGTTGATCATGAGGGTAATCTTGTGAACGAGTTTACTACAGAGAGAAAGCCTTCTAGATTAAATATAGCACCAAATGGGAATCTCAATCTATTGTTTTTTTTAACTTTTGTTGACATGGAGAGTACCTTAATTTATAATTTAACGCAAGATGGTGATGTAAACTATATCTTTGAGAATGAAGATTATACTGATATGCATGCATACGATATTAGTGGCAGTATAAAAACAATAGGAGATACTCTTTACTACGTGGGAGCATATGCGCCTTTTATTAAGAAATATGTAAATGGTGACCTAATCTCTTCAAGAGCTACTATTGATAATTATGATAGCTCTATAAATTATATCACAGTGATTAGTGGCGAAACAAGATCAACGAGCTTAAGTCCACACGCTATGTTTTCCTCAAACGATTTTGATGTGAAAGGGGAAGGGCTTTTTATAGTTCCAAACTCAAACGGTGATCCAGACTTTTCATTTATTGATATTTACAACTCTAGTGATGGTAGTTACATCAAATCGTATCGTACTATTGATGTTGCTGGTAATATAAATGTATATGAAGACGAACGATCTATTTTAACAATAGAAAAAGTGGGGGAGTTGGGAAGACTTGTGTTTAGAAAGTATAGTTATTAGAACATAGTTTAAGAGTTGGTTCTGTACCTAACATCTCAAATATGAACTTCCACCACCGCATTCCTGCGAAGGCAGGAATCTGGAGTGATATTGTCGGGGTGATACTCGTAGTGGAAGCTAGAGCTTCAAGACTGCATTACGAACGAAGGTGTTCGTGACAAGGGAAAATTGGTAAGGGGAATGGAGGAGTGGAACCAGGGGGAAGTCCAGATTTAATCTTATAAATCTTGATAATCCTGTTTCAAAAATGGTGGGTTTAGGTATTAGCTTCCTTGCTAGTTAGTGGGTTTATGAAGATCCATCGGCAGTAGCCTCTGGATGACGGTCGCCGTTGTTTTTGATGATTAATCAATCATCGAGGTACTTATTATCATCAACTTGCCATTAACAATTAACCAATAACCAATAGCCATTCCCAAATCCCAAAAAAGGGAGAAATCCGATAGTAGCTAAATAGCTTTAGAACATAAAATTATTTACTATCCTAACTAAGTAACTAAATTTATACCATTTGCTTCTTAAAAAGCCCATAGCATCTATTATTCTAGTATTGGCAGTTCTCATTTTTGGGGGAGTTACGCTGTCACGTCTTTCTATAGAATTATTGCCAGATGTAACACAGCCTACGTTGCTAGTTTCTACGGAATATCCTGGCGCTCCTGCCGCAGATGTGGAGTACAGAATTAACGAGCCACTAGAAGGAGTTCTAGCTTCTGTTCGTGGAGTGCAAAGCACACGGGGAATTGCTCGACAAGGCCAAAGCTTGATTTTCCTCACCTTTAACTGGGGCGCTGATCTTGACCTCGCTTTTCTGAATGTTCGTGAGAAATTAGATTTAGCACGAGCGGCGCTTCCAACTCAGGCCGAACGTCCGCAACTTATTTATTCTTCAGCATCCGATGAGCCTATTGCAACCATCGCTCTTACTTTAAAAAATGCCCCAAATCAGAATTTTTCGAATCGACTTTCACTCAAACGGTGGGCAGAGCAGGTATTTTCCAGACGATTAGAGCAACAAGATGGTATTGCGCAGGCTTTGCTTGTGGGAGAAGTTAAACCCGAAGTTCAAATCAGCTATAATCCCAAAGTGTTAGATCGATATGGGCTAAGCTTGTCTCAAGTTCAGCAGGTTATTCGAGATGCGAATATATTTTCATCCAATGGCGAACTTAGAGATGGGTGGTACAGATATGCACTTAAGATTCAAAGTAGAATTGAGTCGCTCGAAGATATCAAGAATATCCCTGTGGTATCGCTAGCAAATGGACGAGTGTTACTATTACGCGAAATTGCCGATATAGAAATTAATGAGGCTGACCCGACATCCTTTGCCCTTCTGGATAATCAAGAAGTACTGAACGTATTGGTAAAGAAAGAATATGGGGCAAATACTGTTACCGTATTCAAAACGCTACAAGGAACGCTGGAACAAATTCGTAGCCAAAATCCAGATATTGACATCCGAGTAATTCGAGAAGATGCTACCTATATAGAAAACTCTATTTCCAATTTATTGCAAACGCTCATATTTGGTGGTGTTCTCGCATTCATCGTTCTGTTTCTTTTCTTGGATGATGTTCGAAGCCCTTTTACCATTGGCGTTTCCATTCCGGTAAGTATTTTCCTCACTTTTGTGATTATGTTCCTTTTCGATATCCAGCTTAACATTATCTCGTTAAGTGGTCTTACGCTTGGAATTGGGCTTTTGCTGGATAATTCTATTGTGGTGTTGGAGAATATCAACCGCTACAAAAAACAAGGTTTGGATAAGTTTGAAGCCGCCAGAAAAGGAACTAGCGAGATAGCCTTGGCGGTTACGGCATCTACATTTACAACAATTTCAGTATTCTTACCGCTAATATTTTTAGGTGGATTTGAAGGTGCATTTTTCCGTGATTTAGCTGCAACACTGTCGATTAGTTTGGTTTCGTCGTTGTTGGTGGCACTAGTGATTTTGCCCGTTTTTGTGGTTCAGTTTAGTGGAAAAGGCAATTCAGGATTTCTATCCAAAATATCTGATGGATTGGACTCAATCATACAGAGTTATGAAAGAGGGTTAACCGGATTGATTAAAAAACCTTGGCCTGCGGTAATTGTATCCACTTGTTTGGCAGTACTTGCGGGTTGGATGTTTATGACGATAGAAAAATCAGCTTTGCCTGAAAGTGAACCTGAACGTGTGGAGTATTTGGTAACTATGCCCGGTAACACGGCGTTACGCTCAGCCAAAGATGCATCGATAACAATCACCAATTTATTGATGAAAGAAATGCCACAAGCGAGTGTGCTTTCAATAGGTGGCTATACCGATAATACCAGCTTAACTTCTATCCAAAATGAAGGCTTGAACAAATTCACGCTATCAATTCCCGTTCAGAATAGAGCTGAAGTTAGAGAACTCGATCGTATTTTTGAAGGCTTAAGGAAAGCCTATCAGACATGGGGTTTTAACGAACAAGCTAATTCCAATTTTGGTGAATCTGGAAGTTCAATCGAAGCACCTGTACAGCTTAGTATTGTAGGAACTGATAGAGCACTGAGCAAACGAGTTGGTAAAGCACTAGAAGCTTATTTAGAGGAATCGTTTTCAGACCTTCAGCTTTCCGAGAAATATCCGCAAACGGTAGATGCCTTCAGATTAAGTCTTAAACCAGACAAACTCTTGCTTTACGAAATTTCAGAACAGGAAGTGATTTTGTATTTAGAATCGCTTACTAGAGGGAGTTTAGTGACAGATTGGAATCGGCAAGATGAACAAATCTCTATTCGCTTATTGGGTGCAGGTAGGTTGTTTAATAACCCAAGCGAGATTCAGCTCGACATCAAAAATAAAGTAATTCCCCTTTCGGAGCTTGCTAGTATTGAAATAGTAAAGGAAGCGGAACAGCTAGAGCGAGCTGGGCAGTCGGCGATATTGACTTTTAACTCCAGCTTTGGGTTTATGGATTGGTGGTGGAATGCAAGCCTGATTCGTCAGAGAGTAAGTGAGTTTATGCAGCAAACGGGATATGAAGTTCGAGTTGGTGGTTCGGCGCTGGTGCTTATCCATTTACTAGAAGAATTAGGGATCCTACTTTCTATTAGTGTGCTACTCATTTATTTAATACTCGCCATTCAATACGAAAATCTTAAATATCCGCTCATAATCATTTTGGCGATTCCATTTGCGTGGATTGGATCTATCTTTGCGCTTTATCTAGGCGGAGTAAGCTTAAATGCGTTGTCGTTTATGGGAGTTTTAATTCTCACTGGAATTGCGGTAAACGACGCCATCCTAAAAGTGGATTTTATGCGTCGTTATTACGAAGAAACAGGAGATTTGGATGAGGCTGTTCGCCAGGCTGGTATAAATCGCTTTCGCCCTGTAGTAATGACGAGCTTAACGACCATATTGGGACTTATTCCCATGCTTATACCTTTTGGTGATGGCTATGTATTGCGCCAATCCCTTGCTATCGCTTTAATGGGAGGGATGATAACAAGTACGTTTCTAACGCTGTACTTGATTCCTCTTGTATTTAAATGGATCGAAGGTAGAAAAATTAAATCTAAGACTGCTTAACCCAATTTCTATGAAGACGTTTTTAAAAAAATCGATATATCTCGTTGGGGCTCTGTTACTCATATCAAATTGCACGGGAGAGAAACCAACGGTAGAAAAACCAGATTTGGATAGTATTGAAATTCTGCCAGAAGTTGTATTTGCTGAAGTGGACGACGAGCCGCTCCGGTTCTTTATTGAAAGTAGAGGAGTAGTGGAACCCATTCAACGAATAGCATTAATTCCAAGAGTAAGTGGTTATGTGGAAGAACATTCTATTGTAGCAGGAAGACAGATTAAGAAAGGAGCGCTACTTTTAGAGTTTGATGAAAGTGAATGGGAAAACAGTAAAGAAGATGCACATAACCAGTATCTGAAAGCAAAGAATCTATATGATGTAGAAATTCGTTTACGTGAGAAAGATGGCTCTTCAACAAACGGAAATGATGGATATAGAATTACAACAGGTTTAGCAGATGCTGAACTAGCCTACGATAGAGCTAAACTGAATTTAAGTTACACCAAAATTATAGCTCCTTTTTCTGGCGTCATTTCCACTAAAGAAGTGATTAGTAAAGGGGCATATATAAGTGCAGGAAAGGAGCTTGGTACACTCGTTAACACTAGTAAAATGCGAGTTCGTTTTGATGTGCTTGAATCAGAGATAACATCCCTTAATTCAGGAATGAAAGTGGAGTTGACCGATCCGAGCGGGAAAGAGTTTACGGGCGAAATTGTTGCCATATCGCCAGAAATAGACCAAAAAACTAAAACTGGGCAAGCCATTGTTGAAGTTAATAATGAAGATGGAAATCTCAAGTCTGGCATGACGGTTGAAGGCAAAGTTTTTGTGAATAGCATAGTAGGAAAAGTTCGGATGCCAAGAGCTGCTTTATTAGAACGTGACGGACGAACCTTGATTTTCAAGTTAAATGGTACTGAAGTGGAGTGGATTTATGTAACTCCTGAAGCGATGAATAACGAGTGGGTTATTATCAACCATGAGGAAATTAATCCAGGAGATACACTTGCTGTAGATAAACACTTCAGTATTAGCCATCAGCAAGAGGTTATTCCGCTTATGGCAAATTGATTACAGATTATGGAAGAGCTACTCCGGCGCAAATATCTGATTTCCTTTTTCTACCTGATGGTTTGCATTGTGGGGTATTCGGCGTGGAAAAGTATCCCCGTTGAAAATGCACCAGAACTAAACCTTCCATCTATTTCAATAAGCTATAGCTGGGGAAGTACTGCCCCCGAAGTGATGGAAAAAGAAATAACCCGGAAAGTAGAAAGTGCAGCTAATCGACTTAGAGATGTTTCCAAAATCAATTCAGTTACGCAAGAAGGTCGGTCACTTGTAACGGTGCAGTTTGCAAAAAACGCACCAGTTGAGTTTAGAGCATTAGAACTTAGAGAGTATCTATATTCCTTAGAACAAGCCTTGTCAGCAGAAGTCCGACCAGCTCAGATTACTCGCCAGATTCCTGAGGAAATTCAAGACCAACAAACGTTTATGGTATACTCGCTTAGTGGGGATTTACCCGCTAGAGACCTGCTAGAATATGCCCGACAATCTATAAAAACAAAATTATTGGGTTTAGAAGGTCTTACCGATGTGAGGCTTCAAGGAGTAGAGAGCCCAGCTCTTTTTATTGAATTTGATAGAGATAAACTGGAACGCTTTGACCTGTCGGGGAGAACCATTCTTGCTCAAGTTAGAACAAAATTAAATTGGCGTTCTTCCGGTTTTATTGATTCGGGTGCATCTCGTTTTAGTATGACCATTCCACCTGAGTATAAGAACTCGGTTGATATTTCCAATATGAGAATTGAAATTCCGGGCTCTTTGAAACAATTATCTCTCTCTGATGTTGCGGAAGTATCGGTTGGTGATTATCCGTCAAAAAGTATTCGAAGAATAAACGGGAGTCCGTCACTAACCATCGATTTGGTAAAAGAAAGTGGCGCAGATGCTATGAGTCTCGCTCAAACGGTTATTGAAGTGATGGATGGATTGAAAGAGAGCTTGCCCTCAGAGATGGAGTTACGGCTTCAGGTTGACTCCACAGAGCAGCTTCGGACACAGTTCGATCAATTAGGCTACCAAGCTATGTTTAGCGCTCTACTGGTGTTTCTAGTGGTGTTTGTTTTTATTCGTAAGATTAGAGCGCCTATTGTAATTATTGGAAGCGTAGTATTTTCGGTATTAATGAGCTTAACTGTGCTCTATATCAGTAATTATACATTAAATGTGATTACGTTGGCTGGGCTAACCATTGCATTAGGGATGCTCATAGATAATGCGGTCGTAGTTTTTGAACAGATCAACCCTAGATTGCCATCATCTAAAGATGAACGAATTTTACATGTTAAAAAAGAGCTCCCTAAATCAATAATCCCAGTTTTGGGAAGTACCTTTACTACTGTTGGTATTTTTGTACCACTTCTTTTTGCGCTCGATGAATTACGCATCTTCCTAATGCCATTAGCTGTTGCGCTCACTATCACTCTTATTAGTTCTGTAGTCATTGCTTTTACTTGGATTCCGTATTCACTCATTTGGCTAACACCTACATCTAAACCAAAAAAGAAAAGCGATAAAAAAAGCTTCTCCTCATTTGTTCAAAGAATGGCTCTTTGGATTTTAATCTGGCGAAATCGCTTGAGATGGGTGTTTATTCTAGCTCTAATTGGCACCATTGGTATTCCTCTATTTCTGATTAAAACTCCAGATTGGGACAAAGAAACAAATTGGCCAGAATTCACAAAAACCTATTTTGACAATAGAGATGATATTGACCTTTGGATTGGTGGGTTGAGCTATAAGTTCAAAAAGGATGCCTATTTCGGAAGTCCTTGGAGAGGATATTCTGAAGAAACGATAAACGTGTTCATCCGTACTCCTCAAGGTACTCCTTTATCAGAAATTGATAAGATTGTTAAGAATTATGAGATGCTTGCCAAACCTTATGAGCATTCGTTTTTGTACTATGAAGCTAATCTTTCAGAGTATTATGGTGCACGGATGAAGTTTGTTATAAACCCTGATTATTTCTACGATGTAGCTCCATATTATTATTTTGGAGAAGCGATGTATTTGGCAGCCAGAACTGGGAATGTGGCTACATCGGTAAGCGGTTTTGGTGATGGAACGAGCATTGGGTTTGGAGGTTCTTCGTCATCGCATACTATTCGGTTAACAGGTTACTCCTATGACGAGCTCTATGAATTGGCTCGAGAAATTGAGCGAAGGCTGACCAAAAATAGAAGAGTTAAAGACGTTGATGTGAATTCAAGTTCTTATTACGGAAGAGACGATTTCCATCAGTATGAGTTGGATCTTGACGAAGAAAAATTATTGGCAAGAGGTTTGAATAGGTATGAAGTTCTTTCTGCTCTAGCGATAGATATAAATCCTGTAAATACTTATGGTAGAGTAGAGTTTGAAGGGCAGGAAATGTATCTGATTGGGCGAAGTGAAGCTCAAAATTTTTACGAAGAAGACTTAATGAAGAAGACACGCACATCTGCTTCTACTAGTTTCGATTTGGCTTCCATCGGAAAGATAAAAAAACAAAAAGCTCTTACTTCAATACGCCGTACCGATCAATCTTATGAACGAAATATTGATCTAAACTATCTCGGTAATTATCGAATGGCGAGAGATTATATTGAAGGTGTTCTCGAAGAAGTACCCGTGCCTGTAGGCGCAAAAATAAGCTATGGACAGTCTTTCTTCAGTTTTGATAATGAAGGAAAAACGGCCAATTTATGGCTGGTGATTTTACTAAGTGTATTGAGTGTTTGGATGATCGTTTCGGCGTTGTTAGAAAGCTGGTCGGGTCCATTTTTTGTTCTACTAACCATTCCTTTTAGCTCCGTTGGGATTATGTTAGGGACACTCCTTAATTCCATTCCATTTGATAAAGGAGCAATTTCTGGAGCTTTATTATGTGTGGGGATTGTGGTAAATAATGCAATTCTTCTAGTTCACCAAAGGGATATTGAACACCAAATAGGAATTTTTGGATTACGTTGTTGGATTAATGTTTTTCGTAAAAAGATGCGTCCTATTCTAATTACGACTACAACTACTGTAGTCGGTTTATTGCCAATGATTTATTACGGAACCGATGAGTTTTGGGAAGGCCTAGCAGTGGTAGTTTGCTGGGGGTTGATATTTAGTACTGGCATTTTATTCCTGCTTGCGGGAGTGCGAGAGAGAAAGCTAGTTACCTTCAAAAAGCAATAGAACGTTATGAGCGCATTCTAAGCTTTGATAACAAGATCAATAATTTCCATCCAATAATTGTAAACGAATAGAAAAACTACTGCTAAAACAGAAAGGAGAGTGTGTAAAACAATTGTTTTTATGAGGTATCTACCGCGAGCAAGCGAGAGTCTTTTCGAGGTGCCAATAACTGAAATATTGAAACTTGCGTACCAAATGACTAAATAAGTTATCCCTAGAAATAGCAAGTAATAATAGGGAGCTTGAGCAATAAATAGAACTCCCATAATGGTTACTACAATGAAATCTAGATGAAAAATCCATGTATAGATATTCATAGCTTGATTGAAGTGGACTAAGCCTGGATTTGGGATATAAATCCAAAGAATTGCTATAAGCTCAATAAGTAGAATAATTATAACAGAAATAAAAAACAAAGAGAAGTAACTATGTCCTGCGATGGTTAAAAGTGGAACTAAGTAATACAAAGCATCTAACCCAGTTTCACTTAGGTAAACTTTTGCGAGGAAATAAGTAACGAGTCCTCCAAATAATGCATGCTGGAAAAGGAGATATACAGCACTTACTGAAGAACGTTGACGGTAGCTTAATATATCATCCACAAAAAAGCGATGTGCTACAAAATACCTAAGAATAGTACTTTGATAAGTAGTATTGAGCATAATATTCATGGCAAGGCTAACCCATAATAATAAGATTAACAAAATAGCCCACCGAAAAGGTGTTGAAGAATCTTCTAAAACAGGTAATGGAATCTGAGCAGAAGTTAAGTCTGAAGCATTTGAAATAGCATCTGAGAAAGAAGGAAATTGTGAACTGATTCCAAAAAGCCATGTATCATTAACTATTAATAAATCTTTGGAAGTTTGTATGCCCCGTACAAATTGATGGATGGATGTTTTATCAATACTTTCGGTTTTTAAAACTTGTGCCAATGGAAGTTCACTGTTGAGCTGTAAAAGTTCGTCATTAAAAATTTGGTAGAATTTAAGTGAGTCTTTTAACCCAGATTCTAAAATAAGATCTAGCTCAAGAGTTAGAAATTTATCTCTATAATTTTGGCTATTATTGAAGAGAACTAAGCCAGAAAAAGTGGGAGAAGAGGAGTATCGCTGATGGATAGTCTTGACTTTTTCCAAGACTATTAATTTGTTTTCAACAAAGTGAGTGGTAGTGTAAAACTCAAATCCTGAGTTTATCAAATAAGGAATACTTGCGTTCTCTAACTCTAATAACACATTATCTGTAACCGGGTGATTCAGAATAATAAGACCTACAGAGTAATTGGTAAAAGTAGATAGCTGGTTAGAGATTTTATTTTGACTATTCTCTGGGTGCCAAACTACTCCCAACTTTGTTTGAGCTTGTATTGAGCTTGGAATTAACAAAAATCCTAGACTCCATAGCGCTACCGAAAGCAGGTATTTCCACCTGGCTTTCATTTAGGCTACTGCTACAGCTTCAGCAAATTCAGCAATACTACTTAATTTGATAGGCTTAGCAATCAATGTAGCTGAAGTACAATCTGTAATTTCAACCTCTACGTATTGCCCAGGTTTGAAATCCAGAGCATCAAAAACAACCATTCTATTAGTATCGGTTCGGCCTTGAAGTTGAGTTTCAGAGCGTTTACTTACTTTTTCAGCTAATACTAAATGTCGAACTCCAATTTCTGCCTTATTTCGTGCTTCTTGAATGTCCATCTGCTGAGTTATAATTTCAGAAAGGCGACGTTTTTTTACTTCTTCGGGTACGTCATCTTCAAATTTACGATAAGCGAGAGTACGTTCACGTTCAGAGTAAGCAAACATGTAAGCTAGGTCATAACCTACTTCTTTCATCAAGCTCATCGTACCTTGATGCTCTTCTTCCGTTTCTCCACAAAATCCAGCAATAACATCTGTGGATAGAGAAACACCAGGTATAATAGCTCTAATCTTGTCAGTTAAAGCTAAATATTGGTCGCGTGTATATGGCCTACGCATGCGTTCTAGCATGGTATCGCTACCGGCTTGCGCTGGCATATGAATATAGTTACATAGATTAGGTTGCTCTGCAATAATATGAAGCAACTCATCTGGGAAATCTTTTGGATGTGGAGAAGAGAACCTAAAACGAATTTCTTTATTTACTTGACTCGCTTCATACATTAATTTTGCAAACGAGTTTTCACCATCTTTGTAAGAGTTTACATTCTGTCCTAGAAGGGTAATTTCTTTATAACCTTCGTCGCTCAGTTGTCTAATTTCCGATAGAATGCTTTCCATTGGACGGCTCCGTTCACGCCCTCTAGTAAATGGAACTACGCAGAAAGAGCACATATTGTCGCAACCACGCATAATTGAAACGAACGCATTAATGCCATTACTAATCGTACGTACAGGTGCAATGTCAGCATAGGTTTCTTCGAGAGATAGAAGCACGTTTACAGCTTTCCTACCGTCATCAACTTCAGACAATAGGCGAGGAATATCGCGGTAGGCATCAGGTCCAACAACAATATCCACCAAATGCTCTTGCTCCAAAATTTGATCTTTAATGCGCTCTGCCATACAGCCCAATACACCAACAGTTAAGTTGCTATTAGTTTTCTTGATGGAGCGGAGTTCTTTTAGACGATTCCAAACTTTAGTTTCTGCATTTTCACGAATCGAACAGGTATTAACGAGTACTACATCAGCACTTTCTGCATTAAGAGCTGGCGACATACCATCGTTAATCAAAATGGAGTTTACTACTTCCGTATCTGCAAAATTCATTGCACAGCCGTAGGTTTCTATATAAAATCTTTTTGTGTTCACTATAATCTCTTTTTATGAAGTGAAGAAAATAACAACTCTATAAGTTATAGAATTTTAGGCCATGTTGCAGGAGCTGTTCTCCAGCTAGAAAGAAGTTCTAAGTCTTTTTCGTTTACAATTCCTTTCTCTACAGCTACATCAATAAGTGTGTTGTAGTCTGTTAAACTATAAACAGGAACATTGACATCGTCAAAGTGTTGCTGGGCTTTATCAAAACCATAAGTGAAAATGGAAATTACAGCACTTACTTTAGCTCCAACAAAATGGAGTGCTTCTAACACCGAAATTGCTGATCCACCCGTAGAAATCAAATCTTCTATTACAATGGTTGATTGGCCTTTATCAACACCACCTTCAATTTGATTTCCCATTCCATGAGCTTTAGCTTTAGCACGCACATAAGCCATCGGTTTGTCCATATCTTGAGCAACCCAAGCTGCGTGCGGTATTCCTGCTGTTGCAGTACCAGTAATAACGTCAACGTCTGGATAGTTTTCTTTTATAAAAGCACTAAAATGCTGAGCAATTTTTTTCCGTATAGCGGGATGACGGAGTGTTAACCTATTATCACAATAAATAGGCGAATTCCAGCCAGAAGACCATTTAAAAGGTTCGTTTGGTCTAAGAACAACCGCGTTAATATCTAATAAGTGAGCTGCAAGCTCACGTGCAAATGAGTTATCAATAATCATATCAAAATAAATTCTTTAGTTAGGCTATGGCGATGAGTCTGTATTTTTAAGCCATCCCAGTATAATCAGCCCAGATAAAAATAAGAGTTTTTAGGCATATAAGTGCATACAATCCTGCCAATAAATCATCAGCTAAGATACCAAATCCCGACTTCAGATTTTGGAGTTTATTAATACCTAAAGGTTTCAGTATATCGAAAAACCTAAATAGTATAAAGCCTACTAAAAGTATGATTAGGTCGGCTTTTAAGGAACCCATAGATGCAATTGTTATAAATGTTACGGCTTGCCCAGCCCATTCATCAATAACCATTTTTCCAGGATCCTCTCCCCAATGTTCTTCGCAAGTGTCACTAACCCAAAGGTTTAAAACAGAGCTAATAGCGATAAATATCACTAAGTAAATGAGCGTATTCTGAGAGTGAAATATATAATAGATTGGAATGAGAGCAAATAAACTCCCCCAAGTACCAGGAATTTTAGGAAGATAACCTGACCCAAATCCCGATCCAATCCATAACTTTAATCTTTGAATCATGTTCTATTTTTTTTAAATAAACCACGATTTATAACTACATATTCCATTCCCGAGTACGCGGTTAGAGCAGTTACAAAGAGCATTAGATAATACATAAAATCAGTACTCAAGATGGAGTTGGCTATACTTCCGAGCCAAATCTCGTGACCAGCAAAAACACCAACTAATAGTGCAATGTAAAGAAAAACCATTTGTACAGTAGTTTTAGTCTTGGCAATAAAGCGAGTTTCCATATCCATTTTTCTGCGTTTTGCGAAAATGCGAAGACTTGTTATGAATACGTCTCTAAAAATAATTACAAAAACTGCCCACCAAGGGAACTGCTGCTCATCTATAAATGGAAGTACGATAAAAGCGCTGAAAGTGAGAAATTTATCGGCAAGTGGATCAAGGAAAACACCTAGTGGCGTTTCAATTTCATGTTTGCGAGCAATGTGTCCGTCAAAAAAGTCGGTAATCGCTGCAATGGTAAAAATCACGATACTAATAGCACTCCAAAACAGGTCAACCTGTAAATAAAGATACAAGAAAATTGGAGCTAGGATTATCCTTAGGGCGCTGAGTATATTTGGAACGTTTTTCATCTGAAAGAAGATATGAAATACATTCGAGATAATTCTATCGAAACTAGCTTTTGGGTTAAGGAATTAAGAATTTGTATTTATGAAAGCAGAAATAATTTCAATTGGCAACGAACTCCTTATCGGCGATACTATAAATACGAATGCTTCTTGGATGGGTGAGTTTCTGACTCAGCATGGCTTTGAAGTTGTTCGAGTCCATACTATATCTGATAATATCAATCATATAAAAGAAACAGTGACAAGTGCATTAGCTTCTTCAGACATTGTTTTATGCACAGGAGGTTTAGGCCCAACACATGATGATATCACAAAAAAAGCGTTAGCAGAACTTTTTGAAATGAATATGAGAACTGATAATGAAGTGCTCGAATTTGTCAAAAATATGTTCGCGGAGCGTAATATTCCGTTCTCACCTTCAAATTTTGGGCAGGCTGAAGTTCCTGAACATTGCGAAGTATTATTTAACAAAGCGGGTACTGCGCCTGGCATGTGGTTTAATATAAAAGGAAAATATCTCGCGGTAATGCCCGGTGTGCCACACGAGATGAAGTACATAATGAAAAACGGAGTTGCTCCAAAATTGAGAGATAATTTTGGTGATGTTGGCTATTTATACTCTCATTATGTAAAAACAGCAGGAATAGGTGAGAGTACTTTAAGTGATAACGTGCTGGGAAATCTTGATAGATTTTTAAATAATGGAGTAAGTTTAGCATTTTTACCGATGGCTGGTGGGGTGATGCTTCGTTTAAACGGACATGGAGCTACCAAGGAGAAAGCCAGAACAAGTGTATCGTATCTTCTACATTATATTTTAGATAAGGCAGAAGAGTTTATAATTGGGGAAGGAAAAGACCTTACAGTAAGTGAAGTGGTTGGAAAACTGCTAATGGAGCAAGAATTAACCATTGCAACCGCAGAAAGCTGTACTGGAGGAATGATTGTAAACGAACTAACAAATATTGCTGGAAGTAGTGCGTATGTACTGGGAGGAATTGTTGCATATTCAAACTCCGTTAAAGTGAATCAGCTTAAAGTTATTCAGTCAGATTTAGAAACTTATGGTGCCGTGAGTAAACAAGTTGCTCTACAAATGGCTAGTGGTGCTGCCTTAAGCTTGGGGGCTGATATTGGAATATCTACTACCGGTATTGCAGGACCTGGAGGTGGAACCAACGAAAAGCCTGTGGGCACTGTTTGGATTGGTTTCTGGAGTAAAAACGAACATTTCGCTATAAAAGCGATGTTCACCAAAGATCGTTTAATTAATAAAGAAAGAACTACTCGTACGGTATTAGAGCTTTTACGAAGAAATCTAATGGAAATTGATAGCATTCCTTATAACTTGGAAAAACAACTTCCTTGAGAAAAATTTGTGCACTCCATATCGTTATATTTCTTGTACTCTGTTCGGTTAGTGTAACTGCTCAAGTGTCAGATTCACTTAAAGTGGACACTCTTCAAACGGCCCCTTCAGACTCGGTTCTTCAGTCTATAAACAAAAATCTTCTTCCCAAAAAAGAAGGAGAAGTGATTAAGAGAGTGAGTCCTTGGGTAGAGAATGATGATTTATTCTCTGATTTTATAACAAACGATAGCCTTTTGAGATGGCAAATTTGGCCTAATTGGGGCGATTTTTACTCGTATCGAAAAGACGTGTTGAGCTATCGTCAAGGCACCATTGGTCGAGTTGATGCTTTTTCTATAAACGGATACGATGTGCGAGAACAAAAGGTATTCTTTGACGAAGTTGGGATGAATAATCCTATCACAGATGCGATTAATTATAACTTCATTCCTCATCATAAAATTAAATCTATATCAGAGACATATTCTGGAAAACTGAAAACAGATATAAGCTCAAAGGATTATTATATAACTAAGCCCATTAGCTATTTAAATTATGATGAAAGTTCGGCCGGGTATAGAAACCTAGAGTTTATGTTGGCGCAAAATACGAGCCCAAGTACCAATGTTGAACTCTCTTTTTGGGATAGAAGGGAAGAAGGATACTATTTGAGAAGTGGAGTGCAAGGGAGCCAAGTATATGGGAAAATTTATCATCATTTAGGTGAAAGATTTCAAATTCAAGGAATGTATTTACGCAATCAGTTCGAGAATGAAGAACCTTTTGGCTATGTGGTAAGTGACCCTACTTTTTTTAGTTTTGATGAATTCACTGCTCAATCAAATGAAAGCTCAGCAAAAGCCGAACATCTGCGAACCGATATGAAAATTGGAATCTATGAGCGCGCTGATTCTACAACTGCAGAAACGGGTGGGTTGGTTTTTACCAAAACAAGAAACGATTATTACCTTTCATTTTCCTTAGACACTCTTTTCTGGGATTTGAGTGAACATCGTACACAAGCTTTTAAAAGCATAGATATTGGCTCGTTAAGATTAAAAGGAGAATTAGGTGCGTATATTATTTCAACCGCAGATAGTTCTACCATTGCCAAAAAAGATTGGGGAGGAAGTGTTGCTTCATTGAGTTCGCAGTATACATTTTCAAAATACTTTAACGCGAAGCTGTCGGGTGGCTTAGAACGCCGGAACGATAAACAATCAGGTTACGATTATTCAGCGGGGTTGCTGTATAAAGGTAGTTCTCTAAACGGAAAAATTATAGTATCAAAAGAAAGTAGAGTGCCGAGCATACAATCTATGTATTGGGGAGGTCGTAATTATTTCGGAAATCCAGCATTGAATAATGAACAGGTTCAATCCATTTACGGAGATTTGAATATTACATTGGGGAAAAAGTTTGAAATTGGGATATCTGGTAGGTATAAAAAAACAAAAGATGCTATTCTGTTATCTCAATTTAAGACATTTGTGAACGGTGGAGACGTTGAACTCTTAAATGCCTCAATATTCGGGCAATATCACTCTCAGAACTTAGAAATAGAAAGTTCTGCAACCTCGGAATATGCGATTAAAGAGAATTATATACTTGGTGCTGACTCACTAAATGCTAGAGGTAATAAATTATCTATTCGGAACTCAATATTTCTAAAAAAGTATGCTTTTGATAGAGCAGCTTTTATAAAAATGGGTATCCGCACACTTTTTTCCCCATTTTATTTTGAAAGCCAAAAGTATAATACTGAGTTAAGTTACTGGCAGTATAATTCGCTAGAGCAACAGACTCCATCATTTTTTAGATTAGATATTGAAATTTCTGCACGAGTTAGGTCAATGATGATTTTATTAAGGTGGGAAAATGTACTTGACGGTGTAGGTCAGGCAGGCTACTTTGAGTCGGCTTCATATCCTATGTCGCCCAGACGTTTATTGGTTGGAATCAGAGCACAATTTAGAAACTAAAAATGAATCTTAAATACATTGTAAAAGAAGGCATAGCAGGCATAAAACGAGCAAAGCTCGCTGCTACTACATCAATATTTTCTCTATTTGTAGCTATACTTCTTCTGGGAATTCTAACCCGGGTTTTTTAT
Source organism: Balneola sp. (assembly GCA_048267905.1). GTDB lineage: Bacteria > Bacteroidota > Rhodothermia > Balneolales > Balneolaceae > Balneola. The sequence continues at coordinate 415,239 of JBLWWM010000002.1, forward strand.
AACGTGTATACTCAAGCGATGAGTCTCAAAGAAGTTGAGATTGAGGTATTTCTATTTGATATGGATGAACGCTCAACCGACGAAGTTCGAAATCAAATTGTGAAAGAAGATCTTGTTGAGGGAATTTCTTACATCTCAAAAGACAGTGCATCTACTGTAGCAGCAAAAGATTTGGGCGCAGGAGTAGAAGACTTAATTGAATTAAATTTTTTCCCAGCCTCATTCAAAGTTCAAGTAAATACTGATTCCGGCGCAGACCTAGTTGAGTCTCTCGCTTCTAGATTTCAAAATATTCGTGGAGTGGATGAAGTAAAATATAATGCGGCTTTACTAAGAGTACTAGAGTCTAATTTGAGCATTTTTAGCTTAATGGGAGCCGGGATTGGCATACTAATTTTGCTTGCCGCGGTGATCTTAGTTTATAATACTATCCGTCTCACAATTTATGCTAAGAAAGATTTAATAAGAGCAATGAAACTAGTTGGAGCAACTAATAAGTTTATTAGAAGCCCATTTATAGTTGAAGGAGTAATTCAAGGCGTTATTGCAGGTTCGCTTGCAGTCTTATTTGTTTTTGGTGTGTTCGAATTTTTTATCCCAATGTACCTTCCAAACATAGGTATTGTAGCTTGGCCTTTTGGGCGTTGGTACTTTCTAGTTTCTGCAATGCTTGGTCTGTCTATTATAATGGGATGGTGGGGAAGCAGACTTGCTTCTCGAAAATTCATAGCCGAAACGTATATTTCAGGATAAGAGTCAAGGAAGCTTCTAGATTCAATCTCGATTTATGAATTCGTTTAAACTTTATCTACAGGAACTTTGTCTTCGTTTACAGACTTTCTAACAGCACATGCTTCGGAATCGGTGCAAGTACCATAAAAATGTAAGGAATGAGATTTGATATCCATTCCATGAATTTTTCCGAGCATCTCCTGAATTTCACCAATTCTGGGGTCACAGAACTCTAACACGTGGCCACATTCACTACAAATTATATGGTCATGCTGTTGGTAGGCATAAGCGCGCTCGTAATAGTACTGGCTTTTCCCAAACTGCTGGCGTTGAACTAAACCACATTCAACCAAAAGATCGAGAGTGTTGTACACTGTTGCGCGCGAAACACGAGTTCCACCTTCTTTCATACGAAAGAAAATATCATCGGCATCAAAGTGGCCATCAGCACGATACATTTCTTCCAAAACCATGAAACGCTCAGGCGTTTGGCGTTGGTTTCGCTCTTTTAGATAAGAGCGAAAAATTTCTTTAACAAGTTGGATCGTTTCTTCGTGTGCTGGATGTGCCATAATCATGAATTATTTTAGCTTAATATAAGACTTGTTTAGCTGGTTTTGAAGTGACGTGCATTTGTTTATAGGATTGCTATATTCTTTGCAGAGTAATCAGGAACAAAACTAGTACATATGCCAACAGTAGTCGCGTTTGAAACACTTGCAGAGCTACCCCAAAAACTCCAAAAAAAATATGGCGGCCATAATAAGGCAGCATTTTATTTTAAACCTTCAGCTAATGAAAGTTACCAACCTATATATTGGGATCAGGTAACTGATGATGTCCATGCCATGGCTTCTTACATGCTTGAGCGTGGAATTGAACATGGTGATCGAGTTGGTATTTTAAGTGAGAATAGATATGAATGGGCAGTTGTAGATTTAGCCATTCAAATGCTGGGAGCAATCAATGTATCGCTCTATACAACGTTACCTGCGAGCCAGTGCGAGTTTATTTTATTGGATTCTCAAACTAAGTTATTCTTTGTCTCAACGGGAATTCAACTCAAAAAAGCGGTCGATGTTTTTGAGAACTGTGAATTTCTTACGGAAGTGGTATCTTTTGAAACTCCCAAAAACAAGAAATTGTCTGGGTTAGATTTCGTAAACCTCTACGAGGATACTTTAATTGAGGGTGCTAAGCATATAGAGAAACACCGAAAAACCATTAACCAAAGGGTGAATAGTGTTAAAGTAGACGATATCTCTACACTTATTTATACTTCGGGAACTACTGGTCATCCTAAAGGAGCGATGCTTACACACAGTAATATAGTGAGTAATGTAAAATCAGCTACTCAACATATTTATTGGGATGATTCAGACAGATTGCTTTCGTTTCTACCTCTGTGCCACTCTTTTGAGCGTACGGCTGGTTATTACGCAATGATTTCTAGCGGTGTTGAAATTTATTACGCAGAAAGTGTGGATACCGTTTCAAAGAATATGCCAGAAGCAAAGCCAACAATCATGATTAGCGTGCCACGCTTATTCGAGAAAATGTACAACCTGATTGTTAAAAGTGTAGAGGATGGAAGCGATACAAAAAAGAAAATTTTTAAATGGGCGGTCGATACAGGAGAGAAATACGCGGCAGGAAAACGTGGCTTTGTATCTCTACAGAAAAAAATAGCAGATAAATTAGTTTTTGATAAACTACGCCAACGAACAGGCGGGCATGTGAGGCTATTTGTATCGGGTGGTGCTGCATTGCCTCCAGATATTGATAATTTCTTTAAAGCAGCTGGGCTAACTATTCTGCAAGGTTATGGGTTAACAGAAACTTCTCCTGTGATGGCAGCCAACAAGGTTGGAGATGAAGTAACAGGTGTTGTAGGATCTATTATTCCAGGGGTAACTGTAGCTATTAAAGATTTAGACACACAGCAGATTATTGCTGAAATAAGTGGTGAGGATTACCCCACAAAACTTAGCTCCGAAGCAGGTGAAATCTTATGCAAAGGTCCAAATGTAATGAAGGGTTACTGGATGAATGAAGATGCAACGAAAGAAATGATTGACGAAGATGGTTGGTTACATACTGGAGATGTAGGTCGATTTGTAGAAGGGAACCTTAAAATCACTGACCGTATCAAACATATGATAGTAAATGCTGGTGGAAAGAACATTTATCCAGGTCCTATCGAAGATATGTTCAAAACCAGTAAATGGATTGATCAGATTGTAATTGTAGGTGAAGCACAAGCATATATGGCAGCTCTTATTGTCCCTGACTTTGAAGCCCTAGCTAAGTTTGCTAAAGACCAAGGACTTGAAGCATCATCAAATAAGGAGCTAATAAATCTTGATGAAGTAAAAGAAATCTATAAGAAGGAAATGCGGAGTTTTTCTAAAGAGCTTGCATCTCATGAAAAAGTTAGAGATTTCAGATTGTTAGAAGATGAGTTTACGGTAGATAACGGTGAAATTACTCCAACCTTGAAAGTAAAAAGAAAGGTGATATCAGAAAAATATGGAGAGCAAATAGCTGATATATATAAAGACGACGTTGCTTAAGCGTCGCCTTTATTAGCTTGTTAACTAATTAAAACCAATTAGAACCTAAACCCAAAAATGGCCAAGGTATTCCTGCAAGAATTAGCAAAAGGCCAATGCCGTACATAATGGCAATCTTTTTATGTTTGATAAGGTCTTCAGTAGCTTTTTTAGCTTTAGAATAACCGATACTTATAAGAGCTACGGCGATAATCATAAATGTTATATGCTCCATAGTAAAAAAGCGGAGAACATCGTTACTCATCGTTTCTGATGAAAAAACTACTTTCGGGCTTATAAAGTATAATGCTATACCAAGTAGGAGTTGAACATTAATTACATTGAAAGTTAGCATAGCAAGCTTACCGTCGCCAGAAGAGTATTCTTTCTTTCCTAGCCATCCAGAAAAAGCTTTAATAACAGTGACTATCAATAGAGCCAATACGACCCATCTAATCCCTGAATGTGCGTGTAATAATCCGTTATACATATTATTTTGATTGAAGTTTATGGTCCACTTTTGATAAAATATTTTTTACTCTTCTCTTATTTACGCCAAGATCGGAATAACCTTCTCTACTTGCACTTCTAATATAGGCAGTAGTTTTGTTATCCTTTTTTGTTAGTTGAATGACAACATCATCTTTCCAACCAAAAATAGGGATCTTGAAAACTGCATTAATTCTTAACTCTTGGCTTTCTGTAAAGGAAGCTTCAAAAGCAATATCCGTTAATACTTCTCTAAATGCATTGTATATAACTAAGGCTTCAAAGTTGTATTCCCTTTCAGTAAGCACGCAATTTGGGGAGTCGGGGCAAGCTGGTAAAGGATTATGTGTGTTAGCCATGTTTAAATTTAAGTCATTTGATTTGGAACCACATGAAATACTTATCAATAAGAATAAAAAGATGGGCAAATATCTAATAGACATTTTAATTCGTAAATTAAAAATGAGTTTTTAGTGCTTCTATTGCTTCATCAAGTGTTGACACAACCGTAAACAAGTCTAGATTATTTTCTCGAATAAAATCTTCGTCAATAGCTTTGTTTACATACTGTATCAACCCATCAAAATAACCTTCAGCATTAATAAGAATAATAGGTTTACTGTGGAAACCTAGCTGGCGCCATGTCAAAATTTCAAAAAACTCGTCTAGTGTCCCAAATCCACCCGGTAGAATTACAAACGCATCGGATTTGTGTTCCATCATCGCTTTCCGAGAGTGCATATCTGGAGTTTCATGTAGTTCTGTTAAGCCTGTATGAACAACTTCCACTCTCTTTAGTGCAGTTGGGATAATGCCAATAACTTCCCCGCCAGCTTCAAGTGCTGCGTCAGCGGCAAGCCCCATCATACCAACTTTGCCACCACCAAAAACTAAGCCCCAATTATTTCGAGCTAGTGATTGGCCTATACCAATAGCTAATTTTTGAAGTTCAATGTTTTTCGGTGTTCTAGAGCCACAATAAATACAAACGTTCTTACTCATGCTAAAGCAAACATTCTAGTTGTAATTGCTTCTAGTTTTTCTACAAAGTAATAAATGTCTTCCTCAGTAGTATGCTTGCCAAAGCTAACACGAATACTTGATTTAGCGATGTCGTCTTGAATTCCAATACCTGATAGAACATGAGATGGCTCTACAGCACCTGATGTACATGCCGAACCATTTGAAACACAGATACCTTCTATATCTAAATTAAGAAGAAGCATTTCACCATCAATGCAATGCTTTGCATCATCGTAGAATGAAAGGTTTACAATATGTGGCATTCCAGTTTCTGTTTCTCCGTTTATACAATAATTAACACTAACTTTTTCGCTCATTGTTCGCAATAAAAATTCTCTAAGCTTTCTGAAACGAGCGGTATTCTCATCCAAGTTGGAAACGGCTAATTCTACTGCTTTTGCAAAACCAATAATTCCAGGGACATTAAGCGTACCACCTCTACGTCTACGCTCTTGTGATCCACCCGTTAACCAAGGAATCCAAGGAGTTCCGTTTTTCACATACAACAAGCCAATACCTTTTGGCCCATAAATTTTATGCGCACTTCCACTCATCAGGTCTATTCCAAGATCTTTAACATTGAGAGGCATTTTACCAAGGCTTTGAACGGCATCGGTATGAAATGGAATACTATGAGATTTACAGATTTGAGCTATTTCTGTGACGGCATTTACAGTACCAATTTCGTTATTGACATGCATAATACTAACTACCGCAGTTTTATCAGTAATCAGTTTTTTTATAGCGTCTGGTGTAATTACACCTGCGCTATTGCATTCAGCAAAAAGTGTTTTGTAGCCTCCGATTTTAGACATTTCAACCGTATGCAAAACTGCATGATGTTCAATCTCCGAACTAATAATCTCATCTTTTGCTCCAGATGCTGTTAAAACACCTTTAATTGCAGCATTGTCACTTTCAGTTCCACCACTTGTAAAAATAATTTCTGAAGGTTCTGCACCGATAGCTGCTGCAATACTTTCTCTAGCGTCTTCAACAACAACTTTAGCTTGTTGTCCTAAGTGGTGAATCGAGTTCGCGTTGCCGAAGTTATCTTTTAAATAAGGAAGCATTGCTTCTAACACCTGTTCGTCTAAAGGTGTAGTGGCGGCGTAGTCTAAATAAACAGTTCGCATTCAATTAATTCTGAGATTTCAAATTAGCATCTTAAAATATTCAAAATGTTGATTAATATCTGCCTTTAAAATACCCTTGTAAAGTTTTGTATTCACTGCAGAGATGTACTAGAAAAGAGTTTCACAACTTTTAGGCAAACCATTTTATAAAAAAACTGAATACTTTATTACAATACTGTACACTTCATTACAGAAAGGTTGTACCTTAAAGCAATCTAGACTAAAACAGCAAAAACACCTTACAAAAAATGGCAAAACTCACACTCACTGATATCGAAGTAAAAGGGAAGAAAGTATTAATGCGCGTTGACTTCAACGTTCCATTAAAAAATGGTGTTATCACAGATGATAATAGAATAGTTCAAGCACTTCCATCCATTAAATACGTTTTAGAAAATGGAGGATTGCTTATTCTTGCTAGCCATTTAGGTAGACCTGGTGGAGAACCTAATCTAGAGTATTCATTAAAAGCTGTGTCGGAGCATTTAGCAACCTTAATTGAAGCGAAAGTTCATTTTGCAAAAGATTGTATTGGCAAAGAAACAAAAGAACTTATATCGAAAGCCAATTTTGGCGAAGTAGTTGTACTTGAGAATGTACGTTTCTATAAAGAAGAGACAGACAATGATGATTCTTTTAGCAAAGAGTTAGCATCGTTAGCAGATGTTTTTGTAAATGATGCTTTTGGAAGTAGCCACAGAGCACATGCTTCTGTTTCTGGCGTCACAAAATATTTACAGCCTGCAGCTTCTGGTTTTCTGTTAGACAAAGAAATTCGCTACTTAAGTGAAAGTGTAAACAGCCCAAATCGGCCTTTTGTGGCTATTTTAGGTGGAGCAAAAGTATCAGATAAAATAGGGGTAATTGAAAATCTTATAGATAAAGTAGATACCATCATTATTGGTGGTGGGATGACTTACACCTTCTACAAAGCGAAAGGATTCAATATTGGTAATTCACTGCTAGAAGAAGATAAAATCGGCTTAGCACTTGAGTTGATGGAAAAAGCTGAAAAAGCTGGTGTTAAGTTAATGCTGCCTTTTGACTCTGTGGTGTCTCAAGAGTTTAGTAACGATTCAGAATACAAAATTGTTGATGAAGACGGAATTGAAGATGGCTGGATGGGTTTGGACATTGGCCCACAATCTACAATAGCTTTTGGAAATACTATTAAAAATGCTAAAACGGTACTTTGGAATGGACCAATGGGTGTTTTTGAAATGAGCAATTTTGCTGATGGAACTTTTGGCGTAGCAGAGGCTCTTGCAGAAGCAACTACCTTTGGTGCTACAACAATTATTGGTGGTGGCGATTCTGCTGCTGCTATTAAAGCGGCGGGTTTAAGTGAACAAGTATCACACGTTTCAACAGGCGGTGGCGCAAGTTTAGAGTACTTAGAAGGTAAAGTATTACCAGGTGTTAGTTCTTTAACTGAGAAATAGTATATTCTCGTAAAGTACTAATTTTATGTAATTATAGTTATGCGATTTACTTGTTTAATTATTCTCTTTGTATTAAGTAGTTCTACCTTTGCGAAGCAGAAAAAATTTGGTGATGTCAAAAAAGAAGATTTCACATCGTATAATCAAAAGTATGATACCACAGCTTCGGCTGTGGTTCTTTTCGATGTAGGCAGTGTTTATTTCTCTTCAACATTTGATTGCTATTTCGAGCGTCATGTACGTATCAAGATTTTAAAAGAAGATGGGTTTGGGTACGGAGATGTATCCATTTTCTTTAACGAAGAATACGATCAGGCTGTAAACAATATTAAAGCCCAAACTTATAACCTTGAAGCAAATGGCTCGGTTAAAAAGGTTAAGCTAGCTAAAGGTGATATCTTTAAGGAGAAAATAATTGATAAGGTAAATGCACAGAAATTTACGTTACCAAAGCTTTCTGAGGGGGCGATTATTGAGTATTCTTATAAAAAGAAGATGGGGAGTGCATTTCTCTTTCCTGATTGGAAATTTCATAAAGAAATTCCTGTTACTTTTAGTGAGTTTGAGATGCGAGTTCCTGCTCAATTACAGTATCAAACTGTAATAAAGGGTGTTGATACTACCGCAACTACAATTGTTGAACGATATACAGACTCAATTGGAGGTGGCCAAGTAATTACCCTTTCAAAGAAAAACCTCCCCCCAGTTGAGGACCTTCCATTTATAGATTCTACCGAAGATTTTGTGACTGAAATTTATACTCAACTGTCAGTAATTGATTTTCCTGGCCAACCTCGGCAAACATTCTATAAAACATGGGATAAAGTTGCAGATGAAGTTCGAAGCCATCCAGGAATCGGTAAGCAACGGTTAAATGGCGATATGAAGGAAGAGGTAGATAGATTGATAGGAGGCTTAGATAGTTCGTTAGAAAAAACGGTAGCTATCTATGATTATGTTGCTGGAACAATAAGCTGGGATGGATTTTATGGGCTCGTTACAGACCGAGGTATCAGAGATGCTTATAAAACTAAAACAGGTAATTCTGCAGATGTAAATCTGATGCTGGCCGAAATGCTAAACTATGCAGGAGTTGATGCAACATACTCTTTGATAAGTACGAGAAAGCATGGGAAAATTATTGCTAACTACCCGATAATAAATCAATTTAATCACCTTATAGTACTTATAGATATTAACGGAGAACTCCTTTTCTTAGACGCAACTGAAGGCGAGAGATCTTATAAACTTCTGCCTGTTAAAGATTTATATCGATATGCATTTACGATCAAAGATAAATCAATTGATTGGTATCAAACAATACCTCAAGAAAAATCGGCGGTTAGGTCTAGTTTAAGTATCAAAATTTTGGATGACGCTAGAATGTCTGCAACATTGGGAGCTAGCTATACAGGATATTACGCTCATAATACGCGAAACCAGCTAATAAAGGAGGGGAAAGATCGATTTATTGAAAATGAATTGAAGACTTTATCCAATGTGAGAATAGATAGCTTTTCCGTTGAGGGGCTAGCAGATAAAGAAAAATCTGTTAGCTTAAAAGCGAGTTATACTTTTGGTGAGGCAAATGCTGATAGCGTTCTTCCTGAAATATTATACATCCAACCCCTAAGTATTTTTTCAGAAACAATGAATCCTTTTGTGAGAAAGGAAAGAGAGTTTCCAATTATATTTCCATATCCTTTTAGAGAACAGATAATAGTTACAATTACAATTCCCGATGGATATGAAGTAGAAGAACTCCCAGAGCCAGTTCAGCTTAGAGTTGGGCAAGGGTTGGCTAGCTTCCGATTTTTAAACCAAACTAACGGAAATTTAGTTACGGTGCTGTCAGATTTTTCATTTAATGAAATTGAATTTGCAGCAGCTGATTATGAAGCTATAAGAACTACTTTCGAGAAAGTGGTTAGTTCTCATTCCCAACAAATTGTTTTGCGTAAGAAACCTTAGCTGAATAAAGGTTTGTTACTGTTTCTCTAGTTAGTCAAAAATGGTGTTCAAAAACGCTGCCATTCTATAGCCTGATAGTGCCATTCTTTGTTGAGCTATAGCGAATGATTTTTCCTGATAATCGATAGATGGCTTTTTACCCATTTCTAATGTTTCTGGGTATAATGAATCCATTACTATTAGCTTCCCTTCTTTGGTCCAAGTGGTTGGATCTTGTAATTCAATGAGTTTCTCGAGCTCTTCTTTTGGGTGTTTCGATGAAATTTCTTTGGCTTGAAAAGTATAATAATCGAATGAAGTTGAGTTTTCATCCATTGGAGAATGAACATCAATAATACCATCCCAAAAAGAATGCAAATTGGTAGGCCAATTATCCGCTAATTTAAATGCGTTCCCACCTAAGTCGCCATTTGGAGTTTCTTTAGTAACTCGAGACGCATTATGTAAGGGCATGTGTATGTCTCCAATAAGATGTAGAATCCACGCTATTTGCACCGCTTTTATGTCATTTGAAACTTTATCAGAAACCAATGTTGATTGAAAATAACTAATTCGCTCAGGTAGGTTCTCTTTATCAACTACCCCCGTCGTTTCTATTGGGCCATCGGGAGTTTGTTTCCAATAACTTCCTATATAATGCCAGTTTCCTTCATGGTATTTCTTATATCTACTGGTCTTATTTCTATCCCGAACCATATCTGGCCAATAAGAAGCGTTTAGGAAATATTGTTCAGTATTGTTTGGAGCATTTATATCAAAAAGAGTAAGCAGGTCAGAGTCTTTGGGTGCATCCTTTAGAATTTCAATAATATTTTCTTTGGCTGTTGGCGTTAAATTATCCCAAGCAATTGCCGCAATAATCTTATGGCCCGTTTCATTCCAAGCGTTAAGGGCAATTGGATTTATAAATAGGGAGAATAAAAAGCAAAGTGATAATGTAGTAGCAGTAAGTTTTTTATGAGCCATAATGAGTCCTTTGTTTTTTAGAAAATACATAATTAGATGTATAGGATGAATTAACAAATCATGAATTCCTTTAAAAATATTAATGCCAGTTGATTTAGGTTCCTGTTATCTGATTTTATATCTGTTTACACTTAAAGAAGTTGCTAATTTATTGGTAATACGTTTTCTTGAAGGAATAATATTTTACTCATAAATGAATGATGATAATGAAAAATGTAGCCTGTTTTATTGGTTTACTTATAGTTACTAATCCATTTCTATTTGGTCAAACATGGAAGTTCGGTGATATTCCAAATGATCAGCTTACTATGCAGATATATGAGAAAGATTCTACTGCAAGTGCTGTTGTTCTCTTTGATGTTGGCGAATTTTATGTAGATGAGAAGTTAGAATTACATTATAAAAGGCATGTTAGGATTAAAATATTAACTGATGATGGCTTAGATGTTGGGGATGTAGCAATTGGTTTTAGGGAAGATAACCCCGAACAAAGAATTTCAAAGTTAAAAGCTGAAACTTCATACATAGACAGCGATGGAAAGGTGAAGAAGACTAAACTTGGAAGGAAAGATAATTTTGAAAATAAGGTGACTGATAACTGGACAGAGCTTAAATTTACTGCGCCAGGTTTACGCAGTGGTGCAGTTTTCGAGTATAGTTATGAAATGAAATCTGAATCCCCAGTTGATGTTCCAGATTGGTATTTTCAAAGAGAAATTCCAGTTTTATGGAGCGAATACACGGCTAAAATTCCTGAATGGTTCAGTTATCTGCCGTATAAAAGATCATATCATCCCTTCTATGAAGATTCTCAGGAACAGTATAATGATAATGCCACCATACAATATTCTGTTAGGCAAGATAATGACATCCGAGCTGCAAGAACAACGTCACATGGAAGTGCGAGGATAGACTTTAACGGTACTAAATATCGGTTTGCAATGAAAGATGTGCCAGCGTTAACATTTGAGCCATATATGAAAGCAAGAGTGGATTACCTCGCACAAGTTCGGTTTCAGTTAGCCTCGGTTCAGTTCCCTCAAGAAATACCTAAGCCAATTCTAAGATCTTGGCCAGCCTTAGTTGAAGTATTTAATGAATCCAATAATTATGGAAAGAGGTTGAGATCAAGCTCAACATTAAAGAAAAGTGCGGAAGAGGTTGCAGGAAAAAATGAAACTGAATTAGAAAAAATGATTGCAATCTATGACCATGTATCACAGACAATGGATTGGGATAATAGGTATTCGACCTATGTTGATGAAAGTTTGGACAAGCTCTATAAAGAAGGAACTGGCAACAGCACTGAGATTAATTTTGTACTTATTCAGTTGTTAAGAGATGCTGGAGTTGAAGCCTATCCTCTAGTAATGAGTACTAGAGAAAACGGTGAAATTATTTCAATTTACCCTATAATAGATCAATTCAATCATACTTTGGCTTTAGTAAAAGCAGATGGAGTACACTACTTATTAGATGCTAAAAATGATAAACGTCCTTATAATATGCTTCCAAGTTCAGTATTAAATGGAAGTGGACTGATTATTCAAGATAAAATAATCGATAACTGGGTGAATATTGTAAATACGGTACCTAATTCCTCTATTAATTTATTAACACTTAAAGTGGGAGCTAGTGGGCAAATAACTGGAAATTTAAGCGCAAAAAGCTCTGGGTATTTCGCTTTGACGGAAAGGGCAATTTTTGAATCTGAAGAGCCTAAAGAGAAAATAAAAACAGATCTATTTGTTGACCAAAATGGACTAGTAATAGACTCTCTTTCAACAAAAGATTCGGAAAGAACTGAGCCTTATCAGTACAATATAGATTTTAGTTACGAAAATGATGGTAGTAGTGATGTAGTTTATATCAACCCCTTAAAAGTAGAAACGATTAACTCAAATCCTTTCAAGAAAAGGGATAGAACCTATCCTGTAGATTACGAATACAGCTTCTCTAAATCAGTTGTAATTAGTCTATTTATAGACCAGGGTTGGGAAGTAGAGGAAACACCAGAATCAAAAGCATACAAACTCCCAAACGACAGCGGTATGTTCTATCGGTTGGTACAAACTCAGGGTGCTGCGATATCTATCCGCTATACATTCTCAATTACAAAGCCGAGAATAGCTCCTTCAGATTATGAGGCTCTGCGTCAGTTTTACGAAGATGTAGCAAATGACAATACAGAACTAATAGTCTTAAAAAAATCAATCTAATAGATGAAGAATTGTTTTATCGTTTTACTAAGTGTATGTGTCTTTTCTTGTAGTGCGACAAAGGAAAGTATCTTTGAACAAGAGGATACAAAGACTAATTTAAGTACAAGCATTTTAGGTTTGGGTTCGGGTTCAATGATTAGAAATCATGAAACTACGCTTACCATAAATAGTAGCTCAAATGCTGTATATAATGTTAAAGAAGCACTAACAATTTTTAGTAAAAAAGATAAAGAATTAGCCCAAATTCCAATCTGGTACGACAACTTCCGAGAAATAGATTATATAAAAGCGAATGTGTTAAATTCAAGTGGAGACGTGATTCGATCTTACTCTGATAAAGACGCAGAAGATTATAGCGCTTTTGATGGATATACTTTCTTTTCAGATAGCCGTGTAAAAGTATTAGATCTCTATCATAATTCATTTCCATATACGATAGAAATCGAGTATCAAATAAACTTTAATGGCATATTAGGCTTACCATCTTGGTATCCAAAATCCTTAAATCAAACGGTCCAAAAAGCTTCTTTCACAGTAGTAGATAAATCGCCAAATGGGATAAGGTACTATCAATCAAACTTAAATGAAGAACCAACAATTGTTAATAGCTTGGGAGGAACGGTGTACAATTGGCAAACTGGTTTTATGGAGCCATCAAAAGGGGAACCATATAGCCCTCCTTTAAGAGAAACTTTACCAAGGGTTTTAGTAGCACCGAACACTTTCGAAATAGAGAATACCCAAGGTAGTGCTGAAAATTGGGAAGAATTTGGAAAATGGTACTACGGTTTGGGAATTGGTACAAGAGCTCTATCTGATGCCGCTAAAGCTGAAGTTGACGACCTTATAGCTGGGATAAATGATGAGCACGAAAAAGTTAAATTACTATATAGTTACTTACAAGATAAGGCAAGGTATGTGAGTATTCAGTTAGGTATTGGTGGTTGGAAACCATTTTCCGCAGACTATGTTTTCAAAAATGAATATGGTGATTGTAAAGCACTTACTAATTTTATGCAGGCGATTCTTGAATATGCGGGTATTCCTTCAAACGCAGTACTAATTAATAGCGATTCTCATGGGCATATGCTTACTGAGTTTCCAAGCAATCAATTTAATCATGTGATTTTGCAGGTAACACTTTCGGATGGCGAGAAAATTTGGCTTGAATGTACAAGTAAATATATGCCAGCCAATCATTTGTCAGGGGGCACACAAGGTAAAAACGCATTGCTAGTTTCAGTAGATGGTGGGCAAGTAATACAAACTCCAGAGAATAGTCCTGAACAAAATGGCCGAGTTACTTTAACGAGTATATCAATATCTGATGATGGTAAAGCGGTGATTAAAACTAATGTTAAAAATACTGGGATATTTCAAGATAACTTACTTCATAGTTTGAAACCTATAACTGAAAAGAAAAGGTTAGAATGGCTTGAGGATGACCTTAGGAGTTCAGAATTTAAAATGAGTAATGTAGACTTCAGTGGGTTAACAACATCTGAAGAGGGTGCAAAATATTCCTATGAGTTAGAAATGGATAATTTCGCCACACGTTCATCATCTAGGCTATTTGTACCAGTTAACGCATTAAATCAATGGCAGTTGAATCCTCCAGAGTCTAAGGATAGAAAGAATGAAGTGTGGCTTTCAAATAAGTTTATAGAAAAAGATGTCTACGAATTTGAATTTCCATCTGATTATGAAATGGAAGCATTGCCTTCAAAAGTTGAAATAGAAAATGATTTCGGTAGCTTTTATGCAAGCTTAGAGTGGGATGATTCTGGGAAATTGATTTACTCTCGGGAATTAATTCTCGCAAAAAATAGATTAGCTCCAGAGGAATACGATGATTTTAGAACATTTTTCAAACAAGTTTCAAAAGCAGACAGCGAACGGTTTGTAATAGTAAAGAAAGGATAAGAGAACTAAGTTTATCATTAAGTATAACTTAATGATCTATTTGGAAAATATTTATTTTGTAAGGAATAGTTCACTAGTAAGTCTTACTTTGCAAACAAAAATATATGAGGTTACGAAATGAGTTCACTAAATAAAGCCATGTTAATCGGACGTCTCGGTCAAGAACCAGAAGTTCGTTATACACAATCAAACACTGCAGTAGCAACCCTAAACATTGCTACTAGCGAGCGCTTTAAAGATAGCAATGGAGAGAGCCAAGAACGCACAGAATGGCACCGCGTAGTTGCATGGGGTAGATTAGCTGAAATCTGCCAGCAATATTTACACAAAGGCTCTATGGTGTATATTGAAGGACCGATACAAACTCGCCAGTGGGAAGATAAAGACGGTCAGAAACGTTATACCACAGAGATTAAAGCCTTGCAAATGACCATGCTTGATAGCAAAGGTGATAATAGCGGTGGCGGAGGAAATAACAATTCCGGTGGTGGTGCAAAACCAGCCACTAATCAAAACGCAAAGCCAATGTCTAGCAATGTTCAGTTAGATAGTAACTTTGATGATATGGATGATGATCTTCCGTTCTAAATCCGATAAGATTTATAAAGAGCGGTGTGGGCAAAATGCTTTCACCGCTTTTTTTATTTTGTAGCTTACTCCTAGGGAGTTAAATTTAGCTAAACTAATAATTAGGGACTTTTGGAAATTCTAAATGAATCGCATCATATCATGATGCTGTTATTTGCAAGTGTAGATACCGGAATCGTTTCAGGTAAAATAGATGCCGTTGTATTGTCAATACAAGTAATTGTAATGATTTTAGGATTATTTTTATCTTCTATTTTTTCGGGATCGGAAGTCGCATTTTTTTCTCTCTCAGGGCGATTAGAGGATCTAAATTCTGCTACTGAGAAGCACCGTAGCGACGCACAAATCCTAACGATGCTCGATAAGCCACGTAGGCTCCTCGCTACTATTTTAATTTGTAATACCTTTTCTAATATTATTGCTTCTGTGTTGGCAGCCGTTATAACTGGCTCTATAGTTAGTCATTTTGGGTTCTCAGAAATCTATGTTTACACCGTCGAAATTGTGGTTTTGACTTTTATGATTCTGATTATCAGTGAAATTACACCAAAAATCATTGCAATTAATAACCCTCTATCTGTTTCAAGAAGATGGAGTATGTTTATTTTTGTATTCTTTATCTTACTTAAACCACTTGCTAAACTAATTGCAGATAGCACCATCATCCTAGAGAAATATCTACCAAAACCATCTAGCAAAATGACCACTGAAGACATCAAAACGATGGCTGAAGTAAGTGAAAAAGACGGTTCTATTAAAGAAGATGAAAGAGAAATTATTGAGAATGTTATTGAGTTTGGAAATATAACCGTACGCGAAATTATGACTTCTCGGGTTAATATTGATGCGGTATCAATAAACGACTCTTTAAATAGTGTTTTAGAGATTATTAAAGAGAAGGCACTTTCTCGGCTACCATTATATGAAAATGATTTGGATAATATTGTTGGTGTAATCTATGCTAAAGATATTCTTCCATATCTGAGTTCATTAGAGGAAAACCCTTCTTTTAATTGGAAGACAATTTCCCGAAATACCATATTTATCCCTGCGACCAAAAAGCTTGACGATCTCTTACGTGATTTTCAGCAAGAGAAAACGCACATAGCAATTGTCGTTGATGAGTATGGAGGAACTGAAGGGTTGGTAACGATGGACGATATACTCGAAGAGATTGTGGGTGATATTACGGATGAGTCATCGGAAGATGAGCAACTTTATACTCAATTCAGAAACGGGATATTCATTTTTGATGCAAAAATTGACCTTGATGATATGGAAGATGTTCTAGGTTATAAAGTTGCTTCAGAGGAGGATGAGTTTGAAACTCTGGGAGGGTTGATTTACCACCTTACTGAAAGTTTGCCAACTGTAGGGGAACGAGTAAACTACCATGATCTTGAGCTAACGGTACACTCTGTTCTTAATAACCGAATTAAAAAGGTTAGAGTAAAAGTAATTGGCAAAGAGGACACTAAACTCATTGTAGAACCTTAGAAATAAAATGGCCCCAGTACTTAACTTTCAAAAAGACTTCGATCTTATTGCATATAATAGCATGGGATTAGCCTCCAAAGCTAAATACTTCGTGTCAGTCGAGTCTATTCAAGAACTCAAAGAAGCTTTGGAATTTGCTGATGTAAAAAAGCTTAGCAATATGATTTTGGGAGGCGGAAGTAATGTGCTTTTTATAACAGATTTTGATGGCTTAGTTGTTAATATGGCTTTAAAAGGTGAGAATCTTGTTAAGGAAGATGAAGCATATGTTTACCTGAAAGTGAATGCGGGGGAGAATTGGCATCAGCTTGTGCTTCGCTGTGTAGAAAAGGATTGGGGAGGAATAGAAAATCTATCCTTGATTCCTGGCTCAGTTGGTGCTTCTCCAATTCAAAATATTGGAGCGTACGGTGTAGAATTGAAAGATGTATTCGTAAGCCTTGAGGCTTTAGATCCTTCAAAAGGAGAAATCAGAACATTTTTAAAAGAAGAATGCAAATTTGGATACCGGAATAGCATCTTCAAAAATGAACTCAAAAATAAATTAGTTATAACCTCGGTTACTATTAAGCTTCAAAAAAACGCTGACCCCAAAATTGATTATAAAGCTCTAGCTGATAAATTAGAAGAAAAGGGAATTTCCAATCCAACAATCAAGGATGTAAGCGAGGCTGTAATAGAAGTTAGGGAAAGTAAATTACCAAACCCTGCTAAAATTGGGAATACTGGAAGCTTTTTTAAGAATCCTATTATCTCGACCTCTTTATTTGAAGAGCTAAAGCAAGATTATAAAAAAATGCCCAGCTATTTCGTTTCTGAGGGAATGGTTAAGGTACCTGCTGGTTGGTTAATTGAAGAAGCTGGATGGAAAGGGGTACGGGAAGGAGACGCTGGAGTTCACGAAAAGCAAGCTCTTGTACTCGTTAACTATGGAAATGCTTCAGGAGTTCAAATCTGGGATCTAGCAATGAGAATCAAGGCGTCTATTTTCAAGGAGTTTAAGATTGAATTAACACCAGAGGTTAATATTATCTCATAAAGCATATTTTGGAACTTAGGTTCTTATTTTAAGTTTGTTAATTAAGGAAGAATTAAAACAATTTTTATGATACCACACATTCGAAAATTTACACTTTTACTTATAGTTGCAGTTTCTTTTAATGCCTGCGTTTCATTTCAAGTAAATCCTATTTCGGGTAAAAAAAGAGTTTATGGCTATTCATGGGAACAGGAAAAGCAACTTGGAGCCGAGTCTGATAAAGAAATTGTAGCTCAGTATGGGCTTTATGACGATCCTGAAGTCGCAGAATATGTTTCTGCTTTAGGTCAGGAGCTGTTAAGTGTAAGTCACCTTAAAAGAGATGATACTCCAAGTGAATATAAAGACATTGAGTTCACATTTAGAGTGCTAAATAGCCCTGTTGTTAATGCTTTCGCATTACCAGGAGGATTTGTATACATAACTAGAGGCTTGTTAGGCCATTTGGAAAATGAAGCCCAATTAATGGTTGTGTTAGGACATGAAATTGGCCATGTAGCGGCAAGACACGCATCTCAAAGAGCCGCAGAGCAACAATTCGGGCAGTTAGCTGTAATTGGAGGGGCTGTATTAGGTGAGTCTTTTGGTTTAGATGGTGGAAATATACTTCAACTAAGTAGCCAGACCGCTCAATTACTCTTTCTATCGTATAGTAGAGACGATGAAAGGGAGTCAGATGCGCTAGGAGTTGAGTATTCAGCGATGAAGGGTTACAAGGCAGCTGAAGGAGGATTGTTTTTTACTTCCTTAAAAAGAATTTCTGAGAAAGCGGGAGGAGGAATTCCTTCTCATCTTTCGTCTCACCCTGATCCAGGCGAAAGAGAAGAAACTATACCTAAATTAGCTAGTGAATGGGAACAAAAAGGGTATAAACAAACCAAGGTTGATAAAGACGAATTTTTGAAGATCACCGATGGAATTCTTTATGGCGAGAATCCTAGAGATGGTTTTGAGAAAAATGGAGTGTTCTATCATCCTGATTTGAAGTTTAAGTTTACTATACCAAATGGTTTTACACTCTATAATGAGCCAAGTGCTGTTATTCTTGTAAATGAAGCGCAAGATGCAGTTGTACAGTTTACCATCGATCAGGAAAACTCTACACCAAAATCTTCAATCGAGGCGATACTTAACCAGGAGAGTATTTCAGCAATTAGCCAAGAACAGATTACAGTAAGTGGATATTCAGGGTACAAAGCGGAAGCAAGTGTCGTTACAGAAGATGGCGGGAGTTTGCATTTAGATATCTCAGCGTTGAACTATAACGGAAATGTGTATCAATTCTTAAGTTACACTACCGAAGCTCAGTTTAATGAGTATAAAAGTAGATTTGTATCCGTTTATAATGGATTTGGAAGCGTAACCGATCCAAGTATTCTTAATATAAAGCCAGTTAGTTTAAAGCTCGTTAAAGCTTCAAAGACCGCTAAATTTCAAGATTTATTACCTTCTATTTTACCAATGAATATAGAAGCATTGGATATAGCTATTATCAATCAAATTGAGTTAGACCAGGTCATTAATCAAGGTGATTGGTTAAAAATTCCTGTGCAATAAAAAAGAGGCCCTTTCATAGATCTCTTCTTTGTCATGTTTGAATTTCAAATGCCTTCTTCACCAATGTTAGAAGGAAATAGCTATTTAACGGAGTTAAGGGGGCTAAAAACCGATTTTTAGTCTTGAAAAGTACTTTTTAAGATATTTAGCAATACTCTTATTCTGAGAACGATATTCTTTTCTAACACTTATTCTACAAGTTTGGCAAGCTAGCTTTTTACTTCCCTTATAATTTATGATTGAAAGCTTAACTGTATACAATCCAATTGGTCTTGGCTGTCCTTCAATTGTTGCACAAAAATCACAACTTCTATGTTTTTTTTCTAAATCCATTTTTAAGCGTCCTTTTCTTGAATAGTACAAAAAGAGATGCTTTTTAAGCTTATACAATTCTATCAATATTTTAATCTATTGTATCAAAAATGCTTTAATAGACGCTTAACACTTGAATCTAGTATAAAAGAAACTAAGGAAGAACAGCAGTTACATTAATAAAAGGGTGAGGATAAAAAGAGACCCAAATAAGGTCTCTTTAGAATTAAAAATGTTTTTATTAAAGTGAGAATCCAAATAATAGGAAACTAGATTCTGTATATGGATTAACAATAAAACTTGTGCTTATTGGTAAAGAAAACGTGTCAGTAAACGGAATTTCTTTAGAGGCTGTGATGCCAATATCCTGAATAGCAGCTCCAGAAGTTCCATACCAAGCACTAGCAGAAGGCACGAAACCAAGAAATGCCTCTAAGCTAACATCATCTATTGTGAAAGGGATAGATGCGTTTATATAAATTGAATTGTCTGGATCATTTAAAGCATTCAGGTATGCAGTGATAGAAAAACTACTAGAATAACTGATAAAAGGTTCAATGACATGGCTTCCATCTGTATTGAAGTCAAAATATCCTCCTGCGGCTGAGGGAAAGAAGTAGTCGGTTAATCCAAGTGAAAGCGAAGATGATTCGTTAATATCTATTGAATAAGAAACCCATAGGTCCAATTCATTTGCTGCACTGTTTGAGATTGCGTAAGAACCCCACGTTCCTATTTCAAATCCTCCAGAAGAATAGCTTAAACTTGGTTGGTAGCTTAGAGATTGTCCAAAGTCGATGCCACGCCAGACATAACGGCTGTTAACGTCAGTTCCAAGGCTAACCTGGCCAAAGGTTAATGTTGTTCCGAGAAAAATGGAAAATAGGATGACAATGAATGAAGTTTTAGAAATTTGACAAAGTGATTTCATGAGGGGATTCCTTTGGTTTAAATTTTAATTAAGAAAGGTGTATCACTAAAGGTGAGCTAATAGTGAGTAACTGAAATAAAAGGGAGAGAGATTTTCTCTCCCTTTGTAACTTTAAGACCTATAGCGGTCTTAAAAACTGCAATTAGGATAATGTAGGTTCTAGCACGTCATTTAGTGCATGTTTCCCGAATTCAGGGTAAGCATGTGCGTCATGTTCATGAAGATCTAATCCCATCTCTTCAAGCTCGCCATTCACTCTTAGAGGAATAAATATGTTTATGGTTTTGAATGCGATAAAGCTCATTGTGAAAGTCCAAGCGAAAGCCGCTACAATTCCGATTAACTGAACTCCAACAACACTCCAGCTAAAACCAGCAGAATCGAATAAGCCTGCTGCTAATGTTCCCCAAGCACCGCATACACCATGTACAGTGATGGCTCCAACAGCATCATCAACAAATTTTTCAATAATTTTGTAGGCGAAGTATGAAATTATTCCAGCTATAGCTCCTGCAAGTAATGCAAATTCTGGTGTAAGATTTGCGCAACCTGCTGTTATACCTACAAGCCCTGCAAGTATTCCGTTTAATGTAAATTCACCATCTGGTTTACCACTTATAATCCAGGTAACGGCCATAGCTGTAGTTGCTCCAGCCGCAGCAGCTAAGAATGTGTTAAGAGCAATTAGTGCAATAGTTGAGTCTCCTGTTGTTGTTGAGCCTGCATTAAACCCAAACCATCCCAACCAGAGTATAAAAACACCGAGAGAAGCTAATGGTAAACTATGTCCTTTAATTGGTTGGGGTTTGCCATTAATGTACTTACCAACTCGTGGCCCAACTACAATAACTCCAGCAAGAGCCGCCCATCCACCTACCGAATGAACAACTGTAGAGCCTGCAAAATCTATAAAGCCTAAATTTTCTAACCAGCCACTTCCGTTGTATAAACTTCCCCAAGCCCAAGAACCAAAAACTGGGTAAATAAGGGCAGTAATAATTACAGAGAAAACAATGTAAGCAGGAAAGGAGGTTCTTTCAGCAACTGCACCAGAAACTATAGTTGCAGCAGTAGCAGCAAATACCGCCTGGAAAAAGAAAAAGGCATAAGTCCATTCAACGGGCCAATCTCCAGTATTAGTAAGCAGAAATCCATCGGTACCAAACCACCCTGTAGTGGATGAACCAAACATAAGACCAAAACCAACTAGAAAAAATACTATGGTGCCTACGGAAACGTCCATCACGTTCTTCATGATAATATTAACCGCGTTCTTTGCACGTGTAAACCCAGTTTCTACTAAGGCAAAACCTGCTTGCATAAAAAAGACCAAACAAGCTGCTATGATAGTCCAAACGTAATTAAGATTTGATTGAACAGTTTCTGCAGTTAATTCGGTAGCATCTTGAGCGTAAATACTATCCACCGAGAATAGAAGTATTATAAATGCTATATAAAATTTATAGTTATGCTTCATAAGTGTATTATTTGTTGTGAGAGAGAGTGTGAAAAATTCATTAATAATTTAATTAGGCAGATATCAAAAACAAATAAAAATAATAAGGCCTAATTGTAAATAAGTTTAAATAAATAATTGTAAGCGCTTTTTTATATAATACTATTTATTGAAAGCGCTTCGAATAAATTTTAGAAAATTCTCTGAAATGTAGCTTTAAGTTTGGTTTTAGTTAAAAAGTGTATGATTTCAAGTGATACAATCTCGTATCTTAGAGCACTCACTAATCGGAATTGAAAAAACAACGTAGAATGATTGATCGATACTCGCGAAAGCAAATGTCAGATATTTGGACTGAACAGAATCAATTTCAAGCATGGCTTGATGTAGAACTTGCAGCATGTTGGGCTTGGGCTAAACTGGGAACAATCCCATTGGAAGATGTAGACAAGCTGTATGAAAAAGCTAAGTTTGATGTAGATCGAATCAAAGAAATTGAGGCAGAAACTCGTCACGATGTTGTAGCTTTTACACGTTCGGTTTCAGAATCATTAGGAGAGGAGAAGAAATGGATTCACTTTGGGCTGACTTCAACCGATGTGGTAGATACAGCTTGGGGAGTGCGCTTAAAACAAGCCAATAAGCTTATTAAAGAAGACATAGTGCGTATGATTGACGTCCTTGCTAACAAAGCTAGAGAACACAAATATACGGTAATGATGGGCAGAACACATGGTATCCATGCAGAGCCAACTACATTTGGTTTGAAATGTGCTCTTTGGTATGCTGAAATGAAGAGAAATCTCGAGCGTTTTGAAAAAGCTGCTGCAGATGTAGAGTTTGGCAAGCTTTCAGGTTCTGTAGGAACATTTGCAAATATCCCACCAGAAGTAGAAGATTTTACTTGTGAGAAATTAGGTCTTACTCCTGCGCCGATTTCAACACAAACTTTGCAACGTGATCGTCATGCTCATTATATGTCGGTATTGGCATTAATTGGCTCAAGTATGGAAAAGATGGCTGTTGAGGTTCGCCACTTGCAACGTAGCGAAGTTCGTGAGGCAGAGGAAGCTTTCAGAAAAGGTCAAAAGGGATCATCTTCAATGCCACACAAACGTAATCCAATTAGTTCAGAAAATATTACAGGGTGTGCTCGGGTTCTTCGTGGATATATGATTACCTCTTTCGAGAACATTCCGTTGTGGCATGAACGTGATATTTCGCACTCTTCAGCGGAACGTATTATTATACCTGATGCAACAATGCTAGTAGATTATATGTTGGCTAGATTTGCGAATGTTTTGGAGAATTTAGTTGTTTTTGAAGAGAATATGGAAGCCAATATCTGGAAAACTCAGGGTTTGGTTTTTTCTCAGCGAGTACTTAATAAACTTATTGAGAAAGGAATTGTTCGTGAGCAAGCTTACGATTCTGTTCAACCTTTAGCAATGGAAGCCTGGGAAAACCAGAAGCTCTTTAAGCCATTAGTAGAAGCAGATGCTTTTATAACAAGTTATCTTTCCCAAGAGGAGATTGAAGACGCTTTTGATCTAAATCATCATAGTCGCAATGTAGATATTATTTTTAAACGAGTTGGGCTTTAACTTCAATAGTATTTTTGTAGATTATAAGTACTAATTTTAATGAAGTGATATGTACACTGTGGCCAAATTTACTATCCTATTGTTTTTAGCATTGATTTTTCATTCATGTAAAAATATTACGAATAGCGAAGAGCCCAAACTAATTAGTATTTTCGGGATTGTGTCATTTACATCAGAAGCTGAAAACTTTCCTTTAAATAGTGTTGTTGTAATAATTTCAGATAAAAGTGATACAACTGATAAAGATGGCAACTATCGAATCGAAAACCTTAGTGAAGGGGATTATATTGCTCATATTATATATAGTGATATAGATACCGCAAAAGTTCCAATATCTGTTTCTTCTGAACAAAATAGTATTGAAATTCACTTAGAGATTTTACCTGAAAAAATTGGAGAGGATGGTTTTTTTGGAACAATAGTTTATGAATCTATACCCGTTGAGAATGTTGAAATAAAGGTTTATGACATTCTAAATGGGATCAAAATATTAGCAAAAACGGGAAAGACGGATTCTTTAGGTTCATTTAGTATTAACGGGTTAAATAAACGCTTAAAGGAAATTCACTTTTCCCATGAATACCTAGAGGAGCATGTTATAGAGGGGTATATAAAAGACATGGGATATGTTGCTAATGCTGATTGTTTTGATGCGAATTTGAATGGAGCTTGTGTTTCTAATTTTAAGGAATTAGAAATGAGTGGAAATGATGTAGTAAGCGATTATTTCCCAATAGAAGTTGGAGATACGTGGAATTATGTTTATAAAATGACATCGAATCGTGCTAACTCATGGGATAATTACTCTGGAGAAGCTGAGTGGGTTGTAACCAACGTTAATCATACCGGTGTAAAGAGCATCTACTCAATTCAAGAAAATTTTAATGGTTCATATTCTATAACTGGCCCAGATTGTAAAGGTAATGATACATTTGATACTAAAATTGTTGAGCTTAACAATGATACATTAGCTTTTTCTATTGAAATTGATGAATTGGGAAGCATATATATTGATTATCCTTTCAGAGAATTAGGTTGTGCAGACTTAGGTGCTTTATATAACCCAAATACTGTGGATCTAAATAGGTATTACTCCCCCTTTATTGGAGATAAAATAGAACTTAATAAATATGGAAGCACTTTAATTAGTCAAGCATGGTTATCAAAGAATAAAGGCTTAACAATGCTATCTGTTTACGAAACACCTCACAACTCAGGCAGTAGCTTTTATATTAAAATAAAAGAAGATTAAACGTCTAGAATAATTTTTAGCTATAAACATCATAGTCGCAATGTAGATGTTATTTTTAAACGAGTTGGGTTAGAATAAGCTTACTGTCAAACCAATTCCAATGTAATTAGGTTCGATGGATGGAGTAAGTTTTATATCCATGCTTGCTCCATCTCTATAAGTTGAAACAATACCTAGATCGCCATTATAAATTTGTACAGCACGTTCTACATATTTTGTAATTCCATCTCCATTAATGGCTATAGCAATAATACCAACAAATGCAGTTCCTACACCGAGTATTCCAAGTCCTTTAAGTGTATATTTACTGTCTACTTTCCCAGTTCTTAAATCAACACTTTGGACCCCTCTTTTTTCTACTCCAGCTATGGTTGCAACAATACCGCCACCTACCATAGCATAACCAATAACCATTCCCCTTCTTTTTTTTGCAAACGTATTCATCTCAGCTAAAGCTTGTTCATTATCCTTCACAAGTTGTTTAAGATTATTTCCGAAGTAACTCACCTTCTGTTCTTTACCAGAAAATCCTACTCTAAAGGTAAATGATGGCGAATTTCCACCAGTATATCCATAATCTGGCGAGTAATAAGTTGAACTTGAAGATTTCGAGCGAAGTTGAATTGGTTCTTGTTTTGAATTATGCCCAGATTGAGCTATTAATAGGGTAGAAAAAAATAAAAGTGTTATTGAAATCGTGATAATCAATTTCATGTAAACTATATGTTGGTTTTGAATAACTACAAATAATACGAAATATTTGAAGTTAATAAAGTATTAATAAATGTTTTTAAAAT